>NZ_JBHUDZ010000026.1:0-536 GCF_042678225.1 Flavobacterium artemisiae | reverse complement strand
CTGCTGTCCTTGACGGAATAGTGAGTACAACATCAGTTTCTTGTTTTGGAGGAGCTAACGGAACAGCTACAGTTACTCCAAGTGGAGGAACTCCTGGATATACTTATTTATGGTCAACAGGAGCTACTACTGCTACAGTTACAGGTCTTTCACAAGGTACAACTTATAGTGTGACTATTACAGATGCAAACTCTTGTGCTAAAACCATCAATAATATTACAATAACACAGCCGACTGTTCTTAACGGAACAATTTCTACAACTGCCGTTTCTTGTTTTGGGGGAGGTAACGGAACAGCAACCGTTACACCTACGGGAGGAACTTCTGGATATACTTATTTATGGTCGACAGGGGCTGCTACTGCTACAATTACGGGATTAGCAGCAGGAACATACAGCGTAACTATTACAGATGCAAATGCCTGTACAAGAACAATTACAGGGATTGTGGTTGGACAACCAGCCGCCGCTCTTAACGGAACTGCATCTACAACGGCGGTATCATGTTTTGGAGGAGCAAATGGAACAGCTACAGTT
>NZ_JBHUDZ010000025.1:0-1102 GCF_042678225.1 Flavobacterium artemisiae | reverse complement strand
AGTAACTATTACGGTTACTCCTGTAAACGATGCACCTGTTGCTTCAAATGATTCTTATACAGTTGCCGAAGGCGGAACATTGAATATCAATGCACCAGGCGTTTTAGGAAACGATTCTGATGCAGAAAACAATGCCTTGACAGCAGTTTTAGTTTCAGGTCCTGCAAACGGAACTTTGACTTTAAATGCTAATGGATCTTTTACGTACATCCATAACGGAAGCGAGACAACAACAGACAGTTTTACTTACAAAGCCAATGATGGAACAGCAGACAGTAATACAGCAACAGTAACTATTACGGTTACTCCTGTAAACGATGCGCCGATTGCTTCAAATGATTCTTATACAGTTGCTGAAGGTGGAACTCTTACTGTTACTGCAGCAAACAGTATATTGTCAAACGATACCGATGCAGAGAATAATCCACTTACAGCAATTTTAGTTTCGAGTCCATCACATGGAACTTTGACATTAAATTCAAATGGCACGTTCACATATACGCATGATGGAAGTGAAACTACAACAGACAGTTTTACCTACAAAGCAAACGACGGAACAGCAGACAGTAATACAGCAACGGTAACTATTACAGTTACTCCTGTAAACGATGCGCCGATTGCTTCAAATGATTCTTATACAGTTGCTGAGGGTGGAACTCTTACGGTTACGGCAGCAAATAGTATATTGTCAAACGATACAGATGCAGAAAACAATCCATTAACAGCAGTTTTAGTCACTAGTCCATCACATGGAACTTTGACATTAAATTCAAATGGAACTTTCACATATACGCACGATGGAAGCGAGACAACAACAGACAATTTCACTTACAGAGCCAATGACGGAACAGCCAGCAGTAACATCGCAACAGTAACTATTACGGTTACTCCTGTAAATGATGCGCCTGTAGCGAGCAATGATTCTTATACAGTTGCCGAAGGCGGAACCGTTACAGTTACTGCAGCAAATAGTATTTTGTCAAACGATACAGATGCAGAGAATAATCCGCTTACAGCAATTTTAGTTTCGAGTCCATCACATGGAACCCTGACATTAAATTCAAATGGAACGTTCACATATACGCACGATGGAAGTGAAACT
>NZ_JBHUDZ010000024.1:0-501 GCF_042678225.1 Flavobacterium artemisiae | reverse complement strand
GGCGTGTTCACCATCAGCGGAACGCCGACAGTTTCTGGAACATTCAACTATACGGTGACCACAACAGGAGGCTGTTCAAGCGCAAGCCTGAGCGGCAGCATTACGGTAAATCCTAATGCGGCAGTCGCCCTGAGTTCTGCAGCGGCAACAGCAAGCCAGACATTGTGCATCAATACACCATTAACAGATATTGTCTACACTCCAGCATCTGGGGCAACAGGAGCGTCACTTACAGCAGGGACACTGCCTGCGGGGGTTACGGGAAGTTTTGCAGGAGGCGTGTTCACCATCAGCGGAACGCCGACAGCTTCTGGAACATTCAACTATACGGTTACGACAACGGGAGGCTGTTCAAGCGCGAACCTGAGCGGCAGCATTACGGTAAATCCTGATGCTACGATCACTCTGAGTTCTGCCGCGGCAACAGCAAGCCAGACATTGTGCATCAATACACCATTAACAGATATTGTCTACACTCCAGCATCTGGGGCAACAGGAGCG
>NZ_JBHUDZ010000023.1:0-571 GCF_042678225.1 Flavobacterium artemisiae | reverse complement strand
AGTTTCACTTCCATCGTGCGTATATGTGAACGTTCCATTTGAATTTAATGTCAGGGTTCCATGTGATGGACTCGAAACTAAAATTGCTGTAAGCGGATTATTCTCTGCATCTGTATCGTTTGACAATATACTATTTGCTGCAGTAACAGTAAGCGTTCCACCTTCTAAAACTGTGTAAGAATCATTGCTCGCTACAGGCGCATCGTTTACAGGAGTAACCGTAATAGTTACTGTTGCTGTGTTACTGTTCGCTGTTCCGTCATTGGCTCTGTAAGTGAAATTGTCTGTTGTGGTTTCACTTCCATCATGGGTATATGTGAAAGTTCCATTTGAATTTAATGTCAGGGTTCCATGTGATGGACCTGTAACTAAAACTGCTGTAAGCGGATTATTCTCTGCATCTGTATCGTTTGACAATATACTATTTGCTGCAGTAACAGTAAGAGTTCCACCTTCTAAAACTGTGTAAGAATCATTGCTCGCTACAGGCGCATCATTTACAGGAGTAACCGTAATAGTTACTGTTGCTGTGTTGCTGTCTGCTGTTCCGTCGTTTGCTTTGTAGGTAAAG
>NZ_JBHUDZ010000022.1:0-60118 GCF_042678225.1 Flavobacterium artemisiae | reverse complement strand
CAGCCAGCACAAACCAGTAAGCGGAAAAGTAAAATTCTTCAAAGCTGACTCTGAGCAGGTAATGAAAGAACTTTCTTTTGAGAACGCTTTTATTGTATTCTTCAGCGAGCAGTTAGACGCTATGGCCGAAACTCCAATGACTACAGAGATTACTTTCTCTGCAGAGAAAATCACGTTGGGTAACGCTACTTTAGATAACAATTGGGCTAAAATATAATCAGCCTCAATGATCAAGAAGCGGCGATCTGTCGCTTCTTGTTTTTTAATACACATTTCTTCAAAAAAAACATTGATTTGTATCGTTTCTATTTTTCAGAACATGATATTTTTAGCTTAAAATATTTGGTGTAAAGAACTTAAGAAGAACTTTAGACTATAATGTATTTAAGTTAAAATTTTAAAAAGTCCCAAACTTATAACTAAACATATTATGGTCATTCCTAAAATAATCTTTGGTATAGACGGTAAAGAACTCTCTCACTTTACTAAAATCGATTTAAAACAAACCATTAATACTCATCACGAGTTTAAAATCAGTATTCCGCACTCTGTTATAGAAAGACCAAGAGCATACACTATGGAAAGAGCGCAAGAATCTCTTGGAAAGGTGCTGCATATTAGATTGGATGGTAATAATAATTTCTTAGGAATTATAACAAACGTACAATACCAACAAGAATTAGGACATACGGGCAGTCAGATTATTGTTTCAGGATATTCTAAAACCATTATGTTAGAGGGAGGTCAAAAAATGAACTCTTGGGAAGATTTTAATTTGAAAGATATAGTAGATGAGGTAATTCAGAAAGCAGCTGGAGAACAACTGCAATGTGAAATTGATCCCGAGTTTACTTCAAAAATAGAATATCAAACGCAATATCAGGAATCAGATTTTAGTTTTATTCAGCGATTAGCAAAACAATATAATGAATGGTTGCTTTATGATGGAGAGAAATTATTTATAGGAAAACCAAAAGAAAAAAGTAATCCTATTAAATTAATTTACAACAAAGATTTATTCAATTTGAGTATTTCAGTACAAGCCAAACCAAATCAGTATGGAGGTTATATATATAATGAAAATATAGACCAGCTATATCAAGCCCAGACAGATGACAGTATTGTAGAAGGATTACCGAAATTAGGTAATCATGCTTTTGAAGCTTCGAGTAAATTATATAAAACACCTTCTTACGAACATGGTCAATTTAACATAGGAGATGATGCTTATTTTGAAACCATTCTTAAAAAGAAACAAGAAAGTATAGCTGCAGATGGCAATTATATCTTAGCAACAAGCAGTAATCCAAAACTTCGAATAGGCTCTATTATTAATGTAGAATCCCAGCAAATATTAGATAGATCTGAAGTTTTTAAAAAAGGATTAGATAGTACTAAAACGCATTATGCTTCTCAAGAAATTGGAACTTATATTATTACGGAAATAAGACATAAAGCTACTGATATTGGTGAATATGAAAATAGTTTTAAAGCACTCCCTGCCAAAATAAAAAAATTGCCTGAACCAGAAGTAGGTTTACCAGCAGCACAAGATCAGAGAGCTGTAGTGATTGCAAATGATGACCCTAGTGGAAATGGAAGGATTCGTGTAGAATTACTTTGGCAGAAAAAAAATAAATCCCGCACACCATGGTTACATGTAGTAACGCCTAACGCTGGAATAAGTGATGTTGTCAATAAAAACCGTGGCTGGGTTACCATACCAGAAGTGGGAGATCATGTAATGATTGGTTTTCATTACAATGATCCAAACAGACCTTATGTAATAGGAAGTATTTTTAACGGAAAAACTGGAGAAGGCGGAAAAGTAGACAATCATATTAAAAGTTTTTTTACACGCAGCGGCTGCACGATAACTTTTGATGATACGCAGAAAAGTATTCTAATCAAAGATCCTTCTGATAATAGCATTTATCTGGATGGCGAAGGAAATATCACACTGAATGCACCTAAAAATATGACCATAAATGTTGGGGATAATCTCGACATCACTGTTGGTAAAAATATGACGGTAGGAGTAGGAGGCAACAAGAAAACTACTATTGAAGGGGATAACAGCCTAAAAATTGGAAAAAACAATACTGTAGATATTACAGAACTGTATAAACTTGCTACTAATATGTATGAGCAAAAAGTGTCTGGAGATAAAACGGTAAAAATAAATGGAGATTTAAATAAAACCACATCTACAACTACTTACAAAGCTATTGGAGGTGATATTTTGATAAAGAGCTCTGGGATTTCTAAGGTACTGGGTGCGATTGATGCAAAAGTGAATAAGGGGTAAAATTCTAAAAGAACGTCTAAGTTTTCGAGTAGATCATTTTAATTTCATCGTACTCTTACTTTTATGAAATATAAATATTGCGAAATTAAGATGAGATAATTTTGTAAAGCTCAAATAAATATGAAGAAGGACTTTTTTTATGTACTAATATTACTTGCAACAAGTATCTTGACAAGTTCTTGCCAAGAAAATAAACAGACTAAACAGGTTGCTAAATCTGTAATACAAGATACTCTCACTAATATGAAAACAAATTTTAAATGGCAGGAGGGTTTAAGTTGTCCTTCTGGATATCCAATACAAGTATATAAAGGTTGGCTTGAAGGCCCTTTGGTATCCAACGGTGTCGAAGAAAGCCCAAGTAGCTCTACTAGTATTTCTGGTTTTGGTACCACCACAGGTATGGGAGGTTGGGGAGAAAACTCTTCAGGTATGAGTCAGGGTGAAAAATCTATTCCCAAAAGACTTAATTGTACTTGGTATTCGTATGTAGAAGATGTTATGTATCATATAAACACAGAGCTTGACTATCAAAAAATGGTTAAACTATTCAATGAAGGATTTCAGAGTAGTGTTAGAAAGAGAGGTAAAGTAATAACTACTTATGATCATATAACTGTTGGCTTTGCTCCTGGCGGTGTAGTAGTAGTATGGGTACAGGGAGGAGGACAAAAAAATGTAGAAATAGGGCGTTATCAGGCAAAAAAAGTGATAATAAGTCCAGAAGAAATAGCCTCATTAGATAGTCACGAACGCTTATTGTTTGATCCTGCTGATAGAGCACGTACCTTAAAAAATCCAAAAATTATAGCTCCTGAGGTTCAGGAGGCAAATAAAAACAAACCCATTCCCTATGGACTATGGGATAGTTACCGCATAAAGTATAGTTGGAGACCTACCTTAGTATTTGTTAGAGAAGGAAAGGTACAAGATGACCTTGGATTTGAAATGTTTAATGGAGAAAAAGAAAAACTATTAGGCGAAGAATTTACTAAAAATGAATATCAAGAAAGAGCAATCCCTAAAAGTTTAGGCATTGGTTATTGGGATAAAAATGGACAAGGTTATGGAGGTGTAATAGATTTTGAGGAAAAAGAAATTTTTGATGCTTTTAAAGAATTACATAAAAAAAATGTGGAAGCAAACATAGATTTGGAGATTAAGATTAACCCAGGCAGTACTTATTTAGGAGTAGAACTTAAAAATGGAGTAAACAGTATTCCGTTAAAGAAAAGTAAACTGCAAGTTTATGAGTCTCGTTCATTAACAAAAGAATATACATACAATTGGCGACCTGTTTTTGTCTTTACAGAGGGGGCAAAAAAGCCGGATGAAATTAATATTAGACGTAGAACATTGCAAGAGGTGCTTAAAGACAAAGCATTTATTAATATGCCATTCCAACAAAATTCACCTCCCAATAGAATAAGTTTAAGTTATGAAGAGGATAAAGTCGGAAAAGCTATAGATTTAATATTTGAAGAAGAAGAAGTTGCCCAAACTTTTAAAAGCCTTGATAAACTTAACCCTGGCGCTCCTCTGGAAATGGAAATTAAAATAGGTAAAGCACCTCATTCTTTCAGTATTAATCTCAAGGGGAATGGAAAAGAAATGCCAGTGAAATTTAAAGCAAACGATTGGAAGTAATAACGTAGAGCAGAAATACAAAAAAGAATAGTTGTTATGGGAAAAACATTTGTATACAATACGGGAACAGGTAAAGACGAAGAAAAGCAAGATGAAATTGCTCTTACTTTTGGAGTATTTATAGACGGAACACTTAACAATAAGAACAATACCGATATGCGCAGTAAGCATAGTCGAGGTATGGATGCACAAGGAAAAGTTGATTATTCTAAAGGGAATGATGTACTGGAGAGTGAAGATAATTCAAAGTATAAGAAAATAAAGAATAAAGGAAGAATAGAAGATCTTCTTTCAAAAAAAGATAAAACACCTGCAGAACAAATTGAGTTTGATGCTATCCCTGAAAGAGACAAATATCTTGTAGCTTCATACAGAGTGCCTTTAAATGAGTTTGGTCTAGATCGTATGGGTACAGACAATAGCTATAGTAACGATTATACCAATGTCGCACGAATGTGGCAATGCTGTGAGAAAGAAAAATATGCAATTTATGTACCTGGTATGGGAACAGATAACCTAATGCGAGACAGTCAAGATGGTTTTGCATTCGGATCTGGGCAAACAGGTATTCGTGCCAGAGTACGTAATGCCTGTGAGCAAATAGCTGACAAGGTTTCTGAAGCAATGAAAGCCAATCCTAAGAAAGAAAGTAAAATAAGTAAAATTATACTGGATGTTTTTGGTTTTAGTCGTGGCGCTGCTACAGCAAGAAATCTAGTCTATGAAGTAAATCTAGACTATAATTATGCAAAAGCACTACAAAAACAAATACCAAACGGAATAGAATATCAGCAGCCTGTCTCAGGAAGAGGAGGGCCTATCGCGGTACAAAAAACACGTACTGCATTTGTAGATGTAGATAATTATGAGATAGACAACAGCTATTTAATACAGGATTATTTACCCAAAATGGGACATTTAGGATATAGTTTACTTCTAAAAACAGATCTTGAGTTCGAGGATTTAAAAGATATAGAAATAGTGGTAAGGTTTGTTGGAATTTATGATACAGTTTCGTCTTATTTTGAACAAAATGGTGTTTGGGATCATTATGACAGTCATGGAAAATTAAAAGATGAAGGTGGAAAACTAGTAAAAGAAGCTTGGTCAACTCATTTCAATGATGATATTGCAGAATTGCATCTTAATACTTTATACTGTCAAAAATTGGTTCATTTTACTGCTAAAGATGAACACCGTCAAAATTTTGCATTAACCAAAATAAATCAAATTCCAGGTAAATTTATCGAGAAAAACTTCCCAGGAGTTCATTGTGATATTGGTGGCGCTTATATGACAGAGAAGGAAGTTATAGATGAAATAGGAACTCAGATGAAAGACGGAAATTATGTTTCTGTTTTTCCAGCTCCAGCTAATTCTTATTATACTGAAATAGGATTAAGAGCGCTTAGAAGCGATTTGATAAAGCAACATTGGTATCGTGAGGAGCAAATTAGAGTAAATACACAGTGGAGTTTTCCTCCGTATGATAAACTCACAGGAATTCGTGGAAAAAAAATTGAAGGAACTGAGGATGAGTATGAAGGAGTAAAAAAAGAATACAGTTATATTCCGCTCCATTTTATGGAAACCTACGCCAGAAGTACTGAAATGAAGGACTATTTTGTAGAACAGTCAGATGTAAAATTTCCATTAGATGATTTTCTAACACATGTAGAAAGTTATTTAACACCTTATGCGCTCGATGAAACTAATGAAGTTAAAGAATGGGAGTTTATTTCTGACGAAGAAATCGAACGAAAAAAACGTGAGGCTTTAGAAAAACAGAAATTTCAAGATGAAATTAAAAGCATAGAACAGAAGCTCAGAGATCATACTTATGAACATGAAAACTTAAAAGTACCAATAGACAATTTAAGGGTAGAGCAATATAAACCTAGATTTGATTTAGTTACTCAAAAAGTTCCACAGCCAGTTGCCACACAAGAACCTGAAATAAGAACTATTGATTTACCAGAGGTTAAAGTTATAGGTTACAATGCTCAAACCATGTTAAGAAAATTAAGAAATGAGTACTTACATTGGTCTTCAACAAGAGATTGGTTTGGTATGCAGCCAAATACAAATCGAAAAAGGCAAATACATTAAAATATGAATTATTTAGATTACCAGATTATACTTCCAGAACTGGATAAAATAAATGACTACATATTTGAAACTATAACAAAAGATTTTTCTAATTTAAAAAAGGTAAAAAAGATAAGTTATATTAGAAAAATTTCTATTACGAGATATAAAAATAACCGAAATGATATGCTGTTTCAGTTATTTCTTTCAGAGATAGAAATCACCAGTAATGTATCTATTGAAAATATTTTTTTTCTAAAAAAAATTGCGGGAGCCTTTGATGAAATTGAAGTACAAATAAATGATTATGGGCAGATAATCAAAATATTAAATATTGAAGAAATAGCTAAACGGTGGGAAATCACTTCTGAAAAACTTGCTATAGATAATGTAGGTTATGCAGCAATATCATACATGCAGGACATTAGCAATTTATTAAACGATGAACAAAAATTAATATCCTTTATTTCTGACTATAAGATGTTTGGTTTATATTTTTCAAGTTTACATAGAAACTCTTATGCTGTAGAAAGGAAAAGAAAAATAATAGATTGCGGCAGTAATTTGACAGCTGAACATCGTTATCCAAAAAATGAAAAATTCGATACTTATTTAATTGAAGGAACTCCAATTGAAGGTAATGATTTTATAAAATATGAAGGTTGTATCGAATATAGGAATGGCCAAGTAGAATTGGCAGCATTAGAAATAGAAAAAGAAGCATCTACAATTTTGTATAACATTAATAAAACAACACTTTAATGGCAAAACCAGATAATACTTTAAAACGAAAAGAACGCGAGGAAAAAGAAGAGGCCGAGGATGGTTTAAAATTTGTGATTGACGGTGCCAAAATCAAATGTGATTTATGTACTGCTCCAGATGGAGAGGTAAAAGTAAGTTTTGATCCACCGACCATACAAGATAAAAAAGTAGTTACAGTTGTCGAAAAAGACATGAGTAGCTTAATGTTTAAAGGTAATTGTAAAAAAAGCCCTAATCAAGCTAGTCCCTGTGCCTCTGTAATGAAGCTTGGAGACTGGAAAGATGTAGGTACGGTATATTTCCAGGATCAATTTCCATTGCTTTTAAAAAGCACAGTAAAATGTGATTATGGAGGTACTGCTATTAAAATTACAGATTGCGGACAACGTAATGAGGTTGAAAAAGTTGATACTACAGGTGCGCCTGTGCCACCATTAGAAAAAGTTGAAGTTGATTTTATTGTGAAATTTAGGACATTATCTTCTTATGATGGAGAGTTTGGTTTTGATTGGATGAGAGATGAATACTTAGAAGGAATTTGTATTGAAGGACTTGAAAATTTAAAAAAAGTATATTCAAATATTGATGGTTCTCCATTAAAAATTAACAATGAAGATTATTATGTTCCCTGGCTTAGTATGTTTAAAGGACATAAAAACAGAGTAGGTATCGATGTAAAGTTGAAACTCTCTATAGAATTAAAAAAAAATGCTTTAGATGATACTGATACAATTTTATTACAATCTCCTAAAGGAATTGAAATTTCTCCTAATGTTTTAAAAGCAAAAGAAGCAAGTAATATCGAAATTTTGATTAAATGCAATGAAGATTTAAATGCTGATGTTGTGATTGAAGCATTTGACCAGAATAACCGAATAGTAGGAAAATTAAATGTTTTAAAAAATGCTGTTAAATATGATTTACCAATTAAATTTTTAATTATTGACGAAATTAATCCATCAAAAAGCTATTATTCAAAAGTATTTGATGCTTTTGATGATGCATTCTTTTTAGATTTGAAAAATACCCTTACTATAAATTCTTTAAATCAAGCATTGATAAATCCTACTTTTGAAGATGGGTCAGTAGCTGAAATAGATTTTTTAAAGATTGACTTTGAGGATTTTAAAAATAGAAAATTGGTCGACATACCTGAGGGGTTGAGTCAGCCAAGATTTCCAAAAGATAACAACTTGTTAAAAGATGAGTTGATCAAATTAGCAAAGGAAAAAAATAAAAACTTTAAAGGAATTTTTGTTTTTATGACAGTTTTTCATCAAAAGGGAGACGAAGCAGGATTTTCTTGGACTTATCCTCGAAATAATCAAGCAGTTGTTATAGGAACTGGTGGGATCAATTCAAAAACTACCTATTTACATGAAATTGGACATTGCTTAGGTTTAGAGCATGTATTTGATAAAAAAGATACTCAAAATATTTCAATAGTTGAAAATAATATTAAAATTCACGAAAATAATATTAAAATTTTTGAAAATAATATTACTGTTAAACAAGAGTTTTTAAAACAATTTAAAAATAAATTATCATCGGAAGTGATAAAATTTAAAGATGGTACAAACAAAAGTGTTTTGGAAATAAGAAAAGAACAGCAGAAAGCAATTGATGAACAAAATGAAAAGATTGAAAACGAAAATAAAGAATTAAATGATAGTATACGTGACTTAGAAGATCGTCTAAGATTAGTCAATTTATGTGTTTTTGAACAAGGTACTACTGATAATATCATGGATTATATGGTCAAAATAGATAAGATAACGCCTAATCCTAATCAACGTAAAGCTTTTTTTAAATGGCATTGGGATTTGATGCAAGAAGAAACGATTAAATATTATAACTAAGATAACATGAAATATAAGCTTATTTTGTTCTTTATATTATTTGCTGGTAGTATACAGACATTTGCTCAAATGAAGAATTATTCTGTTTTTGATAAAGATGATTTTGATAAAAAAGGTATACCAAAAAGTCTTAACGGGCAAGTAATATATCAGGGATATGTAAAAGGAATTGGTTACGTAGTTAATCAGATAGGTGAATATAAAAATGGAAAAAAGCACGGTCATTTTATTTTTTTTATTGACGGGCATCTTTCGTGTGAAGAGCATTATATAAATGGAATGCTTAATGGGTATTCTTCTTGTGGAGAGAGCTCAGGGGTTTATAAAAATGGGAAAAAAGATGGACCATGGAAATCTTCTAGTGATACTGGAAATTCAGAAATAATTACCTATAAAAAAGGTAAAAAGGATGGCTATTATGAGAGAATATTTAATATGATTAAAACAGTAGGAAGATATAGCGATGATAAAAAAGATGGTAAGTGGATTACTTATGATGAAAAAGGACAAGTTTTAACTGAAATATTTTTTAAAAAAGATATTGAAGTAAAAATATAGAAACACAAGAGGAAATAATGACAACCTGTAAATTTCAGAAAACGATTTTTTTCGGTTACAATCTTACAAATTAATCTTCGTATGCACATGAGATTAACGTGCTTTATGATTAGAGCGTAATTTCTGGACTGACATTGAGAAACTTAATGAATCCCTTTCAAAATGAAAAAAATATTTTAATAGTTATAATTGCTTTTTTGATTTTGAGTGGTATTGCGCAAGAAAAAAACATACCTCAAAAGCTAGTTTCGATATCTATTTCAAAACCAAATAAACCGGCTTGTGGAGATTCAGGAACCAAATTTCGGAAAACAGATAATTGGTATAATGATAAAAATAAGGCCACAATAATAAACTATGATTTTAAACACTCCAAAAGTCTTGAAGTTGTTAAGAAGCTATATACTATGAAAAATGGAGTATTGTATTATAAAAAAAATAAAATTGATAGTCTTCAAATTTTTTATCGCTTAAATGAAGAAATTGATTATGTAATATATATAATCAAGGGTAAAGCAACGGGATATACGATAAATGTAAATAATAATCCTCGTCCAAGTATGTATTCTGTATCATCTAATGCTCAAGGAGATGTACGTTATGATTTTATTACACAAAATGTTCTTCTTTTACAAGGAAATGGTATTTTGAAAAACTACTATTATGGTGAATGGAATGGTAAGACGCAGAATTACTCAAAGGAGATTTTAAAATCTGAAGGTGAAATAAAGAATAATTTCAAATTTGGAGAATGGAAATATTACAATAAAGAAGGAAAAATAGATAGTACAAAAATTTATACTTTAAAAGATTCAGTAGATGTACGTTTTCCTTATTGTATTTTCAATAAAATAGAACCTTGTCATTAGATTCTAAAATTATAATTTTATAAACCAAAGTATAAAGAAATGTGGCTTATACTTAACATTACTTTTACAAAAAGTAGGAGCTATTTTAGGAACAATAAATCCTATATTTTTTGTTTCTGTTCATATTTTTTTTAGGCGCTTCACTCTTATAACCAAGCTGTTCCCCTCATATTTTACTTTTACTTTTGTACTTGATGAAACTTCTTTAAGATCATTAAATGCATTTGAGACCTTCGATGCATATAAGTCACCAAGTTGTAAAATGGCATTTTTTAGAATACATAAAAATAAATATGTATTTATCAGCAAGCGAAAAACAATTACTCCCTAAAACTTCAAAATTATTGATGTTATTTTGAAATTTAAAATTTGATCCGAATGTGCGAAATGCACTTAATCGGATAAAATGCGCATTTTATCGATGTTTTTTAATTTTAATATTAAAATTAATATATATATTCGCATAAAAATTAATTAGTGTATAAATCACACATTTTTGTTTTTTATTTTTTGAATGAGATAGTCTGGAGAATAATTTCATCAGATATATCAATGTAAAGCATTTACAATAAAGTAAGTTTTAGTCTTACCGAATTGCTGTTGAAACCCCAAATCATTTAATATATGAAAACACTTTTATTGCAAGTTGCCCTATTTCTCTGTAGTTATCTAGCAGTTGGGCAGAAAACACTTTTTATACCCACAGAATGGAGTAATCCAAACAACGAATTTTACAATAATGTATCCACTTCCAGAATGTATGAGTCTACAAACTTTGTAGTTTATTGGGGAGACAAAGTAGGAACAAATCCGGCAGCATACTCAGATGCGTCTTTGCGTTTTACGCCAAAATCGGTTGCAGATACTTTAGAAACAAGTTTTAAACGTTATATAACCGATTTAAAATTTGTTAGTAATGCGTCAACAAAAAATTTAGGAAAGTATAAAATCATTATTATGATGATGAATACTTGGAATTCTACAGATCCACGCTTACAGGCATTTGCGCAGGCTAGCTCTTTCAGTAATACTATTGGCGCCATGTTTGTACATCCAGAAGCAACAAGAGATGGTGGTGCTTTATCACACGAATTTGCTCATACGCTCCAAATGATGATGCAGATTCAGGAAAATCCTGGTAATGGTAATGCTTTTTCGGGATATGATTGGGCGGGACCGTTCTTTGAGGGTCATGCTAATTTTATGCGAGCGCAGGCGTATTCAAAATGGGCAGAGATTGACGGAACGCTGACCAGATGGATTCAGACCCGACATTTTATGTGGTCATCAAATCGTCATCATTATACCAACTTTCATTTAATGTATTATGTTCAGGAAAAAGAAGGTTTTGATTTTACACGAAGAATGTGGGCCGAATCCAAAAATCAAGAACATCCTCTAGAAACGATCAAAAGGCTGAAAGGTTTTACACAAGAACAGTTAAACGATTATTTGTGGAATTATGCACAACGACAACCCGCGTTTGATTATCCGATTCAGTGGACTTCTCAAATCAATACGACTAGTAATTTCGGTAAGAAAATTAGAGAAGTATATAAATCAATTCAAACTTATTTGCCAAGATATACCAGCAGACAATTTACATTATTGACCAAAGTTGATGGAACAACTGATCAGTTTTATACCAATAACGATTGGGCACCTCAGGATTATGGAATGAATATTATTCCGTTGTACCCAACATGCAGCGGTACTGAAAAGAAAGTTACTATAAAGTTTAAAGGACATACAGAAGTAAATCCAACTCAGGCAGGATGGCGATATGGTTTTGTGACAACAAAAGCTGATGGCACAGTTTCGCGTTACAGCCCGATGTATAATACAGATGGAGAAGCTTCTTTTAGTCTTAATACCGCAACAGAAGCAGGCATTTATTTGGTAGTTTTTTCGGCGCCAATAGTACATGTCAATTATAATATGGATGTTGGTTATCCAAAACAAAGAAGATATCCGTATGAATTGAAAATTGCCAATGCTAATCCAGAAGGATTTCAACCAGCAGCAGATTTTAGAAAGTTTCTCAAAACAAATGGACGTCTGCACGCAAACGGTGGCGGATGGGTATCTAATAATGCTAATATTGCGTCAACAGTATATGTTGGTCCTTATGCGGTAGTAAGAGGCGGTACTATATCTGGTAATGCTCGTATAGAGGGTTATGCAATGGTTGAAGGCGGTAATATTAGCGGTAACGCTATTGTTAGAGATAATGGTTGTGTTTATAATGCCGCATTATCGGGCAGTGCAATTGTAGAAGGAAATGGCTGGATGGAAGGCGGTTCTGTAACCAATACAGCAAATATTAAAGGAAATGCCATGCTTTTTGCAGGAAACTTTGGAGGATCTGTTGTTGTGGGTGGCGATGCAGAAATTGGAAGCTGTTCTACCGCGGGAGTTTATCTGCAATTTCCTTATTGGAGAAATGGTAGAAGCGAATGTGATGGAAAAGGAGCAAGTGATGTTTCTAATATCGATATTAACCCAGCTTTTACGAATTTTTCGGCAGCTTCAATGGCATTCAGCGTAACGCCAACTTGTACCGTCGCAACGCTTTCAACTCAAAAAAATACAGATGATAAAGATATTAGTTTAAGTGTTTTCCCAAATCCGACAGGAGGAAATTTAACGGTCTCTTTTATGCAGACAGAACAAGAAAAAGTATCTATATCATTGTTTGATGCTAATGGACGAAAAATAGATATAATTGCCAATCAGACATTTGAAGTCGGTAGAATTGATATTCCTTATAATTGCAGCCATTTAGCACAAGGAGTTTATTTACTGCGTATTCAAGCAGGAAACAAAGTCATAAACAAATCATTTGTTAAACAGTAAGTTAGTTTTATTTTGTTTTTTTTAGTTAGAAAGCCTGTCTGATACTACAATCGGGCAGGCTTTTTTGTATATATCGAAGATATTATTTGGACATTAAACTATTTATCTATAATCTCGAATAGTAAATCATATCGGTCTCCCAATTTTTTCTTTAATCGTTGTTTACTTTTTTTAATTGCGTCGATTGTTACTCCTAACAAATTAGCCATTTCGTAATTACTTAAATCTAATTTTTGGAGCATTATTATTTTGAGATTGGATTCCTTTAATTCCGGAAAATTTTCGATTACAGTATTATAAAAATCACCATGTTGTTTTATGAACTCTCTCTTAAAAGTATTCCAGTTTTCATCTGTCATTAAATGGGAATTCAGGGTTTCCTGAAGTTTTAATTTTTCTTCTTCTAATTGTGTAGACGCAGAATTTTTAATTTCTTCTAATTGATTTTCTAAAATTGAGATCTGCTTGTTTTTATTTTTAAGATATTCCGTATAAATTTCTATATTAGAGCTGGCATCATTAAGTTTTTGTTGAAAAAACTGTCTGTCATTTTCAATTTTTAATCTTTTTTTCTTTAATTTTTTCTTTAAAGAAATATAGGTAATTAGACTTGCCGAGATAATTAAGATTAAAATTACAACAATGATTTTTTTCGTTTTTTCTCCTTCTTCTAATTTTAATCGAATTTTTTTAGTGTTGTATTCATATTTCTTTTTCTGAATAAGCCAATAAGATCTTTGAAGGACAGTATTTCCATTAGTGCTAAGGAGGTATTCCTCAATTTGTTTTAGTTGACGTCTTAACAACAGTTCTTTTTTAGGATTTTTACCATTTAGAATGCTGATTTTTAGTTCGATCACTTCTTTTAAGGAACTTCTGTAGTAGGATTTTGAACTAGCAATTTGCCCGGCTTTTACGAGAATTTTTTCGGTTTGATCTATTTCTTTTTGTTTAAAAAGAATTTTGGCTAATAATATAGAAGCATACATCTCATTCTTTTCAATATTAAATTTTTGAGAATAGAGAATATCTTGTTTTAAAAAGTGTACGGCAGTTTGGAGATTTCCTTTTTTTTCATAAACCAATGCTTTATCTCCCAGAATCTTTGCATATCGAATACTGTCAGAAACTTTTAAAGCCATGGCTTCAGACTGATCAAAGAAATGCATGGCATTTGATAAATCATTATTTTTAAAATAACAATTGCCAATTGCGTTTAAAACACCAGCAAATTCTGAAGAAGGACTTTTCATATACTGCATCGATTTTTTGTAGTAAGTAATTGCAGAATCATCTTCTATGGTAGACATGATCCAGCCAAAAAACTTAAAGGTTTCTTCGGGAAAAATAATTTCAGAAGAATCAATTTGATTGGTTTCTTCCATTGTTTTCAGAACAATTGGAATTAATTTGTCAATCTGGCAGTAGAAATATAAATATTTTGAGTAGTTTATCTGTGTCCAAATAATAAGGCTCGGATTATTTAGCTTTTTTGATTCCTCGATTGATTTTAAATAAAAATACTCACTTCTCTTATTTGTTTTATCGAAATAGCTTGAAAAACCATTTGCAAGAAGCACATGATATAAAATATTTGATTTTTTGTTTGAAGAATTCTTTAAATAAGAAAGACTTTTTTGGAGCTCTATAGTATCAGTATCTTTTTTTAAATTATTTTTTTTTAAAATTATAGATTCAATATCACTGATTAACTCCGTAGATGCAGCTGATAGTTTTTGAGCGTTTACTTGCTGAAAAAAAACAAAGGCGTATAAGACAAAAAAGAGTCTATTTTTTTTTGTACAGAAAATCATTTTGAAATTGGGGCTTTAACGGCCGCTAAACTATAAAAAAATAAATGTTTTTTCGTAATAAAATTGGAGATAAAAAGAAATTACTCAAAACTAATATCTTGATAATCTTAAATATAAAATTTTTCTGATAGACTGTTTAAAATATCTTTTGATGAGCAGAAATTTTTTTAAAAATAATTGACGTTATAATTAGTTTTTGAAAGAAATTTCTATTCAATAAAATAGAAAGGAATTAACAGTACTTATTTACAACCAAAGACGCATAATTATTACTAAGAAAAGCTGTATTCAAATGCTGAAAAAAAAA
This sequence comes from Flavobacterium artemisiae, assembly GCF_042678225.1. Lineage (NCBI taxonomy): Bacteria > Pseudomonadati > Bacteroidota > Flavobacteriia > Flavobacteriales > Flavobacteriaceae > Flavobacterium > Flavobacterium artemisiae. Next base: position 45,047 of record NZ_JBHUDZ010000022.1, on the reverse strand, counting down.
TAATTTCTTAATTGTTTGTAAATTAGTGTTTTAATTTTTTGTTACTGCGGTTTTGTCCTCGTTTTGTCCCTATCTATAATTTAGCTAATCATTTTTTTTGAAATATTTTCGAGGGTTCAATTTATGATCTGGAAAAGGATCTTTTACCAACCGAAATATTAATTTTTAAATGACGTCTATGAAAACAAAATTACTTTTAATGCTGTGCCTTTTTTTAGCAGCAATTTCAAATTATGCTCAAAGTAGTTCAGCTACTCAATCAGGAATAGCGGTGCAGGGTATTGCCAGAGATGTTAATAATACAGCTTTAACAAATCAAACAATCAATCTTACTTTTACGTTGTATTATTTGGATGCTTCAAGTATTGAACAGACTATTTATAAAGTTACTAGAAATGTAACGACAGATGCATTTGGTGTCTTTTCAGACGTAATCGATCCAACAGCTGTTAACAATAGTTTGTTTGCCAACAATGCCGCTTATCTTAGAATTGAAAAAGGTTCTGAAGTTATTTCTGATGAAAAATTACGTCATGTTCCTTATGCAATTTCTGCTAATAACGGTGTTCCAACGGGTTCTATTATGCCATTTATTGGTACTGTTGCTCCAGAAGGATGGGCACTTTGTAATGGGGCGCCATTGCCAACTACTGCTAAAACTTTGATTGGTATGGTAGGAGCAAATGCACCCGATTTAAGAGGTATGTTTTTAAGAGGAGCTGGCCAAAATGCTAACACATCTAATGCCGCAGAAATAGAAGCAAACAGTCTAAATACGGTTCAAAAGTCAACTAATAAAAGCCATACGCACACAGGTACTACAGCTACAAATGGTGAGCACAGCCATACCGAGTCGAGCACTTATATATATGATCCAAGCAATGTAGATGGAGGTTTTAGTGGAGGAGATAATAAGATAGGAAGAAGAAACATACAATCAGGTTTAAGCGGCAATCATAATCACACTTTTAGAACTGATGCAGATGGTACTGCAACAGAATCACGCCCAATAAACTATGGTGTAAACTATATCATCAAATTATAAACTGTAATTATGAAGAAAATAATTGCAGTTCTCGGAATGTTTGTTCTGGGAGCGGGACTTTATGCTCAAAATAACAGTGGAGGAGCTAGAATAGTACCCGTTTCGCAGGCAATTCAAAAAAATGGTTTCAACATACAGGTTGGACTTCCCTTTTTGGGCCAAAACAAAACAGAACCAAGGAAAACGAATCCTGCTGATATTCGTTTCCCATGGAGTACTTTGTATTTGTATCACACATTTGCAGAAGAATCTTTTAATGTTTCAAAAGGTTTTTATGGCGATAAGGTTTTAATTTCATGGAATTTAAGAGCCAATGAAAATTTGGTGAAAAGTATTAAAATCTATAGAAGGATATATACAGAAGCAGGAAATCTTCCTTATACTTTAGTAGTCGGACTTTCTTCTACAGAAACTACCTATGAAGATAAATATGTCGAAGGAGGAGTTTTATACGAGTATAAAGTAGAAGCACAAGGAATTAGCACGATTCCAATATTGTACAGCACTTACATAACAGGTATTGGATATCGAAATCCAACAGCGGTTGTAACGGGTAATATCAGCTATAAAGGTGGAAATCCGGTAAAAGACGTTGTAGTTACGGCCACTCCAAGCGGTAGCGCTGTTGCTAAAGGAAGTGGTTTAAATATTCCTGCCTCAGGTTTTGTAGATATTAGCGGGTTAAGTACCACAATTTCTAATGCGGCAACTTTTCAGGCATGGGTAAAACCAAACGGAGCTTATACTAATGATTCTCAAAGTGCTATTCGATTGTTTAATATTTCAAGTTCAACAAGTACCGATAATCTTGATGTTACTGTAAAATTAAATCCAGCGGCTAAATCATTGGATGTTAATATCGGTGGAAATAAATATACATTGAATAATTATTTTCCTTCGGGTAATTTAAACTCGAGAGGAAATGATGTGTTTGTGCCTGTTTCAGAATTTAATAACTCTTTTGTGCATTTTACAGTAGTTGTAAATGATAATCAGACTCCATTATTATACATTAACGGAAGACAGATTACACAAGTGTATGTTAATGAAATAGACAAACTAAAAACTGTTGATACCTCTTTTAAGGATATTAATTTTAGTGCCGTAATTCCTACTGGCAAAACAATTCTTTCTGGAGTAAATTGGAATAATGCTAAAGTAGGAGGAGGAAAATCAAGTTACGTTGATGAGATTAGAATCTGGAAAGCGGCTTTAGAATCTTCTGTAATTAGAACAGATTATTCTAGATTTATTAGCGGAAACGATTCCAGAATGGTAACGTATTTAAGAGCTAATGAAAAAGCAGGAAGTTATGCTTATGATTTGTCTCGAAGCGGTTTTAATTACAACGAAAATCATGGTAAACTTTGGGATGCCAATACGGCTGTAAACAATAAAGTTTTATGGGCTGTAGATGCAGCTAATTATCCAACAACTTCTCAATTAGGAATTTTAGGGGTAACGGATAGTAAAGGAAATTACCAAATCAGTGCGATTCAATATTCAGGTACAGGAGAATCTTATAATATTACTCCAATGTACGGTCAGCATAAATTTGAGCCTAACCAACAATTGGTTTATTTAGGACTAGGTTCCGAAGTAGTAAACAAAATTGATTTTATCGACCAGTCTTCGTTTAGTTTTAAAGGTGTGGTGGCTTATGATACTCGAGGTGTTTTTCCATCTTATGTATGGGTTGAGGGAAAGAAAACTGAAAATAAAAATGACGCATGGATTGATGGAGGAGCTAATATTCTTGATGAGGGATATAACTACTACGAAATCAATGGCGAAAAATTTCCTAAAGCTAAATATTGGAAAAATGATGCAGGAACTCCAACAGATAAATCAGACGATTATTTAGATCGTTATGCTTCAATCTATACAGTTGGAGCAAATATATATATCGACGGTAATATTGTGCTGGATGCCAATAACATGCCGGTAGTTACAGATGATAATGGTTATTTTGATGTAAGTGTGCCAATTGGAAAACATTATATTACAATTAAAAAAGACGGGCATCAATTTACTTATAATGGACGTTTTCCTGCATCTACAAGCGAATTTAAAGAGTTTTTTGAAGACGCCAATGAACCAGTTTATTTTGTAAACAATACTAAAGTTACTGTAGTTGGTAAAGTAGTAGGAGGTTCTGTAGAAGCTGAAAAAACTATTGGTTTTGGAGGCGCAGGCGTAGTAACAAAAACGATTACAGATGCCGGAATCACAAAAAATCTTGAAGTAAGTGCTAAAAACAACATTGGTGTAGCTGATTTTACATTAGGTTACGCACCAGTTGGCGCTAATGTTACACCTTATACAAAGTTTACTTATACTACTAATGAAGCTTCGGGAGAATACAGAGTTTCAGTAATGCCTTTAAACTATAATTTAGAAGCAAATGACTTGGTTGTAAAAAGCAACGCAAACATTTCGTTGTTAAAAGCAGGAACTACAGAAACATTTGATTTTTCTGTAATACCAGTTGCCAAAACACCTGAATTTAAGTATAAAGAGAATAATGTTGAAAAAACTTTAACAGGAACTCCGTACCATCACGAAAAAAGTTTTACATACAGATCAACTCCTGTTTTACAGGTTGTCGAACAAACTTCTGATAAGATTATTGATGTTACCGGAACGAAAGTATCTACAGAAAACTTTTCAAAACCAATTTACACGCAGTTTATGCCGTATAAAATTGTAATGAATCGTTTTGAACGTTATATTAATAATGATTCAGGAACAGCTATAGAGGTGAAAGTACCAGTAACTGATGGGGAATTGGTAAAAACAAACAACTTAGCTTTACCAGACTCAGAAACAATTACATCAGAAGGAAGTACACTGACTTATTCTTTTAAAGGAGGAATTCCTTCAATTACGCCGCCATTTGAAATAAAAAGTACTTTAAAATATCGATTAAACGAAGTAGATTACCTCGTTGAGAATTTTAAGGATACTGGAATTATTTTGGGAGGTGCATCAGACGGAAGTCAGACATTTATTACTGAGGCTCCAGAAATTCCTGCTATTATTTTAAGAGACCCTCCAGGTTCTAACAGTTTTGCTACTATAGAAAAAGGAGAAAGTATTTCATTCACTTCAGAGTCATCTCTTACTCATCAGGAAGGATTTTCTCAAAATGTTACTGTCCATTCTGGATTTAAATTTTATGTAGCGGGAGGATTGGTTCCTGTACCAGTAGTTGAAAATGAAACTGAAAATGATTTAGAAACTGGAGTTGGGTTAACCAGTACTTCTAATGATGGTAGAACTAATACAACTACATTTACCTTCAATAATGCAATATCGACAAGTGATGCAACAGATTATGTAGGATCAGATGGTGATTTATATATTGGCAACTCAAAAAATATGTTTTATGGTACTTTTGATAAAGTTGAAGTGTCAAAAACAAAACCTGATAATGACCATATAACTCTTGGAACTGGTGCTGATCAGATATACGTTAGTAAGCAAAAAGCTTTAATCTTAAATGATCAAAGCAGTCCAACATTCTTTATGTATTCGCAAAAACACATTTTGAATACATTAATTCCAGAATATGAGTTATTCATTACTAATAATCTGAATGGTCCAAATCCAAATTCAGCTGAAAACGTAAAAAAGAGAGAACAGTATGCTGAAAAAATTAGACTATGGAGAAAGGTAATTTTAGATAATGAAAAAACTAAATACATTGCAAAAAATACTCCTGAACAATACAAAGCTGGTTTGTCAAACGTTATAAATAATTTTAAAAATGAAATTAATAAAGTTTATGATGAAGTAAATGATCCAGCGTCGAAACAAAGATTGACAAATAAGCTTAATCAATCAAATGAAATTAAAAAATTATTAGAAGATCATTTTCAAAAGAATCTTTCATTTGATTCAGGTCTGGGATCCTATACGAAAAGTGTGGAGACAAGTGTTGTCGCAGCATCATCTTTATCATACAATCTTATAATAGATGAGTCTGTAGCTTTACAGCTTGGTTTTACTGTAAATAAATTAGGAATCGATACACATACCAATACTTTTTTCCAGCAGGATATAAATTCTGCATTGTCTCAAGAAAAAGTAAATACTACAAACATAAGTTACACCATTAAAGATAATGATGCTGCAAACTTTTTAAGTGTAAATGTAGTAGATTCTTTTGATGGTAACGGACCAATTTTTATTACACAAGGTGGTAAAACATCGTGTCCGCATGAAGCAGAGGATAAAACGATTTTTTACAATAAAGCGAGTTATAGTGATACAGCTCAAGTAATTGAAAATCTACCTGAAGATAAACGAGAGTCATTAAATTTTGCAACTCAAAAAGTTGAGGTTCCGGAAATTGTTGTAACAGATAATGACATAACTAATGTTGTAGAAAACAAAAATGCTGAATTCGAATTAAAACTTACGAATAATAGCGCAGCAGGGTTGGATGCAAACTTCTTATTAGTCGTTGACAATACAACAAATCCGAATAATGCTTTAATTAATGTTGAACCAAATGGTACAATAGTATATGTTCCTTACGGAAAAGAAGTAATCTATAAACTGACTTTAGGAAAATCTATTTCAGATGTTTATGAATATAAAAACATAAAAGTCAGACTTCAGTCATTATGTGACGGTGCAGATGTAAGCTCGGAAGTATTAATTTCAGCAAGTTTTGTTCCTTCTTGTTCAAGCGTAACCGTAAGTGCACCGCTTAACAACTGGGTTTACAATAGAGAGAAAGCTTTCAATACAGATGGATCTACTAAGCCTTTAGCCATAAACTTGACAGGTTACAATACTAAGTTTAAAAGCTTCAAGAAAATTGATCTTGAGTATAAATTAGCGACAAGCCCAAACTGGATTCGTCTTCACACGTATTATGGAACTCAGGAGTTGTATGATGAAGCATTAAATAATAAAGAAACTCAGATTTCATCTATAGGTGCTTCGACGACTTTAAATTATAATTTTGATATTGCTGGCTTAAAATTATCAGATGGTAAATATCAAATTAGAGCTAGAAGTACCTGTACTAATAATACCGAATTTATTTCTGAAATTATCTCAGGAACAGTAGATTTAAGTGCGCCTCAATTATTCGGCACACCGTTGCCAACAAATGGTATTTTAAGCTCTGGCGATGATTTGAAATTAAGTTTTAATGAAAATATTTTCTATAATCCTGCAGTAAGTACTATCGAAATAAAAGGACAGACCAATCAATTAAAAATTGGTCACAATGTGAGTTTACGTTTCGAAGGAACTAATAATACAGCAGTAATCAACAGCCCTCAGATCAGTTCTGGAAATTTAAGTCTTGAATTCTGGTTAAATAACGAAACCAAGGCTTCAAGTGCTTCTGTAATTTCTCAGGACGGCGGTTTAAACATTGGACTAAATAACGGAAATATTTCTTTCACATTAGGCGATGTTACCGTAAAGGGAGGATTGAAAAACGATAATTTATTCCACCATTATGCTTTTACATACAACAGCAGTAACGGTGATTACAGAATTTTTGAAGATGATACCGAAATCGGCTCTAAAAGTGGTAAAGCAAATGCACAATTTGCTAATAATAACGCTTTAGTAGTGGGCGGCAACGCATTTGTTGGAAACCTGCATGATTTTCGTTTATGGAATAAAACATTGAGCAGAGAAGATGCTTACTCAAAAATGTACTCTAAATTAATGGGTAACGAAGCGAACCTTGTTGGTTATTGGCCAATGAACGAAGGAAGAGACGCATTAGCCAAAGATTTAGTGAGATTTAAACACGCAACAGTAAATGCTTCGTGGGATATCAAACCAAAAGGAACTTCATACGACTTTGCTAACGGGCAATATTTAGTAATGGACAATGTAAATTTTGTTCAGGTAACTAAAGAAATGAACGCTACGATGGAGTTTTGGATTAAAACGCCTGCTTCACAAGAAGCAACTATTTTCTCAAACGGAAAAGGCGATGGTACAGACGTTGTTCAAAGCAATGGATTATCGAATAAATGGTCTGTTGATATGAATAATTCTGGTAATCTTTTATTAAAAAGCGAAGGCCAGTCTTATGTTTTAACAACAAAAGGACTTTCTGATAATACATGGCACCATGTAACTTTATTGTTCAACAGAACAGGATCGTTACGAACGTATGTAGATACACAATTAGTATCTTCAAACCAGATGACGGCTATTGGCGGTTTCTCTGGAAATAAAATTTGGCTGGGAGCCAGAGGAGCAAAAGATCTTTCAGGCAAAGAAACAGTTGATCGTGTTTTTACAGGTAAGATAGACGAATTCCGTTTATGGAATACGCTTCGTAATGTGGAGCAAATCAACAGAGATAGTTATAATGAAGTCGATGTAGAAAGCATCGGTTTATTATTGTACTCACGATTAAATGTTCCAGATCCGGTTACTGGAAACGGACCAAGATATTATCATGCCGATACTAATCAGACTGTAGTGGTAAACAATGCAGTTTTGAGCGGAGGAACAGTAAATTATTCAAATGATGTGCCGGCGATAAAACCAGAACGTGAGCTTGTTAAGTTTGTAACTACAAATGTTATCAAAGATGGCGAAATGATTATCGCACCGGTTGTTACAGACTGGGCATCTTTAGAAGGACAAATCTTAGATATTACGGTACACAGAATGTTTGACAGTGCCAATAATATGCAGGAATCTCCGGTTACCTGGACGGCTTATGTTAATCGTAACGAAGTAAGCTGGTTTGCCGAAGGATACAACGAAATTGTTACTCTTACAAAGAATAGCAGCGAAGCAAAAACTTTCGAAATTACGCTGGTTAACAAAGGAGGAAAACAACAGCCATACACCATTACCAATGTGCCAAGCTGGTTAAGTTTAAGCAAAACAACAGGATCAATTGACCCAAATACTAAAACGACTATCAAAGCAACCGTAGATGAAAATGTTGCTGTTGGAGAGTATCTGGAGAATTTATATTTACAGACTGATTTTGGCTACGACCAAAAACTACAGGTAAAATTAAGAGTCTTGGCTCCGGAACCAAACTGGACTGTTGATCCGACGCATTTTGATTACAGTATGAACATCATCGGAAAAATAAAAGTCGACGGCGTGCTGTCTGCTGATTCGTATGATAAAATTGCTGCTTTTTATAATGACGAAGTTAGAGGATCTGCAAAACTGGTTTATAATGAAGCTTATAAAGAATATTTTGCCTTTTTAACGGTTTACAGCAATGCAAATTCTGGTGAAAACCTGAAATTTAAAATCTGGGACGCTTCTCAGGGTAAAATTTTAGAAGCCTCTGTAGAGACTATTCCATCGATTAATTTCATGAATAACGAAGTATTAGGAACTTTAAGCAAGCCTTATATTTTTGTGAATTCAGGTTTAGTAGAACAGGAAATTAAACTGAACAAAGGATGGACTTGGGTTTCTTTAAACACAAACGACACTAATTTTTCAGATTTAAATGCCTTGACGAAGAATTTAACTTTAGAAACTTCTAACCGTATTTTGAGTCATTCTCCTGCATTATTGGATACGTATTTTAAAGATAAATCAAATCCTGCAAACAGCGGATGGTCGGGTACCATTAGTGCAAACGGAGGACTTTCTTCTTCTAAAATGTACAAAATAAATGTAACAAAAGAACAGACTTTAAAAATCAAAGGAAAAAGCGTAGACGTTACAGCGTGGAGTTTCCCAATAAAAGAAGAATGGAACTGGCTTGCCTATCCTTTAGGATCTAACCAAACGACAAATGAGGCTTTGGCTTATTTTGATGCAACTGATGGAGATGTTATTAAATCGCAGAATTTGTTTGCAATCTATGACCCGATCATTGGATGGAACGGAACTTTAAAATACTTAGAAGCAGGTAAAGGGTACATGATTAAATCAAGTAAACCGCAAACTTTCAAGTATCCAGATAATTTGGAGAAAAGCAAAACCGGAAAATCTGCATCAAAGAATGGACAGGTAGAAATCGGATCAGAGTTCACAACGTATTCACAAAATATGAATGCCGTTGTTTTACTTCCAAAAGGATACGATGAATTATTTGTATACGATTCAAAAGGTGTTCTAAAAGGAAATGCAAGAAACCAGATGATAAACGGAAAAGAATTAAGTTTCATTACCATTTTTGGAGATGATACCGAAGAACTTTCGTTTACGCTGGGAGATGGATTTGCGAAAAAAGGAACTTCTAAATCATTCACTTTTAAAGGAAATGAAGTATTAGGAACCATTACAAATCCAGTGATTTTGGAAGAAGTTTCAAAAAACGAAAACAGCATTTATCCAAATCCTTTTGCAACGACTTTAAACATAGAATTGAATGCAGCTAAGAAGCAGGAAGTAAACATTCAGTTTTTCTCAATAAACGGTCAATTGGTATTCAGCCAAAAAACAGTTATTGAAAGCGGTAACAATGTGGTTTCAATTTCTCCTTATATAGCACAAGGTGTTTACATTGTTGAGGTTGGAGTAGACGGAAAACTGATTAGAACTAAAGTGATCAAAAATTAAATAACCAGTAATTGAGCTCCTAAAACAGCTTTTAAAGTTGTTTTGGGAGTTTATAATCAATTAAAAATGAGAAATTATATCCATATAACACTATTGCTTTTGATAATAAGTAATACTGTATTTGGCCAATCGCCGGACTGGTCCGTAAATGAAAATAAATTTCAATACACCATGTCATTTGAAGCTTTCCTCAATGTTGATGGAAAGAACTTAACAAGCAGTAATGATAAAGTAGCGGCTTTTGTAAATGGAGAATGCCGTGGTATTGCCAGCCCGATTTATGTACAAAGTGAAAAAAAGTATGTAGTTTACTTAACCGTTTTTGCTAATACAGATAACGAAATTGTTAGTTTCAAAATCTATGATGCAGCAAACAATGCTGTTAAAAATGTAGACAAGACAAAAGTATTCGAAAACAACAAACACTACGGTGATCTGTTCCAGTCTTATAGTTTTGCAAGCCCAGCATTGCGAAGTACAGCTGAAATTACAGATTTCAGCTTTAAAGATTTAAAAACGGCTAAAACTATTAATGGTTCACAGATTACGCTTTATGCAGCAAAAGGAACAAATGTTGCGGCATTAAATGCTTTGTTCGAATTAAGCCCTGGAGCGGGATTGTTTATAGGAACAACGTCTAAAGTTTCAGGATCAAATAGCATTGATTTTACTAATCCGGTACAGTTTCAGGTGCTTTCAGAAGATCAGTCAGTTGTAAAGCAATGGACAGTAACTGTAAAATTAGGCAGTGCACAATTTTATAAAAAAGATGCTGTATGTTATGCAGGCGGGGTTATCAAAGTCTTATACGATGAAAATAACGTTCAAGCTGATTTACTGAAAAACGGTGTTAAAATCACCAGCCAGAACATTCAAAACGGTCAGGCAGTTTTTGATAATTTAGAAGTGGGAAAATATACTGTGACTATAGGCAGTACGAATAAAGAAATAGTAATAAATCAAAAACAATAATAATGAAAATTAAGCAATACTACATTTTAGCACTAGTCATGTTTTTGTTTTTGGGATGTTCAGATCACGAAGAACCAGTAACTATTAATGCTAAAAGCATTTCTTTTGTACATGCAGATGGTTCAAAAATAGCTGAAGGTGAATGTATCAGTCCAAATGTAAAATATGGAATAAAAATTGAAACCAATATTGTTGATGTTTATAGACCTTTCAGAGTAGATTATTCTGTAAATGGCGTGATCTATACAATGACTTTTGCCACTAGTACCTCTCTGGTTAATCCAATTACGTTGACTAATGGTGATAATACTGCACAGATTGTAGGAACTAACGAAAAAACGGTTCTTAAATATGTCGATCAGGGAGATTTTGAACTGGTAGAATAAACGAATAAAGTTTTATTAATAAAAGAGCTGTCAATAACTTGGCAGCTCTTTTTTGTTTTGTAAGGATAGCAGAATTATAATTTAAGATTTGAAAAAATCTTTAGTTTACAATTTGAATAGTTTGAGAAATAATATTAGCGTTAACCTTATTTTTCTCGTCTGGCTGACAACCTCCGACAGCTATTTTTATTTTACCGCTGTAAGGTTTTAATGTTCCATCTGCGGTAACATATGACAGATCCTCAGGCAGCAGTTTAAAAGTGATGGTTTTGCTTTCTTTTGCTTTTAAATGAATACGCTCAAAACCTTTTAAACTTTTTAAAGGCGTTTTTATCCCTGAATCCTGATTCATGACATAGAGCTGTGGTACTTCTTCGCCTTCTATTTTTCCTGTATTAGTTATTCTGACAGTTAGAGTAAGCTCCGAATCTTTCTTTACTGTTGGAGTAACTTTTAAAGCATCATATTTAAAAGTTGTGTAACTTAAACCGTAACCAAATCCGTAGAGCGGTGTTCCTTTAAAATAGCGATACGTTTTGTTATTCATGCTGTAATCTTCAAACGAAGGCAGATCGGTATCATTTTTATAGAAGGTCACAGGCAATCGTCCTGCCGGATTATAATCTCCAAAAAGCACATCTGCAACAGCTTTTCCTGCAGATTGTCCTCCATACCACGCATTTACAATAGCAGGAATATTTTCTGCTTCCCAAGGAATGGCAATGGCGCTTCCTGTAAGCATCACAAAAACAACAGGTTTTCCAGAAGATTGAAGCGACTGCAGTAATTCGGTTTGTACTTTAGGCAAAAGAATAGAAGTTCGGTCGCCTCCACTGAATCCAGGGTAATTTACCGGCATTTCTTCACCTTCTAATTGTGGTGAAATACCGCCTGCAAAAATATAAGCATCAGCATCTTTATGGCGTTCAATAAGTTTTTTGAAATCGGTTTTTTCAAAATTTCCGGTATGTAGCGCAACGTTGGCTTTTCCTTCGCCTTGCCAATATTCTAAAACTAAATTATAAACCGTATTTTTTTTGGTAGTCAATTTGAACGTTTTTTCTCCCCATCTGTTCTTTTTCCAGGCATTAATAACTTCTTTTCCATCAATTAAAAAACGATAACCATCGTCAGCACTAATTTCAAAAGTAATAGAGCCATCTTTATCTGCCGTATAATTGGTCGTATATCGCGATGAAAAATGATTGGCTTTAATGCTTTTTACGACCATTTCACCTTCCTGCCAAAAGTTATTAATTTCTGATTCTGTTCTTACTGCTTCAGGTTCGCCGGTTAAATCTTTATTCTTGAAATATTCAGCTTTAAAACCTTGTTTTCCTTCAAAAGAATATTGTTTTAAACTATTTTGATAAACTAGTAAAGTATCGCTGGTAAAATTCACGGCCTTTTCATATACAATCGCAGTATTAGATCCCAATTTGTCTTTAATGCCTTGTAGAACAGTTGTTAGTTTACTTGGAGTTCCGTTGTAATTTCCTAAGATAGAAATAGCATTATCGGCATTTGGACCAAGCACTACAATTTTTTTAAGATTTTTATTTAATGGCAGCGTATTTTTTTCATTTCGAAGTAAAACAATTGATTGTCTTGCCATTTTTAAAGCATGATTTTGATGTTCCGCACTTTCTAAAACAGAATCAGGAGTCTGCGCATATTTTACCATAGCAACGGGATCGAACATTCCAAGTCTGAAACGGATCATGAAAAGACGTTTTACAGAAATATCAATTTGCTTTTCGCTGATTTTTCCATTTTTTACAGCCTGCACTAAAGCTTTGTACGCATCAGTACCGCAATCTATATCAGTACCATGAAATACAGCATCTGCCGACGCACTTTCAGCATCGGGATGTGTTTTATGATTTTTAAAGAAATCATCAATCGCCCAGCAGTCAGAAGTTACATATCCGGTAAACTGCCATTGATTCCTCAATATATCTGTCATTAAAATATCGCTTGCACAGCAAGGCTGTGTTCGAAAAGCATTGTAAGCGCACATTACACCCGCAACTTTAGAATGTGTTACGAGTTTTTTAAAAGCAGGCAGATACGTATCCCACAATTCATATGGAGTTACATCAACATCAAAAGTATGGCGTAAAGATTCTGGTCCGCTGTGTACAGCATAATGTTTGGCACACGCCGCTGCTTTCAGGTATTTTGGATCATCTCCTTGAAGTCCTCTAACAAAATAATCTCCCAAAACAGCTGTCAGATAAGGATCTTCACCATACGTTTCCTGACCGCGTCCCCATCGCGGATCACGAAAAATATTAATATTTGGTGTCCAGTAAGTCAGACCCAGATAACGTTCGTTGGTACGGTTTAATTTTACCGCTTTATTATAAATTGCCCTGCCTTCAAGAGCAGAATAATCGGCCATTTTAAAAAGGGAATTTTTATCGAAAGTTGCGGCCATGGCAATCGCCTGAGGATAAACCGTTGTTTTAAAGGGAGTTCTGGCTACGCCGTGCAAAGTTTCGTTCCACCAGTCGTACGCGGGAATTTGCAGTCTGGGTATTGCAGGCGCGGCATTCAGCATTTGCGATACTTTTTCTTCCAGCGTTAAACGACTGACTAAATCATCAACCCTTTCTTCAAAGCTTTTGGAATTGTTCTGAAAAGGAAATTTTTCTGTTTTACTTTGCGCAGAACACCAAAACGATACTAACAGCGTAATTTGAAGAAGGATATTTTTTGTTTTCATATTAGATTAATTTAAGTCATTAAGACATATTTGTAATAAAATAATGCAACCGATTGTGTAAAGGAATGAAAAATATTTTTAATTTTATATTTTTATTTGATATAAATGCATTTTTAGATCATTAATATTTCATTATTTGTAATAAAAAATAGGCATTTAAAATTTATTCCAATTTAACGATTCGCAAATGGAAGAACATAGACATGTAACAATTTATGATATTGCCGAGAAACTAAATCTTGCAACATCTACAATTTCTAGAGCCTTAAAAGATCATCACAGCATAAGTGATAAGACCATTAAAAAGGTAAAAAAGGCTGCCGAAGAAATGGGTTTTGTTCCTAATACTCTTGCGGCTGGTTTGCGGGGAAATAAAACGAAAACAATCGGCGTTTTGATTCCGACTATTACACAGCCCTTTCTATCGTCATTAATCAGTGGTATAGAGATTACGGCCAGAAAATCAGATTACTCGGTTATTATTATGCAGTCTCATGATTCGTATAGTGATGAGGTGAATATGGCAAGGTCTTTATTTAAAAGCAGAGTGAGTGGTGTTATTTGTTCGCTGGCAATGGAAACAAAAAGCACCTCGCATTTTGATCAGTTTTCGGCGAATAATATTCCCCTTGTGTTTGTGGATCGTGTTCCAAAAGGCTACAATACGTTTCGAGTAGTCATCGATAATTATGCGGCCGCCTACAAAGCAGTAAAACATCTTATTGATCAAGGCTGTAAAAGAATCGCACATATTACAACCGGATCAGAATTTGGTCATCTTTACAACGAAAGAAAAAGAGGTTATATCGATGCTATTGTAGAACATGGCTTAACTTTCGATGAAAATTTGATAATCACCCTGAAAACAATGACTTATGAAGAAGGTGTAAGGGCCAGCAACAAACTTTTTGATTTAAAACCAATGCCCGACGGACTTTTTGCACCTGGAGATCTTCTTGCTGTAAGTGCGGTGCAGACAGCAAAAAAAAGAGGTGTCAAAGTGCCAGATGATTTCGCGGTAATCGGTTTTAATAATGATCCGATCTCAGAAATTATTGAACCCAACATTTCTACCATTACACATCCGGCCGAAAAAATGGGAAGCGCTGCAGCATCAATTATTATTGACAATATTGAGAAACGCAGAGAAGACGAAGCTAAAGAAATTACCTTTCTTAATACAGAAGTTCTTGTTAGAGAATCCTCAAAGAAAATATAACTTTAAAGATTTGTTTTTTTGTGACATTAATTTAAAGTGAGAATTTATTCCTGGATTCGATAATTATTGTAAATTAGCACAACCGATTGCAATTTGATTAAAGCGTGAAATTTGATTACGGAACACCTTAAGTATTATCTAGAAGTTGTTTTTTATGAGTAATGGGAAAAGTAAAATAGAAATTGACTGCGTAATTTTCAATCTTGACGATAATCATCTTAAAATTCTTCTTGTGAAAGAAACAGATTCTATGCAGAAGATAAAATGGAGTTTGCCCAGCGATTCTATTAAAAGCGGAGAAACGATTGAAAATACGGTACATAAAATAATAAAGAAATATACTAGCGATGATTATTATTTTTTAGCGCAGTTAAAAGCTTTTGGTTATACAAACGAAAATTCAATATAAGAAAATATTACGATTGGTTACTGTGCGCTCGTTAAAAAACAAATAAAAACATCGGATCATATTTTGCTAAATGGAAATGTAAAATGGGTCTTGTTTAATGAATTGGATGTTTTGGATGATAAAAATAAAGCTATCGTTGATTTTAGTTTGAAGGAACTGCGCAGCAACAGCAGTTTAACTACAGCGGCTTTTTATTTACTGCCTGAAAAGTTTACGATACTCCAAGCTGTTAATTTATATGAAGAGATTTTTGGATTCAGTATTGATAAATCGAATTTTAGAAGAAAAATTTTTCAAAGAGGATTACTTAAAGCGTCTGAAGAAAAAGAAAAAAATGTTTCTCATCGTGCGGCAAAATATTATACTTTGAATCAAGATTACGAAAAATACCCTTACTACGAATTTCTAAATATAGCTGGAAAAGACAAAAACGTCAGACCTAAATAATCCAGATTATATTTCGCAAAACTTCAATTCTACTACCTGATAGTCATAGAACGTTATTGGGTTTTGTATTTGTTTGAAATACAAAATAGTGATATAAATCAATTTACAATTCTTCAATATATTTTTTCTGTTTTTAATTGAGCAATCGATTGTTTTTTAGTTTTTTAGCTGAATGATTTGTCTTAGAATCATCAAAGTAAATTCATTATACAAAAATAAAAAAACTCTAAATCTTACTATTTGTAAGTATTTGTCTATGAATCTAATTCAATTAACTGAAAATTTTTCTTTTTATCTTTTTTTTAATAATAGCTTCAAATCGTAATACAATCCTTAAATGTGTTTGATTGCTTGTATTTGTTTTTTAATTATATTTAATAAATTGTATTTTTTTATATGTTAAATGTTTTTTTAATACGCCTTTTTTTAAAAATTAATAAAAAAAAATAACACAACCGATTGTGTATTTAATTGTCTTTCCTATATTTGTTAAAAGATACACTTAAAAATAGACTTCATTATTTTATTTAAGACGCTGTATTAAGATTACTAACTAAACCATAAACCAGTTTTAATTTAAATCAATTTTTATGACTAACTATTTTGTTACGAGTCGATCAAAGCATTTAAGATGCTTTGGTTTTTTGATCTTAATGTTCCTGCTTTCTTCTCATTTAAGTGCGCAGGTAACAGTTACCGGAACCGTTTCAGATGCTAATGGTCCTATTCCTGGGGCTAATGTTAATTTAAAGGGAACAAAGAGTGGAACAAGTACCAGTTTTGATGGTAATTATTCTATAAGTGTTCCTTCAAACAGTGTACTTGTTTTTAGCTTTATAGGATTTAAAAACAAAGAAGTAGCTGTTAATGGACAAACAAAAATAAATGTACTGTTGGAGGAGGATACAAATACTTTGAAAGAAGTTGTTGTAATTGGATATGGTACACAAATAAAAGAAGCCGTAACGGGATCTGTTGCGACATTAGGAGGTAAAGATCTTAACGAAGTAGCTTCTGCCAATATTACTCAAGCGTTACAAGGAAGACTTGCAGGGGTAGAGTTAACACAAACCTCTTCTAAACCTGGAGCAGCGATGCAGATTAGAATCCGTGGAACCAGATCGTTAACCGGAAGTAATGATCCGCTGGTGGTATTAGACGGTGTTCCTTTTGCAGGTTCTATTGGAGATATTAACCCAACGGATATTAAATCGGTAGATATTTTAAAAGATGCCTCAGCCACTGCGATTTACGGTTCTCGAGGTGCAAATGGAGTTATATTAGTAACAACATTAAAAGGACGCAAAAACCAAAAAGCGACATTCAGCTATAATGGTTTCAGTGGTATAAAGCAGGTGTTTGGAAAATATCCTATGATGGACGGACCAAAATTTGCTGCACTTCGTGATTATACAGGGCTGTATGTTGATGGTGTAGGAGAGTCTCGTAATGTAAATACAGACTGGCAGGATTCATTATACGGAGCTGGCGAAATGATCAGCCATGACGTAAGTGTTTCTGGAGGTACAGAAATGGGCGCTTATAATGCCGGTCTAGGATATTATAAAGAAGAATCTGTTTTACCTGGCCAGAGTTATGAGCGTTTTAGTTTGAGAGCTGGATTAGATCAGCAGATTAACAGATCGATTCGTTTAGGCTTTAATACCAATACAAACTATACACTTTCAAACGGCGATAATATCGGAACAGGAACTATCTTAGCGACTTCGCCTCTTGCTAATCCTTATAATCCTGATGGATCACTAAGAAGAACTGTAAGTATGGCTGCAGATGATAACTGGGTTTACACCAGAAAATCAATCGAAAATCTGGGCGATGCTTATGTTAATCAAACGAGAGCTTTTAGTTCCTACAATAATATTTTTGCAGAGGTTAAAATTCCGGGTATCGACGGATTAAAATACAGACTTAATACAGGACTTAATTTTCGAACTTCAAACAGTGGTTACTACGAAGGACAAGGCGTATTTGATGTAAACCCTTCAACATTATCAAATGCTTCTATCAGTAATTTTTGGTCTACACAATGGCTTCTTGAAAACTTAATTACGTATGACAAAACTTTTGCTCAAAAACATACGATAAATTTTGTGGGGTTATATTCTAACGAACAATATACTGGAAACAGTTCTAGAATCAGCAGAAATGGAATTACTTCTGATGCCTTTCAGTTTTACAATCTAGGACAAAGTGAAGAAGAAGCGGTCATAAACCCAGCCGATCAGGATTACACACAATGGGGCTTAACATCGTATATGGCGAGATTAATGTATTCGTACGATAATCGTTATTTCATTTCAGGAACAGTTCGTTCTGATGGTTCTTCAAGACTTTCGCCAGATAACAGATGGGTAACGTATCCAGCTGTTTCTGCGGGATGGACGATCTCAAATGAGTCATTTCTTAAAGATGTTAAACACATCAATTTATTAAAATTACGTGCAGGTTACGGTGAAACATCCAATCAAGCAGTTGCTCCGTATGCTACTTTAGGAGCTTTAAGTACAAGGCCTTATAATTTTGGAACCACAAATTCAACAGGTGTTTATGTAACAGAACTTCCAAACCCAAGTTTAGGATGGGAATTTTCTACAACATGGAATTACGGTTTGGATTTCGGATTTTTCAATAATCGTTTATCAGGTACAATCGAATACTATAAAACTAATACCAAAGATTTACTGCAAAGAGTGGGATTACCGGCAACTTCTGGTGTAAGCGGTTATGTGGCGAACGTGGGAGAAACAGAAAACAAAGGTTACGAAATCTCTTTAAATGGCGTTATTTTGGATAATCCAAAAGGTTTAACCTGGACAGTTGGCGTTAACTTTTACAAAAACGAAAATAAGTTAGTAGCACTTGCCTCTGGAGCAAGCCGTGATGAAGCAAATAACTGGTTTGTAGGTTACAACATTAACTCTATTTACGATTACCAAAAAGTAGGTATTTGGCAGGAAGGAGATCCATACATGTCAATCTTAGAACCAGGACCAACAGGAATTAATCAGCAGGGAACAGTAGTAGGTTCTATCAAAGTAAAATATACTGGAGACTACAATGCTGACGGATCGCCGACACGTGCCATCAACGCAAGTGACAGACAAATTATCGAAACTGATCCTGATTTTCAAGGAGGATTCAATACTAATTTAACATACAAAGGTTTTGATTTTTCTGCTGTTGGAGCATTTAAAAGCGGTGGTGTCTTAATCAGTACACTTTATGGAGGAGCAAGTTATTTGAACTTAATGAACGGAAGAAGAACCAATGTCGATGTTGATTACTGGACACCAGATAACAGAGATGCAGAATTTCCAAATCCAAGAGGTATCAGAAGCGGGGATAACCCAAAATACATCTCAACAATGGGATATTTTGATGCATCTTATGTAAAAATCAGGGCTTTGACTTTGGGTTATACTTTAGATAAAAATTTCACAAGAAATTTGGGGATCGACAATTTGAGACTTTATGTAACCGCTCAAAATCCGTTTGTACTATTTTCTCCTTATCATAGAAAATCCGGAATGGATCCAGAAACAAATTCATTTGGAGACGAGAATCAGGCTGTAGCATCTTACCAAAGAAGGTTTTTGGTTATTGGTACTAATACTCCTACCACTAGAAATTATCTATTTGGACTTAATTTAACTTTTTAATCAGACATTCTTATGAAACGATATATTTTAAAAAACATAATAGTAGGATCTGCAGTTTTCTTTTCCTTAGCTGGCTGTTCTGATATATTAGAAGAAAAGCCGCACGATTTTTACGAACCAAATTATTTCAAAACAGAGCAAGGAGTTAAACAAGGATTAACGTCTCATTACGCACATTTGCGCTGGATTTACGGACAGGCTTATTTTTATAACGCATGCCAAACTGGTACCGATGAAGCTACTTACGCACAAAGCGCCGACGGTAACTTTAAAGACCATGATTTGTCGGGAGTTGGAGTTATAAATCCGAATTCAAGTCGTTCCGATGTTTTATGGAATAATTCTTATTATGATATTAATACAGCAAGCGGCATTATAGAAAATGGAGCCTCTGTAGGTATTGCAAGCAGTCTGATTGCGGAGTCTAAATTTTTTAGAGGTTTTGATTACTTTTTACTGGTACAGACTTTTGGAGGAGTTCCTCTGGATCTTGGAGCAGGCGAATTAAGATTTAATAGTAAACCGTCAAGAAATTCAAAACGTAATACAGTTCCTGAAGTTTACACTAAAGCTATTTTTCCAGATTTAAGAGATGCGGTAACTGAACTTCCAGATGCAGCTCGATTAACAGGTACAGCAACTAAAACACTGGCGCGCTTATTTTTGGCAAAAGCTTATTTAACGTACGCATGGTGGCTTGAGAATCCAAATAATATTCCAACATATCCAGATGCTCAAAGAGTAGATCCAGACGGACATAATGCGCAGTGGTATTTTCAGGAAGCATATAATTTATCAGTGGCAGGAATTAATAATCCTGGCCCTTACGGATTACTAGATTCGTTTTATGATGTAAATGCAGGTGTAAATGACCGAAACAAAGAAGTAATGCTTTACGCTGATCATACACAGGAAAGTGAATACTACAATGGTTCAAGTTTAACGTATGGTAACGGAGGTGCGCCAGATAACTTTGCCGGATGGATGGTAACGTGGAATTACACTGCTATCAGAAGTAAAAATGGAACAGCTGCAGTTTCGTCTGTACAGCGTGAAGCGAATCAGTTTTTAGGACGTCCTTGGACAAGGATGGCACCGCCAATTGAAGTTTTCACAAAAACATTTGCAGACAAAACAAATGATTCAAGATACGACGGAACATTTGCAACTACTTTCCGCGGTAACTGGAATTTACAGGGAACTGGTTTAACAACTGTAGCCACTTTAACCAATGCCAATGGTTTAACAATTAAACCGGGAGATGCTGTTTTATCATTTCTAAACGACGAACCATTAACAGCAATTACCTATCCTTCTGGACAAGGAGACAGCGGTGTAGGAGCAGGAACACTTCCGGGAAGAGCAGATTATGTTATTTCTCCAAACGGAATAAGCAGAATTGTATATCCAGGATTTTGGAAATTAGGTCCATATCGTACGGATAACGCGGGAGGATTAGGACAGCCAAATGCAGCAAGTACTAGACCATTTCCTGTAGCCAAATTTTCTGAATTGTATTTTGTTGCAGCAGAAGCGGCAGTAAAAGGTGCAACGGGAAGTTTAACAGCAAGAACTCTTATTAACGTAATTAGAGCAAGAGCAGGAAAATGGCGTTGGGATAATAACGGAAATACAGCAAAAATTGTAGATAACAGTACCGCAATGACAACCGCTACGCCTGCAGTGATCGATATTAATTACATTTTAGCGGAACGTTCCCGTGAGCTTTTTGGAGAAGGATACCGTTGGTACGACTTAGTGAGAACACAAAAATGGAATGAACTGGCAGGAAAATATTCGATTGGAGGATCTAATTACGGACAGCATACGCCAGAAATGGTAACCAGAGTTATTGATGCGCATCATTATCTAAGACCAATACCACAGGGACAGCTTGATGGTATGGAAATGTCTGCTGCAGATAAAGCAGCTTATCAAAACCCAGGATATTAAGAAGTTATACAGACAATTATCATAAGCATCACAATACATTGAGTTTATTTCATAAGTTTAAGTTTTGTTAGTTAAAAGCCGAGAGTAATTCTCTCGGCTTTTTGACATTCTTCATTACATTTTAAAACAACAAAAAATGATTTCAAGCAAAGGATTTCTTTTATTCTCCATAACCTTCCTGACTATTCTTCAAGCAGGAGCTCAGGAAAAAAATGCAAAGAAAAAAAGCGTGCCATCGCCTGTTTTTTCTAATGTTATCTATAATGGGAACGATAATATTTACACCAAAAATCCGCTAAAATCAGACGAATTTTACTCTCCCGTACTGCAGGGATGTTACCCAGATCCTGCGATTGCCAAAAAAGGAGACGATTATTATATGGTTTGTTCTTCATTTGCTATGTTTCCCGGCGTTCCTATTTTTCATTCTAAAGATTTAGTGAACTGGACAGATTTGGGCGGCGTACTAAATAACGTCAAAGAATTTAATCCTCATGATACGGGAATCAGTGAAGGAGTTTACGCTCCGGGAATTACCTACAATCCTCATAACGATACTTTTTACATGATTGTTACCGCTTTTACAGGTAAAATGGGTAATATCATCGTAAAGACAAAAGATCCGATGAAGGGCTGGGGAAGTCCTATAAAACTAGATTTCGGTGGTATTGATCCTAGTATTTTTTTTGATGACAATGGTAAAGGTTACGTAGTGCATAACGATGCGCCGGATAAAGGAAAAGAACTCTACAACGGTCATCGCGTAATCAAAGTCTGGGAATATGATACCGAAAATGATAAAGTAATTCCAGGAACCGATAAAATTATAGTCGATGGAGGAGTAGATCTTTCAAAAAAGCCAATCTGGATTGAAGCGCCGCATTTATATAAAAAAAATGGAAAATATTATTTAATGTGTGCCGAAGGTGGAACTGGAGGCAATCACAGTGAAGTGATTTTTATATCTGATAATCCAAAAGGGCCTTTTAAACCTTCATCCAATAATCCGATACTTACCCAAAGATATTTTCCAAAAAACAGAGCCAATAAAGTAGACTGGACGGGACATGCCGATATTATTGAAGGACCAGATAATAAATATTACGGCGTATTTTTGGGCATTCGTCCAAACGATAAAGACCGCGTAAATATTGGCCGTGAGACTTTTATGCTTCCGGTTGACTGGTCTGGAACTTTTCCTGTATTTGAAAATGGATTAGTACTGATGGAACCCAAATTGAAAATGCCAAAAGGAGTCGAAAACAAAACAGGGAAAGACGGCTTCTTACCGAATGGAAATTTCATGTTCACCGAAAATTTCACTTCCAGTAAATTGGATTATAGATGGATCGGATTAAGAGGGCCTCGCGAAAATTTTATTTCGATTACCAAACAAGGCCTTGTAATTAATCCTTTTGAAACCAATATCAAAGAATTAAAACCAACTTCGACACTTTTTTACAGACAGCAGCACAATACGTTTTCTTTTGAAACCACATTAAATTACAAACCAGCATCAGAAAAAGATCTTGCTGGAATTGTTTGTCTGCAAAACGAACGTTTTAATTATGTTTTTGGGATTACCAAAAAAGGAAAAGACACTTATATTCTTTTAGAAAGAACAGAAAAAGGAGCGTCGAAAATAATCGCCAGTAAAAAAATAGAAATTAAAAAAACAGTTAAATTACAGGTAAAAGCAAAGGGAGACAGTTACGAATTCAATTTTGCAGTTTCAGATGCCACTTTTGAAAATCTGGGCGGTGCAGTTTCTGGAGATATTCTTTCAACAAATGTCGCAGGAGGTTTTACAGGTGCATTGGTAGGGCTATATGCGACTTCGGCTAATAATTCGAAATTGTAGCATAAACCAAAATGTGCTGATAATTTAACTTTAGAAAATAAAAAACATGAAGAAAAAACATTGCATAAACATAGTATTTTTTATCCTTCTCATTTTTATTGGAAGTTGTAAATCAAATCAAACAGCCAAAGTTAAAAACCAAAGCTGGACTGGAACATGGACTTGCGCGCAAATGCAGGTAGAACCTCATAATATGCCTCCAGAACCGGGTTTGAGTGGCAATACATTAAGGCAGATTATTAAAGTTTCTATTGGAGGAAATCAGTTGCGGTTTCGTTTTTCAAATCTTTTTACTAATGAGAAAATGATTGTAAAATCGGTGAGTATTGCAAATGTTACCGAAGCACCAGCGATTGATATCAAAACACAGCAAATGCTTTACTTTAATGGAAATACTGCTGTAACAATCGAACCTGAAAAAGAAATATATTCAGATGTTTTTAATTTTCCGCTTCAGGCTGGACAGCTTTTAGCGGTTACCATTCATTACGAGAAAGCGCCAAAACTTATCTCCGGTCATCCCGGATCACGTACGACGTCTTATATTTTGTCAGGCGATCATCAAAAAGATGAAATGTTTTCTGAGGCTGTAAAAACAGATCATTGGTATACCATTATGGGATTAGATGTTCTTGCTGAAAAAAAAGCTTCAAATATTGTTTGTTTAGGAAACTCAATTACAGACGGAAGAGGTTCTGGCACCAACAAACAAAATAGATGGACAGATATTTTAGCAGCAAGATTGAGCGCTAATAAAAATACAGAACATATTGGCGTGCTGAATTTAGGAATCGGAGGAAATTGTGTAGTAAAAGGCGGACTAGGCCCAACGGCACTCGAGCGTTTTGACCGTGATGTACTTTCGCAATCTGGCACAAAATGGCTAATTATTTTAGAAGGTATCAATGATATTGGCGGAATTAAACGTGCCGAAGAGGCGCCCGCAAAAGCAAAGGAAATTATTGACGCCTATAAAATAATGATCGACAAAGCGCACGCAAAAGGAATCAAAGTTTACGGCTGTACGATACTGCCTTTTCAAAAATCATTTTATGATGCCCCGTTTAAGCAGGAAGCCAGAGATATTGTAAATGCATGGATTAGAAGCGGCAGTTTTGATGCCGTAATAGACTTTGACAAAGAAATGGAATCCGAAATTGGTTCAAAAACCATATTGTCCAACATGCACGATAATGATTTTCTGCATCCAAATGAACTGGGATATAAGCGAATGGGCGAAGCAGTAGATTTAAAATTATTTCAGTAATAACATTAAAAAGAGCTTTTTTTTAGCTCTTTCACTTAATAATCATCCTCATGAAATTACTAATTAGAGTCTTTGCATTTACAATTGTTTTTTTCATAATGCAAAACGCGTATTCTCAAGATCCCAATTTTCATATCTATCTCAGTTTCGGACAGTCCAATATGGAAGGAGCGGCGCCATTAGAACCTCAGGATAAACTGGGTGTAGATCCTCGCTTTGAGGTTTTAGAAGCTGTTAACTGTCCAGATTTAGGACGTGAAATGGGCAAATGGTACACCGCGATTCCACCGTTATGTCGCTGTAAAACAGGATTTACTCTTACCGATAATTTTGGAAGAATCATGGTCGCCAATCTTCCAAAAAATATCAAAGTAGGTGTTGTAAACGTTGCAGTAGGAGGCTGTAAAATTGAACTTTTTGATCCTGAAAAAACCGAAAGTTACACTGCCACTGCACCCGACTGGATGAAGGGAATGATAAAAGAATACAACGGAAGTCCGTACGCCAGGTTGGTTGAAATGGCAAAAATTGCACAAAAAACAGGAGTAATAAAGGGAATTTTACTGCATCAGGGAGAATCGAATACAGGCGATACACTTTGGCCGAAAAAAGTCAAAATTGTATATGATAATTTGATGAAAGATCTCAACTTAGATCCTAGAAAAGTGCCTTTGCTTTCTGGCGAAACCGTTCACGAAGAACAAAAAGGAAAATGCGCGAGCATGAATAAAATTATTGCTGTACTTCCTAAAACAATTCCAACAGCCTATGTTATTTCTTCAAAAGGCTGTGCCGTTGCTGCCGATTTTTTACATTTTAATACTGAAGGTTACAAAGAATTAGGAAAACGCTACGCCGATCAAATGTTAAGTTTATTGGGGTATAAAGTAAGTAATATTACCGAACCCGTTATCATTCAGGCGCCTTTAGGATTTGATGTTTTAAATCCAAACGTACCAGCTGCTATAAAGAACTAAGAATTTGATAATTGATAAAATATCCGCAATGAAAAGTTATTTCAAATTGATTTCTTTTACAGTCATTATCCTTTTGTTTCATGTTTCAAAAGCGTCACAACCTTTTATAACGAATACAAAAACGGATAACGTAATGGTTTTAAAAGAGAAATCGCAATCTCTTTCCTTTTTTGTAAATGCAGGCTTAGACGCCGGAATTTTGCGTGCCGTAAATAATCTTCAATTAGATTTTGAAAAAGTAACCGGACATCGTCCCGCTGTTTTTAATGAAAGTCCAAAAATGGCTTCACCCTTAATTATTATCGGAATGATTGGTTCTAATTCTATTATTGATGATTTAGTTAAACAAAAGAAAATCGACGGAAAAGAACTCAAAGGCAAAAATGAAAAATTCATTATACAACAAGTAAAAAATCCGTTTAAAGGAGTTGATGAAGCACTCGTAATTGCAGGAAGTGATAAGCGCGGGACGATTTACGGAATTTACGAATTATCAAAACAAATTGGTGTTTCGCCTTGGTATTACTGGGCTGATGTTCCGGTAAAACAGAAAGAGAATATTTATTTTGTAAAAGGAATTTATACAGACGGCGAACCTGCTGTAAAATACAGAGGAATTTTTCTTAACGATGAAGCGCCTGCATTAAGCGGCTGGGCAAAAGCCACATTTGGAGGCTTTAACAGTAAATTTTACGAAAAAGTTTTTGAATTAATGCTTCGACTAAAAGCTAATTATATATGGCCTGCTATGTGGGGAAATGCTTTTTATGATGATGACGCAGCGAGCGGTCCGCTGGCAGATGAAATGGGGATCGTAATGGGAACTTCACATCATGAACCTATGGCTTTGGCACAAACTGACTGGAGACGTTACATCCAAAAAAATAACCTTCCGAACATTTGGGATTATTCTAAAAACAAAACCGTTTTAGATGAATTTTGGACAACCGGAATTCAGCGCAGTAAAAATTGGGAAAAAATAGTCACGATAGCCATGCGCGGTGATGGTGATGAAGCGATGAGCGAAGGCATTAATATAATTCTGCTGGAAAATATTGTAAAAGAACAACGCCGAAT
Organism: Flavobacterium artemisiae; assembly: GCF_042678225.1. Classification (NCBI taxonomy): domain Bacteria; kingdom Pseudomonadati; phylum Bacteroidota; class Flavobacteriia; order Flavobacteriales; family Flavobacteriaceae; genus Flavobacterium; species Flavobacterium artemisiae. Next base: position 18,494 of record NZ_JBHUDZ010000022.1, on the reverse strand, counting down.
TATAGAAAAAGAAACAGGTAAAAGTGCCAATAAAACACCACAGGTCTGGGCTTTGTACAAAGAAGCTCAGGATTATTACGATCAGGGAATGCGTGTGCCAGAAGATGTTATACTTTTGTTTTGCGACGACAACTGGGGAAATGTGCGTAAACTGCCGGATCTTACCAAACCTTTACACAAAGGCGGTTACGGTATGTATTATCATTTTGATTATGTCGGCGGTCCGAGAAATTCAAAATGGATTAATATAAGTCCAATACAAAGAGTTTGGGAGCAGATGAATTTGAGTTATGAACACGGAGTCGATAAAATCTGGATTGTAAATGTCGGCGATTTAAAACCAATGGAATTTCCGATCAGTTTCTTCCTCGATATGGCTTGGAATCCGAAGCATTTCAATTCACAAAACCTTTTTGAATTTACCCAGAGATGGGCAGCAGATCAGTTTGGAGAAAAACATGCTGCAGAAATTGCCAGATTGTTAAATACGTATCCAAAATTCAACCGCCGTGTTACACCCGAAATGCTTGACGGCAAAACGTATAGTTTAGAAAATTACAACGAATTTCAAACCGTTGTGAATGACTACAAAAACTTAGCGCTAGATGCGTACCGTGTTTATAATGAACTTCCAGCAGTGTACAAAGATGCTTATTTTCAGTTGATTTTATATCCAATCGATGCGTGCTGTAATCTTTATGAAATGTATTTCGCTCAAGCGAAAAATAAAAAATTGGCAGAAGAAAAAAACAGCCTTGCTAATTATTATGCGGTTGAGGTAAAAAAGAATTTTGAGCGTGATTCAATCCTTCAAAATAAATACAATAACGAAATTTCAGACGGAAAATGGACACATATGATTGATCAAATGCGTATAGGATACAAAGCCTGGCATGACACTCCAAAAAATATACTGCCAGAAGTAACGTATCTTTCGGAAAAAGAAATTATTGAACCTAAAGTTTTTCAGGAAAAAGACGGTTTCATATCGATAGAAGCACAGCATTTTTCTAAAGCAGCAGATTCAAAAAAAATACATTGGGAAGTGATTCCGGATTTCGGAAAAACACTCAGCGGTATTACAACATTTCCACAAAATAGTTATCCAGCCACCGATGAAAATATTTTTGTAGAATATGAAATTAATTTTACTTCTACTGGAGAATTTACGGTAGAACTTCTTTTGGCTCCAACGCTTAATTTCAACAGCAATAAAGGACTTCGCTACGAAATTTCTTTTGACGGAGAAAAACCGAAGCAAGTAAATTTTAATGGACATTATCGCGGTGAATTAGGGAAATGGCAGGCAGAACATATAATTCATTCTGTTACCAAACATACCATTTCAAAAACAGGAAAACATATACTTCGTTTTCGTGTTTTAGATCCTGGAATCGTACTGCAGAAAATTTTAATTGATACCGGCGGATTAAAACCTTCTTATTTGGGAGCTCCAGAAAGTAAAATGACTGCTGAGTAAAGTCTTTTATTAATAACATACGGAATAAAATGAAAAATAAAATTTGCTGCTGTATTAAAAAACGGGAGTGGAAGCCCAAGATTTATCAGCCGTGAGTTGCGAAGAATTATGAACAGCCTAAAACAAAAGATTATGAAAACAAGAAGACATCTTTCATATACCGTTTTAATGTTGATTTTTAGCATCATAAATGTTATGGCTCAAATAGGCACAGCGCATAATCCTGTCATTTATGCTGATGTTCCAGATTTATCGATAATCCGCGTTCAGGAAACATATTATATGAGCAGTACAACGATGCACATGAATCCTGGTGTTCCTATCATGAAATCAAATGATTTAATAAATTGGAAACTGGTTAATTACGCCTATCAAACACTCGAAAATGATGATGATAAATTAAATCTTGATAACGGTAAAAACGATTATGGAAGAGGTTCTTGGGCAAGCAGTCTGCGTTTTCATAACGGCATTTATTATGTAAGCACTTTTTCTGGAACAACGAGCAAAACGTATATTTTTTCTACAAAAAACATTGAAAAAGGACCATGGAAAAGAACTGTTTTAAACCATTCGTATCATGATCATTCGCTTTTATTTGATGATGATGGAAAAATTTATTTGGTCTGGGGAAGCGGCAAAATATACATCACAGAATTACAAAGCGATCTTTCAGCAGTTAAAGAAGAAACGAAAAGAGTTTTGATCGAAAATGCCAACGCTCCAGCCGGAGATAATATTATGCTTCCCTCTGAAGGATCACAGCTTTTTAAAGTAAAGGGAAAATACTATTTGTTTACTATCTGCTGGCCCAAAGACGGTATGCGCACAGTCATTATTCACAAAGCCAATACTATTTCTGGACCTTGGGAAGGAAAAATAGGATTGCAGGATTTTGGCGTTGCACAAGGCGGCCTAATTGATACACCAGATGGAAAATGGTTTTCCTATTTATTTAGAGATGCCGGGGGCGTAGGGCGTATTCCGTATCTCGTTCCTGTAAAATGGCAAAACGACTGGCCGGTTTTAGGTGAAAATGGCAAAGTGCCGGAAAATCTGGATCTACCTGTCAATAAAAGCCTTATTCCCGGAATTGTAAATTCAGATGATTTTAACCGTAAAAATGGCGAGAATAATCTTCCGCTGGTTTGGCAGTGGAATCATAATCCAGATAATTCACTTTGGTCTTTGAGCGAAAGAAAAGGTTATTTAAGATTGAAAACCGCGCGAATAGACAGCAGTTTTGTTCAGTCTAAAAATACATTAACTCAAAGAACTTTTGGTCCGCAATGTTTGGGAAGTACCATGCTGGAACTTTCTAATATGAAAGAAGGCGATATGGCTGGACTTTCTTTATTGCAGAAAGACTTTGGTTTTATTGCCGTGAAAGTTGAAAACGGCACGAAAAAAATCGTAATGATTGATGCTGAAAAAGGAAATGCAAAAGAAATTGAAAGTGTGCCTTTACACCAAAACAAAATATATTTTAAAGCAGAATGTGATTTTAAAAACAAAGCCGATACTGGCAGGTTTTATTACAGTCTAAACGGAAAAAAATGGATAAGCATTGGAAAACCTATAAAGATGCCGTATACGCTTCCACACTTTATGGGCTACCGATTTGGTTTGTTCAATTATGCAACACAAAACACGGGAGGCTTTGTCGATTTTGACTATTTCAAGTTGAGTGATAAAAGCGATTTGGAAATAATTAAACAAAAAAGATAAAAATGAAAAATACAGTTAGAATTTTATTGATGTTGATTTGTTTATCAGTTAAGATACAAGCTCAAAATCCTATAATCAAAGATATTTTTACTGCCGATCCAGCACCTCTTGTACATAACGGCATACTTTATTTGTATACTGGACACGATACAGCAACTACTGAGGATACCAATTACAAAATGGCAGACTGGCATGTGTTTTCTACTATAGATATGAAAACATGGAAAGATCATGGAGCGGTACTTTCGCCAAGTATATTTTCTTGGGCCAATGGAGATGCTTATGCTGCGCAGTGTGTGGAGAGAAATGGGAAATTTTATTGGTTTGTTTCTACATTTCATAAAAAGGATAATGTAAGCGAAGGAGGGGCGGCAATAGGAGTAGCAGTTTCAGATAATCCTACAGGACCTTTTAAAGATGCAATTGGCAAGGCATTGATTACTAACGAAATGACAACAGACAAGAAACATTCTTGGGATGACATAGATCCGACTGTATTTGTTGATGACGATGGACAAGCCTATATGTACTGGGGAAATGGCAGCTGTAAATGGGTAAAACTTAAAGAAAACATGATAGAATTGGATAGTTCTATAACAGTCGTAGAGCTTAAAAATTATATAGAAGGTCCTTGGCTGTACAAAAGAAAAGGGTTGTATTATTTAGTTTATGCGAGTGAAGGCACGAAGCCTGAAATGATAGAATATTGTACCTCTAAAAGTCCAACAGGACCGTGGGATTATCGAGGAATAATTCAGGAAAATGTACCAAACAGTTTTACAACACATCCGGGCATTATTGATTACAAAGGCAAATCATACTTTTTTTATCATAACGGAAGTCTGCCAACTGGAGGCAGTTACAGACGTGCCATTTGTGTAGACTATCTGTATTATAATAAAGATGGAAGTATTAAAAAAATAGTACAGACTACTGAAGGAGTTAAGAAAGTCAAGTAATTTTCATTATAAAAAAATAAAACTCATGACTGCAAAAAGCATTTTTAAAACGCAAAACAGGAACTCTGTCCCAGTTTTGATCATGATGTATCTATTTCTTATTCCAATTTTGGCGATAGGGCAAACTAAAAATAAAATAGACAAATCAAATATAAAAAGACCTTATTGCCGTAATCTTTTTAAAGAAGCAGGTTACAGTCAGTCAGAAATAGATAAAAAAATGGCTAAAGCTTATTACGATATTTTTGAAGGACCAAACCGTGTATATTTTATAGAAGGGGATTCATTAGGATATGTTTCTGATATTAAAAATAATGACGCTCGTACAGAAGGAATGTCTTACGGAATGATGATTGCCGTGCAGCTCAACAAAAAAGATGCTTTTGACCGTCTCTGGAGATGGTCAGTAAAGTATATGCAGCATCAGAACGGCCCTCGTGAAGCTTATTTTGCATGGAGTGTAAATCCGCATACAAAAAAACAGAACTCGCAGGGTTCAGCTTCAGATGGAGAACTGTATTATATTACAAGTCTGCTTTTTGCTTCAAATAAATGGGGTAATGATACGGGAATAGATTATTATAAAGAAGCTAGAAGAATATTAGATGCTATGTGGAAAAAAGACGGTACCGATAACGTATTCAATATCATCAATACTGAACACAAACAAATAACTTTTGTTCCTGAAGCCGGCGGTTATAATTGGACCGATCCGTCTTATCATGTTCCTGCATTTTATGAAATATGGGCAGTTTATGCCAAAGACGGCCACGAAAAGTTTTATAAAGAATGTGCAGAAGTTTCTCGTAATTTTCTGCACAAAGCCTGCCATCCGGTAACAGGTTTAACAGCAGATTATACCGAATTTAACGGAGAACCACATTCAACATCTTGGATGCCGGCGGCATTTCGCTACGATTCATGGCGTGTCCCAATGAATATTGCAATGGATTATACTTGGTACGGAAAAGATAAAAAATGGCAGCAAGAATATGCCGAAAGATTTCAAAACTTTCTGCGATCAAAAGGAATGGATACTTATGTAGATCAATATAATCTCGATGGTTCTACTCCAGATTTTATACTTCAGGCAGGTCCGGTAAAAAAACTCAGACATTCCATCGGATTGGTATCAACAGCTGCTGCAACTTCATTAATAAATTCAAAAAAAGGAAGTATGGATTTTGTTCATGCTGTCTGGAACGCCAAATTAGAACCGTATAAAGATGGTTATTTTGATCCCTATTATGATGGATTAATGTATCTTTTTAGTCTGATGCATCTTAGCGGTAATTATCAAATTATAACTCCAATGGATTGATCAGGTCAAATCAAATAGGTTTTAAGTTAATAATTCCAAAATTTGAAATTCATTATGATAGCACGTCAAATCTGTTTAGTATAGAAAAGCCCTCTCAAGTAAATGAGAGGGCTTTTTTTTAAAAACAATTAACGGGGTAAAAAAACAATTTTTTAATTACCAAATGTATATCTAAGGGTAAATTGTGCCTGCCATACATCAAACGTTGATGTGTTTTTTTGGAATGTATCTTTTATTAATGTTCTAATTCCGTTTGTATCTGTTTGTGTAGCTAACTGATACACTGGTACATTTCCTGCAGCTGTTGAGTTGTAAGATAGAACGTTTGCATTAGTTGCTCTTTGTGTAACTCCCCAATCTTTATTAATCATGTTTGTAAAGTTTAGAATATCTGCTCTTACTTGGAAAGAATTCTTTTTACCTTTAATCTTAATATAGATATCCTGAGTAACAGAAAGATCTAATCTGTGAAGCATTGGAAGAATAGCTCCATTTCTTTCAGCATACTGACCTCTTCTTGTACGAAGGTATTTGTCTTGATTAATGTAAGCATCAAATGCTGCTTGCTGTTGTGCCTCAGAATAAGTTGTTACAACATTTGCACCATTTACAACATTAGTAACTGATAATGGAGCAAAACGAATTTCAGATGCACTGTTTGGTACGTAGATAAGATCATTTCCGTTAACTCTGTCTCCGTTCATGTCTCCTCCGTAAGCATATGTAAATGGGTTTGCTTGTTCTCCAATATAACCTAAGTTGATAGAAGTAGCACCGCCTAAACCTTTACCATATTCAATTCTATAACCAATAACCCCAACGATTCTATGTGGCGTATTGTTATTTGAAGCCGAAACAGCTAAGTCATTGTTTCCGTTAATAGATCTTGCACCAGTCCATGAACCAGATGCAATTGATCCTGGAGAAATTAAATCTGTAGCTTCAGAATGGGTATAAGCAATCGATCCCCAAAGACCATTTTGATATGGGTATTCTAATTTGAAAGTAGTAGAGTAGAAGTATCCTTTGTCAGAGTTTGTTAATACAATTCCATTAGAAACATTATCATTTACTCTTGTTCCTGCGTCATTTCGAGAATATCTTGGTCTGTTGTCAGGACCTCCAAAAGTTCCTACAGGTGCATCAAAATTAGCATTATAATAATTGATAGCATTAATGTTTTTCTGGATGATTCCTTCAACAGTACCTACGAAACCAAAAGGAAGTTTTTGATCAACAGCCATTGTTGTTTTCCAAACCTGAGGATATTTAAATTTTTTATCTGTAAAAGCTAAATCAAAACTTGTAGGCAAGGTTGGAGTTGCCGGTGTAAAATAATCTGCAGGTCTAGGGGTAAAACCGTATCCTCCTGCAGCTAAAGCAGCACCGCTGACATCAACAAATCCTGTAAGAACACCATTGTTTCCAATTTGATTTGAAAGGTAAACTGATGGAGCTCTTCCTGTGAAAATTCCAGAACCTCCGCGTAGTAATGTAGAAGCATCTCCGTTTAAATCTAAATTGAAACCAAGTCTAGGTTCAAATAAATATTGTGCATCAGGCATCTCTCCTGTATTGAATTTTTCTCCATTTGCAAAAGTCATTGCAGTTACTGTAGGGTTTTCTAATGCTGTATCAGCAAACCAAACTCTTGAAGCTCTAAGACCAACGCTTAATTTAAAGTTATCGCTTAATTTGATCTCATCTTGAGCATATAAATCAAGTTTATTAGATTTTAAAATCTGCATTGGCTCTTCACCTCCAGGTAATGCAGAATATCTGTATTGAAAACGTGCTGGAGAAGTAGTTGTAGCCGAAGATGGCGCACCACCGTTTGCAGCAGATTCATCAGCAGCAGCGTAAAAATCTGCTAAAGAGTTGAATACATAAACTCCGTTTGAACCAGAGAAAAACAAGTTGCTTGATTTGAAATATTCAAAGTTAGCTCCTAAAATAATAGAATGTTTTCCGATAGTTTTAGTTAAGTTATCAGTAAAGTGGAGCGTAGAGTAGCTAAGTTTATTACCTTGTGTAAACGGATCTAAACCAACAGAAATATAAGTATTTGCTCCATTTTTGATATCAATTGTTGGGAATAATCCACCGCCTTGAAGACCTCTATCTTCAATTTGTTTGTCATAACCAGCAATGAAGTTATTGTACCATGAGTTTCCAAATTTACTATTTAATTCTACTACGATAGATCTAGTGTTATCTAAAATGGTATAACCGCTGTTTTTGTAAGACATTGCCAAAACACTTGTTCTTCGGTTACCAAAACCTAACGAGTTTGAATTTGAAGTTAATTCGTCAGAAGATGAATTATGAAATACGTAACGAGCTGTAAGTTTATGATTATCGTTAATATTCCAGTCAATACGAGTTAAGAATTTTTTAGATGTTTTATTAGCATCATAGTTTTCCCATGGACCTGTTTCGTATCCGAATTTGTCTTTCATGTAATTTGAAAGTGTCTGCATTTCAGTATAAGTCGGATTAGAAATTTGCGAACCTCCAGATGGAGAACCAGTAGATGTCCAAGTAGTAGCCGGGCTTACATTTTCGATAGTTTCGAAGTTACCAAAAAAGAATAATTTGTTTTTGATAATTGGCGCGCCCACACGTGCTCCCCAAATTTTCTCGTCGAATGTTCCAGGTTTAATTGTTACATCTTTACCAGGATGAGTCCCAATAAAACTCTTTTTGTTATTTCTGAAAGAATGGTAAACAGAACCTTCAATTTCATTTGTACCACTTCTAGTTACAGCATTAATACCTGAACCTAAAAAGCCAGATTGACGAATATCAAAAGGAGCAATGTTTACCTGCAGCTGCTCAATAGCATCTAAAGAAATTGCTGTAGATCCAGTTCTTCCTCCAGCTTGTGACTCAGAACCTAGACCAAAACCGTTATTAAAAACAGAACCGTCAATTGTAAAGTTGTTTAATCTTGAATCCTGTCCTCCAAATGTACCATTGGCACCAGCATTTGCATTATATTTTGTTACAGAGTTTACAGATCTTGATCCTAATACTGGAACAGCTGTAATTTCTCTGTTTGAAAACTGCTGTGATGCTCCAGTTCGGCCTTTGTTGAAGTTTCCTTTTGATTTTGTAGAAACCACAACTTCTTGAAGGGCATTTGATTCTTCTTCAATTTTAATGTTAACAGTTAAGTTACTTCCTAATCCAACGTTAATGTCCGTTATTTCAGAAGTCTTATATCCTACGTAACTTACTTTAACAGTATACGGTCCGCCGGGTCTTAAACCCTGTGCAGAATAACCTCCGTCATAATCAGAAGTAGAAAAGTACTTTGTACCAGTAGGTTTGTGAATAATTTCTACAGTAGCTCCGGGAAGTGCTTCTCCTTTAGTTGATCTAACAATACCTGACATAGCCGAACCAGTTACCTGTGCATGTCCCAATGCTGTTAGAAAAATAAATAAAACAAATAGAATTTTTTTCATTTTGGTGTTATAAGTTTAAAGTTTTTGGCAAAATTATAACATATAAAATGAGTCGTGTTAACGTAATATTAACAAAAAAACATCAAACATCTTGGGAGTTAAGTCGGCTTGGCGGGTAACCATAATGTTTTTTAAATGCAAAAGAAAAATGTGAAAAATTTTCAAAACCAGTTTCATAAAATACATCTACTGGTTTTTTATTTTTTTGAGAAAGGAGATAATGCGCTGCTTCAAGTCGCTTTTTTGTAAGCCATCTTTGTGGCGTAGAACTGAAAACTTTGAAAAAATCACGTTTGAAAGTGGTAAGACTGCGGCCTGTTAGATAACCAAACTTTTCTAAAGGCAGGTTGAACATAAAGTTTTTTTCCATAAAAGCCAATAAATCAATTTTCCCTGGCTCTTCAAAGTCGGCTAGAATGCAGTCTATATCTCTTTCAATTGTTTTAAGGATGAAAACTGCTTCATTGATTTTTAATGAAGCGATGTGTTCAGGGAAATTCTCCTGCATCTCAAAGTAAGGAATAAGCGAAGCCAGACAGCTTTCTAAAAGAGGATGTTTATGAAAACTGAATATTCTTGACTGTACTGTTTTGGATCTTGGATTTTCATGGCCGTAAATTTCACGTAATCTTTCGGACTTCAAATGCATTGCAACAGCTTTATGCGGCAATCCGTCTTTTGGTCTGTTGATTATGGCGGCTAGCTGATTTCTGGGAATTAAGAATGTGCTCCCAGCTTCAAATATAAAAGTCTCATCGGCCTGAATAATTTTGGTTTCGCCTGAAATCAGCCACACCAGCAAATGGTCATCAAATGCCGCTTCGGTCTTAAACAATTTACCGTTGTAAAGGGAAAGTTTAATCTCTGGGTTTATATAATTTACCTGATAATCCATAGTACTGATGTGGCATAAAGATACAAAATCTAAGCAATATCAAATTTTATTCCCGTGAACTCTTCGCTTAATTTCCACAATCTTTCGGCACTATTCTGATCTAGGGAATAAGGCTTAACGCCGCCGATAACAGATACATCAGAACGCAGCTCAGCTATATCTGCATGCTCGCAGTACACCCCGCCAATAGAATTTAGCAATGGACTTGTAGCGGCCCAAACTGTTGTGGCAGCACCCTGTTCAACGCTTTTTAAGGACGCTTTAACTTCCGGCAGTATATTGCCTTCTGCATCGCTAAAACCAAGTTTATGAAATAAATCAAGAGGTGCTTCTCTTCCTAATTCCGTTCCTCCAACAGCCCCTGGACATAGGGAATAACTGCGTACATTATACGATTTTGCGCGATTGTCTAATTCTAACGAAAAAAGATTAACAGCTGTTTTGGATTGTCCGTATGCTTGAAGTGTTTCATATTCTCGGGTTAAGAAATTGGGATCCTCAAAATTAAAATCAGAAAACTGATGTCCTCCAGAAGATACATTGATGACTCTTGCACCACCGTCTTTCTTTAATTCGGGCCATAGTTGAGCAGTCAGCTGAAACAAAGCCAGATAATTAGTAGCCAGCTGTGATTCATAACCTCGGCTGTCCCTGCGAAGCGGCACCCACATAATACCGGCATTGTTTATAAGAAGATCAAGCGTTCTTCCTGAATCAAGATACTTTTGAGTAAAACTGCTGATAGAGTCGGGGCTCATTAAATCCATTTCTTCAATAGTCACATTTGAAATGCCCCGTAGATTTCTCTCTGCCTTAGCTATATCTCTTGCAGGTACAATTACAGAGGCTCCTGCAGTCGAAAGTGTTTTGACAGTTTCAAGACCTATGCCGGTATTTCCTCCAGTTACAATAGCCGTTTTTCCATTCAGATCAATTCCTTTTATTACTTCAGCAGCTGTGGAATTTTTATTAAATCCAGAGTTGATTGATTTTTGTAAAATGCCCTGATAATTATTCTGTTCCATTCTTTTTAATTTTTAATTATTATAATGGACAAAGTTAAAAGGTATGAAAAGCTGCTGTTTTGTTTAAACGTCCGAATATATTTTGTTTAAACGTCCGCTAAATTGAGATAATGTATCTTCTCGCTCCCTGAGGATTAGTCATTACTCTCGATTCACTTTGCGGGCACGGAAAAATTTCCGCGCTAATCTTGTCTATATATCTGAGCGATATTGGTTAAAAAAACATCTATGAAATTATCTTTTTCTTCTCCTAATTTTTTATTTATAAATTTTTCCGTGGCATTCCCAATTAAAGTTGAAAACGGTATCTTTTTTATGAATACTAAAGACTAGCTCTCCTTTCTTTTTAATAATTGTATCACCTTTTTTAATGTTTTTAAGGTAAAGACTAAACCATCTATTTTCTTCATCATACAATGTATCTTTTCCAGTTTTTAAACTTGTGCCTTTTATTTTAAAATAAACACCGTATTTATGAGGAACTTCTTTTACAATCAGCAAACATTCTTTTTCTCTATAAATTTCAGATACTTGTTCACAATCGGCATTCAAACATGAAGAGAATAACGGAATACATAATAAGAGTAAACATTTTAACTTTATATTCATTTAATTTTTATTTAAAAGACTCCAAGATACTAATTTTTGAAATTGATATACCAGCAGCTGTATCAACTCCAAAATTAAATTTTTCAGTTCTTGAGAAACTACGAGCAATCTAGTTAATTAATCGAGAGACTTCATTTATTTTGTTTCGGTTGCATATTATAATTTGCAACGTGTTTATGATCAGGTTCGGATTTAAAGGTCAAACAAACATGTTTCATTTTTATAATCTGCAACATCTTTAAAAAGAATAGCTGAGTGCTATTATATAATTTTGATGAAAAGCCTTGTAGAATAGTTTTCCCATATAACCATCTTCTTTCAGGGTGCAGACTTTTTAAATAACAGAATCTAAAACTTTTGAGTCATGAGTAAAAGGAACTTTTTATTACTATTTTTTAGCGGGCTGCTTTTGTCATTTTGATTTTTAAACGCACAAACCAAAAAGAAGCCAAACATTATTATGGTAATTTCTGTTTAAAGCACCTTAACTTTTGCCCTGTAAAAAGGCATATCTTCTAATAAAAATATTAATTTTTAATTTTAAGTATTTGAAAATCAGTATATTTGTATTTAATTATTTATAACGAGCAGATTATTTTTCTTTCATTCATTATTATTTCCTTCTTCATCTCTTTACTGCTATCTGCCTTTTGCCAAATGTACTGAACAATTTTTTGAGAATTTGACAATTGTAATAATCCACAATCAACTAATAAAAACAACTCTTAAAGATTAAAAGTTGCTTTAAATATGCCTTAGATTATCATTTTACAGGCTTCCAGAGGCATTTTAAGATTCTATTGTGACTGAAATTTGCACCGCATTTTTAAGAACAAAAAAATCTAAAAACACATATAGTGAAATCTTCTAAAGAAAACTGGGCAATTCGTAACTATTGTTTAATGAAAAACGATTTTATGAAAACAAAAATTACTTTATTGATATTGTTACTTCTTTTGCCTTTATGGAGTATCTATTCCCAAACCGTTACCGCTGTAGCGACCCCCTCAACTTGTGCTGCAAATGGTAAAATAGAAATTACAGCAACAGGTCTGCCAACTCCTATTATTTATGGCATAGCAAAATCTCCATATATAGCTACAGATGTCATAAGCAGTACGTCTCCGGTTTTTTCTTTTTTACCACCGGGTAATTATTATTATGGTTATTACAATGGAGCCGTTTTTGTTCCTTCTTCCAATACTATTTCTATAGCAAATCAGTACAATACTACTTCGCCATCTATCCCGAGTTATTATTCTAATCGTTTAACGTATTGTCCTTCATCGGGTGATCCTCTTGGCAGGGTGATTGTTACGATGACAGGAGGAAATAAGCCTTATACTGCCGAATTGTTAGATTCAGGGAATACTGTAATACAGCAAAAACAAACATCAGGTTCCGGAACATCAGCAACGTTTGATGGTGTTCCTCAGGGCGTTTATACTATAAGAACTACAGATGCTTGCGGCACAGTAGTATATGCTCCCAATACTGTAACTGTACAGCCCAACGTACCCTATACTGATTTTACTTTAGCACCAGTAAACCCGCAGCCATCAACCACTTCTTTTAATGTAATATATAATACTCCAGGAGATGTTTGTTCCGGAATTGCATCAGCCTCGGTAAAAAATCTTGCCTACGTACTTAATGCAACAATCTCCGACATTACAACACAAACAGGTGGGCCATCGTTTCCTAACGGCCGAAACGAAATGTATAAAATCGAAATTCAAAATGCTTCGGGAGGTTTTGATGTTTATGATAACATAACAGCGACACAGATTTCGTCTCCTACTACTTATTATCCATTGCCAAATGACAGGAGTAAATGGGGATTAATCAAGCTTTCTGTGACCATTTGTGGGATTACAAAAACTACTCAGCTCGATTTAGCGCAATATAATCAATTTAAAATAACACCCTTTGTACATGTAGGTTTCACTATTTATGATGATTCGACACCAGAAGCCTGTACACCACCAACTCAGGTTGAGGTCTGGACTAGCACCTTTCAATCTGGAGGTTGTCAGCCTATAACATTAGATGTTACCGAAAACGGAACATCAAATACACAGCATTATGTGCTTCCTCAAAATTTTAAATTTAAACTCGATATAGGCAAAAGATACACCCTTGTAGCAAAAGACGGAACAGGAGCTTTGCTGCCTACATACGTGTTTGTAAATTCAACAAGTTCACCAATAACCGAGTCCCCAAGACAAACAGATCCCAATAATTTTTATATTGACCCTGCTTATTATACTCCTAAATCGAATAAAGATAAAATTACTTTTACAGATGGTTTAAGTAGTAAATACATTGGCAAATCGGCTCTTGTCGTAAGTGGTATTACAACGACTCTTGGCCTTGTTGCACCTGTATACATTGAATCGGTCAGCGGACCATCACCTATTAACCTAACCGTAACACCTACAGCATCAAGTAATTTTATTGGATTGGGAAATAATCTGACTCCTGGAACTTATAAAATTAGGATACGGGATTCACAATGTTTTACAGCAGATTACGACATAGTACTCGGAAGTTATATCGTTAGTGTAGCATTACAAAATGTTACCTCTGTACCGAGTACTACAATTTGTGACCGTTATGTTAAAAAAGGGGAAATTAAAGTTACGGCAGTTGGAAATCAGCTTGATACTTCTGGAGTTTTGTATACCGTATATGGAAATGAGTATTCTTATCCGAGGTTATTAAGTGCTCCTGCTGGGGCAACTACTTTTATATCAACAGACGCCAGTTTTATTCTTAAAGGCAGTGCTGTAATTCCTTTCACATTTGCCGCAGATTTGTCAGGAGATTATCAAATAGCTTTAAGTAGAAAAAATGATTCTCGATTGTTACTGCCCTCTGAAGTTTTTGAAAATACCGCCGTTGTACCGCTAACCGTGCAGCCCAATTTTCCTGCTTTTGATCTTACGCAGTCGGGAGGTGTTATCTGTCCAGGCAATTCAACTGGGAGCCTGACAGTAAAAGTGAATAATGCCGTAGGAACAGTTACGTATTATATAAAAAAGGATACCGATGCGGCTTTTCCAGCAACGGGTCAGACTAGTACAGTATTTACCGGATTAACGCCAGGAGTTTATGTTGTGAAAGCAAAAACAAGCTGTTATGAAGTAAACCAGTATTTTACGCTGGCAACTTTGGCGCAGCTTACCGATGTTATTTTTGGTGATAATACCTATTGCAGCGGTGCTTCACTTCATTTTTCGACCGTAGCAGTTGGACCAGTTTCGAGTATCGTTTGGACATTGCCAAACAATTCTACCGTGACCGGTAACACCTTAAATATTCCAAATCTTACTGCAGCAAATAGCGGTGAATATAAAGTTAGCATTAATTCTACAGCTGGATGTGTTATAAATGGCTCTACTATGGTAACTGTAAATCCGCTCGCAGAAGTAGGCGTTCCCGTTTTTAATGCTTCGAGTGCTGGTTTGTTATGTCAGTCTGTATCGCCGCAATTTTCTGATTATGCGGCATTGGCACCCAATGCTTCATCAATAAGCTATCATATTTCTCCTCCAGAAGCGGGAACAATGGGAGCAGGCGGTATACCTGAAAGAGTTGAATGGAATACAGCATTTAATGGAACAGCTGTTATTACAGCCGTAGCAAGTGGTTGCGGAACAGATAAAACGACAAATTTTACAGTGGTGATGAGTCCGCGTGCAGATGTTTCTCAGATCATTGCAGAAGGAAGAACGATTTGTCCGAATGAAAATAATATACTTTTAGAAGCTTTTGCGCCTTCAATATCAAATCCTATTTTTACTTGGTACGATAGTAATTTGGGGTCGGCCTCGATATTAGGAACAGACGATCATCTTACTGTCAGTCCGACAACTACAACTACCTATTATATTGGTGTAGAAGGAACAGATCTTTGTGTAAATGAAGCAGGGAACCGTAAAGCGGTAACCGTTACGGTTAATCCCGTAGCGCAGCTTACCGATATTACTACATCAGATCAGACCATATGTGCGGGAGAAACTGCTGTATTAACCGCGACAAGCCCGCTTGTAAATCCGCAGTTTGTTTGGTATACCGATCCTGATTTAGAAACTTCTATCAGTAATATAGCAACAGCATCCGTTAGCCCAACCGTAACAACTACATATTACGTTACCGTTTCTGCAGATGGAGTCTGCTCAATTCCTCCTCCAGCTAAAGTGGTTATAGTAACGGTCAACGCAAATCCTGTAATTCAAATTACAAATCCGCCAGCGGTATGTTTAGGAGTATCGGTAGATATTACAGCAGCTAATGTTACAGCAGGAAGTACGCCAAATTTAACGTTTACCTATTTCACAAATCCAGAAGGAACAGATCCTTTAAATTCGCCCAGTACCATATCAACCTCAGGAACCTATTATATAAAGGGTACAGATGCTAATGGATGCAGTACAATCATGCCAGTTGTGGTAGCATTTAATCCATTGCCAACAGCAACTATTGGAATTGCAGGAACAGTAGCAGTCTGCCAGAATGCTCCGCAGCCGGAAGTGACCTTCACAGGGGCAGGAGGAACGGCGCCCTACACCTTCACCTATAGGATAAACGGGGGAGTAGACCAGATCGCAACGACCCTATCGGGAGATTCGGCTACTGTTTCCGTTCCGACAGGCGCTGCGGGAAGCTTTGATTATACGCTTGTAAGCGTAAGCGATGCAAACAGCTGTGCAAATGCTCAGACAGGAACAGCAATAATTACGGTCAATGCCCTTCCTATGGCATCGGTTACAGGAAC
Source organism: Flavobacterium artemisiae (assembly GCF_042678225.1). Taxonomy (NCBI): domain Bacteria; kingdom Pseudomonadati; phylum Bacteroidota; class Flavobacteriia; order Flavobacteriales; family Flavobacteriaceae; genus Flavobacterium; species Flavobacterium artemisiae. The sequence continues at coordinate 2,227 of NZ_JBHUDZ010000022.1, read as the reverse complement.
AGCAGCAGTCTGCCAGAATGCTCCGCAGCCGGAAGTGACCTTCACGGGTGCGGGGGGAACACCTCCATATACGTTTACGTACAAAATTAATAACGGAAATAATTTAACAAAACAAACAAACGGAACAGAAGAAAGTACAAGTATTTCGATTGATACAGGTACAGCAGGTATTTTTAGATATGATTTAGTGAGCGTCCAAGATAGTAGTTTATCATCGTGTGCACAAAACCAAACAGGTTTTGCTACAGTTACTGTAAATGCATTGCCAACGGCTACAATTTCAGGAACGACAGCAGTCTGCCTAAATGGAACTGCACCTCAGGTAACATTTACGGGAGCAAATGGAAAAACGCCATATACTTTTACTTATGCAGATGATAAAGGCGCAACGCAGACAGTCTCATCCTCTAGTACTGACCTTACTTCTGAAACAGCAACAATCGCGGTTCCAACAACAGTAGCGGGAACTTTCAGCTATACTTTAGTGAGCGTTAAGGATGGCAGCACTACTGCTTGTGAACAAACTCAAAGTGGGATAGCAACAGTAACGGTAAACCCTAATGCGGCAATCGCTCTGAGTTCTGCAGTTGAGACAGCAAGCCAGACATTGTGCATCAGCACTCCTCTTACGGGCATTGTGTACACGCCTTCATCTGGAGCAACAGGAGCGGCACTTACAGCAGGCGCACTGCCTGCGGGTGTTACGGGAAGTTTTGCAGACGGCGTGTTCACCATCAGCGGAACTCCGACAGCTTCCGGAACATTCAACTATACGGTGACGACAACAGGAGGCTGTTCAAGCGCAAGCCTGAGCGGCAGCATTACGGTAAACCCTGATGCGGCAATCGCTCTGAGTTCTGCAGTTGAGACAGCAAGCCAGACATTGTGCATCAGCACTCCTCTTACGGGCATTGTGTACACGCCTTTATCTGGAGCAACAGGAGCGGCACTTACAGCAGGCGCACTGCCTGCGGGTGTTACGGGAAGTTTTGCAGACGGCGTGTTCACCATCAGCGGAACTCCGACAGCTTCCGGAACATTCAACTATACGGTGACGACAACAGGAGGCTGTTCAAGCGCAAGCCTGAGCGGCAGCATTACGGTAAACCCTGATGCGGCGATCGCTCTGAGTTCTGCAGCGGCAACAGCAAGCCAGACATTGTGCATCAATACACCATTAACAGATATTGTCTACACTCCAGCATCTGGGGCAACAGGAGCGGCGCTTACAGCAGGCGCACTGCCTGCGGGTGTTACAAGAAGTTTTGCAGACGGCGTGTTCACCATCAGCGGAACGCCGACAGCTTCTGGAACATTCAACTATACGGTTACGACAACAGGAGGCTGTTCAAGCGCAAGCCTGAGCGGCAGCATTACGGTAAATCCTGATGCGGCAATCGCTCTGAGTTCTGCAGCGGCAACAGCAAGCCAGACATTGTGCATCAATACACCATTAACAGATATTGTCTACACTCCAGCATCTGGGGCAACAGGAGCGGCGTTTACAGCAGGCGCACTGCCTGCGGGTGTTACGGGAAGTTTTGCAGGCGGTGTCTTCATTATCACCGGAACACCGACAGCTTCTGGAACATTCAACTATACGGTGACGACAACAGGAGGCTGTTCTAGCGCGAATTTGAGTGGCAGCATTACGGTAAATCCTGATGCGGCAATCGCTCTGAGTTCTGCAGCGGCAACAGCAAGCCAGACATTGTGTATCAATACACCATTAACAAGCATTGTGTACACTCCAGCATCTGGGGCAACAGGAGCGGCGCTTACAGCAGGCTCACTGCCTGCGGGTGTTACGGGAAGTTTTGCAGACGGCGTGTTCACCATCAGCGGAACTCCGACAGCTTCCGGAACATTCAACTATACGGTGACGACAACAGGAGGCTGTTCTAGCGCGAATTTGAGCGGTAGCATTACGGTAAATCCTGATGCGGCAATCGCTCTGAGTTCTGCAGCGGCAACAGCAAGCCAGACATTGTGCATCAATACGCCATTGACAAGCATTGTGTACACGCCTTCATCTGGGGCAACAGGAGCGGCACTTACAGCAGGCGCACTGCCTGCGGGTGTTACAGGAAGTTTTGCAGACGGCGTGTTCACCATCAGCGGAACGCCGACAGTTTCTGGAACATTCAACTATACGGTGACCACAACAGGAGGCTGTTCAAGCGCAAGCCTGAGCGGCAGCATTACGGTAAATCCTAATGCGGCAGTC
>NZ_JBHUDZ010000021.1:0-643 GCF_042678225.1 Flavobacterium artemisiae | reverse complement strand
GATGCAAATGCCTGTACAAGAACAATTACAGGGATTGTGGTTGGACAACCAGCCGCCGCTCTTAACGGAACTGCATCTACAACGGCGGTATCATGTTTTGGAGGAGCAAATGGAACAGCTACAGTTACTCCAAGTGGAGGAACACCTGGATATACGTATTCATGGGCACCGTCTGGAGGTACAGCCGCTACAGCTACAGGTTTAGCAGCTGGTACTTATAGTGTAACTATTACAGATGCTAACGCTTGTCAAAGAACAATCACTGGTATTGTAGTAGGACAATCTGCAGCAATTGTTGATGGAACAGTTACAACAACTTCAGTTTCTTGTTTTGGAGGATCTAACGGTACTGCTACTGTTGTGGCTTCAGGAGGAACTCCTGGATATACGTATTCTTGGTCACCGTCTGGAGGTACAGCAGCAACTGCTACCGGATTAGCAGCAGGAACTTATAGTGTAACTATTACAGATGCAAATGCGTGTACAAGAACAATTACAGGTATTGTAGTGGGATCACCTGCTGTCCTTGACGGAATAGTGAGTACAACATCAGTTTCTTGTTTTGGAGGAGCTAACGGAACAGCTACAGTTACTCCAAGTGGAGGAACTCCTGGATATACTTATTTATGGTCAACAGGAGCTA
>NZ_JBHUDZ010000020.1:0-1319 GCF_042678225.1 Flavobacterium artemisiae | reverse complement strand
GGTAGTATACCGTTTGCAGCAGTAATGATAATGCTTCCGTCGATTCCTCCTATACATCTAACATTTGATTGTGTAAATGTAGCTGTTGGAGTTGTCGTAGGCGTAACTACAACTGGCATAGAAACCGCCTGACATCCCTGGCTGTCTGATACTCTGAAAGTGTATGTTCCAGGAGCAGTCGCATTATAAGGCGATGTTGCTGGGAAATATCCTCCTCCTTCAAAATCAACCTCAAAATTATTGTATGTAAGAGTTCCTTGAGTCGCAAGTAAAGTAATTACTGCTGCTCCTGTACAAGTTAGATCTTGTGTCAAAGTAGCTTGCAACAACAATTCCTGATTCAATGTATAATTAGTCGATACAATACATCCGTTTCCGTCTTTAATATAGAATGTGTAGTCTCCTGGCGCATTCAATACAAAGTCTGGACTTGACTGATATTGGTTTCCGATACTGAACATTGGTGTACCAACATACGTTCCAGTAATTGTAATATTTACCGGACCTCCAGTGTAGCAGTATGGTGTTGCTGATGGAGTAATTGTAGGCGGTGCATCTGAACCAACTGCAATATCTAGTTTAGTTACACAATTATTAGCGTCAATTACATAAGCATCCCAATTTGGCGTAGCTGGATTTAAAACTGCACTAGCAAAAATATTATAGCCTGCTGGATTTGGTGTAACTCCATCTGCCACAAACTGATATCTGTAGTTTGGTGTTCCGCCTGCAGCTGCAACTGTAACTCTTGCTCCAAAGTTACAATTTGCGTTAACATTGCTCACCAAATTAAGTGCCAATGCTGTAGGCTGTGTAACTGTAACTGTAGCAAACGCTGTACAGCCTGTTGTTGTATCTGTAACCGTTACAGTATAATTTCCTGGAACTAATCCAGTAACATTAACTGTATTTCCTGTCTGCGTTAATGTTCCTATACCTGCTGTTAATGCAGCTGTATAACCTGTTCCGAAGTTTGCAACTGTAAAGCGTACTGCTCCGTTTGCATTTCCGATACAATCAACATTATTAACCAATTGACCTGCAATTGTAATGTTTGTTACAGGTAAAACTGTATATGACTCCTGATAAGTACATCCGTTAGCGTCTGTTACTTGGAATAAATAAGTATCTGGACTTAATCCCGCAAATGATGCAGCAGGTTGTTTTGGTCTTGTAATAGGAGATAGAATCTCGTATTGAAGCGAACCAACTCCATTCTGTACATTACTGATTGTAACTGTACTTGTTGTATTTGCCGCTGGAGCACAATAAATCGGTGTTCCTGCGATATCCATATCCGTAGGAGCGTTTAACGCTGG
>NZ_JBHUDZ010000019.1:0-1128 GCF_042678225.1 Flavobacterium artemisiae | reverse complement strand
ACTTTAACGAACTATTCCGTCAGTTCGCGGCGCTTTCATCACTCCGTCACCCCATCACAGCAATAAGCAGTACGGGAATATTAACCCGTTGGCCATCGACTGTCCCTTTCGGGTTCGCCTTAGGTCCAGACTAACCCACAGCTGATTAGCATAGCTGTGGAAACCTTAGTTTTTCGGTGTGCGGGTTTCTCGCCCGCATTATCGTTACTTATGCCTACATTTTCTTTTCTGACCAGTCCAGCATGCCTTACGACACACCTTCAACCCTGTCAGAATGCTCCCCTACCACTTACAATAAATTGTAAATCCATAGCTTCGGTAATATGTTTATGCCCGATTATTATCCATGCTCGTCCGCTCGACTAGTGAGCTGTTACGCACTCTTTAAATGAATGGCTGCTTCCAAGCCAACATCCTAGCTGTCTGGGCAGACAAACCTCGTTCTTTCAACTTAACATATATTTGGGGACCTTAGCTGATGGTCTGGGTTCTTTCCCTCTCGGACTTGGACCTTAGCACCCAAGCCCTCACTGTTATCAATCATTATACAGCATTCGGAGTTTGTCAGGAATTGGTAGGCGGTGAAGCCCCCGCATCCAATCAGTAGCTCTACCTCTGTATAACTAAAATAACGCTGCACCTAAATGCATTTCGGGGAGTACGAGCTATTTCCGAGTTTGATTGGCCTTTCACCCCTACCCACAGGTCATCCGAAGACTTTTCAACGTCAACCGGTTCGGTCCTCCACTGTGTGTTACCACAGCTTCAACCTGCCCATGGGTAGATCACACGGTTTCGCGTCTAACACTACTGACTAAAGCGCCCTATTCAGACTCGCTTTCGCTGCGGATCCATACCTGAAGTACTTATCCTTGCCAGCAGCGTTAACTCGTAGGCTCATTATGCAAAAGGCACGCCGTCACCCCACAAAAGGGCTCCGACCGCTTGTAGGCGTATGGTTTCAGGATCTATTTCACTCCGTTATTCACGGTTCTTTTCACCTTTCCCTCACGGTACTGGTTCACTATCGGTCTCTCAGGAGTATTTAGCCTTAGCGGATGGTCCCGCCGAATTCAGACAGGGTTTCACGTGCCCCGCCCTACTCAGGATACCACTATCTATTACACT
>NZ_JBHUDZ010000018.1:1043521-1176337 GCF_042678225.1 Flavobacterium artemisiae | reverse complement strand
ATCTAAAATCTAAAATCTAAAATCTAAAATCTAAAATCTAAAATCTAAAATCTAAAATCTAAAATCTAAAATCTAAAATCTAAAATCTAAAATCTAAAATCTAAAATCTAAAATCTAAAATCTAAACCTTAGTCATTTCTTCTATAAGAGATTTTTTACCTACAGTTTTTGTAATAATATCTTTTTCTAAACTCCAGCCTCGTGCTGGCGAATATTCACGTCCGTACCAAATAATCTGTAAGTGCAGATCGTTCCATAAATCTCTTGGAAATAATCTTTTGGCATCTTTTTCTGTTTGAGCGACATTTTTTCCGTTCGAAAGATTCCATCTGTACATTAATCGATGAATATGTGTATCTACAGGAAAAGCCGGAACGCCAAACGCCTGAGACATTACCACACTTGCCGTTTTGTGTCCAACCGCAGGAAGTGCTTCCAGCGCTTCAAAACTTTGTGGCACTTCGCCATTATATTTTTCAATCAAAATTTCAGACAAGCCATGAATTCCTTTTGATTTCATTGGAGACAAACCACACGGACGAATAATTTCCTTAATTTCCTCCACCGACATTTTCACCATGTCATACGGATTATCCGCTTTAGCAAACAACAAAGGAGTAATCTGATTCACACGCACATCCGTACATTGAGCAGACAATAAAACCGCAATCAAAAGCGTGTAAGGATCTTTATGATCTAAAGGGATAGGTATAGTAGGGTAGAGTTCTTTTAAGGTGTCGATAACAAATTGTACGCGAGCTTCTTTATTCATTTCCGTAATTTTAATGTTGTAAAAATAGTATAATTTTAATGATGTGCCTAATCCAGCTTTCCGTTTCAACTCCTCATTATGCTGGTAACATTTTTAAGTATTTAAAAGAGCTTCCGTTGGTCGCTTTTTAAATACAAAAAATGTAAACCAGCATAATTCCGGGGTTTTCACTGCAATCTGGGGCAAAAAAGAAACTTAAAAGGTTTTAAAATCTTATCAAGAAATCTTAATTTTGAAGAAATCTAAAATAATAATGTTCTGTAAGTTTTTGTAAATCTTGCAAGAATGTAAAAATCTAAAATCAACAATCTAAAATAAAAGAGATATGACAACATTAAAAGCAGGAGATAAAGCGCCAAATTTTTCAGGAACAGATCAGGACGGAAAAACACATAAATTGGCAGATTATGCCGGAAAAAAATTAGTTGTTTTCTTTTATCCAAAAGCAAGCACGCCAGGCTGTACAGCTGAAGCCTGTGATTTAAGAGATAATTTTCACCGTTTTCAGGCAAACAATTATGAACTTCTAGGTGTTAGTGCAGACAATGCAAAAGCGCAAGTCAAATTCAAAGAAAAATATGAATTACCATTTCCTTTAATTGCCGACGAAGATAAATCGGTTATCAATGCTTTTGGAGTTTGGGGACCAAAAAAGTTTATGGGTAAAGAATATGACGGAATCCATAGAACCACTTTTGTAATAGATGAAAAAGGGATTATCGAAGAAGTTATCGAAAAAGTAAAAACCAAAGAACACGCTTCACAGATTTTGAAATAGATTTTTTTGTTTCAAGTTTTCTTTGTTTCAGGTTTCAAGTTGCTTTACTTTACCTTTAATTTTAACGCAAAGCGCGCAAAGTTATTTGTCTAAGATCCTGCTGAAAAACGCAAAGTTCGCAAAGCTTACTCAATACAAAGCTTTGCGAACTTTTTTACCCTAAAACAGCGTCATGCATAAAAAAACTTAGCGCCCTTTGCGTTAAAAAAAAATATACAGTTCACAACAAACCTGAAACTTGAAACAAAAAAAAACTCAAACAAAGAAAACCTGAAACAAAAAAAAGTCCCAATAAAGGGACTTTTTTCATTACGTATTTTGTTCTAATTCTTTCTGTGGATGATATCCAAAAAGATGATGTTCTTTTATAAGTTCTGAAACACCTGATGGAAGCATATGTTCCCAGCCTGTCTTTCCTTGATTGATCATTTTTAATACCTCGCGAGAGAAAACTGATAGATTGTCTGGATCGTAATCTTCAATATCAACTACTTTTCCATTGAATTTAAAGAATTTATACAACTCTTTCATTCTTGGGTGAACTTTTAAGTTGTTAGAATTCATTAATACGCCATCTTCATCAAGCATTGGATACAAGAACACTTTCATATCGCGGTAGAATAATTTTCCGAAAGCTTCCAAAATTCCACCACTTAAATGGCGATAGTATTTCTCATCAAAAATATCAACAAGGTTGTTTACACCCATTGCTAATCCCATACGGGCTTTTGTATAATTCGCGAAATATTCGACAACTTTATAATATTCCTGGAAATTCGAAATCATTACAGTCTGGCCAAGCGAACAAAGTAATTCAGCTCTGTCCATAAAGTCTCGTTCGTCGATTTCACCATCCGAACGTAAATTCGAAAGCGTAATTTCAAAAACAACAAGTGTATTGTTTTTTTCGACTTTATTTTCTTTGAGAAACATATTTAATGATTTCTCATACATATCCATATTTACTTTGGTAACAGGACGGAAACTTCCTCTCAAAGCCAAAAGATTCTTTTTGTAAAGAATGGCAGCCGGCAGAATGTTTTTTCCTTCCGGATTAAACATTACGGCATCAGTCATTCCGTTTTTAACCAATTGTAAACTCATCAAACGGTTGTCAACGTCGGCAAAACGAGGTCCAGAAAAGTTGATCGTATCGATCTCTAATTGATCTTTATCTAAGTGATCATATAAATAACGAAGTAATCGCTTTGGATCATTGTATTTGTAAAAAGCACCATAAATAAGGTTAACACCTAAAATTCCAAGTGTTTCTTGTTGCAGTCTAGCATCAGTCTCTTTAAAACGAATATGAAGAATAATTTCGTTGTAAGCTTCGTCTGGTTCAATTTGGTAACGAATTCCAACCCATCCGTGACCTTTAAATTGTTTAGCAAAATCTATCGTCGCCACCGTATTAGCATAACTAAAGAAAAGTTTGGTAGGGTGTTTTTCTCGACTCAAACGCTCTTCGATGATTTGGCTTTCGTGGGTAAGCATTTTTTTTAGTCGCTCTTCGGTTACATATCTTCCGTCACTTTCAACACCATAAACCGCGTCACTAAAATCTTTATCATAGGCAGACATTGCTTTTGCAATTGTTCCCGATGAACCTCCGGATCTGAAAAAGTGTCTCACTGTCTCTTGCCCAGCGCCGATTTCAGCAAATGTTCCGTAAATATTCTCGTTTAAATTAATGCGTAACGCTTTGTCTTTTATAGAAGGAATCTGTTCGATGACTCTGTCACCTTTGAGCTTTATTTCTGTACCCATTTTTATTTTAAATAGATTTGTTACAAAGTTAGCAAATTAGGCTTCTAATGAAAGAGAAATAATCCTATTTTTGTAAAAAAATTAAGTTCAATTGAAGGTTTATTTTTTAGGTACAGGCACATCTCAAGGTATTCCGATTATCGGAGTCGATCATCCCGTTTGTAAAAGCACTGATGCTAAGGACAAAAGGCTTCGTGTATCCATTTGGATTACATGGAATGAGCATTCGTATGTTATCGATTGCGGACCCGATTTCAGACAGCAAATGCTTTCTTGTGGCTGCACAAAACTGGATGCAATTTTGTTTACACACGAACATGCAGATCATACTGCAGGTCTTGACGATATTCGTCCGTTTAATTTTAGACAGGGCGAAATTCCCGTTTATGCACACCAACGTGTAATCGAAAATCTAAAACGCCGTTTTGATTATGTTTTTGAAACTGTAAACAAATATCCAGGCGCGCCAAGCGTTAAAACAATAGAAGTGGTTAATAATAAACCATTTCCTGTCGGCGATAAAATAGCTGTTCCAGTTAATGTAATGCATGGAGAATTACAAGTTTTTGGTTATAGAATAGATGACTTTGCTTACTTGACCGATGTTAAGACGATAGAAGAATCGGAAATTGAGAAACTTAAAGGTCTTAAAGTTTTGGTTGTAAATGCATTGCGTGTAGAACCTCACGATACACATTTTAATTTGCAGGAAGCTCTCGATTTTATCAATTTGGTAAAGCCAGAAAAAGCTTATTTAACTCATATCAGTCATGTTTTAGGTTTTCATGAAGAAGTGCAAAAACAACTTCCTGAAAATGTTTTCCTGGCTTACGACAATTTAGAAATTACAATTTAATTATACCACAATGAGAAAATCCCTAATGCTGTATCTTTTGATATTAGCGGTATTAATGAATCTTTTTACTTATGCATTCTACAGTCAAGAAGTAAAATTTGAGCAAAATAGATACGAAAAAACAACCAAAAAATTAAGAGACAGCATCAATCTGGTAACTACAAAATTAGCCGATGCAGATTATTTTTCTTTAGAACATAATGAAAATGCACAAAACTACTTTGATAACAGTGCTTCTGGTGGAAAAGTAATTTTATTTGAAAAGCTGATTCCGGTTGTAACAGAGAAATTACTTGATTTTAATACAAATCCAAAAGGGAATCCTTATACAGGACAAGATCAGATTGGTCCAAATAAATTTATAATTAACAAAGTAAAAATCTTAAACCACCGTTGGATCATTGCAGATTATAGTAATGGAGAATTGTGGGGAGAAGTCTTGTTAAAATACTTTGTTGATAACGATGATAATATTACATTTGAAGTAAATCAAACTTGGTTATATCAAAAATAGGATTTTTTAATCCTATTTTTTTTTGACCTTAAAATTTATAGGATTATGAAAAAGATTATGTTGTTTACAATGATTGCAGGACTTTCTTTCTCTTGTGCAAAGAAAGTTTCCTCAGAAAATGCGGTTCAAAAAGAATCAAAAAAAGAAGTTGTTACTGGAGCCGATTTAGATTCGCATGGCTGTAAAGCTTCGGCCGGATATACTTGGTCAGTTCTTAAAAAAGAATGTATAAGAATTTTTGAAGGAACAAAATTATCTCATTATAATGATGGCAAAACCTATACAACAGTATCATACGTAATTTTTGAAGGCGATAAGGCCGAACTTTTCTTAGATACTCAAAAAGAATCCATTATTTTAGAAAGAAAGTCGGAAGGTGATTCTTGGAGAAAAGGAGATTTAGAACTTATTCCTTGGAAAGGTTATGTTTTAAAGAAAGCTGGGAAGATTATTTATACTGGACAGTAATTTTTGTTTTTAGTTGCAGTCTCAATTATAGCTTAGAACTTTGTCAAAGTTTGAAACTTTGACAAAGTTTTTGTCTTTTTAAAAGACACGATGCATTATAAATATGATGGTGTAAATCCAAAAATTATAAAGTATTGTAAAACTAACAGCATAAAGTATACTGTTTAATATATTGCCTCTACAGAGACTAGATTTTCTAAAGACAAGCCTCAGTGCTCTAAAAAAAATCCAATAAAGCATTGCGATGAAAGCAAGTATTGAAAACCAAATCATTGCACCAAAAGCCCAAACCAAATAGCTGATAACAAAGGCCATTATGAACCATACTATTAGGCTGAAAACTATTCCCAAAAAATCTTCACCTAAATCCTGATCTGAAGGATCAATTTCCACAAAAATCTTTTTTAAGAAATCGACATCTTTCTCGTCAAATCGATCTGTAATTTTACCTACATTATCTCTTACTTTAATTCCCTTAAATAATCCAATTGAGATGAATAAAAAGAAAGTAACAGACAGGATTGAGGTAGATATTAGTGAATTTTTAAATAAACTATTGTGATTTTCCAGACCAAAAAGCCAAACCGAGAGAATTGTAATTGGTATGACAATTACAGTTATTAAGAAAATATTTTGGGAATTTATGATTTGGTAATTACTCATAATTTAGAAACTCAAAATTGAAACAGAATCTATTATTTACTTCTCAAAACTAATATTTAAGTCAGAAAGTTCAACTTGAAATTTAATTCGGGCTTTCAAAGCAGAAAATACTTTTATTAATGTTTCAATTGTGACATTTCCTGCGTTGTTTTCTAATTTAGATATCTGAGCTTTTTGAACTCCAATAAGTTTTCCTAAATCTTCCTGCGTCATATTACGTTCTCTACGAGTTTGTTTTATAGCATTACCGATCATTTCCATTTGAAGTTCGTATTCAAATTTGTCTCTATTTTTTGTTCCAACTTTACCAACTAATTCGTTAGTTACATCGTTTAAAGTATGTGTCTTCATATTGATACTTTTTAATTTTTATCATTAAGATTCAAAAAGTTTTTCCATTTATGTATAAACAAAAACAAGCAAAAGTTTTCTTAAAAAGATACTTTTGCTTATTGTATTAAAATTATATTTAAGATCTAAATCAAAAGATTCTGTTTCAAAAATACAATTTTTATTTACTCAATAAATTTATTTTGAAAGATTTTTATTACTTTTTATTCTTGTAACCAATTCTTAAAATCAAAGAAATTCTGAGGAGCAACGCCATGTCCAACAGGATATTCCTTATAAACAACAGGAATATTTAATTTCTCTAAAATTGCTGGCGTTTTTCTAGCCCATTCAATCGGAATCACTTGATCTACCGTTCCGTGAGAAGCGAATATTTTTAAGTTTTTGAAATCGTTTTTCTCAAAACCTTCTTTAATGATTTCTTCATTAAAATAACCGCTCATTGCTACAACGCGCTGTATTTTTTCTGGGTACGAAAGAGCTGTTGCATAACTTAAAATAGAACCTTGGCTGAAACCTATTAAAGTCACATTTTGAGCGTCAATTGGGTAATTAGCAACTAATTCATCAATAAAATTTGCAATGGCATCTCTTGATGTTTTCGCCTGTTCGTTATCAGAAAATTTATTCTGATCGGCATCAAAATTAATGGCGTACCAAGCGTAGCTTCCGTATTGTAAATCGTACGGTGCTCTAGCAGAAATCACATAATAATTGTCTGGAAGTTCTGTTGCAAAAGAGAATAAATCAGCTTCGTTACTTCCGTATCCGTGTAATAAAAGCAATAACGGATTTTTATCTAAAATTACTTTTGGTTCTTGTATTTTGTATTCTAAAGATAGATTCATGTTAAATATGAGTTAAGCGTTTGCGCTTCGAATTTGAAATTTGTGTCAGATTTTCTGGTTTGCTTTAAACCTATCCAATACTTTTAAACCATTTTTGAAAAAGACCTCCCAATAAAGGAATAGGTCTCATCTGTCCCTGAATAGCAGTAAAAATACCATACGTCCACAAAACTGAAACACAAATCCACATTGGAAAAGTTATAAAAAAGCTGTCAAAGTTACTGGTCAATGCGCCAAAAGAAATAAAAGTAAGCGAAAGCCCTAAAGCCTGACGAATATGAAAAGAAGCAAATGAATTTTTGTTTTCAGAATTCATAGACATTGCAATAAGTACTCCAACGATTAAAATGTAACTCGTAATTGCAATTGATTTGCCTTCTTGGACTGTATTATTCATTATATTATTTGATAATTAGTTGATTTTGATTGAAAATCCCGTACGGAGATCCTTTTAATTCAGTTCCTAAAAAAGCAGAATTTTTAGATTTAGAAAGAATATCTTCTTTTGTAAAAGTTGATTTTCCTTCAGTAGTAAACAAAGTTAAATTTGCTTTGGCGCCTTCTTCAATCGTATTGTTTTCAAGACCAAAAAGAGTTCTTCCGTAAGTAAGTTTAGCGATAATAGTTTCAACAGGCAAAACCGTTAATAAAGCTCCAAAGGCACTTTCTAAACCAATAGTTCCATTTTTTGCAGTATCAAATTCCATTTTTTTGAATTCAATATCAATCGGGTTGTGGTCTGAAGTAATGATATCGATCGTATGATCAGCAATTCCGTTTAATAAAGCTTGTCTGTCCACTTCTGTTCTTAAAGGCGGTGTAACTTTAAAACGTGTATCAAATCCGTCTAGTTTTTCATCCGTTAAAACCAAATGATGTACAGATGCACTGCAAGTTACGTTTAAGCCTTTTGCTTTTGCTTCTCTGATTAATTCAACCGATTTTGCTGTAGATATCGTCGGAATATGAAGTTTTCCGCCTGTATATTCAAGTAGGAATAAGTTTCTTGAAATTTGCAATTCTTCGGCCAAATTCGGAATTCCTTTTAATCCTAATCTTGTAGAAACAATTCCTTCATTTGCTACACCATTTCCTTTTATGTTCGGATCTTGCGAGTAAGCAATTACCAATCCGTCAAAATCTTGGACATATTGCAAAGCGATTTTTAAGATATTAGCATTGTCGATACTTTTGTTGTAATCTCCAAAAGCTATCGCACCAGCATTTTTCATATCAAAAAGTTCTGCCATATCTTTTCCTTCACTTCCTTTTGTTAAAGCTCCAATTGGAAAAATTTCTGCGGCAAAACCGTTGGCTTTATTTTTTACGAAACTCACTTGAGACTGATTATCAATAACTGGGAGAGAGTTTGGCTGTAAACCAATTGCAGTAAAACCGCTTTTTGCAGCAACATTCAATCCGTTTGCAATGGTTTCTCTGTCTTCGTAACCTGGTTCTCCAAACGAAACACTGCTGTCAAACCAGCCTTGCGATACGTGAAGATCGTCAAAACGTACTATTTCAGCGTCGTCATTTGGAAGCGAAACACCAATTTTTTCTATTAAACCATCTGCAATTAAAAGATCAACGGTCTGATTATGAAACGGACTTTTTGAGTCGATAATTTTGGCGCTTTTGATGATTATTTTCATATGTAGAGATATTTATTTTATTCAAACATTAAATGTTTTTTTTATTTGCTACCATTAAGGCATTAAGTTCATAAAGTAAAAACTTAATAATCTTAATGCCTTAATGGTGAAAAAAAATCATTTTACGAATTTTATAATTGCCATTTCTAATGCTAAAAACAACAGTGCAAAGATAACAAACCATTTCCAAATCTGGCTGTCGGTTCGTTCGGTTTGCAGTGTATTAAAAATCGTCGAAATGGTATCGGCTGTTTTAAAATCAGAAATCACATTGGTATTTACCTGACTCAAATCACTTTCAGTTCTTTTATAATTAAAACTACTATTTTCCACCCATTCTTTTTTGTCGAAAATGCTGTAATTGCCAGCCGTTTCAGGGAAATCGTTGAAAGTCAGTTTTACTTTATTGTTTAATATTTGTTGAATCGGAATAAAAGAATCATCGTTTCCTTTTACTTCCAAAATAGCGTCTTTCGTCAATAAAACATCAACAAAATACGGAATGTTGTTTCCTATAGTTAAAGCGTTTACACCCGTTTTCTGATTGTTCTGCCCAATTTTATAAAATAATGGCACTATTAAAGGCGATTGCTGAAAATTAGAATTTGTACCGTTTATCGGAGCAGTAAAAATCGTTATCCCAGAAATTGGGGTTTGAATTGCTGTTACAAATGGTGTCTGGTCTTCAAAAGATAAAACAGAAGGATACGGACTTGAAACCCCAAAAGAACTATTGGTTTTTGGATATTGGAAATTTGTGATTTTATTTTCGAAAACACCAGAAAATAACGGATGATCAAAATTAATTTTTGTGATTAGTTTTGAATTGCTTTCTAAGTTTTTAAACTGCACTTTTCCGAAATTGCTCAAAAATGTATTCAGATTTGAAATCGAAGTTTTTTCAGAAGGAATTATTGCCAGATTACCGCCTTTTGTAACAAACGCTTTTAAAGTAGTCTGTAAAGCCTGCGGAATCTCTTCTAATTCGTTTAAAATAATAGTATTCTGTTTTTCAAGGCTGTTATAGTCCAAACTATTTAAAGCATAGTTCTGATAATTGAATTCGCCCGAAGTATAAATTCTAGAAAGAAAATTGCTTTTTTCTGGCGCTCCAATGCTGATTACGTTTGTCTTTTTGTTTTTAGAAATACTAAAAAACAGTTTGTTATCATAAGTCAGTCCGTTGTCTTCGATAGAAACGTAACCGTGAAAAGCTTCTTTTGGAATGGTAAAGCTGATTTTCTTTTTCTTTGTATCAAAATTGATAATTGTTTTGGCAATTAGTTTGTTTTGATTGTATAAAGCAGTTGAAACCGGTTTAAAATCTTCGCCATAAGCAGAGAGATTAATTCCGATTTCGTAAAAGTTTTCTAAAGTCTGATTGATGTAAACGCTGTCAATTGAAATATTATTTTTTTGTTCCGCTTCTGGAACTATAAAATAGGGTTTATCTTCAAAATCAATATTTTTTACGTCTTTGTCTTTCAAACCTACAGCGTCGGTAATAATGACAATATCTTTTTTATGAGCCGATTTATGCGCTTTTATTTTTGCTGTAATAGCCGAAAGATCAAACGCAGATGAGCTGTATTTAAGGTTTTGCAAAGCACTTTTAGAAGATTTGATATCGGTATTCCAGAAGTTTTCGGTATTGGTTAATAGCGAAAATTGAGCAGTTTCTGGCGTATTTTCTAATAATTCCTGAACGGCACGTTTTAATAATCCTCCTTTTTTGCCTTTTGCCTGCATACTAAACGAATTGTCCAGCACAATATACATTTCGTTTGAGGCATTTTTACTGTCTTTAGCTTCAAAAAAGGGTTGTGCAAAAGCTAAAATAAGGAAAGTCAGTAATAACAATCGCGTAGCTAACAAAAGTCGTTTTTTGATTTTAGAACTCTTACGAGTCTGAACCGCAAGTTCTTTTAAAAATCGAACATTGGTGAAATACGAAGTTTTAAAACGTCTTAATTGAAATAAATGAACCAGAATTGGTACTATTAATAAAAACAGAAAGTATAAAATTTCAGGATGTTTAAAATGCATTCCGGCTTTGATTTATTTCAATACGTTAATTGGTCAAAAATACAAATTTTAGTTTAAACCGTATTACGTTATGTAAGAGTTTATAAGTAAGATTAGAAAGAAAATCAAAATAATCTTGTATGACTTAATAGTGATGAAAATTCAAAAAAAATGTAACTTATGTAATTTCTTTTGTAACAAAAAATAAAGTTTCAAATCTATTTATTGATTATTTTAGCTGATTCAAAAAACAAAAAACTATGAAAAAAATAAAGATGCTGGTATTCACTGCATTGACTTGTGCAAGTCTCCAAGCCCAGCACAAGTTTAATTTGCTGATAGGAACTTACACCAATACTTGTCAAAGCAACGGAATATATGTGTACGAATTTGATGCTGATTCGGGCACATTTAAAGAAAAGAATTCATCAGAAAATGTTCTAAGTCCAAGTTATTTATCGGTTTCAGCAGATAATAAATTTATTTACGCTGTAAACGAGAACGGAACTCAAAGTACTGTAAGTGCTTTTGGTTACAATTCGGGGTCTGGAAAATTAACTTTTCTAAATAAAAATGATGCTTTAGGTGCAGATCCTTGTCATATTATTAATGATGATAAAAACGTGATTGTGGCTAATTATTCTGGAGGAAGTATTGCTGTTTTTAAGAAAAAAGCAGACGGAAGTATTTCATCAGTAGAACAATTGGTACAGCATGAAGGAAAAGGCCCGAATGCAGCGCGTCAGGAAAAAGCGCATGTACATATGGTTACTTTTTCGCCAGACAAAAAATTTGTTTTGGTAAATGATTTAGGTTTGGATAAAGTTTTTATTTATAAATACAATCCGAATTCTAAGAATGAAGTATTGACTTTAAAAAAAAGTGTTGCTGTAAAACCAGGAAGCGGACCAAGACATTTGACTTTTAGCAAAGACGGAAAATTTGTGTATTTGGTGCAAGAACTAGACGGATCGCTGACAACTTTCAGTTACGATAAAAGCGGCAGTTTAAAACAAATTGCCGAAACAAGTATTCTTCCGAAAGACTTTAAAGGCGGAACAGGTGCAGCAGCGATCAAATTTTCGCCAGACGGAAACTTTTTATATGTTTCTGATCGTGTAGATGCCAACGCTATTTCAGTATATAAAGCGGCTAAAGACGGAAAATTAACTTTGGTAGAGCAGGTGAGCACGTTAGGAAAAGGCCCGAGAGATTTCGCAATTGACCCAACAGGTAATTATCTTTTGGTTGGACATCAGTATACTAATGATATCATTATTTTTAAAAGAGACAAAACCACAGGTAAATTAACCGACACAGGAAAGAAAATCGAGTTGTGTTCGCCGGTTGGGCTTGTGTTTACGAAGATATAGTTTTTTAAAGGTGCTAAGGTTCTGAGTTACAAAGTGACAAAGGTTTTTAGTAACAGACACAAAAGCAACAAATTCTCTAAAAGACTTTAAAAATAAAAGGCTCAAAGATGTGAAGTAAAGTTTGTAAAACTTTGTACCTCTGCATCTTTGAGCCTTTGAATCTTTAATAAAAATCTATTTATCTTTATCTTTTCTCTTCTTATCTCTTGTTTTCAACATATTTCTATTGACAGAACCATGTGTTTTCTTTTTGGTTTTTGATGGACCTCCAAGGTTAACTTTTTTATTCTTTTTTGATTTTTCATGAAAAGCACCATCGCCGGCAAGTTTTGGTTTTTTCATCAAAAACTTCATCGGTTGTCTGTCTTTTTCAGGTTCGATTAGTTTTTCGGAGATTTCAACTTCTTCAGGGAAATCAGCGATTTTAAGTTCCTGATTCATTAAAACTTCAGCTTCGATTTTAAATTCTTCTTCACGAGGCGTTACAAAACTAATGGCAGTTCCTGTTGCGTCAGCACGACCTGTACGACCAATTCTGTGCATATAAAGTTCTGGTTCTTCTGGAAGTTCAAAATTGATAACGTGCGTAATATCAGAAATATCCAAACCTCTCGCCATAATATCGGTTGTGATCAAACCACGAAGATTTCCTTCTTGAAATTCTGCCATTGTACTCAAACGATAATTTTGCGATTTATTCGAATGAATAACACCAAATTGACCATCAAACATCTCTTCGATACGAGTATGAAGCATGTCTGAAATCTTTTTATTATTAACAAAAATTAAAACACGTTCCATGCTTTCGTCTGTCTCTAATAAATGTTTCAGTAAGTTTACTTTTGTATTAAAGTTTGGTACATTATAAGTAATCTGAGTAATTTTTTCTAACGGCGTTCCAGAAGCTGCCAAAGTTACTTCTTCTGGAAAATCAAAATAATCATTCAGAATAGTATCAACTTCATCAGTCATAGTTGCCGAAAACAAAATGTTCTGGCGCTTGGTTTTCATCATTGCCAAAAGTGCTGTCAATTGTGTACGGAAGCCAAGATTCAGCATTTCGTCAAACTCGTCGATAACTAATTTTTGAGTTTCATCAAAACGAACAACAGCGTCCAAAGCCAAATCCATTGTTCTACCGGGTGTTCCAACTAGAATGTCAACACCTTCGTAAACGGCTTTTTTCTGTGTATTAATGTTTACACCACCATAAATTCCTAAAGTTTTAACCGACATATATTTAGTCAGTTTTTCTACTTCTTCTACAACTTGAACAACAAGTTCGCGTGTTGGAACCAGAATTACGATTTTTGGCGTATTGGTATTGGTAAATTTATAAAGTTTAAGAAGCGGTAATAAATAAGCAAACGTTTTACCCGTTCCTGTTTGTGCAATTCCCATCATGTCACGACCAGAAGTAATTACAGAAAATGACTTTTCCTGAATTGGAGTTGGCGTAACAAATCCTAAATCATCGATTGCTTTTTGGACAGATTTTGGAAGATTAAATTTTTCGAAAGTGCTCATTTGCTTTAAATTTTGTGCAAATGTACGTTAAATTCATGGTTTTTTTGTGAGATTCTTAAAAGGAAGTGATAAAATGTTGTTTTAACTGTTTAGTTTTCAGTGCTGAATGACTTGAAAAACATTTTTATAACCCTTAAGTTTTGCAATTTTGTCTTTTCGACGAAGGAGAAATCACACTCGTAAATCAACAAACATTAAATGGAATATCTTAGATAAAGCTCCAGAGGAGCGTAATGTTTATAGTTAAAAGATATTCCGATTCATAAAGCTCCAGCGGAGCGACATGATTATAAGAAATTAAGAAGTTTGTATGACCTTTCGATTTTCAAGTTTTTCAATTGCTTCGCGATCTTTTTTAGAAAAATAATTTAAAACCCTTCAAAAACACCTAATCCAAACAAAGCGAAATCATATTTTACAGGATCTTGAGCATCCATTTTACGAAGTGCTGCATCTAATTCGGCTAAAGCTTTGGCATCATTTTGCTTTCGCGAAAGAATTTCAAGTTTACGTGCAACATTTCCAGAATGGACGTCCAGCGGACAAGATAAAGCCGAGGGTGGAATGCTTTTCCAAATTCCCAAATCTACGCCTTTTGTATCTTGGCGCACCATCCATCGCAAATACATATTGATTCTTTTTGCAGCAGAATTATTCAGCGGATCTGAAATGTGTTTTTGTGTTCTTGCAAGATGATCGGTTTCAAAAAAGATCTTTTTAAATTCGCTGATGCTTTTTTGCAGGCTGTCATTTTCTTGATTTTTAGCAAAAACAGCTTCGAGTCCGTTGTGGTTTTTATAGATATTCTGTAAGCCTTTTATGAAACCTGCAAAATCATTTCCGTTAAAAGTGCGGTGAACAAAAGTTTCCAGACGCGTCAAATCTTCCTCGGAATGCGACATGACAAAATCGTAAGGTGTGTTTCCCATTAATTCCATCATTCGGTGCGAATTTTTGATAATCATTTTGCGGTTTCCCCACGCAATTGAAGCGCTTAGAAAACCAGCAATTTCGATATCTTCTTTCAGCGTAAACAAATGCGGAATCTGAACAGGATCACTTTCAATAAAATCCTGATTGTTATATTGAATGACTTTTTCGTCGAGAAATTCTTTTAGTTCTTTTTTGTTCATGATAAAAATAAAAGTTCTTGAATACGTAGAGGCCTAGCCCTGATGGGAGGGAAAATCCTTTTATGCCAGTCCCGATTGCTATCGGGAGGCAAAAGATTGGAAGGAACAGCAGGAGACAGCTCCTAATTACTAATCTGTCCGTCTACCATTACTAATTTTCGGTCTGCCATATTTGCCAATTCTTCGTTGTGTGTTACAATTACAAAAGTCTGCCCGAATTCGTCACGAAGCTTGAAGAATAATTGATGCAGGTTTTCGGCAGAATGTGTATCAAGATTTCCAGAAGGTTCGTCGGCAAAAATAACGTCTGGTTTGTTGATTAGCGCTCTGGCAACCGCCACACGTTGTTGTTCTCCTCCTGAAAGCTCATTTGGTTTATGATTAATTCTATGCGAAAGACCTAAAAAGGTAAGTAGTTTTTTGGCTTCAGCTTCGGTTTCAGCTGTTTTTTTACCTGCAATATGAGCAGGAATACAAACGTTTTCCAGGGCTGTAAACTCTGGTAAAAGTTGATGAAACTGAAAAATAAATCCGAGGTTTAAATTTCTAAATTCGGATAATGTTTTGTCTTTTTTGCTTTTCTTTTTGAAGTAACGGAAATAGTAAATCAACATAGAAAGAAGCGGTAAAAAAAGGACTACTACAGTTATTTGTCCTAAAATATCGTCTGTGATTGCACGTCTGAAAAAGATTAAATAAACGGCTAAAATTATAGCGTAGATCGATCCTGTCCAAGTAATGATTTTAAATGTTTTTTCTTCTTTGCTGTTGTCTTTTTCAACATCTTGAAGTGTTAAAACATTTTCACCATTTATAGTTAAAGAGGAATTTGGATTTATTTCGGGTTTGTCTAAAGTGCCTAAGATTTGTAATAAAGTCGTTTTTCCGGCACCAGAAGCACCAACGATTGAAACAATTTCGCCTTTTTTGATATGTAAATCGACTCCTTTTAAAACTTCAAGTTTGTCGTAGAATTTATGTATGTTTTTTGCGTGTATCATGTATTGAAACTGTTTTTACAAAGAAACGAAGATTATAGTGAAAATCAAATTTCAAGGTTTAAATTCCAAAATTCAAATTCCAAATTCCAATTCTAACAATTTTAAAAAAGCGCAGCTTTTTTAAAATCTAAAATCTAAAATCCCTCACGTGGAAATTTCGGAATAATATTTGAAGATGAAATAAACTGACAATCAGATATTGTTTTAAATTTATAAAACTATTTATTCTTATATGAAATTAAAATTAGGTTTGTTTTTGACTGCTGTTTTGATGCTTTTTCTCAGCGCTGATGTATATGATAAAAGTTCTTTTTTAACGTATGTTGTGGATACTAAAAAACAGGATTTAAAACTGTATTGGAAAAATGAGAAAGAGGAACGATTTGGGAGTATTCTGAATTTAAAGAACTTGACTGAAAATAAGAATAAGGTTTTGGATTTTGCAATGAATGCCGGAATGTATAATAAAGATAGTGCACCGCAGGGACTTTATATAGAAAATAAAAAGACATTGTCGCCTTTGGATATGGGAACCGGTGCAGGGAATTTTTATTTAAAACCGAATGGAGTGTTTTATTTAACGAATAATAATGTGCCGAAAATATGCAAAACAGAAGATTTTAAAGACGATGGAAAAATTCTGTACGCAACACAATCTGGGCCAATGCTGATAATTGATGGTAAAATTCATTCGGAATTTAAAGAAGGATCTGCCAATTTGAATATTCGAAATGGAGTTGGGATTCTGCCGGACGGAAAAGTAGTTTTTGTGCTTTCGAAAAAAGAAATCAATTTTTATGATTTTGCAAATTATTTTAAAGAGTTAGGCTGTAAAAATGCTTTATATCTGGACGGATTCGTTTCTAGAGCTTATGTGCCTTCTAAAAACTGGACCCAAACCGATGGAAATTTTGGAGTGCTATTTGCTGTAACAAGAAAAAAATAAAAAAATGAAGACAATTAAAACAGAAGATATTATTGTTGAGGATGATAAAATGTCAAAATTAATTATGGGTTTAATTTTGGACGGCATCGGTATGATTTCATTCTCGATTCCTCTTCTTGGGGAATTTTCAGATGTGATCTGGGCGCCGATCGCGGCATTTATTATGACTAGAATGTATAAAGGAAGAGTTGGAAGAACAGCTAGTGTTTTGACATTTCTTGAAGAAATTCTGCCGTTTACAGATCTCATTCC
Organism: Flavobacterium artemisiae; assembly: GCF_042678225.1. Classification (NCBI taxonomy): domain Bacteria; kingdom Pseudomonadati; phylum Bacteroidota; class Flavobacteriia; order Flavobacteriales; family Flavobacteriaceae; genus Flavobacterium; species Flavobacterium artemisiae. Next base: position 1,159,408 of record NZ_JBHUDZ010000018.1, on the reverse strand, counting down.
ATCTTTTACACTGACGTGGATTTACACGTATTTCTTTCAGAAAAAATAAAAAAAGGCGGTTCATTTGAACCGCCTTTATAAATTTGTTGGGGCAAATTTATTGAATAATAATCTTCTTTACATATTGCGTTTTTTTGGTTTGAGGATTACTAATTTTTATTAAGAAAACACCTTTTGAGTGCAATTGAATGTTTTCTTGAGTTTTCCCTTTGATTTTTTGTTTCCAAATTTCTTTTCCAGAAGTGTCATAAATTCTTAAATCGGCACTGTCTATTTCTTCATTATCAACCATTACAGAAAATGAACCGCTGTTTGGCACCGGCCATACATTGAAAGTGCTGTTTGTCTGTTTTATGGTTTCTTCTATATCTAAATTTGATGCCAGACCACTCACAATATTTACTTTTCTTTTCATGGTACCGCCTTCAGAATCTGTGACAGTAAATTCAAAAGAAGCTAAACCATTGGCTGTTGCGGTAAAGGCAACGATGTTACTGTTTAAAACTGCATTTCCATTTACAATGTTTGAAATAGTGTAAGTAGGACTGCTTGTAAACCCTCGTGACAATTTCTGGATGTTAATATCGATTTTACTTCCGTTTGGAGATTCGTAATGAGGCAGAGACATCCATTGTAAATAAGCATCTAAATTGGTGTAGCCGTCATTATTTGTGTCTGCATTCGAATCTGAAAAATCGCCAATGGCAGAGTTTGTATTTGTACCAATAATAGTTTCCCACCAGTTTGGCAGTCCGTCTTGATCAGAATCCCAGTTGGCGTCACGATTTACGACTGGATAATTTTCAAAACCTCCAGCATCAGCTTCGTTGTCAGGAAAGCCAGGTTTTCCTGTAACGCTTCCTACTACAGAATAAGTTCCGTTTAAAGTTTCGGTGATAATTCGCTGATCATGATCATCAAATTCTGGCTGCGTACAGCCTACATCTGAAAGAACTATTTTATAAGCATTTTTGGCAGATTGAGTCGTTACATATGAAGGAAAAAAAGGAGTGTTTACAAAGTTTTCGAATGTGATTGCGACTCCAGAGGCTTTTCGTCCCGCAGTTTGATTGCTTTCGTCAAAATATCCCGGCATGACATTCCCGCTAAAATAGCATTGCTGGGTTCCTGTTCCAGCACCTTCATTCTGCTGATTAAATGCAGTGAATATTTTAGAGCCTGCTCCGGGTTTGTAATAATTGTTTACAAAATTAACTTCTTTGGTACCGCCGTCAGTGGTTCTGCCTCCCCAATTGTACACCACATTATTGGTAATATCCATTCTTCCGGCATAAGCGCCGCTGCCGTCTAATCCGCCTCCAAGTGACCAGTTTCTTCCGTAGCAGTGTGCTAATAAATTATGGTGGAAACTTCCGATATCACCGCCAATTGTAGCGGCGTATCCGTGTTCTGTTCCAGCTGGGTAATTTTGGTGATTGGCTGCGTTGAGAGCTTCAGCAATTAAAGTTCGTTGAAGTGTAATGTTTTTTCCTGATCTTGAGCTAAAAGATTCATCGATTGTCCAGCTTATGGAGCAATGATCGATGATACTGTTATCGGCACCCGTTAGTCCCATTCCGTCAAAAGTTGGTCCAGCACCAATTCGCACTCTAAGATTTTGAACAACGGCATCGTTTCCAGTAACGCCAAAAGGAGCGGAGCGAATCGTAATTCCTTTTCCTGGTGCCGTTTGTCCAGCAACAGTCACATAAGGCTGACTTAAAACAAGTCGCGAACTTAATTGAATAACGCCTGAAGTATTAAAAACAATAGTTCGTGGTCCAATGTCATTGGTAACGGCTTCTCTAAAACTTCCAGGTCCGCTGTCATTTAAATTGGTTACCGTTACTACTTTTCCGCCGCGTCCGCCGCGCGCAAAACGCCCGTAACCTTCAGCATCTGGAAAAGCAAGCTGTGCAGGTCGAAAACGCCAGATATTTCCTTTTTCGATTCCGTCAGCTAAAACTTCATCAACACGCCAAAAATAAGTTCCGCCAGTGTATAATCCATTTACTTGATAAGAAGTATTGGCCAAAGCCTGATTGCCTTTGTATTCTGGTGATGAAGTAGTGGCATTGTCGACAGCTGTTTGATCGGTTCCGAAATAAACATTGTGCGAAACAGCATTTGCAGCAGCAGTCCATTGTAATGATTTACTTCCAGATGTTAATTCAACATGCTCGTCATTATGTTTCGGATTTGGATTAGTTGACTGATAAAAAATATTTGGTGTATTTAATTCAAAACCATTAAACATGATATTTTTTATGTTTTCTGTTCCCGAAATTTCTGCAGCAATTAAAATGACAACATCAGTTCCTGTGGTGGCTTGAAATTTTAAATAAGTTGATTTGGCGTCTGCAGTTTTTGTTGCTCGAACTGATGGAATCAAATTGTTGACAACTAAAGTTCCATTAAGAGAAATGTCAATGGGACTAAAGTTGTTTCCAGAAGGGCTGTCAACAGCATTAAAAAAAGCCAATAAAGTATGTTGCCCTGTTGTTAAACCGCTTATTTTAAGTTCGATTTGAGCGCCTTGATTGGCAGTTGTACCTTTTACGGTTAATCCGTCACTGATTAATCTGGCATAATATGGAGCTTGTATTCCGGCTTTGTACCAGTTGGTTCCTAAAGCGTCTCCTTTGTCGCCAACTTTTGTAACGGTAAAAGTCACTCCGTTTTCAGTATAAGTACTTGTGTTTCCAGAAGCAATGACCCAAGCCGTGTAATCTGGTTCGTTAACTTCGGCTTTTGGTCTTCCAGATTGGTCAAAATCTATTTTCACAATTGGATTTTGTGCAAGAACAGATGTAAATGGCGCAATGAGACTCAGCATTGTCGTCATTACGCAAAGTTTTAAGTAATTTTTCAGCATGTCAATGGTGGTTTGGTTAGTAAGTAAGTGGTAATAGTGTTTTTAATTGATTGAAAATCAAGTTTTAAAATCGCTATTACTATTGTAAAGATTATTATTACGCTACATAAAACTATCCTGCACCATCCTGTTCTGGTTGCGTTTTTCTTATTTATTTTAGATTAAAAAAATGGTATGTGTTTTTTAAGTGTAAAATTTTAAATAATTTGTATTGAATGAATGCCGAGATTTGCTCTGTTTCCTATTTGAAAAAGAGAATTATAAGAAAGAAAACTATTTGTAATTTGAAACAGTAAAAAAAAGAAAAATTAAGGATAAGAAAAAAACACGAACCAGAACACCTAAGATTTTGGTATTTGTCGCAGATTTACTTATTAAGCAGATTTTCAAATTGTCTATCTTGAAAATTCATCGACTCTGTAGCAGAATAAAAAAACTTTGCGACTTGGCGTCTTTGCGTCAAAAAAATGACGAAATTAATCTTTAAATAAAAATCCAAGCCCCATTCTTTTCAGCATTTTTTTTTCGAAATTCCAGAAGAAACGGAATTGCCCAAAAAGAGTTCCAATGGCAACTAATAAAACTTGGTAAACAGGAAGTATGATTAATAAACGGATTAAAGTGAACCAAACTGCTCCTAAATCTTCTTTGTGTATTCCTACCCAGTCACAAAAAGGTCTAGAAATCCATGCAGATGCCGATCCTGTGATGGCAAAAACAATAAGTATCAATATGGCTTGTAGATTGGAGGTAATTCCCCAGCGTTTTTTTAACTTGTCCATTATTTATTTATAATCATTACAAATATACTAACATTATCTTTGCGGCACATATCCTGCGAGCTTTTGTTTGTAAGTATTTTGAAAATAAATCATATAATTATAAATCAAATAATTTACCTCGTATCCGTACCGGATTTGCGGTTGATAATCGATGGTCATTTCGTAAAGATTTGGGCTGTAACGATTGGGCTGCTGTACACGAATATTCCATTCGGTTACATATTGATAATTTTTATTCTCTAAATAAGCGAGCGAATAATAATTTCGAGGCAGTGCTCTTGAAAGAAGCCAAGTATTAAAGCCGTTGTCAATAATGATAACTTCATATTCTAAAGAATCGTTGGCTATTCTAACAGTATCATTTCCCGTTTTGTTTAATGCATTATCATTACTTGCAATATTTTGCGAAGCCGATGAGCAGGCAATTATTGTCAGTAAAACAATCAATATGGAAATGCATTTTTTCATGTACTAAAGTTAGTGAAAAGTTTCAAAGGTGCAAAGTGACAAAGGTGCAAAGTTTTTGTAGCCGCGAAGTCACAAAGACTCAAAGGTTCAAAGGTTCAAAGGTTCAAAGATGCAAAGATGCAAAGTTTTTATAGCAACGGAATCAAGAATTTTTTATTCTTGTTTAGAAATTCTGGGAATAAAAAAGCCTCAATAGATGAGGCTTATATCAACTTTGTAGCTTTGTAGCTTTGAAACTTTGCACCTTTAAAACTAAGAACTCGATCTTCCAAATAACTTACCAATAAAACCTGCGATACCACCTTTGCTTTTGGTTACTACTAAAACATCGGCTACGTCTACTTTTCCGTCGTTATTTTGGTCAAGGCCAAACTGCATTCCGTATTTAGAAATTGTTTCCATAATTCCAGAAGCTTGTCCGCTGTTTCCTGAAATTGAATTGATAATATCTGAGATCTGAAAACTATTGTCATTTGGATCTTTTGCTTTGTTTACTAAAGAACCTAAAATCTGTGGAATTAAATTGGATGCAACTCCATTAGAATCTGAACTGCTTAGTCCATATTTTTCTCCAAGACTTCCGCTCAATTGCTGTTGAATTTGCTGTACCACAGGATTGTTGCCGTCAATTGGTGAATTTCCGTTAAATAATCCGGCAATCTGATCGGTATTTCCTTCTGAAACAATCTTTTTTAATCCTTCAAAAATAGAATTACTGGTTTCGTTGATTACGGCTTCATTGTGTTCGTTGGGAACCGCGCTGTTGTTTACTACTGCATCGCCTCCGTATTGTTTTACTAGCTGGGTTAATTGTTCAAACATGGTTTTTAAGATTTAGATTTAGAAATCAAATTTAATCAAAAAAAGAAAGGGATTTATTAAACGATGTTAATAAATCCCTTTGTAAGTATTTTGTTTTTAACTGATTAGCTTAATAAAGTAATGATTTGTGAAGCTAATTCTGTACCAATTCTATCTTGTGCTTCTCCTGTTGCAGCTCCAATGTGAGGAGTCAAAGAGATTTTAGAATGCATTAAAATGGCCATTTCTGGTTTTGGCTCGTTTTCAAAAACGTCTAAACCTGCAAATGCTACTTTTCCTGAATCAAGGGCTTTTACTAAAGCTACTTCATCAATAACACCTCCGCGAGCACAGTTTACGATTCCAACACCATCTTTCATGATTTCAAGTTCTTTTTCTCCAATGATATAACCATTTTGAGCAGGAACGTGAAGTGTGATGAAATCAGCTTCTTTGAATAAAGACTCTAAAGATTGAGAAACTACTTTAGTTGTAATTGATTGTCCGTCGAAGAATTCAACTTTTACATCAACTTCTGGGATAAAACTATCTGCAGCGATAACTTTCATTCCTAAACCTAAAGCCATTTTTGCAGTAGCTTGACCAATACGACCAATACCAACAATTCCTAACGTTTTTCCTCTTAATTCTGTTCCGTTAGCGTAAGCTTTTTTCAAACCGTCAAAGTTTGAGTCACCTTCAAGAGGCATATTTCTGTTAGAATCATGTAAAAAACGAACACCATTAAACAAGTGTCCAAACACCAATTCAGCAACAGATTCTGAAGATGAAGCTGGAGTATTGATTACATGAATTCCTTTGCTTTTTGCATAGTCAACATCGATGTTATCCATACCAACACCACCGCGGCCGATGATTTTGATACCTGGACAAGCATCAATAATATCTTTACGAACTTTAGTTGCGCTTCGCACTAAAATTACGTCTACGTTATTTTCGTTGATATAGTTAGCTACTTGTTCTTGAGCCACTTTTGTAGTTATTACTTCAAATCCACCTTTTTCTAAAGCTGCAATTCCGCTTTTAGAAATTCCGTCATTTGCTAATACTTTCATTGTATGTGTATGTTGTTTTTGTTTCCGGTTAAAGAAACAGAGTTAGATTAATTTTTTCTTTTTTTGATTTTGTAATGAAACTAAACTTTAGTTTCTAAAGCTTTCATTACATCAACTAAAACCTGAACGCTTTCAATTGGCATTGCGTTGTAGATAGAAGCTCTGTAACCACCAACAGAACGGTGTCCTGGTAATCCAGAAATATTAGCTTCTTTCCATAAAGCATCAAATGTTGCAGTATGATCAGGGTTTGTCAATAAGAAAGTTACATTCATGTTAGAACGATCTTCAACAGCTGCCGCACCTTTAAACAATGGGTTTCTGTCGATTTCAGCATAAAGTAAAGCCGCTTTTTCGTTGTTTAATTTTTCAACCGCAGCAATACCGCCTTTTTCTTTAATCCATTGTAAAGTTAAAAGCGAAACATAAACAGCAAATACAGGCGGAGTATTGTACATACTTTCTGCTTTGATGTGTTTAGCGTAATCTAACATACTAGGAATTGTTCTTCCTGTTTTCTCTAAAATTTCTTCTTTGATTACTACCAAAGTAGTCCCAGCAGGACCCATGTTTTTTTGAGCTCCAGCGTAGATGATATCAAATTTTGAAAAGTCTAATTGACGTGAAAAAATATCAGAACTCATATCGCAGACAACAGGAATACTTGTTGCTGGAAATTCTTTCATTTGAGTTCCAAAAATAGTATTGTTACTTGTGCAGTGAAAATAATCTGCATCACTTGGTATTGTGTAACCTTTTGGGATATGGTTGTAATTTTCTTCTTTCGAAGAAGCTACTATAACAGTTTCTCCAAAATATTTAGCTTCTTTTATAGCTGCAGTCGCCCAAGTTCCTGAATCTAAATAAGCCGCTTTTCCGTTTTCTTTCATCAAGTTATAAGGAGCCATTAAGAATGCTGTACTTGCACCTCCTTGTAAAAACAAAGCCTGGTATCCTTTTCCTGTAAGACCTAACAATTCTAAAGCAAGGGAACGAGCTTCATCCATAACAGCAACGAAATCTTTGCTTCGGTGCGAAATTTCCAGAATAGAAAGTCCTGAATCATTAAAATTTAAAACTGCTTTTGATGCTTTTTCAAAAACTTCTTGTGGTAAGATACTTGGTCCTGCGCTGTAGTTGTGTTTTTTCATGGTTGTTGTTAATAGTCGAAAATTTTAAAGACGCAAATTTCGTCAATAAGAGCCGAAAAAGCGTTAAAATATTCGAAATAATTAAACATTTTATTACTTTGTTGTTAACAAAAACGTTATAGTATCGACATTATCTGCGTAATCCCACAATTGCGGTTTTTGGGTTTCTCCAAAAGCAATACTATCTGTAGTTAAATTGCTGCTGACAATGCATTGAATTTGTTCTGAATCGTCTGTAAGACGTTTTTTTAGTTCATCGAGATTCTCGTAGAATTCATAAAAAACACTCGAAATAGGAGAGGCGTAACTTGAATCCTCTTTTAAAGTCAAAAATCCGTTATCGATTAATTTGAAATTACTCATTAAAAATACCGCTTTATTATAGTCATAATTATTAGCGTATTTTTCGTAATGAATAACATCTTGATATTTAAAAATAGCTTGAAAGAAATTGTCAAAAGAATAATCTTTCGGCACAAAAAGTTTAGAAACATTTCGGCATCCTAATCCGAAGTAACGGAAAATATCTTCTCCCAAAGCTTCCAATTCTTCATTAGTTTCTTTTCCAGTTATTATTGCAGCCGAATTTCGGTTTTTACGAATAATCGAAGGTTTATCTTTAAAATAATATTCAAAATAACGTGCCGTATTGTTGCTTCCAGTTGCGATTACGGCATCAAAATTTTCTAGTTTTCCTTCCACGAAAGTGATCTTACTTTCAAATTCTGGATCAACAGCAATAATATATTTTGCTAAAAATGGCAATAAATGCTGATCGTTTGAGGAAGTTTTGATTAAAGCTTTGTTTCCTGTAATTAAAACAGATAAAAAATCATGAAATCCTACAAGCGGAATATTTCCGGCTAAAATTAAAGCAACTGTTTTATCAGATTCAGAATTGTCAAAAGAATAATTAGAAAGCCATTTAGAAATATTTTCTTCAGTTAAAGCTTCTGCCCAAGACTGCACAGCAAAATAAACTTGTTCCGGCGTGTACCAGCCATTATGAGATTGTGATAAATGAATTAATTTCTCAAAATCATCAAAAAAGATATCATTAAATAAAACGTCCGATTTTTGTTCGGATCCTGCTTCAGAAAACTGACTTAAAAATTTTCCTAATTCAACAAAAACACTTTTTTTTGTTTCTAATGTCATAATGTTTGTTTATGAATTGTTTTGATTGTAATTTTGCACAAAAATAAGCTATATTACGTTATAAGGCAAAGTAGATTTGCATCTTTAATACTTTAATCTACAAATCCTATATAACTTTTAACTAAGTAACGAAGAAAACGATGGCAATTATTATAACTGACGAATGTATTAACTGCGGGGCTTGCGAGCCAGAATGCCCAAATACAGCAATTTACGAAGGTGCTGACGATTGGAGATACAAAGATGGAACAAGTCTTTCTGGAACCATAATTTTACCTGACGGAACTGAAGTTGATGCTGAAGAAGCGCAAACTCCAATTTCTGACGAAGTATATTATATCGTACCAGGAAAATGTACAGAATGTAAAGGTTTTCACGATGAACCTCAATGTGCTGCTGTATGTCCTGTTGATTGTTGTGTACCAGATGATAATCATGTTGAAGATGAAGAAACTTTATTAAACAGACAGTCATTCTTACACGGAGAATAAGCTGTAAAATATATTTTTGTAAGAAACCTGAGTTTTTACTCAGGTTTTTTTTTACCCTGAAATCAGGTATTTTTAAAAGTTAGTTTATTGATAGCGAATGTTTTATTTTTTGAGGGTTGCTTAATTGTTAAAAAAATAATACTTTAGTTGAAAATTTAACAACGCTTATGAAGAAACTAATACTTTTATTTGTCGTACTATATAATATTAACAGTTACGCACAAAACCAAGAGTATTCTATAATCGTTAAGGATATAGAAACGCTAGAGCCAATAGAAAATGCTACGGTCATAATCATGAAAACCCAGCAGATTTTATTGAGTAATGGTGAAGGTAAAGTAACTTTTATGCTGACCGGTGGTTCTAATGTTCAGGTTTCTGAAACTAATTATGAAGATTTGACGGTACGCTGGACTTCTTTAAATGGAGATCAAAAATTTGTTATTTATCTAAAGAGTAAAAATAATAAACTGGATGAAGTGGTTTTGTCTAAAGAAGCACCAGATAAAATTCTACAGAAATTAGTAAACAATTCTACCAAAAAAATTAGTGTTTCGCACAGGCAAAAAGTATATGTAAGAGAGTTTTTTATGCTGGATAATCAATATTCGTATTATAACGACGGATTAATTAATTTTCAGTTTGATAAAAGTAATAATGCCACTACTTTATTGGTTGAACAAAATAGATCGTACGGATTATTAGAAACCGATATCAGCGCCGATTTAAGAGGTTATAATTTGAATGATATAATGGAGAATTATTCCAATTTTAAATATTTCGATCCATTATTAGATTCAAAGTCAAAAAAAGAATACGATTTTACCATAAAAGGACATTCTACCAATAAAGATTATTATGTAATGTCTGTTGCGCCACTGGATAAATCCAAAGATGCCATTGATAATTTTGAAATAATTTACGATCCGTTACTGAAGCTTATTGTAGAATTTACTATTTCGGTAACTCCATCAAATCTTGATAAAATCGAAGAAAAAACAAAAGAAGGCGAAAAAAATATGACCAAATCTTTTGTAAAAGTAAATTACCGCTGGGACGGAACAGATTATTATGTTTTAAATTCTAATGAAGAAATCGGTTACAGCATTATTCAAAAAGAAAAAGCAAAAAATATTCAAGTTCGAAACAGTTTTGTGACAACTGGTTTTAATAAACAAAACTTTACTTATAGCGAAAGTGATGTTTTTAAAGAAAAATCACTTTTTAATAAAAAGAACAAAATCCTGACCAATTATTGGGATATTTCGGGATTTACAGCAACCGATGAAGAAAAAGCTATCATCGCCTCTTTAGAGTTTAAATTGTAATTAATAAATAGAAAAGGAAAATCCTGAACTGTGAAGTTCAGGATTTTTTATTGTTATTAAAATATGCAATTGAAGTTAAGATGCGCCTAAGCTCTTAGAAATTAAATCCAAGTCTTGCGTAGTAGTAAGCGCCGCTGAAACCCATTTGTACAGCATCCCAATAACCACCGGCTTCCGTATTTCCCTGTTCATCTTGTTTAGTAGGATATACATTAAATAAGTTATTGCTTCCGAGGCTTAATTTTAGACTCTTAGTAAGTTGATATCCAACCGTTAAATCAGTTATCAATCTTGGATTGTAAACATCATCTTCATCTGCATAATCAACTAAAACTACTTTGCTGAAACGAGTAAAAGCCAGTCCAGCATCAAATTTCTTTCTACTATAATTCAGGTTTAAACCAAATTTATTGTCAGGTGCAGAAGCTAATAAAAAGGCTTTTTCACGTTTTCCAAAGAAAGTTGCTTCGTCTAAAGAACCGTTTTTTACTTTGTCGATTTTCATGTCATTAATATTTCCGACCAACGTAGCGGTAAATTGAGATTCTCCGAATTTCTTTTTCCATGAAAGAACCAAATCTAAACCATGTGTACTTGTATCAACACCATTAGCGAAAAACTGCGCTTCAGAAACGCCAAGATTTAAAGCAGAAGCATCAAAATATCCTGTTAATACAATACGGTCTTTTACCTGAATATAATAACCGTCAATTGTAGCTGTAAAATCTCCAAACGAGGCTGTAAACCCTAAAGAAGCATTTAACGCTTTTTCTTCATTTAGTTTTTCAATTCCAAAAGCTCTTGTTACTGGACTGTCGTTTGGAGCTAATAAAACTTCTGTCGCACCGCTTGCATTAAAATTGGTAAAACGTAAATTGTAATAAATCTGCGCTAAAGATGGTGCACGGAAACCTGTACTTACAGATCCTCTTACATTAATATGGTCTGAAAGTTTAAGTCTTGAAGCTAATTTTCCGTTTACAGTGCTTCCAAAATCACTATAATTTTCAAAACGCACAGCACCGCTGACCATAAAAGCATCCGTAATATCTAATTCAACATCAGCATATAAAGAGAAGTTGGTTCTGTCTTTGTTTACCTCATTTGCAGGACTGTAGCCAGGAAAACCTTGAGAACTTCCCGGTCTAGAAATAGTTGGTGAAGAATCTGGATCTGTAGGATCATAATCCGGATTAGGAATTGTTGGAGCACTTTGCGTTGTTGGATCAGTAATTGGCTGTCCGTTGGTGTCGTATGTGGTGTATGAACCTTCTTCACCAGCAAAAATTTCAAATTTTTCTAATCTGAATTCTGTTCCAAAAGCTACGTTTAAACCGCTTAGTACAGAATCATAATTTTTTGAAATGTCAAAATTGGTTGTATTTTGTAGCAGACTGTGTCCTCCTGCATCAAATTGAAGCGGAGATCTTTCTTCAAGAGAAGCATTTATTGTCCCTTTGATCTCGTATTGAAATTTATTTTTTCCGAAAGTGTTGCTTAAATCAAATTTCCATCCGCCAGAAGATTCGGTTCTAATTCCTGCTGCGATAGAATTGTCATTAATTTTTGAGGTAATTCTCGGCGTATAACCACCCGGGTAAACAGATTCTACAACACGTTCGCCGTCATTTCTTGTAAAAGCATAGGCATCAGTATCTCTAAAATTGCTTCCTCCAAAAGCATAAAACTCAGTTTTATCTGCTAATGGAATTGCTAGATTGGCAAATAAATTAACGCCTTGCATTTCGGCATCACCAAAACCTTTTCTAAAATCGTACGCAGGACGAAGAGTTTTATTTTTATTTAAAAATTCTCCTGTAATATTTACATAACCGCCTTTAGTTCCGATTCCAGTACCATAATTTGCAGCTATTCTTACCGAACCTCCATCAAAATCCTGATCTTTTCCGTATGAGTTTCCGTTGCCGTCCTTGTCCAAACGATAACCTTTTGTATTGGGAGTTCCTTCCAAAAAGTCTCCTTTAGCATGTGTGTTAAAAACACCGTACGTAATAGATCCTGTAAGTTCGTCAACATTATCATTAGTTACAATATTAATAACTCCTGCAATAGCGTCAGAACCGTATTGCGCTGAAGCTCCGTCACGCAGAATTTCAATTCTTTTGATAGATGCTGCCGGAATCGCATTTAAATCCGTTCCAGTATTACCGCGTCCTCTGGTTCCAAATAAATTGATTAACGAGGATTGATGTCTTCTTTTTCCGTTAATCAAAACCAAAGTCTGATCGGGTCCCATACCTCTTAACGAGGCCGGATCAACGTGATCGGCACCATCAGAACCGGATTGTTTGTTGGCATTAAAAGAAGGAGCAACGTATTGTAAGAGCTGGTTAATCTCTATTTTTCCGCTTTGGGTTGTAACTTCTTTTACATTGATAACATCTATTGGTACAGCAGAATTTACAACAGTTCTTTTAGCATTTCTAGATCCGACAACTACAACATCGCTTAAGATCTGGCCGCCATTTTCATCTAAAGTAATATCGATTTTACTGCTAGAAGCACTTTTTTCTACACTTCCGAATCCGACATAACTGAAAATTAAAGTAGCGCCTTCTTTTACTTTAATAGAATAACTTCCTTCAAAACTAGTAGAAACACCGTTACTGGTTCCTTTTTCTAAAACATTCACGCCTGGCAGTGGTGCGCCGGACTTATCGGTGACGACTCCCGTTATTTCCTTTTGTGCAAATAGAAATGCGGAATTTATAAGCAATAAAAATAAAGCAATCTTTTTCATGATTAATAGGGTTTTTGTTTGTTGTTTGGTTTGTTACTTTGTTAAAAGTAGTATTTTTTAACAAAAACTTAATAAAAAGTTTAAAAATTTTTAAGAATTACCTTAAAATTATATTAATGCACATTTTTACTTCACTGAAGAGGTATTAAATCTTATATTTGCAAAATTTTAAAGCCAAAAAATATCATTTTGGCAGAAACAAGAATTACAATATGAAAGCGCCTTATGTATTGAGGCTCAAATAAAATAAATAGAAATCAACAGATGAAAGCAGGAATTGTAGGATTACCAAATGTTGGAAAATCAACATTATTTAATTGTTTATCTAATGCAAAAGCGCAGAGTGCAAACTTTCCGTTTTGTACAATCGAACCAAATATTGGTGTTGTAAACGTTCCAGACCCTAGAATCAATAAATTAGAAGAATTGGTAAAACCAGAGCGTGTACAAATGGCAACTGTAGATATCGTAGATATTGCAGGTTTGGTAAAAGGTGCAAGTAAAGGTGAAGGTCTTGGAAACCAGTTTTTGGGAAACATTAGAGAATGTAATGCTATTATTCACGTTTTGCGTTGTTTTGATAACGATAACATCGTACACGTTGACGGAAACGTAAACCCAATTCGTGACAAAGAAACGATTGATATCGAATTACAGTTAAAAGATCTTGAAACAATCGAAAAAAGATTGGAGAAAGTTAAACGTGCTGCGAAAACAGGAAACAAAGAAGCTCAAACTGAAGAAGCTTTGTTAAACAGAATTAGAGAAGCATTATTGCAGGCAAAATCGGCAAGAACAATTATTCCTCAAAGTAATGATGAAGAAATTTTGATGGAAGGTTTTCAATTAATTACTGCAAAACCAGTTTTATACGTTTGTAACGTTGATGAAGGTTCTGCTGTAAACGGAAACAAATATGTAGACCAAGTTCGTGAATTAGTAAAAGACGAAGATGCTGAAGTTATCATTCTTTCAGTTGGAGCAGAGGCTGATATTACAGAATTAGAAAGCTACGAAGAGCGTCAGGTTTTCCTAGAAGATATGGGATTAACAGAGCCAGGAGCATCAGTTTTAATTCGTGCAGCTTACAAACTTTTAAAACAACAAACTTACTTTACAGCTGGTGTAAAAGAAGTTCGTGCGTGGACAATCAATATTGGAGCAACAGCGCCACAAGCTGCAGGAGTTATCCACACTGATTTCGAAAAAGGATTTATCCGTGCTGAAGTTATTTCATACGACGATTACGTTCAATACGGTTCTGAGGCAAAAGCAAAAGAAGCTGGAAAATTCAAAGTTGAAGGAAAAGAATATGTTGTAAAAGATGGTGATGTAATGCACTTCCGTTTTAACGTGTAATTTTTTCTAGAGAATAGAATAAAAAATATAGAAATTAGAAAAAACCGCTGGAGAAATTCAGCGGTTTTTTTCTTTTTAAAATTAAAACATAAAGGATAAAAAATAGAATAAAAATTCCGTTTAAATCCGCGCTTTCGCGAAATAGAATCAGTAAAATCCGCGTACTATTTCGCAAAACAAAAATTTTTGGCTCAAAAATTGGTTACAGAAAAAATACCAAAATAATAATCTTAAAACCAATCATTAAAATGCTAAAAAAAACTTTCAAATTTCTGGGCTGGACACTTTTCGGAATCTTTACTTTTATTGCCTTGTACGTTACCTCAGTGTTACTTATTTCTAAAATCACAGTTAATTCAGATACTGATTTTATAAAAGAACAAAAAATAATTCCGATTTACATTCTTACCAACGGAGTTCATACAGATATCGTTGTTCCAGTTAAAAATGAAATAAAGGACTGGCGAAGCGAAGTTCAATTCAGTCAGACACAATCAAAAGATTCGTTGATGAATTATATTGGTTTTGGCTGGGGCGATAAAGGATTTTATTTAGATACTCCAGAATGGTCCGATCTAAAAGTGAGTACAGCTTGCAGAGCTGCATTCGGAATCAGTTCGTCTGCAATGCACACTACATTTTTCAAAAACTTACGTGAAGGAGAAGACTGCAAACGTATATTAATTTCCAAAGAAAATTACCAAAGACTGGTTGCTTATATTTCAGATAGTTTCAGCGATCCAGTTCATCCACAGTGGATTGAAGGTCACAGCTACGGAAAAAAAGATGCTTTTTATGAAGCAAAAGGAAGTTACAGTCTTTTTTATACGTGTAATACTTGGGCAAACAGCGCTTTAAAAGCTGCGAATCAAAAAGCAAGTTTATGGACGGTTTATGATAAAGGGATTTTTTGTCACTACAAATAATAGTTAGTCAGGAATCAGTACATGCAATCAAGCCACAATAATCTGCTAGGAATATCCTATCAAGATTAAAGTATGGGAAAAATATAAAATTCTAATAAAAATAGAGAATTAACCAATTTTTAATATTGCTTAAATTTGAGTGTAAACTCAAAAATCAGCAAAATGAGAATCAAAAATATTTTTTCAAAAACATGGTTTCTTTTAAAGAATACTTTTTTAGAATTCAACGATGACAATGCCATAAAACTGAGCGCCGCATTATCTTATTACACCATATTTGCACTGCCTCCTTTGTTAATTATTATAATTACAATCTGTGGTTTTTTCTTTGGAGAAGAAGCAGTTACGGGTCAGTTATACGGACAAATAAATGGTTTGGTAGGAAATGGAGCTGCAACACAAATTCAGGAAGCCATCAAAAATGTGGAATTGTCGGGGAATAATATTTTTGCAACTGTATTTGGAGTAGTAATGCTCTTAATTGGTGCTTCTGGAGTTTTTGCAGAAATTCAGAGTTCGATTAACTATATATGGGGATTGCGAGCCAAACCAGATAAAGGCGTTAGAAAATTCATTCAAAACAGATTGATGTCATTTTCTATGATTGCATCAGTTGGTTTTTTAATGATTGTCAGTTTATTTATCAATACGATATTAGATTTGATGAGTGCGCGTTTAAAAATATATTTTCCTGAAAGTACTGTTTATTTGTTCTATATTGTCAATATAGTAATAGTATTGGCTAGTATAACGCTTTTATTTACTATAATCTTTAGAACGTTGCCTGACGGGAAAATCAGATGGAAAGATGCCATTATAGGATCCAGCGTTACGGCTGTACTTTTTATGATTGGTAAATTTGCCATAGGATTTTATTTAGGAAGTTCTACAGTAGCTTCAGTTTACGGCGCTGCTGGATCTGTAATCATTATTTTAGTTTGGGTGTATTATTCAGCAATTATTCTTTACTTTGGAGCTGAATTCACTAAAGTCTATGCAAAATCGTACGGAGGAAAAATTTATCCAAATGAATATTCCGTAGAGATTGCAAAAGAAGTTTATGAGATCGAAGATGTAACACCACATTCAACAAAAGAACAACTAACACACGAGAAACCATGAAAATAATTGCCTTTGGAGGAAGTAACAGCACACAATCAATCAATAAACGTTTAGCGTCTTACGCAGCAAGTTTATTTGAAAATGCAGAAGTTGAAGTTCTGGATCTAAATGATTTTGCAATGCCCATTTTTAGTGTTGACCTAGAAAAAGAAATTGGTCAGCATGAGATCGCAAAAGCTTTTCTTAGCAAACTTAAAGAGGCTGACATTTTAGTAGTTTCGATGGCAGAAAATAATGGAAATTATTCTGTCGCTTTCAAAAATGTTTTCGATTGGAGTTCACGTATCGAGAAAGATGTTTTTCAGCACAAACCAATGTTATTATTAGCAACTTCACCAGGTGGCAGAGGCGGTTCTTCTGTGTTAGGAATTGCGCAAAATCTTTTTCCTCGTTATGGAGCCGAAATCAAAGGAAGTTTCTCATTACCAGCTTTTGGCTCGAATTTTGATTTACAAGAAAATAAAATCTCTAACACTGAGTTAGATAACGAACTGAAAGATATTATTAAATCAAATTTTTAAATGCCACTAAAAAAGATTTCATTTTTATTCCTTTTCCTAAACACTCTTTTTCTTAATGTTACTTTTGCACAAAAGGTAAACGAAGTTGATCAGATTGTTGCAAAGTACCCGAAAAGTCTAAATACCACCGAAAAATTAGCAGAAAAAATCGAGAAAGATTTTAATTCTGAAGAAGACAAAGCACGTGCTATTTTCAGCTGGATTGCTTTTAATATCAAATATGATTATAGCGCTTTTCTAAATCCGCAGAGAGTGCAGGGTTTCAGCTATTCTTCTGAAGCAGAAAAACAACGAAAAATCAAACAGCTGAATGATAATCTGATTCAAAAAACTTTTAATTCTAAAAAAGGAGTTTGCGAAGGATTTACGGCTTTGTATCAGCATTTGGCTTCCTTAGTCGGCTTAAAATCAGAAGTTGTGAAAGGAGATTCTAAAACACGTTTAGCAGATATAGGCAGAAAAACAATTTCATCCAATCACGCTTGGAATACTGTTTTGATTGGCAGAAAATGGATTTTGGTAGATGCAACTTGGGGACAAGGTTATTACGACGGCAGTAAAGGAAGAATGGTTGTAGATTTTGCACCAATTTATTTTGATACAGATCCCGACTTTTTCTTTGCAAAACATTACCCAGATTCAGGAACTTTTGATGGTGAAAAAATTAATAAAAATGATTTTCTAAACGGACCACTTATTTACAACTCAACTATTGCAGAAGGTTATAAAATTAAATCTCCTGATACAGGTATATTAGAGGTTAAAAATGGGGATAAAGTTACAGTTGAAATCAAAAATCTCACAAAATCAGATCAGATTTTTTATTTAAATAAAAAGAATCAGCCTGTAAAAGTCCAGAACCCAAAAGAGAAGAGAGGCGGTTTGGAGTTTCAAATCGGTATCGACGCAAATATAGGAGATTATATTACTGTTTTTATTGGCAATAATAGTGCTGTTTCTTTTAAAGTGGTTAGGAAATAAGTAACAAAACAAATTTTTTCAGCCAATTGCCGTATCTTAGCCATAAGTATTACAAACAGTTTTTGACTTATGGGAACCACTTTTTTGAAATCAATTTTAGATAATGATTTCTATAAATTTACAATGCAGCATGCTGTAATAAAGCTTTTTCCAAAGGCAAAAGTTCGTTATGCATTTATCAATCGCGGTAAGCATATTTTTCCGCCTGGATTTGCAGATTTACTTCGTCAGTCTGTAGATGCAATGGCAGATCTTCGCTTGACGAAAGCCGAAAAAAATTATTTAGCCAAATACTGTTCTTATCTTGATCCTACTTATTTAGATTTTTTGCAAGGTTATCGATATGATCCGTCCGAAATTCAGATTACACAGGAAGGCTCAGAAATTCAGGTAAAAGTAGAAGGTTTTTGGTATCGTACCATTTTATGGGAAGTACCTTTGATGGCTTTGATTTCGGAGTTGTTTTATAAGTCGAATCATCTCATTCGCGTAGACGACGAAAAAATAAAAGAAATTACTAAAAGCAAAATTGACAGTTATAATGCTTTAGAAGTTTCTATTTTAGAATTTGGAACCAGAAGGCGTCATTCTTATGATGTTCACAATTTAGTTAACGAAACGCTGAAAACTTTTGGTGGTGAAAGTTTTATCGGAACCAGCAATGTGCATTTTGCTATGGTCAATGATAAACGACCTCTTGGAACGCATGCACACGAATGGTTTATGTTTCATGCTGCAACTTATGGATTTCAAACCGCGAATTTAATTAGTCTTGAACATTGGACAGAAGTTTACGGTGGTGATCTCGGAATTGCCTTAACAGATACTTACACAACAGACATTTTTTTTGATCAATTTGATAAAAAGTTCTCTAAACTTTTTGATGGTGTTCGTCACGATAGCGGTGATCCAATTGAATTTGCTGAAAAAGTGATTGCACATTACACCAAAATGGGGATTGATCCGAAATCTAAAATTATAGTTTTCTCGGATTCGCTAAATGTTGAAAAAGTAAAAATGATCTCCGATTTTTGTAAAGGCAAAATTAAAATGTCTTTCGGAATCGGAACCAATTTCACAAACGATACAGGTCTGCCTTCGATGAATATGGTTATTAAATTGACTGAAACTAAATCGGAAAATACAGATTGGCAAGGAGTTGTAAAACTTTCTGACGAAAAAAACAAAAACACGGGAACGCCCGAAATGATTGCGCTCGCAAAACAAGTTCTCGGAATTAAATCGTAATTTTTTGTCAAATAACTGTTTTTTTATATTTTTAGTTGCTGTATTATTTTAAAATCAATTTAAATAGATTTTAAACTGTTATTATTCATAACAAAAAAGAAATACGCTTTTATTTTTTACCGATAAATGGTACATTAGCCAAAAATCCTAAATTCATTTATGCTAGAGCAAAATCAATACAACGAAGATAATATTCGTTCACTCGATTGGAAGGAACATATTCGTATGCGTCCGGGTATGTACATCGGGAAATTAGGGGACGGATCATCACCGGATGATGGTATTTATATTCTTTTAAAAGAGGTTATGGACAACTGTATCGATGAATTCGTTATGGGTGCCGGAAAGACTATTGAAATAACCATTAAAGATAAAACGGTTTCTGTTCGTGATTATGGACGTGGAATTCCGTTAGGAAAAGTAGTCGATGTAGTTTCTAAAATGAACACTGGAGGAAAGTACGATTCTAAAGCTTTCCAGAAATCAGTTGGTTTAAATGGTGTCGGAACAAAAGCAGTAAATGCATTATCGAATTTTTTCCGCGTAGAATCAGTTCGTGACGACAAACAAAAAGCAGCTGAATTTTCTGCCGGAAATCTGGTTCAGGAAGAAGATGTTATCGATACTACAAAACGTAAAGGAACAAAAGTAACTTTTACGCCAGACGAATCGATCTTCAAAAACTATAAATTCCGTTTAGAATATGTGGTTAAGATGGTTAAAAACTATTGTTATCTGAACAATGGTTTAACGATTATTTTTAACGGCGAAAAATACTATTCAGAAAACGGTCTTCGTGATTTATTAGAAGAAACAATCAATGAAGAAGATTTAGAATATCCGATTATTCACTTGAAAGATCATGATATCGAAGTCGCTTTAACGCACAGTAAAACGCAGTATAGCGAAGAATATCACTCATTCGTAAACGGTCAGAATACAACGCAGGGAGGAACGCACTTAGCTGCATATCGTGAAGCAGTTGTAAAAACAATTCGTGAGTTTTACAATAAAAACTTCGAAGCATCAGACGTTCGTAAATCAATCGTAAGTGCGATTAGTATTAAAGTAATGGAGCCGGTTTTTGAATCTCAGACTAAAACCAAATTAGGTTCTACGGATATGGGTTCAGATGATGGAACACCTCCAGTTTCTGTGCGTACTTTTGTAAACGATTTTATAAAAACCAAATTAGATAATTATTTACATAAAAATCCGCCGACAGCCGAGGCTTTACTTCGTAAAATTCTTCAGGCAGAACGCGAAAGAAAAGAATTATCTGGAATTAGAAAACTGGCCACAGATCGTGCTAAAAAAGCCAATCTGCATAATAAAAAATTAAGAGATTGCCGTGCGCATCTTCCAGATACTAAAAACCCAAGAAACTTAGAAAGTACGCTTTTTATTACTGAGGGAGATTCGGCTTCCGGATCGATCACCAAGTCGCGTGACGTTAATACACAAGCAGTTTTCAGCTTGCGTGGTAAGCCTTTGAATTCATACGGAATGACTAAAAAAATTGTGTATGAAAACGAAGAATTCAACTTGCTTCAAGCTGCACTTGATATCGAAGACGGATTGGAAAAATTGCGCTACAACAACATCGTAATTGCAACCGATGCCGATGTCGATGGAATGCACATTCGTTTGCTTTTGATTACGTTCTTTTTACAATTTTTCCCAGAATTAATCAAAGAAGGACATTTGTATATTTTGCAAACACCACTTTTCAGGGTTCGTAACAAAAAAGAAACGATTTATTGTTATTCGGAAGAAGAAAGAAAAGACGCAATCGAAAAACTAAAACCAAAGCCAGAAATCACACGATTTAAAGGTTTGGGAGAGATTTCTCCAGACGAGTTCAAAAACTTCATTGGAGATACAATTCGCCTTGATCCAATTATGATGGATAAAAACACATCGATCGAGCAGTTATTATCTTTCTATATGGGAAAAAATACACCAGACAGACAGGAGTTTATTATCAAGAATCTGAAGGTTGAGATTGATGAGCTTGAGGAGGCTTAATTTTTTAAATAAATAGAGTGTCAGACGGTCTTCAAAATAAAGTCATTTTTCAGCAAGTTGTCGAGTTATTGCAAAATGCCCGACAACAGGTTTTGCGTACCGTAAATTCGACAATGACAATCACCTATTTTGAAATAGGAAGAATTATTGTTGAAGAAGAGCAAAATGGGAAAGATCGGGCTGAATATGGAAAGCAGTTATTAAAAAATCTTTCTCAACAATTGACAAAGGAATTTGGTAAAGGTTTTTCAGTAATCAATTTAGAGAATATGAGGAAGTTTTATTTAACTTTTTCAAATTCCGAGTCACTGACTAGGATTTTACAAATTCAAAAAACCCAGTCAGTGACTGGGGAATTTAAATCTCTAAAAGCGCAGTCACTGACTGCGAAATTTGATAATCAAACATTGGCTTCTTTTTTTAAATTGACTTCTTGAAAGTAGATAAATAGTAATAAATGGGGAAAATTGTATTTTTGATTATCTTTTTTGTATTGATTTCTTGTAAGAAAGAGAACGAAAAAACTCAATCTGACGAAAGTCCCATCCTTGCTAAATCTACAAGAGAAATAATGAAAGAAAAAGAGTTTCCTTTAAAAGAATTATCCAAGGTTGAAATTTTATCTTATGAAGATAGGATGCGTTGGGATAGAAAAATTACAGAAAAGGATAATAAATATAATAAAGAGCTTGTAGTTGACTACAAATTAAATTTCGACAGCACGAAAGTTAAAGAAAGAGCACTATTAAATTCAGCATTGAAAACTGAATTAATTCAATTAATGTCTCAGGATAGTTGTAAAGTAGAAAATTTGCCTAGAGATTGTTATATGCCACGGCACATGATACTTTTTAGAGATCAAAAAAACAGAATAATTGGTTACAAAGAGCTTTGTTTGTCCTGTAAAGGTTTTAGAGAATCTAAAAACTTAGAAAAATATAATGGCTTTTGCTATAGTCAAATGGAGGAGCTTTTTAAAAAAGCAGGAATCAAATATTTAGACGAAGATTACGAATAAAAAAGTTTACTGAAATAAAAGTCAGCATAAAAAAATGAAAGACGAAGAAGACGATAACATAATTCCAAACGACGACGAGAATAATCAGGATGAAAACCAGATTGATGACAATCAGGATGGAGATGATGATGAGATTATTGATGTAGATGCCAAACATTTTGAAGGACAGCATTTTTACGAAAATCAGGAAGAAGAAGGCGAAGACGTTATCACGAAAGTAACCGGAATGTACAAAGATTGGTTCTTGGATTATGCGTCTTACGTAATTCTGGAACGTGCAGTTCCTGCTATCGAAGACGGATTCAAACCTGTTCAGCGTCGTATTATGCACTCTTTGAAAGAGTTGGATGACGGTCGTTATAATAAAGTTGCCAATGTTGTTGGTCACACCATGCAGTATCACCCACACGGAGATGCGAGTATTGGCGATGCAATGGTGCAAATTGGTCAAAAAGATTTATTGATTGACTGCCAAGGAAACTGGGGAAATATATTAACAGGTGACGGTGCTGCAGCTTCGCGTTACATCGAGGCACGTTTATCTAAATTTGCTTTGGAGGTTTTATATTCTCCAAAAATCACCGATTGGGGAGTTTCGTATGACGGA
This sequence comes from Flavobacterium artemisiae, assembly GCF_042678225.1. Classification (NCBI taxonomy): domain Bacteria; kingdom Pseudomonadati; phylum Bacteroidota; class Flavobacteriia; order Flavobacteriales; family Flavobacteriaceae; genus Flavobacterium; species Flavobacterium artemisiae. Next base: position 1,136,707 of record NZ_JBHUDZ010000018.1, on the reverse strand, counting down.
CGTCGTGCTGAACCAAACAATCTTCCAGTTAAATTTCCATTGCTTTTGGCACAAGGAGCAGAAGGTATTGCAGTTGGTCTTTCGACGAAAGTCTTGCCTCATAATTTCAATGAATTAATTGACGCTTCAATTAAAATCTTAAAAGGAAAACCGTTTACGCTTTATCCTGATTTTATGACACAGGGTATTGCCGACGTTTCAAATTACAATGACGGAATGCGTGGTGGACGTGTGCGTGTGCGTGCCAAAATTTCGCAGTTAGACAAAAATACATTGGTGATCACGCAGATTCCGTTTTCGACCAATACCACAACTTTGATTGATAGTATTTTGAAAGCCAATGAAAAAGGGAAAATCAAAATCAAGAAAATTGAAGACAATACGGCGGCAGATGTTGAGATTTTAATTCACCTTTTCCCAGGAGTTTCTCCAGATAAAACAATCGATGCTTTATTTGCTTTTACCGCTTGTGAAACGTCTGTAGCGCCTTTAGGCTGTGTTATTGAGGATAATAAACCATTGTTTATCGGAGTTTCTCAAATGTTGAAAATTTCAACAGAAAGAACGGTTGATTTACTTCGTCAGGAACTGGAAATTCAATTAGAAGAATTAAAGAATAAATGGCATTTTTCTACTTTAGAAAAAATCTTCATTCGTGAAGAAATGTACATTGATTTCAAATTATATGGAGACAGAGAATCATTATACAAATATTTGTATGACCGATTTGAGCCTTTTAAAAAATCATTCGTTAGAGAAATCACAGATGATGATTTGCAAAGACTGACTCAAATCCCGATGATTCGTATCACTCGTTTTGACTCTGATAAAGCTGATGAATTGATTTCCAGGCTGGAAGAAGAAATGAAAGAGGTAGAATACAATTTGGAGCATCTTACCGATTTTGCGATTGCCTATTTTACGAAATTAAAAGAGAAATACGGGAAAGGACGCCAGCGTCAGACTGAACTTCGTGTTTTTGATAACGTTGAAGCTACAAAAGTAGTTTTAAGAAATACAAAATTATATGTAAACCGTGATGAAGGTTTTGTTGGAACGAGTTTAAAGAAAGACGAATATGTGGGAGATTGTTCTGATATTGATGATGTAATTGTATTTCTACGTGATGGTACCATGATGATTACAAAAGTAGATGCCAAAACTTTTGTAGGTAAAGATATTATTCATGTCGCTGTATTTGATAAGAACGATAAACGTACGATTTACAATATGATTTATCGCGATGGAAAATCTGGACCATCTTACATAAAACGTTTCAATGTTACTGGAGTTACCAGAGATAAAGCGTATGATTTAACAAATGGAACTAAAGGCTCGCAAGTTGTTTATTTTTCACATAATCCAAATGGAGAGGCTGAGGTTGTAACAATACTATTGCGCCAAATTGGAACGATCAAAAAATTGAAATTTGATATAGATTTTGCTGCTTTAGCAATTAAAGGCCGTGGCTCTAAAGGAAATTTGGTAACTAAATATCCGATCAAGAAAATTGAATTAAAAGAAAAAGGAATTTCGACTTTATTGCCAAGAAAAGTTTGGTTTGATGATACTGTAAAGCGTTTAAATGTAGATGCTAGAGGGGAGTTGTTGGGCGAATTTAAACCAAGTGATAAAATTTTAGTTATAAGTCAGTCAGGAAAATTGAAAGTAATTATTCCAGAATTATCTACTCATTTTGAGGAAGATATGATTGTATTGGAAAAATGGAAGCCTAAGAAACCAATTTCTGCCATTTATTTTGATGGTGAAAAAGAACGGTATTTCTTAAAACGCTTCCTTGTAGAAAATGAAGGTAAAGAAGAAAGCTTTATTACAGATCACCCTAATTCGCAATTAGAAATTGTTTCTACGGATTATCGTCCGGTTGCGCAATTGGTTTTTGCTAAAGTAAAAGGTGTTCAAAAAGACGATCTTCATGTTGATGTAGAGGACTTTATAGCTGTAAAAGGTTTTAAAGCTTTAGGAAATCAATTGACGACTGATAAATTAAAGCAAGTTAATTTACTAGATCCGCTTCCTTATGAAGAACCTATTGAAGAAGTTCCTGAAAAACCAGAGATTTCAGAAGAAGATCCTGTAGAAACAGAATTAGATGACGACGGCCAAATAGGGCTAGTTTTAGAATAAATAAAAAAACGCTAAGATTGATTTCTTAGCGTTTTTTTATTTTTAGAATGTTTTAATTTTCAACAGAAATAATTTCTTGTTTAATCCATTTAACTTCATTATTTTCAATTATTACCGATACCACATCGCCATCTTTTACTTCACCAGAAATTATTTTTTTTGCTAAAGGTCTTCTCAAATGACTTCTGATAATACTTTTTATAGGTCTTGCACCATATTTAGCGTTAAACCCATTTTCAGCCAGATAAGTTTTAGCCTCAATCGGAATTTCAACTTTGATATTTATGGTTTTTAATAAATCCATGAATTCTTTTTTAAGATGGATTTCGAAGATTTTTAATGCATTTTCTTTGCTGATAGGTGCAAAAGGTACAATTTCTGTTAAACGACCTAAAAACTCTGGTCGGAAATAATTACCCATAATTTCCATCAAAGAGGTTGAGCTCGGAATTTGACCATTATTAAAAGTTTTCACAATATGATCTGCACCAATATTTGATGTGAAAAGGATAATTGCATTAGAAAAATCGCCCTCTTTTCCTAGACGATCGTGAAGTTTACCTTCGTCCATAATTTGAAGGAAAACATCAAAAACCGAAGGATGTGCTTTTTCAATTTCATCAAATAACACAATAGAGTAGGGCTTTTGCCTAATTTTATTCACAAGTAAGCCACCTTCTTCATATCCCACGTAACCTGGAGGTGCGCCGTAAAGTAAAGCTGCGGAATGTTCTTCTTTAAATTCAGACATATCAAATCTGATGATGGCATTTTCATCCTGAAAAAGGAATTCGGCTAAACTTTTGGCTAATTCTGTTTTTCCAGTTCCAGTTGGTCCTAGAAAGAAGAAAGATGCGATAGGCTGACCTGCTTTAGTTAAGCCTGATCTCGATTCTAAGATTGAACCTGCGACTGTTGTAATGCAATGATCTTGTCCAATAACTCTTTGGTTTAAAACTTCTTCAATTGTATTAAATTTGTTTTTCTCCCCTTCGTTTAGCTTGCCCGCGGGAATTCCTAGAAATCAACCAATTGCTAGCATCGGTAGAGCAGCAGGCAAAAGAGAGTAACTTTACTAAAAACAACGACCCTTATTTAATGATTAAGCCAAAAAACGATGAAACGGTCGGAAAAAGTTTCAGCATAAACTATTGGTCAACTTGTGCCGAAGATGGAAATGACATTAAAGCGGGGACTACCTTAGATTGCAAAGACTTATCTTTTGTTAGTAAAAATGCAACTTTAATGACTAACACAGTTGGAGGTTTAAATAAACAGACCAATAAAGACAGAATACTGGCATATAGAAATGCCTTATTAACTCGTGGTAGAATTGTAACCTTTGCTGACATAAAAGCTTTTGGATTTAATCATTTTAAAGGTTCAATAGCAAATATTAGAATTGAAAAAGGAACTCGAAAAGAAATTTCTGTTAAAGCTGGTTTCAGCCGTACGGTTGATATTTTCATCAAAACTAATCCTAACGAAAGGAAACTGCTCTCGGATTCTGAGTGGAATTATCTATGTGAAAGCTTCTTAAAAAACCTTAAAAATAAATCATCAAATGTGTTTCCGTATCGCATGTTTGTAGATTAGTAATAAAAACGCCGAAAATATATTTTCGGCGTTTTATTTGAAATTGGAATTTATTTTGGTTTTACTGGTATTTCTTATCTGTTAGTGTTTTCATAAAAGCTACTAAATCCTTTTCTTCATTAGGAGTTAAATTTAAGGCATCAAAAGGCAATGTTTGGTTTTCAACTTCAAGACCTAAACCTTTTCCGCCGCCTTTATTGTAAAATGAAACGACTTCTTCAAGAGTTTTAAAGACACCATTATGCATGTACGGAGCAGTTACGGCCGCATTTCGAACCGTTGGTGTTTTAAAAGCGCCTTTAAGCTGGGCCATTTGATTGAATAAATAACGTCCTAAATCTGGACTTAATTTTTTTCCTGCAGGATCTTGTGGAGTTCCAATAACTTCATGCTCGGTTTTAGAATAACTCGGAGGAACAGTTCCGTTAAACAGCGGTGTAAAATGACAGGTTGCACATTTTGCTTTTCCCATAAAAAGGTTCATTCCGTTTATTTCTTGAGGAGTCAAAACATTTAGATCTCCTCTCATATACAAATCGAATCTAGAATCAAAGGCGTTTAAGGAACGAACATAACTTGCAATAGCATTCTGAATCTGCCATGCTTCGGGTTTTGTGGTTTTTGAAAATGCTTTTTTGAAGAGGACTATGTAATCATTATCAAGTAAGATTTTGGCATGAATATCATCCATCGAACCGTGCATTTCATCTTTGTTTTGAATTACGTCGACACTTTGTTTTTCTAGATCCAATTGTCGCATATCCCAGAATTGAGCATTTTGTAAAGACGCATATGTTAGTGTTGGTGTATTTCTTGATAAATTAGATCCTGTTAGAGAAACATTCGTTTTTAAGCCATCTGTAAATGCTTTTTCAGGATTATGACATGTGGCACAGCTTCTGTCATTGTTTTTAGAAAGCGCTTTATCATAAAATAATCTTTCGCCCAAAACTATTTTATCATTGGTTAATTTATAGTCATTAGAAAGTATAAAACCATTGACATCAAAGGCGTCTTTATCAAATAATGTTTGAGCACTTTGTTTTAGCGGACTTGTTTTTTTGACGTCTTTAATTTTTTCTTCTAATTGAAACTTTCTGACGTTTTCTGAAATTGGATTAAGAAACTGCGTGATAAAATAAGCTCTATTAAATGAATTAAAGTGGTTGTTTTCTTCACAATATTTTTTTGCTTTTTCAGCTAACTCTTTGATATGAACTAAAGTTTTACTTTCTGAATTAATTATTTCAAGAGAATTTGAAATCGAAACAATACTTTGACCAGCTTCAGAAATAGAAGATTGAAGAATTGGGCTGTCAAAACCTGTGATTCCAAGTGCTATAATTCTGTAAACGTTTTGTTCTACAGCGTCTAAAACATAATCATCGCTTAAAGTTATGGCTTCAAAAGTAGTTTTTAGCTGTTTAATATTGGCTTTAAAAATCTTAATTTCTCGTAGTAATTCTTCTTTGCTTTCTGTTGAATATTCAGGAAAAATCAATTCTTCTATAACTTGAAAACCATGCGGTTCAAACGAACGGTTTTCTTCTAGTTCCATTTCGTCTAAAGCGGGTCCATTCATAAATCTTGCCGTTTCTGGAACAAAATATTCAATTGCCCATTCTGTTTTTTTATAAGCTAAACGAGACTTTTTAAACTGTTCAAGAATATCTTTTTGTGAAGAATTACTAGTGACAATATGCTGAAAATTTTCAATTTCACTATTTAATTTATTTAGATCAATCAGCAGATCTTGCTTTATGGTTATTTTTGTCTCCGTAGTTTCTTTGCAAGAAATAAAAAAAGAAAAGAGCAAGAGCAGAGCAGTAAGTTGCTTAAATTTCATAATATAATTTTAATAGAAACAACCCTTATTCGAAAATAAGGGTTGTGTTATTATATTTTAATCGAAGTGATTAGCGTTGAACGTCTCTAATGATAACTGTTTGCCCGCCCTCTTTGTTTGTTGTTGTTCCAGAACCATCTGCATTTTTAAATGCATCTAGCTGCCAAGTATGTGGATGTATATTTACTGTGAAAGTATTTGGGACACCGATTATATCTGAAATATCTTCCATAGCGCCAAATTCCCAGCTTCCAAATCTCATTTCACCGCTTTGGTTATATAATGAATTCCAAGCTACGTCAGTTCTTTTATGATTCATATTCAACCAAGGTTTATTTTGTTTGCTTGAAATATTATACTGCCAGATATAAGAATCGTGTTTAGCGTCAGCATAATAACTGTCTCCATCTTCCTGAATGTAAACGTAGTTTTCAGTTACGCATAAGTTATCTGGATTAATGATTCCGTTTCCAGGATTACTGTCTCCTTCAACGGCTAATTCCAGCGTCCCTTTTAACGGATTTGTAGCATCCATTTTCAATTTATAAACTCTTCCCCACATTGTGTAACCATCAACAGGAGCATTATTTGTTGCCTGACCTGTTGCTGTAAAATATACTTCTCTATTGTTACTAGCGCTTCCTTTTCTGTAATCTACATCTTCAACTCTAGAAAAACGAATTGCTTTTAAATCATTAACAGTTGTATTAATCACAGCACCAGTTAAGTTTTTAGCATTCGGAATCTCAACAAATTCAACAGGGTATGAGTTGTTTAAAGTCATAGACGTTTCAACCTGATTTCCGTCAGTTCTTTTTAAGGCATATAATTTTCCGTTAGATAAATCACCAACTGTACTTACATACATAATTAATTGTCCGGCACTTACGTGAGATGTTGCATAAGATTGATCTTCTCCGATTAGAATAACAGTTTTACCTGGATAAGCATCTTTTGGAAGTGGCACTGCATTTTCCATACTTGCTTTTCCTAAAGCTGGTAAAACTCTGTCGGTTCTGTTTTTGTCAGTTGATAAGCCTAACGGATTGATTCCGTGAACCATACTTTCTTGTCCGCTTTCTCCTGCAGTTAAGAAAACAGGACCAAATCCGTGAATTTCTGGAGTTGCCAATGTTGCAGAGCATAAACGAGTTAAACCTCCTACAGCATCAACCAAATAATCTCCTTTTACAGGTTTAAATGTTTTGTCTAAATATACACGAGAAACCGATTGTAAAATTTCGTGGTTTGTAATCATAATGTATCCGTCTCCGTTTGGATCTTTCATTAATCCCGCTCCGTCTGGCTGAGCACCGTAAATAAAAGTTGGAGATTGTGGCAACACATCTGCACTACTAATTAAAGTGCTGATTTTAAGACTTTCGAAACCGCTCATTGCATAAACAAAAGCAGGAATTTTAGATTGCGACGTAAAATCGATAGAAGTATTGACTGTGTTCGAATCCTTGTTGTCGTCATCATTACAACTCATTACAGCAAAGCTTGTAACGCCTAATAATGCGATTGATTTTAGTAAGTTAATTTTCATAATAGCTTGTTTTTTTGTTAGAACAAAGCTAGAATGTTGTACGAAATTAAATGTTAAGTAACTTTTTTATAAAAGCTGCTAAATGCAGTGGAAAAGATTACTTTAAAGTTAATTTTAATAATTTTTTGTAAATTTTATTCTCGTTAAAATTTTCTTAACCATTCATTACAGACTATTTAAATAGAGAATTCAAGTTAACGGCCTTTTTTTCTTTCAACTTCTTTACAATTTTTAAAAACGCTATTGCTGTGATATAAGCATCGCCCAAAGCAGTATGGCGGTCTTTTTTTGAAATGTCAAATTTATCGGCTAAATCATCAAGCGTATAATGATCTTTTCGTTCAAATAAATGCGATTGAATCAAAGTCTTTTTATACAAATATGCCGTGTCAAGTCTTTTGTTTGTTAATTCGGGAAGACCATTTCGTTCCAAAGCTTTGTTAATCATCGTAATATCAAAAATAGTGTGATGTGCAATAATGATAGAATCTCCCAGAAAGTCTAAAAATTGCTGTAATGCCTCCAATTCACTTGGACGCGGCATCACAAAAGCTTTTAAAATTCCGTGAATTTGTGCCGTTGCTTTATCGTAATGATCTTGTTCGATATAAACCTCAAAACTTTCCTGAATAGAAATTGTTCCGTTTTGTAAAACTAAAGCTCCAATACATAGCATTCGATCATTTTCATAATCAAAACCTGTTGTTTCGGTATCTAAAACCACAAAACGCGTTTCCTCGATTGTAATACTTTCATCAAAAAGATTTTCTTCTTTTTTCCAAAAATCAAATAAACCCATAATTATACCAGATTTGAAATATTAAAACGAACTGAAATAAGTTCCTGAAGTTCTTTAATTGTCTTAAAAGTTCTTTTCAGTTTAATTTTTTCCATTTTAGTCAAAGATTCTAATTCGATAAACTGACCAGAATCATGGTGTAAAAGACCTTGTTTGGTTCTAAATTTCAATAAAGCCTTAAACGAATACGAACAAGACAAATACAATTCTCTATTATTAGGTTCCAATTCGGCCAATTTCTCAAAACGCTCGGCTGTATTGCTGATTCCTTTTATTGAATGCGATAAAATTAAAACCCTTGCAGCATCTGTCAAAGGCATTAAAGCTCTGCGTTTTATATCAAAATTATCTTTGTTGGCACCGTCTTGTTCTACCAAAAATTGTCTAAAAAATCCAGTAGGAGAAGGGCTTTGCAAAGCACCGCTCACCAAGTGCATATAAAAAATCGGGTTTGCTTTTATGGTTTCAAAAATGTAATCAGACAATTGATTTACAATTTCGGAGTCGCCGTAAGTTTTACTGTAATCAAAAAAGATAAATGATAATAAAACCTCATTTTTCCCCGGATTTGTAATCCAATGATGCACTTGGTTTTTCCATTCCTCCAAGCTCATACACCACTTTGGGCTCGATGCCATCATATCGGCTGGACAATAATCGTAACCAATTTCAAAAAGACCTTTATTGACCAAAGCAGCAAATTTGGAGAAATAAACTCGTGTTTCATCTCTAAAAACCTCATTTACATTTTCGTACACAATTGCATTATCTTGATCGGTATGCAGCATTTGTTCACCTCTTCCTTGGCTTCCCATTGCGAGCCATGAAAATTTTACCGGAGGCGGACTGCTCATTTTTTCAATACATATCTCGATAACACGAGTAGTACAAGCTTCGTTAAGTTCGGTTATGATTTTGGTAATCAAAGTCATGGGGATATTTTGGTCGAGATATCCCTGAAGCAATTGCATTATTTGATTCCGAATAGGTTTGATTTCTTTAATTTTTTTAGCTCTTTTTAAAGCTTTAATCAGAACAGCAGGGTTATTTCCGAGCGCGACCATAACATCGTGTTTGGATAAAATTCCGACTGCTTTTGTGTTAACCGTTCCGTCTTTAGTTAAACACAAATGACTGATATCGCTTTTCATCATCGCCATTTGTGCCTCTGTAACTGTCATTTTTTTAGAATAGGTAATTACAGGTTTTGTCATAATCTCCTCGGCAATTGTCGTTATCGGAAAATCTCCTGTAACGATCTTGTTTCTAAGATCTTTATCAGTCAAAATACCAATTGGAAGCATTTCATCAACAATCAAAATCGCTCCGACTTTTTTCTTGCTCATGATTTTGGCAATATCTTTTACTGTTGTTGACGGACTGCAGGTTACGATTTTCTTAGAGTATTTTATTGGCGCTAAATCAAATGAATGATTGCTGGAATGCAGATTGTCATCTAAAATATCATCACCATACAATTTATCTTTGTGAATATCTGAATACGGATTTCTTGTATTGGATGCGTAACTTTCTATCAGGAAATTTCCAACAGTTCTATTCTCTAACGCATAAGGTTTAAAAACTGCAATTGGAACAGCATAAAGTATACTTTCTTCATGCGCAACGGCTTCCATTATATAGTTTTCCTGCGCCAAAAGCGGACGAAGACCAAAAATATCACCTTCATCACACATATCTAAAACCGTATTTTTAGTGCTCTTTTTTAAAGCCACAGCACCTTTATGAACAACATAAAAAGAATCGTGTGTTTTTTCGTTTTCAGCAAAAATCGTACTGTCTTTTTCTTTGTATAAAATAGAAATTTGCTCGGATAATTTTTCTAAATCTCTCTGGTTAAGAAAACTAAATGGCGGATAACCCTTTAAAAAGTCGGCAACGCGTTGTGATATGGTATTTTTCATTTGGCTGGCTGGATTTAGGTTCTAAAGTACTATTTAAAATAGAAACGTAAAAGAAACACATATTTTTTATTTAGTTGCTAAGTTGCTTAGCTTCTAAGTTTTCTTCAGTTTGTCATCCTGAGCGAAGTCGCAGGATCTATGCAAGTAGCTTCATAAAGTATTTCAATCTCAGTAAAATAATAAAAAAGCTCCTAATGGAGCTTTAAATAATATAAAAATCAAATCTTAATCTACTTTATAAACTGTGCCGCGTTGTTTTTCCTCAGAACCAACCAATCCAAATTCGAAAGTATACGAATCTTTAGAAGTATTTAAAATCTTCATGCTGATTGCTTTTTCCTCTGCCATGTTTTTTGGATGTTTCTTTTGTAAAACATATTCGCAGTCACTTACCCAGCGAATAGTTGCCGTATCTGTTTTTCCTTCAAAAGTTTCGATTTCGATATCCTCTTTTCGTTCAAAAAAAGTCGTTTTTTTAACTCCGTTTACCTCGTACTCAAATTTGAATTTACCGGTTTTAAAATCTTTACAATTGTGTTCGGCATTATAGCAAGAAACCAAAGCCAAAAAAGGAAATAAGAATATAATTTTTTTCATTTTAAATAAGTTGTTTTTTTAGGAGCTAATCCTGCTGTTCCTTCCAATCTTTTGCTTTTTAAAGAAAAAAGCAAAAGGATTTTCCCTCCCATCAGGGCTAGGGCATTCATTTTCAAAAGTGCTTTTTTAATTAAAAAATAAAAAGAAAATTACAAGAGTTAGAAAAGTCAAAAAAATCAAATTCCGTTTTTTATTTTTTGGACTTTGTTCTTCGGTTAAATTTGTTTTACAGAATTTAATCAATACCCACCAGCATGTTCCGCCAAAGTTGGCATAGTAATTTATCATTTCAATCTTTTTAATTCGTCGTCTGTAAAGTTCTTGATTTCTTTTTCTTTAGCAAACTTTTCGGCGTTGTAATTTCCCGATTTATTTTTCGGAATCGATAAACTTGTCCATTCGCTGTTTTTCAATTGTTTGGCATAAAAAACAATCTGCCCGACATGATAAGGATAATGTGCCAATTGACGATTTATTGCTTCAATAACGGTATGACCTTCATTTCTAATATAAATAATATCAGAAAGTTGTTCTGATTTTAAAGATTCTAAAGCATTTTCGAGGCAATTCCAGCCTTTGTTCCAAACTTGTAGAACTTCTTGTTTAGATTTTAAATCATTTTCAAATTCGGCGTCGCGGTTTCGACATTCTTTTTCGCCGTCAGTTGTTAAGAAATCGGTCCAGCGCGAAAGCATATTTCCCGAAATATGTTTTATGATTGTTGCAATGCTGTTTGTATCATCATTTATAGTAATAAAAAGCTGTTGAGGTTCTAATTGCTCAATTGCTTTTTCGCCCAGCATTTTATAATACAAAAATTGTTTTTTTACACTTTCAAGATAAGATAGGTCAGCATTCATAATAAATTTGTTTTGCCACAAATTTCACGAATTCGCGCTAATTTTTAATTCGTGAAAATTAGTGCAATTGCTTCGCCTATTCGCTGTCGCTCGCGTCGTGGCATATTATTTTATCAAACTATTTTAATATCATATTTATCCAATAAGCCAACAATTCCCTCTGTAGAAAACTGTGCTTTTTTCATCGGATTAAATTCGGGATCAATTTTATAATTATAAGCCGTTTTAAAATTGACAGAAGCCAATTGTGTTTCGTTAAAAATAGCGCCATCCAAATTGCAATTATCAAAAACAGAACTGGTTAAATTAGTTCCGATAAAGGTTACTTCACGAACAGAAGAGTTGATAAACTTAGTTTTAGGCATTTTTTTATTCGAAAACAAAGCATAATCCAAAACACATTCGTCAAAGTAAACCTGAAATAAGAAATCATCACATTCGTTAAAAGCAATTCCGAGAAGTTTACAGTTTTTAAAAGAAACATTTTTTAAACTCGTTCCTGCCAGACTTGTCATAGAAAGATTGCAGTCAATAAATTCGCAGTCTAAAAAAGTATTAGAATTAAAATTACTGTTTGAAAAATCACAGTTTTTAAAAACACAATCTTCAAATTCCCGATTGTTTATTTTTTTGTCAATGTAAACAACTTTCTCGAATGTTTTCTGAATGTGAATTAAACTTTCCATGAATGTTTTTATTAAGAAAGCTAACAGGTTTTAAAACTTGTTAGATTTACTATTATTTTGAAGAAAATTAGTCATTAAAAAGACCTCGCATTATAATTTTCAATCCAAGAAAGATTAAAAACATCGAACTCAGGCAAAATGCAATTCCGATTCCTAAAACTAAGTAATGCCAATTTGTATGCTGATTCTGGAATGCGTTATAAATTAAAGTAGGCCCAAGAAACATCAATGGCAGAGCGCCGGTTAAATATTTAACTCCTTTTCTTAATAGATCTTTATTTGTTGCCATTTTTTTGTTTCAAGCTTCAGGTTTCAGGTTTAAAACTTTGCAAACCTTGTGTTTCTGACGCTTTTAGATATTACAAATTATAATTATCGACAGCTTTACGTACACTGCCAAATTTTTTCAATAATTCAGAAGCTTCTTCATAAGAAACCGGAATTTCCTGCATAATCATTTTTACACCGCGATCGACAAGTTTAATATTGCTCAATTGCATATCGACCATTTTATTTCCTCTTACTTTTCCAAGCTGAATCATGGCTGCGGTAGAAATCATATTAAGAACCAATTTCTGAGCCGTTCCAGCTTTCATTCTCGAACTTCCTGTTACAAATTCAGGACCTACGACTACTTCAATAGGAAATTGTGCAGTCAAAGCCAACGGACTTCCTGCGTTACAAGTAATACAACCTGTTATAATATTATTTTGATTACAAGTATCTAAACCTCCAATAACATATGGAGTTGTCCCAGAAGCTGCAATTCCGATTACGACATCATTTTCGCCGATATTATGATTTTGAAGATCAATCCAGGCTTGCGTCGGATTATCTTCAGCATTTTCTACTGCACGTCTTATGGCTGTATCACCACCAGCGATTATTCCATTTACCAAATCAAACGGCACACCAAAAGTAGGTGGACATTCAGACGCATCAACAACACCAAGACGGCCAGAAGTTCCCGCTCCAATATAAAATAATCTTCCGCCAAGTTTTAATTTAGTAACAATTTGTAGTATTAAAGCTTCTATTTGCGGTAACGCTTTTTCTACTGCATAAGGAACAGTTTTATCTTCTTGATTAATGTTTGACAACAATTCATGAACTGACATTTTTTCTAAATGCTCGTACTTTGATGATTGTTCAGTAGTTTTCGTAAATGTCATTTTAAATGTTATTTAGACTGGTCAAAATTAATCTTTTTTAGTTCAATCTCGAAATTTAGTACACAAAGTCACAAATATTTATATATCTTTTATGTTTTGTTTAGCGTGCTGCGAATCCTTTCTTACATCTTTAAAAAAAGAACTAAAATATTATATTTGTTTAATTTTTAATAGCAAATGGATAAACTAAATTTTTTGGACGGCATTGCTAGAATTGCTGTTTTTGTTTCATTATTACTTGCATTATTTTTATGGACGGTAAAGACAGAGAATAAATTAGCAAACCGCTTATTCGGTTGCTTTATCATTTTTTCGGCAATTGATTTCAGTGGACTTCTTGCCTACGATGTTCCAATAGAGTATGTAAATATTGATATTTTCAGGAGTACAATTTGTTTACTTGAAATGCCTTTGATTTATCTTTATGTTTTGGCGGTTTGTTACAGTGATTTTAAGTTAAAATGGAAGCATTTAGTTTATACACTTCCTTTTATATTGATGAACTTGATTTTTTTGTCAAGTTTTTATTTGAAATCCAATAGCGAGAAAATATCCATTTTAGCTGAATATAGTCAAATGTCTGAGATTTATTTTTTTCAGATCTTGATTGAAATTCAATATTGGTTTTATATCATTAGCATTTTTTTAATTTTAAAAAAATACAGAAAAATTTATCTTGAAAATTATACAAATCCAAGTGCTTCGACATACAAATGGCTGTTTCAGATGAATTGTGTTTTTATTATAATGCATTCGATTACTTTTTCAAAAAATTTACTGCGTTATACGGCATCAAGAGATACTTTTCTTTGGGGGAATGTTTTAATGATAGTTATGGCTCTGTGTGTAATTTGCTGGTTCGTAATGAAAGCACTGAATAATCCTGAACTTTTTAAAGGAATTAATTCGAAGCTGCCATTAACAAAAGATTTTCTTCCTCAGGAAAACGTAGATGTAATCGAAATTAAAAGTCATAAGGATGAATCGGTAATGACTCAAATTTCGGAATTAAAAAAATATATGATAGAAAAGGAACCTTATCTTGATCCATCACTTACAATTCAGGAATTGGCAAATCAAATTGATATTCCAGTTCGTGATTTATCGGTTTTAATAAATCATGAAATGAAGCAGCATTTTTTTGATTTTGTGAATGAATACCGCATTCAAAAAGCAATGCATATTCTAAAAGATCAGTCAAAAAATCAGCTGACAGTTTTAGAAATCTTATATGAAGTTGGTTTTAACTCCAAATCTTCGTTTAATACTTCTTTCAAAAAATATACAAATTTAACGCCAACGGCTTACAGAAATACCTAAAATTAAATGAATCGATTTTAAAACATACTCTTAAAATGGTTACATTAGAGTACTGCTTTTTCTCATAAATTAATGTTTAAGATACTAATAGTATATTTGCTAGACAATCAAGATAAATAATGAATATAATTAGTTTTTTAACGGGGATGGCCGGATTGTCAGTTTTTGTTTCGCTGTTACTGGCTTTCTTTTTACTGACTGTTCAAACAAAAAATAAAGTAGCAAATCGCCTATTTGCGTGTTATTTGTTCTTTTTTGCTATTGACAACAGCGGTATTTTTATTGATGAAAACTTCATTAGAAATAACTTTAATCTAGAATTTTTTAGATGGACAGTGTGCGCACTTATATTACCTGCTTTCTATTTATATGTACTGTCAGTTTGTTTTGCAGATTTTCGATTAAAGTCAAAACAGCTGCTCCACATAATTCCCTTTATTATCACAAATGCAGTTTTTTTATTCAGGCTCTATTTTTTAGAAAATGCCGAAAAAGTATTGTTTTATGAGCATCGCGATCAATCGCCCGAGATGTCTTATTTGTTTTTGGTTTTAGGTCTGCAAACAGTATTGTACAGTATTGGCGTATTTTTGGTTTTAAAAAAATATAGAGAAATATATCAGGAAAATTATACCAATCCTAGAACTTCTATTTATAAATGGCTGTTTCAGATGGCAATGGTGCTCTTTGTTTTATATTATTTGTCGATTATTAAAAATATAGTGCGATATGCCCAAATTGATTATTTATGGATTTGGTCAAATACTATACTCCAATTTCTAGTTTTGACAGTAACCTGCTGGTTTGTTTTAAAAGCGTTGAATTATCCTGAACTTTTTAGAGGAATCGATTCTAAATTACTATTGACAAAAGATATTCTTCCAAAAGAAAGTAAAGGTATTGGTGAAGTAAAAGAAAATCAAAATGAAGCTATTGTAAAGCAAATTCAGGCATTGAAGGACTATATGACAGAAAAAGAACCCTATCTTGATCCGTCACTTACTATTCAAGAACTTTCTAATCAAATCAATATTCCAGTTCGGGACTTATCTGTTTTGATTAATCACCATATAGACCAGCACTTTTTTGATTTTGTGAATGAATACCGCATTCAAAAAGCCATGATTATTTTAAAAGATCCAGCAAAAAGGCAGCTTACGGTTTTAGAAATCTTGTACGAAGTTGGTTTTAACTCCAAATCTTCATTTAATACCTCTTTCAAAAAATATACAAATTTAACACCAACGGCTTACCGAAACGCTTCATAATAAAGGGTTTGTAAAAAGTCGAACGCCGTACGAAATAAAGTCGAACTGATTTCTTAAACAGAAATTGGTTCGACTTTTTTTTGTCGGTCGAATCTGGAAAATTTCTAGGGCAACTTTGCTTCAAATTAATCGAAACAAGTTTAAAATTAGAAACCATGAAAAAATTACATCTCCTTATCTTTTTAGTATTGCCATTATTTTGTCTGTCACAATCATTTAAAGTAAAGGGAAAAATAACCGACAAAAACACGTCTTTAGAATGGGCAGATATTTCGATAGTAAATTCAGAAGACAAAATTGTTGACGGAACTTCAACAATAGCCGACGGTACTTTTGAAATCAATCTTAAAAAAGGAACTTATAAAATAGGAGTGAGCCTTTTAGGATATAAAGACCTAGAAAAAGAATTAGTTGTAGAAAATGATATTGATTTGGGAACTATTATTTTAATAGAAAACACAACGAAATTGGTAGAAGTTGTTGTTCAATCTAAAAAGAAAACTATGGAACAAAAAGCAGATCGTCTGGTTTATAATCTAGAAAATAATGTGACTACAGTTGGCGGCGATGCATTGAGCGCTATCAATACGGCGCCAGGAGTTGTAGTAAAAAATGATGTAATCAATATACTCGGAAAAGGAGCTTCCCGCGTGATGATCGATGGCAGAATTGTTGAATTAACGGGTGAGGAATTGAATAATTTTTTAAAATCTATTGCTGCTTCTGATATCAAAAACATCGAAATTATCAGCAATCCGCCTGCAAAATATGAGGCCGAAGGAACTGGCGGATTGATTAATATTATTATGAAAAAAGGAACTCGTGATTCGTGGAAAAACACCATTACGGCTTCTTACGATCAAAATAAATATGGAATTTATACTTTGAGAGATAACTTCTTTTATAATAAAAATAAGTTTAGATTTTCGGCAAGTTTAAATGGAAAAACGGGATATAGATATATTGACGAAGTTTCTAATGCCTATTTTGTAGAAGGGCTTTCGAGTTTGAAAGCGACCACAAAAATGAAAAGCGAAAATCTGTCTGGCAAATTGGCTTTGGATTATGATTTTTCAGAACGTACTACAATTGGTTTTCAGTATATGAATGATAAAAATAATCCGGACTTTACGTCTATTATCAGAGTTGATAAATATGATAATCAAAATCAGTTGAAAAATTATACGCTGAATGACAGTTATACCGACAGAGGGTCTAATAATCAAACTTATCATGCACATTTAATCACAAAATTAGATTCTTTAAACCGAAAACTTTCTTTTGATGCAGATTACTTTAATTACAGTTCTAATTTTGACAGGAATTTTAAAGCGAATAATTACGATGCAGCTAATTCTTTTATTGATGTCAATCAGGCCGGAATAAATATCTCGAATCAGGATATTGATAATTGGAGTTTTAAAGCCGATATGGAACATCCGCTTCAAGCGTTAAACTTATCTTACGGTGCAAAAGTGAGTTTTACAAACAGCATCAGCGATGTGTTTTTTTACAATACAATTACAGGAACTCCAGTTTTAGATCCACAGCAATCGAACAGATTTAAATACACCGAAAATAATCAGGCGGTTTATATTAACGGTGATAAAAAAATCAATGACAAATGGAATTTTCAGCTGGGATTAAGATTAGAAAATACAAACACTACCGGATTTTCTGAAACTTTAAATCAAGAAACGATAAATAATTATTTGAAATTGTTTCCAACCTTTTTTGCTTCTTACAAGAAAGATGATAATAATACTTTTAGTTTAAATTATGGAAGAAGAATTAACAGACCTCGTTTTGATTTATTGAATCCATTCCGAATTTATATTAGCAGTAATAGTTATGCAGAAGGAAATCCGTTTTTAAAACCTTCTTTTAGTGATAATTTTGAGTTTTCATATTCGTATAAAGAAATCCTGAGAACTAACGTTTATGTCAATTCAGTTACAAATGGTTATGGGATTTTATTTACCTCAAATCCAGAAACGAATACACAAATCATAACACGTGATAATTATTTTAAAAGTATAAATTTCGGTATTGGCGAAACTTATTCAGCCAGTTTTGCAAATTGGTGGTCAAGCGAAAATACATTGTACTTTTTAGCAGCAAAAACAGATCTTGTTAAAAATATTGATGCTTTGACATCCAATAGTTTACAAGTCGAATTTTCGACAAATAACACCTTTTCGTTAAGTAAAACGTCTAAACTTCAAGTTGATTTTAATTATAGTTCACCTGTAGACGACGGTTTATATCATGTAGGATATTCATCGAGTTTTAATATTGGTTTTAAACAAGATTTGCTTAATAAAACATTACAAATTGCATTTTTAGCGAATGATATTTTTAATACTTCTTATTTAAAAGATTTTACTTCGGTGGTAAATGGCGTAAAACAAGTGTACAGCAATAATGACAGCAATCGATTTGTACGTCTATCTGTTATTTACAATTTTGGAAATAAGAAGATTAATGTAAAAGAACGCTCTTTTGGAAATCAGGATGAAAGAAAGAGAGCTAATTAAATTAGATAATTCGGGAATGTGTCAATTAGATAATGACTTAATTAATTACATTATTTAAAAATAAATTAGGCAATTAGAGAATTAGAGAATTTTCTAATTGCCTAATTATCTAATTGACACATTATCTCATTAAAGAAAGAAAGCCAATAAAATTCCTAAAACAATCATAGAAACTTTGGCAACGTTGAATTTATGTCCTTCACTGCTTTCGAAAATAATAGTTGACGAAATGTGAAATAAAATACCGATTACAATTGCGGTTATTTCAGTGTAATAATCGTTTAAAACGGGCAGGAATTCTGAAGCAACAGTACCAAGCGGTGTCATTACGGCGAATGTAAGCATAAAAGCAAAAATGGCTTTTTTGTTTAAATCGGCGTTGATGAAAAACGTGGTTAAGATTACAGCAATAGGTAAATGATGAATCGCAATTCCGATAGCTAAACCTTGATGATGACTTACCGGGAAACCTTCTAAAAATGCATGAATGCATAAACTGATAAACAAAAGCCACGGAATCTGAGACATTTTTGCGTGTCCATGAACGTGTCCGTGTTCTGCGCCTTTGGAGAAAAATTCCAGTACGATCTGGAATAAAATTCCGACCATTATAAAGATTCCGATATTATGATTGTGCGTTTCGTAAACTTCAGGAAGCAAATGCATTACGGTTAGTGACAATAAAAAAGAACCGCTGAAAGCCAGCAGTAATTTTAAATTGGTTTTGTTTTGCGGTTTTAAAAACAAAGCCACGGCATATCCTAAAAGTACAGAAAATAAGGGTAATAAGTAATTCATTGGTTGATTTGAATCTTTTAACCGTTTAATTTATTGATTTTTTAAAAGTTTATTAATGTACTAATTTACTTAAAAATCATGATTAATCTTTCGCTTTCGGTTTTGTGGAATTTTTTAAGTTTATAATCTCCGAAAATATCCAAAAGAAAAATTCCTGCTTCGTCCATTAAATCCTGAAAATCTTTTAAAGTTAAGGCTTTCACTTTTTCGGTAAAATGATATTTTCTGCCTTTGTCTTCAAAATCAATTTCTTTAAAAATATGTCCGTCTTCAACATATCTTTTGATGTGAAAATCAATTTCATCAACGGTTTTAACTTCTTCAGGAACCAAAGTCTCGATAACCTGAGTTACGTTCATAAAATCGATTACAGCAAAACCGTACTCAGACAAACTCTCTTTAATTGCTTTTAAAGTTCTAAGGTTGTCATCATCGTTTTCGAAATAACCGAAACTGGTAAAAAGATTGAAAATAGCATCAAATTTTTCTTCAAAAGGTTCACGCATATCATGAACTTTAAAATGAAGTGTTTCGTTGCTGTTTTTGTTGGCTTCGTTAATGCTGTTTTCAGACAAATCTGCGCCTAAAACATTATAGCCTAACTGATTTAGATAAATAGAATGGCGACCCTTTCCGCATGCTAAATCCAATACTTTTGCCTTTTCTGGCAAGTTTAGATAATGCGTTAGGTTGTCCATGAAAATTTGTGCTTCACGATAATTTCTATCCTTGTACAGAATATGATAATAAGGAGTGTCAAACCATGATGAATACCAGTTTGGATTGCCGTCTTCCTGATTCGAGATTGATTCGTTATGCGTTACAGACATTTATTCTATTTCAATTAATTTAAAGTCCGGCAAATTTAGTGTATTTTTGCCGAAAAATTACTATTAGCCATCGATACATCTTATCGATGTATTGTTTAAAAATGTAATGAGAATACATTTTTCAAAATTTTAGTTTTTTTTAATTCAAAAATAATGATGGAAGAAAATTTTAAAATGATTGCCAAATGTTTTTTTGGCTTTGAAGAAATATTAGAAAAAGAGTTACGCACGCTTGGCGCTCAAGATGTCGAAAAAGGCGTTAGAATGGTAAGTTTTAAAGGAGATAAAGGTTTTATGTACAAAGCTAATTTGTCTTTACGCACTGCTCTTAAGGTTTTAAAGCCTATTTACTCTTTTAGAGCTAACAATGAACAAGCATTATACAAAGGAATTTCGGGTTTAAACTGGTCTAAGTTTTTAAATGCCAATCAGACTTTTGTGATTGATGCTACGGTGCATTCTACTTATTTCAATCATTCTGAATTTGTTTCTCAAAAATGTAAAGATGCTATTGTAGATCAGTTTAGAGAAAGAACGGGGCAGCGACCAAGTATAGACAAGCAGTATCCAGATTTACGAATTAATATTCATATCGATAAAGATCAGGTTTCTGTGGCTTTAGATACGTCCGGGAATTCTTTGCATCAGCGTGGTTACAGAACAGCTACAAATATTGCGCCTATTAATGAGGTTTTAGCGGCAGGAATTTTATTATTGTCGGGTTGGGAAGGGCAGAGCCATTTTGTAGATCCGATGTGTGGTTCTGGAACTTTCTTGGCAGAAGCTGCAATGATTGCCTGCAATATTCCGGCGAACATCAACAGAAAAGAATTTGCTTTTGAAAAATGGAAAGATTGGGATAACGATTTATTCGACCAAATTATTAATAGTTTGATGAAAAAAACAAAAGAGTTTCATTACACTATTAAAGGTTTTGATAAAGCGCCAAGTGCTGTCAGCAAAGCAAAAGATAACATCAGAAATGCGAATTTAGAAGATTATGTAACGATTCGTGAGGACAACTTTTTTGATACAGAAAAAGAAGTAGAAGGTAAACTTCATATGGTTTTTAACCCGCCCTACGATGAGCGTTTAGATATTCATATGGAACGCTTTTATGCGAATATCGGAGATACTTTAAAGAAAAATTATCCCGGCACAAACGCTTGGTTTATAACTGCAAATCTCGAAGCCTTAAAATTTGTCGGATTAAAACCTTCAAGAAAAATAAAACTCTTTAACGGAAGCCTTGAAGCACGTTTGGTAAAATACGAAATGTACGAAGGAAGTAAGAGAACGAAGTTTCAGACGAGCTAAAACTCTAAGGTTCTGAGTTACTGAGAAACTAAGCCACTAAGTTTTTAATACTTTGAGGTAAAAAGTATAATTAATTATAATTTAAGGTTCGATAAAACTAAGCTCAAAGACAAAAAAAACTTAGAATCTTAGCAGCTCAGAACCTTAGCAACTTTTAAAAAAATGTCAAAACTACAAGTAAGAGCTTTTTTATATCAATTAGGATGTTTTGCGATCCTTTTTATCTCATTTAGATTTATAATCGCAGCTTATACAGGATTAACAGGAATTTGGGTTCCATTAACGGCTTTTGTTGTCGGGACTATTATTGGTCCTAAATTTCAGGCTGTTAGAACAAAAGACGGTGAAAAGCTTTTTATGAAATGGATTTTCGTAAAAGGCATCAAAGAAATCGGCTAATCAAAAAATGTATGAAGAAAATTGGACTTATCGGAGGAATCAGCTGGGTTTCTACATCAGATTATTATACTTTAATAAACAAAGGAATAAATGAAAAACTCGGCGGATTAAATTTCTCTGAATGTTTGATTTATTCTTTTAATTATGCGGATATTAAAAAGAATAACGACGCCAACGACTGGGATTCGACTTTTAATATGTTGTACAAAGCTTCAGAATCATTAAAAGCGGGCGGGGCAGAAGCAATTGTTTTGTGCGCCAATACGATGCATTTAATAGCTGATAAACTTCAGAATGCTCTTGATATTCCTGTAATTCATATTGCAGAAGAAACTGCCAAAGAAATTCTGAAGAAAGAAATTAAAAAAGTGGGTTTGTTAGGAACAAAATTCACGATGGAATTGGATTTCTTTAAAGATAAATTAACTGCAAAAGGAATCGAAACTATAATTCCAATTTCTCAAGAAGATAAAGATTTTATTCATTACACTATTTTTGAAGAGTTAGGAAGAGGAATTGTGACAGATGAAACCAAAAAGCGTTATTTGGAAATCGCAAATCATTTAATTCAAAATGGAGTAGAGGGAATCATTTTGGGTTGTACCGAAATTCCATTAGTAATAAAAGCAGAAGATTTATCGGTTGCTATTTTTGATACTACATTAATACATGCAAAGGCAGCGGTAGCATTTCAGCTTTCATAAAAATTAAAATTAAAGAAATAAAAAAGCCTCGAATCGTTTATTAAAAACAGATTCGAGGCTTTTTATTATTATTTAGAAATTACTTTTTAGGCTTTGCTTTTTTAGCAGTTCCTGCAGTTTCAGAAGCCATTGTTTTCTTTTTATAAATTGGAATAAAATAAGAAACAGTATAGTTGAAGCCTACACCAAAATTTCCGTCGTAAGTTCTGTTAAAACCTGGAATGTAAAGATTGTCAAAACCACTTGGTTTGTTATTCATTGCCAAAAGTTTAAGCTGCACGCCAAAGCCTACAAATACGTTTTGAAAAACCTCTGCCTTTAATCCTAAGACTACCTCCGCCCAAGCGGCAGATAATCCGTTATATTTTTGATTTACAACAAGAGAAGATTCTTCTCCCCAATATGGATTTGGATTATAGATTTTATAACTGTTTAAATCTTGGCTAAAACTACTAAAACCACCACGAAGACCAATTGAAATCAGGTTTTCCATGTCAAGCCAGTTTTCGTAAAAGTTATAATCAAAACCTGCTTTAATATAAGTTCCTGTTGCAGTAGAATTTAAACGATCATCATCAGTCGTTTTGTCTTCAAAACCAAGTTCTGCTGCTATATAATATTTTTTGGTTAAACGCCAATCTCCAACAACTTCAATTCCTTTATAGTCTTTATCATAAAGACCTCTTGTAAGTTTGTATAAATCGACACCAACACGAAGTCCGTAACGATCCATTTTTACAACGCTGTCTTTTTTAATTTCCTGAATTTCAGGCTTGGCAGTTTCTTTTTTCTCAGGAATACTTTTCTTTGTTTCAGGTGTTTCCTGCGCCTGGGCTAGAAACATTGTCAAGAATAAGCAGAGACTAAAAAACGATGTCGAGATGTGTTTCATTTTCAGATACAATGTTTCGGTTTTTTACAGTTATATTAAGCATCCAAGGAGATCCGTCTGATGTGTGAACATATGGTTCTAAAGGGTCTAAAACAAAATTCATTTTAAAACCACAGGCTCTGGATACATAAATGTTTTCTCGTGTATATTTAAAGGTCAGATAATCAACAACTATTGCTCCTGGAGTAGGGCTGTTTGCGTTATAAGTGAACTTATAAGTTACAGTATCTCCATTCGTTTTTAGCGGCAACGAAATACTGGTGGTATTAGCTAGATACTGTGCTTCGCCAACTGCACCCGAGTTAAAGATAATAGGAGTATCTTCTCCGTCTCCTTGTACTTTCAAATTAAGTACAGGAGCCGGAGTAGTTGGATCTATATCGTCATAAAATGTAATAACCAGTCTTGGTGTAGTTGGTGTATTGGCATCACAAATATCATCTTTCTCACAGCTTGAAAAGCCGAAAGCAAAGAGCAATAAAATCGAGATTATTTTTTTCATTTATTTTATCTTATCGAAGTTCTAAAAGTACAACATTTTCAACATGATGCGTCTGCGGAAACATATCTACTGGTCTCACGCGTGTTACTTTATATTTTTCGTCCATTAAGGCTAAGTCACGAGCCTGAGTTGCAGAATTACAACTTACATAAACGACTCTTTTTGGAGCAATTTTTAAAATTTGTTCTACAACATCTTTATGCATTCCATCACGCGGAGGGTCTGTAATAATTACATCTGGTTTACCATGCTGTGCAATAAAAGCTTCATTGAAAACTACTTTCATGTCACCAACAAAAAACTCACAATTTGTAATATTATTGCGTTCTGCATTTGCTTTGGCATCAATGATTGCTTCAGGAACGCTTTCTACACCAATGACTTTTTTTGCTTTTTTAGATACAAATTGTGCAATAGTTCCTGTTCCAGTATACAAATCGTATACCGTTTCATTTCCTGTTAAGTCAGCAAAATCTCTAGTTATTTTATAAAGCTCGTATGCCTGATCAGAATTGGTTTGGTAGAATGATTTAGCATTAATACTAAATTTTAAACCTTCCATTTCTTCCAAAATATAATCCCTTCCTTTGTAAAGAATCACATTTTGATCGTAAATAGTATCATTTGGTTTTCCGTTTACAACATATTGTAAGGAAGTAATTTGTGGAAATTTCTCGTATAAGTGATCTAAAATTAATTCTCGTTGTTCTTTGTTTTCTTCAAAAAACTGAATTAAAACCATTATTTCTCCTGTAGAAACGGTTCTAATCATTACAGTTCGTAATAATCCAGAATGTTCTCTCGGATTAAAGAATGCTAAGTTATGTTCATTAGCAAAAGTTCTGATTTCGTTACGAATTGCATTTGAAGGATCTTCCTGTAAATGACATTTATTGATGTCTAGAATTTTATCCCACATTTTAGGAATATGAAAACCTAAAGCATTTCTGTTTCCTAAATCTTCTGTACTTTCAATTTCTTTTTCAGTCAGCCAACGGCTGTTTGAGAAAGAAAATTCCATTTTATTTCTATAAAAAAATTGTTTTTCAGAACCTAAAATAGTCTCAAATTCCGGTAGTTCAATTTTTCCTATTCTCTGCAAATGATTTTTAACCTCATTTTGTTTAAAAACAAGTTGTTGGCTGTATTTCATGTTCTGCCATTTACAGCCGCCGCAAACGCCAAAATGATCGCAGATCGGGTCTACACGATAATCTGATAATTCGTGAAATTTAACGGCTTTACCTTCATAATAAGCCTTTCTTTTTTTGAACGTCTGTACGTCAACTACATCACCAGGAACCACATTCGGAATAAAGATTACTTTTCCGTCAGGTGCCTTGGCTACCGATACTCCTTTTGCTCCAGCATCAAGAACTTGAATCTGATGAAAGACAACTTTGTCTGTATTTTTTCTTCCCATAGCGCAAAAATAAGCCTTTGTGAAGTTTTTCAAATTTTATTTTTAAAATATTTTAGAATTTCTTTAAAATAGTAGTTTAATTGACTATAAAAGTTAACTTTGTTATAGTAATATACCCCAATATTACTATTCTAACCTACATTATTGCCTTGTTTTTTATGAAGTTGTACCACACACTTTCACAAATCAGCTTTCTCAAAAAAAGTTATGCTTTTAAATTTTTATTTGTTGCGTTTATAGGTATTCATATTCCTTTGATCGGAATTCTGTTTTTTGTATTGTATTTCAAACATGACATTTCGCCAACCTCGATTTTGATTTTTTCTTTGATAATGACTTTGTTGGCTACAGCAATAACATTGTTGGTTTTAAATCGTTTAATTAAGCCTATTGCAACCGCATCGAAGGCTCTAGATGATTATAGAAATTCAAGAACGTTATCTGTTTTACCGACAGAATATACTGATGAAGCAGGGCTGCTATTGTGTAATATTCAGGAATCTATATACGAGGCTGAAAGTTTTATCAACGAAAAGCAGGACTTAATTTATATGCTTTCGCATGATTTAAAAAACTTTGCAGGAAATCCTCAGGGTTTAGCAAAGCTTATTATTAGTGAAAATCCTGGAGAATCGGTTCAAAATTTGGCCGAACTAATTTGTGAATCAACAGATTTACAGTTTCGATATATAGAGAATTTTATCAAACTTCTTAATGAGCAGGATCAGGTTGTAAAAGCGACACAGGAAACAAAAACGGTTTTATTTTCTACAATTGTTCCATTTATAAATGAACAAGTCGAGCAGCGATTGCTGGATAAAAAGATAAAAC
Source organism: Flavobacterium artemisiae (assembly GCF_042678225.1). Taxonomy (NCBI): domain Bacteria; kingdom Pseudomonadati; phylum Bacteroidota; class Flavobacteriia; order Flavobacteriales; family Flavobacteriaceae; genus Flavobacterium; species Flavobacterium artemisiae. The sequence goes on along the minus strand of NZ_JBHUDZ010000018.1, from coordinate 1,110,711 downwards.
TTGATTTAGCTGTAGAAACTCCAGAAGCAAAACTTAGAATCGATGAAGGTCTTCTAGTTCAGGTTTTGGTAAACTTAATCAGCAATGCTGTCAAATTTTCATATTTTGAAAGTGAAATTAAGGTTCGAATTTACAATGAAAACTCAAATCTTGTAATTACAGTAATGGATAAAGGCGTTGGTTTTGATAAAAATCAAATAGAAGAATTATTCAAAAAATTCACTAAAATGAGCCGCCTCGGAACTGCAAACGAAACTTCAACAGGAATAGGACTTTACCTTTGCAAAAAAATAATCGAAAGAAATAAAGGCCGATTAACCGCGTCTAGTGAAGGTAAAAATAGAGGTGCTGAGTTTAAAATTGAGTTCGAGGTTTAGTTTTAAAAAAGGGTTTTATAATTAAATTTAAATTACTCATATACCAAAATTGGTTTTCCATCAATACATTCAATTCCTTTTAGGGTACCCGGAATAACATCGTCAAAACATTCAAGTTTCCACTTTTTGCTATGTGCTTTTGCTGCCGTTTTGTATCGTTCGACTTTTTTTAGGAAAACCTCTGTGTTTATCTTTTTTGAATAAACAATAAACTGATGGTGGCAAGGAATATTTAGTTTGGTATAGGTCCATTCTTCGGGATTGTTGCATGGTCGTGTTTTTTGTTCTGATAAAGTAATCAGTTCGTCAAACATTTTAGAGAGTTTTTCGGCTTCTTCTTGACGGCTGCTTTCGCTATCGTTGCTGCAAGAAGATAAAACAAAACATATTGTAAATAATAATAAACCTAGTTTTTTCATAATATGTAGTTGATTGGTTAGTTGGTTTTAAAGGAACAATAGGATTAATTATAAACCGCTTTTGGTTTTCCATCAACACATTCAATTTTTTTGGGCGGTATTTCAACACTACAAACAGACGCAATGCCCCATTTTTTGTTGTAAGCAGCTTGCGCATCTGTGTAATCTTTGACTTTTTTGAGAAATTGAGTTGTATCTATTTTTTTTGAATAAATGATGTAGGCTTGAAAACCACCGCAAGCTCTGGATCCAATTCCTGTAAAATCCCAATCTTCTGAATTTGTGCAAGACTGTGAGTTGGCTAACGAAAGTGTAATAATTTCGCTGTGCATTTTTTCTAGTTTCGCTCCATCTTCTTCCTGATTAGATTCTAAGTTATCATTATTGCAGGAATAAACAATCGTGATGAGCATTGTCAAGAATACTAGTTTTTTCATGGTAAATAGTTGGTTGGTTATACTATTCAGATGAGAAAATTCTTAATTGGTTGCGTATGAAACAAAAAAAAAGTTGAGTTCTTTTAAAACCCAACTTTATATAAATTTGAAATATCAATTACTAAGAAGTTTTCTAAAAACTACCAAACCTGATGAACTGATGGTTTAATCAATTCCTTGTAAATTTTATTTATTTCGGATAGTTGCTCTGACGTTAATTTCGGTGTATCGTAAACGGATAAATTAGATAAAACATGATCTACTTTTGAAGCTCCCGGAATAATACAGCTGACTTCGTTAAAACTCAAAATCCATTGTAAAGCAATAGGAGCTAGGTTCTGATTTTCTGGAAAGAGCGCTTTTAATTTTTCAACAGCTTTTAATCCTAAATTATAATCAATTCCTGAAAAGGTTTCGCCTTTATCAAAAGCTTCTCCGTTGCGATTAAAATTTCTATGATCCTGAGTGTCAAAAGTAGTTTTAGAGTCAAATTTACCAGTCAAAAGACCGCTTGCTAACGGGACTCTGGCAATAATTCCAATATCTTTTTTCTTCGCTTCCGCGAAAAACAATTCAGAAGGACGCTGTCTAAATAAATTAAAAATGATTTGAACGGTTGTAACGTTCGAATATTCAATCGCTTTCAAAGCTTCTTCAACCTTTTCGACACTTATACCCAGATTCTGAATTTTTCCTTGATCTTTTAATCGGTCAAAAAGTTCAAAAATTTCAGGGCGATAGTAAACTTCCGTCGGCGGGCAATGCAATTGAATTAAATCTAAAGTTTCTAAACCAGTTCTTTTCAAGCTGTCTTCCACAAATTTCTGAAGCACTTTTGGAGTATAACCTTCATTAACGTGTGGGTTGATTTGACGTCCGCATTTTGTAGCAACATAAATACGTTCAGAACGAGAGCGAACTACTCTTCCAACAGCAGTTTCACTTAATCCGTTTTCGTAAACATCGGCAGTGTCAATAAAATTAACGCCGTTGTCTATAGCCGTGTTCAAAAGTTCATCGGCCGTTTTATCATCAAAACCCGATCCCCATTTTCCTCCAACCTGCCAAGTGCCAAGGGAGATTTCGGAGATATTAAAGTTTGTTTTTCCTAGTTTTCTGTAGTTCATTTTTAAAGCTTCTAAGGTTCTGAGATGCTAAGTTGCTAAGTTTTTAAGCGTCCTAAATCTTAGAACCTTAGAATCTTAGCATCTCAGCACCTTTTTTAATCAAATAAATCCGATGACAAATAACGATCGCCGCGATCGCAGATAACGGCAACCACAACACCAGATTCTAATTTTTCGGCAATTTTTAAGGCAACTGCAACAGAACCTCCACTGCTCATTCCAGCAAAAACACCTTCTTCAAGTGCTAATCTTTTTGTCATTTCGCGCGCTTCTTCTTCGCTTACGTCAACAACCGTATCCACTTTAGAAGCATCAAATATTTTCGGAAGATATTCCTGAGGCCATTTACGAATTCCCGGAATCTGAGATCCGTCGCTTGGTTGTGCACCAACAATCTGGATATTCGGGTTTTTCTCTTTCAAATAAGTCGAAGTTCCGATAATAGTTCCTGTCGTTCCCATTGCAGAAACAAAATGCGTTACAGTACCGTCAGTATCATTCCATATTTCAGGGCCAGTTGTTTTATAATGAGCTTTCCAGTTGTCATCATTAGCAAATTGATTCAGCATTAAATAACCGCCTTGAGCTACTTTTTTATCAGCATAATCTCTAGAACCGATAATTCCTTCGCTTGCAGGGGTTAAAATTACTGTAGCACCGTAAGCACGCATAGTTTGTGTACGCTCTTTGGTGGAATCTTCAGGAAGAACCAATTCGATTTCAATTCCAAACAACTGTGCAATCATCGCCAAAGCAATTCCGGTATTGCCACTGGTTGCTTCAATTAATTTATCTCCTTTTTTAATATCGCCTCTTTCTAAAGCTGCGGCAATCATATTGTAAGCTGCCCTGTCTTTTACACTTCCTCCAGGATTATTTCCTTCGAGTTTCAGCAAAAGTTTCACATTTTTATTTTGAACCAAATTGACCGTTTCCATCAAAGGAGTATTTCCAATTAGGTTTAACAATTTCTGTGCACCCATTTTTATTTTTTTTCTTTTATTTTAACTTCTGTTGTAGTGGTATTCATTACGATAGAATCCTCTGGAATAGATTTAGTAATCCAGGCATTTCCGCCCACAATACTGTTTTTTCCAATAATAGTCTGACCTCCCAATATAGTCGCGTTGGCATAAATACAGACATTTGCTTCTACGGTAGGGTGTCTTTTTGCATTCTTCATTTCTTTGCTCACGCTTAATGCACCCAGCGTAACACCTTGATAAATTTTTACATGTTTTTTGATTACGGTAGTTTCGCCGATAACAATTCCCGTAGCGTGATCAATAAAAAATGGAGAAGCAATATCCGCTCCGGCATGAATATCGGTTCCCGTAATTCGATGCGCGTATTCACTCATCAAACGAGAGAACAGCAATAGATCAAGTTTATACAATTCATGGCTTAATCTGTAAATTGCAATAGCATGAAAGCCAGGATAGCCAAGATAAACTTCATCAATACTATTTGATGCAGGATCATTTTCTAAGATATATTCAGCGTCCTGATTAAGTTTTTCTAAAACGCCGGGAAGTTTTTCTAAAAATCGATCCCAAATAGAACCGCATAAATTCTGTGGTTTTTTGCAGGCTAGAATGGCAATTTCTTTGAAACGAATTTCAAGTTCATCGATACTCTCATGCAATGCTGCATTAGAATCAAAAAGAGTGTAAAAAAGCTTTTCTGTAAAGTCTTCTGTTTTGGTTTTAATGCCGTAATTTATATGCGAATGGCTTTTGAGAGCCTTTATATTTTGTATGATTGAATCTTTTGTCACAATGGTAAAAATGAGTGAATAATTTTGGAACGTTAAAAGTAAGGTGTTTTTTGGAAATAAAGCCACGATTTAACTAAAGAAATTTTCTGTTGAAAATGGTATTTGTGATAAAAAAACGAATTCTAAACAGTGCTAATTTATATTATTCTTAAGAAGTTAATTGTGTAAATTAGCTTTTAAAATTTCGAAAAAAATGAAAAATAATTCAACATTTAAAAGTGCAATTTCTGGACTTTCTTTTTCAGAAAACGAGAAAGTCTGCGGTAAATCTATCCACGATCCGATTTTAGGTTTAATCAAAAAAGAATATCCAGACTTTTGTGATGAAGACTGTATTGCCGTAAATGAGTTGAATGTCTATCGCCAAAAATACATTTCGAATTATTTATCTACGGAAATTGGAACACTTTCTGCACTCGAAAAAAATGTGATTTCGTCTTTAAAAGAAGATAAATCGATTGTAAGCATTGTTGAAGACGAAGAAGAATCTCGAAACTTAGGGCAAAAAGTAGCCGATAAAGTAGCCGATTTTGGAGGAAGCTGGACTTTTATTATTTCGTTTGTTGTTTTTATAACGATTTGGATTGGCTCCAATGTTTTCGTTTTTCTAAATAAAGGTTTTGATCCGTACCCATTTATTCTGCTAAATCTAATCTTATCCTGCGTAGCTGCACTTCAGGCTCCGGTAATTATGATGAGCCAAAACCGCCAAGAAGAAAAAGATAGAAATCGAGCAAAAAAAGACTTTATGATCAATCTAAAATCGGAATTAGAAATTAGAATGATTCACGATAAAATTGATCACTTGATTATGCATCAGCAGCAAGAATTAATCGAAATTCAAAAAGTTCAGATCGAGATGATGAATGATATTTTAAATCAGATTAAAAAATAATTTTTAGCAGAAAATCAAAAATAGAAGTGTTTGAGTCCGTAGCCGATCACCATAAAAATGAGATTTAAAAATGCTGTTTTCCAAACCAATTTTTGAGGAATTTTTGTTTTGTTTTGAAAATAAAAAATTAGAAAAACAAAGAATAAAAGTGTTGTATAAATAGCTGGATACATTTTGAAAGCTTCTAAAAAGCGACCTTCAAAAAGTAAGAATAATGATCGTTGAAATCCACATCCTAAACACTCAAAACCAAAGTATTTTTTGAATAAACAAGGGATCATATATTTCTCTAAAAGCATGCAGTTTCTTTTGTACAATTTACTAAAAAAATAAGATAAACCTTTTTTAGAGGATAGAGTAGTATTTTAAAGTTTCATACTTTTGAAATCTTAAACCTTGAAATGATGAAAGCTTTAAAAATTTTAATAATGATTCTGGCGATTTCTGTTGCGCTTTACGAACAGGTTTCGGAAGAAAAAAACATATACATCATGATTATTGCAATAGTAGTTTTCATGTTCGGAATGATGCAGTTAAGTGCAAAAACACCAAGTAAAAACCAAGATAAAGAAGAATAACATGTTGGTAAAAGGAGATAAGGTTTCAGTCTTAGACGAAGCCATTAACGGATCAGTGGTTTCTGTTAAAAATAACGAAGTTTTGATAGAAAGTGAGGATGGTTTTATGATGACATTTTTTGTCAATGAATTAATTAAAATTCAAGAAACCAGTGATTTAATGAATTCTATTAAAAGAATAGATTTAGATAACGCTTCGATCGATAAAATTGAGCCAAAACCTAGAAGTTTTGTAAAAGAAAAGAAAGATAAACGTGATGTTGGAGTTCCTGAATTTGATTTACATATCGAAAAATTGGTTCCAAATAAACGTGGTATGTCCAATTATGATATTTTGACGCTTCAGACAGAAACGGCAAAAAGACATATCGAATTTGCGATTAAAAACCGTATTCCTAAAATTGTTTTTATTCATGGCGTGGGCGAAGGAATTTTAAAAGCGGAGCTTGATTTTTTATTAGGCCGTTATGATGGAATTGATTTTCAAGATGCCAATTATCAGAAATATGGTCTTGGTGCAACCGAAATTTATTTTAGACAAAACAATAAATAATGCAATTTTTTTGACCAAAAAAGGGCGATATAAAGCATAAAAAAACATCCGTTTTTCAGCTTGATTTAATTTGAAATCACAGTCGAAAAACGGATGTTTTTTTGTAAGAATTTAAAAAGGTCTTTTTTTAGAAATTCTTTTGGGAAATTTTAGCCTCCAATTCTTCCAAGGCTGAAATTTGTAGGCAGTTTAAATGTGCCCGTTCCTTTTGTCATAGTTACATTTTTCAAGACAATAGTATGTAAATATACCGATCCGACAAGAGTCGTGGTAACCTCGATAATACCGCTTTCATTAACGCCCGTTGTTTCATTTTTCGTTCCGTTTCTACCAACCCAGTCTTCTTTAATTGATGGACTCACTGGGGTAGTTTTACAGAAATAGTCTTCAGTAATAGATCCAGTATTAGGTTCTACACTTTTGTAATAAACTTTATTAACTGTAGTCTGTATTAAGCCTTGTCTTGGCTGTCCTGCTGGAGTAACTTCTTCTTTTAAAAGAGCAGTATCAATATTATCAATCATGATATAAAAAGAAGCTGCATAATTGTAAATTTGTTTATTTGTAGCAGTAGTACAATCAAAAGCAATTTCTGGATTAGTAAAAGCTAAAGTTGCCGGAATAGTTACCGATGTGCTATAAGTACCAAATGGATATGTTGGATAAGTCTGCGGTACACTATTTGGCACATCAAAAATTACATTGGTAAAAGTAATATTATGATTATAGCCAGTTATTTTTGTACTTCCATCGTCAGCTACTGTTGTGCTTGGAATTTGCTCTGTTATAATTTCAATTTTTCCACTTTTAGCAACCCATTCTTCAACAACCTTAGGAGTTATTGGGGGTATTGCACCACAGATATTGTCTGTAGTAACTGTACCGTCAAAATTTCTGTATAAGGCACGATAGGTAGTGTTGTTAATATCATAAGTATATGTTCCTGGAGTGCTTTTAAGACCATCTTTCGGGAGTTGTAATAAAAACGCTTTTTGATTATCGATTTTATATAGTAAAGTATTGTCTGTTGAAGCGCAGAGTTGTGGTTTGATTGTTTCTCCAAAATCAACACTAGCTATGGTCAAATCGCCATCATCGCATCCGTTTAATAAAAGCGAAAATATAAGAAGGCATGCATATTTTTTCATCGTAAATTTATTTGTGCCAAAAATAGTGAAAAAAATGCCAATTGATATTTAAGTTTTCACAATTGATATTTTATAACTTTGCAGTAATGAAAAAAGTATATTTAGACAACGCTTCTACAACCGCAATTCGTCCTGAAGTTATTCAGGAAATAACCAAAGTAATGACCGAAGATTTTGGTAATCCATCTTCTACACATAGTTTTGGACGTAATGGAAAAACAATATTAGAACTTTCTAGAAAAAGTATTGCGAAACATTTAAATTGTTCCGCACAGGAGATTATTTTTACTTCTGGAGGAACAGAAGCAGATAATTGGGTTTTGCGTTCGGCAATTGAAGATCTTAAAATCGAGCGAATTATTACTTCAAGAATAGAACATCATGCAGTTCTTTATACTGTAATGGCTTTGGAAGAAGAATATGGCGTGCAAGTTGATTATGTTAATGTAAATCATAACGGAAGCTTAGATTTGACTCATTTGTCTAATTTATTGGCACAAGAGAAAAAAACGCTTGTAAGTTTGATGCATGTGAATAACGAAACGGGTGCTGTTTTAGATTTAAATCGAGTAGGAGCTATTTGCAAGCAATATAATGCATTATTTCATTCTGATACCGTTCAGTCTGTTGGAAAGACAGAAATTGATCTGCAAAATACTCCTGTTGATTTTATAGCGGCTAGCGCACATAAATTTCACGGTCCAAAAGGAATCGGATTTGCTTTTATTCGAAAAAATTCTGGATTACAGCCTTTAATTTTTGGAGGTGAACAGGAAAAAGGACTTCGCGCCGGAACCGAAGCTGTACATCAAATTGCTGGAATGGCAAAAGCTTTAGCAATTTCGTACGAGAATTTAAACGAAGAAAGAAATAACATTACAGATTTAAAAAAGTATCTCATTTCTCAATTAGAACTTCATTTTCCAGGCTTTAGAATTAATGGAAAAGCATCTGATTTTTATAATATCATTAATATTATTCTGCCATTTTCCTCAGATAAAACTTCAATGCTTTTGTTTAGTCTGGATATGAAAGGAATTGCGGTTTCGAGAGGAAGCGCCTGTCAATCAGGAAGTATAAAGCCTTCTCACGTTTTAAAAGAAATGCTTTCTGAAGCAGATTTAAAGCTGCCCAATCTCCGAATTTCTTTCAGTCATTACAACACCAAAGAAGATATCGACTGGCTGATTGAGAGTCTTAAAGTTGTTTAAAGTTTCAAGTTTCAAGTTTCTCAACAGAAAGTGAAACTTGAAACAACAATAAACTATTTACGAATCACTTTTACTTGTGAATCATTAGTCAATTTAATGATTGTAGAAGATTTTCCGTTGATTTTATCTTGATTTAATTTTACGATATAATCTACGCCGTTTTTTATTTCAGTGCTGATGTCTTTAAAGCTTAAAGGCGTAGGCTGGCCAGAGATGTTTGCAGAAGTAGAAACTAGAGGTTTTTTCATTCTTTCCATCAATTTAAAGCAAAACGGTTCTTTAACCAATCGCATTCCAAGAGATTTATCTGCAGCTATGATATTTGGAGCCACATTTCGGGCATCATCCAAAATCAAAGTGGTTGGTTTTTCGGATAAATCGATAATCTGCCACGCTACTTCAGGAATGTTTTTAAAGACGTTATACATCATCTTTTCGCCATTCATTAAAACAATCATACTTTGAGTTTCTGCGCGCTGTTTTAGTTTATAGATTTTAGCTACAGCTTCAGGATTTGTAGCATCACAGCCAATTCCCCAAACCGTATCAGTCGGATATAAAATAATACCGCCCTCTTTAATAATTTCATAAGCGTTGTGTACCTCAGTATTGATGTTTTCCATACAATGTATTTTCTTTTTTTAACCTCAGATGGCAAAGATACTAATAAAATCTAAAAAAAATATTTGGTTCAAAGGCTACGGAAAGCCGTAAAAGAGGTATGTTGTAATTTTGCATTTAATAAACTGATGAAAAAATAGGCTTTATCTTTTTTATGCCTTTATTTTGCATAATAATTTGAAATTTGATTGTTTTAATATTCCGTTTGTTTATTAAATAAGTGATAGATATTAAAAGGAAGAAATGAATTTTATATAAAAACTTAATTTGCAGTAATGAAACTAATTCTTGATTCACAGGCTTTTAATTATCAAAAATATGGAGGTGTTTCCAGATATTATACAGAGATATTTTCACTACTTCAAAAGAATGAGTCAGTAGAAGTTGAAACCCCATGGTTTTTTACAAAAAACATCTATTACAAGGAGAGTTCTTTATTCAATAAAAAACAAAAACAGAAAACTTTTTGGTTAGGATTATTATCAAGCTTCGGAATCAGTATTCGAAAAAAAAGCCAAAAGCTAAATTTTTCAGAAACAAAAAAAATAGCTTCGGAGTATAATTTTGATGTATTCATTCCAACCTATTATGATCCTTATTTTTTAGATTTTATAAATGAAAAGCCTTTCGTATTAACAGTTTATGATATGATTCATGAGCTTTTACCACAATATTTTTCTGATGGAGAAAAAGTTAAAGCCAATAAATTATTATTGATTGAAAAAGCCACAAGGATAATTGCGGTCTCTCAAAATACAAAAAAAGATATTTTGAAACTTTACCCTCATATTGATGCTTCTAAAATAGATGTTATTTATCACGGAACATCAATTAAAACGACTGAAAATAAAAGTATAGATCTTCCTGCCCATTATATTTTATATGTAGGTTCTAGAGCAAATTACAAAAACTTCAATTTTTTGCTGGAATCTGCTAAAGAGCTTTTGAAAAAAGATCCAAATTTGTACTTAGTGTGTGCCGGTGGCGGCGGATTTACTAAAGAAGAAAAAGAACTTTTAAAAAGTTTAGAATTAGAAAATCAGATTATTCAAAAAGATTTTGAAGAAAGTGAATTAGGACAGTTTTACAAAAAAGCAAAATGTTTTGTATTTCCGTCTCTTTATGAAGGTTTCGGAATACCTGTTTTAGAATCGATGGCCAGCGGTTGTCCTGTAGTTTTGGGTAATCATAGTTCGTTTCCTGAAGTAGCTGAAAATGCAGGAGTTTATTTTAAAATGGATGATAAGGAAGATCTGAAAAGAAAAATAGAAGAGCTTTTAGAAAATGACACTTTACGAAATGAATTTATTGTAAAAGGCTTCGAACAAGTAAAGAAATTTACTTGGCAAAATGCTGCAGAGCAATGTTTGGATGTTTATAAAAAAGCGGCCTCAAAAAAATAATTTTTTAGAAATGAACAATTACAAGACAAAATCACCCATTTTATTTTTAATCTTTAATCGTCCTGATGTAACGAAGCATGTTTTTGAAGAAATAAAGAAAAGCCGTCCATCAAAATTATATGTTGCGGCAGATGGACCAAGAAAGAATAAAGACAATGAAGCAGCACTTTGTAATGAAACTCGAGATATTATTAAAAAAATAGATTGGGACTGCGAAGTTAAAACACTATTTAGAGATCAAAATCTTGGTTGTAAATATGCGGTTTCGTCTGCTATTGATTGGTTTTTTGAAAATGAAGAAGAAGGAATTATTCTAGAAGATGATTGTCTGCCTGCTTCTGATTTTTTTGTTTTCTGCGATACTATGTTAGAAAAATATCGTTATGATACTAGAATTAGGCATATCGGAGGTACGAATCTGCAAATGGGACAAAAACGAGGAAATGAGAGTTATTATTTTTCTAATTTAAGCCACGTCTGGGGATGGGCTTCTTGGAGAAGAGCTTGGAAAGATTATGATGTAGAGCTTTTTAAATATAAAGATGAAGATGTAGAAGAAGCTTTTAAAAATATATTCAGCAATACGATTGTTGTACAATGCTGGAGAAAAATTTTCTATGAATTACGGGATAACAAAATTGATACTTGGGATTACCAATGGTCTATTACAAATTTCTTTAATAATAGTTTGTCGATTATTCCAAATTCAAATTTAATAAGTAATATTGGTTTTGGGGCAAATGCTACACATACCAACGATGTAAACGATATTTTTTCAAATCTTAAAACAGAAAGACTATTAGAAATATCACATCCATTAGCTGTTTTACCTAATAAAACTGCTGATTTTTTTACTTTAAACAGAGAGTTTAAGGTCAAAAAAAGAAAAAGAAAAAATATGTGGAGAAAGCTCAAATTCTGGAAAAAATACAATAAATAAAAATTTATGACTAAGATATCTGTTATAACTATAAATTTTAATGACAAAAAAGGATTAAGCAAAACGCTCGAAAGTGTTACTAATCAATCATACCGTGATTTTGAATTTATTGTAATTGATGGCGGAAGCACTGACGGAAGTAAGGAGTTAATAGAACAATATCACGATAAAATTAATTATTGGGTCAGCGAAAAAGATACAGGTGTCTTTAATGCAATGAATAAAGGAATAAAACGTTCTTCTGGTGAGTTCCTAATTTTTATGAACGGAGGAGATTGTTTTTATGATAATTCTGTATTAGAAAACATCGCTTCTGATCTGACACCAGAATTTGATATTTATTATGGTGATAATTATAAAGATAATAATGGATCTAAAAGACTAAAAACCTATCCAGAGAAATTGAGTTTTTCTTTTTTTTATACTAGTTCTATTAATCATCAATCGACATTTATAAGAAGATCTCTTTTTGATACTATCTTCTATTATGATGAAAACTATAAAATTGCTTCTGATTGGGAATTTTTTATATATGCGATCTGTTATAAAAATGTTTCCTATAAATATCTTAGAAAAACAATTGCGGTTTATGACTTTACAGGAATTTCGTCGAATCCTAAATTCAGATCAATATATGAGGAAGAAAAAAGACTTAGTTTTGCAAAGTATTTTCCAGCATTTATAGACGATTATCAGTTTGTTGATGTAATAAATTCCAAGCGTTTTTTACAATTTGAGCATATCAAAAAGTTTAAAATTTCTTGGAAATTATTAAAGGCCTTTATTAATTTATTATTACTATTTTTACCTAAAATTAGAACAAAATAATTTTAGGTTATTCACTAAAAATACATGAAAAAAATCCACGTAGGTTTTTTGTTTTCTCATGATTATGAGAAATTAAAATTATCCATTCCGCCCGTTTATGCAGGTGCTGATAGAATTTTCATAGCTATTGATGAAAATTTTACTACTTGGTCTGGAAATAAGTTTGAAGTGGATTTGACTTTTTTTGACTGGTTAAAGGAATTTGATACAGAAAACAAAATTGAAATTTACAGGGATAATTTCTACATTCCAACGCTTACAGAAATAGAAAATGATACTCGTGAGCGCCATTTACTTTCGTTAAAAATGGGAATAGGCAATTGGCTTATTCAAGTGGACAGTGATGAATATTTTCTAGACTTCGAAAAATTTATTTCAGACTTAAGAAAATACGATGATTTTCTTGATAATCCCGAAAAAAATAAAATACAGATTGCCGCTTTCTGGATTATTTTGTACAAATACACAGAAAAAGGAATTTTGTATGTAGATATGCCTATGAAGGCAATATTTGCAACCAATTATCCTGATTATAATCTTGCGAGAAGAACCAGCTCACGTGTAATTTATACCAATAATATTGTACTTCACGAATCTTTATCAAGAAGCGAAGAGGAACTGCGTTTTAAACTAGAAAATTGGGGACATAAACGACAAGTTAATGCTGAGTTTATTGACAAATGGCTGAAAGTAAACGAGACGAATTACAAACAGTTACGAGATTTTTATTATATCGAACCGGAGAGATGGAAAAAGTTAAACTATTTTCCGAGTACAGATATAAAACAAATCAAAGAATTTGTAATAAATTCTAAGGTTTTGAGAATCTCAAAGGCTTATTTAAACTCAAAAAACTTTGGACAATGGTTTAAGTTTTTATTTAAATAAGATTAAAACAAAATATCGTTATAAACTTTTAAATATGCTGCAGCTGCAATTTTCCAATCGAAAGTTGCAGCTCTTTGTTTTATAAGCATTTCATTTTCGAATTTATTACTTTCATGATTGTGAAGTCCTTCAAAAACCACATCTTTCATGTATTCCGGATCAAAATGAGTCCAGTAATTTGCTGCATCGCCGCCAATTTCAGGAAGTGAAGTTTTGTCTGATAAAAATACAGGTTTACCAAAGCTCATTGCTTCTATTGGAGGCAAACCAAATCCTTCGCGAATAGAAGGAAAAAGAAAAGCAGTACAATTTTTCATGTAAAATTGTTTCGCTTTATCACTCACTCTGCCAGTTAAAAAAACCTGATTTTTAAGACCATTGTCTTCAATTAATTTTTTTATAACAGCACCATATGTTTTGGTATCATTACCAGAAATAATTAGATTATAGTCTTTTATATGCTTCATCATATTTACGATGGCAGCAAAGTTTTTTCTTTCGATAAAATCTCCAATCGTATAAAAGAAAGGTTTGTCAAGCGGAATATTCGTAGTGAAATCTGAAGTGTCTAAAACAGTAGATATTGGGTTTCCGTTGTGTATAATATATTCAGGAATTTTTGGAACATCAAAATAATCATGTGTTTGCTTTTTCGCAAATTCAGAAATATAAGTGATCGCTGTTGCTCTTTTTAATTTCTCAATAAACAGTTGATTTCTTTTGTGATTCATATCTTTTGATATTTCCTCGACAAAATTTACATCATGAATTGTTAATAGATAATTGGTAGTTTTTCTAGGTTCTAACTTGGAGTTTTGATTTACAGAATGCCATAAATCAAACTTGTTAAAAGATCTAAAGATTTTATATCTATTTATTGTCCAGTATTTATGATAAATAAATTTATCTCCAAATTCACTTTTAAGTAAATCGGGATCACCAGAATTAAGATGAAGTTCTAAATTTTCAAAAGAAAGTTGTTCTAACCCTTTAATAAGTTCATAATTAAACGTTCCTAAACCAGTAGCTCTATTATTAATATTATGGGTTTCTAAAAAAACAGTTTTCTTTTGTGGCATTCCAGGGGGATTTTTTTACGAAAATACAATAATAATTTGAAGTGTTAAATCGTATACGTATTTTTGTTCTTTATAAAAACGTTAATAATGAATTTTAAAGTAAATCCAGTTTTTCAAAACAGTATTGAATCGATTCTTGATAAGATAAAATCCTTTAATTCCTCAGGAGAACTTTTTGGTAACGGAGATCGAAATAAAATCAAATTGTTTGATTTGAACGGGCAGACAATTAACATCAAATCATTCAAAATCCCTAATATTATTAATAAAGTAGCGTATCGTTACTTTAGAAAATCAAAAGCCAGACGTTCGTTTGAGTACGCAACCATTTTGCTTGAAAAAAATATTGGTACACCTGAACCAATTGCTTTTTTAGAAAACTTTAATTTAATTGGATTAAAAGACAGTTATTATGTCAGCGAACATTTAGCTGCCGATTTGACTTATAGAGAATTGGTTGAAATTCCAGATTATCAAGATCACGAAAATATTCTTAGACAATTTACCAAATTTACTTTTGAACTTCACGAACAAGGAGTAGAATTCTTAGATCATTCACCAGGAAACACATTGATTAAGAAAACAGAAAATAATCAATATGATTTCTTTTTGGTTGATTTAAACCGAATGAATTTTCATGAAAATATGAGTTTTGAGCAACGTATGAATAATTTCAGCCGATTGACACCACAAAAAGAGATGGTAGCAGTTATGAGTAATGAATACGCTAAGTTTTATACTGAAAAATCAGAAACTGTAATTTTTGATAAAATGTGGCAGGCAACAGCAGATTTTCAAGCAGAGTTTGCAAGAAAGAAACGACTTAAAAAGAAATTGAAATTCTGGAAATCTTAATTTCCTTTTCTAATTTGTTTGAGTTTTTGAAAGCGAACAGCCACACTTAAAGCATTCAGATAACAAATAATAATTCCTTTTCTTCCGTCTAAAAATCCCAAGCGAAAAAAATACTGATGTACAAACTTATATGTCGGTCGAATGTAAAAGTGAAAGAAATTTGGTTTGGTATTTTTAATTAGTTCTTCCTGCGCTTTTAATTCTCCATAAAACACCATTTTTTGTTTATAATCTTCAAAATTAGAATACGAATGATGAATTAATTTGTTTTTTAGCGTTCTTGTTTCTCCTTTTATAATAAGCTTTTCGTGAACAATTTTTTCTTTGTTATAAACAGCATTATTTTTTTTAAACAGCCTTATAATTTTGTCAGTCTGCCACCCGCTATAGCGCAAATTTTTGTTTTCGAACATAAAATTGCGTCTCATAAAAAAGGCTGAAATGTTGTTTTTTTGACTAATAACAACTTTAATTTCATTTTTAAGTTCGGGAGTTAATCTTTCATCAGCATCAATAAAAAGAATCCACGGATGTACGGCGAGACTTAACGCATAATTTCGCTGGAATGCAAAATTATCAAAAGTTCGCTGTACGACTTTGACATTTTCAAATTGGGATGCAATTTCAAAAGTTTTATCAGTGCTAAAAGAATCGACTACAATAATTTCATCAGCGAAAGCGAGATCATTAAGAACCGTTTCAATATTTTTTTCCTCGTTAAAGGTGATTACTAAAGCCGATAAAAGTTGTTTCTCAGGCAAAATCATTTTTTTAGCTCAGATTTTGATTAAGAAATGATTCGATTTGATCTTTAAAAAAATCTGGCTGGAACTTTTGATATAAGGGCAAAGATTCTTTTTTAAGCATTTTTTCGGTTTTATTTTCGAAAAGTGCTGGACGATAATCTTTTAAATGAACAGAAAGATGATGAACTCCGTCTTCAAAAGTAGCCCAGATTTTCTTTTCAATCCAAGGCGAAAAAATTATAAACGAAGGCTTGTTTAATGCTTTTGCCATATTTATTGCGCCGCCATCATTACCAATTATAAGATCGCACTGATTGACCAATCCAATAAAAGAGCGCAGATCGCCACCCAAAAGATCAAAGTAAATTTTCTCTTGTGTAGAAGCTTTACAGTTATTAAAAACCGTTTTAGCATCTTCTATCTGTTTCGGAAAATAGTTAAAAAGTATATTTACGTCTGCTGTATCAGCAATATAATCAACTACTTTAGACATGAATTCTAAAGGATACGTTTTAAGTTTTTCGCTTCCCAAAAGACTTATCATGACCGTTTTTCGATCTTTACGAACGTTGAACTTTTCAAACAAAGCTTTTGCGTCCAGGTTTTCTTTTTCTGAAACAAATAAGTGAGGAACAGGATCTATTTCGATTTCCAAATTTAAAGGCTCTAACAAAGAAAGTCTTCTTTCAATGGCCAATCCTAAATTGGTTTTGGGAAAAGGTTCAAAAGGGACAGAATCGGTGTAAATAAAATTTCTACCAGTTTTTTGATATGAAATTTTTCTCTCAGCATTACTGAAAAAAGAAATAATCCAGCTTTCTAATTTTGAATACGCATCTATTAATACATCGTATTTCTCATTTCGAATCTGTAAAACAAGTTTTGCAAGCTCGATTTTACTCTTTCGATGTTTTTCTTCAAAAAGAATAATATTATCGATACTCGAATTTCCTTCTAAAACTGGAGTTGTAGAAGCATAAACCAAATAGTCTATTTGTGCATCAGGATAAGCGGTGCGCAGGTTGTTGCATATAATGCTGCTGACCAAGACGTCCCCAATCATTTTTTGCTGAATTACAAGTATCTTCATCTATAAGGTGGTATTTTACAAAGAGTATGCAAATTGAAGCAAAAAAAAACTAAAATCCAATCATTTAATGAAATGATAATTAAGTCTGGATCAAAGCAAGAATTACGGGCAGTTTAAAAGCTTATAATAGAAAATTTTCAAAATAATATTTATTTTTTTAGGTTCTGATTCAAAAAAAACAAAAGCTGCTCTTTAAATAATTCTGGATTAAGAGCTTGATAAAGAGAAAGAAAATCGTGCTTAATTTCTTTACTTGATTTTAGATTAAATAATTCGGGTTTATAATCTTTTAGATGTACGGCAATATTTGTTAAGCCATTTTCAAAAACCGCCCAGTCATTTTTTCGAACGTGCGGGGAAAAAATGGTAAATGATGGTTTATCTAGTGCTTTTGCGATATTTACTGCGCCGCCGTCATTTCCAATAATTACGTCGCATTTATTCATAATAGCAATAAAGGATCTGAGATCATGACCAAGAAGATCAAAAGCTATTTTCGTCTTTGTAGTTTCAGAACATAAATCAAAAATCGTTCTGGCTTCTTTAATCTGATTAGGGAAATAATTAAAAAGTATTTTTACATCTCTTTCAGCAGCAACAAATTCAATAACTTTTGCCATATATTCTAACGGATATGTTTTTGCTTTTTCGCTTCCCAAAAGACTAATCATTATGATTTTGTTTTCATCCGACAAATTATGTTTTTTGAATAATGAAGAAGCATAATTATTTTCCGCAGAACTAACATATAATTTAGGCTTGCAATCTGTTTTATTAAAGCTTTTTAGTATGGGTTTTAAGAGCAGTAAGCGATTGTCTATGGCATGACCATTCTCTGTTGTTTCGTTATCCTGATGTCTTTTTAAGTTATGATTATAAAATAAAGAAGAGTACCATTTGTGATATGAAATCTTGTAATAGGCGCCAGAAAAAATCGAAATAAGATTTGTTTCTAGTTTTCCGTAAACATCAATCAAAATAGTGTATTTGCGTGATCTGATTTTAAAGATAAATTTTAAGAAATCAAGAGTTGATTTTTTTATTTCTGGTGTCAGCGTAATCACAGAATCAATATTTGGATTTCCTGCCAGCACATCAATACAATCCGCATAACACATAAAATCTATTGTTGCGTCAGGATAATTTTGCTTTAAAGTATTGCAGAGAATTGTGCTGGTTAATACATCACCAATTCTTTTTTGTTGAATAATTAAGATTTTCATTTTTAGGTTTAGATTTTAGTTAGTGAAATGAAGATTATCAATCCATATCGCGATACAGCAGCCAAAGAATCAAATAACGTTTTAAAATAGAAAACGCATTTATGCTTGCTAGAATACAGCCTTCTTTGCCATCTATAAAACCTAGTTTTATAAAGTATTGATTAACAAAGACAAAAAATGGCTTGAAAAGAAAATGATAGAAATTGGGTTTAATCTTTTTATTAAATAAAACCTGTGCCTCCGTTTTACGAAGAAAACCTAAGTTTGTATTGTACTCATCGAAGCTGTTATAAGCATAAGAGTCAATTCTATTTTTTAGAACTATTGAAGTTTTTGATGTATCATCTTGATCACAAAGGCTGGAGTTATTAGAATCGTTGTATCTTTCTTTATTGAAAATCAAAAGCTTTTTTTTAGTATAGATATCCCCATATTTTATTTTTTTTCCAAAAAAGAAAAGTGTCTCTTTTGTATAAAATTGTGTACGATTATTTGCAGAAGAAATCTTGTCTAAAATTTCATCAGTAAGCAGGTTAGAAAATTGATAAGTACAATCTGTCAGCAATATCCAGTCATTTTTGGCTTTAAATACAGCCAGTTTTTCCTGTGCAATTTTTGCGTTGTTTTCAAGTTTCAATACAAATGCACCGTTTTTTGCAGCAATGTCAACAGAGCGATCTGTACTGTTTTGGTCAATTACAATAATTTCATCAGCAAATGATAATTGTTTGAGATGGTTTTCTATGTTTTTTTCTTGATTGTGGCAAAATGTTAAAACACTAATTTTTTGTTTTGATTTGTCTGAATTCATTTATTTTTGCTGTTTTGTAAAAATAGTACTATAATTTATCACTTTCAGAACAATGCGAAGTCTGCCTATTTTAATGTATCATAATGTCTGCAACACAGAAATGGAAAGTAATAAATGGACCATTTCGGTTAAAAAATTAGAGCAGCAGTTTCAGTTTTTGAAAGATAATAATTATCAAACTTTTCATTTTTCTGAATTGGATTTGATGAAAAAAATACCCAAAAAAAGTATAGTTTTGACTTTTGATGATGTGACCGAAAATCAGTTTATTCATGTTGTTCCTTTGTTAGAAAAATTCAATTTGAAAGCAAGTTTTTTTATTCCTTTTTTCTATGTAGGAAAAACTGATCTTTGGAATAATACTCCTGTAGATTTGCAGCAAAAAATAATGTCTATCGACCAACTAAAACTTTTGAATGCTGAAAAGATTGAGTTAGGTTATCATTCTTATGCACATAAAAAATACGAATCCTTAAACGCAAGTGAAATTGAAAATGACTTTGCCAAATGCGAAGAAGTCATTAAACAAAGTAACCTGAAAATTTATCCTGTCTTAGCATATCCTTTTGGGAATTATCCTAAAAATGATTCTCAGAAAAATGATTTTAAAAGAATATTAAGTCATAATAAAATAAAATTTGGTTTAAGAATAGGCAATCGTCGTAACACTTTTCCGTTTAAAAACCGTTTTGAAATAAAAAGAATAGAAATTGAAGGAAAAGACAGTTTAATGGTTTTTAGACTTAAAATAAAATTAGGAAAGCTTAAATTATTTTAAGTTTTTTTCGATTAGAATCATTTTCGCATATCGAGAGAATACGCCATATGCATCTATTGACGCCGCGGCAAAACCGGGAACGCCATCCAGATAGACTCTCTTTATGATGTAGGTGTGAAAAAAACGATAAAAAGGCTTGAAGAAAAGTAAAAACAAACTTGCTTTTTTGCCTTTTTCAAAAGACATTTTGGCCTGAAACCAAGAGTATTTGTCTTTTTTACTTATAAAATGAAATAGACCTTTGTACGTGTAATGAATCATGTGATTTTTTAATACACCAGGCTTCGATTTAGTGATCATTTTTTCATGCACTTCATTTTCAAAAACAACATCATTATTTTTAACTAAGCGAATAACTTTATCCGTGTAATGAAATAAAAAGCGATTCATAAAGAAATGCGGGAACCATATTTTATAAGAATCCAATTTGCTTTCTTTAATCGTGTTTAGGATTTCGTCTTGAAGTTTTTTCGAAACTCTTTCGTCTGCATCTAAGAATAGAATCCAATCGCCAGCAGCATTTTTGACGGCATGATTTCTTTGATTGCAAAAATTATCGAATTTTCTAAATTGAATTTGTGCGCCTAATTTGTTTGCAATTTCAACTGTGGCGTCAGTACTGTAGGAATCTAGAATAATAATTTGATCTGCAAAAGAAACTGATTTTATCGCATCCTCGATATAATCTTCTTCGTTGTATGTGAGTATTATGACGGAAAGCTTTGGATTTTCCTTTGACATTTTTTTTGATTTTAAAACGGCCAAAGATTAAGGTTTGAGAAATGATAAATACCTCGTAAAAGACTAATTTATATTAGAATAAGACAGGTGTGAGGTAATTAAAATCCAAAAGCAAAAATAGGGGATAAAAAAAATCCAAATTCCAATACTGGTATTGAAACTTGGATTTAATAAAATTGAAAATTTCTACAACTAGAAAATATTATACAGCAACATCGTATTCACGAAGAGCATTATTTAATGAAGTTTTTAAATCTGTAGAAGGTTTACGAGTTCCAATGATTAAAGCACAAGGAACTTGGTATTCTCCTGCAGCAAATTTCTTAGTGTAGCTTCCTGGGATTACTACAGAACGAGCTGGAACAAAACCTTTCATTTCAACAGGTTCGTCGCCTGTAACATCAATAATTTTTGTAGAAGCAGTCAAACATACGTTAGCCCCAAGAACAGCTTCTTTACCAACGTGAACACCTTCAACAACAATACAACGAGATCCGATAAAAGCACCGTCTTCGATAATTACTGGAGAAGCTTGAAGAGGCTCTAAAACACCACCAATTCCAACACCACCGCTTAAGTGTACATTTTTACCAATTTGAGCACAGCTTCCAACAGTTGCCCAAGTATCTACCATTGTACCTTCATCAACATAAGCACCAATGTTTACATAACTTGGCATTAAAATAACACCGCTAGAAATGTAAGCTCCATAACGAGCAACAGCGTTTGGTACTACACGAATTCCTTTTTCAGCATAACCTCTTTTAAGAAGCATTTTATCGTGATATTCAAAAATACCAGATTCCCATGTTTCCATTTTTTGAATTGGAAAATACATTACTACAGCTTTCTTAACCCATTCGTTTACTTGCCATTTGTCTCCAACTGGTTCGGCAGTACGAAGTTTTCCTGCGTCAACCAATTCGATTACTTCTCTAATAGCATCTGTAGTAGTTGATTCTTGTAATAAAGCTCTGTTTTCCCAAGCTTGTTCGATTATAGTCTGTAACGAATTCATATGTTTAAATTTTTGGCAAAGATAAGGTATTTGTAGAAATGCTGAAAAATCAAAACCACTTGAAAATGTTACATATTTAACTTTTTGTTTCTTATTTGTAAAATCAAAGAAAGTTTAGATATAATTAATAACATAATTAACTCTAGAAGTTTTTTTTATGTCAAAATATGACAAAAATCAGATTTTGTGCTTTTTCTTCTCTCTAATTTCGCAGTGTAAAAATTAGAAAACCATACAAAATAACCTTTAAGCAGTAAAAAAATGGATCAAGAAAATCAGCTTCAGAAAAGAGTCATAATTGACAAAGAAGTAACTTGGGATAAAACACAAGTTATTATGAGTAAAACCAATTCTTTTGGTATTATCGAATACGCAAACGAAGTTTTTGTAGACGTATGCGGCTACGAAGATTATGAATTAATGGGACAGCCTCACAATATTATACGACATCCAGACATGCCGAAAGTTATTTTCAAGGTGTTGTGGGAGAATCTTAAAAACGGAAAAAACTTTCATGCCATTGTTAAGAATCTTGCAAAATCAGGAAGATACTATTGGGTAATTACTGATTTTGATATTGCAAGAGACGAAAATGATGTTATTGTAAATTATTTTGCAAGAAGGCAATCTGTACCGCAAGAAGTTATTGCAATGCATATTGAACCGCTTTATAAAAAATTACTACAGATTGAAGCGGCAAGCGGAGTAGAATTCAGCGAAAAGTATTTAATAGGTTTTCTAGAAGAGAAAAAAAGAAGCTATGTTGAATATATTAAGGAATTGATTTTTGAGCATGAAAAATCACAATCAAAATTTGCAAATTATGTAGCGACAGAGGATGAAGAAGAGGAGCACAGAGGTTTTTTCGGAAGGTTATTCGGCCGATAATTAAAGTGTATTTTTTTAGGTTTAAATATTTGGATATGAATCGATCCGTTTTGAATTTTCAAAGCGGATCTTTTTTTATGACTTGTTAAAACTTTAAAAACTGAAATAGAAATAGTTGATCTTTGTGTTTAAATTTACAGAATTATAGAAACGATAAAACACCATGAAACTCTGTAGAGTTTTAAAATTCAATCTTATCTTTGTAGAAAAATAAAAATGCCAAGAATCCTCTCTATAGATTACGGACAAAAACGTACGGGAATTGCCGTTACTGACGAAATGCAGATTATAGCTTCGGGACTTACTACAATCCCGACTCATACTTTAACAGATTTTCTTAAAGATTACTTCGCAAAAGAAAAAGTAGAAGCTGTTTTAATTGGAGAACCTAAACAAATGAATGGAGATCCATCTGAAAGCGCTTCAATTATTAATGGTTTTGTTAAACACTTTTCGAATATATTTCCAGAGATGAAAGTCATTCGTGTAGACGAACGTTTTACTTCAAAAATGGCTTTTCAGACTATGCTCGACAGCGGACTGAATAAAAAGCAACGTCAAAATAAAGGTTTGATAGACGAAATTTCGGCGACAATTATGCTTCAAGATTATCTTTCTTCAAAAAAATAATGCAGTTTGCCGTAATTATTGCTTATAATTTAATGGTTTTTAGAAAATCCTAACTTTTATCATTCAAAAATTAGTTTTTTTTTGCAATTAAAAAAGTACCTTTGCATTTTAAATTAAAATACTGTTATGCCTGACGAAACCATACGTTCAAATAGTGATGTAGTACTCATTGGCGCTGGAATAATGAGTGCCACTCTTGGGGTAATTTTGAAAGAATTACAACCAGATATAAAAATTGAAATTTACGAAAGACTAGATGTTGCCGCTGCAGAAAGCTCTGATGCTTGGAATAATGCAGGGACAGGGCACTCTGCATTTTGCGAATTAAATTACACTCCCGAAAAGGCAGACGGCAGTATAGATCCTAAAAAAGCAATAAGTATTGCTGAATCTTTTGAGGTTTCACGCCAGTTTTGGTCTTACTTAGTACAGCAGAATAAAGTACCTTCTCCTGAGAATTTTATTAAAAGCGTTCCTCACATGAGTTTTGTTTGGGGAGATAAAAACGTTGAATATTTAAGAAAAAGGTTTGAAGCACTTCAAAGCAATCCTATTTTTTCTGAAATGACTTTCAGCACCGATTTTGAACAGCTTCAAAAATGGATGCCATTGGTTATGGAAGGTCGTAATGCTGATGAAAATTTAGCGGCTACGCATATGGAAATTGGTACCGATGTAAATTTTGGTGCTTTAACCAGAAGTATGTTTAATTATCTTGAAAAACTTGAAGGCGTTACTTTATATTTTAATCACGAAGTCAAAAAACTGAGACAGCGTGAAGATAAATCGTGGAGAATAAAAATCAAAGATTTATCGACAGGAACTACTCGTAAAGCTTACACTAAATTTGTATTTATTGGTGCTGGCGGCGGTTCTTTGCCTTTGTTAGAAAAAGCAAACGTTCCAGAAGGAAATGGTTATGGCGGTTTCCCAGTAAGCGGACAATGGCTGAAATGTACCAATCCAGAAGTAATTGCAAAACACCAAGCAAAGGTTTACGGAAAAGCAAGCGTTGGAGCGCCTCCAATGTCTGTTCCTCATATTGATACTCGTGTAATTGATGGCGAAAAAGCATTACTTTTTGGGCCATTTGCAGGGTTTTCAACTCGTTTCTTAAAAAACGGATCGTATTTAGATTTGCCTTTGTCTATTAAATCAAACAACTTGATTCCGATGCTGGCTGCTGGATATCACAATATTCCGTTGACAAAATATTTGATAGAACAAGTGCGTCAATCGCCAAAAGATAGAATGAAAGCTTTACGCGAATATTTGCCTACAGCTCGTTCTAAAGATTGGAAATTAGAAAAAGCTGGACAACGTGTTCAAGTAATCAAAAAAGATGAAAAAGAAGGCGGTGTTTTAGAATTCGGAACTGAAGTAATTAATACACATGACGGAACTCTTGCCGTTTTATTAGGAGCTTCTCCGGGCGCTTCTACAGCTGTGGCAATTATGGTGGATTTAATAAGCAGATGTTTTACAAATCAAATTAGAACTCCGGAGTGGGAGGCTAAGTTGAAAAATATGATTCCGTCTTACGGGCAGACTTTAAACGATAAGCCAGAGTTCTTAGCAGAATTAAGAAAACATACAGCAGAAGTTTTAAAAATAAAATAAAACTTCTTCATTAGAATAAAAAACAAATCCAGATGAATTAATCTGGATTTGTTGCTTTTAGATCGGTTGTGTTTTTTAGGATTTTTTCGGCAAGATTACTCATCCAGATTAATTGTTCTATAACCATTGATGCTTCCTGCATTTTCGCTTGACGCGTTTCTTTGTCCAATTCATCGTCTTCAGCAAGACGTGTAAAGTTTTTACGTTTTAATTCTTCAAACTGTAAAGTCACATCTTCTTTATCAAAAAAAGTATCTTCTAGAATAACTTCATTTCGTAAAATTGAAATCGAATGATCAAGATTCGATAAAATGGTTTTAATAATATAATTAAATGATTCTGATGCAGAAGTAGTTTGATGCGATTGAATATAAGTTGAAAGCGATGCCAAAGCAGACAGTAACGAATGATTTAAAACAACAAGTTTATTAACCAAAGGCATCGTTTTTTGTTTAGATTTTGGTTCCTGCATCATTCTCTGAAAAGAAGTCATTAAGTTTCCAATTTCAACAAAGGCATTTTTTCTGGCTAATCGATATGCAGTTGGAACTTCTCCTTTTTTATTATAAAAATCAGCAATTTCCTTAAGATAATTTCGATTAGCGCGAATCGAATTTTCTATGTGAATCGGCGTGTTTATAAACTCCCAGGCAGGCCATAAAAATTGATTGGCAATAAAAGCCAAAGTCGCGCCGGTAAGTGTATCCAAAATTCTAAACTGAATAACTTCGTTGATATTTGGCGTTAGAATTCCGTAAATAAATACGACATACATGGTTACAAACGTTGCGCTTATTTTGTAATTAATTTGTGTAAATGAAATCCCTAGCAGCATACATATAATTGAGAAAATACTCAATGCAACATGATTTTGAATAACCAATACAATTCCAAAAGCGAGAACTCCTCCAAAAATAGTTCCCAGCATACGATTATAAGACCGTTCTTTCGTTAAACCATAACCAGGACGCATAATTACAACGATGGTTAACAAAATCCAATAGACGTTTTGTAATTTGAGAATTTCACCCAAAAATAGTCCGACTAAAATAGTAATTGTTAATCGGAGTGAGTGTCTAAATATAGAAGAAGAATAGCTTAAATTTTCAGTTAATGTGCGTAAAGGGTAATATTGAGGCGTCAGGAATTTTTCGAGTTCCTTGTCTTTGTCTTTTAATTTATAAGACTGCATTGCAAGAGAAAAAGCACGTTGTATAATTTTGATTTTACCAACTTGATTTTTAGCATATTTCAGCATATTGGTTAACATCAAAACACCTTCGGCAGCTTCTTCTTTACCAAGTGTTTTTTCGTAATCAAAAATGGCAAATTCAAGAGCATCAAGCTCGTTTTTTAAATCATGCTTATCAACATATACACTAATATTATGTACATTTTTTGAAAGCTTTTTTAAAGTCGAAGCCAGTTTGTAGGCCACATTTTGATAGGTTCTTAAAACCTCTGGATGCTTGGCGAATTTTTCATGAAGTTTACTATGATCAAAAGAAGTATAAAGAGCAAGTTCTTGAATTTCCACTAAAGTTATAAAAACAAGAAGCATTTTTCGGTTTTGACTGGTGGTTCCAGAAGTATTCTGGTTTCCGATCAGCATCTTGCGTAGATCTTCGTGAATTAAATTTAAATCAACCTGAACGGCCAATTGTTTTTCTATGATTGCTTGACGATTCGCTTCCGGGCTCCATAAATCGCCTCTTAATTTTAAGTATTTAGCGGTAAGCTTAATTCCTTCTGCAATTTGTAATTCTACATATTTATACGGCTGTACAAAATGAAAAACAAGAGAGACGATTAAATATAATATTCCTCCAATAAAAATAAATCCAGAATATTGAAAAGCTTCGAATCCTTCGTGCAAATGCCCAAATGAAAGTGAAATTGATAATAAAGCAGAAAATGAAATTAATGTTGCACGTTGTCCGTAGACCGAAATCATCGAACACAGAAATAATAAAAAACCTAGAAAAGGATAAAAGAGTATCGGATAAGGATAAGCAAGATTGACCAAAAGATTAACGCCAGAAACGATAAAAGAAGCGGCAATAAGGCCTTTTACTTTATGAATTAACGAACTCGGAATATCGCTGGGATACGTATAAAATGCCCCAAGTGCAATGGTAAAACCGATTTCGAAATGACCTAGAAAATTTAAAATTAAAACAGGAACAACAGAAGCAATAGTTACTTTAGAGGCATTTAGAAAAGAAGTGCTGTTTGTAAATTTTGAAATGCGATCAATCATACAGAGAGGTTTGCTAACAAAGGTAAGAATTGTACGAGTGATTTTGGCATAATTATCGCTGAGATTTTTAACAGCTTGGAAAAAATATGATATAAAATGGCTTTAGAATTATTCATTGACTATTTTTTACTATTTTTGCCAGCTGAAATATCAGAACTTTAATTCTGTTTTTGCAGGACATAAAATATAAATAAAAACAAATGATTTTACCAATTGTAGGATACGGTGATCCTGTTTTAAGAAAAGTAGGAGAAGCAATTACGCCAGAATATCCAAACCTAAAAGAAACGATCGCAAATATGTACGAGACTATGTATAATGCGTACGGAGTTGGACTTGCTGCACCGCAGGTAGGTCTGCCGATTCGTTTGTTTGTTATTGATACAACTCCTTTTAGTGATGACGATGATCTTCCATCAGAAGAACAAAAAGATTTAAAAGGATTTAAAAAGACTTTTATCAATGCTAAAATCGTTAAAGAAGAGGGTGAGGAGTGGAGTTTTAATGAAGGCTGTTTGAGTATTCCAGACGTTCGCGAAGATGTTTACAGAAAGCCAACGGTTACGATAGAATACTGCGAAGAAGATTTTGTAATGAAAACGGAGGTTTTTGACGGTTTAATTGCGAGAGTTATTCAACACGAATACGATCATATCGAAGGAGTTCTTTTTACGGATAAAATATCTTCTCTTAAAAAACGTTTAATTCAAAAGAAATTGAAAAATATCACTGAAGGGAAAACGTTTCAGGAATATAGAATGAAATTTTTTGGTGCCAAAAAAGGGAGATAAGATTTCTAAATAAATTTAGAAACAATAAAATAAATCAAATTCTTAATACTAATTTTAATAAAAATGAATTTAACGAAAATTTTAGCCATTTCAGGTAAACCAGGTTTATATGAGTTAAAAGTTCAAACTCGTACAGGTTTTGTGGCAGAGTCATTAATTGATGGAAAGAAAATTACTGTAAATTTAAAAAGTAACGTAAGCTTATTATCTGAAATTTCTATTTACACTTACGAAGGAGAAAAACCATTGACTGAAGTAATGCAGCAAATTGGCGTTAAAGAAAACAAAGGACAAGCAATTTCTCATAAAGAAGATAACGCTACTTTAACGGCTTATTTTAAAGAAATTCTGCCAAATTACGATGAAGAAAGAGTTTATCCTTCAGATATTAAAAAAGTATTAAACTGGTATAACACACTTCAAGCAAAAGGTTTAGTTACAGATTTAGCTCCTGATGTTGAAGAAACTAAAGAAGAAGCTCCAGTTGCTGAAGAAAAGCCTAAAAAAGCACCAGCAGCTAAAAAAGCAAAAGCTAAAAAAGAAGAATAGTATAACATTCTTTAAAATATAATAATCCTGTTAAGATATTCTTGACAGGATTTTTTAATTTTACACTTCATTAAAACCATTAAACTTCAAAGATGAGCAAAGAAAATCAACTTAAGGCTTTTGAAAGATTATTAATCATTATGGACGAACTTCGTGAACAGTGTCCGTGGGATAAAAAGCAGACTTTGCAAACTTTAAGACATTTGACAATTGAAGAAACCTACGAATTAGGTGACGCAATTTTGGATAATGATTTAAATGAAGTGAAAAAAGAACTTGGAGATTTGCTTTTACACATTGTTTTTTACGCCAAAATAGGAAGCGAAACCAATGATTTTGATATTGCTGATGTTTGTAATGAAATCTGCGAAAAACTCATTCATCGCCATCCTCATATTTATGGAGACGTAAAAGTGGAAAATGAAGAAGAAGTAAAACAGAATTGGGAAAAACTAAAGCTGAAAGAAGGTAAAAAATCGGTTTTAGAGGGTGTTCCAAGAAGTCTTCCGGCTTTGGTTAAAGCAAGCAGAATTCAAGATAAAGTAAAAGGAGTTGGATTTGATTGGGAAGAACCGCACCAAGTCTGGGATAAAGTACAAGAAGAACTCCAAGAATTACAAGAAGAAATAAAAACGGGAGATCAGGATAAAATCGAAGATGAATTTGGAGACGTTTTATTCTCAATGATTAATTACGCCCGATTTTTAAATGTAAATCCAGAAGATGCTTTAGAACGAACTAATAAAAAGTTCATCAAACGATTTCAGTATTTAGAAAGCAAAGCAAACGAATTAGGAAAACCACTAATGGATATGACATTGTCAGAAATGGATGTGTTTTGGAACGAAGCAAAAAAACTTTAATTATCAGCTAATTTTTTTAAAGCACGTACATCTTTAAGTTTGATTTTTTTACCTACTAATTCAATCAATTCCAGTTTGTTAAAATCAGATAATAAACGGATACAGCTTTCTGTTGCAGTACCGATAATTCCAGCCAATTCCTCACGAGTCAACTGAACTTTAAGGGTTTTATCTGTGTCCTCACCAAACTCGTCATGAAGATGAAGCAGTGTTTCGGCAAGTCTTTGCTTAACTGTTTTTTGAACTAAGGCAATTTTTTCATTTTCCGATTCTTTTAAATCTTCGCAGACAGACTGCATCATATTCAAAGAAAACTGATTATTACTATTGAAGAAATTAATGATTTCAGATTTAGGAATAAAACAAACTTCCATATCCGCTATCGCTTTTGCAGTTAAGTTTGCAGGTTCATTACTAATCATAGAACGCTGGCCAAGAAGTTCGCCGGATTTTACCAATTTTACGATTTGGTCTTTACCGTTTGCACTTAATTTTGAGAGTTTTCCAACACCATCCTTAACGCAGAAAACACCATTAGTAACCTCTCCTTCCTCAAAAATAGCCTCTCCTTTTTTGATTTTGTAGCTGGTTTTACTGTTGGCAAGTTTTATAACTTCTTCTTTATTAAGGGCTTTTAGTGAGCTTAACTGGCGTACTATACATTGATCACATTTATTCATGACAATAATTGTTTGCAGCAAAATTAAGCAAAATTGGGGGTTTTAGGTATTATTATTTCTTAAATTATTAGGAAAAAGGAGAAAGTAATAATTGGTCTATTTTATTTTCTTAATTTAGAATTCGAATTCATAAAAACATGATAATTATCATCTTAAAAACTGCTTGTTAATCTGAAATTTGCAGTTTAAAAAAACAAGTTTATGAGTGGCCAAAGTTGTTTTCATTGTGGTTTAACCATAGAGAAAAATGAAGAAATCGATTTTGATGAAAAAAAGTTTTGCTGTGCCGGCTGTAAAACCGTGTATGAAATTTTTAGCAGCAACAATTTAACCTCCTATTATGATTTCGAAAAATCGCCAGGAGCCACTCCAC
Organism: Flavobacterium artemisiae; assembly: GCF_042678225.1. NCBI lineage: Bacteria > Pseudomonadati > Bacteroidota > Flavobacteriia > Flavobacteriales > Flavobacteriaceae > Flavobacterium > Flavobacterium artemisiae. The sequence continues at coordinate 1,080,514 of NZ_JBHUDZ010000018.1, read as the reverse complement.
AGAATATTGCTGGAAAATATGATTTTTTAGATAACGATAGTATTCTTTCAAAAATAGTAGAATTTCATGAAGGAAACACAGCAATTGTATCTTTAAATATTCCTCACATTCATTGCAGCTCTTGTATCTGGATTTTAGAAAACTTAAACCGTCTGCAGGCTGGAATCAGTATTTCGCAAGTTAATTTCCATGAAAAGAAAGTTAGAATTACATTCAATTCTGATGTTGTTTCTTTGAAAGAAATAGTATACCTATTAAGTTCGATTGGATATGAACCTTATATCAGTTTAGAAAATTACGGCGCTGCTAAGGCTAAAGTTGATAGAAGTTTAACTTACAAATTGGGTGTAGCATTTTTCTGTTTTGGAAATATCATGCTGTTGTCATTTCCAGAATATTTTGAAATGAAAGAATTTTGGTTGGATAGTTATAAACCTTTTTTCAGACTATTGATTTTTGTGTTAGCATTACCAAGTTTCTTATATTCAGCAAGTGGCTATTATGTTTCTGCCTATCACAGTATTAAAACCAAAATGCTGAATATTGATATTCCTATTGCTTTAGGAATTATCGTTATGTTTATCCGCAGTACTTACGATATGCTTATGGATCACGGTCCAGGCTTTTTTGACAGTTTGGCGAGTTTGGTTTTCTTTATGCTTTTGGGTAAAATGTTTCAAACCAAAACGTATAGTTTTTTAAGTTTTGAAAGAGATTTTAAATCTTATTTTCCAATTGCTGTTACCAAAATAAATAAAGATGCTTCAGAAGAAAATGTGGCTATTTATGATGTTTTAGAGGGCGACAGATTATTAATTCGCAACCAAGAACTTATTCCTGTTGATGGAATTTTAATCAGCGAAAGTGCAGAAATTGACTATAGTTTTGTTACTGGAGAAGCTGTTCCAATTACCAAAAAATCGGGCGATAAAGTATTTGCCGGCGGAAAACAAATTGGTAAAGTGATAGAAATGGAAGTTTTACATTCTGTTTCTCAGAGTTATTTGACGCAATTGTGGAGCAACGAAATTTTCCAGAAAAAAGTAGATCAAAAGCATAAAACGATTACCGATGCTATTAGTCGTTATTTTACGCCAATTTTATTGTTGATAGCCTTAGGAGGTTTTGGTTATTGGATTTTTATTGATGCTAACACAGCATTTAATGTTTTCACAGCGGTTTTAATTGTGGCGTGTCCTTGCGCGTTAGCACTTACGGCTCCATTCACTTTTGGAAATATTTTAAGGATCTTAGGTAAAAAGAAATTTTATCTTAAAAATGCCGTAGTTATTGAGCAATTGGCTAAAGTAGATACGATTGTTTTTGATAAAACAGGAACTATAACAACCAATAAAAAATCAAATATAACCTTTGAAGGAAATCCACTTTCAGACGAAACTCTTATGTTGATTAAAAATGTTCTTCGAGCATCAAATCACCCTTTAAGTCGTATGTTATATGATTTTCTGCCTGAAACAAAACGAATTGTTTTTGATGAATTTCAGGAAATTACCGGAAAAGGAATTTTGGCTATTATTGAGGAACAGGAAATTAAAATTGGCTCTAGTCAATTTGTGAATAATGTAAAAACGGAAGATTCTGAAATTCAAAAAACAGCTTTACATATTAAGATAAATGAAATTTACATTGGTAAATATGTTTTCCAAAATCAATATAGAGACGGCTTAGAAGAACTTTTTTCAAACTTAAGTAAAGAGTATCAAATAAAAGTACTTTCGGGCGATAATGACGGAGAAAGAGCGAATTTAGAATCGATTCTTCCAAAAGATACCGAATTGATTTTCAATCAAAAGCCAGGACAAAAACTGGAATATATTAAAAAACTTCAGGAAAAAGGCCAGAATGTTATGATGGTCGGTGATGGATTGAATGATGCGGGAGCTTTGGCGCAAAGTAATGTTGGAATTTCTATATCAGAAAACGTAAATGTCTTTTCGCCAGCCTGCGATGCAATATTAGATGCAAGTGAATTTTCGCGTCTCAATTACTTCTTAAAACTCTCTCACAAAGCCATTTTTATTATCAAAATGAGCTTTGGTTTATCGCTGCTTTATAACGTTGTCGGACTGGCTTTTGGAGTTACCGGAAACCTGCTTCCTTTAGTCGCTGCGATTATAATGCCATTGAGCACAATTACGATTGTAAGTTTTGTTACTTTAATGTCTAACTATTTCAGTAACAGAAATTTATAATGACTTTAATTGGTCGTAAAATTATTTTTTTTAATTTTAACATTCTTCTACACACCATGATAAATATCATATTTTATCTGCCCGTAACCGAATAATTTTGTTTAACAAAAATTTAAGGTATGAGTGTTATTTATCTATTAATTTCAGTGAGTATTTTCGTGGCAATCTGCTTCTTCATTGCCTTTATCGTTGCTGTCAAATCTGGGCAGTATGATGATGATTATACGCCGTCAGTCAGAATTCTCTTTGACGACGAGACCAAAATTAGTCCCCAAAATAATAATTTACCAAACGAAGAAAAACAAGTATAATTATGGAAATGGAACAGTTTTATTACGACAACAAAATTGTAAAAAAATTCATTTACGCCACAATCCTCTTTGGAGTTGTGGGTATGTTAGTGGGACTTACCCTTGCGGTAATGTACCTTTTTCCCAACATGACAGATGGGATTTCGTGGCTTAGTTACGGCCGTTTAAGACCGTTGCACACCAATGCAGTAATTTTTGCCTTTGTGGGTAACGCTTTTTTTGCCGGAATGTACTATTCGCTGCAAAGATTGCTAAAAGCCAGAATGTTTAGTGATTTTTTAAGTAATCTACATTTCTGGGGCTGGCAGCTTATCATTGTGGCAGCAGCAATTACGCTTCCGTTAGGTTATACTTCTTCTAAAGAATATGCAGAGCTAGAGTGGCCAATTGACATTGCAATTGCTTTGATCTGGGTTGTTATGGGGATCAATATGATTGGTACTATGCTTCGCAGAAGAGAGCGCCATTTATATGTTGCAATTTGGTTTTACCTAGCAACATTTGTAACGGTAGCTGTACTGCATATTTTTAATAATATCGAAATTCCTGTATCAGGACTTAAAAGTTACTCTGTTTATGCAGGTGTTCAGGATGCTCTAGTACAATGGTGGTACGGGCACAATGCGGTGGCATTCTTCCTTACGACTCCATTTTTAGGTTTAATGTATTATTTCGTTCCTAAAATTGCAAACAGACCTGTTTATTCTTATAGATTATCTATTATACACTTTTGGTCTTTGATATTTATATATATCTGGGCTGGACCGCACCACTTATTATATTCTGCGTTACCAAACTGGGCTCAGAATTTAGGAGTTGCATTTTCTGTAATGTTGATTGCTCCATCTTGGGGAGGTATGATTAATGGACTTTTAACTTTAAGAGGCGCATGGGATAAAGTTCGTGAAGAACCAGTTTTAAAATTCTTTGTAGTAGCCATTACAGGTTACGGTATGGCAACTTTTGAAGGACCAATGCTTTCTCTTAAAAATGTAAATGCTATCGCGCACTATACAGACTGGATCGTAGCACACGTACACGTTGGGGCTTTAGCTTGGAATGGTTTTATGTCATTTGCTATTATTTATTGGTTGATTCCAAGAATGACAAAAACGACTTTGTTTTCAACGAAATTGGCAAATTTCCACTTCTGGATTGGTACTTTAGGAATTATCTTGTACGCATTACCAATGTACGTAGCTGGTTTTCAACAAGCATCAATGTGGAAACAGTTTAATCCAGATGGAACTTTGACCTATGGAAATTTCCTTGAAACAGTTACTGCAATTATGCCATTATATTGGATGAGAGCTATCGGTGGTTCATTGTATTTAGTAGGTATGTTGACATTAGTGTATAACATTATCATGACGATAAAAGTAGGTGAACCTGTTGAAGATGAATTAGCTCAGGCTCCAGCTTTACAAACTATCAGCAGTAGTAGAGTAAGAGGAGAGAAATTCCACTCTTGGTTAGAAAGAAAACCAATTCAGTTAACCATTTTAGCTACGATTGCAATTTTAATTGGAGGAATTATTCAGATTGTACCAACTATTATGGTAAAATCAAATATTCCAACAATCAGCAGTGTAAAACCATATACACCTTTAGAACTTGAAGGACGTGATTTATACATTCGTGAAGGATGTGTTGGATGTCACTCACAATCTGTACGTCCATTTAGAAGTGAAGTAGAACGTTACGGACCACAATCAAAAGCAGGAGAATTTGTTTACGATCATCCATTCTTATGGGGATCAAAACGTACAGGTCCAGATTTATTAAGAGTTGGAGGTAAATATAATGACAATTGGCACTTTAATCACTTCTGGAATCCACAAAGTATTTCTGCAGGATCAATTATGCCGGGTTATAAATGGTTGTTCGATAATAAACCAATGGATACGTCATTAATTGAAAAGAAAATGAAGACTATGGTTACGCTTGGAGTTCCTTACACAGATGCTGACATTGCAAATGCGCAGAAAACATTAAGAACACAAGCAGTTGCCATAGAGAAAAGTCTTGAAAATGATCCTGATTTTGTGAAAAGTTATGAAGCAAGCAAGAAAAAAGCAGCTGCAAGCGGCGAAAAATTTGTTCCGATGAATGAGCGAGAAATCGTTGCTCTGATTGCTTACATTCAAAGACTTGGTACAGATATTAAAGTAAAAGAAACTTCAAAATAGTGGCGTCATGTTCGAACAAATAAAACACAATATGGAAACAATATCGGGCATAGAAATTTACCCGATAATTTCCCTGCTAATATTCTTCTTATTTTTTGTAGGCTTAGGCTTTTGGGTGTTTTCTTATAAAAAAGACAAGATTAGAGAAATGAGCGAAATACCTTTAGATGAAGGACTTAGTTTAACTTCAAAAGAATAAAAAAAATGAAAAAATTTTTCCCAGTATATGTTAGAGTCCCGCTGATTTTCTTCATCGCTTTTGGATTGATGGAGTTCTTTGTTGACTCTGGAGACAGACCGGCCTTTGTAAAATATCCAATGATTTCGGTTTTCTTATTTGTTTTTCTCTTCGTGTTAATCGCTATTGAAATTACATTAAGCGCTGTTAATCGTGTCATGAACCAATTGATGACACCAGAAGAAAAAGCAAAAAAAGAATATGAAGATAGTTTAAGTTTTAGTGAAAGCACTTGGTACAAAAACCTAATGCAGAAGTTGACTAAAACTTCGCCAATAGAAAAAGAAAGTGAGCTTTTAATGGATCATGATTATGACGGAATTAAAGAGCTTGATAATAATCTACCGCCTTGGTGGGTATATTTATTCTACATCTGTATTATTTTCGGAGTTATTTATGTAGTTCGTTATGATGTTCTAGGTGCCGATGATCAAGAAATGGAGCTTAAAAAAGAAATGGCTCAAGCAAAAATTGATGTTGAAGAATATTTGAAAACCGCTCCAGACTTAATGGACGAGAAAACTGTAGTATTACTTACAGATGGAGCTGATTTAGCAGCAGGTAAAGAAATTTTTACAACAAATTGTATTGCCTGCCACAGAGCTGATGCCGGAGGACAAATCGGACCAAACTTAACAGACAACAGATGGATTTTAGGTGGAGGAATTAAAAACCTATTTCATACCATTACCAATGGGGGTCGTGACGGAAAAGGAATGATCGCTTGGAAAGGTACTTTAAAACCAAAAGAAATCCAGAAAGTGGCAAGTTATATTTTGTCTCTGCAAGGAAGTAATCCTAAAGATCCAAAAGAGCCAGAAGGAGAAATTTGGGTAGACGACAGCGCTCCTAAAGCAGAAACCGCAGCTGTGAAACCAACAGATACCACACAAGTTAAAAAATAATAAAAAGATCATGTCAAATTTACCAGACGAAGCATTTAGAGATACCATCGGAACCATTGATGAAGGCGGTAAGAGAAAATTTATATTTCCTAAAAAACCGTCTGGTAAATTTTATGATTATAGAAAAATTGTCAGTTACGTTCTTTTAGCAATTCTAGTTGCCAATCCTTTTATTAAAATCAACGGAAACCAATTTATGATGTTCAACGTTGTGGAGCGTCGTTTTAATATTTTTGGATTTCCTTTCTGGCCGCAGGATTTTTACTTATTTGTAGTCTCAATGCTGGTCGGAATTGTTTTTATTCTGCTGTTTACAGTTGTTTTTGGAAGAATTTTTTGTGGATGGATTTGTCCGCAGACGATCTTTCTAGAATTGGTTTTTCGTCGAATTGAATATTGGATCGATGGAGACAGGGGAGCACAACAGCGTTTGGCAAGACAAGAATGGAATGCTGAAAAAATTAGAAAAAGATTAATTAAATGGTTTATCTTTTTTGTAATTTCTTTTGCTATTGCCAATGTATTTTTAGCTTATTTGGTTGGAAGTGATCAGCTGTTTTTAATGGTTGAACAAGGACCAATCAAACAAGCAAGCAACTTTATCGCACTGCTGATCTTTACTAGTGTTTTCTATTTTGTTTTTGTTTGGTTTAGAGAACAGGTTTGTATTATTGCTTGTCCGTACGGACGTTTACAAGGTGTTCTTTTAGATAATAAATCTATTAATGTTGCGTACGATTTTGTTCGTGGAGAAAAAGAAGAAGGTCGCGCTAAATTCAATAAAAAAGAAGATAGAGCTTTAACTGGAAAAGGAGATTGTATAGACTGTATGCAATGCGTGCATGTATGTCCGATGGGAATTGACATTAGAAACGGAACTCAGTTAGAATGTACCAATTGTACCGCTTGTATAGATGAATGCGATCATATTATGGAAAGCGTTGGATTGCCAAAAGGCTTAATTCGATATGCTTCTGAAGATGAAATTGCTAAAAAAGAGCCTTTCAAGTTTACTGCAAGAATGAAAGGTTACACAGCAGTTCTATGCATATTGTTAACTGTCTTTGTCGGAATGTTGTTTTTACGAACAAATGTAGAAGCTGTTATTCTGCGTCTCCCTGGACAATTGTTTCAGCATAAAGGAGATAAAATCAGTAACATATATACTTATAAAATTGTCAATAAGACAATGAAAGATTATCAGGATATTCATTTTGAATTGATTGATCAAAAAGGAAATATTAGAAATGTGGGTAAACCTCATTTTAAAGTGGCGAAGGAAAGTATTTCGCAGGGAACTTTATTTATAGAAATAGATGAAGCACTTTTGATAAGTGATAAAACTAAAGTAAAAATAGGGGTTTATAACGGAAAAGAACTTATAGACCATACGACTACAAACTTCTTAGGGCCACGAAGCTTTAATTAAAAATTTACTACTATGAAAATCAATTGGGGTACAGGAATTGTCATTGCATTTGGGTTATTTATGACCTTTATTTTATATTTTGTTTTTGAAGTTCAGTCAAATTCTAAATATGACAATGACTTGGTTGTTGAAGAGTATTATAAACATGATACTCACTTTCAAGAAGAAATGGCACGCATTCAAAATGCACACGATTTACAGCATAAACCTTCTATTAAATACATTGAGAACGGCGTTAAAATCGTTTTTCCTTCAAACTTTCAAGAAGACAAAGTAACTGGAAATGTGCTTTTATATCGTCCATCAAATAAAAAATTTGATTTTAATACACAGATTGTGCTTCAAAATTCATCTTTATTTATTCCTCATAATAAATTAGTAAAAGGAAGATGGGATGTCAATATGGAATGGCAGTACAATGGGATAAAATATTTATCTAAAGAAGTTATTTACGTAAACTAACAAAAAAATGCTTTATTCTGCTTTAATATTAGGTTTAATAAGCAGTCTGCACTGTGTTGGCATGTGCGGTCCAATTGCTATGATGCTTCCTGTAGACAGAAATAACGAAGCAAAAAGAGTTACACAGATTATTACTTATCATTTAGGCCGATTAACAGCATACGCTTCTATCGGCTTAATTTTTGGACTATTAGGAAGAGGTTTTTTTCTTGCAGGATTACAGCAGAAAATGTCAATTATTATCGGAATTATTATGATTATTGTAGTTTTGATTCCAGAGAAAAAATTCGCAAGCTACAATTTTTCAAAACCAATTTATAAAATCATTTCAAAAGTCAAATCAAATCTTGGTGCTCAATTTAAAAATAGAAGTTATAAATCTCTTTTTACAATCGGTCTCTTAAACGGTTTCTTGCCTTGCGGAATGGTTTATGTCGCTTTGTTCGGAGCAATTGCCATGCAGAGTGCAGGTTATGGAGTGCTTTATATGCTCTTATTCGGACTTGGTACAATGCCTTTAATGACGATTGTGGTTTATATTAATTCATTATTAAAATTGCCTTTTAGAAATAAGATCCAAAAGGCAATTCCTTATGTTGCAGTTGTAATCGGAGTTTTGTTTATTTTGAGAGGCTTGGGATTAGGAATTCCCTATATCTCGCCTCCAAATATGAGCTTATTTATACAGCAAACCCCAAACTGTCATTAAAAAATACACTAAACTAACTCACTATTGTTAGACAGTCATCGAGAACAGATTTGTTTCCGGTGACTTTCTTTTTAGATGTAAATCAAAAGCCATACAGATATTACGAACAAAAGGTCTTCCTGCTTCTGTAATCATAATTTTTCCTTCTTCAACAACAATTAATTTGTCATTTTCTATTTCTTTTAAATCTTCTAAAACAGTTGGAAGTTCTTTAAAATAGAGCGAATTTTCATTCCAGGAAGTTTGTAGTTCGCAAGTTAGATTTAAAATATGTTTGCGGATGATTAAATCTTCATCATTCAGAATATGACCTTTTACAACAGGAAGTTTATCCCATTCTAAAAGCTGATAATAATCTTCAAGATTTTTAGTATTTTGAGCAAAACTATACCAGCTGTCGCTTATTGAAGAAACTCCCAAACCAATCATAACTTGAGTTTTGGAAGCACTGTACCCCATAAAATTTCGATGTAAATTGCCATTGTGCGCTGCTTTGTATAAACTATCAGCAGTTAATGCAAAATGATCCATTCCAATTTCGTTATAACCATTTTGAGAAAGCAACTGTTTTCCAGTTTCGTATAATCTTCTTTTTTCAGCATCTTTTGGTAAATTTTCATCATTAAAACCGCGTTGTCCATTTCCTTTAATCCACGGAACGTGGGCATAACTGTAAAAAGCTAATCTGTCTGGTTTTAAAGAATTTGTTTTTTCGACTGTATCTATTACATCTTCAATAGTTTGAAACGGCAGACCGAATATAATATCATGGCCGATTGAAGTGTAGCCAATTTCTTTTGCCCAAAAAGTTACTTTGGCAACATTATGGAAAGACTGAATTCGATTAATGGCTTTCTGAACTTTTGGCGCATAATCTTGAACACCAAAGCTTACTCGGCGAAAGCCTAAATCGTATAATTTTTTAAGTTGTTCGTAAGTTGTGTTGTTTGGATGTCCTTCAAAGCTAAATTCATGATCTTTGGCTATTACAGCATAACTGAAAATTCCGTTAATTAAAGATTCAAGATTTTTTGTAGAAAAAAATGTTGGAGTGCCGCCTCCCAGATGTATTTCTTTAATGACGGGTTTCTCAGGAAGTAATTTGCAATATAAACTCCATTCTTTTAAAAGCGCTTTAATATAAGTCTCTTCGACAGAATGATTTTTTGTAATACGTTTGTTGCAGCCGCAAAAAGTACACATACTTTCGCAGAAAGGCAGGTGAATGTATAAACTGATTCCGTTTTTCGAATTGCTTTCAGAGAATGATTTTTGTAATGAAGTGATCCATTTTTCAGTTGTAAAATCTACTTCATTCCAATACGGAACTGTCGGATAACTAGTATATCTTGGACCTGGGACATTGTATTTTTGAGTCAAAGAAATTTTCATAAAGACGGATTTAGTTTGCATCAAAATTAAAACTTCGATAATCGACATAAAATGACAAATATCATATACAGAAAAAAAAAGAGACTCAAAAATTGAGCCTCTTTCGTGAATTAAATAACTAACGTGAAATAGAATCTTGGATGATTGTAAGCCATTTTTTTGCAAACATATGATCTTGGTAAACGCTTATTTGTTTGATGCGGTCATCATCAAAATCATAGAATGGAATTATTATTTTTTTAGATGTTTCTTTTTCGATAAACTCATAATCAATTTTGATAATTGTATCAGATTGAGAATCGGTCGTTGGAACCAGCTTGCAAGAAGCAATTGTATTTAAATCAACATAAATCGATTCTTGCTGATTTGGATTGAAATTCATCAGAATAAATTTTTTGTTTTTCTGATCGATTGTCAAGGTCTTATTATTGATAGATTCAGTTAAATCAAAATCTTCCGGATGTGTCGGATTGAATCTTTTCTTAATATTTAAAATTCTTGTTTTACTCGCAGCGCTCGATCGTGCAGAGAAATATACTGGGATTGCGACAATAAGTGCAATAACAATTCCCATAATTGTTGTTGTAGTTTCCATATTGTTTCGAATGAAATAAATAATTGAAATAGAAAACAGTCTTCAAAAAGAAAACAGTTTAATTAAATTGAAGAAGCACCTCAATTATAAAAAATCAAAAATTTATTTACCAGAAAAAATGGAAAGCATAGAGTATTACTAAAACTTTTTTACTTTGAGTAGTAAATAGTTTAGTATATGCTGTAGTGGTTGTAACAGTTTGATGTTGTGGGATTAGCGGTAATAAAGTGTCGAAACATTTTATTATTCCCAAAGGATTTGTTTTGATGTTGGCCGCAAACTGATAGTTTCCTTGAGGCTGAATAAAGGCATCAGAATCGGCAACATGTTTTGTGAAATTGGAATCTGTTTTTTGCGCTTCAATAATATGCATAGAAGAGTTGTCTGCCTGATTAGCAAACAATCCCGCAATTAAGAATGCGATTAAAATAACAGTTTTATGAATCCATTTCATGTCGGCGAAATTAAGTCATAAAACACAATAAAAGAAATTTTAAAGAATTAATTAACACTCTAAAATGAACCTCAACTTATTTTGAGATAAGTTGAGGATTTATATAAATTATTGCTGCATTTTAAAGTAGTAATCTGCAGAGTGTTTGCCACTTCCGTAGAAAAGGAAGAAAATGCAGATTAATAAAACTACGATTGCTAATATTAAACTTTCTGAATGCATTTTGCCCATAAAATTAATTAGTACAGCACCAAATAAAATAGGTAACTGTGCAGCAATCGCCCAGCGCGTGAGCAGGCCGAATATAATCATGATCCCGCCGATCATATGAGCAGGAGCAATGTAATGCAGCATAAACATACCGCCGCCGAACTGATCAATAGGAGAAATTAAATCATGCAGGTATTGTACATTGGTGACAAACGAGACACCTTTCATAAATAAAAATCCACCCAAAATAATACGTACTAAATCAACTGGTAAATAAGTGTGCGAATTTGCCCATTTATTCAAACTTTTTACATTTTCCATGACGCTGTGTGATTAAAATTATAGCACTAAGTTACTAACTTTTAGTGATATATTTATTTTTAACAGCTTGAAAATAAGTTTTTTACTTTTTTGTTATTACGTTTTTGAGAATTCAAAAATACTATACTTGAATTACACCTAAATTAAATTGTTTTTGAATAGGAGCATGGTTTGCAGCTTCGATTCCCATCGAAATCCAATTTCTGGTTTCAAGCGGATCAATAATTGCATCTGTCCAAAGTCTGGATGCTGCATAATAGGGAGAAGTCTGCTCGTCGTAGCGTGCTTTTATTTTATTGAATAATTCGGTTTCTTTTTCTTCATCAACAATTTCTCCTTTCGCTTTAAGCGAAGAAGCTTCAATTTGCGCTAAGACTTTTGCTGCTTGCGTGCCGCCCATAACGGCAAGTTCTGCACTTGGCCACGCAAAAATTAAGCGAGGATCATAAGCTTTACCGCACATAGCGTAATTTCCTGCTCCATAAGAATTTCCAACTATAACAGTAAATTTAGGTACAACAGAATTACTCACTGCATTTACCATTTTAGCACCGTCTTTAATAATCCCACCATGTTCGGATTTCGAACCCACCATAAAACCTGTAACATCTTGAAGAAATACCAAAGGAATTTTCTTCTGATTACAATTGGCAATAAAACGAGTTGCTTTATCTGCACTGTCTGAATAAATAACGCCTCCAAACTGCATTTCGCCTTTTTTGGTTTTTACCACTTTTCGCTGATTAGCAATAATACCGACTGCCCAGCCATCTATTCTGGCATAACCTGTAATAAGTGATTGTCCATATCCGTCTTTGTAAGCTTCAAATTCTGAATTATCGACCAAACGATTGATGATTTCCATCATATCATATTGTTCTGTTCTTGCTTTTGGCAGAATTCCGTAAATATCATTTGGTTCTAAAGCCGGTTTTTCCGCTTTAATTCGGCTGAAACCTGCTTTATCAAAATCCCCAATTTTATCCACAATATTTTTAATTTTATCTAAAGCATCTTTATCATCTTTGGCTTTATAATCTGTAACGCCCGAAATTTCGCAATGCGTAGTAGCGCCGCCCAAAGTTTCGTTATCAATAGTTTCTCCGATTGCGGCTTTAACCAAATAACTTCCTGCAAGGAAAATACTTCCTGTTTTGTCAACGATTAACGCTTCGTCGCTCATAATTGGCAGATAAGCACCTCCAGCGACACAGCTTCCCATAACGGCAGCAATTTGAGTGATTCCCATACTGCTCATTTGAGCGTTGTTTCTAAAGATTCTTCCGAAATGTTCTTTGTCTGGAAAAATTTCATCTTGCATTGGCAGGTAAACTCCTGCGCTGTCAACAAGATAAATAATTGGAAGTCTGTTTTCCATAGCGATTTCCTGTGCGCGAAGGTTTTTCTTTCCTGTAATAGGAAACCAGGCACCTGCTTTTACAGTCGCATCATTGGCAACCACAATACATTGCTTGCCTTTGATATATCCAATTTTTACAACGACGCCTCCTGAAGGACATCCGCCATGTTCTGCGTACATACCTTCGCCGGCAAAACCGCCAATTTCAATACTTTTAGAATTTTCATCCAATAAATAAGCAATTCTTTCTCGAGCTGTCATTTTGCCTTCTGAGTGCAGCTTTTCGATTCTCTTTTCGCCGCCGCCCAATTTTACTTTGGCAAATTTTTGTTTTAATTCTGAAAGCAGTAATTTATTGTGATCTTCGTTTTTATTGAAGTTTAAATCCATGATAAAGTATTGATTTTATAATATAGTGTTGGCTAATTTACAAAATCCATTGAAATAAATGGAAGTAGTTTAGCATTATAAAGAAGTTTTCGGGCGTAACTTTAAAAAGCAGTAATCCAAATTAATTTCTTTAATTTGTTTTTTATACTAACTAGTATTTTTTATGTCTAAAGCTGCTAATACACGACTTACTATTCTTCAAAAAGCGTTTGAATTGATTTATACAAAAGGATATCAAACCACAAGTATTGATGAAATTATCGCTACCACAAAAGTGACGAAAGGAGCTTTTTATTACCATTTTAAAACGAAAGATGAAATGGGAATCGCAATAATTGAAGAGATTTTGAAACCTACAATGACGGAACATTTTATTAAACCGACTGAAAATACTCAAAATCCGATTGAAGATTTTTATAATATGATTTCGTATTTATTATTAGAAGATCCTTTTCTGCAAGTAAAATATGGTTGTCCGGTTGGAAATCTGACTCAGGAAATGACACCGTGGAATACTAAATTTAGCGAAGCATTGTCTGAACTCATCAATTTATGGAAATCGGCAATTATTAAAGCAATAGAAAAAGGGAAGGAGCAAGGACTTATTCGAAAAGATGTTGTGGGCGAACAAGTGGCTTTTTTTATCTTATCGGGCTATTGGGGTATTCGTAATTTTGGAAAAATTGAAAATGATAAATCAGTTTATGTTGTTTATTTAGAGGAGTTTAAAAAGTACTTGAGTAGTTTAAAATAAAAAGAATTTTAAAAACATACTAATTAGTATGTTTTTGAATATATTTGCATTGTCTTTAATCAAAAAACAATGCATCAATCTATTTTAATTGGCCATTCTTTTATGCGATGGCTTGTGTTAGTAAGCTTAATCTATTCGATTTATAATGCTTACAAAGGATATTCTTCAAATCTTTCTTTTACTAAGAAAGACAATCTCGTTCGACATTGGACGGCAACAATTTCACATATTCAGCTTATTTTTGGAATTCTGGTTTATGTACAAAGTCCGATTGTGAAATATTTCTGGAAAAATGTAAAAGAAGGCATTCAAAATAAGGAGGTCTTTTTCTTTGGTCTTATTCATATCGTTTTAATGCTTACCGCAATTGTTTTCATTACAATTGGATCGGCATTAGCAAAGAGAAGATCTTCTGATGAACAAAAATTTAAAACCATTCTCTTTTGGTTTTCAATAGCCTTAATTACCATTTTTATTGCTATTCCTTGGCCATTTTCACCTCTTGCAAACAGACCTTACTTTAGATAATTATGAAAAATTTACTGCAAACCAATACCGGACGTTTACGCATTATAGGATTTTTAGAAGGAACATCACTTTTAATTTTATTATTTATAGCAATGCCAATGAAGTATATTTTTGAAATGCCATTTTTAACAAGACCAGTTGGAACCATTCACGGCGCTTTATTTCTTCTTTTTGTATTCAATACTTTAAGCGTAGGAGTAGAGCAGAATTGGAAATTTAAAGATACTACATGGAAAGTACTTTTAGCCTGTGTTATTCCATTCGGAACTTTTTATATCGACTCTAAAATTTTAAGTAAAATTGATAACTAATATTATTGTGAATTATGGTTTTTGTATTTAAAACAAATATAGACAGCATTTCGAAAGTAAAGAAAGTTATTCCAAAGCTGAATATGTTATTCCCAAATTCAAAGTGGAATTTTGATCTGGAAGATTGTGATAATATTCTGCGATTTGACTGCAAAGATGATATTGTCGAAAAAGTAATTTTTTTAATGAAAGTTATAGGCTTTGAATGCGAAGCATTATAAAAAAAAATCAGAAGCTCTGCTTCTGATTTTTTTTAAGAATCTAAGAATCTAAGAATCTAAGAATCTAAGAATCTAAGAATCTAAGAATCTAAGAATCTAAGAATCTAAGAATCTAAGAATCTAAGAATCTAAGAATCTAAGAATCTAAGAATCTAAGAATCTAGTTATTTTTTAGAACTACAAACCATTCTCTTTAAAATTGCCCATTGTTTAAGAGCGTCACGAGCTTCAACCGCTGGATACCCTAACATTGTTTTTCCTGCAGGAACATCTCCAGTAACACCAGAACCTGCTCCAATAGTTGCGCCGTCACCGATAGTAGTATGATCTTTTATAGAAGCGCTTCCACCAATTATAACCCCGTTTCCTAAAGTTACAGAACCAGCAAGACCACTGTTTCCGGCCATAATACAAAATTTACCCAATTTACTATTATGTCCGATTTGAACTAAATTATCTATTTTGCAACCGTCTCCAAGAACTGTCGAGCTGAATTTTCCGCGATCTACACACGTATTCGCGCCAATTTCAACACAATTGCCGATAACTACATTTCCGATTTGTGGAATTTTAACCAATCCTTTTTCATTACAAGGTCTAAATCCGAAACCATCAGCACCAATAGTTGCATTAGGATGAATGATGCAATCGTTTCCAATATGACAACGCTCACGTATCACGGCACCCGACCAAATTGTAGTGTTTCTGCCGATTGTGCATTCATCCAAAATAGTAACATTTGGATACAATATTGTACCAGCACCAATTTCTACTTTTGGACCTACATAACAACCAGCACCAATTTTAACTCCATCGCCGATAATAGCAGTTTCGTCAACAGTAGCCGTTTTGTGGATTTCATTACGAAATAAAGGGGCTGGAGGTGCAAAAAGAGCAAGTATTTGCGACATTGCTAAATCGGCATTTTTAACTTTAATAAAAGCACGGTTTTCACCAGGTTCTATAGAAATGTCTTCGTTAACAACAGCGACAGAAGCATTAGAAGCTGACCAGTATTTTTCATATTTTTTGTTTCCTATAAATGAAATTTCTGAAGTCGTAGCTTTTTCAAGTTGCTCAGTTGCAGTTATATTCTGGGAAGTTGCGCCGTAAATTACGCCATTTATTACTTCGTTAATTTCGTGAATTGAATAGGATCTCATTAATTAATAAAATAGATTTAGGGGTTAATTTTTGCCAAATAAAATGAATTAGATTTTAATTACCTAATACTATTTTTTATTTTTTTTGAGATATGTGTAAAATAATAATTTAAATATTACAAAATTAACATCTTACCTATTAATTTTTTGATTCTTTTCTAATATGTCAACTTTTCATTAATATGTAAAAACCTATAAATTTTATTTTTTGAGAGCTAAACCTGTTGGTTAACAGAAACTTATAACTTGATTTTATTTCAAAAAAAAGCGATTCGCTCATAGAGGAATCGCTTATGAAAAATAGCAACGCTTATTTTTTATTCTTTTACTTTATTTAATGATAATGCATTAATGCAATAGCGAAGACCACTTGGAGGCGGGCCATCAGGAAAAATATGTCCTAAATGCGCGTCGCAGGTATTGCAGACTACCTCAACACGAATCATTCCGTGTGATTTGTCGGCGTAATATCCAATCGCATTTTCTTTTACGGGCTGTGTAAAAGACGGCCATCCCGTTCCAGATTCAAATTTTTCGGTAGCATCAAACAACAATGTGCCGCAACATTTACACTCGTAAATTCCAGGTTCAAATAAACTGCACATTTCTGAACTGAAAGATCTTTCAGTACCTTTTAAACGTGCTACCTGAAACTCTTCTGGTGTTAGAATTTGTTTCCATTCTTCTTCTGTTTTCTCCACTCTTTTATCTGGAGTCGGATTTCCTTTATTTGTAAAATGAATTACATCTGCCCATTTTATCATAACTTCTGTTTTTTAGTAAAATATGAAAAGGTTTAATTGTCAAAAGGATAATTTTGATAACGCTTATATTCTCCAGTTGCACAATTTATTTTAACTACATAATATTTTAAATTCCTCGGAACAACATCATTTGGTCGTGTTCCTGATTCGGTTTCTTCGCCAAATAAATAGTAACTATCTTTTGGACCAGCTTCAATGCCATTAATTGTGGTAGTTCTAAAAACCTGATTTTTTCTTTTTTCTTTTAAAATACGCTCAGCATCTTCGATTTTTATTTTGCAATTTTTAGCAAAACCATAATATTCGGCACTATCTAATATACTGATTTTTTTGATATGTTTTGAAATTTCCGGATTCAGCCAGCCTTTCTCCCTTATTAATACATTATTAGAATATTGGTCATTATTAATAATAGATTGATCAGAAAACCTACAGTCATGACTTCCGAGATAACCAAACATTCCGTAATGTAAATATGCATAATGGTGGTAGCCGGAAATGTAATATTGTAATCGATTTTTTGTGGTAACTACAATGGTATCAGTTTTAAAAAAAGTTTTGTAGGGAATATTAATACGTAAATTATCGGGATTGAATTTTCCGTTTTTTATTACCGTATCATGTATAAACTTCCCGTTTCGCAGTATTTGAAATTTTAAGAAGGTAAGCTCATTCTTTTTGAATTTTGCAAATTGAATTTCAGGTTGTTCGGTAATAATATTGACAGAATCACATTCTTTTGAGAATGCAATTCCGTCAATTTCAGCTTGTTTTATACGACTATTTGACGACCATAAGAACCACCCAATCATTAGTGTCAATAATAGAACTATAATTGCTGTAAATGTTAGGCAGCCTTTGATGTATTTGTTCATTTATTCTTCTTCTTTTTGCCCCATCATCATTAGATAGGCTTTTAAGAAAGCGTCAATATTTCCGTTCATAACGCCGTCAACATCACTGGTTTCATAGCCTGTACGTACATCTTTTACCAATTTATAAGGCTGCATTACATAATTACGAATCTGTGAACCCCACTCGATTTTCATTTTTCCAGCTTCGATGTCAGCACGCTGTGCTTGTTGTTTTTTCAACTCAATTTCATATAATTGAGAACGAAGCATTTGCATAGCACGTTGTCTGTTATCTTGCTGCGAACGTGTCTCAGAACACTGAATTTGGATTCCAGTTGGTTTGTGAACTAACTGAACTTTCGTCTCTACCTTGTTTACGTTCTGTCCACCCGCACCACTCGAACGAGAAGTTGTAATCTCGATATCAGCAGGATTAATGTCAATTTCGATACTGTCATCAACCAACGGATAAACGTAAACAGAAACGAATGAAGTATGACGTTTTGCATTGCTGTCAAAAGGTGAAATACGAACCAAACGGTGTACACCATTTTCTCCCTTTAAATATCCAAAAGAATAATCTCCTTCGAATTCTAAAGTTACGGTTTTAATTCCGGCAACATCACCTTCCTGAAAGTTAAGTTCTTTGATTTTATAACCATAACTTTCGCCCCACATCATGTACATACGCATCAGCATTCCAGCCCAGTCACAGCTTTCAGTTCCGCCGGCCCCAGCAGTAATCTGAACTACGGCACTTAAACTGTCACCTTCGTCAGAAAGCATGTTTTTAAATTCGATGTTTTCAATGTGCGATTGTGCGGCATTGTATTGTTCATCCAATTCATCAACAGAAAGTTCTCCTTCTTTATAAAAATCATGAGCGAGCTGTAATTCTTCTGTTAGAGATACAGCTTTGTCATAATCTTCAATCCATTTTTTCTTGTTTCGAAGATTTTTTACAATAAGTTCTGCCTCTTTTGGATTGTTCCAAAAATCTGGCGCAAAAGTTTTTTCTTCTTCGTTTGCAATTTCGATTAGCTTTGCATCAACGTCAAAGATACCTCCTCAACGCACCAAGGCGCTCCACAATACCTTTTACTTGTTCGGCTGTTGTCATAAATTAATTAATAGGTTTTTATATGTTTTTTACAATTATTACGTTAATTTGGTCTATAGAAATCTGCAAGTTAAAATTTAGTCAAACTTGCTGAAAATTAATAGCAGTTATACGTAATTTTGTTTTACAAAAATAAGATATAGTTTTTAGAATATGGAAATAAATTTAATCAGCGATACCATAACCAAGCCTACTTATGAAATGCTGCAGTATATGTTTAACGCCCACGTTGGCGACGATGTATACAAACAAGACCCAACGGTGATTGAATTAGAAAACAGAACGGCTGAGTTTTTTGGTATGGAAGCCGGGCTTTTTTTTCCGTCTGGAACTATGGCAAATCAAACTGCGATAAAACTTCATACACAACCAGGCGAACAACTTATTGCTGATAAATATGCACATGTTTATCATTATGAAGGAGGAGGAGTTTCGTTTAACAGCGGTGTTTCATGCTGTTTAATAGATGGAAATCGCGGTATGATAACGGCAGCTCAGGTTAAAGCTGCAATAAATGATCCTGAATTTTATCATAGTCCGTTAACAAGTTTGGTTTGTGTGGAAAATACAACCAATAAAGGAGGCGGTGCTTGTTACGAATTAGAAGATTTAAAAGAAATAAAAAAAGTTTGTGACGCTCATAATTTGAAATTTCATTTAGATGGCGCCAGAATCTGGAATGCACTAGTAGCAAAAAGACAAAATCCGAAAGAATTTGGAGCTATTTTCGACACTATATCGGTTTGTTTGTCAAAAGGATTAGGGGCACCAATCGGTTCTGTACTACTCGGAAGTAAAGCTGATATTCACAGGGCGTTGAGAATCAGGAAGATATTAGGTGGAGGAATGCGTCAAGTGGGATATTTGGCAGCAGCAGGATTGTACGCCTTGGCTCATAATATTGAAAGACTGGCAGAAGATCACCGCAGAGCAAAAGAAATTGCTAAAGTATTGAGTATGAAACCATGGATCGCCTCTATTGAACCAGTAGAAACCAATATTTTGATTTTTTCATTGGCGGAAGGCTACAGCGACCAATTGTTAATCGAAAAACTAAAACAGAAAAATATACTAATAAGTTCGTTAGGACATAACAAACTCAGAATCGTAACACATTTAGATTACAAAGAAGTAATGCATACGTATGTGATTGATACGCTTTCGAAATTTTAGGCAGAGGGTCAAAGGAGTAAAGGGGCAAAGCTGCAGAGGTATTAAAAAGAAAAGAGACAAAGATTTACATATATTGTAACCTTTGTCTCTTTGTAACTTTGTCTCTTTGTAGCTTAGAATCTTATTTAAAAAGATTATCCATTCCTGGAATCATTGGCATATCCATCTTTGCAACAGCATCTAATTCTCTTTCGTTTATGTTTGTTGCTTTTTCAATTGCTTTATTAAGAGTTACAACTAAGTAATCTTCTAATTGCTCTTTGTCTTCTAATAAAGAATCGTCAATAGAAACCGATTTTATTTTTCTGTTTGCAGTAATAGTAATTTTCAATAATCCGTCAGCGCTTTGTTCATCAATCAAAACAGTATCTAAGCGCTTTTTTGTATCTTCAATTTTTTGCTGGGTTTCTTTAAGTTTGCCCATCATTCCCATTAAATCCATTTTTGTTGATTTTTTAAATTATTTGAGACAAAATTAGTATATTGCTGTGTGAATTCAATAGAATATTTTATGAAAAAATTAATTTTGTTCTGTTCGGTTTATAGTATTTTTGCCACTTCGTATTTAAAAATTAATGCTCAATCAATGCAAAACGATATACAGGCTCCAAAGGCCAAAGTAATTCCAAAAACACTAAAAAAGCATAAAGAGACTAGAATCGACAACTATTTTTGGTTGAACGATCGTGAAAATGCCGAAGTAATTGACTACTTAAATCAAGAGAACTCTTATTATGAGAGTATGACAGCTCATACCAAAGATTTGAAAAATGAGCTGTATGAAGAAATGAAAGCAAGAATTAAAGAAGACGATTCTTCTGTTCCTTATTTCTACAATGGCTATTTCTACATTACACGTTTTGAAACGGGTCAGGATTATCCAATTTTTGCTAGAAAAAAAGGAAGTCTTGCAGCCGATGAAGAAATTTTGTTCAACTGTAACGAAATGGCAAAAGGACACGCTTATTTTAAATTAGGCGGTTTAAGCATCAGCCCAGATAATAAATTTGCAAGTTTCGGATTGGATCTAATGGGAAGAAGAATCTATACCATTCAGATCAAAAATTTAGAAACAGGTGAAATCTTAGCAGATAAAATCGAAAATGTAACAGGCGCTTCAGTTTGGGCAAATGATAACAACACGATTTTTTATGTTAGACAAGATGAAAAAACGTTAAGAGCTGACAAAGTTTTCAAACATAAATTGAATACTGATTCTAAAAAAGATGTTTTGATTTATAATGAAACTGATGATACTTTTAATGTTTCGATCAGTAAAGAAAAATCAAAAAAATACATTGTAATTGGTTCTGGAAGTACCTTAACAACAGAATATAGAATTTTGAATTCTAATAATCCAGATGGTGAATTTGAAGTTTTTCAACCGCGCGTACGTGGACTAGAATATAGTATTTCGCATTACGAAGATTCGTTTTATATCTTGACAAATAAAGACAAAGCGACCAATTTCAAATTAATGAAAACGCCTGAGAACAAAACAGGTAAGAAAAACTGGGTAGATCTTATTCCGCACAGAGAAGATGTTTTGTTGGAAGATATAGAGATTTTTAAAAACTTTTTAGTTGTTGAAGAACGCTCAAACGGCTTAAATCATATCCGTATCATGCCTTGGAACGGAGAGCCCGATTATTATCTACCGTTTGGCAGTGAAACGTATAATGCATACACTACAACAAATGTCGATTTTGACACTGATATTCTTCGTTACAGTTATCAATCTCTTGCAACACCTTCGTCTGTAATTGATTTTAATATGAAGACTAAAACCAAAGAAATCTTAAAAGAACAAGAGGTTTTGGGCGGAAAATTTGATAAAGGAAATTACGTAGAAGAACGTGTTTGGGCAACTGCCAGAGATGGTGTAAAAGTGCCGATTTCGTTGATTTACAAAAAGGGATTAGAGAAAAACGGTAAAA
This sequence comes from Flavobacterium artemisiae, assembly GCF_042678225.1. Taxonomy (NCBI): domain Bacteria; kingdom Pseudomonadati; phylum Bacteroidota; class Flavobacteriia; order Flavobacteriales; family Flavobacteriaceae; genus Flavobacterium; species Flavobacterium artemisiae. Next base: position 1,058,511 of record NZ_JBHUDZ010000018.1, on the reverse strand, counting down.
ATCCGTTGTTGCTTTATGCATACGGTTCTTACGGAATCACGATGGATACTTATTTTTCATCAACACGTTTGTCACTTCTTGATCGCGGTTTTGTTTATGCTATTGCGCATATTAGAGGAGGAGAGGATTTGGGAAGACAATGGTATGAGGATGGAAAACTGTTAAAAAAGAAAAATACCTTTACAGATTTCATTGATTGCTCTAAATTTGTAATAGACCAAAAGTATACTTCTGCAGAACATTTATATGCAGAAGGAGGATCAGCTGGAGGTCTTTTAATGGGAGTTATCGTAAATGAAGCTCCTGAATTGTATAATGGCGTTATCGCTCAGGTGCCTTTTGTAGACGTAATTACCACGATGCTGGATGACAGTATTCCGCTTACAACTGGAGAGTACGACGAGTGGGGGAACCCAAATAATAAAAAATATTACGATTATATGTTATCGTATTCACCTTACGATAATGTAAAAGCGCAAAAATATCCTAATATGTATGTATCTACCGGATTGCACGATTCGCAGGTACAATATTGGGAGCCAGCCAAGTGGGTAGCAAAATTGAGAGATTTAAAGACAAATGACAAACTTTTGTTTTTGGATACTAACATGGATGCTGGACACGGCGGGGCTTCAGGACGTTTTGAGGCTTTGAAAGACTTAGCAAAAGAATTTAGTTTTTTATTAGATTTAGAAAAAATTAAAAGCTAATTAGAAATTTTTTGTTAAATTTGCAACCTATCAAGGTTAATTTGAAAAGACCTTTGATTAACTATTTTTTTATGAAAGAAGAAATAACCGCTTATAATAATGTTTTAGAGTTAATAGGTAACACCCCGCTTATTAAACTAAATAAAATCACCGAAGAGTTAGAAGGAAATTTCTACGCAAAGGTAGAAGCTTTCAACCCAGGTCATTCCTCAAAAGATAGAATAGCATTGTATATTATTGAAGAGGCCGAGAAAAGAGGAATTTTGTCTCCGGGAGATACCATTATCGAAACAACATCTGGTAATACAGGATTTAGTTTAGCAATGGTAAGCATTATTAAAGGTTACAATTGTATTTTAGCAGTAAGTTCAAAATCATCGAAAGATAAAATTGACATGCTGCGAAGTTTAGGAGCTAAAGTATATGTCTGTCCGGCTCACGTTTCTGCAGATGATGAAAGATCATACTATAATGTAGCAAAACGTTTACACGAAGAAACAAAAGGATCAGTTTACATTAATCAATATTTCAACCAATTAAATATTGATGCTCATTACAACACTACAGGTCCAGAAATTTGGGAACAAACAAAAGGACAAATTACCCACTTAATCGCTTGCAGCGGAACAGGAGGAACTATCTCTGGAACTGCAAAATTCTTAAAAGAAAAAAATCCTAATATTAGAATTCTTGGAGTTGATGCTTTTGGTTCTGTATTGAAAAAATACCACGAAACAAAAGAGTTTGACAGCAAAGAAATTTACCCATACCGTATAGAAGGTTTAGGTAAAAACTTGATTCCATCGGCAACCGATTTCGATATTATTGATAAATTCATGAAGGTAACCGACGAAGAGAGTGCGCACTCAGCAAGAGAAATCACTCGTAAAGAAGGTTTATTTGTTGGATATACTTCTGGAGCAGTAATGCAGGCTATTAAACAATACGCAGAAGAAGGAGAGTTTACAAAAGACAGTAACATCATTGCCATCTTCCCAGACCACGGTTCACGTTACATGAGTAAAGTATTCAGCGATGACTGGATGAATGAACAAGGTTTCTTTGACAGCGTTAACGAAGAAGAAGCTCAAAAAATTGAATTCGTAAAGTAATATAAATTACTTTCAAAATAACAACTCCATTTGCAATTTGTAAATGGAGTTTTTTTTATGCAATAAATAAACCAAAAAGAGCGAAGCGATTTTTGGTAAATCTAAAATCTAAAATCTAAAATCTAAAATCTAAAATCTAAAATCTAAAATCTAAAATCTAAAATCTAAAATCTAAAATCTAAAATTCTTGCTTATCCCGTATTTATACGTAAGAAATAATTAGTTTGTTTGAATTAAGTTTATGATTTTAATAAAATAAGTAAAACTAATTCAAAAGTGTTTTGGATTTAAAATCATTAAAAATGATGATTTTAACGAGTATTTAGGTAAGTTGTCGGAAATATTTTTGCTCAAATGCATAATAATCTAGTGTAGCAGTGTTAAAATGACACAATGTTTTTTAATCTCCTAAATTCTACTATTATGAAAAAATCACTACTAACCTTGTTGTTTGTAAGTTATTTTAATGTCAATGCGCAAATACCGATTCAGGAATTTAATTTTGATGGTACTTTAAATAATACAGCAAACACAATCTCGTTTATGGGAACAGAGAATTTTGTTGCCGACAGATCTGGAACTGTAAAAGGAGCCCAAAGATTAAATAATAAGGCTTTAGAAGCCGTAGTGGATAATCTGCCACAAGGCAAAGGAGCAAGAACTATTAGTATCTGGGTAAAATTTAATGATATCGCTGCCGCAAATTATATCTGGGGTTACGGAAATGCTTATAATGCACAATATTGCGGTTTATTACAGCAAGGAACGTCTTCTTCTAACTCAGACTTAAGTTTAGCTGCTTGGGGCGCTTCTAATGACGTTATTGTGCCAGTTCCGTTGCAAAAATATGTTTGGTATAATTACACTATAACTTATGAAGGCGTAACTTCTAAAATATACCGTGACGGTAAATTATTAAAATATCTCGAAGGAATGACTCGTGCCACAAAAGGAAATATCTTTAGGCTGGGCGAAATTAATACCACAATTGGAATCAATGCCGACGTAGACGATCTAAAAATCTACGATGTTGCCTTGACAGCAGAGCAAGTAAGTGATCTTTACGAAAGTTCTAAACCTATAGTTTCTGTTGTCGCATCATCTGCTGCAGATGCCAAAACGTCGAAAACGGCTGTTGTAAAAGGAAAAGCAGTTTCAAAACCAGCGTCCAATTCTATAATTACAACTAGTGATGTAAATGGAACAAAAACCGTTGAGGTGTATTCACAGGGACAAAAAGTGGTAGGAAATAATGCGATGAGTATAAATGATCTTCCTGAAGGAACTTATCTTTTGAAGATTACCAATTCTCCCGCTAAAAAAATAACTTCTAAGTAAGATAAAAATAAAGATTTGGGTTTCTTTAAATGTTATTTAGTTTTAAGTTGTTTAACAGCAATTAATTTTTTTTGGAATAGTGAACAAAACCTTCTGAGATCAGGAGGTTTTTTTATGATTTTAGTGTATCTAATTTAATTCTTCTTCGGTTTTTAATCCATTGATGAAATCTTCGAAGCTTTCTGTTATTTTTATAAATTGTTCTTCAGGTAAATAATCGCTCCATCTGTTTATGACGATTGAGCCGTAGTCAGATCCTTCATCCAGGCACAAACAAAAATGCCATCCTCCCATATCAAAAGCGAAAGGAACAAGTTTACGCTTGTAACTTTCAAGAAACTCTTCAGTAAGTTTAAATAAATCTTGATAAGCTAAATAACGATTAACTTCCCACATTGTTTTATCAATAGCTATAAAATATCTTTCATAGTGGCTTAATCCTCCATTAGTTTTTAGAAAATCTTTAAAATCTTCTGGTAATTTAGTGCCAATAATATTTTCTATGTGCCTCATGTTTGAGTCGCCCATTCTTGGATATAAGGTTAGTTTTCTCAATTTTTTTAATACAATTTAGGATTGATTGACTTGCTGAATTTGGTTTAAGGTTTTCGGTTTTCTATTATTTTTATGATCGAAAGACAAATTTTTAGCTTTTTTCATTTTCATATTCCTTTAATTTGTCTCTATATATTTCAAGTATCTCACAAAACTCTTTGGGTGGTATTTCTGTGACAAATTTACCATGATATTCTAAAATGCTTGTTTCTTTATGTACTAATAATTCGGCGGTTTCTAAACCCCAAGATAGCTTTTCGTGTTCGCCGTTTATTACTTGCTTACAGCTTAAAATACCATTCTCAATTATAGAAAAAGGCATATCAAGAATTTCATTATTAAAAATCCATAGTTTTTGATCTTCAAAATAAATAGTTGGTTTGATTTTGTATCTTAAAGTTTTCATATTGTAATTACTTTTAAATGCCTGAATCTATTAGAGAAATAGTAGAATTAATTTCTTCTAAATATTTCGTCAAATCAAAATCAGGGTTAGGATTTTTATGAAATTCTCTTGTAATAACTTCTGGAGAAAGAAATAAATGATACCCAGCCTGAAGTAGTCCGTAAGGCATATTATCTTTTTCAAATTTAGTAGTATACGACCAATTTACGATTCTGTCAATTTTTTGCAAAATAGCATTCAGTCTGAAATAGTTGCAATTGTAATTTTCTAGATTCCAATTAAAGGTGTGACTCTCTGTATCAGAAACCATTGGCAGCCATATATCGCTATATGTTGACATGCTGAAAAGTAAACCATCGTATAGGCGATATTCAATTTCGATAATCCTGTTATATTCCATTTTGTTCAGGTTATTGTAAATAATCGTGCGGCCGTATATGCGCTCGCTTATATAATCTGAAGCTGCTATTAATTCCTCAAAGATGCCTTCAAAATTATTTGATCTTAATTTAATATCAGCAGACTTTTCGTTTACAATAAATTCGGGTATAAGAATTTCATCTTCAAATAAAATAGACAGTATTTCTTTTAACAGTAAAATATTATTTTCTCTATTGTCATTTAAATCGAAACACCAGCTGCCTTTAATCTTCATATTGAATTTGTTTTTTGAAAATCAGTTTTAAAGTTCTAAAAATATAATATTTCAATGACACATCTTTGTAAAATAGCAAAAATAGAGTAGAGGAGAAGAATAAGATAGCAATCGTTTTATAGGTAATTTTAAAAAGTCTTCTATAAATAATTGATATTTATATTTTTGAGATGTTAATATTATTAATTTATGTGAGAATAATATATTTTCTTGTAGGAAGTGTTTGGTTGTGTTGAATTAAAATTATAGTTTTAACAAAATTTCAGAAAATAGTAATAAAAATAACTCATGATTAGAGAGCATATCAGTCATAGTAGTTTTTAATGCTGTTTCGATTATAACCAATAATATTTGCCGATTTAAAGTTTCTATCTATGAAGAAAGTATTACTCACTTTACTATTTATCAATTTTTTAAATATTTATGCTCAAAATCCCGTTCAAGAATTTAATTTCAACGGAAACTTGAATAGTGCCGATAATACCATTTCATTTTTAGGAACGCCAACATATGTAAATGACAGAACGGGAGCACCCAAAGGAGCTCTTAGACTTGCCAATAAAGCTTATCAAGCCGTAGTAGGCGATCTTCCGCAAGGAAACAAACCTAGAACAATATCGATTTGGGTAAAATTTAATGCTGTTACAGCACCTCATCATATTTGGAGTTATGGTACAGCGGTAAGTTCACAATACTTTGGATTATCACAGCAAGCTTTAGCGGGCGGAGCGTCAGATTTAAGTCTTATTGGTTGGGAAACAGCAAATAATACTACGGTTTCGGTACCTCTTGCTAAAGAAGTTTGGTATTTTTATAGCATTACATATGATGGAAATATATCAAAAATATATCGTAACGGCGAATTATTGAAATCTGCAGAAGGAATTCCGCGTCTTACTAAAGGTTATATTTTGACGATCGGAAAAATGAATGTTGCAACGTCTATTAATGCCGATATTGATGATTTAAAATTATACACTGTTGCCATGACAGACGAACAAGTTTTAGAATCTTATAATAGTTCTAAGCCAGCTTCGGCGCCAGCGCAGTCAGTTCAAACTACAAATACAGCAAAAACAGCAGCAGCACCTTCAAAAGCAGTTGTTCCTGCCAAAACTCAAGCTCCGAGTCCAAGTCCTGCTCCAGCATCAGAAAACAATGATCCTAAAATGGTTGAGGTTTTTTCGCAGGGACGAAAAGTAAATATTAATAGTGCTTCTGATATTGCGGATTTACCAGAAGGAACTTATTTATTGAAAGTAACAAACAAAAAGAAGTAAATTCAGTTAGACATAAATTAAAAGAAAAGCCTTCATTATGAAGGCTTTTCTTTTTTAGCTAATTACGCTTATTACTTTTTTTGAGATCAATTATGTATCTGGATTAGTAATTAAATGATTTCTCCAATCTCGAATAAATTCATAGATTTCTTGTGTTGAAATTTCTGTAATAGATTCATAATTGTTATAAATATCTATTATAGATGAAATATCATTTTTGCATTCAATACTATAAGCTTCATATCCAAATTCATAGTATTGTAATTCTCCCTGTAAGATTTGTTCTAGAGAATTAACTATATCGTTTAAATAGTTAATATTTAAATTTTTAATTTCCGTAGAAAAGTACACCCCATACTTATCTTCATTTTCAATAAATATTAAAGATGTTGATTTGTTGGTATTATCTCTTTCATCGAAATAATTATATTTTTCAAACTTATAGTTCATAATTTATCTTTTTAGGAGAAAATGAAGTTGCTTCTCATATCTTTTCAAATGCCTTTGAAAGAAGAATTAAAATGTGTTTTACTTTATGGATTAAGAGGTTTTTGCTATCAGATTCCCATCTGCCAAGATTTTTTCTTTTTTCGATTTGATGCGACGCTAACGCTTTTATTTCCTCGTCTTCTGATTGTGAAATAACTTCTAATGCATCAAAATTATAAGGCTCTGGCTGCGCGCGCCAATGGCATAGATAATTTTTCTGACAAAAGGATATTGCAAGTCTTCATCATATTTGTAAAATTTAGGAAGTGAATAAAATACCTGCATCAAATATTTTATATTATCCTTGTCTTCATTATACCAACTCTGAAAGCTGCGAATTATAGATTCATGACTATGATGCCCGTTCTCATCTTTCATTCTTTATTTTCGCCACTATTTCATCTGTTAATAGTGGACACTCCCAAATGCCAAAAATGTATGTAATGTCTTCTCCTAACATATCTTCTCCAGCCCCTCTTGGTTGAAAATCAAATTGCCATCGACGAAATCCGATCATTAAATATTCATTTCCGTCTAACTCAATTAAAGTGATATCACCAGGAATATCATACAGTTTATGGATTTTTAAAACGCTGTGATAGTCTCCTTTAGAGTATACATTCTCTTCAATTTCGAATCCGTATGTTTTAGATAAGAATAATAATTCATCTAGCGTAAAATATTCATCAGAAGCTGTGGATAACTTGGAAACTAATCTTTTCGAATAAATCTTTTTCTCGGAATATTCTACATCTAAGATTTTTATCGAAGGCCTTATCAATTCTGTTTTTATTGAACTGATTCCCTCGACATCGCTCTCAAAATTGACCGATTGTATGCAGTAAAAGTTTTCTATTAGTTTCATTTAGAAGATTTAATTGTCATTCTATTTATAAATAGATCTAATTTTTAATTGAATTGAACGGAAAGCTTTCCAAAACAAAAAAGCCTCCTAGTATTAGGAGACTTGTGGCTGTATTTTTTAGCTAATAACACTGATCACAATAAATAAGATGACAAGTGCTATCACAGCAAATTTCATAAATTTTGACGATTGCATAAATGAAAGATTTAAATTAGTTTATTTCTGATAGAGGCAAATATAATTTTTTATTTGAATTAAGCGAAAGTTCTTTAAAATAAAAAAAGCTCCAGAAAAATCCAGAGCTTTTAAAATATTATTAAAGAAAGACTATTCTTCTTTCATTGTATGATAAACGTTCATTACGTCATCATCTTCTTCGATTTTTTCGATCAATTTTTCAACATCAGCGATTTGAGCTTCAGTCAATTCTTTTGTGATTTGAGGAATACGTTCAAAACCAGAAGATAAAATTTCAAGACCTCTGTTTTCAAGTTCTTTTTGCAAAGCACCAAAACTTCCAAAAGGAGCGTAGATTAAGATTCCGTCTTCGTCTTCAAAAACCTCTTCAGCACCAAAATCAATTAATTCTAATTCCAGTTCCTCAGCGTCAAGTCCGTTATTTGCAATTCTAAAGTTGCAAGTATGATCAAACATAAACTCTACAGAACCTTGCGTTCCCATAGTTCCGTTACATTTGTTAAAATAACTTCTAATATTTGCTACCGTTCTGTTATTGTTATCAGAAGCCGTTTCAATCAAGATTGCAATTCCGTGAGGAGCGTATCCTTCAAAAAGAATTTCTTTATAGTTAGCAGTGTCTTTATTACTTGCATTTTTAATCGCGCGCTCCACATTATCTTTAGGCATGTTGGCCGCTTTCGCATTCTGTATAACAGCTCTCAATCTAGAATTGGCATCTGGGTTTGGCCCGCCTTCTTTAACAGCCATTACGATATCTTTACCAATTCTGGTAAATGTTTTGGCCATTGCTGACCAGCGTTTCATTTTTCTTCCTTTTCTAAATTCGAATGCTCTTCCCATTTCTAATTTTTAGTTTTGTGATGCAAAAATACGGTTATTCCTCTTTTTTACAAAAACAAATTAGATTGTTTTTTTAGTTTATTTTGTTTCAGGTTTCAAGTTTCAAGTTGGCTTATAGTGAGTTTAACCGCAAAGTCCGCAAAGTTTTTTATCTAAGGTTAAATTTATAAGTGCAAAGTTCGCAAAGCTTTATCTCTATAGCTTTGCGAACTTTTACATTTTTTAAACTTAAGTTGAATTTCTTTGTGTGCTTTGCGTGAATCTTTGCGCACTTTGCGGTTAAACCTGAAACCTGAAACCTGAAACAAACCCTCTTACTTACTCCCTCCATTAAATTCATTAATAATATTAACCGCTTCATTCAGATAAGGATTTGTCCTAAGATTGTCCATTTGACTTTGATTGATCGTTTTTTCAGTTGGATAAGTTCCCAGTAAAAACTGATTTACAGAAGAATTGTAAACATCAAGCGGATTATTTTCGTCGTTAAAAGTATTAATTTCTGTCCAAAGTGAGTTTAGCGATTTCTTTTGTTTGAAAACCGCATCCAAAGTCATCGGAATCTCTGCTTTTGGAGTATTGATAATTTGATCAATTTTTTGATTGATTTTTTTAATGTTATTAAAGAAATAATTATCTGCAAGTCGCGCCGAGCTGTTTTTGGCAATTTTATCAATAACACTTCTCTTTACATACGTTCTGTATTTTAAGAAAGGAGTAAGACTGTCATTTTTAATCGCAGTCGGAAAATCACTTTCTTTCTGGTAAATATCTTCATAAAATTCTGGTAGTACTACATCTGGTCTAACGCCTATATACTGGTGGCTTTTGCCTGTAACACGATAAAATTTGTTGATTGTAATTTTAAGGAAATCGGTGTTTTTTTCTTCGTCAAGCGAAAGAATGGTCTGCATGGTTGCTTTGCCCAGCGTATTGCTTCCTAATAACAAAGCGCGGTTATAATCCTGCATAATCGAAGCAAAAAATTCACTTGCCGAAGCCGTATTGCTATTCACTAAAACAACAATCGGACCACGGTAAATAACGCCTCTAAACGGATCATTAATCACCGATTTTTCGTGTTTGTTATCAACCACAATCGAAATCGGACCGTAATCTACAAACATTCCGGCCATTTTAATCGCTTCCTCCATCGATCCGCCGCCGTTGTCAATCAAGTCAATAACCAAACCTTTTATGTTGTCGCGTTCTAGTTTTATTACTTCGCGAGCTACATCGTCCGCGCATCCTTTGCGACTGTTTCCGTCAAGATCGGCATAAAAACTCGGAATCTTGATATAACCTATTTTACTGTCTTTTCCGATAATGAAACTAAAAACCGAATTTTCTTCGTCTTTCATTACTTGTTTTTCAATAAAAACATCAAAGCTTTTGCCTGTATTTCGCTTTAGCGTAAGCGTGATATGTTTGTTAGCTTCAGACAAAATCATGCTCGAAATAGATTCTAATGAAGCACAAGAAACCTGTAATGTTTCTTTTTGATTGGAAATAGAAAGAATCTGGTCGCCTTTTTTAATCTGACCAGTCTGATACGCTGGCCCGTTCGGATCAACCTCATCAATAATGATTTCGTTTTTATCATTTAGATTCACAGTCATTCCAAGAGACAAATGTTCTTTTGACAAAGAAGCGACAAAGCTTGTTTTAGAATCATCACTAAAATAAGCCGTATGCGGATCAAAATAGGTGCAAAAGAAATTGTAAACTTTTTCTTCAAGCTTCGTTTTACTTTCTAAAAGTGTACTGATTCTGCAAATTTCATTAGAAACAATAGTTTTTTTAGCCGGTAATTCGATTGATTTAAAATTGGTTTTTAAAGAATCCAGATTGTCACTTGTATCGGCAACTTCATCTAAAACCTGATAGCGAAGTTTTTTGGTCCAGACTCTTTCCAGATCTTCTTTTTTAAGATAAAAAGCAAAAGATTTTTTGTAAAAACGAATCGTATCTTTTTGAGTATAATCAAACGGAAGAGTTTGAATTTTCTCTAAAACAGCTTTAGTTCTAATCAAACCATTTCGATATTTTTCTTTAATATCAGTTAAAAAACTACAATCATTTTTAAGGATCAAATCGTCTAGTTTGAAACGGTATTTTTGAGCCATTTCATTATATTCAGTTTTAAAAAATATATTACGAGAAGGATCTAATTCGTTAATCAGATTATCAAACACAAAGACAGACAAGCTATCATCAACAGGTTTTGGTCGAAGATGTTCGCTTTGAATAAGTGCATTAATTTTGTTCAAAATCTCACAAGTTTCGGCACTGCTTTGACTAAAAGAAATAGTAGAACAAAGCAAAAATAGGAGTAGTGAAATCTTTTTCATAGGTGGAAAAATCAACGTTCAGACTAAAGTTACACTAATTTTTTTACAAAAAGACGAATCCCTTCAAAATATCGACAGTGTAAACATTTTTTAATATTCCTTTTTGCCACGAATTTCACGAATTAGCGCGAATTTTATTTTTAATCTTTGTAATCTGCGACAAAAAAATTAGTGTAATTCGTGAAATTAGTGGCTAAAAAAAATGCGTTGCAACTGCAACGCATTTCGATTATAATTTTAAAAATGATTATTTCTTGTAAAACGGTAATTTAACCACTTTTGCAGGAACATCATTTTTTCTAATTCTGATGAAGATATCACTGTCAACAGCGCTGTTCGCCACTGTAACATATCCTAAACCAATACCTTTATTCATAGAAGGCGACATGGTTCCAGAAGTTACAATTCCGATAACATTTCCGTCAGCGTCTACAATTTCGTAATCGTGTCTTGGCACCGCACGTTCCTGCATTTCAAAAGCAACCAGTTTTCTAGTTACACCTGCTTCTTTTTGCTTTTTCAAGCTTTCAGAATTAGTAAAATCTTTAGTAAATTTCGTAATCCATCCTAAACCAGCTTCAAGAGGAGAAGTAGTATCATTAATATCGTTTCCGTAAAGGCAGAAACCCATTTCAAGACGTAAAGTATCACGTGCAGCAAGACCAATCGGCTTAATTCCGTAAGAAGCTCCAGCTTCAAAAACCTTATTCCAGATTTGTTCTAATTCGTTGTTTTTACAGTAAATTTCAAATCCGCCAGAACCAGTATAACCAGTAGCAGAAATAATTACATGCTCGATACCGGCAAAATCACCTACCTCAAAATGATAATAAGTAATCGCAGACAAATCTACAGAAGTTAAAGACTGCATCGCTTCAACCGCTTTTGGTCCCTGAATTGCCAAAAGAGAATAGTCCTCAGAAATATTCTTCATTTCAACACCCAAATCATTGTGAGACGAAATCCAGTTCCAGTCTTTTTCAATATTAGAAGCATTTACAACTAGTAAATACTGCTCTTCTTTCATTTTATAAATAATCAAATCATCAACGATTCCGCCTTCGTTGTTTGGAAGACAAGAATATTGCGCTCTTCCAATTGTCAAAGTTGAAGCATCATTAGAAGTCACTTTTTGAATCAAAGCCAAAGCATTTGGACCTGTTAACAAAAATTCACCCATATGCGAAACGTCAAAAACACCCACACCATTACGAACCGTTTCATGTTCAGCATTAACCCCCTCGTATGTAATAGGCATATTATAACCAGCAAAAGGAAGCATTTTCGCTCCTAAACCCTCATGTATGTGCGTAAGCGCAGTATTTTTCATTGTGTTGTTTTATAAAATTGTTTTGCAAATCTATTCAAAAAATATCTAATTAGAATGCCTTAAATTATAAATTTCGCAATAATTAGGAGCTATTCCAGCTTTTCGTTGCAAGTCCTCATAAAAAAAGCAAAGTTTCTAATGTTCCAAAAAGAGCTTCCGTTGGTCGCTTTTTTAGAACAAGAAACTTTTGTTTTTTTTACTCCGGGCTTTCCACTTCAATCTGGGCTAGGAAATTCGCTTTCAAAAGAAGAATCGTGATTTCAAATTTTTATGTAATTTTATATAAAATCATATTTCTTCGACAAACAGCTATGTTTATTTAAACAAGTGAAACGCCTTTGCACGCAAAGAAAAGCTATGATTCTATGTGTTTAAAAATTAACCGCAGCAATTAAAGAAGCCAGATGAAATCACCGTATTTAATCAATAAAGAAGAAATTCTAAAACTATACCAACCTGTAGACTCCAAAGCACACAAAGGTACGCAAGGCCACGCCATAATTATTGCCGGAAGTTACGGCAAAATAGGAGCGGCGGTTTTAGCTTCAAAATCCTGCCTAAAATCAGGATGCGGACTTGTAACGACTTTTATTCCAAAATGTGGTTATCAAATTCTTCAAATCTCCATTCCCGAAGTAATGACCGTAACTGATGAAAACACCAATTTTATTACTAATGTTCATCTGCCTTTAATACCGCAAGCCATCGGATTTGGTCCTGGAATAGGAAAGGAACTGGCGACACAAAAAGCTTTATTTGAATTCCTGAGAGTAAACAAAGCGCCATTAGTTTTAGATGCCGATGCGTTAAACATTATTTCAGAAAACATTTCATGGTTAGAATTAGTTCCCGAAGACACAATCCTGACACCGCATCCAAAAGAACTAGAACGCTTAATTGGCAAATGGAATTCAGAATCCGAGAAATTTCAAAAAACAATCGCTTTCTCAGAAAAATATAAAGTCATTGTCGTCATGAAAGGCGCACCGACATTCATTATAAACAGAACTTCAGTTTACGAAAACACAACCGGAAACGCCGCGCTAGCCACAGCAGGAAGCGGCGATGTCTTAACCGGAATCCTCACAAGTCTTTTAGCCCAAGGCTACGAACCCAAATATGCATCAAAACTAGGAGTTTATCTTCACGGATTAACCGCAGATTTAGCTTTACCCAAAACAGGCTACGAATCTTTTACGGCTTCGACTATTATTAAATATCTTGGTAAAGCTTTTCTTGAATTAGAAAATTAGAAAATTAGAAAATTTGTCAATTAGATAATTTCTACATATCGTTTGTCATCCCAGGACATGAAGGATCTCCACAAGTAGCTCTACAAAGATTGGCGATACACTTTGCGGAGCTACTTGCGGAGATTTCTCCTTACGTCGAAATGACAAAAATGTGAATATTAAACTTTGCGTCTTAGCGACTTTGCGAGATTTATCAGTTTAGGCTTAAATTTTCTTAGATAACTTATATGGTTTAAAAATTGCGCCTCTAGCGCAAACCTTAGCGTACTTTGCGGTTAAAATCATTAAGTTTGTAGTATGAAAAACTTCGATCTCAGAACGGTAAACGTTACCCGTTATATAACCCCACTGCGCGAAGGCGGTTCGTTGCCAGCCTTAGCAGAAGCCGATGACGATTTTAAATATGTCTTAAAATTTAGAGGTGCCGGACACGGCGTAAAAGCCTTAATAGCCGAATTAGTAGGCGGACAAATTGCAAAAGCCTTAAAACTACAGTTACCAGAATTAGTTTTCGCCAACCTTGACGAAGCTTTTGGAAGAACCGAAGCCGATGAGGAAATTCAAGATTTATTGCAGGGAAGTCAGGGATTAAATTTGGCGCTTCACTTTTTATCGGGTGCCATTACTTTTGATCCAGTTGTGACGACTGTTGATGCTAAATTAGCTTCTCAGATTGTCTGGCTGGATGCTTATATTACCAATGTTGACCGAACTTTCAGGAATACCAATATGCTTATTTGGCATAAAGAATTATGGCTGATCGATCACGGAGCGTGTTTGTATTTTCATCATTCCTGGAACAATTGGGAGCAACATGCGAAGAGTCCGTTTGCGTTGATCAAAGATCACGTTTTACTGCCTCAGGCTTCACTTTTACAAGAAGTCGATGCCGAATTTAAAGCGATTCTAACACCAGAAATTTTAGAAGAAATTGTAAATACAATTCCGTTGGACTGGTTGCAATGGGAAGATGCAGACGAAACACCAGAAGGCTTGCGAAATGTTTATTTGCAGTTTTTAAAGACGAGATTAGCCAATTCAGAAATTTTTGTAAATCAGGCTCAAAATGCAAGATAATCACTTATACGAATATGCTGTGATTCGTGTTGTGCCAAGGGTAGAGCGCGAAGAATTCCTGAATATCGGAATCATTTTGTTTTGCAAAAAAGCCAAATTTATAAAGGTTCTTTTTCATTTAAATAAAGAAAGAATCCAAGCACTTTCTGCCGATTTTGACATCGAACAATTAGAATGTAACTTAACTTCATTAGAAAAAATTGCCAAAGGAGCCAAAGACGGCGGTCCAATAGCTGCGTTCGAAATTCCAGAACGTTTTAGATGGTTAACGGCAATTAGAAGTTCTGGTATACAAACTTCAAGGCCCCATCCGGGTTTATGTCAGGATTTAGAAAAAACGATTCAGAGATTGTTTGAGGAACTTGTATTGTAATTGTTTTTAAACCATATAAGTTATATAAGATAATTTAAGCCTAAACTGATAAATCTCGCAAAGTCGCTAAGACGCCAAGAATATAAAAACTTTGCGAGATTAAAATATCTTTGCGAATCTTTGCGCAATTCTCTGTGAATCTTTGCGAAAAAACT
>NZ_JBHUDZ010000018.1:415605-1043511 GCF_042678225.1 Flavobacterium artemisiae | reverse complement strand
CTGTTTTTAAACCATATAAGTTATATAAGATAATTTAAGCCTAAACTGATAAATCTCGCAAAGTCGCTAAGACGCCAAGAATATAAAACCTTTGCGACTCTGCGACTTTGCGAGATTAAAATATCTCTGCGAATCTTTGCGCAATTCTCTGTGAATCTTTGCGAAAAAACCTGAAACTGTTTTTAAACCATATAAGTTATATAAGATAATTTAAGCCTAAACTGATAAATCTCGCAAAGTCGCTAAGACGCCAAGAATATAAAACCTTTGCGACTCTGCGACTTTGCGAGATTAAAATATCTTAGCGAATCTTTTGCGCAATTCTCTGTGAATCTTTGCGAAAAAACCTGAAACTTGAAACCTGAAACAAAAAATAAAAAAACCACGAATTGCTTCTCACACAATCCGTGGTTTCAAAACTAAAACTAACTCATATTTTTATAGAACTTCCATTAGAAAGAACCACATACGTTTCCTCCTAAAGTAGCTCCAGCATTTGCAGAAATATCAGATTTAACAGCAGAAGCATTCAATTTTACTATAGAATAAGGAGGTGTAAAAGCCGTACCGCTTCCCGCTTTAGTTCCTGATACGCTAGTAAATACATTGTCACTGGCAACAGTAACTGCAGTATAGCTGCTCATTAGATCAATTGGATTTTTAACGCCTTCAAAAACATTGGTTTCTACACGAATATCAGCTTCAAAACCTGCGGCAATACATTTGTTGCTTACTGTACTGTTAAAGAAACTATTTACGATGTGCACTTTTCCGTAACGAACTCTAGGCATTCTTTCTTTACATCCTGGAGCCCACCAGCATCTTGCAAAAGTGATTCTTAATTTACCGCGGTCACCAGTTGCACCGTCGCTAGAACCAATTAAGTTAGAATATCTGTGATCGTCTGATCCTCCAGATCCTCCAGCTTTTGGTGGTTTTAGATAATGGAATTTAGAATACGTAACAGAAATATAATCTGATTTGTTTTTAATGTCAAAGTTTCCGTCAACACCGTCTCTAAATTCGCAGTGGTCCACCCACACATTTGTACATTCGTCAAGGATAGCGTTATCCCATCCATCAGTATCATAAGCACCAGGACCTTCAAAAATTAAGTTTCTAATAATGATGTTTTTACATCTCTTAATGTTGATGATTCCAGAAGCATCTTTAGTCTGGTTAGTAGAAACCAATTTAGCACCGCTGGCACCGTAAATCGTTTTTCCTGTTTGATCCTGAAACGACAATCTTGTAGTAACTGTGATAGTTCCAGAAACCTTAATCACTTTTACAGAAGTGTTTTCAATAGCCGATTTCAACTGTGCGTAAGTAGTAACGGTTGTTTCTGCTGCAGAACCACCTCCGGTTGTTCCTCCGTTTTGAGAAGCCCAGCCTGGTACAGCTGCGCAATTCCCTACTTTAGCAGTTGAAGTTGTTGATAATTCCGTTGTGCTTTCGTTAACGGTGTTCTGAGCATTTTGCTCAGAAATAGCTTCGTCGGTGTTACAGGACGTAAAACCCAAAGCTAATGCCATAAGGCATGCTGCGATTTTTGTTTTTAAGTTCATTACAATAAGTTTGGTTATTTATAAATGTTTAACGGCACAAAACTGCTTATAATTTGTAGGAAAAAAATTGAACAAGTTCAAACTTTTGCAAATATTTCTACTGGAAACAATATTTTTAACACTTGTTAGTTTACAAAAAAAGGATAAATACCGTATTTTTACGTAATCGATTACATTGTGTATGCCCCTACAGACAATGAATCGAGAAAAGTATTTCCTTAAACAAAAACCACAACATGTACAACCTACTACGAAAAAACATCGAAAGGAAGATTCCGCTCAGCGATGAAGAATGGAATCTCATTGTTTCAAAGGCAGAACTCATTAAACTCAAAAAGAATCAGTTTTTGCAGATTCAGGATTCCAATAACAGTTATGAGGGATTTATTTTAAAAGGTTCGTTTAAAACCTACATCTTAAACGAAAACGGCACCGAAACCGTAATTTTCTTCTCATTCGAAAACGAATGGATGTGTGATCTCGAAAGTTTTTACCATCAAAAACCAACGACATACAATATTAAAGCTATTGAAGAAAGCGAAATTTTAGTAATTAGTAAAATTAAAAAAGCACAGTTATTTGCTGAGGTTCCCAAGCTTTTTCAGTTTCATGTTTTAATGATCGAAAGTGCCAATGTTGCTATACAGCAAAGGCTTTTAGACGTTCTCAACAAAACCTCCAAACAGCGTTATCTTGATTTTAAAGAGCGTTATCCGCAGAAAGTAAGCTCGATAAACAATAAGAATCTCTCATCATATTTAGGAGTTTCACATGAATTTTTATCGAAGATTAAGAGAACAGTTTCTTAATTTTAAAAGGTTCAAAGTGGCAGAGAGGCAAAGGTGCAGAGGCTAAATTAAAATCTCGCAAAGTCGCAGAGTCGCAAAGTTTTGAACCATATAAGTGATATAAGAAATTTAAGTTTTCCGCTTAATTGAACTTATATCACTTATATGGTTGTTTTTTAGTTAAACTTTGTTGCGAGATTAAAAAAAATCTTTGAGACTTTGTGGCAAAAAAAACTTAAATATTTTTCTCCAAATAAATAAACTCCAAAGGAATTTCAGAAATCGTAATATGAATTTCACTTTCAGGAAAAGCCTCTCTTTTGCCTGTATCCACATATCCGTGACGTTTGTACCAAGCGATCAATTCCTCGCGAACCGAAATTACCGTCATAATAATAGAAGTCAATCCTAAGGTTTTAGCATGATTTTCGGCTTCAGCCAAAAGTTTTTTTCCGATGCCGCTGTTTTGAAGTTCTGGCGAAACGGTCAGCATTCCGAGATATAATTGATTTTCTTTTTCGACCAATAAAACCGAACCGATAATTCGATCGTTATACGTAAATTTCAGAATTGTATTTTTTGGATCCAGAAAGATTTCCGTCATTTCCTCTTCATCAGTTCTTTTTCCTTCTAGTAGATGTGCTTCAGTTGTCCAGCCTTTTTTAGAGCTTTCGCCTCTGTAAGCTGAATTGATTAAAATGGTTAAATCCGGAATATCTTTGAGTAATGCTTTTATAATCATGTTATTAAATAAAAAAAATGAATTGCCTACAGCTTTAGCTGCAGGATACAAAGTTAAATCAGAAAATGGCTTTAGCCTAATCTTCTAAGTTTTTTGGCTAAAGCCAATTATACTATTAAAACAAAACCTCCAGCTAAAGCTGGAGGCAATTGAAATTATAATAATCTAGTCTCTTATATTGGAAATCTGATTTAATATTTTGCAGGTTCGCTGGCTTTAGGTAATGATTGCTTTATGAATGTTCTGATGTCTTCATTTGCAGTTTCTAAGTCAGCTTTTCTCAAATACATCATATGGCCGCTTCGGTAACCTTTCCATGACATTCTATTGTTTAGTTTTCCGCTTGGGTCCATTTGCCATAAATCATATTTTGCATTAAAATAGTCACAAGCACCATCATAATATCCTGACTGCACCATTACATGTAAATATGGATTTTGCGCCATGGCTTGTCTCAGGTTTTCTCCTGTTTTATCATTAGATCTGTCCCAAGGATGAACGGAGCCAAACATATTGTATTTAAAGTCGGTTTTGTAGTTAAGATTATTACGTAAATACATATTGATAGAAGGTGTAAACGAATGCAGCCAAGAAGTAAGTTCAGCATTAAAATCAACACTTTCGCCAGCATCTTTGCGGTCAATTCCTTTGTATCTTGAATCAAGTCTTCCTACGGTATAGCCTTGATCTCTTAGCAATTCTTTCCAGAAATAATCATTAGGAACATCTAAATTGTTTTGTAGAATAACTTTATCTGAAATACCAGAATAATGCGCCATTTTAGCAGCGATTTCTTTTCTTTTTTTTTCTTCCAAAGATCCTCCTTTGCTCAATGCAGGAAGAAGTTCATTTATGGTAAAACTTTCTACTTCTGGTAACATGGCAGTTAAATCTTTGTTCTGAAGATCTGGACTTAACATTTTATGATACCAAGCTGTAGCGGCAAAATAAGGCAATTTAAGAGCAGCATTAGAAACAACGCCGCGGGTTATGCCTAAATCGGTAGGAGATACTAAAATTACTCCATTAAGATACATCCATTGATTGTTTTGTAATTGCAGCGCTAATCCTGATACTCGAGTGGTTCCATAACTTTCTCCTATTAGATATTTAGGTGAAGCCCAACGATTAGATCTCGTTACAAAGCCATTAATCCAATCGGCTAAGTATTTAATGTCGGCATTCACGCCGAAGAATTTTGTTGTAGGGATCTCTTTGCTTGTCGGTCTTGAGTAAGCTGTATTGACAGGGTTTACAAAAACGATATCAGCAATATCTAAAATAGAATACGGATTTTCTTTTATTCCATAAGGCTGCAAAGGATATCCTTCATCATCAATATTTAACAAGCTTGGCCCTGTATAAGCAATCTCCATCCAAACTGAGGCAGAACCAGGACCGCCATTAAATGAAATTACTAAAGGACGAGAATCGCGATCTTTTACATCAGAACGCTCATAATAGGTATAGAATAATCCGGCAATCGCTTTTCCTTCTTCATCCCAAACCGGCATTGTACCTGCTGTTGCTTTATAGGAAACCTTCTGGCCTTTTATTGTTGTGGTATGATTGGTTACAACTTGAGAATCTGGATTAAAAGTAAGATTAGAAGGAGAATTTTCTTCTTTTGCAGGAGGTGTTTTCGGTTTTGAATCTGGTTTTGATTCTTGGGCGTAAGCAGTTAAAAATCCAACTAAAAGAATCGAGAGGAATGTTTTTTTCATAAAGTTAGGGTAATGATGAATTCTACTATTAGAGTTTTTAAAGATATAAAAAAAGTAATGATGAATTTTTACCGATCAGAAGAACGAACTAAAATTTTAGCAGCATTTTTTTCTAATCATGTTTATTATAAAGAATTTCGAAATTATTTTCCTTTAAAAACATATAAATGTATGAATTTACTTTAGCTTTATATTAAAAACAAAATTGCAATATAGAAATGGCTTTATTCGAATCTTTAGAATATTTTGGGAGAGTGAAATAGTGTCGAAATACTTATCAATAACTAAAGCTAATCAATTACTATTTTTTCGTGGTTTAAAATTTCAATTCCATTCTAATTTTATTTTAATCAAAAGCTAGAGAAAAATATTGTAATTTGTTCTACCCAAATTTTACAAAGAAATGAGCAGAATACATTTATTCGAGTTTGAAGACCAGCAATGGCTTCCCAAATTTATTAGAAACTACATGACCGACTTTTTACAGTTTCTAGCAAATAAAACTCCAATGTATAAAGGAATAATTACGATTTTAGAAAAAGCTTTAAAAGATACCAATACCAATCAGATTATAGATTTAGGTTCCGGCGGTGGCGGCGGATTAATCTGGATCAATAAAGAATTGCGTAAAAGAAATCCAGATGTAAAAATTCTACTGACCGATTATTTTCCTAATATTCCAGCGTTCGAACATACGCAAAAACAAGTAGATAATTTCGATTTTATAAGAACTTCCATCGATGCCCGAAATGTTCCCGAAAACCTAAACGGACTTAGAACACAATTTTTGTCACTGCATCATTTTAAACCCGAAGATGCACAGCAAATTCTGCAGAATGCTGTCGACAGTAATAGTTCGATTGCCATTTTTGAAGGGCAGGAGAGAAGTTTGCAAAGTATCATGGCGATGATCTTTTCGCCGATCTCTGTTTTACTGACAACACCTTTTATTAGACCGTTTCATATTGGCAGAATTATATTTACTTATCTGATTCCGATTGTGCCGATTTTAATTTTATGGGATGGAGTAGTTTCGTCTTTACGAACCTATTCTGTTGACGAAATGAATGTCTTGGTTTCTAAATTAAATAATAAAGAAAACTTTAATTGGGAAATTGGAAAAGTAAAATCTGGACCAACTAAGATTCTGTATTTGGTGGGTACAAAAAAATATTAATATTTAATTTATATTATATTTTAAAATGGATTACACCGCTTAAAAGCATCAGACTAGCTATAGAAACCAGAAATAAAATGAATTCTTTTTTAATGTTGTAAAAGACTTTTTCTTTCTTTGATTTATACAAAATAGAAATTACAAGTAAAGTTGAAGCATTGATTAATAATATAAAAATAGATAGAAAAACGACAAAATAATTAATGAAATAACTTCCAAACGCATCAGAAAGCAAAGTAATAATCATAGCAAAGAACAATATCAAAATTAAGAACCATGATGAGATTCTTACTAAACTTTTGATTATTTCTAGTTTTTCAAAAGGGTATATTTTGCTGGTATTTTTTGATGTTTCAATTTTACTTTGATTACTTAAATTTTCGAAAAATTGCATAGGATCGGTGACAAAACTTGAAGCATTTGACGTTCTTATACTTTCTGATATATCTTTTAATTCTGGCTTTAAGATTTTTCCTTTTAAGTCAATTAGAACTAAATTGTGTCTTTTGCAAAGTTCTAAGATAGATTGAAGAATGTTTGTAATATTAGATGCCTTTCTTAAATCAATTCTGAATTGAAATTCTTTAATTTTAGATTTATCATCTGTAAGACAAATAAATGCATCATTGTCTTCGTCATTATTGCCGTTGCCTTTCCAATTCAAATGTATTTCGTCACTCCAACTTGCTTTTGGAAGAATTTGATTGAGTTCTGAAATAATGGAATTAATACTGCCGTCAAAATTTTCCCAATAAGAATTTGTTTCGGGTAAAAAACCAGTTTCATTATTTTCAAAAATATTGTAATTATCATCAATAGAATTTTCAGGAACTACAATTAAAAGATATTGCCAGATTGCCATTTTTACAATAAGATTAAATTAGTAATTACTCAAATATTCCCCAAATATATTGATCGTCTACAATTGCATTTGGATTCTCTTTCACTTTTTCTAAGAAAAGCCCCAGATTGCTGTAAGTTCTCAACTTATACGTTAATCGCTGTCCTGAATTGTCTATAATAATTTGCCAAACCCTTCTTTTATTAATAGTAATCATAGTTCTTGTAACTTCGGTAATTGTCGAAAGCGGATATTTTAATAGAGGTTCGTTAGGTTTTATTAGATATAAATTAGTATCGTCAAAATAGAAAACTCTTTTGTCAAATAAGAATTTTTCTAATCCCCAGAAAAAAGGCGCTTCGGCAGATAATCGATTCAGTGACCATAAATCAAGACCTGTTCTTTTTTTAAATGCTATTTCTTTCTGTTCATTATGGCGCTCTATCCAAAATAGAATTTTTTTGTAACTGAGAAGAAGAATAATGATTACTACTAAAAAGACCAGAATAATTTTTGTGCCCATATTGGAGTTTATTGTTTTTTAATCAAACATAATAAACTTATGGTATTAAATTAAAAACTTAAGACAGAAAATCAAAAGCAATATTTGAATTATAAGGATATTATTGGACTGAACAAAATCGCCATTCTTTTTATAATTTAAATACTTATAAATATTAAAAAATAGAGGTAAGGAGAAAAGTATAAAAATGTAAATCCAATAAACTTTATAATCTTTAACAGATGATATTTTATAAAGCCAATAGACGAAAGTGGCGTAAGCAAATTCTAAAATAATAGTTTTAGAAAAACTTTTTGATTTCTTTTTTATTTGATCTAATTCATTCATTTCAGTTCTTGCTCAATGATTATTCTTGGCGAATATTTCTATCAAATTATAACAACTATAGATTTGCCATAAAAGTTTTTATATCGCTGTCGTAATCGAAATTGTAATCATAAGGAATAGCAGCTTCTATTTGATACTCAATAAGCAAATCTGCACCTTGCAAAACGAAAGTTCCTTCGCCTGTTATAACGTGGTCTTCGCTTGTTGATGGAATTTCAATAACTTCTATCAGCTTATCAGTCATTTGCTTACAAAAGGCGTTATCTTCTAGTGGAGCATTGTCTAAATAAAAAGTTATAGTTCTGCTGCTTCCAATCCAGTCAGGACCAATTTCCGAAAGTATTTTCCATTTAACGGATAAAGTTTTATTTTCTAATTCTTTCTTTAGCTCTTCTATAGAATTCATAGTTTTTTTTCTTGTTTTCAAATGTATGTATTTTTTCAAGTAAATTTTTAAATAAGAATGAGGCTGCATAATAAAAAAACGACTGAAATGGCAGCCGTTTTTACTACGATGTAAACCTAATATTCCCTTTTAATATCTTGTAAATCTGCTTTGTTGATAATTGCAAACAAATATAAAGTAGAGAGACTTCCCACAGCGATCAGAACACTTCTCTAAGAGAATATTTTGATTGTAATAATAATATTAATTGCCTCCTGCTTTAGCTGGAGGAAAAAAATAAGAAGATTACAAATGGCTTTAGCCGAAAATTAATTTGGCTAAAGCGTGCGCACTTTGCTTTATAAACCTCCAGCTAAAGCAGGAGGCAATTGAGGTTTTAGAATTTTATTTGCTGCTATAAGCTGTGCGAAGTCCTGATGGTACTAGTTATGAGAAAGCACTTTATACAATTCATCCAACAATTCCATTTCATCAGAAGGTAAAAGCTGTATAGCGATTTCGAGAAGAAGCATAACATCAATGGCAGTTTGAGATTCTTCCTGTTGCAGCGTGTTGATACTTGTTCTTAACAGCGAAATAATACTTTGCATTAATTCGTTATAACACGTTATGGTTACCATTGTTTTAAAAGAGTTTGTATTCTTTTTACTGGGTTTTAATTTGGTAAAATAATTAACTCTTGCTGCAAATTCTAAAAAATCGGTTAGTGATAATTTACTTTGTTCGTTCATGGCTTATAGTTTTAATTGCTGTAAAAATCTTACTTTTGTGTAATTAGCGGCAAGTAAGCCAGAGATTTTGAGTTACAAAAATATTTACATTTGTATAGCACAAATGGACTTAGTTTTTTACAAAAATCTATTTTTCCTTAAGAATTTTAAATATCTTTGATTCATGAGCACAGCAGTAAAACCAAAACATATCGGCAGAAATATTAGCCGAATTAGAGAACTAAAAGGCATGAAGCAGGAAGCTTTGGCAATGGCAATTGGCGTAACGCAACAAACAGTTTCTAATATTGAAGCAAGCGAAAATGTTGATGACGAAAAACTGAACCAAATTGCAAACGTTCTTGGAGTTTCTGTTGAAGCCATTAAAAACTTTTCGGAAGAAGCGGTTTTTAATATTATTGGAAATACTTTTCAAGATAGCAGTGCAATTGCTTCAGGTGATTATAATTACAATTGTACTTTTAATCCTTTAGATAAAGTTGTTGAACTTTACGAGCGTTTGGTGCAAGCTGAAAAAGATAAAGTGGAGTATTTGGAGAAATTATTGAATGGGAAATAAATGTTTTTTGAAGATATATTAAATTGAGAAGAGACCTTTGATTAGGTCTCTTTTTTTGTTTTTTGACTTCTTAATTGCTATGGCGAGCGTCTCGCTCGTAAACGTTTCAATTGGTCTTGATATTCTTTGCGTTCACGAGTGGGACGCTCACTTCAGTAGAGGGAATAGGGATTAATATTGGAGGTGATAATTGTAATTAAATGTTAAAATTACATGTTTTGCTTGTAATTTTTGAAATTTGTTTTATCTTTGTTAAAAAATTAGAAAGATGAAATCCGTAAAAATTAGAAGAGATAGAAAGATGGTTAGTATTGATCAAGTATGCAAAAGAACAGGTTTTTCTAAATCAGATATTGTTTCAATGCTAAAGCAAGCTGGTTTTAATGTTTTTGGAGATGGATCATTCGCTTTTCTTAATTCAAAACAAATTGAGGTAATTTCATCTTTTTACGTAGATGCGGTCAATAGTCTTTTTAAAGATTTAAAATTGAATCATGAATATTTTATAGAAAGCCCCGTCGCATATAGTAGATTTTTCTTGAATTTTATAAAAAAAGATAAATTGAATCTAGATGAAGTTTGTTTGGCAAATGGTGAAATTTTAGACTTTAGTTTAGAAAATGATTTAATTGTCGATTTTTTTAGTAAAATTATTTACGCAGAACCAGTAAAATCAAGCAAAAGTAATTTTGGATTTATAACAAGAAAAATTTTAAAAAAAATCAATTTTAAAATTAGTAAAATTAATAAAGATTTAAGGTCGGTTCTTTCGCCAATTTTAATTTCAAATCATTATTATATTTTTACAGATGATGAAGATATTTCGAGAATCAAAAATTCATTTTTTTGCTTCTCTTGGAATAACTTTAGAAGAGAAGCTTTTATAAAATTTAATATTTATTTTAAGCAAATCTCATGGAAAAATATAAATTACTCATAGAAAATATAAAACAAAGTGACTTATCTGAAGAAGATAAAAATACATTAATTTCAAAATTATCGGATAATCAATTAGATTTAGACGATTTTATAAAAGGTTTTCTCGGAATCTGTTCAATCAGTAAAGAGATATTAAAATTGTTCGGAATTGATATCTGAGCTTAATTAATTAGTTATGAATATAGGGAATGCAATAAAATTGTTAAGAAAAGAAAAGAAAATGGGGCAAAGAGATTTGGCAGAGAAATGTGATATTTCTATAAATGCTCTAAGTCAGATTGAAATTAATGCCTCTTTTCCGCAGAAAAGTACAATCGAAAAGATATGTGAGGCACTTGATATTCCAGTATCTTACTTATTATTTTTTTCAATAACAGATGAAGATATTCCGCTAGAAAAACAAGAAATTTTTAATATGTTAAGTAAAACGATTAAAACAGTTCTTGTTGAGAAAGTTAAGTAATTATTTAATGATGCTTTTTTAATGTACCTTAAAGATATAAGCCACAATTACAAAAGAATAAACACGTAATTGTGGCTTTAAAGTTTTATAAAAAAAAGATATTTCCTCCTGCTAGCGCGAGCGTCACGCTCGTGCTCATTTAAATTAGTTTTTGAATTTCTTTGTGTTGATGAACGAGGTGTTTGCGCTAGCGGGGATAGTAAAATCATTGTGGAAAATAATATTTAATAACAACTAACAAACCAAAAAACATGAACGAAAAAGTATTCGAATTAGAACAAAGATTCCAGCCTTATCTATTAAAGAATGATTACACTTTTGTTGGACCCGAAAATCAAAATTTACTAGAGTCTTTTGTTCAAAATGCAAATATGATTGCACCAGTTGTAGCCATTTCGAGAGAACTTCGTCATGCTCTAGGGAATAAAGAGGCCACTTTGCAAGCTTGCAGGTTGTTGCCAGCTGGAACACCTTTGAGGGTTTATATAGTGCTTGAAAATGATTACGATATGCTTGTACATGCTGATATTGAAGAATATTGCAGACGTAACAAAATTGATTTTCAAATCTAAGTAATTAATGACTGATAGCTTTACCTTTAAAAATTTAGGAATTTTGTTTACATTTTACTCCATAGTGTACGTTTTTGTATACTATGGGTTCTATGGTATAAATATTTTTTATTACACAGATTTACAAGGGGTTTTGACACTGTTTCTAAGTAATACGATAAAGATTATAATTTTTTCTTCACTTGTTTTATTAATTGTGGCAGGAACTTCAAAGAAGTCTTTTCAAGTTAAAAATCAGACTTTTAATAAACTTTCTTTGAGAAAAACGATAATACTTTTTTATATTTTATTTATAATTTTTATAGGATTGTTTATAATGTTGCTTTTAGGAATTGATTCAAGAATAAACAGACCTTTATTTAGCATTACAGTATTTGTCGTAATTGGCATTTTACATGCTATTGATAGGTTGAGTAAACTAATACACTATAAATTTAAAATTTCAGCATACAATCTAAAAGCATATTTTAGTCTTATATTGATAGTGCCTTATTTCATGTGTCAATTGATTATTACCGAGGTAAACTATTTTCCAAAATCTGACCGCCTCTATTTTTGCTACAATGAATCAAAAATTGTAGAAACAGGTAAAAAATTTAAGTTATACTTGATAGGTAAAACCGACGAAAATATTTTTATTTATGATAAATCAAGAAATCAAACACTTATTTTTGAAATGAGTAATGTGAAAGATTTTAAAATTTATGATGTTCCTGCACCTAATCTATATCCAAAGGAAGGAGCAGTTATACCTGATAAAGCACCATAAAAAAAGCAATTGAACTTTTTTCAATTGCTTTTTTTATACTAATCTTTCTTGAAATTACGCCAAGAAATCCTTCAACTCCTCATAAGTCCCAATCTTCACACTAACTTTCTCCTCATTAATAACACTTTCAATTTGTGCTGGGATAGGAAGCGTAATTCCTAGCGCTGGTTCAACCACATCTAAGAATTTAATTGGGTGAGCGGTTTCTAAGAAAATACCAATGGCGTTCGGGTATTTTTCAAGTTCTTTTTTCAAACCTAAATAGCCAACAGCGCCGTGAGGTTCTGCGATGTAACCGTCGGTGTTATAAATTTTCTTTAGAGCTTCGAGTGTTTCTTCATCGGTATAACTATAAGAAGAAAAGTCTTTTTCGAACGCTTTTAGATCATTATTATATAATTCCTGAATTCTAATAAAATTACTTGGGTTTCCAACGTCCATTGCGTTAGAGATTGTAGCTTTAGAAGGTTTTGGGTCGTATTTTCCGTTTTCTAAGAATCTTGGCACCGTGTCGTTTACGTTTGTCGAAGCAACGAAATGCTCAATTGGCAAACCTAATTTTTTTGCCATAATTCCAGCACAGATATTTCCGAAGTTTCCGCTTGGGCAAGAGAAAACCAAAGGTTTGTTTTGGCTCTTCAACGCTTTGTAAGCAAAGAAGAAATAAAACATCTGTGGTAACCAACGCGCAATATTGATAGAATTCGCCGAAGTCAGGTTTTTGTGCGCTAAAGTTTCGTCTAAAAACGCTTTTTTCACCATGTCTTGGCAATCGTCAAAAACACCATCAACTTCAAGCGCTTTAATATTTTGTCCTAAAGTCGTCAATTGTTTTTCCTGAATATCGCTCACTTTTCCTGACGGATATAAAATGACAACATCTACTCCGTCAACGCCTAAAAATCCGCTCGCAACAGCACCGCCTGTATCGCCAGAAGTCGCTACTAAAACCGTGTTTTTAGCGTCTTTTTTGTCTTTATTGAAATAACCCAAACAACGAGACATAAATCGCGCTCCCACGTCTTTAAACGCCATTGTCGGCCCGTGGAATAATTCTAACGAATAGATTCCGTTTTCCACTTTCACGACAGGGAAATCAAAAACCAAAGTTTCAGCAATGATTTCTTTTAGTTTTTCTGCAGGTATTTCGTCGCCTACGAATTGTTTAATCGCTTCAAAAGCAATTTCTTCGTGGCTTAAACTTTCGATTGTATCAAAAAATGAAGGATCAAGAGGCGTAATGCTTTCTGGGAAATATAATCCTTTGTCACTCGCTAATCCTTGTATTACAGCTTCCTGAAAAGAAACTTTTGGGGCATTATGGTTTAAACTGTAGTATTTCATTTCTTATTTTAGATTTTAGAAGTTAGATTTTAGATTTTTTCTATTGATAACTTCTTATATTTTTTGTATTAATTATGATTGATCTTATTTCCAAAATTTCCACCAACTTTTTTGTTTACTTACGTTAGCTTCTGATTCGTCATCTCTCAAGTTAAAAGTTACACTTCCAATTTCATCGACTTCCCAAATAGTTGCAGTTGTTATGTCTATTGAATTTAAATTTAAGAATGTTTCCATTTTTTGATTTAAGTATTCATCGGTAAGATTTTCATCTTTCTTGGCTCTGCTTAATGAAATAATTGATTTGTCATCATTTTCAATTCGTTTCATTCTTTCTGCTAACACCACTAAAATATCTTTAGAATAGGTTGAAACAGCATTTTTAGGAATAGTATAATCTTCATCAAAATGAAAATAGTCAGAAACAAGAATAGAGAAAAATTGATTGTCCCTTTTATCGAAATAAAATATTTCATAAAGTCTTTCTTCGGGCTGGCTGAAACCGATTTTTAACCAATTTTCAATTTGCTCTTCTTTTGTTATTTCATCCATGATTCAAGAAATTACAAAATCCTAACACCATCTGGATTAATCTTCGAAACGTGAATTTCATACGGTAAATTCATTTTTTCGTAAACTTCGCTCATGGCTTTTGCGATTTGATCTGCGGTTTCTTTTCCTCGGCTTAAAGCGAAAATCGACGGACCAGAACCTGAAATTCCAGAGCCTAAAGCGCCGTTTTCGTAAGCTGTTTTTTTGATTTGGTCGAAACCAGGAATCAAAACACTTCTTAAAGGCTCAACGATTTCGTCGTGAAGCGAACGTCCGATTAACTCATAATCTTTGGTGTAAAGACCCGCAACCAATCCGCCCACATTTCCCCACTGCATGATGGCACTTTTAAGGGAAACATTTTGTTTTAAAACCGAACGAGCGTCAGACGTTTTCAATTCAATCTGTGGATGAACCACCGTTGCGTACAATTCTTCTGGACTGTCAATTCTGATAATATCTAAAGGATCGTAACTTCTTACCAAAGTAAATCCACCTAAAAGGGCAGGAGCAACGTTGTCGGCGTGCGCGTTGCCGCTGGCTAATTTCTCGCCCTGCATCGCAAACTGAACCAAATCTTTACGAGAATAAGGTCTTCCCAATAATTCATTGATTCCGAAAACCGCTCCGGCAGAACTTGCCGCACTGCTTCCGATACCGCTTCCAGCTTTGATGTTTTTATAAATTTCAATTTCAATCCCGATAGCTATCGCGGAGAAATCCCTTTCATAGGCTTCCAACATCGCCAAAGCCGCAACTCCAGAAACATTTTTCTCGGTTTCAAGAGGCAAATCGGCACCCACGATTTTAGTAATTCGAACTCCTTTTTGATCGACTTTTCGAACAATCATTTCATCACCCGCATTGTCTAAGCAAAGTCCCAAAACGTCAAATCCGCATGAGAGGTTTGCAATTGTAGCGGGACAGAATAATTTTATTTCTTTCATTTTTGGTTGTTTCAGGTTTCAGGTTTAAAGTTTTAAGTTGCCAAGCTTTGTGAGCTTAACCGCAAAGTTCGCAAGGTTTTTTCGCAAAGCACACAAGGAAAAACAAAGCTTTGCAACCTTTGCGTAGCTCTTTGCGACCTTTGCGGTTAAATTTTAAACCTGAAACAAAAATTTATATATTCCCTATTCTAATAACATCCGCAAAAATCCCTGAAGCAGTCACCGCAGCTCCGGCACCAGCTCCTTTAATCAATAAAGGCTGATCTACGTAACGATCGGTATAGAAAAGCACGATATTGTCTTTTCCTTCTAAATTATAGAAAGGATGATCTTTTGGAATGAATTGAAGCCCTACGCTTGCTTTTCCGTTTTCGAATTGCGCTACATATTTCAATCTAGAATCTTTTGCTAAAGCTTCTTTATAAATGTTTTCAAAATGAGAAGCATGTTTGATTAACGAAGCAAAAAAGTCATCGTTGTTTGTTGTTGCTAAACAGTCAGCAGGCAAAAATGATTCGTTTGCAATGGCGTCAATATCCATTTCATAACCGCTTTCGCGAATTAGAATCAGGATTTTACGCGCTACGTCGATACCGCTTAAGTCGATTTTCGGATCTGGTTCTGTGAAACCTTGAACTCCAGCTTCTTTTACCACATCATGGAAAGAATTATTCTCATCAAAATTGTTGAAAATAAAATTCAGACTTCCCGATAAAACTGCCTGAATTTTATGCACTTTATCTCCAGATGCAATCAGGTTTTTTACTGTATCGATAATCGGTAATCCCGCACCAACATTCGTTTCAAACAAGAAAGGAGCGTTGTATTGACGTGATAAGTTTTTCAGTTTTTTATAATTGTCGTAAGCAGATGAACAAGCAATTTTGTTGCATGTTACAACGGCAATACTTTCTTTTAAGAATTTCTCATACATATCAGAAACTCCTGCATTTGCAGTAATATCTACAAAAATGCTGTTACGTAAATTCAGCTCTTTCGCTCGAGCGATAAATTCTGTCGGAATCGCTTCTTCGCTTTTGTCTAAAGAAGCCTGCCAGTCTTTTAAAGAGATTCCGTCTTCATCAAAAAGCATTTTTCTTGAATTTGATAAAGCAATTACACGAACATTAATCTTTAAAGCATCTTTTAAGAATTTCTTTTGGCTGTGAATCTGTTCGATGAATTTTTCACCCACATTTCCAACTCCCATTACAAATAAATTCAGCTGTTTTGTGTTTTCCTCAAAGAAGTTTTCGTGTAAAGTATTTAGTGCTTTTTTAACGTCTCTTTCGTTAATTACAGTCGAAATATTTCTTTCAGAAGCACCTTGTGCAATGGCGCGGATATTTACGTTATTTTTTCCTAAAGTGCTGAACATTCTTCCGCTAAGACCTTGGTGATTTTTCATGTTTTCACCAACCAAAGCAATAATACAAAGGTCTTTTTCTACATAACAAGGATCGATTTTGTTCTGAGCAATTTCGATTTCAAAAGCTCTGTTGATTGCAGCTTCGGCATTATCAGCATCCGAATTTAAAATTCCGATACAAATTGAATGCTCAGAAGAAGCCTGCGTAATAAAAATAACGTTGATTTTTTCCTGAGATAATACTTCAAACAAACGTCTAGAAGAACCCGCTACACCAATCATTCCCGGACCTTCAAGAGTTACAAGCGAAATATTATCGATATGGCTGATTCCTTTTACAACTGTATCTTTTGAAGAAGGCTGACTAGAAATCAATGTTCCTTCGGCTTCTGGTTCAAAAGTATTTTTAATTAAAATCGGAATGTTTTTTCTTAAAACCGGCTGAATTGTCGGCGGGTACAAAACTTTGGCTCCAAAATGCGATAATTCCATCGCTTCTTGGTAAGAAATAGTCGCAATTGGCTGTGCTTGTTTTACAATTTTTGGGTTGGCAGTAAACATTCCGTTTACATCAGTCCAGATTTCCAATTGTTCCGCATCAAGCGCTCCCGCGATAATCGCTGCAGTATAATCAGAACCGCCGCGTCCTAAAGTTGTAGTGATTCCGTCTAAAGTCTGTGCAATAAATCCAGGTAAAATATTGATTTGCGCTTCGTTGTTTTTGAAATATTCTTGAATTAAATTGTTAGAAACCTCAAAGTTTACAACCGCTTTTCCGTAATTAGAATCTGTTTTAATTAATTCACGACTGTCTTTGTAAGCCGCATTTTTATTGATCTGCTGATACGCCTGCGCAATAATGTAAGAAGATAAAAGCTCTCCAAAACTTAAAATAGTATCGGCAGTTCTCGGCGATAATTCGCCTAAAAGGAAACAACCGTCTAATAGAGTTTCTAAATGGTTGATGATTCTTTTTACATGGCTTAAAAGACTGCTTTGCTCGCTTACCGGAATCAGTTCTTTAAGAGTGTCAAGGTGTTTTTTCTCAATTTCAGCAACAATTTCTCTAAAGCTTTCATCGTTTGCCGCTGCTTTTGCGGCAGCAGATTGCAATAAATCAGTCACTTTACTTAAAGCCGAAACTACTACAGCTACTTTGTCTTGTTGTGATTTTTGTTTAACGATTTCGAGAACGAGTTTTATATTTTGAGCATTGGCAACCGAAGTTCCGCCAAATTTTAATACTTTCATTTTTTTTTTTTTTTCTTAGTTGCAAAGGTTCTGAGTAACGAAGGTTCAAAGATTATCAACTGTGAACTGTAACTTAAAACTGTGATTGCTGTTTTATTTCTTTTCTTTTTGGAAATGTTTTCATGTATCCAATATCTTTCTTCTTTTGCGAAAAAAGTATAGATAACCAGGATTATATGTAAAATGTATACCCCTAAGGGGTAGTAGTTGTTGTAGTAGAAATAATCGTAGCAGCAATTGCAACTCCAGTTTGAGTTGTCATTGTAGATGGATATTTTGTGCTGTTACTTTTCATTTTGATTTTTCAAAAATACAGTTTTTTAGAAGTATTAAAAACTCTCTGAGCCTTTTTGCGAATATTTTAATATTTCATTTTTCATCAAATTCAAATTGAGCTTTTGGCAAGATTCAATATGTTAAATTGTGGTTTTCGTATATTTTGTAACGTTTTCTGGCCGTCTCAAATGGCTTTTGAGGCATTTTGATAGTAATTTTTTAATGAAAAAACTGCTTTAGTCTACAAAATGAGTAGGAAAATGTTTTTTATATAATAAAATGAATTTCAGTTTTTTGATTTTAGTTCCATCGGCGTTTTGTTTGATTTGTAATATGAAAAAGGTAAAACTTTAGAAATAAAATTAGGCGAATTTTAATTATTATGAACAAATGTTGCTTTTTAATATTGATTTGCTGAATTTTGATGCCTTAAATTAAAAATGTTATGAGGGACATCCATTATATAAGTACTGAAACCATAAGTTTAGAAACGATTCAGGAGATTATTGTAAATCAAAAAATGCTTGAATTGTCTGAAGAGGCAAAAGTAAATGTTCAGAAATGCCGTGATTATTTGGATAAAAAAATGGCCACGCATTCCGATCCTATCTATGGAATCAATACTGGTTTTGGATCGCTTTATAGTGTGAAAATCTCTAACGAGAATTTATCAAAACTTCAGGAAAATCTAGTAAAATCTCATGCATGCGGAACAGGCGAGGAAGTTCCTGCGGAGATTGTAAAAATGATGCTGCTGCTAAAAATACAATCTTTAAGCTACGGACATTCGGGCGTTCAGCTAAAAACTTTAGAGCGCTTAGTCGATTTTTATAATAATGATATTCTGCCGATCATTTATACACAAGGATCTCTTGGAGCTTCTGGAGATTTGGCGCCTTTGGCACATTTGTCTTTACCATTATTGGGTGAAGGTGAAGTTTTGTTTGAAGGAAAAAGAATGGATTCTGCTTCAGTTTTAAAACATTTTAATTGGGAACCAATTGTTTTAATGTCAAAAGAAGGTTTGGCATTATTGAATGGAACTCAATTTATGAGCGCATATGGAGCTCATATTTTATTGAAAGCGTATAAATATTCGTATTTGGCAGATTTAATCGGAACTATTTCGCTGGAAGGTTTTGATGGAAGAATCGAACCTTTTAACGAATTGATACATTATATACGTCCACACAAAGGGCAGATTGTCACAGCACAGCGAATAAATGAATTTTTGGACGGAAGTGAAATTATCACACAACAAAAGAAACACGTTCAGGATCCGTATTCTTTCCGTTGTATGCCGCAGGTTCACGGTGCTTCAAAAGATGCGATTGATTATGTTCGAAAAGTATTCAAAACAGAAATTAATTCAGTTACCGATAATCCAAATATTTTTATTGAAGCCGATCAGATTATTTCTGGTGGCAATTTCCACGGGCAGCCCTTGGCTTTGGCTTTAGATTTTATGGCAATTGCTTTGGCAGAATTAGGAAGTATTTCGGAGAGAAGAACGTATCAGTTAATTTCTGGGTTACGTAATCTTCCGGCATTTTTGGTTGATAATCCAGGCTTAAACTCAGGATTTATGATTCCACAATATACTGCTGCGAGTATTGCTAGTCAAAACAAACAATTAGCTACGCCTGCAAGTATTGACAGTATTGTTTCTAGTAATGGTCAGGAAGATCACGTAAGTATGGGGGCGAACGGCGCTACAAAAGCTTTGAAGGTTATGGATAATCTAGAGCGAATTTTAGCCATCGAATTGTTAAATGCTTCACAAGCTATTGCTTATAGAGAACCTTTAAAATCGAGTGACTTTATCGAAATGTTTTTGAGCAGTTACAGAGAAGTGGTGCCATTGGTTAAAGAAGATAGAATCTTACATTATGATATTGAAAAGACCATTTCGTTCTTGTCTAGTTTTCAAATAGAAAACGATTTGTTAACAATGGCTTAACATTGTAAAACATTATTGAAGTAATTTTGCACTATCAAAAATAAACAAATGTCAATAAACAGTATTTTCCAATTTTTAGTGCCGAAAGACAAAAAATTCTTTCCACTTTTTGAAGAGGCTTCAAGCAATTTAATTGAATTAGCTTCTAACTTACACGAAGCTGTAAATTTACCATTAAAAGAAAGAGAAATTCTTTTTCAGAAGATTGACGAATTAGAACAAAAAGGAGAAGATATTACGCGTCAGACTAACTTAGAGTTGAGCAGAAACTTCATTACTCCATTTGATAGAGAAGATATTCACACTTTAATTACTTCAATTGATAACGTTGCAGATTACCTTCACGGTGCATCTAGCCGTATGAGATTATATCAAGTAGATAAGATTACAAAATCTATCCGAAAAATGACAGAAATCAACCTTGAAGCTTGTCAAAACATTGACAGCGCTGTAAAAGAGTTGAGAAATTTAAAGAATTTTAAGGTTATTAAAGATGCGTGTGCAAGAATTAACAAGCTTGAAAACAAATCGGATAACGTTTATAATAAAGCAGTTTTCGAGATCTTCGAAAACGAAACTGACGCTAAAAATATTATTAAGTATAAAGAAGTATTGTCTGTTCTAGAATCTGCTACAGACAAATGTAAGAGTGTGGCTAATATATTAGAATCAATTTCTGTAAAACACTCTTAATTTAATTTATTTCATTCTGAAGTTATAATTTATGACTATACTTATAATTATTATAGTATTAGCTTTAATTTTTGATTACATCAATGGTTTTCATGATGCAGCAAATGCTATTGCTACAGTTGTGGCCACAAAGGTTCTTACGCCGTTTCAGGCGGTACTTTGGGCAGCGTTTTTTAACTTTCTGGCTTATTGGGTTTTCGGTTTTGGTGTTGCAGATACTGTAGCTAAAACAGCCGACACAATGCAAATAGATTTGGTAGTAATTTTAGCAGGAGTTATCGCTGCAATATGCTGGAATCTATTGACTTGGTGGCTCGGAATTCCTTCTAGTTCCTCTCATACCTTAATTGGTGGTTTTGCGGGAGCTGCCGTTGCACATGCAATAGCGGTTCATGGTTTCTCAGGATATGTTGATGCAGAAGGAGTAACTCATCATTGGTACGATATAGTAAGTTGGTACAAGGCTGGTAAAGATGGAGGTATGCCCTCAGGAGTTCTTATTATTATTGCTTTTATTGTTTTAGCCCCGTTATTAGGAGCTTTAGCGTCGTATTTAATTTCTATTTGGCTTTTAAATGCTTCACGCAAAAGTATCGGACCAAAAATATTTACTGTTGCTTTAATGCTTGCAACTATTTGGTTTGTTTACACTCAAATGATTCCTTATGAAGAAATTATAAAAGACGGACATAAACCTCGTTTTGCATCTTCGGAATTTTGGAGCGTAGCATTAGAACCACATAATATTAAATGGCTTCTAGTTGCATTTATAGTATTAACGGTTAGTGGTTTCTGCTTAATATTTAGTAGTTTAAATTTACACCAGGCTGATGCTGCTTTGAAAAAAATGCAATTACTTTCTTCTGCAGCTTTTAGTTTAGGACATGGAGGAAATGATTCTCAAAAAGTAATGGGAATTATTGCAGCTGCGGTTGTTGTTTATATCAATACAAATCCTGGTGTTCATATGAATCCTTGGCTGGACGTTGCTCTTCCTTCAGAAGACGGAGCTTTTAAAATGCCAAGTTGGATTCCTTTAGCTTGTTATTCTGCAATTGCTGCAGGAACTTTAAGCGGAGGATGGAAAATTGTAAAAACAATGGGTTCTAAAATCACTAAAGTAAGTTCGTTTGAAGGAGTTGCTGCTGAAACTGCTGGAGCTTTGACGCTTTACTTTACAGAGCACTTAAAAATTCCAGTAAGTACAACGCATACTATTACAGGATCTATCATCGGGGTTGGATTAACAAAACGTGTATCTGCTGTAAGATGGGGAGTAACAGTAAGCTTAATCTGGGCTTGGATTTTAACTATTCCTATTTCAGCTTTATTGGCAGGTTTAGTTTACTTTATCTTAAGTGTTTTTATTAAATAATGTGAATTTATAAATTTTCATTTACCAACATATAAAAAAGCCGATTTCAAATTTGAAATCGGCTTTTTTCGTTTTAAAACTTCTGCAGATTCTTGCGATTGTGTCTGCGCTTGTAATGAGTTTGTTTTAAGTTTTTTTTATCTTCAGAAATAATGCTGATTGTTCCATCGATTTCGAGCATTGCTAATTTGACGTTTTTAAAAAATTCAATTCCGTGTTCTCGCATGGCTTCTTTTAATTCTTCATCAGAGATATCTAATTTACTTAAGGTTTTAAAATCCAATTTTCCATCGTGTATTAGAACTTGAGGTTTGTCTAATAATAGGTCGCCAACGACTTTATATTTGTGAATGAGTTTTTTTATAATGAAGTTAATGATAAATAAAACCAAAGCAGCAACTAATCCGCCAACTAAACTGGTGTCTGGTCCCACCATTGCATTTTGCACAGAGTTGCTGATTAATAAAATCAGGATAACATCAGCGGTATTTAATTGCGAAAGCTCTTTTTTTCCGAATACGCGGAGCGCGATTGTCATAAAAAAATAGACAGCAATACTTCTTAAAACAATATCTAAATACGGAAAAGTCATGTTTTTTTATTTTATAGTTAACCCATTGGGTGTATTTAAAATAGTATAAATTTTGACGCAGATTAAACAGATTCGTTATCACGAAAACGCGGAAAAAAAAACGGATTTATATAAAGAATCAAAAAGAATCAGTTTTTTTTCGCGTTTTTACGAAGTAAATCCGTTTTATCAGCGTACTATTTTATTCAAAGTTGTATTTTTAAATTAGCATTACATCCAATAGGTTTAAAGTTAAATAAAAAAGCTTTGCCAAAGTTTTAAAACTTTGACAAAGCTGCTAAAATATTTATGTGTTATTAAGTTTAAATGAACTTAATTATAATTTAAAATTCTTTTCGATTGCTTTAATCATTTCTCCAGCAACATCTTTATTAGTTGCGCCTTCAATTCCTTCAAGACCTGGAGAAGAGTTTACCTCAAGCAATAACGGACCTTTAGAAGAACGAATAATATCTACTCCAGCAACTTTCAAATCCATTGCTTTTGCGGCTTTAATAGCGATCTTTTTCTCTTCGGCAGTTACTTTGATTACTGAAGCCGTTCCGCCAAGGTGTATATTGGCTCTAAATTCGCCCGGCATAGCTTCGCGCTGAATCGCCGCAACTACTTTTCCGTCAATAACAAAACAACGAATGTCTTTTCCGTTGGCTTCTTTGATGAATTCTTGAACTAAAATATTGGCATTTAAGCTTTTAAAAGCATTGATAACACTTTCTGCCGCTTTTTTAGTTTCAGCTAAAACAACGCCTTTTCCTTGCGTTCCTTCTAATAATTTGACAATTAAGGGAGAACCACCCACCATTTTAATTAAATTGTCTGTATCGAGTGGAGAATTGGCAAATCCAGTTGTTGGAATGTCGATACCGCTATTCAATAATAATTGAAGTGAATATAATTTATCGCGAGATTGTGTTATCGCTGTAGCGGAGTTTAAAACAAAAACCTTCAAAGCTTCAAACTGACGTGTTAATGCACAGCCGTAAAATGTAATGCTTGGACGGATTCTTGGAATAATCGCATCAAACTCATTTAAGATTTTTCCGCCTCTGTAATGAATCTCTGGTTTTTTGGCATCGAGTTTCATGTAACATTCCTTGATGTTTAGGAAATGCATTTCATGGCCGCGCATTTCGCCGGCTTCCATGATTCTTTTGTTGCTGTATAATTCCGGATTACTGGCTAAAAGTCCAATTCGCAGACCAGTTTTTGCTTTTTCTGAGTTTTGATAAAGTTCTTTAAGAGATTCTGGGGTAGGCTGTCCTAAAAGATATTTTTGTTCCGGATCAACCAAAACCCTTCCGCTCATAGCTTCGCGTCCTAAAAGCATTCTAAACCCCATAGAATCGCGATTCGTCAATGTCATTTCGATCGGCCATTTTGCATCGCCAATTTTTAAACTTGTCTGAATTACATAACGATGTTCTCTAAAACCGCTAGAACTTTTTACAATTCTTTTATCAACCAACGGCGCTTCACCGTGAATTATCGTTTTAATATTATTTTGAATTGGGTTTATATCAAATTTTACCCAGTTCGCATCATTTTTAATAAAAGGAGCTATGTTTATAGCGTGCATTGCCGAAGTTTTGGCACCAGAATCGACACGAGCTTTAATTGTCGGGATTCCAAGTTCTGGAAATGAGCACCATTCTTCGCTGCCTAAAATGACTTTGTTTTGAAGCATACTTTGTTTTTTATTTTATAGAATTGAAATTCAAAAATAGCTATTTGCTTTTACTAAAGATAATGATTTATTCAAAAAAAATACCCGTTATGTTATGAAAACGTAACGGGTAAATTATTTTTGTTATAAATTTTGACTAATTTATTGATTTGTCGGCTCTTCGGCTTTGTGTATTTCTACTGAAAGTTCTTGAGAATCATCTTTTAAATCCATTAAGATTTCGTCACCTGAATGAATTTTTGAAGTAATGATTTCTTCTGCCAATAAATCTTCAACATATTTCTGAATTGCTCTTTTAAGAGGTCTTGCACCAAATTGTTTGTCAAAACCTTTCTCTGCAATAAATGCTTTTGCTTTGTCTGTTAAACGTAAATTATAACCTAACTCAGCAATACGAGAATACAATTTTTTCAATTCGATTTCGATAATCAAATCGATATCAGCTTTTTCAAGTGCATTAAACACAATTACATCATCAATTCTGTTTAAGAATTCAGGAGCAAAAGTTTTCTTCAAAGCGTTTTCGATAATGCTTTTTGAGTTTTCATCCGCTTGAGCTGTTCTTGCAGCAGTTCCGAATCCAACACCTTGTCCAAAATCTTTCAATTGACGTGCACCAACGTTAGATGTCATGATGATGATAGTGTTTTTAAAGTCAATTTTACGACCTAAACTATCTGTTAAATATCCGTCATCAAGAACCTGAAGCATCATATTGAATACATCTGGGTGTGCTTTTTCGATCTCGTCTAGCAGCACTACACAATATGGTTTTCTACGAACTTTTTCAGTCAATTGACCTCCTTCTTCGTAACCAACGTATCCTGGAGGCGCTCCCACTAAACGAGAGATCGCAAATTTCTCCATGTATTCACTCATGTCGATACGAACTAATGCGTCTTCAGAATCAAATAATTCTTTTGCTAATACTTTTGCTAGTTGTGTTTTACCAACACCAGTCTGACCTAAGAAAATGAACGAACCAATTGGTTTGTTAGGATCTTTAAGTCCGGCTCTGTTACGCTGAATAGAACGTGCAATTTTAAGAACTGCTTCATTTTGTCCAATTACTTTGTTCTGAATCAATTCAGGTAATTTGGCTAATTTGTTGCTTTCTGTCTGTGCAATTCTGTTAACAGGAATTCCAGTCATCATCGAAACTACATCGGCAACATTGTCTTCTGTAACTTCAATTCTGTTGTTTTTAGAATCTTCTTCCCATTGTTCTTGAGCAACAGCAAGATCTTTTTCGATACGTTTTTCATCATCACGAAGTTTAGCAGCTTCTTCATATTTTTGTTTTTTAACAACCATATTTTTAAGCTCACGAACTTCTTCTAATTGACGTTCAAGATCCAAAATTTGTTTCGGAACATCAATATTGGTAATATGTACACGAGATCCAGCCTCATCCATAGCATCGATGGCTTTGTCTGGTAAGAAACGCTCAGACATATATCTGTTTGTTAATTTAACACAAGCCTCAATTGCTTCTGGAGTATAAGTTACGTTGTGGTGATCTTCGTATTTGTCTTTTACGTTGTTCAAAATCGCGATTGTTTCTTCAACAGAAGTTGGTTCAACAATTACTTTTTGGAAACGTCTTTCTAAAGCACCGTCTTTTTCAATATATTGTCTGTACTCATCAAGAGTAGTAGCGCCAATACATTGGATTTCGCCTCTTGCTAAAGCTGGTTTAAACATATTTGAAGCATCAAGCGAACCTGTTGCGCCACCTGCACCGACGATAGTATGAATTTCGTCAATGAAAAGGATGATGTCATCATTTTTTTCAAGCTCGTTCATTACTGCTTTCATTCTTTCTTCAAACTGTCCTCTGTATTTTGTTCCTGCAACTAAACTTGCAAGATCAA
This sequence comes from Flavobacterium artemisiae, assembly GCF_042678225.1. Classification (NCBI taxonomy): domain Bacteria; kingdom Pseudomonadati; phylum Bacteroidota; class Flavobacteriia; order Flavobacteriales; family Flavobacteriaceae; genus Flavobacterium; species Flavobacterium artemisiae. The sequence goes on along the minus strand of NZ_JBHUDZ010000018.1, from coordinate 1,017,465 downwards.
GTGTGACAACACGTTTGTGGAAAAGAATACGTGATACTTTCTTTTGAATAATACGTAAAGCAAGTCCTTCTGCAATAGCAGATTTACCAACTCCAGGTTCTCCAATAAGAAGCGGGTTGTTTTTCTTTCTTCGGCTTAGAATCTGTGAAACACGCTCAATTTCTTTTTCGCGTCCCACCACTGGATCTAGTTTTCCTTCCTCTGCCATTTCTGTTAAATCTCTCCCAAAATTATCTAATACCGGAGTTTTAGATTTTTTGTTTGACTTATTGGCGGGATTATTAAAACTACTTTCTTTTAAACTGTCATCTTGTCCTGAATCGTCATTGTATGATTCGTTTCTAGGCAAGTTCTCTAAGAATTCTTCTTCGTTTGGAGTCATATTTAAATACTGTTCTTTAGCTATGTCATAATCTATTTTTAGTTTATTCAACAGCTTGGTTGTTGGATCGTTTTCGTTTCGCAAAATGCATAAAAGCAAGTGTGCGGTGCTAATTGATGAGCTTTGAAATACTTTAGCTTCTAAGAAGGTCGTCTTCAGGGCTCTTTCGGCCTGTCGGGTAAGATGAAGATTCTTCTTTTCGGCATTTACTTCAACGCCCAAATTAGCAGGGCTCAGTACTTCTACCTTTCTGCGTAAATGGTCTAAATCGACTGCCAGGTTATTAAGTATATGAATAGCTTTTCCGTTACCATCTCTTAAAATGCCCAGCATAAGATGTTCGGTACCAATAAAGTCGTGCCCTAAACGTAAGGCTTCTTCTTTACTGTACGTAATAACATCTTTTACTCTTGGTGAAAAATTATCATCCATAATATATAATTGGTATTGTAAATTTAATGAATTACAGTTTTAAAAACAAAAACCGTACCCTTCAAGAACTCCTGACAGCTAATAGACGAAAAAAAAGACAATAAAAGCGTTAAAAAACGCTTAATTTATTAACTAAAACTCCAATAAAAGTTGTTAATAAATCATTGAAATTAGTATGCGGAAACAGCGGAAAAATCTTCAAAAAAACGTATCTTGGCACGCTTTGAAACTAATATAATTATTTAATATAACAACTTATGTCTGAAGGAGAAAAGTTAATTCCCATTAACATAGAGGATGAAATGAAATCTGCTTACATCGATTATTCGATGTCAGTAATTGTATCGAGAGCACTTCCTGATGTTAGAGATGGCTTGAAACCAGTACACAGAAGAGTGCTGTACGGAATGTATGATTTAGGTGTAACTTCAAGATCTGCCCATAAAAAATCTGCGAGAATTGTAGGGGAGGTTCTGGGTAAGTATCACCCGCACGGTGATACATCTGTTTATGACGCAATGGTACGTATGGCTCAAGAGTGGAGTATGCGTTATTTATTAGTTGATGGTCAAGGTAACTTTGGTTCTGTCGATGGCGACAGCCCTGCAGCAATGCGTTATACTGAGGCTAGAATGCGCAAGATTTCGGAAGAAATTATGGCAGATATCGAAAAAGAAACAGTTGATTTTCAATTAAACTTTGACGATACAATATATGAACCAAAAGTAATGCCTACAAGAGTTCCTACTTTATTAGTAAACGGAGCAACTGGTATTGCAGTTGGTATGGCGACAAACATGCCGCCACACAATTTAACTGAAGTTATCAATGGTACTTTAGCATACCTTGATAATAATGATATCGAAGTAGACGAATTAATGTCTCACATCAAAGCTCCTGATTTTCCAACAGGAGGTATTATTTATGGATACGAAGGTGTTCGTGAAGCTTTCAAAACTGGTCGAGGACGTATTGTAATGCGTGCTAAAGTTGGTTTTGAAGAAGTTGACGGAAGAGAATGTATCATCGTAACTGAAATTCCTTATCAAGTTAACAAAGCCGAAATGATCAAACGTACGGCTGATTTGGTTAATGATAAAAAAATAGAAGGTATTGCCAATATCCGTGACGAATCGGATAGAACCGGTATGCGTATCGTTTATATCTTGAAACGTGATGCTACGCCAAACGTAGTTTTGAATACCTTATATAAATACACTCAATTACAATCTTCTTTCAGTGTAAATAATATTGCATTAGTAAAAGGACGTCCTCAATTGTTGAATCTAAAAGATATGATTCACTACTTTATTGAGCACCGTCATGATGTAGTAGTTAGAAGAACTCAGTTTGAATTGCGCAAAGCGGAAGAAAGAGCGCATATTTTAGAAGGATTAATTATTGCTTCTGATAATATCGATGAAGTAATTGCGTTAATAAGAGGATCTAAAAATACAGATGAAGCCAGAGAGAAATTAATCGAAAGATTTAAATTATCAGATATTCAGGCTCGTGCCATTGTTGAGATGCGTTTGCGTCAGTTGACAGGTCTGGAGCAAGATAAATTAAGAGCTGAGTTTGATGAATTAATGAAATTAATCGAGCACTTAAAAGCTTTGCTTGCAGATGTTAATTTAAGAACAGATGTTATTAAAGAAGAACTTGCTGAAATCCGTGATAAATACGGTGATGAGCGTCGTTCTCAAATTGAATATTCTGGAGGAGATGTTAGTATCGAAGATTTAATTGCTGACGAAAATGTTGTCATTACAATTTCGCACGCAGGTTATATCAAACGTACAAACCTTACAGAATATAAAACACAAAATAGAGGAGGAGTTGGACAAAAAAGTGCTGGAACAAGAGATCAAGATTTCTTAGAGCATATGTTTGTAGCCACAAACCACCAATACATGATGTTCTTTACCCAGAAAGGTAAATGTTTCTGGATGCGTGTGTATGAAATTCCTGAAGGAAGTAAAACCGCAAAAGGTAGAGCAATTCAGAATCTTGTGAATATTGAAAGCGATGATAAAGTAAAAGCTTTCATTTGTACACAAGACTTAAAAGATAAAGATTATATCAATACACATAATCTTGTAATGGTGACTAAAAAAGGCCAGGTTAAGAAAACTTCTTTAGAGAAATATTCTAAACCAAGAGCAAATGGAGTTGCCGCTATTACAATTAAAGAAGGTGATGAGTTAATCGGAGCACAATTAACAAACGGAGAAAGCCAAATTATTATGGCAGTTAAATCTGGTAAGTTAGTTCGTTTTGAAGAAACAAAAACACGTCCGATGGGAAGAACAGCTTCTGGAGTTCGTGGTATTACCTTAAAAGATGATTCTGATGAAGTAATCGGAATGGTGACTGTTGACAAAAACGATATTGCAGAATCTCAAATCTTGGTAGTGACTGAAAACGGATACGGTAAACGTACCAAATTAGTTGATGAAGATGGAGAAGATGTTTATAGAATTACAAACCGTGGAGGTAAAGGTGTTAAAACACTTAATATTACTGACAAAACAGGTAAATTAATCTCTATCAATGCTGTAACAGATGCTGATGATTTAATGATTATCAATAAATCTGGATTAACAATCAGAATGGCAATCGAAGATTTACGTGTTATGGGACGTGCTACGCAAGGTGTTAGATTGATTAACCTGAAAGGAAAAGATTCTATCGCTGCCGTTACAACAGTAATGAAAGATGATGCGGAAGAAGTTGTGGTTGACGAAGACGGAAACGTAATCGAATCTACAATTGAAAGGGTAAAACCAGATATGGAAGTTCTTGAAGACGAAGGAACAACAGAAGAAGAGGATGATTCTGATGATGAAGTAATCGAAGATGAAGATGATGCTGGATCTGATGAGGAAGAATCTGAAGAATAAATAAAAAGGAAAATTAAATACAAATAAACCACTATGAAAAGTAAATATGTAATACTTGCTTCAGCATTAATGATTTCAATGGCAACTTTTGCTCAAAAAGATCAAATTAAAAGTGCTGAAAAAGCTTTAAAAGGAGGCGATGCTCAAGGTGCAATCTCAATCTTGAATGACGCTGAAAATATGGTAGCAAATGCAAAAGATGTTGAGCAGGCTCAATTTTATTTTGTAAAAGGAAATGCTTATTTAGATCTTGCAAACAAAAAAGTAGAAGAAAGTAAAAATTTATCTTTAGCTGCTGAGAATTACAAAAAATTAATTGATGTAGAAAAAGCTTCTGGTAAACAAAAATATTCTACTCAAGCTGCAACTTCAATTACAGATATTAAAGGAAAATTAATTAATTCTGCAATTGCTGATTCTAAAATAAACAAGAATTCTGAAGGAGCAAAAAAATTATATGATGCTTACTTGTTGGATAAAAACGATACTATTAATTTATATTACGCAGCTTCTACAGCGGTAAATGGACAAGATTTTGATCTTGCATTGAACATGTACGAGGAATTGAAAAAAATAAATTATTCAGGTAAAGGTACTTCTTATACAGCTTTTGAAAAAGGTACTGAAAACGAAGTTGGATTCTCTAACGCTAAAGATAGAGATTTAGCAGTTAAATTAGGAACTCACGAAAAACCTAAAACAGAAGTTATTCCTTCTAAAAGAGGTGAGATCTACAAAAACTTAGCATTAATCTTAGTTCAAAAAGGACGTACTGAAGAAGCTAAAAAAGCAATTTCTGACGCTAGAAAAGCAAACCCAGAAGACAGTTCTTTATTGTTGACAGAAGCTAACTTGTACTTAGAGACTAAAGACTATGATACTTACAAAAAATTAGTTGGAGAAGCTTTGCAAAAAGATCCTAACAATGCTGATTTAGTATTTAATTTAGGTGTTATTAGTGCAGGTGCTAAAAACAATGCAGATGCTGAAAAATACTATGCTAGAGCAATTGAAATTGATCCTAATTATGCAAATGCTTACATCAATTTAGCAGTTATCAAATTAGAAGCTGAAAAACCAATCATTGATGAAATGAATAAATTAGGAACTTCAGCAAAAGATATGAAGCGTTATGACGAGTTGAAACTTAAGAGAGAAAACGTATTTAAAAGCGTAATTCCGTCACTTAAAAAGGCAAACGAATTAGATCCTAAAAACGAAGATATTGCAAAAACTCTTATCGGAGTTTACAATGCTCTTGAAATGACTGCTGAAGCAAAAGCTGTAAAAGCAAAAATGTAATTTTAGAGATTAAATCTATAAAAAAACCAAGGCTGATAACCTTGGTTTTTTTATGTCTTAACTTTTTGATTATATCAATTCAGCCGATAAAGTAATAGTTGTATTTAAAAGTTTTGAAATAGGACATATTTCTTTGGCTTTTGCAGCAGTTGCAGCAAATTCTTCAGCAGAAATAGACGGAACTTTACCTTTTAAGTCTAAATGAATCAGTGTGATAGTGCCATCTTCAAAGGTTACTGTTGCTTCAGTTGTCAAATCGTCTGCTGTAAAACCGCCTTCATTAAGCAGAAAACTTAACTGCATCGTAAAACAGCCCGAATGAGCTGCTGCAACAAGCTCTTCTGGATTTGTACCTACACCGTCAGCAAATCTTGTTTTAAACGAAAGCTGAGCATTGTCTAGAGTTGTACTTTGTGTACTGATCGTTCCTTTGCCTTCCATGCCGGTTCCTTGCCAGTTAGCGTGTGCTTTTCTTGTAAATTTCATTTTCTTAGTTATTAAAATTAATAATTGAATTGTATTTTAATTCTCTTGGTTTGTTATTCGTAACTCAAATATAGCCAATATTTTACATTTTTGTTTTATCAAATTGTAACTCAAAAGTAAATTCACATAAAAAAAGGCGCAATGAAGATTCATTGCGCCTTTTTAAAATGGTAAAAAAAATAAAATTCCAAATTCCAATTGCGTATAATGAATTGGAATTTGGAATTTAAAAATTTAGACTTTTGTCTTTATTCTTGATTTAAATTTCGAAGCTGTCTTAATTTATCTTTCCAAACTTGGAGACTTTCTTTATGAACCGCAATGTTTTTACGTACTTCAAGAACTATGGAGTTTTCTTTTTTAGCGTTTTTAGTATTAGTGAAAAACTGAATGTTATTTTCTAATTGGAAGATTTCATTCTGAACTTCTTCAATCTTACGCATAATAAAAATCTTTTCATTATCTAATTTACGCGTATCATTGCTGTCTGAAAGAGAATCAATACGGTTTGAAAAGCGCATCATTTCAGTTTCTTTCTTGCTTAAACTTAATTTTTCAAAAAGGGCATCCAGGATTTTATTGAATTTACCTTCGATATGACGTCTAGAAAACGGAACTTTTCCGTAGCCTTTCCAAGTTTCTATATGCGCTTTAATGGCATCTAAATCTGTTTTGTGATCTCCAGTTAACTCGAAAGCTCTTATTACGTCTAAATAAGCTTTTTTGTTATCAAAAGCGGCAACTTCTTCGCCGTTTTCTTCAGATTTATGTTCTTTTAATTTATCAAAATAATGGTTGCAGGCATCTTTAAACTCTTTCCAGATCTTATCAGAATACTTTTTCGGAACGTGTCCAATTTGCTTCCATTCTTCCTGAATTTGCTTCATGATTGGAGTAGTAGACGAAAAATCGGTACTTTCTTGTAACTCTTTTGCTTTTGCAACCAGCGCTAACTTTTTATTTAAATTATCGTTTTGATCTTTTTTAATGTCTTTGTAAAACGAATTTTTAAAGGCATTAAAATTTCGTACAGCAGTTTTAAAAGCGGCCCAAGTTTCTTCATTTACATCAGAAGGAACTTTGCCAGCAGCAAAAAACTCATTACGTAAAGCTTCTACTTTTTCAATTTGTACCAGCCATTGAGAGTGAGAATTTACTTTTTCTGTACCTAAAACCTCTATTTTAGCAATAATTTCTTTTTTGATTTCAAGATTTTGTTGTTCGCCAGCTCTTTGATTTTCAAAAAGAACTTCGCGTTTATCATGAATTTTTTTAGTTAATTCGCTAAACTTATTCCAGATCACATCACGATGCTCTTTAGAAACAGGGCCAATATCTTCTTTCCAGATTCTGTGTAAATCCTGTAACTCACGGAACGATTTGTTGATGTCAGTTTCGTCTACTAATTGTTCAACTCTAGAAATAATTTTTTGCTTTTGGTCTAAATTATGTTTAAAATCTAAATCTCTCGCTTCTCTATCTAAATGCAGATAATCATAAAAATTTTCTACATGAAAGTGGTAGTTATTCCAAACGTGATTGTATTTATCTTTTGGGATTGCACCAGCATTTTTCCATCTTTCTCTTAAATCGTTAAAATGCTTAAGAGTGTCTTTGATATTTTCCTGCGGATTGATCAGTTCTTTTAATTCTTCTACGATCGCAAGACGCTCTTCTAAATTTGACTTTAAATTTGTCTGCAAGTGTTTAAAATGAACATTTCTTTTTTCTCTAAATACATTATAGTATTCATCGAATTTAGATTTTAGCGGAGAATGATATTCAAACTCTTCATTTGGATCTTGATTTGAAGCATTGAATTCTTCCTTTTTTTCTTCGATTAAATGATGATATTGCAGTAAAAAGGCTTTTTTAATTTCTTCAATATGATCTTTTACAGACATTATTTTATCTGTATCGATTAGTTTTTTCAATTCAGAAACAAGGGCATCTAAAGGAAAAGTGTTATAATCCTGCATCGGAATGTCATGACGTTCTTTCAGTGTTTCGTCTTCACTTTCTTCAGCGTTTGAATTATTGATTGCATCTAATGCAGATTGATGATTTGCATCAGTATCTATTTCTTTTTCTTCTGATGATTCAACAGTGTTTTCCGCTGTTGCAGAAGTGTCAGATACTTCAATACTGTCATTTGATGTAGAATCTGTTATTTCGATTCCATTTTTTCCGTCTGCCTCTTGCAGGTTGTCATTCTTTTCTTCTAACATCTTAAAAATGTATAAGGTTTTTATTTTAAACAGTGCGAAAGATAGTAAAGGTGGCGTTAACTACAAAATAATTCGTTTGTTTATACCGCAATTTACGACGAAATTCTTATTCTTTGCGATTATTTAAAGATGTGTTGAATGTTTTTTTACTGATTTGCTGCAGTATATAAAAATTTTAAATTGCTGCTTTTTTGAAGGTTCTTTCAAAGAAGATTCGAAATAATTGCTTTTTTTTAGACATTAATTCAATTTAAAATAATACCAAAATACCTGCTTCTACACCAAAATTATAGGTTTTCCCTCCTCCAAAACCAGCACTGGGATGAATATAAACTAAATTTGCAGGCGTTATTTTTCGTCCAAATTCTATATAACAATTATTTTGAAATGCTTCTAACGTTGTATTATATCTAAAAGCAACATCTGAAGCAATCCAATTTTTGCCGAAAAAATGTAGAAAGACATTGTCAAAAACAGTCACACTAATATCACTTCTTTCGTCTGCACCAGCAAAACTTCCTTGATATTCTAAAGTAGAAAGCCATAAGAATTTCTTTTTTAAAAAATATTTTCCGTACACTACGGCAGGCATAAAAACCCATTTTCCGGTTCCAAAGTTTGGATCTGCTGCCGTATTCGCATAAACGCGTGCTCGAAAAGCAACGCCATTGTTCTTTTGTAAATAAGGAATATAACTGATTCCCATGCCTACATCTCCGATGGCAGTTTTGTTAATAGAATTTGTATTGGCAGAAATAAAAGGAAGATCAAAACGTAAGTTCCAAGCTTTATTTCCGATCGGAAGCATAACCCGAACTTGTGTAGTATTAAATGAACCATTATCAGTGTCCAAATATTCATCAAAAAAGATAATTGTTTTTAGAAAATAATGGTAACGCGGTTCTAAAAAAAGGACTTGAGGACGCGATAGTATCTTGAGCCGAAAGCTGGCTGTTAAATAAAAAAAATAAAATGCTAAGTATTTGTATTTCTTTCATAACTACCTAATAGTAAGTGGTTTAAAAATACAAAAAAATACTATAACATTTTATTTTTTGTGTAGTGTTTTTTATTTATTCCAAATTTTCCAAGCCTTCTCAGCTTGAAAAATAAGCATGTCGTAGCCGTTTTTTATGACAGCGCCTTTTTCTTTTGCTTTTCTTAAAAAAGTTGTCTCTTCCGGATTGTAAATCAAATCGTAGGCAATATGTTTTTCTGTGAAAAATTCATAAGGCAGATTTGGACAAGCCTCTATATTTGGGCTTGTTCCTACTGGAGTACAATTAATGATAATCTGAAAATTATCAAAAGTAGTTGCATTAATTAAATCATAATCGATGATATTCTCTTTTGCTTCTCTAGAAACAAATGTATAAGGAATATTTAGTTCGTCAAGAGCAAAAGCTACACCTTTAGAAGCACCTCCAGTTCCAAGAATAAGTGCTTTTTTATGATGCGGTTCTAATAATGGTTCTAATGATTTTTTGAAACCATAATAATCGGTGTTATATCCTTTTAATTTACCGTTTTTAGTAAATTTAATAGTGTTTACAGCGCCAATTAAGGTAGCTTTTCGGGATAATTTATCTAAGAAAGGAATAACTTGTTCTTTATAAGGAATAGTTACATTTAAACCTTTTAAATCAGGATTGTTTTTTATTAATTCTGTAAAATAATTAATTTCTGGTATGTCAAAATTCTCGTAACTATTTCCTGTAAAAACTTCGTGATTAAATTTTTCTGTAAAATAACCTTTAGAAAATGAATAACTTATATTACGGCCTAATAAACCAAAACGTCTTCTTAATAAAATATCAACCATTCTTATTTGCGGTGTTTTTCGATATAATTTTTTACCATTTTTTTTGACCAGACTACGGGAAATAAATCTTCGATCAAGATATAATTTTCAAAGTTTAAACGTAAACCGTTGCTCAAGTGGAATTTTGCTTTTGTATTGTCTTGAATCATGAAATATAATCCAGCTAGACGATATTCGATTTCATTTTCTTCTGGGAAATATTCTGTTGCTTGCAATAAAGTTTGAATCGCGCTTTCGAATTCTCCTAAAAATTGAAGAATATCAACCCAAAATAACCAAGTATCTAAACCATAATCACCAAATTCAACTGCTTTTCTATAACCAAATTCAGCTTCTTCAAAGAAGTTCATTTGTTTGTTAATGGTTGCATATCTTTTCCAGTACAAACGATTTTGATTGTCAATAGCCAAAGCTTTGTTTACAAAAAACAATGCTTTTTGGTAGTTTTTCTGGCGAAGGTGAAAATCAGTTATCGCAATCCATCCTTTATCTAAAAGTGGATCTTCGTGAACTGTCTGATTGTAGTACTGAATCGCTTTTGCTAAATTTCCAAGCTTTTCATAACATTTACCAATTCGCAGTAACGCATAAGAAGTCGCATCATCCAATTCAATCGTTCTATTGTAACTTTCAATTGCTTCTTCATATTTTTTTAGACGTTCGTAGGCTTTAGCTTTTTCCATAAAAGCACCCAGAAATTCGTCGTCAATAAGAGTAGCATAATCAAAAGCGCGAATAGCTTCTTCATACTCTTTTACGCCATAATGCAGACGTCCAAGCTGATGCCAGGCGATCTCGCTATAAGGATTTCTGTCAATATATTGATTTAGATAAGCAATAGCATCGTGATTTTGGTCTAAAAACTCAAAGCAATACACAACATTGTATAATGCAGACTGATCTTCTAAATCTTCTTCAAGACATTTAATAAAGCTTTCTTTCGCCAATTCGAGATTATCCATAAAAAGATATTCCATTCCGATTAAGTTGTAGACATCTGCATAATCGTCTGTGTATTGCAGTGCGATTTTCAGTAATTCTACTGCTTTTTCATGCTGGTCTCTTTTAGAACAAATATTGGCTTTCTGGATGTAGATTTCCTCGTTGTTGGGTTCAATTGCATATAACTCATTCAAAAGCTTTTCAGCCATTTCGAGTTTGTCGTCGTAAACCAGCATTTCTACTTGTACTAATTTTAAGCCTGTAGATTTTGGATGTTGGTCTAGAGCCAATTTTAAGGCCTTTTTTGCTAAATTAGCCTTGCCTATGTCAAGATAATGAAGAATGATTTCTTCAAATTCTTCAGAATCAAAAAAGAGTACTTTGTTAGTTTTTAACATAGACTCAAATTTGGATAGGGATAGGTTATAATCTTCTTCTTCGTTGCTTAATTGCATACTTCGTGTTTTTGAAATTAGCCTATTATAAAATTAGGCAACCAAATAATGTTGAAAGGAAAGAGAATTAATTGTTTTGAACAATTTAATTAACAATATATGGCGTTTTTTATTCTGTTTTGGGAAGAAATCTCTTTTATTCGTAAATGATTAACTTCAAATTTTGTTTTTTTATCTAGCTGAAAATAAAGTGACTGCTTTTAATTTTAGTTTATTTTCTTTTCATTATATCATCCATCACTTCTAAAATAATACTGCATCCTTCTCTGATTTCTTCTTCTGAAATAGTTAACGGTGGTGTAATTCTAATCGCACAACCTTCAAATAAAAGCCAGAATAATATCAGTCCTTTATCTTGGCAGGTTAAGATTACTTCGTTTGTAATTTCAGCCGATTCTGTCATAGCAGCCAGCATTAAACCTTTTCCTCTAACTTCTGTAATCAAAGGATGTACCAAAAGCGATCTAAAAAGCTTTTCCTTTTCGATTGCTTCTGTCATTAAATTTGTTTCAGTTAATTCTTGCAAAGTAGCCAAACAAGCTGACGCAATGACAGGATGCCCTCCAAAAGTCGTAATATGTCCCAATTTTGGATTTTCAGTCAACAGATCCATTCGCTCTGCAGAAGCTGTAAAAGCACCAACCGGCATACCGCCTCCCATACCTTTTCCCATAACCACTATATCAGGAACGACATCGTAGTTTTGAAAACCGAATAACTTTCCTGTTCTTCCAAATCCTGGCTGAATTTCGTCAACAATCATCAAAGCTCCAACTTCGTCACAACGTTTACGAACTTTTTGTAAAAAGTTATTTTCTGGCTGGATAAATCCGGCACCTCCTTGAATCGTTTCTAATAAAATAGCAGCCGTTCTGGTGGTTATTTTTTGTAAATCTTCTTCATTATTAAAAGTAATAAAATCAACATCAGGCAATAATGGTCTAAAAGCTTGTTTGCGCTCCTCAAATCCCATAACACTCATTGATCCCATTGTATTGCCGTGATAAGCATTATGACAGGAAATTAGCTGACTTCTTCCTGTAGTTCTTTTGGCTAATTTAAGAGCGCCTTCAATAGCTTCTGTTCCAGAATTAACTAAATAGGTTTTGCTCAAAGATTCAGGAAGGAGAGAGGCCATTAATTTGCAATATTGAACGGCAGGGCTCTGCGAATATTCCCCGTAAACCATTACATGAGAATATTTGTCCAATTGATCTTTTATCGCCTGATTAACTCGTGGATGTTGATGTCCTAACGTACAAGCCGAAACGCCGGCAACAAAATCTAAATATTTTTTATCGTCTGTATCGTAAATATAAGAGCCTTTGGCATGTGAAACTTCCATTCCTAATGGATAAGGAGAAGTTTGTGCCTGATATTTTATAAAATCTGGATTCATTTTTTTTAAGTGCAAAGTTGTAAAGATACTAAGCTTCTAAGTTTTGAATATTAGCTTTAAGTTAATAGTAAATTTTTATTAGTGAATACTAATAACTGAAAACTGAATACTATTTTTTGCTCTTCTCTGCCGGTTTCTTTTTGTCGTAATTCAAGGTTTCTTTCCTGACTTTCATCGGGACATTTTTTTTAGCGGCTTCGTCTTTACCTTCTTGAATTAATTTATCATTAAGTTCATTTTCTTCTGCTGTAAAAATATCATCCTTAGATTTTATCCTTTCGTCACCGCGCCATTTCATACCTTTGAGTTTGCGGGCATTCTCGGGCAATTCGTCTTCAGGAAAAATATCTCCGTCTACTTTGTTATAAAATGTAATGTCTTGTAATTGATTGTCTTCAAGAATCATAGTGATTTTACTGCTCACGTTTTTATTAATTCCAATCAATTCGTTGGCGTCATTTCGCATGTAATAAATTACCTCGGTATTTTTGACGACGTCGACATCATGCAGTTTTCCATCCCGGAATTTTCCGAAGAGATTAAGTCCTTTGACCTGATTAAAACCTGTTCCTAAAGTATCTTTAGAGAGCAGAAAAGTGTTATTGATAACTTTTAAAGAATCTATTTTTCTAGTTTTATTATCGCCGATCAAATGCATCAAATCTCCCGTAATCTGGCTTTCTCCATTCCATAAAATCGGATTTCCAATAAGTTTTGTCAAAGCACTTTTAGAGTTCGAATGTATCGAATCACATTTTCCGCTCATGTCAATTTTATAAAAACGAACATTTTTAAAAGCCCTTAAGATTCTTTCTCCTTCTTTTCCGGTAACCAATAATTTCTGTCCGTGAATGTAAACCGAGTCATTTTCGACCAAATTAATTGCCACAGCTCTTTTGGTTACAAACATCGAATCTTTAAGTTTATAAAGTTCAGCATAATGGCCTTTTACAACACCTCTATTTACAGAATCGGTAATTTTTACATTTCGTGTAGCCGATGCAAATTCGGTATTTCGATTATAGAATAAACTGTCACCTTCTATTCTTCGATCATCATATTTTATATAAGATTTTCGGAGGAAATGCGCGAGGTTTTTCTTTGTGTCGTAAAAACCTTTTTCGGTATAAATATAATTTGTTTTACTGGTAATAGTTGAAGGTCCGAAAAGATACGTATGTCCAGAATTACTGTAATAATCCAAATGATTTGATTTTATAACATACTTCGGATTTGTGATTGTAACTTCCGTCAAAAACTGAAACTTTTTTTCATTGGCAAAATACCTTCCTGATTTACTGACTAAAGTATTGTCTTTATTGATAATTGTACCTTTAGAATTGTAAAAAACCTGCTGTAGATTACGGTCAAAATGAATAGTATCAGTTTGAAGCGTAGCATCTGGCGAAGTCATTACAGCGTCTCCAGTTGCAAAAGCTTGTTTTAATTCGCCGCTATACTCAGCATATTTACTATTTAAGAATAAAGTATCGCCCTGAACCAGCTGTACATTTCCAAAAGCTTTAAGGTAATTTTCTTTTTTAAAGATATAAGCTTTGTTGCAAGTTAAAACCACACCATCATGATCTACTTTTACATTTCCCGTAAGTAGTACCCCATCAGGTACGAGAACTTCGTCAATATCAACAAAGTCTGAATGTTGAATATGGATTTCTTTATTTGGCTGTTTGGTTTTCTTAGCCTGCGCTGCAATAAATTGAACGCTGAAAGTAAGTATGCAAAATATAAAAAAGAGTGATTTCTTCAAGTGATTAAATTTTTGTCAAATTTATGAAAAAGGAAAGAACCTGTAAGGCATATTAGCATTAATTTATAATTCGTAATTAACATTCGAGATGTAAGAAATCTTAAACTTTTATTTTTCAACAAAATCGACAACTCCCACGTTGTAGTAAAGGTTTTTATTTATTTAAAAAGGTTAAAACAAAAGCGTCCTGCACTGCATTGTAAAAAATAGGTTAAATTTAGAAACTGATTTTACGATCAATGATTGTAAAGTACAGGAACAGATAAGTTTATTAATTGATTTTATGATAAATAAAAGATTAGTTACAGCTGGAATTACTGCAATGGTATTGCTTTCGGCTTGTAAGACAAAAGATTTAAAAATGAGTGAAGCAGAAAAGGATCATTCTACTGATAAAAAAGTTGTAGTTTATCAAGTTTTTACACGCCTATTTGGAAATAAAAATACAACAAACAAACCTTGGGGAACAATTGAAGAAAATGGTGTTGGGAAATTTAATGATTTTACAGACAAATCTCTTCATGAGATTAAAGATTTAGGAGTTACTTATATTTGGTACACCGGCGTTCCTCATCATGCATTGGTTCGAGATTATACCGCTTTCGGAATCTCAAATGATGATCCCGAAGTGGTAAAAGGGCGCGCTGGTTCTCCTTATGCCGTGAAAGATTATTATAATGTAAATCCTGATTTGGCTGAAAATCCTGCCAATAGACTTCAGGAGTTTGAAGCTTTAATAGCACGTACACACAAAGCGGGCTTAAAAGTTCTTATTGATATTGTTCCCAATCATATTGCGCGTAAGTATGAAGGAAAATCCAATCCTGCAGGCGTAAAAGATTTTGGAGCCGATGACGATGTAACCGTTGAATATAAAAGAGATAATAATTTCTATTATATTCCGAATCAGCATTTTGAAATTCCTGACGGAGATCTTCCATTAAATGGAGAAAAAAATCCTTTAGTTGATGGCAAATTTGATGAAAATCCTGCAAAATGGACTGGAAATGGTTCACGTAAAGCAAAACCGGATCAAAACGATTGGTATGAAACGGTTAAGGTAAATTACGGCATTCGCCCCGACGGAACAAAAGATTTCCCGGAACTTCCGGCAGGTTTTGATCAAAAATCATACAAAGAACATTTTGTTTTTTGGCAGGATAAAGATGTACCGGATTCTTGGAAGAAATTTAGAGATATTGCTTTGTATTGGACAGCAAAAGGCGTTGACGGTTTCCGTTACGATATGGCAGAAATGGTTCCGTATGAATTTTGGAGTTATATGAACTCTTCAATCAAAATGAAAAATCCAAATGCTTTCCTGCTTGCTGAAGTATATAATCCAAACGAATACAGAAATTACATTCGTTTAGGAAAAATGGATTATTTGTATGATAAAGTGGAGACTTATGATAAACTGAAAGATATTATTCGAGGAAAATCATCTCCAGATGAGTTAACGCCAATTCAAAACAGAATGGCTGATATCGAACATCATATGCTGCATTTCCTAGATAATCATGACGAGCAGCGTCTGGCGTCGGCAGAATTTGCAGGAACACCGGAAAGAGGAAAACCTTTGATGGTTGTTTCGGCAACGATAAGCACTTCGCCAACAATGATTTATTTTGGACAAGAAGTAGGTGAGGCTGGTAATGAAGATGCAGGCTTCGGAAAACATTCGAGAACATCTATTTTCGATTATATTGGAGTTCCAAATCACCAACGCTGGATGAACGAAGGGAAATTTGACGGCGGAAAACTTTCAGATTCAGAAAAGCAACTTCGTGATTTCTATAAGCGTTTATTAAACTTCACTATAAAAAGTGATGCCTTGATGGGGAATTTTCAAGAAATCCAATCGGCTAACAGACAAAATAATTCGGGTTATGATGATTTGATTTATTCATACGTTCGCTGGTCTGGAAAACAAAAATTGGTTGTTGTTGCTAATTTCTCTTCTGATAAAACAAGTGAATTTGAATTGAAAATTCCTGCTGATGTTATTTCAAAATGGAATTTAAAAGACGGTTCTTACGTTCTGGTAGATCAACTGTATTCAAAAAATAAAACTTATTTAACTGTAAAAAACGGAGAAGGAGCGGCGCTAATTAAAATTGCACCTTCAGAATCTTTTATTTATGAAGTAAATTAAAATTTAATTCCTAAATAAAAATATTTTGACGCTGATTAGACGGATTCGTTATCACGAAGAAGTTTAATCAGCGTTTGTTTTTAAACAGCTTTTAAAAGCGAAAGAATTTCTTTTATCGAAAATTGAGCACCACAGACAAACTCATCAGAAGCGCCGTAATAAACAGTTAGTGTATCTCCGTCAGGCTCTATAATATGACCGTTTGTAAAAACTACATTTCCAAAAAAGCCACTCAATTCATAATCCGTTTTCGGAAACATAATTGGTTCTTCCGTTCTCGAAATCACTTTTAAAGGATTTTCAAGATCCATTAAAAAAGCACCCAGGCAATATTGGTGAGCATCGTTGGCACCATGATAGATTTCGAGCCAGCCCTTTTCTGTTTTAATAGGAGCAGCGCCCGCGCCAACTCTTTTGCTGTCCCAAAGATTTTTTCTTGTTTTAATAATGCATTTATGATTTCCCCAATGAATGCCGTCTGGCGAAGAAGCAATCCAGATGTAATTGCCTCCCAAGTCAACACTGCTCGGACGATGGAGCGCATAAAACAGGTCATTTATTTTTTCTTCAAAAATTGCACAATCTTTATTATGTGCAGGAAATATCATTCCGTGTTTCTCAAATGTTTTCCAATCGGTCGTTGTTCGCAGTCCTACACCGACTCCATTATCTGATACAGCTGTAAAAGTCAGGTAGTATTTGCCTTCTATCAGCGAAACGCGGCAATCTTCTATTCCGAAAGATTCAAGTATTCCTTCGCCTACCAAATGCGGATAATCTTCAGGTTCATAAAAATGACGTCCATCTTCACTGCATAACAATCTAATATGAGATAAAGTGGTCAAATAATCAAGTCCTTGATAATTAATGACGCGTGCATCTGTTGCAATAAGTTCAGGATGATTTTTTAAAATCTCTATAATTTGAACAGCGCCGGTTTCTGTTAATACTGGAAAAGAAATAATGTTTTCAATTTGTTTTGGTCTTTCGGCAACCCGCACAGCCAGCCAGATTTTATTTTGAAACTGAAAAACACCAGGGTTCAGCAGGCAGGTAATCTCTAAACCTTCGCTGCTTGGTGGTAAATCTGCGGGTGATAAAAGCGGATTTTCTATAAAACGATTTACTATATCTTTCATATCTATATAATTATAAATATTTAAGTTATAAAAAAAAGCTGATACAGAATTCTATATCAGCTTTTTTGTTTTATACTTTTTTAACCTTTTTGAGAGCTTCAACGTAATATTCGTTTACTTTTTCCCAGTTTATATGTTCATAAAAGGCATCAATATAACTGCCTTTTCTATTTTGGTAATCCAAATAATAAGCATGTTCCCAAAGATCAATTCCCATAATTGGCGTTCCCGGAATCAAAGCGTTTCTCATTAACGGATTATCCTGATTGTCTGTTGTTGTAATTTGTAGTTTTCCGTAACGATCTACAACAAGCCAAACCCAGCCGGAGCCAAACTGTTTCTCTGCCTGTCCTTTAAACTGATTGGTAAGATTGTTAAAAGAACCAAATTCTTTATTGATAGAACCAGAAAGCGTATCTTTTGGAGTTTGTTCCTTTGGTGTCAAAATATTGAAATAAAGAGTATGATTGTAATAACCACCTGCATTCTGACGCAGTTTCGCGTTATTCATATCCATTTTTTTCAAAATATCCTCTATAGGCATATTTTCAAATTCTGTGGATAAGATTTCTTTATTAAAATTATTAGTATACGATAAATAATGTTTAGAATAATGTGTTTCTAAAGTAAGAGATCGTATTCCAGGAGCCAGACCATCGTAGCCAAATGCTAATTTTGTCATTTCAAAAGAACCAGG
This sequence comes from Flavobacterium artemisiae, assembly GCF_042678225.1. Taxonomy (NCBI): domain Bacteria; kingdom Pseudomonadati; phylum Bacteroidota; class Flavobacteriia; order Flavobacteriales; family Flavobacteriaceae; genus Flavobacterium; species Flavobacterium artemisiae. Next base: position 999,355 of record NZ_JBHUDZ010000018.1, on the reverse strand, counting down.
CTCGGCTTTAACTTCATTTGGTGAGCCAATAGTTATTTTTTCCTCTTTAGTTGGCAGAGGAACTTCTACAACTTCGATCAGTTTATCCTCTTTACAAGAAAATAATAGTAAAAATGAAGTTAAGATGCTAAAAAGAACAACGTATTTCTTCATAATGTTATTTATTTTGATGTTAATGAATTGATGATTTCAATGTAATTCTCTTTGGCTTCATCAATAGAAATATGACTTATCTGCATCCATGCGTTTGTTTTGAAAGCGTCTCTTAAATCAAAATTCTCAGATTGATTGTAAACAGCTGTTCCAAAAGTAGCTTGCTTGTAAAACGCATAAAGTCTTAGCTGCACATCTTGCGGCAGTGAGGCTTGTGTCATTGTCAAAGCAGTTTCTACAGCCTCTGCAAAACGAATATCTAAATCTTTATTAGTCATTTATGCTTTCGTAGCAATTATTGTTTTTCCGCCAATCGCTTTTTGATTTAATTCAACATTAATTGGTGTACCTAAAGGTAAAAATAAATCTACTCTTGATCCAAATTTAATGAAACCAGCGTCAGTTCCTTGAACAACCTGCATTCCTTCTTGAGCGTAGTTTACAATTCTACGAGCCAAAGCTCCAGCAATTTGTCTGTACAAAATAGCGCCAAAAGTTTCGTTTTCGATAACTACAGTAGTTCTTTCGTTTTCCTCGCTCGCTTTTGGATGCCAAGCAACCAAAAATTTTCCAGGATGGTATTTGCTGAATTTTATGATACCGTCCATAGCGTAACGAGTTACGTGAACATTGATCGGCGACATAAAAATAGATACCTGTAAACGTTTATCTTTAAAATATTCTCCTTCATAAACCTCTTCGATAACCACAACTTTTCCGTCAACTGGAGCAAGAATATGATCACTGTTTCTTACTGCAATTCTTTTAGGATTTCTAAAGAATTGTAAAATAATAATCAAAATTACAACGGCTGCAATTTGAACAAGCATTCTAAGCCAATAGATATCAATAAATCGATCAGCGATTAAAAGTAAAGCTACAGTAAAACTTGTACCTAATAAAATAGACGGGCCACCTTCTTTATGAAACATAATATAAAATTTGATAAAATAAAAATATAATTGGTGCTACAAATATAACACTATCTAATCGATCTAAGATACCTCCATGTCCGGGCATTATAGAACCGCTGTCTTTAACACCGGCAATGCGCTTAAATTTGGATTCAATTAAGTCGCCAATTGTTCCAAAAATGCTGACAATTACAGCAATAGTTGTCCAGATTATAATAGACATGCTGCTAAATTCTGGTTTTGGCTGAATGTAAAATTTAGAAATTAAGAATCCGGCAAAAGCAGCGAAAACTGCTCCTCCAAGAAAACCTTCGATAGTTTTTTTAGGAGATACACGTTCAAATAATTTGTGTTTTCCTATTGATTTTCCAACCAAATAGGCAAAAGTATCATTCGTCCAAATCAAGATAAATAAGCCAAGAATAATTTTTGGATTATAATCATTGGTTCCAAATGATATTTTGACAATAAATATAAATGGGAGTGTAACGTATCCTAATAAATATAAATATTTTGAAGAAGTGCTTATTTTCTGAACTGAATCATAAAATAAAAAGATGATACATTTAATGGAAACAACAATAGTTATAGCAAGTAATATTAAATCCAATTGTTTAATATTGGTTTCTAAACTAATGGCAGTCTGAAATGTATCGTTTATAAATTGAGTTGTCTGTTTGTTGTAATGACTAATTAAGATAACGGTCGAGTAGACCAGTGTTCCAAATAGAATTGAAAAGACTTTATTAAGATTTACAATATTGCAAAATTCATATATGGTGATGATCAAAAAAATCCCAAAAAGAATAATGAAGCTTTCGGTAGAAAACAATATCGAAGTTAATAACAAAGCGATATAAACAGCACCAGAAATGGTTCTCTTCAGTGTTTCGTTCATCTTAAAGATCTTCTAAAAGCAATAAATACAGATTCTTAGCAACACTTCCGTATTGAGTAAAATCTTCTTCTTTAGCTTTTTCGAAATATTTTATTGTAGTGATATTGGTTGGATAGTCTCTTTCGTATTTACGTTTTATAGCGCTCAATCCGTCGCTTTTCATTGGCAGGATTTGGCTTGTTGTAGCTATAATAACAATATTTGCAGGCAGGTCATTTGGTTTATTTTGCCTAATTTGTTTTGATGAAAATAAAATAGAACCTTCATCGGCAATTAAATTTTCACAGCTTGCTAATAAAAATTTTGGTTTAGATGGAGCAATGTAAAAAAGTTTGTTCTCTTCTAATAAATGAAATAACGCCGGTTCGTAGCATAAAACTTCATTTTCAAACCAATCATTTTCTTCTAGAATGTTTTCAAATTGTTCAGCCACTTCCTGAGTATTTTCACAATACAGAAATTTTCCTCCATTTTTCTTGAAATTGAAAATGAATTGTTCATCTAAAGATAAATGACTATTCTGGGCTGAAGTTCCTGCATACTCGCTCTCGTGTTCTTCGTCAGAAGCGGGCTCACTGGAACCAAATATTTTTTTGAAAAAATTCATTCTTTTTATATGAAATGCTTTACATGTTAATTGAAAACGTTCAAAGATAAAAAAATCTTAATTCAAAAGGGTATTTTGAATTAAGATTTTGAAAAATTATTACGTATTTCGTAAATTATTTATGAAACCACTTCCTCTAAATTTTTATCAAAAGTACGTTTTCCGAAGATGTTTTCTAAATCATCTTTAAAGATAACCTCTTTTTCAATCAGAATATCAGCAAGTTGATTTAATTTATCTTTGTTTTCTTCTAAAATATGAATTGCTCTTTGGTATTGACCTTCGATTAATTCTGAAATTTCAGCATCAATGATTTTTGCAGTTTCATCAGAATATGGTTTAGAGAAATTATATTCGCTTTGTCCGCTTGAATCATAATAAGTAACGTTTCCGATTTTATCATTCAATCCGTAGATCGTTACCATTGCACGAGCTTGACGTGTTACTTTTTCTAAATCGCTTAAAGCACCTGTTGAAATTCTGTCAAAAGTTACTTTTTCTGCAGCTCTTCCGCCCATTGTAGCACACATTTCGTCTAACATTTGATCTGTTCTAACGATTTGTCTTTCTTCTGGTAAATACCATGCAGCTCCTAAACTTTGTCCGCGAGGTACAATAGTTACCTTAATAAGTGGTGCAGCATGTTCTAACATCCAGCTTACAGTAGCGTGACCCGCTTCGTGAATTGCAATTGCTCTTTTCTCCTCTGGAGTGATAATTTTATTCTTCTTCTCAAGACCACCGATGATTCTATCAACAGCGTCTAAGAAATCTTGTCTGTCTACAGCAGGTTTGTTGTTTCTTGCAGCAATTAAGGCAGCTTCGTTACAAACATTAGCGATATCAGCACCAGAAAAACCTGGAGTTTGTTTTGCTAAGAAATCTAAATCAAGACCTTCAACCTTTTTAATTGGTTTTAAGTGTACTTGGAAAATTTCTGCTCTTTCGCGAATGTCTGGTAAGTCAACAAAAATTTGTCTGTCAAAACGTCCTGCACGCATTAAAGCTTTGTCAAGAACGTCAGCTCTATTTGTTGCAGCTAATACAATTACGTTAGAGTTTGTACCAAAACCGTCCATTTCTGTTAGTAACTGGTTCAAAGTATTTTCTCTTTCGTCATTTCCGCCAGACATATTGCTTTTTCCTCTTGCTCTACCAACAGCATCGATCTCGTCGATGAAAATGATAGCAGGAGATTTTTCTTTTGCTTGTTTAAATAAGTCACGTACACGAGAAGCACCAACTCCAACAAACATTTCAACGAAATCTGATCCTGATAATGAGAAGAACGGAACCTGAGCTTCTCCAGCAACAGCTTTTGCTAATAAAGTTTTACCAGTTCCCGGAGGACCTACAAGTAAAGCTCCTTTCGGGATTTTACCTCCAAGATTAGTATATTTTTCTGGATTTTTAAGGAATTCAACAATTTCTTGAATTTCTTCTTTTGCGCCTTCTAAACCAGCAACATCTTTAAATGTAGTTTTGATATCTGTTTTTTCATCAAATAACTTAGCTTTAGATTTTCCGATATTGAAAATCTGTCCGCCACCTCCAGCGCCTCCGCCAGACATTTTACGCATAATGAAAATCCATACACCGACAATAATGATGATAGGAAGTAAACTGATTAAGATATCGCTCCAGTTGTTTTTTTGAAGAAAGTTAAAATCTTTCAATTTTCCTTCGCCAACAGCTTTTTCTAATTTAGTTTGAAAAATCTGGTCGTTACCTATTTCCAAAGTATAGTGAGGACCTTTGTTAGGTCTTTCAAAAATATCTTTAGCTACTTTTTTGTTAGCTGGGTCTTTAAGAGCTCCAGCATTTAAATATACCTCAGCTTCTGCTTTGTTGTAAACAATTACTTTTTCAATTTGGCCTTTTTCTAATAAGGTGTTGAATTTAGAAGAAGTTAATTGCGCAGGTTCGCTTAAGCTTGATCCTCCGGTAGCAAAACTTATAAATAAAAAAACTAAAAGTATTGCGGTGTATATTAACCAAGGACTTATTTTAAATTTATTCGGATTGGGATTATTATCTTTAGCCATTTAATGAAAGTTTCTTTAGTATTTGTTCTCGATTGTAGTTATTTTGGCGTCGCCCCAAAGGCTTTCGATGTTGTAATATTCACGAATATGTTTTTGGAAAACATGTACAACGATATGTACGTAGTCCATTAAAACCCACTCTGCGTTATCAGTTCCTTCTACGTGCCAAGGTTTATCTTTTAAGTCTTTTGATACTGTTTTTTGAATTGAGTTTACAATGGCGTTTACTTGGGTATTTGAGCTACCATTGCAGATTACAAAATAATCGCATACTGCTGTATCTATTTCTCTTAAGTCAAGAATATCGATATCATTTCCTTTTACTTCCTCAATCCCTTTGATTATGTTCGCCAATAGAACATCATTATTAATAGTCTTTTTCGCCATGAATTATTTTATATGAATTTGTAAAGTTACCAAATTTTGTGATTATTTTTGAACCTTAACAAAATATTAAACGAAGTTATTTAAATTATACTAATGAAACTAATCAAACTCGATGCCATAGATTCTACAAATGATTTCTTAAAAGCATTGGCAAGCCAAGACGAACTGGAGAATTTCACAATCGTAACGGCTGAAAATCAGACAAAAGGAAAAGGCCAGGTTGGCGGGGTATGGAAGTCTGAGGCGGGTAAAAACTTAACAATGAGTGTTTTGGTTAAGGATTTTTTGTTTGATAGTGAAGAAGTTTTTAATTTAAGTGTAGTGGTTTCTCTAGTAGTTTCAGAGGCTTTAAAATCATTAAAAATTCCCAATGTCTGTATAAAATGGCCAAACGACATTCTGTCATATAATAAGAAGCTGGTTGGCATATTAATCGAAAATACTATAAAAAGCGATGGCAGAATCGTGTCAGTTGTCGGAATCGGAATAAATGTTAATCAAACCGATTACAGCGAACTTCCTAATGCTTCTTCGCTGGCAGTAATTTCTGGAAAATCTTTTGATAAAGAAGAACTGGCAGTTTTAATCGTAGAAAGATTAAAAGAGAAAATTAAGCTTTGGAAAACCTCATCTCAGCTGTTTTGGGAAGATTATTTTAAAATGTTATTTAAAAAAGGAATTCCAACACCTTTTAGAAACAATAATGATCAGGACTTTATGGGAATCATTCACGGTGTTTCTAAAAGCGGAAAGCTGCAAGTTTTACTCGAAGATGATTCTGTCGCTGAATTTGAAATTAAAGAGGTTAAGATGCTTTACTAAAGTTTCTAAGGTTTTGAGATGCTGAGATTCTAAGTTTTTTTGCCACAGATTACATGAATTTTAAAGATTATTTTAATCCATTTAATCTATAGCAAAAAAACTTATTTTTTTATGACAAATGATTAAACAGGCGTTTGTAAAGTCTTTTTCGGATCGATTTTTCTATTCCAATACATAATATAAATAGTTCCAAGAATTGACGGAGTGATCCATGCAATTAAATTTCCGATTCCCAAACCGGCAACAATATAAGCGGTAATTGATGCGATTAAAGCGCCCATCATTTTTCCGATATGTTTTGAAAGCCAATTTTTATTAGTTTCAGAAAGTCTTTTGAAGAATATAAAATCTTTAACCGTCATATATAATCCGAATCCGCCGAAGAAAGTAAATAAAACTCCGTTTGCAACACCGCTGAATTGGCAATACAATCCAAGTAAAATCATAATTACAGAAAAGAAAAGCATAGTTCCAGAAATCAATTTGTCTGTCAAATCTGCTTTGGTTTTGTATTTAAAGCTCAAAAAGCGGTTTCCAGAAATTACAAGATAAACGGTAAACAAAGCAATTAAGAACAAAAATATATTTTGATGTTTCGGCATCCAGCAGATCGGAATTGAAATAAGAGAACTAATCAACATGCCGATAGAGAATAGTTTTCCCATTCGTTTATGAAGTTTACTGCCTTTTTTAACGACAATACTTCCGATTCCTGTAATTAGTCCGATTCCTCCGAAAAAGGCATGAATGTAAATTAGAATTTTGATAGCTGCTTCCATTTGGTTTAGTTTGTTTTGGTTGATGAAGCAAACTTCTATCAAAATTTTCAAGAAGAATAATTTATTTGGCTGAACTGTGTTTTTCTGAGGATGAATTGGGTTTTTTTAAGCTTCTAAGTTGCTAAGATGCAAAGTGGCAGAGTAACAAAGTAACAGAGGTTTGTTGCGAAAGTGCTAAGACTCTGAGTTTTTTGCTTTACCACTGGTTAAAAGTTTAAAATGGTTTCTTGTTTATTTGTATACTTAAACAAATAGAAAAAAATAATCCTTAAAATCTGTGTAATCTGTGGCAAACAAAAAAAAGTCCGGTTTTTACCGGACTTTAAATTTATAATTCACAACTAATAATTGAGCATTATTAAAGTTTATGCATATTATTCGCTAGAGTTTCGATAAACTTGCTGATTGGACCTTTAACCATCATTGCCATCATCGCGTTGAATTCTCCTTCAAAAAACAATTGGACCGCACTTTCTGAATCAGAAATAGTATCAATGTTTGAAGTCAGTGTAAACGGAAGTTTATCACTTGCAGCACCCAAAACAATTTTGTTTGGCGCTATTTTATCTTTCATTTTTAATTTGATTTCCGGCATCCCTTTTAATCCAAAAATAAAAGCGTCTTCGCCAGTCACTTCAAATTTAGCGATGTTGTCTGGCATTAATTTTTCGAAATTCTTTACATCAGTCAGTTGATCAAATAAATCCTGTGCTGATTTCTGAACAGTAACTTTTGGACTTTCTAAGTTCATATTTGTTTGTTTTTGTTATTTAACCGCAAAGGGCGCAAGGTTTTTTTATATATAGTTGACTTTATAAACGCAAAGTTCGCAAAGCTGGATTTTAAATAAATTCCAATTTTCTAAATCCCAAGTTCCAAAAATCTATTCGTAAAGAACAGAAATCTAAAATCAAAAATCAGAAATCTAAAATTAGTCTTCCTGTCCCCAAGTAGATGGACTTTCGTTCCATTCTAAAAGAGTTGATTGTTGGTCTTCTGTTATATATTGTTTTTGAACAGCTAAGTCAAGAAGATTTTCGTAGTTGCTTAAAGTGAATAAATCAATATTAGCTTCTTTGAAATTTTCTTCTGCGACACCAAAACCGTATGTAAAAATAGCAGCCATACCTTTAATATTAGCACCTTCACTTCTTAAAGCTTCTACAGCCATCAAACTGCTTTTTCCAGTACTGATCAAATCTTCAACCACCACAACATTTTGTCCTTTTTGTAAAAAACCTTCCACTTGGTTTTGTCTGCCGTGTTTTTTTGGTTCAGGACGCACGTATACGAACGGAAGACCTAAACTTTCGGCAACCAAAATACCAACTCCAATGGCTCCAGTAGCAACACCGGCAATGACATCAGGCTTTCCAAATTGTTTTTCGATGTTTTTAGCAAATTCATCACGAACATAATTTCTGATGCTCGGAAATGAAAGAATTAACCTATTGTCACAATAAATAGGAGATTTCCAACCAGAAGCCCATGTAAAAGGATTTTCGGGATTCAATTTAATTGCATTTATTTGCAAAAGCAATTCGGCTGTTTTTTCGGCAGTATCTTTATTAAAAATCATAGTACAAATGTATAAAGTTTTTGTAAACGACAAACCACTTTTTTTGACAAATGAAATCTCGAAAGAAACAGATTTCCAATTGTTCTTGTTGGAGAGCATTGATATCGAACAGCTTATTATAAAAATTTTTCAAAATAAAATTCAAAAAGCCATTCTATATCATCCCGACGAAAGTGAAATGATGAAAACCCTAAAAGCCAAAATTCCCGTAAACAAAGCGGGTGGAGGCTTGGTATATAATAAGAAAGGTGAGGTTTTATTTATTTTTAGAAATGGTAAATGGGATCTTCCAAAAGGAGGCATCGAGAAGGGTGAAGAAATAGAAAACACCGCCATGCGTGAAGTAGAAGAGGAGACAGGCGTTGGAAAATTAAGAATTACAAACAAGCTCGAAAAAACCTATCACATTTTTAAACGCAACGGAAAATACAAACTCAAAATCACACATTGGTTCGAAATGTTCTCTGATTTTGAAGGAACGCCGCACGGACAAATTGAAGAAGGAATCGAGAAAGTAGCTTGGTTAAACCCAGAGCAAATCAAAGATGCGCTTACCAATTCTTATGAAAACATAAAATTATTGTTTGAAGAAGAAAAAGTAAAAAACCAATAGGAGTATAGAAAATCCAAAAAATAAATTCCAAATTCCAACTTATTTTTTAATTGGAGTTTGGAATTTATTTTTTTAATTGGAATTTTAGAATTCTAACTAGACCCGCAAAACCAGCTTGAAACGACTTTCCATTTATTTAAGAGATTATCTCTTTCGTAAACGTAAATGCATTGATCTGAACACATCATACCACAGAAAAATTGCTTTGTGACAAGAGCATATTTTTTGTCAAGCGAAAAAAGCGGTACAGAAAAAGAATACGAATAGTATGATCCCATTCTTTTGCCTTTTTTACTGTGTTCGACGATTTTCTTTTGTTCTGCCGAATCTGTTATGTCGAATTTTTTAAAATCGTTTTTCTGCCAGAGCGAATCTTTTTGATTTAAATATTGTTTTTCAATAAACTTTAAATCTTCGGGATTAAAGTACTTTTGAAGCGCTTTATATCCCAAAATCCCGCTTATAATTTAACCTTTTTCTATTTCCAAATTTTGTTCTCCATAAATAACAAAATCGGTCCATAGAATAATTTTACGATCAATTTTTTTGATTTCTTTTCCCGGAACTTCTATGTTTTCCAGAAAATGGACAATTTCTTTTTTGGTTGGAATATTTTCATTGGTTTGCGAAAAACAGCAAATCGAAAATAAAACGGAAAAATAGTTAAAAAGTGTTTTCATTATTAATCAAATCTGTTTAGTTTTTCCATTTCACTTTTTATTCCTTGAAGAGTTATGGGTTGAAAAGCAAGATTATTTTCTGCTATTGCAGACGTTGTTGTTTCTTTAATTCCAATAAAAGGTTTATTGTCGATATATTTAATAGCAACAATTGTAATTTTCTTTCCTTTAGGAATAGTTTTAAAAACAGCATTTTTTGAATTAGTATTAATGCTTATTATAGATTTCATTTGATGAAAAACAATGCTTACAAACGTTTCGCCGCCGTTTTCAAAGTTTACAGCAAAGTTTATAGCTGCGTTTTGATTAAGATTATAAAATCGATCACAATTGATTATTCCTAATTTAAAACTGCTGAAAAAATAATAACCAATTGTAGAAATTTCTTCTTCTTTGATTGTTTCCTCTGTATAATTTTTTCTCTGTTTTTTATCAATATATGTACTTGATGGTCTATCATCTAGTTCATCGTTAGAACTTTGAATAGTAATTGGTAAGCTGTAGGTAGTGTTGACAGCAATTCCGTTTACTTTGCCAGGAATAAATTTTGGAATATTATTAAATGCTTTTATTACAGCTTCGTTGATTTTTTTTGTGAGGCCTTTGACAATTTTTATGTTGGTTACATTTCCTTCTCTATCTATAACAAAAGAAGCATACACTTTACCAGAAACTTCCTCATCTCCTTCAAGATGTATACGGCTTGAAAGAAGTTTATAAAATTTGTTAATTCCACCCGGAAAAATTGGAGCTTCATCTACGTTACCAAAAGTTTGATTTAAGTTGACCGAATTTTCAGCAACTTCCCAATTGATCTGATTATTTTTCCAGCTTCCAGAAAAAAGTTGCATGCCTTCTTTTTCTTTTTTTGTTGGAAACGCAATTTCGATCGCTTTGCCACTTTTCAGTTGGCATTTTTCATTGTTAGAAAAAGCATTAATTTCCAGCATACCGCCCGTTTCCAATAACTTTCCGTTAGAAGTTGTTGAAAGCCTTCCCAGTAAAATATCCGAAATACTATAATATTCTTTAACCGAAATTTTGACTTTTCCAGTTACTGCATTTTTAGAATTTGAGGTCACAAAACTGTTGGCACGAATCGTAATTTTAGTTTTTTGAACACAAATAATTGTTGTGTCTTTCGTGTTGTTGATCGTAAAGAATTGTGGTTTTTTGTCATTTTTTACGAAAAAATCAGCAAGCAATTTTTTGTCTGCTTCTAAATTTGGATTAGCAACAACAACTTTGGAAGAATCGGTTTGCGTACTTTCGGTTGAAACTGTATCTGTACTAGTTTTTTGAGATTCTACAGCGGGATTAGGTTCCTTATTTTCATTTTTACAGGCAATAAAAATCAAAATAAAAGCAAGTGAAAGCAGTCGTTTTGGCATCAGTTTGAGGTTTTTGGGTTTGGGTCAGCGATATTTCAAATATAAATTATTTCTTATCAATTTTGAAATTTAAATTTCGATTTCAATAACAATAGCAATTTCAATTTCAAAATTCAAAAACTTTGTGTATTTGTGCCTTCGTGGCTTTCAATCTAAAAAAAACTTAGAACCTCAGCATCTCAGAACCTTAGAACTTAAATCTTATTCAGCTCCGCTACATTAACCCAACCTTTTGAAACCTTTTTTCCAAAATACGTACAAAAAGCTTTTCCGTTTTCAATTTTATCAATGCAGACCGCATCGCCTTTTACGAGATAGATTTTTGACGGATTTTGGTCTGATTTATTCTTATAAAAATAAGCTTTTGCTTTGTCAGCATATCGAATCTGAATCCAATTGGATTTCTTTTCTAAATCAAACTTCGGATTCTCTACAAAATGCATTACGTTCCAACAACCGCCATGTTCTTCTGGCAGTTTTATTTTGATGGTTTTGTTGTTTACAATTTCGACAGTTCCTAAAATCAGATCTTCTTTTTTATCTTCTGGGTAATAGGTTTTAACAGTAAACTTATTTCCCGTTACTTTTCCTTCAATATAAAAAATACAAGAAAATCGTGGATTTTGCGTTTCTTCATCCCAGCCCGTATAACTTTCAAAATAACCTGTTAGCATATTATTAGAAGCATTGTACGAAAGTTTCAAACCCATTTCGTATTCGCCGGAAATTATTTTTTGTCCGAAGAATAGATTTGAAGATGCTAATAAAAGAATTAAAAAAAGATTTTTCATGTTGTGTTTTTACTAAGATTTATAAGTCTTCAAATGTTTGATATAATTATCAAGAAGACTTTGTATTTGCTGACTTGCCACAGGATTTGCCGAATGTACATAGAAGTTTAAATCTCTTAAATCGATCCCAGAATCGTAAACCAGCCATTTCGCGCAAGCGTAGCCATCTTCGGCAATAAGATCATTTTCATCAAGACCTAAATCATTATCAAAACTAATAAATTCGGGAAGACCTTTTTCGAGAATTACTTTTTTGAAATCATGAAAATTTCTAACGATCACAAAATCATCATCAGTCAGATCTTTGTAAACCATTTTTACATCTCGTAAATCGTCTAGAAAAAGTTTATAAGACATATTTTTTCCTTAAGAATACTCAAATATATAAAGATAAAATTGAGTTTTTAAAATGTTAGCACGCATTTATAATCTGCGCTAACGATTCAACTTTATCAAAGTTTCTGCGCAAACCATTTCCACAAACGTTAGCGCGGATTTGTAATCCGTGCCCGCAACGTTACCACAAACTTTAGCAAAGATTTGTAATCCGTTCCAGCAACTCAACTTGTACTGTTTCGTAGTTTTATATAATTTTTACTTTTGGGATTTTAGTGTCTTAAAAATTGTATTTTTGTCAGAGAAACCGTAAGTGAAATAGAACATGCAATTCAAATTATTTTGATTGTATTGTACCACGCAGAAATTGTTTTTACAAATTGCTTTTTATTACTCTTACTATTATCTTTGAATTATGAGCACACTAACAAAATCAAACCATATTGGGCGAAAAATAAGCCGAATTCGTGAACTTAAAGACATGAAACAGGAGGCATTGGCACAAGCTTTAGGATTGAGCCAACAATCTATTTCTAACATTGAAAATAGTGAAACAATCGATGATGAAAGACTTATTGATATTGCAAAAGTTTTGGGCGTAAGTGTTGAAGCGCTCAAGAACTTTTCAGAGGATAGTGTAATTAATTATTTTAATAATTTCTATGATGAAAGCGCAAAAGGACAAATATTAAATAATTCTTGTAGTAATCTTACTTTTAATCCATTGGATAAATTAATTGAAGCTTACGAAGAAAACAAAAAACTTTACGAACGTTTGGTTCAAGCTGAAAAAGATAAAGTTGAGTTTTTAGAGAAAATATTGAAGGATAAATAAGTTTTTTATTCTTTTTGAAATTGAAAAAGCCTAATAAAATTTTTATGTTTTATTAGGCTTTGATTGCAGTCTAAGTTCTTAGATTAAATATTTTAAACAATTTTAGTCCTGAGCTCTCCCAAAGTAAGGGTAAGAGTAATCATATTTTTTGTCTTCAAAAATAATTCTAATGTCAGGTGTTATATTTATATTTTTTAGATAATTATCAATTTTATTTAAGGTGGCAACGGAATATTTAGAATTATACATGTAAAATGTGGGAGTGTTTATAAAGAAAGCTCCTGTAACAGTGAATTCATTTAATTTCAAATTGTCGTCATTGTATAATTTTTTAAAATGAATTTCAATTTTATCAATATTATCTTTAATCCAAATTATCTTTTTTCCAATTTGAGATTCATATTTTATGAAATTAGTGTAATCGGACCTGTATCCAATGCCTTCATATCTAGCTTTATTGTATTTTGAATCTGCAACAATAATTCTTTTGTTTTGATCATCAATTATAATAAAATCAATTTCTCCACATTTGTCTATGATATTATAGTTGTTTTTTGTCGTAGTTTTTAGACTTGTAATATTTCTAGAAAACTTTAAGTTGTTATTTTTAATATGTTCTTGTATTTGATCTTCAAGAATTTTATCATGTTGGTTTCCTTTCATGTTTATAAAATTCTGCATTTTTTCATTTTTTAACCATTCTTTAGAAAGCGTGTTCCAATTTATTGCATTTGAAGCAATTACGAATATGCTTTCTGCAAATTTATTTTTACTAACGAACATTCTTTCAACTCCTTTGATATTATAAATCAATAAAGGTTTAAAAAGATATCTATCTGTGGAATAAGGTTTTAAAATACATTCTTTAATTGATAACTTATTTTCTTTTTTTAAACTTAGTCCATCATAGAATTGTTTGGCAAGATCCAAATCAATTTTTGAATGTTTTGATAAATTAATTGGAAGTACGTATGGTTCAATAGTCTGAAAAGGTGAATTGCTGTGGTGTTTTTGAATCTCAAAAATCATCCCACATGCAAAATCATAATCAATACCATAATTTTGATTCAAGGAATTAATTAATTCTTCTGTGCATTTTTCATCAAATGCTGCTTTTTCATAATCGTCGTACGAATTAGTAAATAGATGAGTATATATTTTTCCATAATCGTTTTTCCATTCGATTAACAAATCATCGTCATCAAAATTTATAATTTTTGCACCTTCAAGCATTCTATGATATGCTATATGGTCAGCTATAACGTAGAGCCATGTTCCTAAATAAAATAACCTTTGAATTATATCATCAAATTCTATAAAATCTTCTGGAGAAGTTTTTTTTGATGTTGTGAATTCTTTTTCGCATCCTTGTTCTAAAATTAATTTAAGAATTCTTCTGTATCTTGAAAAATCTGCTTCGTTTATATAGTCTTTAAATATTAAATTCTTATCAGGATCTATAAGTATTTTTAATGAATCTTCATGTAAGTGAAAACAATATTTGAAGAAAGAAATGTCATCTATTTGGTTTATAATTTCAGTGAATTCATGAATTAAAAATTCAAAGCAATCATTTAAAATATTATTGACTAAATCAAAGTCGTCGATTTTCTGTTTTCCATATTTTTCAAAAATTGATGCAGACATTTTTTTCCAATAGATTGGTTGAAATTTATCTGATTCATAAGTTAATACTGTGTACTCTTTTATTTTTACTGTTGCCATTAATCTATCGTTAATTTAATAAAGAAAAATTTAAGATTTTTCCAAATGTAAAATATAATATGATAAAATTATTACGGAAAACCACAATCTAAATATGTTTTCGAAACATACAATCTTAAATGAGAAGCTTACGGTTTTAAAATCTACAAAACACGATAACAGGATACTGCATATGAGCCTTTTCATAATAAACAGAATGCTTATAAATCCGTTGCGGGCACGGATTACAAATCCGCGCTAACGTTTGCGATATTAGAGGATGTCTATACACAGATATTTTTTATATTTATTTTTGAATTTCCTTTTTTAAATTTTCAGCATCCTTATATATTGTATCTCCAGTATTATCTTTTATATAGATTAATTTATAAGTGCTGTCAGCTTCAAAAGTATATTCAGCTAAGATTTTAGCTCCAAATTTATTGTTTGCTCTAAATGAAAAATGCCTTTATATTTATTTTTATTTAATGATTCAAGAAATTTATTTTTTGATTTTAAAAAAGAAACCATTGTTTGTGACTTCGAATCATCATCTTTCTCAAAATCTTGAATATCTTTTAAAACTGTTTTGATTTCTTTTTTATTTATGATGTATTCTAAAGAATCTAAATAGAAATAATTAAATTCATAACTTTCAGGGTCATTTAACTGCACTTTGATTTTGCTTTCAATTTCATTTTGTAGATTTTCTTGCTTGGTTTTTTTACAAGAAACAGTTAAAAATAAAACTCCTAAAAATAATAATACTGTTTTCATAATCACTGAATTGTTTTTTGCTTTCAAAGTTAAAAATTCAATATATATATTTATTTTATGGAAAACCGTAACTCAACTTTGTCAAAGTTTTAAACTTTGACAAAGTTCTACAAGTAAAGTTTTACGATCTTAGCGTTTGCTAAACTCAATCAAAAATAAAAAAACTTAGCGCTCTTTGCGGTTAAAAAAAAACTAAAGCAAACGATAAACAGGATACTGCAAATGTGCCTTTTCATAATAAACAGAATGCTTGTAAATCCAGTTTAATTGTGCTTCAGGATTTTTAGCGAAAGCGGTATCACTTTGCTTTTTAGCTTCCAATTCTGCTTTTAAAGCTGGGTTTTCTTTTAAAAGATTTGCAGCTGTATCTTCAAAAATATATTCAGAATAATGTTCTTTTTGCTGTAAAATCGCATCGAAGAAATTCCAGTTAAAAAACGAATCAACGCTTTCTGGCTCAAAAGCTTCAAGAAGATATTTTACACCTTTTTGGTTTGTCGAAACTATGTAATCGCCTTTCGCGAAAGCGGTTTTAACTATCTTAGAAGTTATTGTCGTGTTTCTATGCAAATAATGACCTTCGTAAGCAGACGGAACGGTTTTAAAATCGGCAATTTTGTAACTTTCAACTTCGATAATCGTATCGTTTTTAAGCTGCGAATATTGAATCTTATTGTTTTTCAAAATATCAATAATATTCCAATAACCACGCGGAATGATATAAGCTGAAGGAATAACAACTTCTTTCTGCGATTTGAATTCTTTAATATACGGAACGTCTTTTTTATACGGTTTGTTTCTATCGTAATACAAACGATCGCCCGTTGTGGCCTCGCTTTTTTTGTAACCCGCTTCGTAACCTAAAAAGGTAAATTTGGTAGCTTTTGTGCTGTCCATTTCCCATTGCAGCGTATATTTTTTCTTTGGATGAAATTGTTCCAAATTTTTTACGCGAAGTTCTTTGATTTTAAGATAATTGGCATCGGTAAAATCTAAAGTCGATTTCATGTATTCGTAAGTCATTTTTACGCGTTCAGCATATTTTTTAAGCATGTGTGTTTCAACTACAAAACCAATTGTATTAAAAAGCGAAGTATAACCCGTTGTATATCTCGGACTATCTACAAACTGCCCAAAACCTTTGTCTGGCGTATCTTTAAACGAATCGACATAAGGCGTTGTTTCGATTTTCTTTTTTTGAAGATCTTTTACCAAAGCCGGCATCATAACATCGTTCATGTAATCTCCTAAAACAGTTCCCAATTTATTATGCTGTGTCATGATATAGGTTAGTTTATATTGATAATCAGAACCATTACTTACGTGGTTGTCAATAAAAACATCAGCGTTTATTTTCTGGAAAATCTCGACAAAACTCTTTGTGTTTCGAGTATCAGATTTCATTAAATCACGGTTCAAATCGTAGTTTCTGGCATTTCCTCGAAAGCCGTAAATTTCTGGCCCGTCCTGATTGGCGCGCGTTGTCGAATTTCGGTTCAAAGCACCGCCGATATTGTAAACCGGAATACAAACCAAAACAGTATTTTTTGGCGCTTTCATTTTTCCGGTTGCCAAATCTCTGTAAAACTGCATTGTAGAGTCGATCCCGTCGGGTTCGCCAGCGTGGATTCCGTTATTAACAAACAAAACCGCTTTTGTTTTCTGAATTTTATCAAAATCAAACTCTTTGTCTGGATTAAAAGTAACCATATGCAGAGGTTCCCCAGAATCTGTCAACCCCATTTCTTTGATTTGAATCGTCGGAAAATCATTTGCTAAAAGCTTAAAATAACGAATGGCTTCGTAATAATCTGCGGCTTGATTTCCGTTTCCTTTTTCGAAAAACGTATCGTATTTTTTATCGTTTTGAGCGAAAAGAGAGATTGTGAAAAGTGAAAGGAGAAATGTAAAACGTTTCATGGTTTTGGTTTTTTTATGGGTATCAAATATAGGGGTTTTGTTTCAGGTTTCAGGTTTACTTTGTTTCAAGTTGGATATGCTTTGCTTGTAGAGTTTAACCGCAAAGAGCGCTAAGGATTACGCAAGGTTCGCAAAGTTTTTTATAAACAAACTTTGCGCACTTTGTGTTTGTTCAACTCCATCAAAAGCAAAAAAGGTAGCGCTCTTTGTGGTTAAATCGCCTGCATTCAAACCTTGCAGCTTTGCGCACTTTGTGTTTGTTCAACTCCATCAAAAGCAAAAAAACTTAGCGCTCTTTGCGGTTAAATCACCAGCATTCAAACCTTAAACTTGAAACCTGAAACAAACCAAACAATTTTCCCTACTTTTGCAAAATGAATAAAATACACCATTCTAACAATATACTTTCGAATTTAGGGATTGAGAACCTAAACGAAATGCAGGAAATGGCACAAGATGCTATTTTAAACGACAGCAATGTTTTATTACTTTCTCCAACAGGTTCGGGAAAAACATTGGCTTTTTTGCTTCCAATTTTAGAATTATTACAGCCCGAAATCCTTTCTGTACAATGTTTGATTTTAGTACCGTCTCGTGAACTTGGACTGCAAATCGAGCAGGTTTGGAAAAAAATGGGAACGCAGTACAAAGTAAATATCTGCTACGGCGGACATTCTATTGATACTGAGATCAAGAACTTAAGCAATCCACCAGCGGTTTTAATTGGAACTCCGGGAAGAATTGCCGATCATATTGATAGAGAAACTTTTAGAACAGATAAAATTCAGACGCTTATTTTAGACGAGTTTGATAAATCGCTTCAATTGGGATTTCATGAACAAATGTCTTTCATTATTGGAAGATTACAGAAAGTAAACAAAAGAGTTTTGGTTTCGGCAACTTCAGATATTGAGATTCCGAAATATACACGTGTTATAAATCCAACCGTTTTGGATTTTATTCCTGAGGAAGACGAAAAAACAAATCTTACCATGAAAATGGTGGTTTCGCCAGCAAAAGATAAATTGCAGAGTTTATTCAATTTGATTTGTTCTTTAAAATCAGAATCGGCCATTATTTTCTGTAATCATAGAGATGCTGCAGAACGTATCAGTGATACTTTGAACGAAAAGGGAATTTATTCGGTCTATTATCACGGCGGAATGGATCAGGAGGAACGTGAGCGTGCTTTGATTCAGTTTAGAAATGGAAGTATCAGTTATTTAGTCACAACCGATTTGGCGGCGCGTGGTTTGGATATTCCAGAAATGAAACACGTTATTCATTATCATCTTCCGTTAAAAGAAGACGAGTTTACGCATAGAAATGGGCGTACAGCGCGTATGCAGGCGACAGGAACGGCGTATGTAATCATTCACGAAAGTGAAAAAGAACTGGATTATATTGACTACGAAATGGAAGTTTTAAATGTCGAAGGAATGGTTTCGCTGCCAAAACCACCTCAATTTCAAACTATTTATATTAGCGGCGGAAAGAAAACAAAACTGAATAAATTTGATATTGTTGGTTTCTTTTCTCAAAAAGGTAAATTAGAAAAAGACGATTTAGGATTAATCGAAGTAAAAGATTTTGTTTCGTTTGCTGCCGTAAAATATAATAAAGTAAAAGATTTGCTGAAAAACATTCGAGACGAAAAAATGAAAGGCAAGAAGTTTAAAATTGAGATTGCCCGCAATGTGATTAAAAAGGAAGAAGAGGATAAAAAGGAAAGATATTAGAACTTGTAGGACAAATTTTAAAACTTATATTTTTATTTATTTGTTTGAAATTCAGTTGTTTGTGAGTGTTTAACTAAGTTTAACAAATTTATGTTAAAAAAATAATCAATTGATAGCTGTTTTTTCAATATTTCTATGTTTTTTTGTGATCGTAAAATGTAAACCCCAAATACCACATGAAAAAGATTATTACTCTTGCTGCATTGTTTTTTAGTTTTGTTTCGTTTGCACAGGTTAAGGTTCTAGAAACTGTTCCTGTTGAAAAATTAGGAAAAGTAAATAACAATTACATTCAGAAAATTGGTGACGAATACACAGTGTATTACACTATTATTCAAAGTGATGATGATTCGACTTTGAGAAAATTTTCATTCAAAAACATTGATAACGCTTATAACTCTTTATATAGCATTATTATGGGAGGATTTACAGCTTCTCCATTGTACGATATCAAATTAGAGTTACCTAACAACTACATTTGGTTACACTACACAGGAAATGTTGTTCCAGACAAAGCAACTGTACAATTTATGGTTTCTGGTAAAGAAAGAGACGCTGCAACAAATAACGTTTCTGAGCCATTTGTAAAGGATCAAATCAGTAAGTTATTTCAAAAGTAATCTACAACTAAATAAAAAAAGAAAAGGCTGTTCAATTTGAACAGCCTTTTCTTTTTTTATTTAGTTGCTAAGATTCTGAGCTTCTAAGCTTCTAAGATTTTTTATAAGTACCAATAATAAAACTATCTTAGAATCTTAGCAACTAAGTAGCTTAAAAAAAAGCTATATTTTCTTCACATACTGTGTAATAATCACAATCTGTTGTCCGTCAACTTTTCCTTCGATATATTCGGCGTTTTCGTGGTCAAGACGAATGTTTCTAACAGCAGTTCCTTGTTTAGCAACCATGCTTGATCCTTTTACTTTAAGATCTTTGATTAAAACAACAGAATCTCCGTGTTGTAGTACCACGCCGTTACTGTCTCTGTGAACCAATTTGTTTTCATCATCTTCACCTTCGCCAGTTGCTTTTGCCCAATCAAGAATTTCGTCTTCTAAATACATCATATCTAATAATTCTTGAGGCCATCCCGCTGCGCGCATGCGACTTAACATTCTCCAAGCCACAACTTGTACAGCAACGTTTTCATTCCACATGCTGTCGTTAAGGCATCTCCAGTGATTTAAATCTACATTATCCGGATTTTCAATTTGGTCAATACAAGTGTTACAAGCTAAAATACTTTCTTCAAGACCGCCTTTTCTTGTTGGTAATACTTGATATACTTTTAGGTTTTCTTCTGCGCCGCAAAGCTCACATTTAGATCCGCTGCGTTTGTTTAATTCTCTTTCGATGCTCATTGTAAGGTGTTATTTAAAAATGCGAAATTACTTATTTAATTTCGCTGGCAAATTTATGTTTTTACTTTGATTTAGGGCAAAAAAAAGGACAAATTAAAATTTGTCCCTATAATATTGATAAAGTTTTTGGCATTTAACTGGATTATTTCTGAACTCGAACTGCATCGGGAACCAGCATTTCATATTCACCGCCATGACGCAATACATCACGCACAATGCTCGAACTGATAAATGAAGTACTTGCAGCTGTCAATAAGAATACGGTTTCTATTTTTGATAATTTTCTGTTGGTGTGTGCAATTGCTTTTTCGAATTCGAAATCGGCTGGATTTCTTAAACCTCTTAAAATAAAATTAGCTTTTAGTCTTTTAGCCAAATCAATTGTAAGTCCTTCATAAGTGATTACCGAAACTTTTGGTTCGTCTTTAAAAGTTTCTTCTATAAAACGTTTCCTTTCTTCTAATGAAAACATGTATTTTTTTTCGGCATTAACACCAATTGCGATTATAATTTCATCAAACAAAGGAATTCCTCTTTTGATAATATCTTCGTGACCTAAAGTGATTGGGTCAAATGATCCAGGGAATATGGCTTTACGCATTTTTTTTTCTTTTAAAGTTTCAAAGTTTCAAAGCTACAAAGGCGCAAAGGCGCAAAGGCTTTTTTTAAGGTTCTAAGATTTTGAGTTGCTAAGCTACTAAGATTTTTTCTTTTTTTAGGTTCAAAGGTTCAAAGATACAGAGGCGTAAAGGTATTTTCTTTTTTAGGTTCAAAGCTACAAAGGCACAAAGGCGCAAAGGATTTTTTTAAGGTTCTAAGGTTCTGAGTTTCTCAGCTGCTAAGGTTTTTCCTTTTTTGAAGGTTAAAGTTACAAAGACACAAAGGTTTTTATAACTTTTAATTGCTAAGTCTTGGAATTTGGAATTTAAATTTTGGAATTTAAACTTTATGTAATTCTCTTCGTATTAATAGATTCTACCCATTCTTCTTTTTTGCAGACTTTGCATATTGCTGTTCCTGCTTTTTGTTCTTGGGTGTGACCGCAGAAGGAACAAGAATAGATACCATCTTTTGGAATGAATTTACTTTTTGCATAGAATAAAGAAGGCAGAATAGGGAGGCCGTAGCCTACTTTTTCGTCTGCATAAAAATAAACGCTGATTTCGCCGCTCGTTTCTATAAAAGCATGTTTTACCTGACCTAAATGTTCAATTGATCTTATTCGTAATTCGGCGAAAAATTCGTCTTGTGCCAAGCTTTCTTTTTTAAAAGTCGATACAGAAAATTTTCCGTCGTTGATTAAACATTCCGTTTTACCTTCTATAAATTCTTCAAATCTTTTGCTTTTTCCTGTTAGCCAGGTTACAGAACGATATAGAATGATAATTACAGTAAAAACAATTGCTGCCGGAATTATCCCGACATCTTCATAAAACATTGGATCGCCGGCAGCAGAACCTAATGCTATGATAATTACGGTTTCGAAAATCGACAGTTGTTTTACGCCTCTTTTTCCCGCTAATTTTAGAGTCAGCAGTAAAATGATGAACATAACTGTCGAACGAAATATTACTTCGAGAACAAAGCTCTCTGGCAGATTGTTAAAAAGAAGTCTTTCCCACTCGAAGATTTGTTTCATTTTTTTAAGTTGCTAAGATTTTAAGAAACTAAGATACTAAGTTTTATTGTGAGTAATGTATTGAAATTTCCATGTTTGGAAGTAATTTTTTCTGTAAATTTTGATAAACTTTTAGTTGATCAAAAATGTACTATTGTTATTTTCTGTGCTTAGAAATTTAATCGCTAAGTGCGCTAGGAATTACGCGGAGTTCGCTAAGTTTTTGAAAGAGCCTTAAATAAATAAAGTTCGCAGAGCCTTATAAATAAAGCTTTTGCGAACTTTTATGTTTCTAAACTGACAAATCCTTGCGACCCTTGCGTAATTCTTAGCGCTCTTAGCGGTAAAAAAAACTTAGAACCTCAGCACCTTATTCCAAAGCCAGCTCAATTGCGTTTGTAAATAAATCTTCTAAAGAAATTCCAGCTGCTTTTGCTTGCTGTGGAATCAAACTTTCGGTTGTTAAACCTGGAATGGTGTTCATTTCCAGCATATACGGTTCGTTGTCCACAATGATGAATTCGCTTCTTGAGAAACCTTTCATTTTTAAAACCTCGTAAGCGCGTTTGGCAGTTTCTCCCACTTTTTTAGTCAATTCATCAGAGATTCTCGCAGGTGTGATTTCCTGAGATTTTCCTTCGTATTTGGCTTCGTAATCAAAGAAATCATTGTCTGAAACAATTTCTGTGATTGGTAAAACGATAATTTCTCCTTTGTAATTAATTACGCCCACAGAAACTTCAGTTCCGTCAAGGAAACTTTCGATGATGATTTCGTTATCTTCTTTATAAGCTACTTCAATTGCGATCGGAAGTTCTGCTTCTGTTTTTACTTTTGAGATTCCGAAACTAGAACCTGCTTTGTTTGGTTTTACAAAACATGGTAAACCGACTTTTTTTACAATTTCTGCTGTATTGATAACGTCTCCTTTGTTCAAATAATAAGAAATTGCCGTTTTGATTCCGTATGGTTTTAAAACCGATAATAAATCTCTTTTGTTGAATGTAAGAGCCGATTGGTAATAATCGCAAGAAGATTGTGGTAATCCGATTAATTCGAAATAAGCCTGCATTAATCCATCTTCGCCCGGAGTTCCGTGAATGGCATTGAAAACGCAGTCAAAAGTGATTTTTTCTCCGTTTACAGTTACCGAAAAATCATTTCTATCGATTGGAAATTCGGCATCTTTTTCGTCTACATAAACCCATTTTTCTTTAAAAATATGGATTCTGAATCCTTTAAATTTTGTTTTGTCAAGATATTGGTAAACGACATTTCCGCTGATTAATGAGATTTTGTATTCGCTGGAATAACCGCCCATGATGATGGCAATGTTTTTCATGTTTTTGTTTCAGGTTTTAATTTGTTTCAGGTTTCAGGTTTGCCTTAAAAATGTGTAAATCTGTTATTGAAACTTTATTGAATATATGATTTTTTAATAAATAACGTTCTTATGAAACCGAGTGCCTAGCCCTGATGGGAGCGGCATCCTTTTGCTTTTTTCTTTAAAAAGCAAAAGATACAGCGGACAGCAGGAAACAGCTCCTGAGAATTGAAATTCAGATTTTAAAATTCCAAATTCTAAAGATCTTTGTTTAAAACAAAATTATCATTTTTTTTGAAACGAAATACTTTATCTTTGTCGCTATTAAAAATAAATTTATGAGTTTAGGTCAGTATTTAACAAGCCGAGTTTTTTTCTTGCAATTGCTTGCTTCGGCAGCTATTATAGCTGTTATTGGTTATTTATTTATGCATTGGTTGACTTTTACAACTGATCACGGACACGAAATCGAAGTTCCGAATTTGGCTAAATTAACAGAAGAACAAGTAGAAGCGAAACTAGATGATTTAGATTTGGATTATGTGCTTTTGGATAGTGTTGATTATAGAAGTGAATTCCCAAAATATAGCGTTGTAGAGCAAGATCCGCTTCCTGGAACTAAGGTAAAAGTGGGTAGAAAAATTTATATTAAAATTAATGCTTCTGGTTTTTCTTCTGT
Organism: Flavobacterium artemisiae; assembly: GCF_042678225.1. Classification (NCBI taxonomy): domain Bacteria; kingdom Pseudomonadati; phylum Bacteroidota; class Flavobacteriia; order Flavobacteriales; family Flavobacteriaceae; genus Flavobacterium; species Flavobacterium artemisiae. Next base: position 975,403 of record NZ_JBHUDZ010000018.1, on the reverse strand, counting down.
GAAAATTCCTGATTTAATCGAAAAAACGTATCGTGAAGCAGTTCCTACTTTAAAAGCTTTAGGACTTGAGCCGGGAACAATTACATATATTCCGAATCTTGGAAAAGATATGGTTCTTGAAATGCGTTTGAAAGGAAGAAACTTAAAAGTTGGAGATCGTGTGCTTAAAGCGTCTAAAATCGATTTGGTTTTAGGAGACGGAAAAGCAAGTTATGTAGATGAAAGCCAAGCAGACAGTACAGCAACTGAGCCTGCAGAAACCCAAAATGATGAACAATAATATTGAAGAAAACTTAGATCTGGAAGACGAATTATTCGAACATTACAGATTTGAAGTCCCAAAAGGTCAAGCGTTTTTGCGTATTGACAAATATTTAATGTATTTGATTCCGAATGCCACGCGAAATAAAATTCAGAATGCGGCAACCAATGGAAACATTTTTGTAAATGATATTCCGATAAAATCAAATTATAAAGTAAAACCCTTTGATGTGATAACGGTTATGTTGTCGCATCCTCCATTTGAAAATCATATTCTTCCTGAGGATATTCCGTTGAATATTGTTTATGAAGACGATGCTCTTTTATTAATCAACAAAGAGCCGGGAATGGTTGTGCATCCAGGTCACGGAAATTATACTGGAACTTTGGTAAACGCTTTGGCGCATCATTTTGATAATCTACCAATGAACAGCAGTGAACGCCCAGGTTTGGTGCATCGAATTGATAAAGATACTTCTGGACTTCTAGTGGTAGCAAAAACCGAAGCGGCAATGACGCATTTGGCTAAGCAATTTGAAGCCAAAACAACCGAACGTGAGTATATTGCTCTTGTGTGGGGAAATGTTGCTGCAGAAAGTGGTACTATTGAAGGAAACTTGGCAAGACACTTAAAAGACCGCATGCAAATGGCTGTTTTTGATGATCCTGAAGTTGGAAAACCTGCTATTACGCATTATAAAGTTTTGGAACGTTTTGGTTATGTAACTCTGATTTCCTGCAAGTTAGAAACCGGAAGAACACACCAGATTCGTGCACACATGAAACATATCGGGCATCCGTTGTTTAATGACGAACGTTATGGCGGTCATTTGATTTTGAAAGGAACGACTTTTACAAAATACAAACAGTTTATTGAAAATTGTTTTAAAGCGTTGCCACGTCAGGCGCTGCATGCGAAAACACTTGGATTTGTTCACCCAAACACGGGAGAATTAATGCGTTTTGATACCGAATTACCAGATGATTTTAAAGAATGTATTGAGAAATGGCGTAATTATGTGAAATCGCATAATACAGATGAGGAAGAATAATCAATTAGAAAATTAGTTAATTTGTCAATTAGATAATTTCTATTGTATGTATAAAATAAAAAGCTCCTAATTGGAGCTTTTTTTATTCTTTTTTGACTTTTCGATCTAAAAATAATGAAACTGTTTCGGCAAGTTCTTGAGCTTCTTTTTCTTGTAATCTTTTCTTAATAGTATAATCATGAGATGAATCTGGAAAAATATCCAGATAGACCATCCACCCAATATTGTGTTTGTTGATATAACAGATATTCACAGATTTTAGTTTGTAAAGCGGACAGTGAAATTTATTGTTGATGTATAAATCTTCGTCTTTTATTGTGATTACGTGATACTTGTTTTTGTACCACTCAAAATGATCTTTAAATACAATACAGCCTACAATTATAATACAAACAGTTAATGACAGCCATTTACTTTGTAATGTTTGTAAATTTATTTGTGTAAGCGCTATAATTAGCATTGAAACGATAAAAAGGATTGGAAAAATTAAGGATGATTTTATTAAATCAAATGAAATAATCATTTCTTTATCGCTGTTCTGCTGAATATTGTAGTTTTTCATTTGGTATAAAATTAAAGAGTTTTAATCTTTAAATTTTTCATTTGTACTTTTCCATTCGTTAAGAAACCAATTTTCCCTTTCTGACTGAGATTTTGTTTTTCCAGCGAACATACTAAAGACGTATTTTCGTCTACAATAAACTGCAGCTGTTTGTTTTGCACTTGTATTTTTACTTTATGCCAAACGTTGGAAGAGAAATCGAAAGGTTTCTTTAAAATTGTTGGACCGCCTCGTTTGCCATATTCATCACTGTTTTTGTCATAAATTCCTCTGCCAATAAAAATGTTTTGATCGATATTATACAAATAAGTTCGGATGTAATTTTGACCTTCAAAATTCAACATAACTTCAAATAAATTGCCGCTTGTTAAATTAATTTCAAAAGTAATTTCATAGTTTTCAGGCAAATCTTTTTTTGAAGTTATGCCAGCCCAATGTTCCGGTGAACCTGTTCCGTTTAAAGATTGATTTTCCAAAGTCCATTCTTTGGGATCATACTTCCAATCTTTTTCTAGTTTCGATTTTTCGGAGATTTGATATTCTTTTTTAGAAGTTGAAATTGTCGATGAACACGAAATTAAAACCAATAAAAAAAGAAACATTATTATATATTTCATTTAATACTGTTTGATAAAGTTTGAAACTTATTTTTCTTTTAATTGGTAAGAGGTTAAGCAGGTCAAGAATTGCTTAATTTTCTTAATCCCATAAAGGTTTATAAAATATCCTAATTCAATTCAGAATGTTATTTTATTTGACCAGTTGAACCTGTTTCTGCCGGCAAAAGTTCGAAAACGGAAGTGGGAGCGAGGCCTTGTTCTATTCTATGAGAAACGTAAACAATTGTAACATTTGTTTCTTGTTTTATGGTATTGATTAATTGGATAACTAACTCTACATTTTCGTCGTCCAGACCTTCAACAGGCTCGTCTAGAATTAATAACGGCGGATGTTTTAAAACGGCGCGAACGATTAACGCAACTCGCTGCTGTCCTACAGAAAGATCTATGAAGCGTTTTTTACGCAAATGCGTCATTTCAATAACTTCCAGCCATTGATTTACCAAGTTTTTTTGATGCGTTGTAGGTTCTGTATACAATCCGATCGAATCAAAGAAACCTGATAAGATCATTTGTTCCAGAGTGTGACCTTTTTGAAATAAATCGGTCATTGAAGTCGTGAAGATTCCGATTTGTTTTTTAATGTCCCAAACGCTTTCTCCAGTTCCTTTTTTTCTTCCAAACAAAAATAAATTCTGCCCAAAACCTTTCGGATTATCTCCTGTAATCAAAGAGAGAATAGTACTTTTTCCAGAACCATTTGGACCGATTAACTGCCAGAATTCCCCTTGTTTTATTGTCCATGAAATGTTGTTCAGGATTTTTCGATCTTCGTAACTTACCGAAACTTCTTCGAGTTTAATTAAAACACTTTCGTCAAAAGAATGTGGTTCTAAAGGCTTGGGAATTGAAGCGGTATTTAAAGTTTTAAAGTGATTTTCGGTTTTTGAAATAGGATGCAGTTCAAATGTATTGTCATTAATCTGCGCTTTATTCGGAACAAATTCAAGAACATCAACCGTTCGATTTAAAAGCTGGATAATTGCAATGTCATTGGTCAAATCTTTTAATGAATCGGCTAAAATTACTCTCGAAGCCTGATCTAAATGATCGAACGGATTATCAAAAATGATGAAATCTGGTTTTTGGTTGATACAATATTTTAAGAATTCTTTTTTACGTTCGCCCGAAGAAAAAGTACGAAGCTGTCTGTGTGAATCTTTTGAAGCTTCGACGCTGTCATATTGAAACTCTTTTTCGATGAATTTTTCGATAGCGATATCCGAAAACAGAATTCCTTTTAGATTATTAAAAACGGCCAATTCGCCTTTAGCTTCTCCGTTTAAGATGTTATCAATAAAAGCTTTTTTATTTACCTGATTTGATAAAAGTATATCCCAATGCTGCATTATGTATTCTATAAAAGTATTAATTATTGTTTCAAGGTCATTTCGCGGTCGTTTCTAGACCATTCGCTCCACGAACCTACGTATAGTTTTGGAATCGGAATTCCGGCGTAATCCATTGCTAATAAGGTATGACAGGCTGTAACACCAGAACCGCAATGGACGATTATGTTTTCTGGATTTTTATCTCCCAGTATTGATTTGTATTTTTCTGCCAAAATTGCTGCTGCTTTGAAAAGGCCGCTTTCGTCCAGATTTTCTGTTAACGGAATATTTATCGCTCCCGGAATATGTCCTGCAATTAAATCTAAAGGTTCTGTAAGGCCGTCGTATCTGTTTTTATCACGAACATCAATTATGATGTTTTGATCGGTTTTACGGGCAATTTCGACTTCATCAATAGCAGCTAAAGGTAATTGCCAGTTTTGAATTGGATAATCTGTTTTTGGAAAAAATTCCTCTCCAGAATTTGTTGGAAAACCAAATGTAATTGCTGCTTGATATCCGCCGTTTAAAACCTGAATTTTTTCATGACCAACGGCACGCATCATCCACCAAAATCTCGCAGCAAAATTAGAACCGTTTTTATCATCATAAACCACAACATGGCTTTCTGGAGAAATCCCAAGGGAAGAAAGTGTTTTAGAAAAATCTTCTATTGAGGGTAAAGGATGTCTTCCGCCATTGGCTGGATTTTCTGGAATTGCAGCCAAATCACGATTTAAATCTACAAACCGAGCCTCTTTTAAATGTTGATTTTGGTAATTTTCAAAAGCATTTGCACCCGCTCTTGCATCGACTAAAATGATTTCAGCAAGATTGAGCTGGCTTAATTCTTCAGCGGAAATTATTGGAGAAAAAGAAGTTGACATTTTAGTATATTATTTTCTTGAATTTCCAAGCCAAAGCAGGGCATTCAAAATTAAATCGTTTTGTATTTTGTTCTCAAAAGTAAAAGACAGCGTTTTATTGGTTCCGTGTTCGTAATCAATATCATTGTGCCCCATATTGACGTAGAGCATTTTGTATTTTTTGTTTGTCCAAACTACCGGATAATAACCGTTATGCCAGATTTCGTGTGCCTTTGGACCAGTTCCTAACGGAAAACTAGATTCGTCGATTGCTAGTAAAATTTCAATATCTGGGTTTTTCGTCAGATCATTCGACCAGCGATACCATTCGTTTGGCGCAGACGTAAAAGTTTTTGGCAGATTCTTGGTAACAGCATGTTGATTTTCAACTCTTAAAACCGCCGAAGTTGGTCTCCATGTATTGCTTCCGTATTCGCCAGAACCTAGAAAAGTATTGTGATACCAATTCCAATCCTGCGGATAACTCGAATTTTTTAAAGCGAAAGCCGAAAAATGAAACCCAATAAAACCACCGCCATTTTTCATGTACTTTTGAAATGCTTCTCGCTGTTCTTTCTTTTCTGGACGTGTGTCTAAAAATAAAACCACTTGATATTTGGCTAAAAACGTAGCATTCAGATTATCCCAATTGCTGGTTGAATCGTATTGAAAATGATTTTCAGCAGCTAATTTTGGAAAGTATTTATTGGCTTCATGCACATAGCTTATATGCGCCTGATCGTTTTGAGCCGTATAAAAAGCAATTACTTTAAATTTCGTATGCTTTTTATTAGTTTGCGAAAAACTTGAAAAAGAAATAAATAAAAGAACAGCCAATAAGATTTTCTTAAAAGCTGTGGTTGGTTTTTGGTTAGAAAATAACATTGATTAATTTTAAGAAATTAACTTGGAATTTTTTCAATCAAAATTTCGTTTCCAGACTTATCAAAATAAGTACAAGTCATTTCTACAATATCAACTCTCCATTTCGCAATTCCTGCTTGAGCACAATGATTACAGAATGTCATATAATCGGTTTCGCCATGCTGATGTTTAACCAAATTTTCTATAAAAAGTTCTTTGTTTGCAAAATCGGCAACTGTGATTGTTGCATATTTTTCTTCCGCTTCCGCAGTATAATTGTTTAATCCGTAGTAAACAACACTTCCGTCATGAACATAAGTATCATAACCTTTTACGCCTAAAATGATCAGGTCTTGAATGTAATTTGGAAAATCGGCTCCGCTTTTTACTTTTGAATGTGCTTCTTTGATTTGTTCTATTGTAAACATGTTTTTTTATTTTAGATTGTTGATTTTAGATTTTAGATTTTTTGCCACGAATTACACGAATTTACACAAATTAAGCCTTTGAAATGATTAAAAATTAGTGCTAATTCGTGAATTGCTTCGCCTGTTCGCTGTCGCTCGAGTCGTGGCAAAAAAAAATATTTATTTCAAAAATACGATTAATGGTTTTATAAATTGATCAAAAGATTCAATATGTGGCAAATGTCCTGTATTTGGAATTTCGACTAATTTCGCATTCGGAATTGCTTTCTGTGTTTTTTTGCCTAACTCAGCATAATTTCCCATCGTTTTCTGAACTTCTGCCGAAACTAAAGGTTTTCCTAAAGCGGTTTTGTCTCTTGTTCCGATTAATAAAAGTGTTGGACTTTTGATGTTTTTAAATTCATATAAAACAGGCTGTGTAAAAATCATGTCGTAAAGTAAAGCAGAATTCCATGCCACGCGATCGTAATCCGGCGCTGTTGTCCAGCCGGCGCCGAGTTCTGCCCATTTTTGATAATCGGCATTCCATTTTCCATCGTAATAATTCGCCATTTGATATTTTTTGATGGCTTCGTAATTCTGTTTTAATTCAGATTCAAACCACCAATCTACAGGTTTGTATGGAACGACTAATTTCCAATCTTCCAAGCCAATTGGATTTTCTAAAACTAATTTTTCTGTAGTTTCAGGATATAACAAAGCAAAACGAGTTGCGAGCATGCCACCCATAGAATGGCCTAAAACTGTAGTTGTTTCAATTCCTAAATGTTCTAAAAGTTTTTTGGTGTTTTGTGCTAATTGCTGAAAAGTATATTGAAAATTATCAGGTTTTGTCGATTTTCCGAAACCAATTTGGTCGGGAACAATTACACGGAAACCTTCTTTTGTTAAAGCTTTTATGGTTGTTTCCCAATATGCTCCGTTGAAGTTTTTTCCATGAAGTAAAACCACATTTTTATTGTTGTAATTGTTTGGTTTAATATCCATATATGCCATTTTAAGAGCTTGACGCTGATTGTTCAATTCTAAAAAATGTACTGGAAAAGGATATTCGTAATTGGTTAAATTGATGTCTAATGACTTGATTTTCTGTTCTTGTGCCGAGCAAAAAACAGGTAATAAAAGTATAAGGAGTTTTAAGGTTTTCATTTCAAAAGCAGTTTTTATTAGGATTATAAATTTACCGCTATGCATTTTTAAAACCAAAAATTACACTCTTAAAGTTATCTCAAAAAAGCGATTGAGTTAAAAATTAAGCCATTACAGCAACAACGTTTAGGGCAATTTTACCGAGTTCTTTGTCGCCGGTAATGTTGACTTTTTCTAAAGCCTCAATAGGGGACATTCCTTTAGAAAATAAAAGCCACGCATCTTGAGGCGCTATTTCTACAGATGCGGATGGTTCTTCTTCTAAAGAATCAATAAAAGACCAATGATTTTCTTTTTTAATGATACTCCATTTTCCACCAATTTCAGTTGATACAATCAAAGATACAATTGTATTAACTGGTGCTTTTGTATCTCTGTAGGTATGCGGGAGCGCTTGGACAAAAGTATTTATAAATGGATAAAATAATTCTCTCGTAAAAAGAGCCTGTTTGCCAACAGCATCCCTAATTTGTTGTTGATGAAGGAATTTTTCGGTATATTCTCGTGCAATATGAAACCAGTTCAAAGAAGTTTCTTCGCCTGCCCATGCAACCGAAAAAATGGCGTTTTCGTTTGGGTTTAATATCTCTAAATGTTTAGAATATTCTTTTCCAGTAGTTTCTAATAAATTAATTATAACATTTGGACTTAATCTTTTTGCAGCATTTGTCCAAGTCATATTCAATTGATTAAGAAAATCTACTAAATCGCTGTAAGAATTAATATTTTCAGGTTTTTCACCAAAATAACGATCTCTGGAAATAGATAATCCGCGTAAGTTTCCGTCTAATAAATGTGATGCAATGTCTTTAACCAGCCATTTTTTTGCCACAGTTTTAGCGTGCCATTCTTCTTCTGTTAATGATGTAAGCAGCTCAATTAACAGCTGGTCTAAAATAGGAAAGAGGTGAATGGTTTCAATTGGTTTTGCTGGTGCAGATTTCATCACTATTTGTATTTCACTAATTTGTAAAAATTCCTTTTCACAAGAAATGCATTTTGTGAAAAGGATTAAAATTTTTTAAAGTCCCACGAAATCATCACTTTTTGGGAAAATACTTAATGCCTGAATAGCAATTTCTGGAGTTGGAGATGCTAGTTTTCTCAATTTAGTATCCATCCAAGCACCATCAACAGTAATAGTTGCGCAAAGTGTGTCGTCTTCTCTTCTAAATTCGTGAATGATTGACCAACGCGAAGCATCAGCTTTCATTTTTGAAGTTTTAGTATGAATGAATATTTTGTCTGAAAGTTTTAATTCTTTTCTAAAAACACATTCTTCTCTAAACAAAACAGGGCCAAAACCTTGTGTCTGCATAACTTTTAGCGTTAAGCCCAATTCTTCTAAGATTTCGATACGATGCTGCGCACCAAAATCGTAATAAGCACTGTGACGAACATGAAAGTTTGGGTCAAGATCTGACCAGCGAAAAGAGATTTCTTTTATAAATGATGCCATTTTTTTAATTGTAATTTAATGAGAAACCGAAATTACGAATAAAAAGTTGTCTAAGAAATCATTTTCCCCAATTCAACTTCAAGCTTATCAAAATTCTCTTCGTTTTTGTCCACCACATACGGTTTTAATTTTTGACATTCTTCTACGGTTTCAAAAAGCATTTTAAAAACTACTTTAGTTTCCTTTTCAGAAATGGCTTCAAAAGTCGTTAAGATTTGAAATAAAGGCTTCGAATAACGTTTCCATGCAATAAGATTTGGTTCGTCAATTTTAATGAATTCAACGTCATTTTCATAGTTTCCCTGCTCAGGACCGTGCATGGTAAAAGTCCATTTACCGCCTTCGCGAAAGTCAAATACGTGAAAAGTATTGGTAAAACCTTTTGGTCCCCACCAGTTTTTTAAATGTTCTGGATTGCTCCAGGCTTTAAAAACAAGTTTTTGAGGAAAACTCAGAATTCTTGAAGTAACAATTTCAGATTCTGGTGTTGTTGAAAGAATCGTTGAAGACATTTTAATAACAGATTAAATTAGACCGAAATGTTACTTATAAAATTACATTTTTTTGCTGATAATCAATTCTTTATTTCATTAAAGGCTTTCAAGATTATCCCATTCATATTCGATATTATTAACTTTCAAGTAATACGGAATAAGCAGAATAATTTCTAATCTTAAAGAAAAATGTCCATTTGCTGTAGTAAAGGGAAGAATAAACATAGATGCTATACAAATTGCAACACCTACAATTGCATCTATTTTAGCAATCATAATTGCATTTGGTCTTTCGAACCAAAGAGAAAAAGCAGCAAATCCTTTTAAAAGCATAATTGCAATTATAAAAAATCCAACTCCAGAATATGCGTTATTAGTAGAAAAACCGTAAATAGATAAATTTACATTATCAACAAAAAGGTTTGTTATAAGAGTGCCGATAGCAAATACGCTTAGAATCATAAAAATCCAGCAGAAAACTTTTATCCACCACGGCAGCAATTTTCGTCTTACTATTTCTGGTTTGTCAAATTCATCAAATTTACTTTCTAATTCTTGGTTCATTTTTTTTTAGTTTAAAAGGTTAGTTAATAGTATTTATTCTTTTTGTTCTTGTATGATTTCTTCTTTTGTGTTTAGTTTTTTAACGATCCACGGCAGTGTTAATCCTTGTCCGATTAGAGTTAAAAGCACAACTGCTACTGAAATAAATATGATAGCATTTCTATGCGGAAAAGGTGTTCCGTCTTCAAGAGCTCTCGGTAAACCGATTGCGATAGCCAGCGAAACAATACCACGCATTCCAGACCATCCTAAAATAATACTATTATTAAAATCGAGTAAGGCATGTTCGCTCACTTTTCGTTTTCTTCGATTATCCAAAAAGGCTTTTTGAAGATTAATTTTCTGCAAAAATACTCTTGCCATTCTAAGTAACAGTGCTGCGATGGTAATAATGACCGCATATCCGATATAAGGAAGAATCATGTCGTTGTCTATATCCTTTAAAATGTATCGGAAATTGAGTCCAATTAAGATGAAGATTAATCCGTTTAAGAGAAAAATGATCACATCCCAGAGTCCTTTAGATTGATTTTTAAGACTCTCTGGAAATATTTTTTTGCTGAAACGCGAAATTGCTAATCCTAAAATCACTACGGCAATTACACCAGAAACGTGCAGATGTTCGGCAATTAAATACGTTACAAACGGCATTAAGAGCATAAAACTGATCGTAACTTCGGGCTTCTTTTTTACGCGCGCGAGTATAAAAGATAAGATTTTTGACATTACAAAACCAACGACAAATCCGCCGCCAAGTAACAAAAAGAATTCTAAGGCTGCTTTCCAGATTATAAAAGCCGCACCCATAACAGCTGCAACTGCAAATCGATATGCAACCAAGGCAGATGCATCGTTAATAAGACTTTCGCCTTCAAGAATAGTGATGGTTTTATGAGATATTTTAAGGCCTTTTGTAATACTGATCGCAGCGACTGCATCTGTAGCAGAAAGAATTGAGCCTAATACAAAGGCTAGAGGCCAGGTCATTTCTGGAATTAGATAATATGCCACAACAGCAATGGCAACCGTGGTAAGGAAAACAAGCCAAATGGCCAATGTAGTAATGGTATGTATATTGGTTTTAAAATCTTTTGCAGAAATATTGAATGAGGCATCATACAATAATGGCGGCAGAAATAAAAGAAAGATTATATCTGGATTAATTACAATTTCATTCATTGTTGGGATAAAGCCAATTTCGACTCCAACAATAACGAGAAGAATAGGGTAGGGAAGTTTTAATTTGTCTGCAAAGGCAGCAATTCCTATTACAACGGTTAGAATGAAGATGATAATACTGTAGTTTTCCATTTAGGCTTTGTGAAAAAATTATTTTATTTGCTAAATATACATATAGCGTTTGATTGAGCGTTTATTTTTTATTAGCATATTTAGATTTACAAACTTCGGATTAATTAGGTCTGTTGTTTTTATGAATTATAAACTTAACTGTTTTATGAAATAGTAAATCTTATTCTTTTAATTAATCTTTTGGAGTCTATATCAATTCCTTTTCGTCCATGCAGCATTAAATCATTTCGAAACAAGATTAAATCTCCTTTTTTTAATTTGATATCGAATGAATTACTTTCAAAAAGTTCATCAAGTTTATTTAATTCATCAATTTCAATTTTACTTATTTCAGAAAAAGATTCTATGGTTATTCTATCATAACAAATTTTATATGTCTTATTCTCAAGCGTTAAAATGCTTCTGGATTGATTTCTAAATTTCCATTTTTTATTTAATAGTTCTTCAATTCTTTTTTCAGATAATTGATTTATAACCTCATTTAAGAACATAAAAGTACTTTCTCCTTGTTTTAAGGTGGCCGGCTCTACGCATAATAAACCTATACAATTTGGAATCGAATTAAAATCGGCACAATCAGTATGTAAAGGAAAAGCTAAGTTTGAATTGGCAATAGATTCAAAAAAACTATTTTGCTTAACTATTTTCACATTAAAAACAGCTTTTCTGTTATTATTTCTGTTTTCAATAATTGAAACTCCAATTGTATTAATGAATGATTCAAAAGCGTCGTCTGATAAAGGAAAGTTTTCAATGAGAACCAAAGTATTTCCTTGTTTTAAATCTTCAATGACAGATGAGGAATTTAAATTAGTATCGAATTTGTATCTAGTTAACAAGTCCAACACTTTCATCTATAAATAAGCTTAGTTCTTTGTTTTTTCCGTTCTTTGGAAAATCAATGATTCTTTGCTCTAAATCAGTGATTATTTCAAATTCATCCGATTCAATTCCAGTTTTAAAGTAATAACTACATGCTATTTTTTCTACATGATCGCCCCATTTTAGCTCTTTATAAAAAGGTATTTTTGTTTCTTCATGAATTTTATTCAAAAGATCTCCAATAGATAAGTTTTCATTTATGTCTATGCTTAAAATTTGTGACGTTTTATTATCATAATTTAAACTTGAAAAAAGTTCAATGTTCATTCTTTGAGGTTTTTAATTTATATATTGCTTTAAGGTTTTTAGAATTTTAAAAAAACTTATTCGTAAATCCTATATGTTTTCGATTATTCATTTAACTCATGCTTTTTTGTTTTTCTTCTAAACAGTAAAAATTGTATTGATGAAAGAAATATATAAATCAAAGAAAAAGCGCCAAAGATCTGCATAGGCCTGATTTTAAAGGATTGATTGTCTGTTGCCAAAATGATAATTACAGTAATAATAAAAATGAATGGTAATCCTAAAAATGTCAAAAGTGACATGTAGTAATTATTTCGAATGTTTTTTTTGAGATTGAGAAATAATGGTAACGAACAAATAAGTATTCCAATCAAATATACCGTTGAAAGAATTATGTTTAAAAGAATATCTAAAATGGCTATGAAGTTTTCAAACCAATCTCCGTCGGTTGCCTTTGTTTCAATAATAACAATTCTATAAATGATAAATAAAACAATACTTATCAGAAAATTAATTATCCAAAACTTAAATATTAATTTTTTCATTCCTGTTTTTTATTTCTTCTATTCTCTTTAAAATGAATCTTTTTCATTTTCTGATTCTTTAGAGTTTACCAGCAATAAATTGTCTTTTTTAAAAACAAAGGTATCTTCTTCTTTGTAACTCCAAGAATTGCCAGAGCGCATATTTACACCGCTTGCTTTAAATGTTATTTTGATTGTGTCTCCTTTAGTTAGAATATTTATATAATCAAATGTATTTTGTACGCTTGCTGTGTATGGCACTGCAGAACAGTCTTTCAAACGTTCTAATGATTTTTGATCATTTTTGAACCACTTTCTTAAAAAAGATAAATGAGTGTTAGAACATTGATAACCAAGATTGAGTGCTGTATTGATTTTACAGCTTAAATTGTCATAATTCTCATTTGCCTTACCATCCCAATCGCATTCACTTCCAATAAAACTTGAGACAAATCCGAGTGCGGCTCTTTCTGGTTCGGATATATTTTTACAATATTCCTGATTTATGAAAATTGTATTAACAGTGTCTTTCAATTCTTTGTCATATTCATCCTCTCTCCATAAAAACTTTACTGACTTGTCTGTCATTTTAATCGGAGTTTCAACTTTTACAGTTTTTGATTCATTTTTTTTTGCACAAGACATTAATAAAATCAAAATGATTAAGATTGAATATTTCATTTTAGATTGTTTTTTTATAGTTAATTATCTCTTGTTGTATGGTATTAAATATTTTCTTAACAAGGTTTGGAAAGGGTTATTAAACATATAAGAATTATTGGTTTGATGTATTTCATTTGTATATTTTTTAGACAATGTTATCTAGCGTCAACAAGCATTTCTGAGTATTTTTTATTTAATCCAATAACTATCTAGTTTTACTTTGAATGGTTCCCATTTTCCGAAGTACTCATTTCTTTCTAAGTCTTTAAAATTAAATTGATCAGATAAGGTTTTATTGCAGGTTATTTCGATTTCAATTTCCGTCCAACTCCCTCCAACATTTTTCATTTTAAATTTTTCATGCGGAAATTGCTTTTTTACTCGCGAAACAATTGAATTGTATATTTTATTATCTTCATCTAAACAATCTTTAGTTCCTTTTTTGCAATTGTAAGTAAACCGAAAAGAACCTTCAAATTCTAACCAATTTGGATTTGGAGTCATAATAAGTTTTTCATCTGCTATCATTTTTTCTCGATATAATCTACCTTCAGTTACAGTTTCAAATATTTTATTTTGCCTTATAGGCTTTTTTAATTTTCCGTAAAACTCTCTAAGTTTATTGGTGTCAAAATAAAAATAACCTTTATCAGTAACTATTACTTTGCATTCTAGATTTATTGCATATGATTCTAAAATTTGCCCTTTTTTACAAATAAAAATATCGTAATGATAACCACAAGAATATTTTTTACTAGGTTTATTGAAAGTCCAAACTTTTTTAAATTGATTTAAAACTTTAATATCGTCCGTATAGAATTCTCCTATACTATCCCTCAAAGCATTTTTGTTATTTTCAGAATATAGGCCTAAAATATAATAACCACCTTTATTAAAATCATAGTTTTTCATTGTTTGAGTTTGCGCAAACGAACAAATACTCAAAAATGTAATTGCAATTAATAATATTGTTTTTTTCATATTTTCTTTATGAATTCTCTCATTCGAAAGTAATGCAAAATGTTCTACTAAAGGATGTTAGCAGGTTTATTTCTTATTTCCAAAACTGCCACCATTTTTTTTGTTCTACTTCTTCAAGTGATAATTGCAGTTTTCCTTTATCAATTAAATTTTGCATTCTTTTAAAACAATTAGTAATGTCAAAATGAAATTGCTTTCCAGAAACACATTCGAGTAAATCAATAGTTTTGTCGTTCGATTTGATGAGACTTTGTATTTTTGGGTCTTCATTTAAATACCTTAAAAAGTCTCTTTCATCAGATATGCGGGTTACGATATATGGAAATTCTAACGTCCCGTCACCAGTCAGGCTGATCCCTTCCAATATTTTATCAGCAATTATTGTTTCCATTCTTGCGTCTTTTTCGTTTCCTATTTGCTGAAGCGCATAAGATTTATACAAGTGTGCTCTAGGAGATAGCATGATATTGATCTCATTGTAATTTATTACTTCGGAATATTCTTCTTCATCGAGTAAATTTTCTAAGATATTTAAATCTTCCGAATAAGGATCGTAATCCTCATGATTGATTATTATGGACTGAGATTTTAAAAAACTCTTTTTGCTAGTTTCTCGAAAAAATGAAAATATCTCTTTCATATATGTTTTTTAGTTGTGTTTGATAGAGTTTTCTGGTAGATAAATGTCTTTGATGTCTATTTTTAAAATGAGGTATATCTTTACTATTAAAAGGAAGAAAAGTTCATTTTAAAATCAAATATATGTTTTATTTCTGATCAATAATTTTATACACTTTTGATTTTTGTACTAATTAAATTATTTTGAATACTGCTTTTTAAAATGATTGTCCTGGCTTGAATTTAAAATATAATAGTTGTAAAATGACAGCTAAAGTATTGATTTGCCATGATTGTCAGGTCTTAAAAATGTCATGTTGGCAGATTTTTTTGGCATGCCAATAGCAAACTGACAATTTATATTGGTTTTTTATATTGGCACAAAGATTGACTTATGCCACATGAGTTTAAAAATTAAATCAAAAATTAAATATATAAAAAATGGGTAAAATAATCGGAATTGACTTAGGTACGACGAACTCTTGTGTTTCTGTAATGGAAGGTAACGAAGCAGTTGTTATCCCTAACGCAGAAGGAAAAAGAACTACTCCTTCTATCATCGCTTTTGTTGAAGGTGGAGAAATTAAAGTAGGTGATCCTGCAAAAAGACAAGCAGTAACGAATCCTACAAAAACGATTGCTTCTATTAAACGTTTTATGGGACACACTTTTGCTGAAACTCAAGAAGAGGCAAAAAGAGTTCCTTACAGTGTTGTAAAAGGTGACAACAATACGCCACGTGTGGATATTGACGGTCGTTTATACACTGCTCAAGAATTGTCTGCAATGACACTTCAAAAAATGAAAAAAACTGCTGAAGACTATTTAGGTCAAACAGTAACTGAGGCAGTTATTACAGTTCCTGCTTACTTTAACGATGCGCAACGTCAAGCTACAAAAGAAGCTGGTGAAATCGCTGGTCTTAAAGTTATGCGTATCATCAACGAGCCAACTGCTGCTGCACTTGCTTACGGATTAGATAAAAAAGGAAATGATCAAAAAATTGCTGTTTACGATTTAGGTGGAGGTACTTTTGATATCTCTGTTCTTGAATTAGGAGACGGTGTATTCGAAGTATTGTCTACAAATGGTGATACTCACTTAGGTGGTGATGATTTTGACCAAGTTATTATTGACTGGTTAGCTGACGAATTCAAATCTGAAGAAGGTATTGACTTACGTTTAGATCCAATGTCATTACAGCGTTTGAAAGAAGCTGCTGAGAAAGCTAAGATTGAATTATCATCTTCTGCTGAAACAGAAATCAACTTACCTTACGTAACTGCTACTGCTTCTGGACCAAAACACTTAGTGAAAAAATTATCTAGAGCTAAATTTGAGCAATTATCTGATACTTTAGTAAAACGTTCTATGGAGCCAGTTGCTAAAGCATTAAAAGATGCAGGTTTATCTACATCTGATATCGACGAAGTAATCCTTGTTGGAGGTTCTACTCGTATGCCAAGAATCGCTGACGAAGTTGAAAAATTCTTCGGTAAAAAAGCATCTAAAGGTGTTAACCCTGATGAGGTTGTTGCTATTGGAGCTGCTATTCAAGGTGGAGTTTTATCTGGAGATGTAAAAGATGTATTGTTACTTGACGTAACGCCTCTTTCTTTAGGTATCGAAACTATGGGTGGTGTATTGACTAAATTAATCGAGTCTAACACAACTATCCCAACTAAAAAATCTCAAGTATTCTCTACTGCTGCTGATTCTCAACCATCTGTTGAAATCCACGTATTACAAGGAGAAAGAGCAATGGCTGCTGATAACAAAACTATCGGTCGTTTCCACTTAGATGGTATTCCACCAGCACCAAGAGGAGTTCCTCAAATCGAAGTTACTTTCGATATTGATGCTAATGGTATCATCAAAGTTTCTGCAACTGATAAAGGAACTGGAAAATCTCACGATATCCGTATCGAAGCTTCTTCAGGATTAACAGCTGAAGAAATCGAAAAAATGAAAAAAGATGCTGAAGCTAACGCTGATGCAGATAGAATCGCTAAAGAAAGAGCTGAAAAATTGAACGAAGCTGATAGTACTATCTTCCAAACTGAATCTCAATTGAAAGAGTTAGGAGATAAATTAACAGACGATCAAAAAACAGCTATCGAATACGCTTTAACTGAATTGAGAATGGCTCACCAATCTCAAGATCTTGACGCAATCCAAAAAGGATTAGACAATGTAAATGCAGCTTGGAAAACAGCTACAGAAGCAATGTACGCTCAAGGTGGTGAAGGACAACAAGCTGCTCCACAACAAGAGCAGTCTTCTGGAGATAACGTTGAAGACGTTGAATTCGAAGAAGTAAAATAATTTACTCTTTAATTGAATATAAAACCGAGTCAGAAATGGCTCGGTTTTTTTGTTTTATTTTATGTTTGTTAAACCCGACAGGTTTCAAAAACCTGTCGGGTTTAATATTTTTATAAAAGTAATAAAAATATTACATAAACGAAATATCTAACTTTTCCACAAACTGACAATTGTCATTTCCTTTTCGAATTCTTTTTCGTAATATTACTATTGTAAAATATCCTGAATGAGAAAGATTAAATATAAGAAAGGACGCAAGCTCCAGCACATTACTTTAGAGTATACAGGTTCGCACAAAGAGCATGAAACCGAAATGCAGCTTTTTGTATATGATGATGCAGATGTAGTTGAATATGATAAGTTTACAGTTTTAGCTCTCAATTCTTGTTTTGATTATACTAAAAACAATTGGCTCAATATTCATGGGTTAAATGACATCAATCTCATCAAAACTCTTGGAGCGAATTTTAAATTAGATGACTTTTTACTTGCGGATATTTTAAATACAACTAAAAGAACAAAGCTGGAAGAGCAATCAGATGTTTTGTTTTTTAATATAAAGTCACTCCTTCCTTCTGAATATTCAGATAATATAAGTGTTGAACAGATTAGTTTTATTGTTAAAGACGGAATCTTAATTTCATTTCAAGAGAAACGAAGCGACTTCTTTACACATATTCGTGAGCGTCTGCGTACACATGCAGGAATTGTTAGAACCAAGAAAGTAGATTATTTATTGTATCTGCTTTTAGACGCTGTTATGGAGAATTTCTATATCACATTAGAAGATGAAGAAGATAAAGTAGAAGACCTTATTAATCTTACCAAGAAGGATGCTAAGCCTATTATTTTAGAGAAAATTGAAAACCATAGAGATAATTTAAATTTTTTAAAACGTTCGATCGTACCGCTTCGAGACTCACTTTATTATTTGAAAACGAAGAAAGACGATGATGATGATAATGGCTTAATTCAGAAAGAAACATTCAATTTTTTTATCAGACTGCATCAAAAAAGTTTAGAGCTTTTGGAACAAATTGAATCTGATATGAGTTCTTTAGAAAGTGCTTCTAACTTTTATTTTTCGGAACAGAGCCGAAAGATGAACGAGATCATGAAAACCTTGACGATCATTTCGGCAATATTTATCCCGCTTACTTTTATAGTAGGAGTATACGGAATGAATTTTGAAAATATGCCGGAGCTTAAAACACAAAACGGTTATTTTATTACAATGATCAGCATGTTTTTTCTCGTCATTGCGCTAATCATTTATTTCAAGAAAAGACGTTGGTTTTAATGTTTATTTGTCTTTGAAACGTTTGATTTTTGTATTAAATTTGTTATTTAGAATAAATATAAATAATTATGAGTAAAGCAATATATATAGCTACAAGCGATCATAACAGCGGGAAGTCAATTATTACACTTGGCTTAATGAGCATCTTGATTGGTAAAACGGCTAAAGTAGGTTATTTTAGGCCTATAATTGAAGATTTTGTTGACGGTGAGGTAGATAATCATATTGAGACCGTTTTGTCTCATTATAACCTTGATATTAAGATTGAAGATGCGTATGCGATTACGAAAAGTAAACTCATCAAAAAGAAGAATAAAGGTAAAATTGGAGAAGTCCTAGATTTGATTATTGAAAAATATAAAAAGCTGGAAGAACGTTTTGATTTTGTTTTGGTAGAAGGAACAAGTTTCACCGGAGAAGGAACATCAATAGAATTGGATACCAATGTTTTAATTGCCAAAAATCTTGGAATTCCAACTATTATTATTGGTTCTGGTATTGGAAAAACTTTGGACGAATTAGTAGACAGTCTTTCATTGGTTTATAATTCATTTAAAGTAAAAGAAGTGGAGGTTCTGTCTGTTTTTGCTAATAAAGTACAGCCAGAAAACATAGAATTGGTTCGAAAAGGACTTCAAAAAAGTCTTCCGCAAGACGTCTTGATCAATGTTATTCCATTGATTTCTAGCTTAAACAATCCGACTATGCAGGAAATTGTTAATCAATTACATGCTAAGGTTTTATTTGGAGACGCTTATCTAAACAACGAAATCGGGCATTACAGCGTAGGAGCAATGCAATTGCATAATTATTTAGTGCATCTAAATGACAATGCATTAGTTATTACTCCAGGAGATCGTTCTGATATTATTCTTGGGGCATTACAAGCCAATGAATCGGCCAATTACCCTACGATTTCAGGGATTATCTTAACAGGTAATATTATTCCAGAAGAAAGCATCTTAAAGTTAATTGAAGGACTTTCTGCAATAGTTCCGATCATTGCCGTAGACGGTGGAACGTATCATATCACCAACAAAATTGGTGCAATTAAATCGGAGATTTATGCCAATAATACCCATAAAATAGAAACTTCGATTACAACCTTCGAAAAATATGTTGAAGTTGAGCCTCTGTCTGAGCGACTTATCACTTTTGTGCCAGAAGGTATGACGCCAAAAATGTTTCAGTACAATATGGTAAAACGTGCCAAACAGCATCGTAAGCATATCGTATTGCCAGAAGGGAATGATGATCGAATTATTATGGCGGCTTCAAGATTGTTAGATATGGATGTAGTAGATATTTCAATTATTGGAGATAAAAAACAAATTGAAAGTAAAGTGACAGAATTAGCGCTGACTTTTGATTTTTCTAAAGTAAATATCATTAATCCAAAAGAGTCGGAGCTTTACGAGGACTATGCTAATACTTATTATGAGCTCAGAAAGGCTAAAAACGTAAGTATTACAATGGCGAGGGATTTAATGGAAGATGTTTCGTATTTCGGAACTATGATGGTTTATAAAGGCCACGCTGACGGAATGGTTTCTGGTGCTGCACATACAACGCAGCATACGATTTTGCCAGCACTTCAGTTCATTAAAACCAAACCAAATTCATCTGTAGTTTCTTCAGTATTTTTTATGTGCTTAGAAGATAGAGTTTCTGTTTTTGGTGATTGTGCTATTAATCCAAACCCAACGGCAGAACAGCTGGCAGAAATAGCCATTTCTTCAGCAGAATCAAGTGCTGCATTCGGAATTGAACCAAAAATTGCAATGCTTTCGTACTCATCTGGAGCTTCAGGAAAAGGAGATGAAGTAGATAAAGTAAGAACAGCAACCGAAATTGTGAAACAAAAACGTCCAGATCTAAAAATCGAAGGACCAATCCAATACGATGCTGCCGTAGATCGTGCGGTAGGAAAAAGCAAAATGCCAGATTCTGAAGTTGCAGGACAAGCGAGTGTGTTGATATTTCCAGATTTAAATACCGGAAACAACACTTACAAAGCCGTTCAGAGAGAAACTGGAGCTTTGGCCATCGGACCAATGTTACAAGGTCTAAACAAGCCTGTAAACGATTTAAGCCGCGGCTGTACCGTAGACGATATCATTAATACTGTTGTAATTACGGCAATTCAAGCGCAAGGATTGTAAATCAATGAAAATTAAAAATTAAAAAATCTGATTCTCAAAAAGCTCAACAGCTTAGAGACTTAGAAGCTTAGCATCTCTAAATAAAATGAAAATACTTATCATAAACTCTGGAAGTTCATCTATAAAATATCAATTAATGGTTATGCCTGAAAACGAAGTAATTTGTTCGGGTATGATTGATAGAATCGGATTAGAAACTTCAAACGTGACTTTTAAAACAGCAGCCAATTCTCATGAAGAAATAATTCCGATTTTAACACATAAAATTGGTTTACAAAAAGTAGCCGATATGCTTTTGCATCCAGAAAAAGGAGTAATAAAATCGACATCAGAAATTACTGCTGTTGGACATCGTGTTGTTCATGGCGGAAGTTATTTTTCTGATACAACAATAATTACGGACGAAGTAAAAGAAAAAATTAAAGAACTTTCAGAATTAGCACCGCTTCATAATCCAGCGCATTTAGTTGGAATTAATGTTGCAGAAGAAATTTTTGCATCGGCTAAACAAGTTGCAGTTTTTGACACCGCTTTTCATCAAACAATCCCAGTTGAAGCACATAAATATGCTATTCCAAATTTTCTTTTAACAGAACATAAAGTTCGTGTTTATGGTTTTCACGGAACAAGTCATAAATACGTTTCAGAAAAAGCGAGTCGTTATTTAGAAAAGAATTCTAAGATCATTACGATTCACTTAGGAAATGGTTGCAGTATGTCGGCTGTAAAAGACGGAAAAAGTATTGATACCACGATGGGATTTTCCCCGGCAAATGGTTTAATTATGGGAACTAGAGCAGGAGATATCGATCAATCTGTAATTTTTTATATGGTAAAAAGTCTCGGATATACGCCGGATGAGGTAAATTCAATCTTATTAAAACAAAGCGGTATGCTTGGATTAACAGGATACAGCGATTTACGTGACATTGAAGCCAAAGCGGAAGAAGGGAATAAAGACTGCGAATTGGCTTTGTTAATGAATGCATATCGAATTAGAAAAACAATCGGAGCTTATGCAGCCGCGTTAAACGGATTGGATGCTATTGTTTTTACAGCGGGAATCGGCGAAAACTCTTCGTTTATGCGAAATTTAATCTGTACCGATATGGATTATTTTGGAATTGAAATTGACAAAGAAAAAAATAAAATTCGTTCTAAAGAATTAAGAGAAATCAATTCAGTAAATTCGATCGTAAAAGTTTTGGTTGTTCCAACAGACGAAGAATTTGAAATTGCAAATCAAGTTTATCATTTGCTTGAAAATTAATTGAAAAGGCACTTAATATAGAAAGCTTCTCCATCGAGAAGCTTTTTTTACGTCATTAAATTAAATTTTGTCAGTACCTTTGAAAATAAATCTGAATATTTTGAAATCGATACTTTATAAAATCATTTTCTTCTTTTTCATCGCTTTACAACTTCAAGCACAAGAATTACTTCCCTTCGTAGAAAATTACAGCAAATCTGATTACCAGGGTGATAATCAGGTCTGGAATGTGGCGCAGGGAAATGATGATGCCATGTATTTTGCAAACAATCACTATTTGCTTCGATATGATGGTGTAAAATGGGAAAAATATACGCTTCCTAATAAAACGATCATTCGTTCTATTTTGATCGAAGGGGATAAAATCTATTCAGGATCTTATAAAGAATTTGGTTATTGGTATAGAAAAGACGGCACAATGCATTATGTTTCGATTACCAAAAACCTTCGTTTATTTGATGAAAAAGATAATGAAGAAATCTGGAAAATCTTTAGATTCAACGGCTCTTTGTATTTTCAGTCGTTTAATGATGTTTTTATTTATAACGGAAAATCAATCCGAAAAATAAAATTCCCTTTTCTTATTTCATACTGTTTTGCTGTAGATCAGAATCTTTATGTTGCTTCTGTTAAAGATGGAATTTTTAAAATGAATGACAAGCATATCGCTAATCCAAAGGGCTGGAATGTTTTAAAGAATACAGTCGTTCACGCTATTGAGAAGTATAAAGGCAAGACTTATATTTTTACACAAAAAAAAGGAGTTTTTGTATTTGATGGCACAAGTTTAAAAGCTTGGGATAATCCGATAAATGAGACTTTAAAATCGGCGACTATAAATGTGGCAAAATTTATTAAAGGTGAAAAATTAATAATAGGAACTGGAAATCGCGGTATTGTATTATTAGATTTAAAAACCAATCAATACAAAAACATTGAACGCGATAATGTTCTCATGAACAATTCGGTTTTGAGTTTGGGTTTTGATAAAGAAAATGATCTTTGGCTTGGTTTAGATAATGGTCTCGCACATGTTGAAGTTAATTCTCCAATTTCTTTCTTTTACGATAATTCAGGGATTTTAGGATCAGTTTATTCTGTTGCTACTATTAATAAAGGATATTTAATAGCTTCGAATCATGGAATATTTGAGTACAGTGCCGGAAAATTCAATATGATTCCCAATACACAAGGTCAAGGCTGGAATATTTCGTTGGTAAAGGATAAATATATTATCGGACACAATGATGGTACTTTTTCATACGAAAATAATTCGCTGCATAAAATTAACGGAGTAAGCGGTGGATGGAATATGTCTAAAAGCAGTATAAATAATACTTACTTCCAATCAACTTACAGCGGTATTTTGGTGTATGACGATCCGTCTAACATGTCACATTATAAGATAATTAAAGATCTTGCAAAACCAATTAAATATGTTGCTCAAAATAAAAAGAACGAAATCTGGGCTGCCGATAATTATCGTGGACTATACCGTGTTTTGCTGGATGATAATTACAATACTTTAAAAGTTGAGAATGTTACACAGCAAAGCAAAATTCAAAACGATTTTGGAATCAAGATTTTTGAGTTTAGAAAAGAAATTCTTTTTCTAATCAATAATTCATGGTATACCTATAATTCGATTTCAAATAAATTAGAAGAAAATGAATTGTTCAACAAGAATTTTAAAAATGTGACCGATGTGATTTCTATTGATGAAGATCACTTCATGGTTTTACAAAATGGAATTCTGTATCATATTTTTGCGGATGGAAATAAATTTATCTGGAACATCATTCAAGAGAAATATTATAAAGGGAAACTGATAAATGAAAATTTAAGAATCTTTAAAAAAGACAAAGATTACCTTTTTAATCTCGACGACGGTTTTATTTCGCTTAAATTAGAATACGAAAACAGACAAAACTCAAAAGTAGAAATTGAAGCTTTTAGTAATGACCAATTAGTACCAAACGGAACTAAGATAAAATTTAATACCGAAATAAAAGTTAATGTGATTTCGGGAATTTATGGAGCCAGTAAACCCAATTTGTTTTATAAATTAAATAAAGAAAAGGATTATCTGCCTATTTCTGATGGATTAATTATTCTAAACAATCTTAGCAGCGGTTATCATTCTATAGAAATTTTTAAACACGACGGTGCAACGTATGACAAGGTTTCAGATTATAGGTTTAAGGTAGCCGAACCTTGGTATTTTTCATTCTGGATGATATTGCTTTATTTACTTGTTGTTGGAACTGTTTTGTTCTTTTATTATAAATGGAATAAACTGCGTTATATGCAAAAATTAAAATTGCAGGCAGAAGAATTAAAACACCAAAGAGAAATTCTTGAAATGGAATTGAAAAAGGAAAATGAACTCAATATTCAAGAATACGAAAAACATATTTTAGAATTAGAACTGCAGACCAAATCGTCTGAAGTTGCTGGAAAATCCTTATCTATCGCTAAACAAAGCGAAATGATTGATAAAATCCAAGGAATTCTCGAAAATGAAAAAGATTTTAGCAAACTAAAAAGCGAAATCAAAAAAGCAATAAAAATTAATGAGGTAAATAAACACGAATGGGAAACTTTTGAGACGAATTTAAATCAAATCCACAACGAGTTTATCATTAATCTAACAAAGAAATATCCAAATCTGACTCCAAAGGATATTAAATTGTGTGTATATCTTAAAATGAATCTTTCATCAAAAGAAATTGCACCTATGATGAACATCTCATTTAGAGGTGTAGAACTACACCGATATCGCTTGAGAAAGAAATTAAACCTTACACAAGACGAAAACCTGTCCAAGTTTTTATTAAGTCTGTAAGATTCGCATTTATTTTTTAGAGATATATTATTTTTCAATACTATTTTTTACATAATTACAATACATCATTACTACATCATAATGCTATGTTAAAGAAGATTTAATAATATCTAAAAGTCTATTTTTAAGCTTGTTAATTAATTATTTTGATGTAGTGATGTAGCTATGTAGTAGTGAAGTTTGATGTACTACAACGTTGTAATTGTTTAATTTGGCTGAACTAACTTAAACGATTACGTACTGTATGAAAAATTTTATTTTTAGCTTTTTAGCGCTCTTGTTGCTGCCTTCATATATGATGGGACAGGCACAAGCAATTAAAGGAAAAGTAGTAGACAGTAATGGAGTTGGAGTTCCAGGTGCAATCATTGCGGCGCCAGAATCCAGAGCCACAGCTGATGCTGACTTCGACGGAAATTTTACGATCAATGCCAAAGTAGGCGAAGCGATCAAAATCTCAATGTTAGGTTTTGACTCTGTTTCAGTTCCTGCAACCGCTGCACCAATGACAATTACATTAAAAGAGGCAGGTGATACTGCATTAAAAGAAGTAGTAGTTATTGGATATGGTACTAGAAAGAAAATTGATAATACTTCGGCTGTCAGCTCAATCAAGTCCGAAGAAATTACAAAAATGAAAGTAATAAATGCTTCGCAAGCTATTCAAGGTAAAGCTGCAGGGGTTCAAGTTGCTACTTCAGATGCACCAGGAAGTACACCTTCTATTGTTATTAGAGGGGTTGGTACTGCATTAGGAGGAAGAAATCCATTGTATGTTGTGGATGGTATGCCGACTGATAACATCAATAATATCAACTCAAATGATATTACTTCTTATGAGGTTTTAAAAGATGCTTCTGCTCTTGCTATTTATGGTACAAGAGGTGCAAATGGTGTAATTATGATTACAACAAAAGCAGGTAAAGGTAAGATGACTGTCGATATTGATAGTTACGCAGGTTTCAGAACGCCACTTAAGAAGGTCAAAATGGCAAATGCTGACCAATATATTCAGTACAATAATGCGGCTTTTTCGAGCCAATTTCCAGCTGGTAGATTTAATCAAAATCAATTATATAATACAAATTGGTTTGATGAGATCACGCAAACAGGAGTTTATACTCAAAATAATATATCTCTTTCTGGATCATCAGAAAATATTAAATACTTTTTTAGTGTTGGTAATTATGAGGAAGAAGGTATTTTAAAAGGTACCGAATATGGACGTACTACTTTCAGAAGTAATAATGAATACAAGATCTCTGATAAACTTAAAATTACTCAAAATTTTAGCGTTAGTTCTATAAAAAATACTCCACAGCCGATGTCTGCATTTACATCTGCTTACAGACAATCTCCTTTAGTTCCTGTTCGTTATTCTAATGGAAAATATGGAGTGCCATTTATTTCGAATGGTGTTGTAGGTCAGACTGGAGATTCTTTTAACTCAGTTGGTAATCCTGTTGTTGCTTTAGATTATAACAATGAGCAGCAAAAAACAGTAATGCTCCAAGGAGGTTTACGATTAGATTGGGATATTCTAAAATCGTTAAAATTTACTTCACAGTTTAATGGAGAATATTTCACTTATAAACAATACAATTTTGTTGATAATTTAGGTCTTTGGTTAGCAGCTGATCCTAATAGAGTAGAATCAGCTTATGACAAAAAGAGCTTGAACACAAACACATTAACAAGAAATACAGATGATTATTTCAATTGGAATTTATCTAACTATTTCACTTACAATAAAGTGTTTGCAGAGATTCATGACGTAGAAGTTACTGCAGGTATTGAGGCTAACGTTATGGGTACAAGATCAAAAACTACAGCAGATATTAAGAATGTAAATCCAAATAGTAACTATTGGGGACTTGACAATGTTGCATATGCACAAAATGGCGGTGTAACTACATATAAAGCTGTAAACGAAAACGAAGCTAGATTAGCATCATATTTTGCACGTTTTCAATACAAATTAATGGATAGATACTTGTTAACTGGTACTGTAAGACGTGATGGATCTTCAAACTATTCTAGTGATTACCGTTGGGGAACATTTCCTTCTGTAGGTTTAGGATGGATTGTAACAAAAGAGAGTTTCTTATCTGATGTTAAAGGTTTAGATTTATTAAAACTTAGAGGGTCATGGGGTAAATTAGGAAACCAGAAAGTGCCATTAAACATTCAGTCATTTACATCTGGAGTAGATTATAATGGCAACACAGGAACAACTATTAATTCTCAAATTGACCCTAGTTTAGGATGGGAAATTGTGGAAGAATCTTCTGCAGGTATTGATATTGAATTGTTTAACAGTAGATTAAAAGGATCGTTTGATGTTTATAATAAAAACACAAACAACGCTATTTTAAATGTTAAGCCATATTCTACATCAGGAATCACATTAGAATCACCAACACACGTAGGGGAAGTTACTAATAAAGGATATGAAATTGCATTGCGCTGGGATGATAAAATTACGGATAACTTAAGTTATTGGGTAGGAGGTAATTTCTCTCATAACAAAAACGAATTAGCTAGTTTAAAAAATGTTCAGATTGCAACAGTAAATGGAGGTTCATTAGGAAATGGTCAAGTTACAAAAATACTTGATAATTCATCGGTAGGACAGCCTTTAGGTAGTTTCTATATGTATGAATATGCAGGTATTGACCCAACAAACGGACAAATGTTGTATTACACTGCATCTGGGAATAAAGTAGCTCAGGGTGCTTTAGATCAAACTAAAGACAGAAAATATGTAGGTTCAGTTTTACCTACTTCAAATTACGGAGTAACTTTAGGATTGAATTATAAAAATATTGATTTCTCTGTGGACGGATACGGAACAGGAGGTGCTAAAGTTTATAACGGAAAAAAAGCACAGCGTTTTTCTGGAGAAAATGTTGAAGCATCTCTATTAAATGATATGTGGACTCCAACAAATATAACAGGAACTAATCCAGCTCCATTTAATCAGGTTCCAGTTGCATCAACATATTATTTAGAGTCTGGAGACTTCTTCAGAATCAACAACATTACTTTAGGTTACAAACTTCCTTTAAGAGAAGAAGGTTTTATTAACTATTGCAGAATTTATGTAAATGCTATGAACCCATTTATTACTCAAAAGTTTTCAGGATTCTCACCTGAGATTTTAGGAAATGGTGAGTTAGTTACAGGTACTCAGGGAGTTGAGTTAGATGCTTATCCAGCGTTAAGAACATTTGTAGTTGGTGCAAACTTAAAATTTTAATATCATGAAACGATTATATATATCACTTTTTATACTTTCTGGATTATTTGTTTCAGGATGTTCAGATGAATTTCTCGAAGTAGATCAAACAAAAAATATACCTGCAGATCCTGCCTTAGTTGACAGCGATGCAGGTGCTACATCAATGGTTGATGCGGTTTATAATATATTCTTAAGCTGGGATATGTCTTCTTTTGCATGGAACGGAGTTACAAGTATTATGACAGACGATGCGGACAAAGGATCAGATCCGGGAGATACAGGTACTGATAAAGATGTTCTAGATGCTTTGACATTTAATGCTTCTACACCATCTTTCAGCAGTATTTGGAATTATAATTATGCAGGAATCAATAGAGCAAATCAAGCATTAGCTATGTTTCCAAAGCTTACACAAGTAACTCCAGCTTTAAAAACTAGATTAGAAGGAGAAGCTAAGTTTTTAAGAGCTTTTATGTACTTTACTTTAGTTAAAGGGTATGGTGGGGTTCCTATTGTAGATCATTTACCTGTTCCTGGAAATGAGGACGATAGAATTATGCAGTTAACACGTAAAACTCCTGCAGAAGTTTACGCTTTCATTGAAAAAGATTTAAATGATGCTATACAAGCATTACCGCCAAAATCTACTTATGGTGGAACTGATGTTGCACGTGCATCTCAAGGAGCAGCTTATGCATTGTTAGCCAAGGTAAATTTATACCAGAAAAAATGGCAAAATGTTATTGACAATTGTGATAAAGTAACAGGTTATTCTTTAGTTTCAGATTATTCTTTGCAATATAAAAAAGAAGGAGAATTTGGTTCAGAATCAATTTTTGAAATTAATGGAATCGGAGGAACTTCTTCTCCAGGATTCGGA
The DNA here is from genome assembly GCF_042678225.1 of Flavobacterium artemisiae. NCBI lineage: Bacteria > Pseudomonadati > Bacteroidota > Flavobacteriia > Flavobacteriales > Flavobacteriaceae > Flavobacterium > Flavobacterium artemisiae. The sequence continues at coordinate 946,505 of NZ_JBHUDZ010000018.1, read as the reverse complement.
ATTGGAAATTATAGTGTATCTCAAGCGCCGAGAGGTGCTGGCGGATGGGGATGGGGTTTCAATACACCATCTCAAGGACTTGCTGATGCTTATGAAACTGGAGATGTTAGAAGAGCAGCAACAATAATTTTTAGAGGTTCAGTTTTATATGATGGAACTGTTGTAGCATCAACTGTATCTAACGAAATGTACAATTATAAAGCATACTCATCTGCATTTTCAAATCAAGAATTTACAGATACAAATCTTAGATATTTAAGATATGCTGAAGTCATATTAATGAAAGCTGAAGCTCTAAATGAATTAGGACAAACTGGGGCTGCAATTCCTCTAATCAATCAAATCCGACATAGAGCTGGTCTTGGAGATACTCCATTTACTTCTCAAACTGATGTTAGAAAAGCGATCTATAAAGAAAGAAGGTTAGAAATGGCTTTCGAACATGATAGATGGTTCGATCTTGTAAGAACTGGACAGGCTGAGGCAGCATTGAAAGCAGATGTTAGCCCGACTTTCCCTAACGGAAAAACTTTTATAGTTGGTAAACACGAGTTATACCCAATTCCATCTACAGTAATTCAGGAATCAGGAGGTTTAACAACTCAAAACCCTGGTTATTAATAAATTCTTTAAAAATCACTTCCTTCAATTCGGAGGAAGTGATTTCATTATAAAAATCACTTTAAAATTTAGACATGATTAGATTTTCACTTTTAGTACTTTCATTTGCTTTTTTGAGCTGTGGTTCAAAAGAACAAAATCCAAAAGAAGAAGAAGTTAAACCTTCTGTCGAAAAACTATCAGATGAACAGCTTTTAGATGTTGTTCAAAAACAAACATTCAAATATTTCTGGGATTACGCTGAACCTAATTCAGGATTAGCAAGAGAACGTTTTCATCCAGACGGGAATTATCCAGAAAACGATTCAAATATTGTAACAACAGGCGGTTCAGGTTTTGGACTTATGGCTTTAGTTGCAGGTATAGATAGAGGTTATGTTACAAAAGAAGAAGGCGTAAAAAGATTAGATAAAATTGCCGATTTTCTTGCAAAAGCAGATCGCTTTCATGGAGCATGGTCACACTGGATTGACGGAAATACAGGAAAAGTAAAACCTTTTGGTACTAAAGATAATGGAGGAGATTTAGTCGAAACATCATTTTTAGTTTCAGGATTTATTACCGTTCGTGAGTATCTAAAAACAGGTAATGAAAAAGAGAAAGCCGTTGCGGCAAAATATGATGCACTTTGGAAAGGTGTTGACTGGCAGTGGTTCACTAATAACAAAAATGTTTTGTACTGGCACTGGTCTCCAAACTATGACTGGCAGATGGATTTTCCTTTGCAAGGTTATAATGAATGTCTTATTACTTATGTAATGGCAGCTTCATCACCAACACATACAATCGATCCAAAGGTTTATCACGAAGGTTGGGCTAGAAGCGGGGATATCGTTTCTTCAAAAACAAAATACAATTTACCATTAATCTTAAAGCACAATGGTGCAGAAGAATTTGGCGGGTCTTTATTCTGGGCACATTATTCTTATGTAGGTTTAGATCCAAATCAATTGAGTGATAAATACGCTAATTATTGGGATTTGAACGTAAATCAAACCAAAATCAATTACCAATATTGTGTAGAAAATCCAAATAAAAATGCAGGTTATGGCCCAGAATATTGGGGCTTAACAGCATCATATTCTAGAAATCCTGACGGTTCTATCGGTTACAATGCGCACATGCCGAGTAATGATCAAGGTGTGATTTCGCCTACAGCTGCAATAAGCTCGATTGTTTATACGCCAAAAGAGTCTCTTACTTTTATTCGCAATTTATATGAAAATCATAAACAAGAAACTTGGGGAGACGCTGGTTTTTACGATGCTCTTAGCTTAGGAAACAAATGGGTTGCAAAACGTTATCTAGCAATTGATCAAGGGCCTGAAGTGGTAATGATTGAAAACTATCGTTCAGGATTATTATGGAAATTATTCATGAATGCGCCAGAAGTAAAACAAGGTTTAACCAAAATTGGATTTAAATCTGGGAAATACGGAATTTAAGAATCGACAATGAAATATAAATTAGCTCTTTTATCTCTTTTGTTTTCAATTTTTGGCTTTAGCCAAAGCGAAACAACCGGAAAAATTAATACTGTCATAGTGGAAAAGTACGAGTTGGGTTATGTGTTGCACAAGCCGGCAAATACGAAAGAAAAAAAGCCATTAATAGTTTTTATTTCCGGAGATGGAGAAAAAGGAACTGATCTTGAAAAGGTAAAAATTAACGGTCCTCTTAAATATTTAAAAACACACCAGTTAGACGCTTATGTCGTAGCACCACAGTGTAAAGAAGATGAAAATTGGGATATAGAATCGATTTATCAGCTGATATTAAAAATTCAGAGAGAAAATAAAATTGATTCAGAAAGAATATATGTTACTGGTTTGAGCTCAGGAGGCTGGGCTTCATGGAATTTGGCTTTTGCACATCCGGATCTATTTGCCGCAAACGTACCTGTCGCCGGTTTTGTAGATTTAATTCAGTTAGAACACGCATGTGAAATAGCCAATATTCCAACCAGAATTTTCCACGGATTACAGGATAATGTGGTAAATGTGAATTATGCAATCACAATTTATAATGAATTAAAAAAGTGTAATGCAAAAGATGTAAAGCTGACCATTTTTGATGATGCAAATCATGACAGCTGGACGAGAGTTTATGATAATGCAGCAATTTACGACTGGATGTTACAGCAGAAAAAAACGAATACAAAAACAAATAAATAAAATAGAATGAAATCGCTTTGATTCCAAATCAAAAATAAAATCAAGAAAAGCGATTCCGTGTTCCATTAAAAAACAAACATTAAATACACATGAAAAACAAATTAGTCTTACTTTTTTTAGGATGTGCTGTTTTGGGTTATGCTCAAAAAAAGAACACTAAAAATACAGTGAAAATTAAACCAAAGTCTGAATTTGTAGCGGAGTTAATTTCTAAAATGACTTTAGACGAGAAACTGGGTCAGTTAAACTTGCCGACATCTGGTGATATTACTACAGGGCAAGCAAATAGCTCGAATGTGGCAAAAAATATTGCTGAAGGTAAAGTAGGAGGTTTGTTCAACATTAAATCGGTACAAAAAATTAAAGAAGTACAAAAAATTGCAGTTGAGCAAAGCCGTTTAAAAATTCCATTACTTTTTGGTATGGACGTTATTCACGGTTACGAAACTACATTCCCAATTCCGTTAGGATTATCGTGTACTTGGGATATGGGATTAATTGAAAGAAGTGCTCAAATTGCCGCTCAGGAAGCGAGTGCAGACGGTATCAACTGGACATTCTCTCCAATGGTAGATATTTCTCGTGATCCAAGATGGGGAAGAGTTTCTGAAGGTTCTGGAGAAGATCCGTATTTAGGAAGCCAAATTGCAAAAGCAATGGTAAATGGCTACCAGCAGCCTGATCTTTCTAAAAATAATTCAATTTTAGCTTGTGTAAAACACTTCGCATTATACGGTGCACCAGAAGGCGGGCGTGATTATAATACTGTGGATATGAGCCATATCAGAATGTTTAACGATTATTTTCCTCCTTACAAAGCGGCAGTAGACGCTGGTGTAGGTTCTGTAATGGCTTCTTTCAACGAAGTTGACGGAATTCCTGCAACAGGAAACAAATGGTTAATGACAGATATTTTGAGAAAACAATGGGGCTTTAAAGGTTTCGTAGTAACTGATTTTACTGGAATTCCAGAAATGATCGAACACGGAATGGGTAATCTTCAAGACGTTTCGGCTTTGTCTTTAAACGCTGGTGTTGAGATGGATATGGTTGGAGAAGGTTTCCTTACAACTTTAAAAAAATCATTAGACGAAAAAAGAGTTACAATTGAGCAAATTGACAATGCTGTTAGATTGATTTTGGAAGCAAAATATGATCTAGGATTATTCCAAGACCCATATAAATATTGCGATGAAAAAAGAGCGAAAACGGAAATCTTTACAGCTGCAAGCAGAAAAGAAGCTCGTCAGATTGCTTCTCAATCTTTGGTTTTGTTGAAAAACCAGAATCAGCTTTTACCTCTTAAAAAATCAGGTACAATTGCACTTATCGGACCTTTAGCAGATGCTAAAGAAAACATGCCGGGAACTTGGTCTGTAGCGACTAAAATGGAAAATGCAGTTTCGCTTTTAGCAGGAATTAAAGAAGTGGCAGGAGCAGGAACTAAAGTTTTATATGCAAAAGGAAGTAACTTAGATTACGATGAAACTTTTGAAACTAATGCAACTATGTTTGGAAAAACATTACACCGCGATGCACGTTCGAAAGAAGAATTATTAGCAGAAGCTTTAAAAGTAGCCAACCAATCTGACGTAATTGTTGCAGCTCTTGGAGAATCTGCAGAAATGAGCGGAGAATCTAGTAGCCGTACAAATCTAGAAATTCCACAAGCGCAGAAAGATTTATTAAATGCGTTATTAAAAACAGGAAAACCTGTTGTTTTAGTATTATTTGACGGACGTCCGTTAGTAATTACTGATGAAGAAAAAACAGTTCCAGCAATTTTAAATGCTTGGTTTGCTGGTACAGAAGCTGGTTATGCTATTGCTGATGTTTTATTTGGAGATGTAAATCCTTCAGGAAAATTAACTTCGACTTTTCCAAGAAGCGTTGGACAATTACCAATTTATTACGCACACAAGAATACAGGAAGACCACTTTCTAACACTGAAGGAAAATTCGAAAAATTCAGATCAAATTATATCGACGAAAGAAACGAAGCTTTATTCCCATTCGGATTCGGTTTAAGCTACACGACTTTTGATTATTCAAACTTGAAAATTTCTGCTGATAAAATGAATTTCTCTGGAAAATTAAAAGTAACTGTTGATGTAACAAACACAGGAAACTTTGACGGAAAAGAAACCGTTCAATTATACATTAGAGATTTAGTTGGTTCTGTAACAAGACCAGTTAGAGAATTAAAAGGTTTCCAAAAAATAGCACTTAAAAAAGGAGAGAAACAAACCGTAAGTTTTGATATTTCGGTTGAAGATTTAAAATTTTATAACTCTGATTTACAATTCGTAGCAGAGCCTGGACAGTTTGATATTTTCGTTGGAGGAAATTCTGCTGCCGACAAGAAAGTTAGTTTTGAGTTAACTAAATAGTTGGTTTATTGGTTAGTAATTAGCCCTTCGTTCTGGTTGACGAAGGGCTTTTTTTCTAAAAGCAAAACCCTAAATATACTATTGTGCAATAATTATTAAACTAAATGTATTATGAATACTTTTCAAATATTTCGTTCCGCTTCATTTTTGCTGACTGCTGTTTTATTTTCCTCTTGCTGCACTCAAAACGCAATTGTAGCACATAGAGGCGCTTGGAAAAAAAATAATCTGCCAGAAAATTCTATTGCTTCTCTTAGACATGCAATAGATTTAAAACTTCCCGGTTCAGAATTTGATGTTTGGCGTACTGCCGATGATTCACTTGTAATTAATCATGACGCGCATTACAACAAACTTCTTATTGAGAAAACCAATTATGCAGACTTGATAAAATTTAAACTTTCAAACGGAGAAAAACTCCCAACATTATACGAATACATTTCAGAAGGAATCAAAAACAACAAACATACATTGTTAGTGTGCGAAATTAAACCTTCAGAGATTAGTAAAGAAAGAGGCCACAAAACGGGTGTAGCAGCAGTCGAAACCATTAAAAAATTAAAAGCCGATAAAAACACCTGCTACATCAGTTTTGATTACGATATTCTAAAACAAATTAGAGCGATTGACCCTAAAACTTCACTGCAATATTTAGAAGGAAATAAATCTCCTAAAGAAGTAAAAGCAGATAAAATCAATGGAGTTGATTACCATTATTCTGTCTTTAAAAAACATCCAGAGTGGATCAAAGAAGCAAAAGATAACAAAGTAATTCTAAATGCTTGGACAGTAAATGAAGCTGCAGACATGGATTGGATCATCGAAAACAAATTCGATTACATTACAACTAACGAACCTGAACTTTTAAAAGAAAGAAAAGAGATTAAAAAATAATCTTTTAGACTTACTAAAGAATTTGACCATGAGAAAAATATATAAAAAACTTTCACTGCCAATTTCATTGTTTTTGATACTTTTTGGAAACAGTTTATCGGCACAAAATTCTGGTAAAACAGAATGGTTTGACCCAAGCAGACCCGCGACAACATATTGTAATCCAATAAATATTGGCTACAATTACACAACACACAATCATAACGGAATTCCAGAATCTCGTCGTTCAAGTGCAGATCCTGTGATTATTACTTATAAAGGCGAATATTACTTGTTTGCAACCAATCAAGCAGGTTTCTTTTGGAGTAAAGATATGTCTGATTGGAATTTTGTTTATGGAAGTTTTCAAAGACAGCCAGGCGACGATGATCAATGCGCGCCTGCTGCATGGGTGGTAAACGATACTCTATTTTACGTTGGTTCTACTTGGAAAAGAGATCACCCGATCTGGAAAACTGCCGATCCAAAATCGGGAAGATGGACACGTCATGTAAATAAGGCAATGCTGCCAACTTGGGATCCTGCCATTTTTCAGGATGATGATAAAAAAGTTTACATGTACTATGGTTCAAGCGGAAAATTACCATTAGTTGGTGTTGAGGTAGATTACAATACTTGGCTTCCAAAAGGAAATCAAGCCGATTATGCGACATTATATAAAGCGACAGAAGTCGAAGATATTCAGCGTCCGTATGGACAGATCAAAGAAGTAGCTGTTTTAGAACCTTCAGAACATGGCTGGGAGCGTTTTGGTCCAAACAATGATATGGAACCTGCGCCTTGGGGAAATTTTATTGAAGGGGCTTGGATGACGAAACACAACGGAAAATATTATATGCAATACGGAGCGCCTGCAACCGAATTTAAAGGCTATGCAAATGGAGTTCACGTAGGTGATAATCCGTTAGGGCCATTTACGTACCAAAAACACAATCCGATGTCTTATAAACCGGGCGGATTTGTAATTGGAGCTGGACACGGAAATACTTTTGCAGACGTTTACGGAAATTATTGGAATACCGGAACATGTAAGATCTCTATAAAAGACCGTTTTGAGCGTCGTATAGACATGTTTCCAGCAGGATTTGATAAAGATGATGTTATGTATTCGATCACGTCCTACGGCGATTTTCCTATTGTACTACCAACTGGAGAAAGAAATCAGGAAAAAGGAGCTTCTTCTGGATGGATGTTACTTTCGTACAAAAAGCCCGTAACAGTTTCTTCATCTGAAGATTGTATGGAAGTTGAAACACACAGAATGGATAACGGCGGTAAAAAAGTCTACGAGAAATTCTGTTACGGAGCTGAAAACTTAACAGACGAAAATATTCAAACCTATTGGTCTGCTAAAACGGCAAATCCTGGCGAATGGCTTCAAATGGATTTAGGTAGAAAAATGCAAATCAATGCTTTACAAATTAACTATGCCGATCATAAAGCAACGCAATTTAATAAAGCAATGGATATTTATTATCAATATAAAATATTTATGTCTGATGATGCTGTAAACTGGAAATTAGTTGTAGATAAATCTAAAAATGATAAAGATGTTCCTCACGATTATGTTGAGCTTTCAAAGTCAATTGAAGCGCGTTACATTAAAATGGAAAACATTCACAACGCTTCAGGTTTATTCGCGATTTCAGATTTTAGAGTATTCGGAAACGGTTTAGCAGCAAAACCAAAAGCCGTGACAGCTTTTAAAGTAGATCGAAACAAAGCTGATTCTCGCAATGCTATGATTTCGTGGAAAAAGCAAAATGATGCAATTGGTTATAACATTTACTACGGAATCACTCCAGACAAAATGTACAACAGTATAATGGTTTACGGAGAAAGTTCATACGATTTTAGAGGTTTGGATAAAGGAACAAAATATTACTTTACAATTGAGCCTTTTAATGAAAATGGTATCGGAACAAAAAATAAGATTATTGAAGTAAAATAGTTTTATTTTAATGAAATCACAAAAACTCTAATTATAAACTAACAGGTTTGTAATTAGAGTTTTTTTTTGAGAAAGGATATGTAAAAACTCTGACAATTTTGTAGATTTTTTGTTTCTTTGTGAAATAAGCCAAGAAATTGGAAAAACCCAAAATGCTAAAAAAACTATGAAAAAAACGATTCTTTTAACTGCTTTAGTTTTAAACGGATTGACTTCATCTTTTGCACAGTCAAATGATGAAAAAAACATTAAACTATTTTACAAAAAAGCTTTGACCGAAGCAAAATGCTACACTTGGTTAGAGTATTTGTCTAATGATATCGGAAGCCGTTTATCTGGTTCAAAAGGAGCTGCGGAAGGTGTAGAATATACTAAAAGACAATTAGAAAGTCTTGGATTGGATAAAGTTTACCTGCAGGAAGTAATGGTCCCTCATTGGGTAAGAGGCGAGAAAGAAACAGCATATATTCTTGATGGAAAAGTAAAAACTACGGTGCCAATTTGCGCTTTGGGAGCTTCTGTTGCAACTCCAAAAACTGGTCTTACAGCAGAGGTAATCGAAGTTCAGGGAATTAAAGAATTAAATGAACTTGGAGCTGATAAAGTAAAAGGCAAAATTGTTTTTTACAACCGACCAATGAATCCTGAAAACATCGAAACTTTTACATCATACGGAGCATGTGTTGACCAAAGATATGCAGGAGCAAAAGAAGCTGCTAAATTAGGAGCAGTCGGAACTATCGTTCGTTCAATGAATTTACGTTTAGACGATTTCCCTCATACAGGAAACCAAAGTTACGGTGATCTGCCAAAAGAGCAATACATTCCAACTGCGGCAATTAGTACGAATGGTGCTGAGTTATTAAGTAAATCTTTAAAAGTTAATCCAGCTTTGAAGTTTTATTTCAAACAGTCTTGTGAGACTTTGCCAGATGTATTGTCATACAATGTAATTGGAGAATTGACAGGAACTGTAACGCCAAAAAATATTATGGTTGTAGGAGGACATTTGGATTCTTGGGATTTAGCTGACGGTTCTCACGATGATGGAGCAGGAGTGGTACAAAGTATGGAAGTAATTCGCATTTTGAAAAACTTAAACTACAAACCTAAAAATACTATTCGTGTTGTTTTATTTATGAATGAAGAAAATGGCGGAAAAGGCGGTGCGAAATACGAAGAAGTTTCAAAACAAAATAAAGAAAACCACGTTTTTGCTTTAGAAAGCGATTCTGGCGGATTTTCTCCTAGAGGATTTTCTATTGAAGCAGACGATGCTAATTTGAAAAAAATTCAAGGCTATAGAGATCTTTTTGAGCCTTATTTAGTACATAGTTTTACAATTGGACATGCAGGTTCAGATATTAGCCATTTAACCTCGCCAGCAATTGTTAAAGCTGGTTTAAAACCAGATTCTCAACGTTATTTTGATTATCATCACGCAGCAAACGATAAATTTGATGCAATCAACAAAAGAGAGCTTGAACTTGGTGCAGCAACAATGACTTCATTAATCTATCTACTAGATCAAAACGGAATTGTGCTTCCAACATCAAACTAATAAATTGCTAAAATAAAATAAAAAAAAGCTATGAGTTCTGCTCATAGCTTTTTTTTATTTATTAATGTGCCGTGATTAGATAAAATAAAAACGTGATCGGAACATTTGATAGGAGTAAAAGTATTTTAAAACAAATGTCTCTTCGGTATTCTGGATGATGTATAAAGCGATCTGTTAAATGAACAAACATTATCGTATTGACAATAATAGCTCCTAAAGCAAATGGCCAGGCAACGACCAAAACGATTGTATTTTCTTTAGATAAAATGTAAAGCATAAACAAAGTCGTAATTATAACAAAAGTACCAATTGCTAATTCTATAGATTGTCTTTCTTCGAAGTGTTTAGATATAGTTTTCATACGTTTTTAATATTAAAAGTTTGTTGAATAGATGGAATAGATAATAAAAGCATTTTAGAAAAATCTAAATAATGATACGGAAATGCTTGTTTCCCTTTTTGATATTGTTGTATGAAGTATTTCATTTGTTTTGGGTAAAAAATAGTTCCAGACAGAATAACCATATACAAATACAAACTTCTTTTTCCATTGCCAAATAGATAATACTGCATCCCGATTTCTTCATAAACAGAAACACCAGTGTTGGTCAAAACATGAATAATGTCGTGATCTTCCAGTTTTTCCTGAATATCAAAATGGTTTTTGTATAAAAAGTTGCCAAGACCAAAACCTAGACTTTCCTCAGGATAATTCATAAGGGCATTTTTATCTATATTCCAAGGTTCGTTTTTCTTGAAATATTTCTGATAAGGTTTTTTAGAACATTCGTAAAGTCTTTCAATTAAATAATCTCTCATAATTGTTTTTGTAAAGTTCTTTGAAATTCAAAGTAAAATGATAAATAAAAAGCCGGAATATGGTATTACCGGCTCATTAAGTAAATTAATAAGTGTCTATTATTGTTTTAAGTAAGTTAGAATCAGCAAGGTCAGAAGGAGCAACTACTTTTTCGTCAAGCGGAATTTCATTTCCATATCTTTCCTTTAAAATGGGTTGAATTCTCGGATCAGTCAAATTAAAGTCTTTCAGTAATTTAGTTTTTGATAATTCTATTCCTGCGCCGTTTTTATACACTTTCCAGATTAATTCTGAGCAGTAAATTCGATTATCCGACCATTCAAAATACGCATCATATTCTTTACCTAAAAGTGACTTTCCGTATGCTTTCATTTTAGAAAGTGAAGTCGTATTTAATACGCTTGGATCCTGAAGTCTTTTAATCACATATTTTGAATCTCTTCCGTGTTTAATCCATTGCTCTAATGGAGTAACTTTTACCGGCTGAACAGCTTCAAAAACCATCCAGTTTCCATTTTCTTTAAAAATAATACCACAATGAGAAAATTTAGAATTTGTCGCAATTCGTACCGCTTCACATTGTTTAGATTCTGAAGTCTGAAAGATCAAATCGCCATCCTGAATAGTTGCAGCAAGATTTGTCTGTGCTTTATTTCCAGTAAATGGGTTATTAGGAAAAACTTTTATTGCAACAAAAAAAGCGCATCCAAAACTAAGGATAAAAGTAATAATCGGAAACCAATATTTAGTCTTCATTAAATATATTTTTAAAGTACTTTGAGGTACAAAGTAAATAATAAAAAAAATAGCTGCCAAATAAAATGACAGCTATTTTTATAAATATTTTTAAGAGATATTAGATTCTAAATATACCTCCAACAGCAATAATACGTTGGAAATAAGTAAAGTGCTGAGAAGCTTTATCGTCATTACTTAATGTAGTTTTAATATCCGGCATGTTGATGTAACCACCTTTTAGCTCTCCCTGAATATAGAAGTATTTGAAAAAGGTAATGTTAAGACCCGCTTTTGCCGAAACACCATAACCAGAAATGTGAAAATCATCATGACGCTCTTTACCTAAAAGAGTAGTATTCGTTTTAGGGTATAAAACTCCAGCACCCAAACCTTCGGTTAAATTAATCTGAACTTTATCAATATTTGGCAATCCAAACCATTTTGAAATATCATCAAACCTAGACACCTCAGTATGAACGTAGTTCAAACCATCAGTATGCTCATACATTAAAAAAGCAGGACCATTTGCTGGTGTAGCACCATTTTCGTAGCCGCCTTCTATAGCGCCTCCTTGAGACATATCTACAGGTCTGTTATTGTATTCTCCATTGTAGATTGATCCTGGGTCATCTTGAGGTAAATTGATATAACCATTTACTCTTGCAGTTTGATTCTGTGACATTACGTATTTCATGTGGTCAACGCCAATTGCAACACTGTAATGATCACTAAAAAAGTAACCAAATCTCAAATTCGTCTGCGGAATTGTCATATTTACAGGATTAATATAATCAACATGCCATCCTTTTGGTTTGTCATGAGCTGCCATATTCTCAACTGTAAAGTTGTAATCTTTACCTCTAAAGTTTACATCAGATTTTGAGTAACTTTCTCTGTTTCCACCCCACATCACAAAGAATTTTCCTTTATTATGAGCAGTATATTTTTGTACTGGAATTTCTTCCTGAGCAAATGTGTTTAAAGAAACACAAGCCAGTAAGAAAAATAAAATTTTTGTTTTCAAAGAACTTAGTATTATAATTATTAGAATGAGTTAACTGTTTTTCTAATAGCAACTAATTTATTCATTAAGCCTTCGAAATAATCTAAATGAAGCATATTAGCGCCATCACTTTTTGCGTTTGCAGGGTCAAAGTGCGTTTCTATAAAAATTCCGTCAACACCAACTGCAATTCCAGCCTTGGCAACGGTTTCAATCATATCAGGTCTTCCGCCTGTAACTCCAGCAGTCTGATTTGGCTGTTGTAAAGAGTGTGTAACGTCTAGAACCGTAGAAGCATATTGCTGCATCGTCGGAATTCCTCTAAAATCAACAATCATGTCTTGGTAGCCAAACATACTACCGCGATCAGTCACCATAACATTTTCGTTATGACAATCTAAAACCTTTTGTACAGCATGTTTCATACTCTCCGGACTCATAAATTGTCCTTTTTTCAAGTTTACTACTTTTCCAGTGTTAGCTGCCGCGACAACTAAATCCGTTTGACGTACTAAAAACGCAGGAATCTGTAAAACATCAACATATTGCGCCGCCATGTCGGCATCTTCGTTAGTATGAATATCCGTAACAGTCGGAACATGAAAAGTTTCAGAAACTTTTCTTAAGATTTTTAATGCTTTTTCGTCACCAATTCCAGAAAAGCTATCAATTCTAGAACGGTTCGCTTTTTTAAAAGATCCTTTAAATACATAAGGAATCTGAAGATTGTCGGTAATACCAACTAATTTTTCAGCAATACGCAACGCCATTTCTTCTCCTTCGATCGCACAAGGCCCCGCCAATAAAAAGAAATTTCCGCTGTCAGTATGCTTAATTTGTGGAATATTTTGTATGTTCATTATATGAATTTTTGGTAGTGCAAAGGTAGTTATGATTTATGAGTTTCGGATTAAGATTTAAGAATTTTTTATGAAGCTAATCCTGCTATTCGTTTCAATATTTTGCACTTAAACTTTTTTTTCCAAAGTCTGTTCAGGAGCTTCCTCCGGTCGCTCTGCCCAGCCAGGAAAAAATAAGTTTAAGCGCAAAATGATTTCCACTACTATCAGGGCTAGGAATTAGTGGAATTACGATAATTTAAGTTAATGAAAGTGCGGATAAATTCTTTTCATGAATTTATTTCAAATAAAATTCCAAAAAGTAATTTGAATTGTTTTATAAACCAGCTTTAATTATTCTTGCAATTTCTTCTGTCTGTATCTTTTAATTAAAAACTGCACTAGAATAGCTGTCAAAAGTAAAATTACAAATAAGAAATTAAAAGCTACAATTCCTAACATAACCAATCCGCATCTGTTTTGATATTCGGAGTTTGCATTTATATTTTCGGAAGCAATATAAACAGAAAGATAGGATAAAGGAATTTGTAAAATTATGGTACAGATTGAAATATGAGAAAATTTCAGATCGGTAGTTTTCAAAATTGATTTAGTTCCCCAAATAATCTGAACTAAAAATGGAATTACAAGTAATATAAAAGGCGTTATTCCGTACATTGCTAAAATACTAATCATTCTTTAAAGTCAATCCTATCGGAACCATTAAAATTCCTTTTTCATAAATGTTTAAATAAAGCTTTACAGGTTTTTTTTGACCTTCCCATTTTAGATCATAAACATTCAAAAAACCAGCGCCCATAGAACTTCTTTTAGTTGGAAAAGGACAGCAGGTTTCTAATCTTGTATAGGTAATTTTTTCACCATTTGGACCAGCAAGTGCGTTTAAGAAACGGGTTTCGTTTAAGGCTTCATTGTTTGTATTTTGAAAGAAAATATTAATCGGATAATCTGGATCGTAACCGTATTTTTTATCACTGCTAAAAAGAGTGATAGCAAAAGTGTTATTCTTCTTTAAAACCAAATCGGGAGCATTATCATCAACATTTTTCAAAGTAGATTTGGTGCTCACGCAAGAGACTGCCGTTACAGCTAAAAAAAGAACAAGGATTATTTTTTTCATAATTTTTGGTTATTGGTATTCGACTACTTCTTGTATTTTTTTTGGATTCAATTTTAAAATACCAACTACAATCAGATATTGTGCCAGAAGATAGGTTGCCATAATAAAAAATGAACTTTTTGGTATCGGCGTATGAAATTTATTGACTGCCAGAATACTGTCTGAAATGACAAAGAATAAGGCACCCAAAAATACCCATTTATTTCCTGGTTTATTCCAAAGTAAAAATCCATTAAAAGCAAATAAAAGCATTATCGAAATTACGGTAGCGTAGAGAGCAACTGGAATTTCAAGATTTCCTAAATTAGGCATTAAAAAAGAAACCATTCCGATCAAATAAACTGCGATTATGATGCTTCCTATCGTAAAGAAAGTTCTGTTTCTTTTTTTGCTATGACGACTTTGCTTATTAAAAAGAACACAGTAGATAATATGTGCCGTTAGAAAAGAAATCAAACCTAAAATAAAATAAATTTCGCCTAAATCGGTAAATAATAAAATAACATCTCCTATCCAAGAAAATAAAAGTGCAGTAAGTAAAGTATTCTGCGTTGAAAACTTTCTATAAAAATAAGCTCCAAATCCGAGAATAGGAATTAGAATTGGTTTTAAAAACAAATCTAAATTTTCGTGGCCTGTAAGCAGGACAATGAGATATATGATGCAGAAAACTGCATAAATTTTAAAAAAAGAAGAATTTCTCATAATAGGGGTTATGAAATTTATAATTGGGTTTGGTTGGATCTAAAATCGATTGTTACAAAATAAATTGCAGCTAAAAATGATATGGCGGCATAAGCCAAAATAATGTAATTGCTTAGATAAAATACCCCATTCAACCCGAACCAATCTCCGTAGAAAATGATAATTGAAATGATAGACGCAAAACGAATTCCTTCCCAAAGAACAGCGTATTTGCTTTTATCCATTAACTCTGCGCAGCTATATATCGTTACAAAAATATAAAAACCATAAATAAAAATGACAGGAAGACCGATTTTAGCAATATTATCAAACAGGTAACTCACAAAAAGAAGCGTAATTAAAACCTGTATCACAGACCAGTAAATAAGTTTTTGAGAATTCTGAATTCCGTATTTTTCAAAATTGTAGACATTTTCAATTTTATTTACAGGATATTTTTCTTCAAAATTTTCCGGACGCCAGCCTGTTGGTTTAAACCAAATGGTTAGTTTGTCTTTCCATTTTGGAGCTCGCCACGCATCTTTGATCAATAAAGTAAGATGCTGAAAATTGATTTTAATCGGATTCCAAGTTTGAGCAGGTCTGGTAATTCCAAAAACTGGCGGAACGTCGTCTAATTCTTCCTGAAAAGTGCCAAACAGTTTATCCCAAAAAATAAAAATCTGCGAATGGTTTTTGTCTAAATATTCAGGATTAATGGCGTGATGTACACGATGATGTGACGGAGTAACCAAAATATGCTCTACAAAGCCCATTTTTTTAATATGTTTGGTATGATACCAAAATTGTAAAAACAAATGAAGCGGAAGCGTTATAGCAATTACAGTAGCAGGAACGCCCAGCAATGCTGCAGGAATTAATAAAAAAGTAAATAAATTAACCAAACTAGCAATAGGCTGACGCAGTGCACAGGCAAGATTAAACTCTTCGCTGCTGTGATGAATAGCATGTTTATTCCATAAAAAATTAATCTGATGTGCTAATCTATGGCTCCAATATCCGTAGAAATCAATAACAAAAAAAGCGATAAAATAGGAGAGTACGCTTGGTTCTAAATGCTGTAAAGCGATTTTAGAAACCAGCCATTCATAGGAAATAAAAGTAATGCTTAAACCCAGAACATCTTTTACAGAATTAGTAATCCCAGAACTAATACTGGAAACGCTGTCTATCAATGGCGCAGTATCATTCTTTTTATAGATGCCATAAAGTTTCTCGATTACTATTAAAACCAGAAACACAGGCATTGCAATAATTAATATTTTTCCATACTCCTCCATAAAAAAACATTCTATTTTATTTCAAATATAAAATAAAATAGAATGCGTTTTGAATTATTTGTAACTAAGCCGTTTTGTATAATTTACGTGAAGAAAGATTTATTTTGGTTCCAAAGACATATTCGTATTTTTTGTTTTCGATTAATTGTCTTTGTTAAGCTTCAAATTTTGATTGTCCTTTTACAGTAAAAGAGAAAAATAAGAGCATTAAAAGTGTGATATTTCTCGTAATTCAAATTAATACAAATAAAAACGCATCCTATTCAATTCTAGTATAGAATAAAATAGGATGCGTTTTTATTTATTTTCAATTAAACTATTTCTGCGCTTAGTCCAGCTTCCAAAAGTTGTGTACATTGAGGTTTTAATTTGTCAATCGGCCCTGTTTTTACGGTGCATTTTCCGTTGTAATGTACAATCAAAGAACATTGTTCTGCTTGTTCTGCTGTGTGATCGCAAACGCGCATAAGAGTATCAATTACGTGATCAAAAGTATTTACATCATCGTTGTAGACAATAATCTCGTTATTAAAAGCGACAGCTTCTTTTTCGCGAACTCTTTCTCTTACTTTTTCTTTAGTACTCATATCTTATAAGTTTTTGTACTGAATTGATTATCAGTATCTAATTTACGTATTTTAGTGATACCCAGTTATTTCTTTGCAGCTTTTTAACATACGTTAATCCTTTGTCAACGCAAGAAGCGTCGATAAAAGGAATGTCTTCTTCGTAGAAACCGCTAAAAAGAATAATTCCTTTTGGATTTAAAGCATCAACATAAGCCTGCATGTCATTCAACAAAATATTTCTGTTGATATTTGCAATGATCAAATCGTATTTTTTACCAGCCAGTAAAGCTGCATCGCCTTCATAAACGCTGATATGTTTGCAATTATTGCGTTCTGCATTTTCGATAGAGTTAAGGTAACACCAGTTGTCAATATCAATAGCATCAATAGGTTCTGCACCTTTCATTTCAGCTAAAATTGCTAAAATAGCAGTTCCGCAGCCCATATCAAGAGTTTTTAAACCTTTAACATCCATTTCAAGCAAATGCTGAATCATCATGTGTGTAGTTTCATGATGTCCTGTTCCGAAACTCATTTTTGGTTCGATCAAAATATCAAACTCAGCATCCGTTTTTGGGTGAAATGGAGCGCGCACATGGCATTTTCCGTCAACATCAATTGGTTCAAAATTCTTTTCCCATTCTTCGTTCCAGTTTACCTGATCAATTTCTTCAATTGTATATGTAATTTTAAACTCTTCAGATTGTACAATATAGATATCATCCAGAATATTTTCGTCCCATAAATCTTTCTTCACAAAAGCCGAAATCCCGTTTTCTGTTTCTGTAAAACTTTCAAACGCTTTTTCGCCTAGTTCCGCAACTAAAATTTCAGAACCTAATTCTTTCGGCTCAATCGTAAAATGATATCCTAAATAGATGTTTGACATAAAAAAAATTTTTGCAAAGGTAAGAATTGAAAATAGAAGTTGATTAGGCCAATATTGTTAATTTAAGAATAATTTTAAACATAAAAAAAGCGACACTTTAATGTGTCGCTTTTTGTTTTTATAAGGATCTAAAAATTAGATAGCTGTAACAATAGCTAAGAAATCATCAGCTTTTAAAGCCGCACCTCCAATTAAACCACCGTCTACGTCTGGTTTAGAGAAGATTTCTTTAGCATTTTCTGGTTTTACAGAACCACCGTATAAAATTGAAACTTCATCAGCGATTTCAGCTCCAAAAGCTTTACGGATAGTTTCTCTAATAAATTCGTGCATTTCTTGAGCTTGCTCTGGCGAAGCAGTTTCTCCAGTTCCGATAGCCCAAACTGGCTCATAAGCTAATACGATTTTAGACCAAGATTCTTTTGCAATATGGAAAACACCATCGCGCAATTGGTTTTCAACAATATTGAAATGATTATCAGATTGACGGTCTTTTAATTCTTCTCCAAAACAGAAAATAACAGTCATGTCATGTTTTAAAGCAGTGTCAACTTTATTTGCGATTAAAGCGTCAGTTTCTTGAAAAATAGCTCTACGCTCAGAGTGACCTAAAATTACAGTGTTAACACCAATGCTTGTTAACATATCTGCAGAAATTTCTCCTGTAAAAGCACCGCCTTCAGCTTGGTGAACATTTTGAGCAGCAACACCGATAGTTGTGTTTTTTACTTTAGCAACAGCAGCTTGTAAATTTACAAATGTTGGAGCCACAATAACTTGTGCATTTGTCTGTGCTGGTATTTTAGCAATTAACTCGTTTAATAATTCCTCAGTCTGTGCAGCATTTTTATGCATTTTCCAGTTTCCTGCAACAATCTTTTTTCTCATTTTGGTAGTTTTTATTATTCTTTTAATTTTTTGTTTTTGAAGTTTTATTTTCAGTGATATTGAAAATTATTTTAAACCTTGTAAAGTTTCATTGATTTTATCAAAATCAGTTTCGATAGCACGGTATAAAACAATTTTTCCTGTTTTATCAATGATAATGTATCTCGGAATCCAATCTAAGTCGATTGCTTTTCCAAAAACACCTTTCATACCGTCGTTCATCATAAAATGATCACCTTTTAATTCGTGTTTCTCAATTCCTGCTTTCCATTTTTCAGCTGTTTTATCTGCAGAAAGGAATAAGTAAGAAACGGTTGGGTTGTTAGCCTGAAGTTCTTTTAATTTTGGCATTGCTTTTACACAGTCACCACACCAAGAAGCCCAAACTTCGATTACCAAAGTTTTTCCTTTATATTTTTTTAAAATGTTTTTGAAAGTAGTCTGACTATCATCAGTTCCTAAAAGTTTTTCAGACAACGCTTCTTTAGAAAAAGCAGTTTTTTGAGCCTGAGAACATGAAAATGTAATAAATGCAATTACAATTAAAGCAATTTGTTTCATATGGTAAATTATAATAATTTTTTGTTAGATACCGAATTCACAAAGTTAAACAAACAAATTGAATGCTAAATGCGGATTAACAAAATTTGAAGAGTCTTGTGTTTTGTAACAAAACGAAGATTTTGGGTTAAAAAAAGACGTATGAAATCGTAATAGTAGATTGAAAATTGGTTAATTTTTGAAAAGACCATTTTTGAAGGTGGAAAAAAAAGGTTCAATTTTTGTCTGTAATATTTTTTTATCGAAAAAAATCGTCTGATAAAAGATATTTAAATCATAATTTTCAATTGTTCATTTTGTGAAATATACGATCTCATGTGATTGTTTATTACTGTTTTTTTGCCACAAAAAAAGTCCAACTTATGTGGACTTTGTCTATTTATAGTAAGGTAAAATTATATGCTCAATTTAAAGATGAGTTTATTGACTTCTTCTTGTTTGTCTGATTCTATAATTTGTAAATTATCTAATTTTTTATTAGTCTTAATTTTTGATTTTAAAACAGTTTTTTTGCTTTTAATACTAGATTCCATACGCAACATCAGATAATTTCAAATCATCAACGTCATTATAGTGTACTTTTTGAACAACTGTTCCTTTGTGCAGTACTACAATACTAGGATTTGCTCTTTCGATAGTTTTTAAAGTTGTTGCATCGCAGAAATAAAAATCGGTGTCTAAATTGTATTGTTTTTTAGCTTTTGCAATTTCATCAGCTCCAGAAGCGGTCATAGCAATTACTTTATAGCCTTTTGCTTTAGCATCCTGACTTACTTTTGCTAGTTTCTGCATTCCTTCTGGATTTGATTTTGTTAAATCGTAAGTAACAAAAACAAGTAATTTTGGTTCTTTTAGTAATTCTTCTTTATAATCAGAATCGTCTTTTGTCATTGTAAAGTCGTGAATTGGCGGAACATAACCTTCTGTAATTACCTTGTCTTTTCTGTCAACAAAAACAGCGCCTTCGGGAATATTCATCAAATCTTTTTCAGTGAATTCTTTATCAACTCCGTTTACTTTGTAAATAAAAATCATTTCAACAACTGATTTTGGAGCTCCTTCTGGAATTTCCATTCCTTTCTCAATGTTATTTCCAACTTTAAACGGACGGAAGTCTTTAATTGGATTATGATTTAAAACCCAAACCGCCATAAAGACACATAAAACGATACTGATTAAAGTAAGAATATTGGTTACAGCTTTTGAAAATAAAGGTTTAACTAATTTTTTATTAATGAATAAAATCAAAATAAAGAAAAGCAGAACAACGTCTTTTGTGAATGACTGCCAAGGTGTTAAGTGTAAAGCGTCTCCGAAACAGCCACAATCTTTTACTACATCAAAATAAGCAGAGTAGAAGGTAAGGAACGTAAAGAAAACAATCAATAATAATAAGGCCCAAATCGTAAGTTTAGATTTATAGCCAACCAAAAGCATTACACCCAAAACAACTTCTAAAATCACTAGAAAAATTGCTAATCCCAAAGCCAAAGGCTCTAAAAATGGCATGTTAAAAACTGGTTCGCTAAAATATTCTGCTAGTTTATAAGAGAAACCAACAGGATCATTCAGTTTTATTAATCCAGAAATGATAAAAAGTACGCCGACAAATAATCGGGAGAATTGGGTAATGAAGTTTTTCATGTTGTATAGAATTGGGTTAAATCCCAAAAATCAAATTCCAAATTCCAAGTTTTGAATTGGAATTTGGAATTTAAAATTTGAAATTTTATTTAGTAATTGGATTTAGAATTAGGGCAAAAACAGAATAATTAATCATATCCTGATAATTTGCGTCAATACCTTCAGAAACGATTGTTTTTCCTTTATTATCTTCAATCTGCTTAACGCGAAGGATTTTCTGCAAGATCAAATCGGTTAAAGAACTTACACGCATATCACGCCACGCTTCTCCGTAGTCGTGGTTTTTGGCTTCCATTAGTTCTTTAGTCTGTTTTACT
Organism: Flavobacterium artemisiae; assembly: GCF_042678225.1. Taxonomy (NCBI): domain Bacteria; kingdom Pseudomonadati; phylum Bacteroidota; class Flavobacteriia; order Flavobacteriales; family Flavobacteriaceae; genus Flavobacterium; species Flavobacterium artemisiae. The sequence goes on along the minus strand of NZ_JBHUDZ010000018.1, from coordinate 925,520 downwards.
TTAGCATCATATAATTCAGTCGCTTTTTCCACATCCAGATCGGGTTGTTCAACAACACCTAATTCTAACTGAATCAAAGCCATAATCGAATAATTGATGATTCCGATAAATTCGCCTTTTTCGTCTTCATCAACTTTTCGAACTTCGTTTTCCTGTAAACTTCTGATTCTTTGCGCTTTTATGAAAATCTGATCGGTAAGCGAAGGCAGTCTTAAAATACGCCATGCACTGCCGTAATCGGTCATTTTGTTAATAAACAAGGTTCTGCAAACCTCAATTACATTATCAAATTCTTGAGAAGTATTCTTCATTTATATGCTGTATATTTGCTAAAATTTCTTCAAAAATAGGGATTATATTAAATAGTTTCAAGTTTCAGGTTTTCTTTGTTTCAAGTTTTTTTCAAACAAATTGTTAATGCTGAACCTGAAACTTGAAACAAATAAAACGTAAAACAAAAATGTTTATTAATTGCAAAGGCCGTTTGATCGATTTGGAAATTCCGAAAGTAATGGGGATTTTAAATGTAACTCCAAATTCTTTTTTCGACGGCGGAAAATATAAAAACGAGTCTGAGATCCTTTCGCAAGTAGAAAAAATGCTTGCCGAAGGTGCTGATTTTATTGATATAGGCGCGTACTCGAGCAAGCCAAGCGCCGAATTTGTTTCGGAACAAGAAGAAATTGAGAGAATTGTTCCTGCAATTGAATTGATTTTAAAGCATTTTCCTGAAACATTATTGTCAATTGATACTTTTAGAGCTGAGGTTGCAAAAGCAAGTATAGAAAACGGCGCAGGGATTATTAATGATATTGCTGCAGGCGAATTGGATAATAAAATGTTTGAAGTTATCGCGAAATATAACGTCCCATATATTATGATGCACATGCGTGGGAATCCGCAGACAATGCAGAGTTTAACGCAATATGATGATATTATAAAAGAAATGCTTTTTTATTTCTCAGAGAAAGTAAAAAAAGCAAGAAGTTTAGGAATCAACGATTTAATTCTAGATCCAGGTTTCGGTTTTGCCAAAACAACCGATCAGAATTTTGAAGTCATGCAGAAAATGGAACTTTTTAATGTTTTAGAATTACCTGTTTTAGCAGGAATTTCTAGAAAATCTATGATTTATAAAACATTAAATACAATACCGCAAGAAGCTTTAAATGGAACAACATTTTTAAATACAATTGCGTTAACAAAAGGAGCCAAAATTCTTCGTGTTCATGATGTAAAAGAAGCTGTGGAATGTGTTACTTTGTTTAATAAAATAAATTTATAGTCGCCAGTTTTGTCATTCCGAGGAACGAGGAATCTTCACGAGTAGCTCGACAAAGATTGATGAATTTCTAGACGGAGTTTCTTGTGGAGATTCCTCGTTCCTCGGAATGACAAACTGTGTGCTAATTCTCTGTTTAAAAATAAATATAATGAAATACTTTACTATAATTATCGCTCTATTACTTTTCTCCTGTGAAAAGAAACAAGACGTTTTATTACCAAAATCAAACGTAACAATCGTAAAAGATGTTAAGGATCATTCGTCAATTTACATTTTCTTTAAAGTCGGAAAAGATACAATCGCAGACGTGAATAGAAAAAACAGTATTATTTCCACAAACTGGATTTTTAATATCGATAAACGCTTGCCGTTAAGAGTGTTAATTCCCGAAGTAATAAAATTACAGGAAAAGAAACGCGGAGACAGCGCTCATAAAAACGAAAATGCCGAAAATTATTATTCTTATGCCGATTCTGTCGGAAAGAATTTAGCTTTTGTACCTTTTACGAAAGTGTTTTATAAAATGGACAGACCTGAGAAAGGGAATTTCGTGGTTTACTTTGCGAAAGGAAAAAAACAGGTTTTTATGGGAAATCAGGAAATAAAAATATCAGAAATACTAAAGCAGTTTTATAGTATAAAATTTCAAAAAGTACCTGATTTAGTATTTGTATTTGATAAAAATATGAGTTACGAAGAGTATATTCAGTATAAAATTTTATTGCAAAAAGACGTAACTTATAATCTAGATAGGCTTCCAGTAGAATTTATCCTCTAAACTCATATATAAACTTTGAGTCTTCGTGTCTTTGCGGCTTAAACTTGAAACCTGAAACAAAAATTTATTGATGATGATAAGGTTCGTTTCTCAAAATCGTAAATCCGCGGTAGAGTTGTTCTATAAAAAACAAACGCACCATTTGATGTGAAAACGTCATTAGCGAAAGCGAAACTTTTCCCTGCGCTTTTTTATAAACTGTTTCAGAAAATCCGTAAGGTCCGCCAATAACGAAAACTAGTGTCTTTACGCCAGAATTCATTTTCTTCTGCAATTCCTCAGAAAAACCAACGCTGGAGAAGTTTTTTCCGTTTTCATCTAATAAAATTAATTGATCTGTAGCAGAAAGTTTAGCCAAAATTAATTCGCCTTCTTTTTCTTTTTGCTGACTTTCGGATAAATTTTTCACATTTTTGATATCGGGAATAATTTCCAGATCAAATTTGATGTAAAATGACAAACGTTTTGTATAATCGTCAATCAAAGTTTGAAGCGATTTATTGTCTGTTTTGCCAATGGCGATGAGTTTGATATTCATATTCTTATGCCACTAATTGCACGAATTAGCACGAATTAAATTTTAAAAATATTTTTAACACATAGAGACATAGTTCTTCTTTGGCTATAAAAAGGCGTTTCACTTACAGAAATGCACATAGCTATGTGTGAAAGCTAGCTTTTTCTTTAATCTTAAACACAAGCAAAAAAAATCTATGTTTCTATGTGTTTAATTTTTTTAGTCAAAGTAAAGTTTAATTATTTTTTTGATTTTCAAAAACCGTTTCAAAATGTTCTACAATTGGAAACGGTTCGTAATAATGATGTAAAATCTTTTTCCATTCCAAATAGGCTTCAGAAGTTCTAAACCCAATTGTATGATCTTCTAAAGTATTCCATTCAACCAATAAAAGATATTTGTTTTCGATTTCAAGACATTTTTCTAACCGGTGCCTTAAATAACCATCAATTGATGAGATGTATTGGCTTGCTTTCGCAAAATCAGTTTCAAATTCATGTGCCAATTCAGGTTTTACATATAGAAATACTGCTTCTAGAATCATAATTATATATTTTTATCTGCCAGATCTGCTAAATCTGCGAGAGATTATTTTCACGCAGATTTAGCAGATTTATTTTTGATTTACTATTAAAATCTATGAGATTGATTCTCTCGCAGATTTTATTTTTAGTTTTGATGAAAAAATCTGCGTTCATCAGCTTAAATCTGTGATCCCGATAGCTATCGGGAGCGTGCAATCTTCGCACAGATTAGCAGAATTAATTTTTAGAAAAATTAGCTTCAAACGTTTTAAAACGATTGTCTAAATCTTTCAGTAATTGTTTTTTAACTGATGCATCTTGAATAAAACTGTAATTGATGCTGTTATAAACGTATTTTTTAATCGTTTCGTAATTCACATCAGGATATCTTTTTGCTAATAAAACATATTGTTCTGTCATATTGGTTCTTAAAATTCCCGCATCATCGGTGCTGATTACAATTGGAACATTAAATTCTTTATAAAGTGTAAACGGATGCCTGTTTTCTTTTACTTTCAAAATGAATTCGTTACTCACTAAATTAATCTCAATCGGAATATTATTTTTAGACATATAACGCAATAAATCATAAGAGTTTGCCTCGTATGCCATGTCAACTCCGTGACCAATTCTATTAGCTCCGGCAATATAAATCGCATCGTTAATGTGCCAAGTCAGTTCTTCTGGCTGTACCAAACCTAAAGTTAATTCGCCAGCGTGAAGGGTATATTTTACGTCTGGAAACTTAGAATGACAGTATTTAAACATCACCATATGAAGCCAGTAATCTTTCATCGAATTTTCGCCATGTTCTGGAGAAACGATATTTACACCTGCAGTTAATTTGCTTTCGCTTGACGAAATAAAAGCAATCGTCAGGTTTTTAAACAAATCTACTGGTTCCATAAAACGAAGCACAAAGTTTTGATAACGCATTGTAAAACGCTCGTCATCAATTTTTAAATCTTTATGAAGTTTTGCTAAGAAATTAGTATTGAAATCTTCGGCATATTTTTTAGCATCTTTCTTCTGAAGTGCTTTATACAATTCATCTAAAAGTTTGAAAACCGCTTTTTCGTCTTTTTGAGCCGAAGCCTGACGCAATTTTGTATTGAAATCGGCTAAATCAGAAACATTCATATCACATGGAATCGTTGATAATTGTGTTTCAATATAACTTACGTTTTCTGCAATAGCGCGTTTTTTTAATTCCAACATTCCCTCAGCAAAGTGACCAGCAATTGTAGGTTCAAATTTCATAAAAGAATCAAAGAATTGATCATCAGAAGGTACAGAACCATTATAATCTTTAACCGACCAAGTCTGCATTATTTGTTGTTGGTAAAAGTCTAATTTACCTTGGTTTTTTAGAGAAGAAAAAGTCTGCCAATTACCGTTTGAAGGTTTTGTTTTAGAAACTCCTAAAGTTTCAATATTTACATAAAAGTCTTCTGCAATCGCTCTTTCTAAAAGCGGTTCTGCATAAACGGATCCTGAAAAATGGTGGTGTAAATCGCCTCCTTTTGGCATTTGTTGAAAAAAAGCTGTTAAGAGCGCTTCATTATTTCTGATTTTTTCTAAATAACTTTCAGCCGATTGAGAAAAGCCGATTTGTGCTATAAAAATACAGAAAAGCGTAATTATCCTTGTCATACATTAAGTTTAAATTACGCGCAAATATACGACTTTCTGCGAAAATTTGAAAACGTATTTTTTTTACCGCAAAGAACGCAAGGTTTTATGACATGCCGGGCTTAGTATAAACGCAAAGTTCGCAAAGCTTTGTCAAAAAAACTTGCGAACATTGCGTAATCATTTGCGTGCATTGCGGTTTAAAAAAACTTTGAAACTTAGTATCTCAGAATCTTAGCACCTTTAAGAAAGTACATCACGTATTTCCTCTACCTTATCAAAAACGCTTTTCGCGAAAGGACAAAGAGGAATAATCTTTACATTATTTTTTCTAGCAAAATCTACCGCTGCCATAAGCATTTTTTTACCGACACCTTTTCCGTTGAAATCTGGACTTACTTCTGTGTGGTCAATGATGAATTGTGAATCTCCCGCCCAAGTGTAAGTCATTTTCCCGGCTTCTTTTCCGTCTTCTACAGCTTCAAAATAGCCTTTTTTAGTATCGTTTATTTGTTGAATTTCCATTATATTTTTTAGATTAAAGTCGTTTTTATTTCGATTGTGTGCGTCAATGTTTTATGAATAGGACAGCTGTTTGCGATCGTTTCTAAACGTTGTCTCTGCGTTTCATCAACATCACCGATTACTTCTATTTTCCTTGTAAAAACGGATACACTTCGTTCAGAATCTCTTTCAAAATCTATTTTTACATTGATCTCTTCAACATTCCATTGTTTTCGGTTAATGTACATTCGCAAAGTAATTACGGTGCAGGAAGCCAATGATGCAGCTAAAAGTTCAGTCGGATTTAAACCTAAATTTTTACCGCCCAATTCCTGTGGTTCATCAGAAATTAAAATATTATCACTTGCTGATTTTATTTCGGTACGATACAAACGCGTATCTATTTTTGCTGAAACAGTATCCATAATTATTTAATTCTTGGTTCTGGTAATGGAACAAATTCTGTTTCGCCTGGAACTTTTGGGAAAGTCTGCGCTGTCCAGTCTCTTTTTGCTTTTTCGATTAGCTCTTTATCAGAAGAAACGAAGTTCCAAAAGATAAAATGTTCTTCAGGAAACGGCTGTCCTCCAAAAATATAAACGGTCGAATTTTCAGAAATTTCAAACTCACAAAGAGAAGCTTCAGTTGTAATTAAAATTTGTCTCGGATCATAAAGATGTTCACCGTTTTTGATACTTCCTTCTAAAATATACCAACCGCTTTCGCCAAATAAATGTTTTCCAATATTGATTTTTTTAGCTTCTTTGCTTTTGATTTCGATAAAATAAAGCGGACTATAAACAGGAACTGGCGATTTCTTGCCAAAAGCTTCGCCGGCAATCAATTTATAAGAAACGCCGTCTTCTTCCCAAGCCGGAATATCATCTGCTTCAACATGGGTAAAATTAGGTTCCATTTGTTCCAATTCTTTAGGAAGTGCGACCCAAATCTGTAATCCGTGAAGCATTTTGTCAGAATGTCTTAAATATTCTGGTGTTCTTTCAGAGTGTACGATTCCTTTTCCGGCTGTCATCCAGTTAACTGCGCCTGGTTTTATTTCCAATTCAGTTCCCAAACTATCGCGGTGCATAATGCTTCCTTCAAACAAAAAGGTAAGCGTAGAAAGTCCGATATGCGGATGCGGAGGAACGTCCATATTTTCATGGTCACTTAAATGTGCTGGCCCCATATGATCAATAAAAACAAATGGCCCAACGGCTCTTTTTTCACGGAAAGGCAATAAACGACCTACCATAAAGTTGCCAATATTGGCGGCGCGTTCTTCGATAATTAAACTGATATTTGACATGTGGTATTTTTTAGTTGAAACAAAATTACAGTTGTGATGCTTGTCTGTAACTTAATTTAGATTAAGAAAAGGTGTTTTTTGATTTATAAAAATAAGAAAAATCGTTGAGGTTATTTTATAGCCAAGATTAAATTTAAGTTTAGAAGTCCCAGCGGGACGAAATATTTATAGAAACAATAATTATACGCAATCTAAAGCTCAAGCGGAGCGAAATATATGTCGCTTCGCTGGAGCTTTTGGTAATGATTTGGTAATTTTCTATAAATATATCGCTCCTCCGGAGCTTTTCTTAATGAGGCGAATTGTTCTTTCTATAAATATTATGCTCCGCTGGAGCATTGAAAAATTTGATATTGGAATTAATCAATCAATTCAAATTCCAAAACTTCACTTTCCGTTCCATTAATGATAATCGATAATTGATGAATTCCAGTATGAAAAACACGCGTCGTAATTAATTTAAAAGACTGATTTCTTTCAATTTTCGTTAATTGATTTGGATGATAAATTTTCTCACTGATTTTGAAGACTTTTTTAGCTAAATGTCCTTTTGCTTTTTTGTAATGAACAGCATATTCTAAGCGAATTGTTTTCGGTTCTTTATTTTTATTATTTAAATGAAAATGAAACTGCAGATAATCTCCAATTTTAACCGTCGGCGTTTTGATTTCAAAAGAAGAAAGTTCAATATTGGTGCTTTCTAAACCATAATGACTTAAAATTTCAGGATGCCCTTGTTTCAATAAAGTTCTGCAGCCATGTTTGATGATTCCGTCAGTTTCTTTAGTGTGGCCTTTCCATCTTTTTGCGATTTCTAAAACAATTTCTGGATTATCTTTCACAATATCATTTAGATTATTGGCAACACTTCTTCGCACATATTCAGAAGGATCATTTTTTAGGTTTTCTAAAATTGGAAGAATGGAACTTGGATCTTTTTTAAGAAACGGAATCGCCATTGCCCACGGTAATCTCGGACGTGAACCTTCGCTCGCTAATCTTCGAACGTGATGATTTTTGTGCAAAGACCATTTAATCATTTCGTCGATCATTTTTTCTTTATATTTTAAAATAAACGGACGAACAGCAAATTCACAGCTTATAAACTGTGTTATAGAAACAAAGGCTTTCGCCGAAGTTTCAAAATCGTCTAAACCGTACATTTCGATATAATCGGCAAAAAATATGAAAGCCAGATTGCTGTCTGCAAAATTGTTTTTTCTAAGATTTTCAATGATTTTGTCTATTAAAACAACAGCTTCAGGAAAGTTTTGAGGCATAAACTGATGAAAAACAACGGTTGTATGTTTCATGCGTTCTTTCCATTCTTTTTGAGCAAAATCGCCTTCGTAAATGGTTTCTATGAATTTTTGTTTATCGAATGAAGGATACACTTCGGCGACAGCTTGACCAAATTTTTCGTAAAAAGAAACCGAGTATATATCTTTAATTAATCCCATAATTTTGTTTGAATGAACCTCAAAGATATTTAATGTTTTTTAATTGTTGAAGTAGATTTTGGATGAAAATTTTAAACACATAGAAACATAGAATTTTTATTTGTTACAGTGAAGAATTGAGAAAAAATCTAGATTTTAGCACATAGTTTTGACGTTCAACTATGTGCATTGATGCAAGTGAAGCGCCTTTTTTTAATTTTTAAAAGCTATGTTTCAATGTGTTTTAAAAAATATATGTTTTTCTAGATTTCAAAATATAAATTTAAGTTAATAAGAAACTTTTCGCATAAATGAAACTTTCAAATCCATAAAATATATCCTAATTTAGCAATTCATAAAATTAAAAAAGATGATAAGCGAAGCACAATTTCAAGCCGAATTACAATTGTTGATTACCAATGCAATACGCGAAGATGTGGGCACAGGCGATTACAGTTCATTGGCTTGTATTCCAGATACAGCTCACGGACAAGCAAAATTATTGGTTAAAGATCAGGGAATTATTGCCGGTGTGGCTTTGGCTCGCATGATTTTTGAATATGTTGATCCGAAACTTAAAGTGAAAACATATATTGAAGATGGAACTCACGTAGAATACGGCGAAGTTGTTTTTGAGGTTTCTGGAAGTTCACAGTCTATTTTAAAGGCAGAAAGAGTGGTTTTGAATACTATGCAGCGTATGTCTGCAATTGCCACAAAAACGAATCAGTATACACAATTATTGGAAGGAACTGGGGCGAAAATATTAGACACTCGTAAAACAACGCCAAATTTTAGAGCAGCAGAAAAATGGGCGGTAAAAATTGGAGGAGGTGAGAACCATCGTTTTGCGCTTTATGATATGGTAATGTTAAAAGATAATCATATCGATTTTGCAGGTGGCATTACATTGGCGATTAAAAAAACAAAAGAGTTTTTAAAAGAAAATAATCTCGATTTGAAGATTATTGTTGAAGCCCGAAACTTAGATGAAATTCGTGAAATTCTTTTAAGCGATGGTGTTCACAGAATTTTGATCGATAATTTTAATTACGAAGATACCAAAACTGCTGTTCAATTAATTGGAACAAAATGTCAGACAGAATCTTCAGGAAATATCAATGAAAAAACGATTCGCGAATATGCTTTGTGCGGCGTAAATTATATTTCATCTGGAGCTTTAACGCATTCAGTTTATAATATGGATTTGAGTTTGAAAGCATTTTAGGAAGTTAAGAGTTTTGAGGTATAAGTTATGAGTTTGTATTAAATCATCCCGATAGCTTCGGGACTAAACTCAACAATCTAAAATCAAAAATATATGTCTAAAGAGATAGAAGAACGGATTGAGAAACTCCCTGTGGTGCGTTCTCTTGCCCGAGTCTTTAAAAGAATAAAATTGCCTTGGCTGGAAGGCTTTTCGCTGTATGATTTGTTGGAAATGTATACTTTAGGAATTCTTGAAGGTGCATTTTCGTATCATGCCAGCGCTGTTTCGTTCAGCTTTTTTATGGCGTTGTTTCCTTTTGCTTTATTCATATTAAACTTAATTCCGTTTATTCCGATAGACAATTTTCAAGATGATTTTTTACAATTTGTGCAGCAGAGTGTACCGCCAAATACCTTTGATGCGATTAGTAAAATCATCAGCGATATTTTAAATAATAGTCATTCTGGGTTGTTATCTTCGGGTTTTTTGCTTTCTATTTTTTTGATGGCAAATGGTATTAACGGAATTTTGAGTGGTTTTGAATCGTCCAAACACGTTTTTGATAAACGAGGTTTTTTTAGACAATATTTGGTTGCATTGGCAATTTCGTTAGTAATGACCATAATATTGTTTGTAACTGTGGCAACAATTGTCGTTTTTGAGGTCTTTATTCAAAAAACAATTATCCAAGATGTACTAAGTGATCGAATTCCGCTGATCATCTTAGGAAGATATTTATTTGTTGTTTTAATGATTTTGATAACATCTTCAATATTATTGCGTTATGGTACAAAACAATATAATAAAGTATCTTTTATAAGCATAGGTTCTGTATTTACAACTGTTTTATTTGTTATATCTTCGTTCTTTTTTGGGATTTGGGTTATAAAATTCTCAAAATATAACGAACTTTATGGTTCTATTGGGACATTATTGATCCTAATGTTTTATATTTGGATAAACTGTATGATTTTGCTTTTGGGGTTCGAACTGAACGCATCTATCAGAAAATTAAAACAAAAAAAAAATAAAGAAGTATGAAAAATTTGACGCTGACTATCGGAATGTTTTTATTTGCACTGACCATGCAAAGCCAAAGTGTAATTGGAAAATGGAAAACTATTGATGATGAAACTGGTGAAGCAAAATCTGTGGTAGAGATTTACGAGAAATCTGGAAAAATTTACGGTAAAGTTGTAGATATACTCCGCGATAGTCATAAAAAAGATGTTTGTGCAAAATGTGATGGTGCAGAAAAAAATAAACCAATTTTAGGAATGGTAATTATGAATGGTCTTAAAAAAGACGGTTCTGAATATAACGGAGGAACAATTCTGGATCCAACGAGCGGTAAAAAATACAAATGTTATATTACTTTAGAGTCTGGAGATAAATTGAAATTACGCGGTTATGTTGGCGTTTCAATTATGGGAAGAACGCAATATTGGACAAGAGTAAAAAATTAACTTTAAATACTAATGCGAAAATTAGCATCGATAATTTTATTCTTTGCGATACTATCAAATAGTTTCGGACAATCTAAGAACTCGCCATTACAAATAAGTCATCTTACGGGTGACTTTTATGTTTATAAGACTTTTAGTGATTATAAAGGAAATCTTATTTCTGCAAATGCGATGTATCTTGTAACCAACAAAGGTGTTGTTTTATTTGACGCGCCTTGGGATAAAACGCAGTTTCAGCCTTTGTTAGACAGTATAAAAGCAAGGCATAATAAAGAGGTTGTAATGCTTTTTGGAACACATTCGCATGATGATCGCTCTGGAGGTTTTGATTTTTATAGAAAAAAGGGAATTAAAACTTACACAATAAAACTCACTGACAATATCTTAAAAGAAAAGAAAGAACCAAGAGCGCAATTTATACTTCCAAATGATACTGTCTTTAAAGTAGGACAATATAAATTTGAAGTTTTTTATCCAGGAAAAGGACACGCGCCAGACAATATTGTAGCTTGGTTTGAAAAAGAAAAAATACTCTACGGAGGCTGTTTTGTAAAAAGTGCCGAAGCGGAAGATTTAGGTTATTTAGGCGATGCTGATACAAAAGAATGGGAGGGATCCATTAAAAAAGTACAGACAAAGTGTAAAAATCCAAAATTTATTATTCCAGGACATGAATGCTGGACCAGTATAAACTCTCTGAACCATACTTTAAAATTGGTTCAGGAATATAATTCTTCAAAAAAATAAGTCAAAATTAATTACTGCAGGCTGTTCTAATTTATGTATTTCATCGAGGTCATTTTACCACTTTCATTAGCTAAAACATTTACCTATCGTGTTTCTGAAGCTGAATTTCATTTCATCAAAAAAGGAATGCGAGTTGTAGTTCCTTTTGGGAAAAGTAAAATGTACACAGCTTTGGTTTTAGACATACACCAAAATGAACCTAATTTGTACGAAGCAAAAGAGATTGATCAGATTTTGGATGAAAGGCCGATTGCAACAGAAATTCAGATTAAACACTGGCTTTGGATTGCAAACTATTACATGTGTAGTATTGGTGATGTTTACAGAGGAGCATTTCCGAGTGGTTTGTTGTTAGAAAGTGAAACCGTAATCTCAAATAAACCAGAAACAATAGTTAATGATTCGGAACTTTCGGATGATGAATTTTTGGTTTACGAAGCATTGCATCATCAGAGTTCTTTGAAGGTTCAGGACATTATTTCGATTTTGAACAAAAAAAATATTTTCCCTGTTCTTCAAAAAATGATTGCAAAAGACATCATTGTTTTAGAAGAAGAAATCAAGGAAACATATAAGCCGAAATTAATTCGATATGTAAAACTGCATTCGAAATATGAGTCGGATAACGGTTTAGCAGCGCTTTTAGAAGAATTAAAAAGTGCTAATAAGCAAAAAGAAATTGTTTTAGCTTTTTTTCAATTAAAAGCTTCTGAGAAAAAGCCTATTACGGTTAAGAAGTTAACTGAATTTTCTAATGTTTCTCCAGCCATTGTAAAAGCATTAGTCGAAAAAGAAATTTTTGAAGAATATTTTCTGCAGCATGATCGTGTTTCTTTTTCCGGAGAAAAAACGGAAAAAGAACTACAATTAAGTTCAGCACAAGAAAAAGCTTTTTTAGAAATAAAAGATTGTTTTTCTACAAAAGAAGTCTGCTTACTTCATGGTGTAACTTCGAGTGGAAAAACAGAGATTTATATCAAATTAATTGAAGAATATTTGGTTACAGGAAGGCAGGTTTTGTATTTGCTTCCTGAGATCGCGCTTACAACACAGTTGGTTTCTCGTCTTCGTCTTCATTTTGGAGATAAAGTTGCTGTTTTTCATTCGAAATACAGTAATAATGAAAGGGTGGAAGCGTGGAAACAAACCTTGGAGAATTCTCCAAAAGCACAGATTATAATAGGAGCAAGGTCGGCATTGTTTCTCCCTTTCTCCGATTTAGGATTGTTGATTGTTGATGAAGAGCACGAGCAAACTTTTAAGCAGACCGATCCTGCGCCTAGATACCATGCGCGTGATGCTGCAATTGTTTTGGCAAATTTTCATAAAGCGCAAGTATTATTAGGATCAGCAACACCTAGCTTAGAAACCTATTATAATGCACAAGCCGGAAAATACGGTTTGGTTGAACTTTCGGAGCGTTATAATAATGTTCGAATGCCTGAAGTTGTTTTAGTTGATTTAAAAGACAAGCATTTTAGAAAACGTATGACAGGGCATTTTAGTGATCTTTTAATTGAAGAAATCGCCGAAGCATTGTCATTGGGAGAACAGGTTATTTTGTTTCAAAACAGAAGAGGATATTCGCCAATTATAGAATGTTTGACTTGTGGTCATGTACCGCATTGCCAACAGTGCGATGTGAGTCTTACTTTTCATAAAAATAAAAATCAACTGCGCTGCCATTACTGTGGTTATTCAATTGCAAAACCAACAAACTGTCATAGTTGTTCAAGTATTGATTTGACAACAAAAGGCTTTGGAACCGAACAAATTGAGCAAGAATTAGGATCTATTTTTCCGAATGCTAAAACAGCAAGGATGGATCAAGATACTACGCGCGGAAAATTTGGTTTTGAAAAAATTATCGACACCTTTAAAAATAGGGAAGTAGATATTTTGGTGGGTACACAAATGCTGGCCAAAGGTTTGGATTTTGATAATGTAAGTCTGGTAGGAATCATGAATGCCGATAATATGCTGCATCATCCTGATTTTAGAGCTTTTGAAAGAAGTTACCAAATGATGACTCAGGTAGCAGGTAGGGCAGGAAGGTCAGAGAAACAAGGAAAAGTTGTTATTCAGACTTATAACCCAAATCATAATACAATTCAGCAGGTTACCAATCATAATTATACAGGTATGTACAAAGAGCAATTGTATGACCGACAGATTTATAAATATCCACCCTATTTTAGGATTATTAAGCTCACGCTTAAACATCGGGATTATGAGAAATTGAAAGAAGGCTCGATGTGGCTGTATCAGGTTTTGAATCAGAATCTTGGTATGCCTGTTTTGGGGCCAGAAGAACCGGCAATAAGCAGAATTAGAAACGAATATATCAGATCGATTTTGATCAAAATTCCGCATGATAAGCATTTAGGAAACACAAAAAAAACTATTCAGAAAATGCTGAATAGTTTTGAAGCTGTTGCGCAATACAGAGCTATAAAAGTTATAACTAATGTAGATTTTTATTAAAAATATTTAAGATGAAGTAGAAAGTGCTTTTACTAAATCTTCTTTTTTATTTCGGCTCAAAGGTATTTTTGTAATTCCGATTTCAGCAAATTTGCTGTTAAAACGTTCAACTTTATCAATATTAATAATATACGATTTGTGAACGCGAATAAATTTGTCTTTTGATAAATCATTTTCAAAAGATTTCATTGTAGAAAGAACCAGATTACTGTCGTCTTCTGTAACTACTCTGACATAATCACCAAAAGCTTCGATCCATTTGATTTTTGCGGTAAAAATTTTGAGTTTTTTTAAGTTACTTTTGATGAAAATATGTTCGCCTTCTTCTTCTTTGACTTCTTTTTTTAAGAGATGCATATCGATTGCCCTTTTGACAGAAGCGTTAAAACGATCTACAGCAATGGGTTTTTGCAGATAGTCGGTAGCGTCATAATCAAAAGCCTTTAAAGCATATTCTGCTTTAGAGGTAATAAATATAATTTGCGGTTTAGATTTTAAACCGTCAAGAAAATCAAAACCATTGATAACCGGCATTTCGATATCAAGAAATATTAAGTCAATATTATTTAAAGAGATACAGCTTTTTGCTTCAATTGCATTAGAAAAGTCTCCGATTAAATGCAAGCCTGGGTGATTATTTACCAATTTGGCAATAATTGTCCTTTGTATAGAACTATCATCTACAACAACACAGTTTAGTTTCATAACATTTACATTTAGAATAAATTCAGGATAGCAGTAGTAAATGTATTGTTTTTTTGGAAAAAAAACTAAAATCAGCGAATATTTTTTGCTTTACGACGAATAAAACCAGAAAACTGTTGGATATTTAAATTTAATGATTACTTTTGCACCCAATTTTAACAAATAAATTTTTTATTTATGAATCATTATGAAACTGTTTTCATTTTAAATCCCGTTTTATCTGAAGTTCAGGTGAAGGAAACAGTAACGAAATTTGAAGAATTTCTTACTAGTAGAGGAGCTGAAATGGTATCGAAAGAGGATTGGGGTCTTAAAAAAATGGCTTACGAAATCCAAAACAAAAAAAGTGGTTTTTACCATTTATTCGAATTCAAAGTAGCTGGAGAAGTTCTTTTAGCTTTTGAAACTGAATTCAGACGTGATGAAAGAGTTATGCGTTTCTTAACTGTAAGTTTAGACAAACATGCTATTTCATGGGCGGAGAGAAGAAGAGCTAAATTAAAATCTACTAAAGCGTAATTATTATGTCTACAATTGAGCAATCTGCAAAAGGAAAAAAAGACGGAGATATCAGATATTTAACGCCTTTAAACATTGAAACTAACAAAACTAAAAAGTATTGCCGTTTCAAAAAATCTGGAATCAAATATATCGATTATAAAGATGCTGATTTCTTATTGAAATTCGTTAACGAACAAGGAAAAATTCTTCCACGTCGTTTAACAGGAACTTCATTAAAATACCAAAGAAAAGTTTCTGTAGCTGTAAAAAGAGCTCGTCACTTAGCTTTAATGCCATACGTGGCCGATTTATTAAAATAATTAAAAACTCTAGTCGCTGGTTTCTGTTAAAGCAGAACCTAACTTCTAAAATATAAGGACAACAACATGGAACTTATTTTAAAACAAGACGTACAAAACTTAGGATTTAAAGATGATGTAGTATCTGTAAAACCAGGTTACGGACGTAACTTTTTAATTCCTCAAGGATTTGCAGTATTAGCAACTCCTTCTGCTAAAAAAGTTTTAGCTGAAAATTTAAAACAAAGAGCTCACAAAGAAGCTAAAGTTGTTGCTGATGCAAAAGCAACTGCAGAAGCGCTTAAAGCTCTTGAAATTAAAATTACTGCTAAAGCTGGTGGAGAAAAATTATTTGGTTCTGTTACTAATATCGATATTGCTGAGGCATTAGAGAAATCTGGTAACGCTATCGATAGAAAATTCATCACAAGCGGTATCGTTAAACGTACAGGAAAATACAATGCAAGCATCCGTTTACACAGAGATGTTATCGTTGAATTACCATACGAAATTGTTGCTGAAAAGTAATAATTATCGAATCTAACTAAAATCCCGATGAAAATCGGGATTTTTTTGTTTACTAAATATAGTAAGTCATTCGCTTGAGTATTTTTTTAATGCTTATGCGAAATATATAAAGCAAGAACTAAAATGAAATACGCAAGATTAACTAAAGAGCAGTTTGATGAACTGCATGCTGAATTTGCAAGCTTTTTGGCAACACAAACAATTGATAAGAAAGAATGGGACGAACTAAAGGTAAATAAACCTGAAGTTGCTGAACAGGAATTGGATGTTTTTTCGGATTTAATTTGGGAAGGTGTTTTGTCTAGAGCTGAATTTCTGGAACATTTTTCTAAAAACCATATTTTTCTATTTCATTGTTTTGATACTTATGTACAATCTATAGTATTGAAATCATTTTCGCCTGAGGTTGATTTCTTGACAAAAGAAGGATTACAGTGGTTGAGCGATAATATGTTTACTGAAAATATTGAAATGAAAGTTGGAAAGAAAGTTTTTACTGAAGAACGAAATATTTCCATCTTCGAATTGATCAAACAAGGTGCTTTTTTAAGCGATGGTCAGCTTTTTACTCAAATTAACACCATTATTGAGTCATAAGTTGTTAAGATAAGATTTTTTAAAGACAAACGATTGGTTTCTAATTGTTTGTCTTTTTTTTATTTTTTTAACATTTGTCTAATTTTTTCAAAATTTGGCACCCCGTATTTCTACGCATTTTTTTAGAATGCTCTAAAAATTTTCCAAAATTAAATTTTTGTAAGTTTTATTTTTCATTTGGTACGAATTGCGGACAATTTTTTTTCTGTTTTTTGATAAAAAGTAAGTTTATTCTGTATTTTTTGATATTTAACATAGTTTCTGCAATTTTTGTTTAACGTTAAATTCGATTGTGAATTGTGTTAAAACTTGCAGGTTTTTCTGGTGTTTTCGGAATATTGCTGGGCTGGCGAAAGTGTTAAAATGAAAAATATAAGAATTTTATAGTTGTTTTGTGTTTTTGTTTTTTCTAATTTTAGAATACAAAAGTTAAACAAAGTTTTCTTTTGTTAGATCCAAAAACATATTTACAATTACACATTTTATTCTAAATCAGATTTTGTGTTATTATGTTTTTGAAATTTTAATATTGAAAATTATATAATAACTTAATAAGTCTGCGTATGGAATTGACAATTACTTTCTTCATCAAGTTTACTTTAGTTGTTCATTTTATTTTAGCTTTATATTTTATTCTTTTAAGCTTACTTCATCCAAAGAATAAGTTTAAGCTTTTCTCCGTATTAAATTTTATTGATAAATATCTATATAATGGTATACTGTCTTTTTCATCACCACCACGAGGTGATTGTTAAAGACAGTATACTTTTATTTTTTAATAAAATAATCAAATTCAATTTATCTTAAATACATTATCTGATTTAAGTAGTTTTTATAAAAGGAATAATCAACCTTCTGTAAAATTTTGAATTTCTATATATTAAGATAGAATTAATCCCCCGATTCTACTTTAACTAAAAATTTTCATTATGAAAATTATACCTGCAGCAAATCACTCCTCAGGAAAAATAGTTAATACTCTTTTTTCCTCACAAAAGATAGAACAGTTTCTTTCTCTTCGAGATCGTTTTTGTTCTTTGGTATATTTCGATATGCCCAATACAACATAATTTTTATTGATGTGTAGATTAAAAACTTAATCATCTTGAGTTTTTTAATCTAAAAATTAACTGTTTGATTTTTAATTGATTGTTTAATTGCGTAGGCATTTCGCCTATTGCAAGAGGTGTTTTATTGTCCATTTTCTAATCTTCCAAATTATGAAAAAAAATTTTACTTTTTATGATCTCACGATTCACAAGAGATTATTAGGACTATTATTTTTATTGCTTATTTGTAATAAAAATTTTGCTCAGACTTTTTGTCGACCAGTATCTAATACTAACAGTATTACTGGTTTGGCATGTATTGGCGCTACCTTAACCGGCCCAGCGGCAGCTTATGACAATGATCCTAGTTTAACTACCTATGCTTCTTTAAATACGCTTGTAGGTGTATTGTGTACGGTAGAAGAAACGATGAGATTTAGTCAGACAGCTCAGGCGGGTGATCAAGTGGTTTTGTACATCGGCAGTGGACCGGGATTGCTTAATTTGTCTTTGCTTTCGACAGCAAGTCTGCAAGCAAAACTTAACGGAACTAATGTAGGGTCGAGTTTGGCTGTCAATAGTCCATTATTAAATTTAGCATTACTTCCTGGCAACGCTGTAGGGGTTTTGAGATTGACATTGCCCGCAGCGGCAAATGAAATTCAGTTTAATCTCGGTGGCGCTGTTACGGCACTAACTGAGTTTAGAATTTATGATGTGAGACTTGAGTTTGCAAGACCTACAGTAACAGGCGGTTTAAATCAAACGGTTTGTTCTGGAAGTACAGCGACTTTAACTGCAGTACCTTCAATAGGTACAACATTAGCTTGGTATAGTTCTGCAACTTCAACTACACCTTTAGCAAATGGAAATACTTATACGACTCCTGCTTTAACTGCTAATACTACTTATTATATTGGTGTTACGCGTGCTGTAGGATGTGAAAGTAACGAAAGAGTTCCAGTAGTATTAAATGTATCTAATCCTGTAGCTCCGGCTGTAAGTAATACCGGCACCGCTTTGTGTTCGGCTACGCCAACGCAGTCCACAACTTTATCTTTGATTAATCCGATACCAGGTACAACATATAATTGGTATTCCGTTGCTAGCGGAGGAACTTCCTTAGCAACAGGAACATCTTACTCTCCAACTGTTCCGTTGGGAACAACTACTTTTTATGTAGAAGCTGTGATTGGGGGCTGTATAAGTCCGACGCGAACACAGGTTAATGTTATTTCAAACCCAGTTCCGGCGGCACCGACGGTTTTAACACAGAGTGTTACTATTCAATCAGGTCAAAATGCTACTTTAAGTGCCTCGACTTCTGAAGCGGGAGCAACTATAAATTGGTATGAAGTCGCTACGGGTGGTACAGCCATTGCAACAAATACACCAACTTTTACGACACCTATATTAACAGCATCAAAAACATATTACGTAGAAACTCAAAGTGCTACGGGTGCTTGTGTGAGCACGTCTAGAGTTCCTGTTTTAGTAAATGTTATTACGACTCCTTTAGGCGGATGTTTGCAGGCTAATAGTCAACAGACATTGCTTAACGGACTTTGTCTTTTGTGTAGTTCTACCAATCCAGACTTATCTGTTGATGGAAATATTGCTACAGCTGCCAGATTGACTGTTCCGGTTGGTTTAATTAACGGCTGGGTACAGCAGACTTTACAGTTTAATAATCCCGGAAAAGCAGGAGATATTGTAGATGTTGAGTTAGAATTGCCAGCGGGTGTTTTAAATATTTCAGCTTTAAGTTATATCAGTCTTGCTACCTATAATGGTGCAACTTTTAATAATGATAGAACTTCTATTAATAATTTATTGAATGTTCAATTATTAGGAGGTAACCGTTTTAGAGCTAGTGTTACAGCCGGTGCAAACTTTGATCGCGTTGAAGTACGATTAGGAGGTCTTGCAACATTACTAACAAGTTTAGATATTTATCAAGCTTCTTATAGATATAAAGCAGCAGCAATTACTGGCAATGATCCTATTTGTACTGGTACATCTGCTACTTTGACAGCAGGACTTGCGGTAGGAGAAACTGCAGCATGGTATGATGCACCAACAGGAGGAACTCTTTTGGCGAGTACAGCAACTTACGCAACTCCGTTATTGACTGCTGATACTACATATTATCTTCAAGTAACAAGAAATGGTTGTGTAAACAGTGAAAGACAGCCAGTTTTAGTTCCGGTTGTTACACCAGTTGCACCAGTTTTAACAGCAGTTCCATCAAATTTGTGCAGCGGACAAACTTCGACAATTACAGTACAGACACCAGTTGCAGGAACAGATTACAATTGGTATGATGCTGCTACTGGCGGAAATCTAGTATTTACAGGAACATCATTTACAACTCCAGTCCTTTCAGCTAATACAAGTTATTATGTAGAAGCTGTTATTGGAAGCTGTATTAGTGCACGTACTCAAGTCAATTTAAATGTGAGTCCGTTACCAGCTGCTCCGACCGTTACTTCACCAACTGTTACAATTCAATCTGGTCAAACGGTTGTTTTACAGGTTTCTAATCCTGTCGTAGGTATTACTTATGATTGGTATACTGCAGCAACAGGTGGTACTTTGCTTACGTCAAGTACAAATTATACCACACCAGCTTTAACAGCTAATACAACTTATTATATTGAAGCTAGAAATGCTTCAGGCTGTGTAAGTGCTGCAAGAACATCTATTACAGTAATTGTAAATAAACCTATTACGACTTGCTTACAGGCCAATAATCAAACCATATCAAATGATGGATTATTGTGTGTCTTGTGTGGAGCCGTGACAGGAACAGAAACATTCTCTGTAGACGGAGATAATAACACAGCCACAACTCTTGCAGTACCAGTTGGTCTAGGAGGTTATGTACAGCAAAAACTTGATTTTGCGACTGCAGGTTTGGCGGGAGATATTATCGAGGTTGAATTGGGACTTCCTACAGGTTTATTAGATATTAGTGCGCTTTCTTATATTACTTTGCAAAGTTATAATGGAGCCACTGACAATACTGATGGTGTTTCGATTAACTCGCTTGCTAATGTGCAGCTTTTAGGAGGAAATCGTTTCAGAGCTAGTTTTGCAGCAGGAGCTAATTTTACAGGAGTTCAAGTAAGATTAGGTGGTATTGTAACAGCTTTGAGACAGTTAAATATTTATGGTGCATCATTTAGATTTAAAGATGCCACTATTACTGGAAATGGTACTGCACTTTGTGCTGGACAGTCTACTGCTTTAACGGCTAGTTCTACAGCGGTGGGTGAAACATTTGCATGGTACGACTCACCTAGTGGAGGTACACAACTTTCTGCTACAGCAAATTATACGACGCCAGCTTTAATTGCTACTACAATTTACTATTTAGATGCTTCTAGAGGTACCTGTGAAAATAGTGCACGCCAACCAGTTACTGTTACAGTAAATCCGTTGGCTACAAGTGCTGATATAGTAATTGCTAGTCCAATAGAATCGGCTTGTGATGGCACAACGATTTTAGCGCCAACTTCAACTATAGTTGGAGCGCAATATAGATATTATATAGATGCAAATAAAGCGGTAGAGATTACAGGAAGTTCAGTTGCGGGTCAGCCTAATGCAGTTTTTTCTAAAAATCCAACAACTGGAGCCCTATCAATATCAGGTTTAAGTGCGACAAACACACCATTTACCTATTATATATCTGTTTCAGGAACAGCAACATGTGAAAATGCAAATGGTACATTAAAAGAAGTTACTGTTACTTTCCCAACGACTACAGTTTTAACAGTTAATTCAACATTAGCAGGCTGCGGAAGTGCGAATTTAACTAATGCAATTACGAATTTTGATAATACAGGAAACACAACTTATAGATTTTTTAATTCATCAAATACTGAAATTACAGCAGCTGAAGCAGCTAATATAACAGTTGGAGGTGTTTATTCTATTGAAGCACAAGGAAATGGAGTTACATGTCCTTCTGTTAGACAATCAGTCACTGTTACAATTAATCCTTTACCAACTTTGACTGTAACTAATCCGCAAGAATCTGTTAATATAGGTACAAATGTTACATTAACAGCTACTTCTAATGGAACAATTACTTGGTTTGATCCTCAAGGTAATGCTTTGGCTGGACCAACTTTTACAACGGGTATATTAAATACTCCTGGAGTTTATACTTATACTGCAGTTGCTACTCTTGGTACTTGTACTGCTACAGCAACAAAAGTTATCAATGTTATTGATTTGACTAACTGTCAATCTTTGACAGAAAGAGCATATGCGACAGCACAAACTACAGGATCAATTATTACTGGAGGTGTTTCTGATCCTGCAAATGCAGTTGATGGAAATCCACAAACCTATTCTACTATAAATACAGGAGTGGGACTTTTAGGAATTGGCACTACATGGCAGAATTTAACTTGGTCGGCTAATATTGTAAAAGGAACTCCAGTAACTGTAAAATTAGGTTCAGAATACAGCTTATTGGCTGTTGGACAAAATTTATCAGTAATTGGAACTAAAGCAGGAGTTGATATCGGAACGATGCAGTCTGTATCTGGTTCGTTATTAAATTTAATTTCAGGAGATAATACTTATGAATTTACTTTTGTGCCTTCGAATGCTGCAGGGCCACAAGATTATGACGGAATTAGAGTTCAGTCTGCTTCTCTTGTAAGTGTAGGGCAAAATGTAAAAGTATTTGATGCTTATTATAAAAAGCCTGTTACGACTATTACTTGTAATGGAAGTGATATAGAAGATGTATTTTATGGAGCTACAGATATCGGTATTGGAGCTGCGACTGCTCTAGTTGGAGTAAGTGACGCATTCAACGTTGCAGACAATGATATTACAACTTTTGCTACAATGTACAGCGGTGCAGGAGTTTTAGCCGAAGCAGATTTAACGGTTCAATTTAAAACTGTTTCTGTGGTAAGTGATACTTTAAGAATTGTGATTTCAAAACCAGCAACTCTTTTAGATGTCAATCTGCTTACAGGATTTTCAATTCAGCGTTATTTAGGAAATGTACCGGTTGGTGCACCTATTCAAAATACAAGTACATTATTAAGTTTAAGATTATTGCCTGGAAATACTATGGCAGTAGCATTAGTTTCTTCTCCAACAGAAGTTTACGATAGAGTAAGAATTCGTTTTGGAGGAGTTGCAGGTGTATTGGAATTCCTAAGAGTACACACTGTTGAAAGAAGCGCCAATACAACCGTTATTGGAGCTGATCCTACCAACAAAATTGTAGTTTGTCCGGGAACCACCATTTCGCTTCAAATACCCGAAACGGCCTGTTCAACCTATATTTGGTATGATGCACCAACTGGAGGAACTGCTCTAGCAACAGGTAAAGACTTTACAGTGCCGGCAAATTTAGCCTCAGGTATCTATAAATATTATGTACAGCCAGTGCGTTATGGATGTGAAACTTTTGCAAGAGGTGAAGTTACAGTTGAGGTTAAAGCTTCTGCACCGACAAATGCTTTAACAGATATTACTTTAAATGGAGGAACAACAACTTCGATTTGTTCAGCTTCGGGAACAGTTACTTTGGCTACTTCTCTAAGTGGAACTCCAGTTTTAACGAATCCAATTTATTATTGGTATAGTTTTAACGGAAGTACAAGCCAATTAATTGCAGGAGAAAATACTTCACAATTAATCGTAAACGGATTGGCACCTGGAACATATACTTATTTTGTAGGAGTTAGTTCAGATCAATTTTGTGAAACTGCAGCAGCAGATAGAAAACAAATTACGTTCACGATCTTACCTCCTTCAACAGGAAATGATATTTTAGTTGATGATTTAGTTAGCTGTCATAGTGTGCCAGCAACATTAACACCAACGGCACCAACATTGACCACGCCAGTATTTACTTGGTATTTGGATGCAAACAAAACGCAGCCAATTACAAACGGCGCTGTAATAAGCGGTGTTACTTATACAATTAGTGCTGCAGGCGCTTTAACAGCAGTTGGATTAACCAAAGCGATGAGTCCGATTACGTATTATGTAGCTGTTTCAAGTACAAATACTTGTGAAAATCTTGCAGGAACATTACAAGATGCAGTAATTATAATTAGTGATCCAGATACACCAACTTTAGTTACGCCTGGAACTCAAAACTTCTGTTTAGAAGATGCGCCAACATTTGCTAGTATTCAAGTTAATGGAGCCAATATTGTTTGGTACACTGCTGCAACTGGCGGTACTGTAATTCCAGCAACAACAGCATTAACAAGTGGTGTTTATTATGCCGTATCAGGTGATTTAGCTACAGGTTGTGAAAGCTCAGTTAGATTAGAAGTCACAGTTATTGTAAATGATCCAGGAACACCAACATTGGTAACAGCGGGAACACAAAACTTCTGTACAGTAAATGCACCAACATTTGCAATTATTCAATTTAATCAGGCAAATATTGTTTGGTACACAGCTTTGACTGGCGGAACAGGAATTCCTTCAACTACAGCGTTAACTACAGGACAATATTTTGCGGCGATTTTAGATCCTGCAACAGGCTGTGAGAGTGCAGTAAGATTAACAGTAGATGTAATTGTGAGCGATCCGGGAACACCAACATTGGTAACGGCAGGAACACAAAACTTCTGTTTAGAAGATGCACCAACATTTGCTAGTATTCAATTTAATCAGGCAAATATTGTTTGGTACACAGCTTTAACTGGCGGAACAGCAATTCCTTCAACAACAGCTTTGACAACAGGACAATATTTTGCAGCAATTTCAGATCCAGCAACGGGTTGTGAGAGCGCAGTAAGATTAACAGTTGATGTTATTGTAAATGATCCAGGCACACCAACATTGGTAACAGCCGGAACACAAAACTTCTGTACAGTAAACGCACCAACATTTGCAAGTATTCAATTTAATCAAACAAATATTGTTTGGTACACGGCTTTAACTGGCGGAACAGTTATAGCGCCAACAACAGCGTTAACAAGCGGTACCTATTATGCAGCATTGACAGATGCAGGAACAGGATGTGAAAGCGCGACAAGATTAACAGTTGATGTTATTGTGAGTGATCCAGGAACACCAACATTGGTAACAGCAGGAACTCAAAACTTCTGTACGGTAAACGCACCAACATTTGCAAGTATTCAATTTAATCAGGCAAATATTGTTTGGTACACAGCTTTGACTGGCGGAACAGCAATTCCTTCAACAACAGCGTTAACTACAGGACAGTATTTTGCAGCGATTTTAGATCCGGCAACGGGTTGTGAAAGTGCAGTAAGATTAACAGTTGATGTAATTGTGAGCGACCCGGGAACACCAACATTGGTAACGGCAGGAACACAAAACTTCTGTTTAGAAGATGCACCAACATTTGCGAGTATTCAATTTAATCAGGCAAATATTGTTTGGTATACTGCTTTAACAGGTGGAACAGCTATTCCTTCAACAACAGCCTTGACAACAGGACAATATTTTGCAGCAATTTCAGATCCAGCGACGGGTTGTGAAAGTGCGACAAGATTAACAGTTGATGTAATTGTAAACGATCCGGGAACACCGACATTGGTAACGGCAGGAACACAAAACTTCTGTACGGTAAATGCACCGACATTTGCAAGTGTTCAATTCAATCAAACGAATATTGTTTGGTACACTGCTTTAACAGGCGGAACAGTTATAGCACCGACAACAGCTTTAACAAGCGGTACCTATTATGCAGCATTGACAGATGCAGGAACAGGATGTGAGAGCGCGACAAGATTAACAGTTGATGTTATTGTGAGTGATCCAGGAACACCAACATTGGTAACAGCAGGAACTCAAAACTTCTGTACAGTAAATGCACCAACATTTGCAAGTATTCAATTTAATCAGGCAAATATTGTTTGGTACACAGCTTTAACTGGCGGAACAGCAATTCCTTCAACTACAGCATTAACAACAGGACAATACTTCGCAGCAATTTCAGATCCTGCTACAGGTTGTGAAAGTGCGACAAGATTAACAGTTGATGTAATTGTGAGCGATCCGGGAACACCAACATTGGTAACGGCAGGAACACAAAACTTCTGTTTAGAAGATGCACCAACATTCGCGAGTATTCAGACTACCCAAACTAATATTGTTTGGTATACTGCTGCAACAGGCGGAACATTGATTCCATCTACAACAGCCTTGACAACAGGACAATATTTTGCAGCAATTTCAGATCCGGCTACGGGTTGTGAGAGTTCAGTAAGATTAACAGTTGATGTTATTGTAAATGATCCAGGTACACCAACATTGGTAACAGCCGGAACACAAAACTTCTGTACGGTAAACACACCGACATTTGCAAGTGTTCAATTTAATCAAACTAATATTGTTTGGTACACTGCTTTAACAGGCGGAACAGTTATAGCGTCGACAACAGCTTTAACAAGCGGTACTTACTATGCGGCATTAACAGATGCAGGAACAGGTTGTGAGAGCGCGACAAGATTAACAGTTGATGTTATTGTGAGTGATCCAGGAACACCAACATTGGTAACAGCTGGAACACAAAACTTCTGTACAGTAAATGCACCAACATTTGCAAGTATTCAATTTAATCAGGCAAATATTGTTTGGTACACAGCTTTAACTGGCGGAACAGCAATTCCTTCAACTACACCATTAACAACAGGACAATATTTCGTAGCAGTTTTAGATCCAGCAACGGGTTGTGAAAGTGCAGTAAGATTAACAGTTGATGTAATTGTGAGCGATCCAGCTACACCAACAACAACTTCTGCAGCACAAACATTCTGTTCAGGAACAAACCCAACAGTTGCAAATATTCAAGTTAACGAAAGTAATGTAGTTTGGTATACAACTCCAACAGGCGGAACAGCGTTGGCTGCTACGACAGCATTAACAACAGCAACTTATTATGGAGCAATAAAAGATCCGGCAACAGGCTGTGAAAGCAGTGTAAGATTGCAAGTTGCGGTTACAGTAGGAAATACAATTAACCCAACTACGAACAATGCAAATCAAAGTTTCTGTTCAACAAATGCACCAACATTTGCAAATATTCAAGTAAATGAAGGAAATGTAACTTGGTATACTGCTGCTACAGGCGGAACAGCGATTCCAGCAACTACAGCATTAACTTCTGGGGTTTATTTCGGAAATATAATTGATACAGCAACAGGATGCGAAAGCACAACTCGTTTGCAAGTGACAGTTACAGTGGGAGATCCTAGTGCAACACCGACTACGAATAATGCAACTCAGAATTTCTGTACATTGAATAATCCAACTGTGGCTAATATTCAAGTAAATGAAGCAAATGTAATCTGGTATACTACAGCAACAGGCGGCACTGCATTAGCACCAACAACAGCATTGACAACAGGCACTTATTATGGTGTAGTTTCAAGTGGAATTGGATGTGAAAACCCTGTTCGTTTAGCAGTTGTGGTAAATGTAAATACACCAGCAGTAATAACAACGCCAAGACCAGCACAGTCATTCTGTTTGTCTGCTTCTCCGACATTGCTTAACATTTTAGTTAATGAACCTAATGTACTTTGGTATACAACAGCAACTGGAGGAACGCCTTTGGCTCCGAATACACTGCTTACTGCAACAACTTATTACGCAGGAGCACTAAATAATACGACAAATGGCTGTGACAACGGACCAAGGTTAGCAATTAC
The DNA here is from genome assembly GCF_042678225.1 of Flavobacterium artemisiae. NCBI lineage: Bacteria > Pseudomonadati > Bacteroidota > Flavobacteriia > Flavobacteriales > Flavobacteriaceae > Flavobacterium > Flavobacterium artemisiae. The sequence continues at coordinate 898,269 of NZ_JBHUDZ010000018.1, read as the reverse complement.
AGTTTCATTTGAAAATGATGCTGCAGTTCAATTGGCAACAACAGACGATACGCCTTGCGTTTTCAAAGGAGTAACCTATTCAATTGCAAACGGGAAATCAAATTATCTATGGACAATCACTGGAGGAACGATTATTTCTGGAGGTGGAAATGCTGACGGATCTGTAACAGTTTCTTGGTCAGATATTGGTCCAGGAAAAGTTGAGGTAGTTTATTTGAATAATTGTGATGAAAGAACAGTAAAATCTCTTAATGTAAGCGTGTCAAGCTGTTCAGACATAACAATTACGCATACAGTTGACAATCCAACGCCAAATTTTGGAGATAAAGTAACATTTACGATCACAGTAAACAACGTTGGAGAAGGTGATTTTATTAATACAATAGTTAGCGATTTACTTCCTAGCGGTTTACAATTAGTAAGTTCATCTACATCTACAGGTACTTATGATCCAGCTACACAACTTTGGACAATCCCAACATTAAACGCTGGTCAAAGTGTAATCCTGACTATTGTGGCAGAAGTATTGCCAAGCGGTAACTATACAAGTGTTGCAACTGTTGAGATTTCTACTCCTTTAGATGTTGATACGACCAACAATTCGGCTTCAGTTACTCTAGAGCCAATTTGTTTAACAGTTTACAATGAGTTTACACCAAATAATGATGGAGCAAACGATCTGTTTAGAATTGATTGTATTGAATCTTATCCAAATAATGAGCTAAAAGTATTTAACAGATACGGAGCATTAGTGTACAGTAAAATACATTATGAAAATGATTGGAACGGAACTGCAAATGTATCTGGAGTTGTGAATAGAGGAGATATGCTGCCAACAGGTACTTATTTTTATGTGATTACCATTGGAGATGGAACGGTTAAAAAAGGCTGGTTATCTATTATGAGATAAGCCTCTATTAATCATCTAATTAATTAAACTAAATAAGTATCGTTATGAAACTATATATAAAATCATTAGAAACATATTTCATTTTAATATGTTCTTTTATCTCGGTTTGTGCCACAGCACAACAGGATCCGCAATATACGCAGTATATGTACAATACTATGGCGATAAACCCAGCTTATGCTGGGTCTACCGGAACCATAGAGGCAACACTTTTACATCGTTCTCAATGGGTTGGAATCTCTGGAGCACCACAGACACAATCATTCTCTATTCATTCACCTCTTCGAAATGAAAAAGTAGGATTAGGATTGAGCGTTGTAAATGATAAAATAGGGCCTTCTAACGAGCTGTATCTTGATGGAAATTTCTCTTATTCAATACCACTAGGTTATGAAAAACGCTTGGCTTTTGGTTTAAAAGCAGGTATGAGAATGCTAAACATAGATTGGTCAAAAGGAAGATACTATGATAATAATGACGTTTTATTAAATCAGAATATTGATAATCAAATGAAATTGGCAGTCGGAGCCGGAATTTACTACTACACAGACAAATGGTACGTAGGACTTTCTGTTCCAAGCTTTATTCAAAATGATTATTATGACGATGTTCAGGAATCTATAGATTATGATCGTATGCACTACTTTTTAATGGGAGGTTATGTTTTTGATTTGAATCCAAATTTGAAATTTAAACCAGCATTTTTAGTAAAAGCAGTAACTGGAGCACCAATTTCTGCAGATGTATCGGCAAATTTTATGATTCAGGAAAAGTTTGTTATTGGGGGAGCATACCGAACAGATGATTCTGTGAGTATACTGGCAGGTTTTCAAATCTCGCCAAGTTTTTATCTCGGATATGCATTTGATTACACGGTAAGCGAATTAAACAAATACAATGATGGTTCTCACGAAATCATCTTGCGTTATCAATTTGTGAAAAATCAAAGTAAAATTAAATCCCCTCGATTCTTCTAAAAATAAAACTCATGAGAAAACTATATATCCTATGTTTAATTTTGAGCGTAACATTTAGTTACGCTCAAAAAACAAACCTAAAGAAAGCGGATGCTTTGTTTAGAAACTACGCCTACTTGGATGCTTCAAAAGCTTATGAAGAAATTTTAGAGCACATAAAAGATCCATCGGCTCAGACCCTGAAGAACGCTGCAGATTCCTATTATTTTATTTCGGATTCTAGAAATGCACTAAAATGGTACAGAAAACTTTACGAAGTTCAAGGAAACAATTTAACTGATATTTATTATCTGCGCTATATCCAATCTATGAAAGCCGTTATGGATTATGATGAAGCGGATAAAATCACAAAAGAATATCTGGATAAAAAAGGAGACAAAACTGAAATTAATCGATATGTCTATCAGAAAAAGTATATGGATAGTGTGGCAAAAGCAAAACCACTTTATACAATTAAAAATTTAGACATCAACACCAGTAAATCAGATTTTGGAGCAACTTTCTTTAAAGATAATATTGTATTTACATCAGCTCGCGATACAACAAAATTCAGTGACAAATTGTACACTTGGAACAATCAGCCGTTTTTAAATCTGTATTTCGCAGAGAGAAATCCTGCTGACGGAAGTTTGTTTAACGAAACCGTTTTTCTGCCAAATGTAATGACCAAATACCACGAAGCAACAGCAAGTTTTGATAAAGAAGGAAAAACAATTTACTATTCAACAAACATTGTAAAGAAAAATAAATTGGTTGTTGACGAAGCAAAAGTGAATAATTTCCAGATCATTAAAGGATCAATTGTCAATAACAAGTTGGAAAATCCGCAGAAAGTATTTTTTGACAGCGATGATTATTCAGTTGGTCATCCATCATTAAGTGAAGACGGACAGTGGCTTTTCTTTGCATCAGATATGCCGGGAGGTTATGGAGAAACCGATTTGTACATGGTAAGAATTGCAAGCGATGGAACTATGAGTTCACCGCAGAATTTGGGACCAAAAATCAATACAATTGGTAACGAAGTCTTTCCATTTTATCAAAACGGAGTATTATATTTTTCTTCTGACGGACATTACGGCTGGGGAGATTTGGATGTTTATGAGAGTAAATTTCAATCAGACGGCAGTTTTTCGACTCCAAAAAATCTTGGGGCACCGATCAACAGCAACAAAGATGACTTTTCTTTCATCCTAGACAAATCAAATGCTTACGGTTATTTCTCTTCAAATAGAGCAGGAGGAAAAGGGGATGATGATATTTATTCCTTTGTAAAAGGAAAACCAGTCTGCAATCAAAGTATTTCTGGTATGGCAATCGATCATAAAAGCAAAAAACCTTTGCCAGATGTTACGATCATGGCGTACAACTCTTTTAGTGAAGTTTTAGGAGAAACCAAAACCAATTATGAAGGAAAATATGCAATTGAAGTTCCTTGTAATAAAGTAGTTAAAATGATTGCCGCAAAGATAAACTATAGCAGTGATGATAAAACTGTCGAAACAACTGGAGAAAATGCAGGAGAAATCAAAGATGTCAATTTTGAGCTTAGCAATTATGACGATTTAGTTGTCAAAAAACAAGGTGTAGAGAAAGTAGATGTAAACCCTATTTATTTTGACTATGATAAATTCGATATAACGCCAAAAGCAATCGAAGAATTATCTAAAGTAGTTTTCATCATGCAGAAGTTTCCAAACATCAGAATCAAAATTGAATCTCATACCGATTCTCGCGGAAAAGATGCTTACAACTTAAAACTTTCAGATAACAGAGCAAAATCTACCAGAGATTATATTCTTTCTCAAGGAATCGATGCTTCTCGAATTGAAAGCGCCATTGGTTACGGAGAAACCCGTTTAATCAATAAATGTAAAAATGGTGTAAAATGTACAGAAGAGGAGCATCTTCTAAATAGACGTTCAGACTTTATCATTATTCAAAAATAGTTTTATATTTGCATTGTAATTGGTTGATTATCAGTAATAAGTATAAAACGTCGAAACCATTTGGAAGTTGGTTTTTATTAATTCTTTTTTAAGAATAATGGACAAGGAGAAAATCAGACTGCATGAATTTGCAGTCTGATTTTTGATTTTATAAAACTTTCAAATTTTAGTGCTTTTGAACAAAAATAAAATCCTAATTTTGATATTCAATTATCCACAATTACAACCTGCAATATTTTAGTATTTTATGAGCATTCAAGAGACCATTCAAACATTACGAGAAGAACTTAATCAGCACAATTACAATTACTATGTGTTGGATAATGCCACAATTTCTGATTATGATTTTGATATAAAACTCAAAGAACTGCAGGATTTAGAAAATAAACACCCAGAATTCTTTGATGAAAATTCACCGACACAACGTGTAGGAGGTTCTGTAACCAAAAATTTTAAAACAATTGCACACCAATACAGAATGTATTCTTTAGACAATTCCTATTCTAAAGAAGATCTTTTGGATTGGGAAAATCGTATCCAAAAAGTTTTAGGAAACGTTGACCTGCAATATACATGTGAGCTAAAGTACGACGGTGCCTCTATCAGTATCACGTACGAAAACGGAAAACTAGTTCAGGCATTAACACGCGGAGACGGTTTTCAGGGAGATGAGGTAACCAATAACATTAAAACCATAAAATCAATTCCTTTACATTTAAAAGGAAATTACCCAGATCGATTTGATATCAGAGGAGAAATTATTCTTCCTTTTGCCGGTTTCGAAAAAATGAATCAGGAGTTAATTGAAATTGGAGAAACACCCTATTCAAATCCAAGAAATACAGCTTCAGGAAGTTTAAAATTACAAGACAGCGCTGAGGTTGCAAAACGTCCGCTGGAATGTTTATTGTATTTTGTAACAGGAAACAATTTACCTTTTAAATCACAATTTGAAGGTTTAGAATCTGCTAGAAAATGGGGTTTCAAAGTACCAGCCGAAGCTAAGCTTGTAAACAACATGCAGGAAGTTTTTGATTTCATCGATTATTGGGATGTACATCGTCACAATCTTCCATACGAAACAGATGGAGTGGTAATAAAAGTAAACAGTATCCAGCACCAAGAAGAATTAGGTTATACAGCCAAATCACCGCGTTGGGCAATTGCTTATAAATTCAAATCAGAACAAGTTTCTACAGTATTAAAATCTATTTCTTATCAAGTTGGGCGTACAGGTGCTATTACGCCAGTTGCAAATCTAGAACCAGTACAACTTGCTGGAACCATTGTAAAAAGAGCTTCTCTGCATAACGCCGATCAAATCGAAAAATTAGATATTCGAATTAATGATACCGTTTTTGTTGAAAAAGGAGGAGAGATCATTCCTAAGATCATTGCTGTCGATTTAGAGAAACGACCAGAAGATTCAGAAAAAACACATTATATAGCTTATTGTCCAGAATGTCATACCGAATTAGTTCGAAATGTTGGAGAAGCCAATCACTATTGTCCTAATTTTTATGGATGTCCTCCACAGATTATCGGAAGAGTACAGCATTATATTTCAAGAAAAGCAATGGATATTGAAGGTCTTGGAGGCGAAACAGTTGCTTTACTTTTCAAAAACAATTTAGTGCACAATTATGCAGATTTATATGAATTAAAAGTGGAAGACATTCTGCATTTAGAAAGAATGGCTAAGAAATCTGCTGAAAATCTGGTAAATGGAGTTCAGAAATCAAAAGAAATTCCGTTTGAGAGTGTTTTGTTTGCACTCGGAATCCGTTTTGTTGGAGAAACCGTTGCTAAAAAATTAGCGAAACATTATAAAAATATTGATGCCTTGAGCCAAGCTTCTTTAATGGATTTGGTTTTAGTTGATGAAATTGGAGAAAGAATAGCCAAAAGTGTTATTGAATTCTTTGAAAATGAAGAAAACAAAATCATTATTGAACGTTTAAAAAGTTATGGCGTTCAATTTCAAATCGAAGAAAAAATCAATCCAAATGCAACAAATAAGTTTGCAGGAAAAACATTTGTAGTTTCTGGAGTTTTTAGTCAGTTTTCGAGAGATGAGCTTAAAAAAGCGATTGAAGATAACGGAGGAAAAAATGGAAGTTCAATTTCCGCAAAAACAGATTTTGTTGTAGCTGGTGATAATATGGGACCAGCCAAATTAGAAAAAGCCACCAAATTAAATATAACTATATTGTCGGAAGAAGATTTTATTAACAAATTGAATGAAAGCGAATAAACCGTCTTTAATTTTATTTTTTTTGGCCTTGCTCTGTACCATCATTTTTGACTGGACAGAGCAGGAATTTCTTGGGACATATTCAAAAGCCATTGTACTGCCGGCTATATTTATTTACTATTTAATAAGCTCCGAATTTAAAATTAAGAAAACAGAAGGTTTTATATTTTTGTTCTGTTTTGTTGGACAAGTTTATGATCTAATGGAAATAGAAACCTCTGAATTAGCTGGTGTTTTGAGCTTTTTGGTCGTTTATATGTTATTGGTAAAAATTTTCATTAGAGAACACGAAAGAATACGGCTTACTAAGCGAGATATTCTTCCGATTTCTATAGTAGTCGTTTTTATCGTTTACCTTTTGGTTTCGGTTTTAAGCCTGCAATTAGATAACATGAAGAAATTCAATTTCTTGTACACGTTTTACGGAATCGTTTTGAGTCTTTTAAGTTATTTTGCCTTTGTTAGTTATATAACAAAAGGGACACACATTGCTCTGTTAATGTCCCTTATGGCTATTAGTTATATCTTTTCAGATATTTTCTATATTTTCAACGAATATTTTTCGTATTCAGTAGTATTGGTTTTGATACGAGATGTAACTCAAATTCTGGGTTATTTCTTTATGGTAGAATATTTTTTAGAAAAAGCCAGAATTCAAAAAAAAGTTACACAACAATAGTTCTTCCTTGATTGGTGTGCGCTTTGTCTTTATCAAAGTAAAAATCAATACGCCCTAAATTTATTCCATAACATCCCACTTGATTTACCAGTACATCTTGACCGGCCTTATTTTTAACGATTGTAGGTTTGTCAAGAAAAGTATGAGTATGTCCGCCAATAATCAAGTCAATATCTTGTGTTTGTTCAGCAAATTTCAAGTCAGAAATCTTGCTTTCATCATCTTTATATTTGTAACCAAGATGCGAAAGACAAATAACCAAATCACATTTTTCCTGCTTTTTCAATAATTGCGTCATATCCTGCGCAGTTTCAACAGGATTATTATAAACCGTTTCTTTATACAATTGTTTGTCAACTAAACCTTTCAACTCAATTCCTACGCCAAAAACACCCACTTTAATTCCGTTTTTGTGGAAGATTTTATAAGGTTTTACGTGACCATCCATCACGGTGTTTTTAAAATCATAGTTAGAGTTGATAAAATCAAAAGTCGCGTGTGGAAGCTGTGCATACAATCCATCCAAACCATTGTCAAAATCATGGTTTCCAATAGTAGACGCATCGTATTTCATCATACTCATCAATTTAAATTCCAATTCACCTCCATAATAATTAAAATAAGGAGTTCCCTGAAAAATATCTCCCGCATCTAATAATAGCACATTCGGATTTTCTCTTCGAATAGTTTCTATTAAAGCCGCACGACGAGAAACACCTCCTTTATTAGGATTACGCGGATCGTCTGCAGGAAAAGGATCAATGTGGCTGTGCACATCATTAGTATGTAGAATAGTTAAATGCTTAACTTCGTCGTTAGTTCCAAAACTGCTCAAAGACAAACCTAAACTCAAAAGGGCAGTACTTGCAGCTGTTTTTTCGATAAACTCTCTTCTTTTCATTTTATATTTTTTTTGCTGAAAAAGCTGTAATTCGTTTTTGTAAAATTTTATTCTTCCGTAATTCTAATATCTTTTTTTACAGGAATAGTGTCTACTTCTTTAAAGTAATCAATCAATACATTTCTCAATTTGTAATTGAGATCAAATTTTTGAGTGCTTTTTGCGAAGAAAGTCATGCTGTCGCCTCCATTTGCTAAATAGTCATTTGTGGCAACATAATACGTCTTGTTAAGATCAAGTGGTTTTCCTTGAATCAATATATTTTTAGCAGTATTTGTTTTGGTAATAGTAAAAGTCATTCCAGATAATGGCTGCGGTTTTCTCTCCTTAATAATATATGCTGCAATTTCTTGAATTTGTTCCCCTTTTAAAGCTAAGACAACGAGATTATTTTCAAAAGGCATAATTTCAAAAGCCGTTCTTGTAGTAACATTTCCTTTAGGAAGAATAGCACGAATCCCGCCATGATTTAACAAACATAAATCGATATCTTTCTTTTCGCGTGCTTTAAAAACGGTATTTCCTCTTTCCACACAAACGTCTGCTAATAAACTGCCAATAGTAGTCTGCCATTTTCCAGTACTTTTGTCAAGTGTTTCAGGGCAATACGCCAAAACATTATCCAAATCCTGATTAATATGATCTCGGTAAGGTTTAATAAAGTCTTCAATAGCTGGGGTTTCAGCAGTCTTCTCAGTAACAGGAAGTTGTTTTCCTTCGATTTTGGTTAAATTATAGTTTTTCTGACTGCAGGAAACTATAAAAAAAAGTGTTAAGAATATAACAAAAAGTTTTAAAAATCCGTTATACTTTTTTAGTTTTACCATTTTAAATGCAACTTAAATAATTAATTTTGTAATCTGGTAAAAGTACTATGTTTTTGAATTATATAAAGGAATTTTTTGTAAAAAAATCATTAAAAAATAACTTGAGTAATCAAAAAAATGAAGTCTTTTCTAAAAATGTACAAACAATTGGTTTGTTGGTAGATGAAAGTAATTTTCGTGATTCAAAGGCGCTTATAGAAGAATTAACGCTTCACGGAATTGTTCCAGAGAACATAAAAATTGTAGCGTACAGGGATAAAATCAAGAAGAAAAAAACGTATTCACGTCCTACTTTTGGTAAAAAAAACATCAATTGGAAAGGCGGAATTTCGGAAGATTTTTTAAATGAATTTATCCATACAGAATTTGATCTTTTGATTAGTTATTACGATCAAGAAAAAGCGATTTTGATGATGGTAACGCAAAAATCAAAAGCGAGATTTAAGATTGGTTTTTCTTCTGTCGATGCAGGTTTAAACCGTTGGATGATTAATACGGACAAAGAGAATTATAAACTATTCGTTTCAGAATTGTTTAAGTATTTAAAAAATATAAAATAAATTTAATTAAGAATATGCAATCATTAATAGGAACTGGTGTTGCCCTTGTAACTCCATTTAAAAAAGATTTTTCAGTAGATATCGAAGCTTTGCAGAGAATCGTAAACTTTTCTATAGACGGAGGAGTTGAATATCTTGTAGTAATGGGGACAACAGCAGAAAATGCCACCCTAACTGCAGACGAGAAAGAATTGGTTATCAAAACAGTAATCGATGTAAATAAAGGAAGACTGCCTCTTGTTCTTGGAGTAGGAGGAAATAATACGATGCAGATTGTTGAGGAATTAAAAACCAGAGACTTTTCTGCTTTCGAGGCCATACTTTCAGTTTCTCCTTATTATAATAAACCAACTCAAGAAGGAATTTATCAGCATTTTAAAGCAATTGCAGAAGCTTCACCAGTTCCTGTGATTTTGTATAATGTGCCGGGAAGAACTTCTAGTAACATGCTTCCGTCAACAGTGGTGCGTTTGGCAAATGATTTTGAAAATGTAGTAGCAATAAAAGAAGCTGCCGGAGATATGGCGCAGGCAATGCAGATTATAAAAAATGCACCAAAAGATTTCTTAGTGATTTCTGGAGATGATATGCTGGCATTACCGATCGTTTTAGCAGGTGGAGCAGGAGTTATTTCTGTAATCGGACAAGGATTTCCTAAAGAATTTTCAGAAATGATTCGTTTAGGACTCAATAAAAAAGCAGCAGATGCGTTTAAAACTCATTATTTCCTGTCGGATAGTATTGATATGATTTTTGAACAAGGAAATCCTGCAGGAATCAAACAAATCTTTCAAGCGCTTGGAATTGCTGACAATACCGTTCGTCTTCCGTTAGTAACTGTAGATGATTCGCTTGCTCAAAGATTAAATGAATTTGTAAAAAATAGTATAAAATAAACGTAACATTTACGGTATTTTAATATACTAAAAAATATATTTTGTAGTAGCTAAATTAATAACTAAATTTGCCACCGAAACTTCGGTGTGATTTTGCTTTGGCATAATTGTCTGAGAGATCATAATAAAAGTAAGAAAATGAAAAAAATAGTTGCGCTTTTAATTGTTGCGGTTCTTGTTTGCTCTTGCAGCGAATATCAAAAAGTTTTGAAGAATGATGATGTTGCGGCTAAGTTTGACCTTGCAACCAGAATGTATGAGGCAGGAAAATACAATAAAGCGATTCGTCTTTTTGAACAGTTATCCGCTTCTTACAGAGGAAAACCTCAAGCAGAAAAACTTTTTTACATGTTTTCTCAGTCCTATTATAAGACTAAACAATATTATTTAGCTGGTTATCAGTTCGAAAGTTTCGTTTCAGGTTATCCAAGAAGTGAAAAAGTGCAGGAAGCAGCATTTTTAGGCGCTTACAGTTATTCAAAATTAGCACCTGTTTACAGTTTAGATCAGACTGATACGGTTAAAGCATTAGATAAATTACAAGCTTTTATTGATAATTATCCTAATTCAGAATACATTCCTCAAGCAAATGCAACGGTTCAAGTACTGAATGGTAAATTAGAGAAAAAAGCTTATGAAAATGCAAAAGGCTATAATACAATCTCTGATTATAAATCAGCATTAATTGCTTTTGATAATTTTATCGCTGATTTTCCAGGGACACCTTTTAAAGAAGACGCTTTATTTTATAAATATGATTCAGCTTACAAATTAGCTATTAACAGTATTCCTTCAAAAATGGAAGAGCGTTTAAACGTAGCAAAAGCAGCTTATTCAAATTTGATAAAATTTAAAAGCGATACTAAGTACAAAAAACAAGCAGACGAAATGAATGCTAGAGTTGAAACAGATTTACAAAAATATACTAAATAAAAACAAGTCATGGATTTAAAAAAGACGAATGCTCCTGTAAACACAATAACTTACAATAAAACAGTTATTGAAGAGCCAACAGGAAATGTGTATGAAGCAATTACCATTATGGCTAAAAGAGCAAATCAAATTAATTCTGAAATTAAAAAAGAATTAACTGAGAAATTAGAAGAGTTTGCTACTTACAATGACAGTCTTGAAGAAGTTTTTGAAAATAAAGAGCAAATTGAAGTTTCTAAATTTTACGAAAAATTACCAAAACCACACGCTTTAGCTGTTCAAGAATGGTTAGACGGTAAAACTTACCACAGAAATTCAAACAAATAATATAGTACACAATGTCAGTTTTAAACGGGAAAAAGATTTTACTGGGTGTCTCCGGTGGAATCGCAGCCTATAAAACAGCCTCATTAGTACGACTTTTTATAAAAGCAGGTGCACATGTCCAAGTGATCATGACACCTGCTTCTAAGGATTTTGTAACACCGCTTACATTATCTACATTATCAAAAAATCCAGTACATTCAAGTTTCTTTAATCAAGAAGATGAAAATGAAGTTTGGAACAATCACGTTGAATTAGGTCTTTGGGCCGATTTAATGCTGGTTGCGCCTGCTACTGCAAATACGTTGTCTAAAATGGCAACAGGAAACTGCGATAATCTTTTAATTGCTACTTATTTATCGGCAAAATGTCCCGTTTATTTTGCGCCTGCAATGGACTTGGATATGTACAAACATCCTTCTACTTTATCAAGTTTTGCTTCGTTGAAACAATTCGGAAATATTATGATTCCGGCAGAAAGCGGTGAATTGGCTAGTGGTTTGTCTGGAGAAGGCCGAATGGCTGAACCAGAAAATATAATCGCATTTTTAGAAGCCGATCTTGAAAGTAAATTACCTTTAAAAGGAAAAAAAATACTCGTAACAGCAGGCCCAACATACGAAGCTATAGATCCTGTACGTTTTATTGGAAATCATTCTTCTGGAAAAATGGGATTTGATATTGCAAATAAAGCTGCAAGTTTAGGAGCAGAAGTGTTTTTGATTGCTGGTCCGACACATTATAAAGTAAAAAATAGTTTAATAAAAGTTGTAGAAGTAGTTTCGGCGCAAGAAATGTATGATGCTTGTCATGTTTATTTTCATGAAGTTGATGCTGCAATTGCAGCGGCAGCTGTTGCAGATTACAGACCTAAATTTGTTGCAGATCAGAAGATTAAAAAGACAACAGAAGAGTTTTCTATAGCGCTTGAAAAGACAAAAGATATATTGTCTTCTTTAGGAGCTGTTAAAAAAAATCAGTTTTTAATTGGTTTTGCGTTAGAGACAGAGAACGAAATTGAAAATGCTAAGTTGAAAATTCAGAAAAAAAACTTAGATTTGATTGTTTTAAATTCCTTACAAGATAAAGGAGCCGGTTTTAAAAAAGAAACCAATAAAGTAACGTTTATTGATAAGAATTTTGAAATTGAGCCGATGGAATTAAAATCAAAAGAATCTGTAGCTGCTGATATTTTAAACAAAGTGATTTTGCATTTTTCAAAATCTTAATTTTAAATCTGTAGCCCAGCATAAATTAGAAACAATTTGTGTTTGCAAATTAAACATTTAGACGAGTATGAATAGAATAGTTGCACTTTTAGTTTTTTTTAGCGTCGGCTTCCTGCAGGCTCAACAGCTAAATTGTACCGTAACTATTAATACAGAACGATTAACTAATCCCAATAATCAGGTTTTTAAAACCTTGCAGACTGCTCTTTCAGAGTTTGTAAATAAGACAGATTGGACAGGTGCGACTTTAAAGCAAAACGAACGCATTAACTGTTCGATGTATATTACTTTATCGTCAAACAGTTCAGATCAATTTACAGGAACAATTCAGGTTCAGTCGTCGAGATTAATTTATAATTCAACTTATTCTTCGCCTGTTTTAAATTTTAATGATAAAGATTTCAATTTTAAATACACAGAATACGAACCCTTATTATTTAATCCAAACGTTTACGAATCAAATTTAGTTTCTGTAATTTCTTTTTACAGTTATGTGATTTTAGGTATGGATGCTGATACTTTTCAAATGGGTGCCGGAAACCAATATCTTGAAACTGCTCAAAATATTGCCAATGTGGCACAGCAGGGCGGATTTAAAGGCTGGACACAATCAGACGGACTTCAGAATCGTTATTATTTAATTAATGATATGATTGCGCCGACTTATAGTGATCTTCGTCAAACCATGTATTTATACCACACAGGATTAGACGGAATGAGTCTTGATTTGAAAGCATCTAAAGAGAAAATAAAAGGTTCATTAATGCTAATCGGAAAACTAGCTTCAGTTAAACCTAATGCTTTTATTACAAGAGTATTTTTTGATGCAAAATCCGATGAAATTGTTTCTATTTTCTCAGGCGGGCCAAGTATTCCGGTCACCGATCTAACAGATGTTTTAAATAAAGTTTCGCCATTGAATTCAACCAAATGGTCGCAGATTAAATTTTAAATCTATTTAAGTTCCCAATTCTTATAGTTAACTACTTTTTTACATTTTTACCTTTATGATTACGTCTCTTTCTATTAAAAATTATGCTTTAATTGAAAAACTTGCAATAGATTTTTCAAAAGGTTTTTCTATAATAACAGGAGAAACAGGTGCAGGTAAATCTATTATTTTGGGTGCAATTGGTCTTGTTTTGGGAAAAAGAGCCGATTTGACTTCGCTTAAAAATAAAGAAGAAAAATGTGTGATAGAAGCACAATTTGATATTTCTAAATACAATTTAAAAGACTTTTTTGAGGCAAATGATCTTGATTATGAAGATGAAACCATCATTAGAAGAGAAATTCTTCCTTCTGGAAAATCACGTGCTTTTATAAATGATAGTCCTGTAAATTTACAAGAATTGCAAGATTTAAGTTTGTATCTGATTGATATTCACTCACAACAGCAAACTCAAGAATTATCAGATGAAAATGTTCAATTTAAAATTATTGATGCCATTGCAGGTAATTTTGAAACAATTTCAGAATACCAAAAAGTTTTAAAAAGCTATAGATCAGATAAAGCAAAACACAATGCATTGCTGAAAAAGCAGAGTGATGCTGGAAAAGAGCAGGAATATAATACATTTTTGTTGAATGAGTTAGTTGCTGCAAATCTTAAGTCTGGAGAACAAGAAGAATTAGAAGCAGATTACGAAAAATTAAATAATGTAGAGATTATCAAAGAATCTCTAGATAAATCTTTGGCAATTGCAAATGAAGAACAATTTGGTGTTTTTCATAATTTGAATGAAATTAAAAATTCACTTCAAAAGATTGTATCGTTTTCGCCAGAATACCAAGCTCTTTTTGAAAGAATCACGAGTATATCAATTGAATTTGACGATGTTTCTAAAGAACTTCAGAATAATTCAGAAAAACTATTAAATGATCCGGCACAGTTAGAGCTGGTAAGTCAAAAATTGCAATTAATTTACAATCTGCTTAAAAAACATCAAGCTGATAATGTTGATGGATTACTGCAAATTCAAGCAGATTTGGGGAATACTTTATTAGAGCTTGATAATATTGAAGATGAGATTAAGGCCATTGCATTAGAAATTGAAAAGAAAATTGCAGAACTAGATCGCATTGCAATGATTATTCATGAGAACAGAATAAAAGCAATTCCGGTTTTATCCAGCCAGTTGATTTCAATTTTAGAAACATTAGGAATGCCGAATGTTCGATTTAATATGGAATTGATTCCTTCTGAAAATTACCTTCAAAACGGGAAAGAAGAATTACAATTTTTATTTTCTGCTAATAAAGGAACTGATTTTGGCTTATTGAAAAAAGTAGCTTCTGGTGGAGAAATGTCTCGTATTATGCTGGCAGTAAAAGCAATTTTGGCTAAATACTCAAAACTCCCAACTTTAATTTTTGATGAAATAGATACAGGGGTTTCTGGAGAAATTGCCATTAGAATGGGCGAAATCATGAAAGAAATGAGCAATACAATGCAGATTTTTGCTATTACACATTTACCTCAAATTGCTGCAAAAGGAGATTCGCATTTTAGAGTTTCAAAATCTACTGTAGGAAATGATACCGTTTCAGAATTAAAGCTATTAACTCAGGATGAAAGAGTTACAGAAATTGCGCAAATGTTGTCTGGAGCAAACATCTCAGATTCGGCATTAAATCATGCAAAAGAATTATTAAATTAAATATTTGATTTATATTTGTTGAGTTCAAACCACGAATAGAAAACATTTAATCTATGCTCAAAAAAATTACTATTTTCTTTTTTTTAAGTTTTTTCGCTTGCAGCATTCAAGCGCAGGAAGTTGCAGAAAATAACAGCTCCACTTCTAAAGCTGTTGAAGGAAATGGTGTTTTTTTAATTAAAGATTTTCCAGAAGGTGTATATAAGACTTATGAAGACTTTTTGGAAAAGAAAGGGATTTACATGGGGGACGCTATAATTAGAAAAAGTGTTGCTCGTTATAAAGCAATTGACAAATCTGTAGCTGCAGATCAGGTATATTTCGCTTGGGCAAGAAATGATGTAAAGCTTGATTTTTTTGCTGTTTCTTTTAATGGAGTTCTTTATATACAGCAAAAGTATGTTCGTAAATATTCGGTAAAAGAAGATAGAAATCAAGAAGGTGACAATGCGCTTTCTTATCACAGAGTAATGAGTGATGGTAAGTTTTTGTATTTGGAAGGATCTTTTGCTAATGGGTGGTCGAAAGCATTTGCGTATGGTACTGGTGGGGCAGTTGGAGGAGCAATAGGTGCAAACTTAAATAGATTAAAAGGCGTTGTTTTTGATGTTGAGAAAAAAGAATTTAACTTTATAAGAGATTGCGAAGATTTGAATCTTTTAATCGAAAAATACAACGGCACTAAAATAGAATGTAAAGAAAAGGATGTGGATATTTTGACAGTACGTGAAAATATTCAAAAAATTATAAGATAATTTTATTCGCCTTTTTTGAAAAAAAACAAATTAAAATAGAAATACAAAGAATATGATTATAGAACCAAGAATGAGAGGATTCATTTGTTTGACTGCCCATCCAGAGGGAGCTGAACAAAATGTAAAAAATCAAATCGAATATGTGAAATCTAAAGGAGAAATCGCTGGTGCTAAAAAAGTTTTAGTTATTGGTGCTTCTACAGGTTTCGGATTAGCATCAAGAATTACTAGTGCTTTTGGTTCTGGTGCATCGACAATTGGAGTGTTTTTTGAAAAACCGCCAGTTGAAGGAAAAACAGCTTCCCCAGGATGGTATAATTCGGCAGCATTCGAAAAAGAAGCTCATAAAGCAGGTTTATATGCAAAAAGCATCAATGGTGATGCATTTTCTAACGAAATTAAAAGAGAAACTCTTGATCTGATTAAAGCTGATTTAGGACAAGTAGATCTTATTATTTATAGTTTAGCTTCGCCTGTGCGAACAAATCCAAATACAGGAGTAACTCACCGTTCGGTTTTAAAACCAATCGGACAAACATTTACGAATAAAACAGTAGATTTTCATACAGGTAAAGTTTCTGAAGTTTCTATTACTCCTGCTAACGAAGAAGATATCGAAAACACTGTTGCAGTAATGGGAGGTGAAGACTGGGCAATGTGGATTGATGCTTTGAAAAATGAAAATTTATTAGCAGAAGGAGCTGTAACAGTTGCTTATTCTTATATCGGACCATCGTTAACAGAAGCAGTTTATCGTAAAGGAACAATCGGACGTGCAAAAGATCATTTAGAAGCTACTGCATTTACAATTTCTGACAGCTTAGAATCTTTAGGAGGAAAAGCATATGTTTCTGTAAACAAAGCTTTGGTAACACAAGCAAGTTCTGCGATTCCTGTAATTCCATTATATATTTCTCTTTTATATAAAACGATGAAAGAAGAAGGAATTCACGAAGGATGTATCGAGCAGATTCAGCGTTTATTTCAAGATAGACTATACAATGGTTCTGAAGTTCCTGTTGATGAAAAAGGAAGAATCAGAATTGATGACTGGGAAATGCGCGAAGATGTTCAGGCAAAAGTTGCCAAACTTTGGTTAGATGCAACTACAGAAACGCTTCCAGAAATTGGTGACCTTGCAGGTTACAGAAGTGATTTCTTGAACCTTTTCGGATTCGAATTTGAAGGTGTTGATTATAATGCAGACACTAACGAAGTTGTTGAAATCGAAAGCATTAAATAAATAATATATTCTGCTTGCAGAAAGCAAAAACCATCAGCCAAAAGTTGATGGTTTTTTTATGAATATACGCTATCTTTGTTAAAATTTTTGGAATTTAAAAAATACACCCTAATACGCATATTCTGCTATGATTTTCTCTTTAATTATACCCGTGTATAATCGTCCAGATGAAGTAGATGAACTTTTAGAAAGTCTGTCGAAGTCTGATTATAATGAAGCATTTGAAATTGTTCTTGTTGAAGATGGTTCTTCAATTCCTTGCCGAGATGTTGTAATGAAATACCAAGGAAAGCTTAATATTTCCTATTATTTTAAAGAAAATTCGGGTCCAGGAGATTCTAGGAATTTCGGAATGCAAAGAGCGAGAGGGGATTACTTTATTATTTTTGATTCAGATTGCATTATTCCTTCAAACTATTTAACTGAAGTTAGAAAAGCATTAGATGAAAAATATGTAGATTGTTTCGGAGGTCCAGACAAAGCTTTGGATAGTTTTTCTAATATTCAAAAAGCAATCAATTTTGCAATGACTTCCTTTTTAACAACAGGAGGAATTAGAGGCGGATCTGAGAAGATAAATAAGTTTCAGCCTCGAAGCTTCAATATGGGGATTTCTAAAAAGGCTTTTGAAGCTTCAAAAGGCTTTGGGAATATTCATCCGGGAGAAGATCCTGATTTATCGATCCGTTTATGGAACCTTGGTTTTGAAACTCGATTGTTTTCTGAGGCTTATGTGTATCATAAAAGAAGAATTGACTGGGAAAAATTTTCTATTCAAGTCAATAAATTTGGAATCGCTCGACCAATTTTAAATAGTTGGTATCCAGAACATAATAAGCTGACTTTTTTCTTTCCTACCTTCTTTATCCTGGGTTTATTATTAGCTTTTTTATTGTTAATTTTCAATATTGATATTTTATTACAATTATATTTTGTATATTTCGTTATAATTTTTCTTACAGCGAGTATTCAGAATAAAAGTATCAAGATTGGGTATCTATCTGTAATAGCAGTTTGGAAACAATTTTATGGGTATGGAAGAGGTTTTTTAATTTCGTACATAAAAGTTATTTTATTGAAGAAAAAACCGCAAGAAGCTTTTCCAAAAATGTTTTTTAAGATCTAACATGACAAAAGTTATCGGCCTGACAGGAGGGATAGGAAGTGGTAAAACAACTATTGCATCCTATTTTAAGGAATTAGGCGTTCCTGTATATATCGCAGACGATGGCGGAAAAAATGTAATGCAGACTCAAGAAGTGATTGATAAGATAAAATCAACTTTTGGGAAAGGTATTTTTGATAATGAAGTTTTAAATCGAGGAAAATTAGCAGAAATTGTATTTAAGGATAAAGAAGAATTAGCAAAACTGAATGCAATAGTACATCCGGCTGTTAAGAGAGATTTTGAAAATTGGCTGGAACAGTATAAGAATTTTGAATATGTAATATACGAAGCAGCAATTTTGTTTGAAAGCGGGCGTTACAAAGAATGTGATGTGGTGATAACCGTGACGGCACCAGAAGAAGTAAGGATAGAAAGAGTAATGCAGCGAGATAATAGTACAAGGAAGCAAGTTTTGAATCGTATGAAAATGCAGTGGAATGATGAAAAACGAATTTCTAAGAGTAATTTCGTGATTAATAACAATAATCTTAAAATTGCTAAAGAAGAAGTTGTTAAAATTCTTAAAATTTTAAATATAAAACAAAATCAGTCTTAAATGTTAATATTTGGTTAATGTATTATTTAGTATATTGTTAAAATATTAATTTTGTTTCGATGAATAAATTATTTTTTAGAATACTTGTTTTATTGATGAGTTTGTCCTTAATAGGGATTATTCTGGTACAGGTATTTTGGTTCAATTCTTCATTCAAGAATAATGAAGAGCAATTTAAATACCACGTAACTCAAGTAATTGGTAATGTTGCTGATAAACTGGAAAAACAAGAAGAGTACAGTTACTACGAAAAATACAATCGCATTAAAGACAGTATGGGAAAAAGTCCACAAAAAGAGGACTTACTTCAAGTGTTTTATGTACAGCGTAATACAAAAACAAACAAAACAATTGTATACAGGAATACTTTAACATCAGAAGATTACGATATTAATGGTTCTGTATTTAATAAAAAATTCAGCAGTGAACGTTTTAAAAATTTTAGTACAAAACGTGTAACAGAAGTTTATAACAACCATAATGGAATTGATAATAATATCTTAGGACAAAGTATTATTCCAGACGTGACAATTGAAAAATCTGGCAGCTTAGATGTTTTAAACAAAGTTCAGCAGCAGATTCAATTTAAAGATATTGCTTCATTAATGCCGATTGAAAGCAGAGTAACAAAAGAGAAACTCAATAAGTTGTTGAAAAAGGAACTTGAAGAATACGGTGTTAAAACAAAATTTGAATTTGGAATATACAGTGATAACGCTCCGACAAAAGTAAAATCTGAAGGATTTCATTATGACAAAGAAGCGACTTATAATATTCCGATTTATACAGACAATGAAGGAAATAGTAAGTATGAATTATCGGTTACTTTTCCACACAAGAAGAAATTCTTATTGTCAGAATTATTAAGTATTACAATTTTATCAATTATTTTTACATTAATTATCATAGTTGCTTACACAAGTGCTTTAAATCAATTATTGCGTCAAAAACATATTTCTGAAATCAAAACGGATTTTATTAATAATATGACGCACGAGTTTAAGACACCGATTGCAACCATAAATTTAGCGCTTGACGCTATTAGAAATCCGAGAATTATAGAAGATAAAGAAAAAGTATATCGTTATCTTCAAATGATTCGAGATGAGAATAAAAGAATGCATGCGCAGGTTGAAAACGTTCTTCGAATATCTAAACTTGAGAAAAGAGAATTGGATATTACCAAAGAACCAGCTGTTATTCATGATATTATTGATGATGCAATTGAGCATGTTAATTTAATATTAGAAGATAGACAAGGAACAGTTGTAAAACATTTTAATGCTTCTAGGACAACCTGTTTAATAAACGAAGTTCATTTTACTAACGTCTTGGTTAATATTTTAGAAAATGCGATAAAATATTCTCCAGAGATTCCTGAAATCGAAATCTTTACAGAAAACGTAAAAGATATGATTTTAATTAAAGTTAGAGATCACGGACTGGGTATGAGTAAGATAGCTCAAAAACGAGTTTTTGAGAAGTTTTACAGAGAACATACAGGTGACCTTCACAATGTTAAAGGTCATGGTTTAGGGCTTGCATACGTAAAGAGAATTGTAGAAGACCATAATGGTCAAGTATATGTAGAAAGCGAAAAAGGAAAGGGTAGCACCTTTATAATAAAAATACCATTAATAAATTAAAATATGGAAAATACTAACAAAAGAATACTTTTAGTAGAAGATGACCTAAATTTTGGGGCAGTTCTTAAAGATTATCTAATGTTAAATGACTTTGAAGTTACTTTAGCTAAAAACGGTATGGAAGGTTTCGAGAAATTCAAGAAAGATGTGTATGATTTATGTATTCTTGATGTAATGATGCCTTATAAAGATGGTTATACTTTAGCCAAAGAAATTAGAGAGAAAAACAGTGAAGTGCCGATTATCTTTCTAACTGCAAAATCAATGAAAGAAGATGTTTTAAAAGGATATAAAGCTGGTGCAGACGATTATTTAAACAAACCTTTTGATTCTGAAGTTTTGTTAATGAAAATCAAAGCTATCATTCAGAGAAAATCTGCTGATACAAAAGCAGAACAAGTGCAGTTTGAATTTAATATTGGTAAATTCCACTTAAATTCAAAATTGAGATTTTTGACTTTCCAAGATGAAGAGCCAATTAAATTATCTCCAAAAGAGAATGAATTGCTGAAAATGCTTATTCTTCATGAAAATGATTTAATGCCAAGAGAACTAGCGTTAACAAAAATCTGGAGAGACGATAACTACTTTACTTCAAGAAGTATGGACGTTTACATCGCTAAACTTAGAAAATACCTTAAATCTGATGAAGACGTAGAAATTCTAAATATTCACGGAGAAGGATTCAGATTAGTAGTAAAAAGCAAAGTTTCTGAATAAAAAAAACACCTAAAAAAAATATAAGCTCTGAGAAATCAGGGCTTTTTTTATGCTTAACTTTTGCGCTAGTTTAACAGCAAAGTCTGCAAAATTTTTCTCCAAAGCTTTGTAAACTTTGCGTTTTTTTAGTGTGCTCTTTGCTGTTAATAAAAAAAATGTATTATTGATTTTGTGTTGTATCTTTTTGATATTTAGATTTTTATCGTTTTGTTTTAGATGTTTAAAAAATATTTACAATGATTTTTCTTAAAATAAATTTGGAAAATCAAAAAACAATTCACAATATTTGCACACGAAAAAATTAATAACCCTTTAAAACGAAGAAATAGTGTTTGTACTTACATTGACATCTCAGAGCTTTACACCAAACGGATTTGGTGAAGCAATTCTTCGTGGCTTATTTCAATCCTAGAAATATACTTTTTAGATATATAAAAAAGCCCGAAGACATTTAGTTTCGGGCTTTTTTTATTCTAGACACTTCAAAACTTTCCCGAAAATCGATTTTTAGAATTATCCGTCAGGATAAAAGGTTAGGCCTTATTGGCTGTTAATTTAATGCACGATAATTTTTTAATGGAAAATTATACGGAAGATGAGTATGCTTTATGTACTCGTTTTAAAAGTAAAAGAAAAAAGAAAAGATTAGTAAAAGAAGATTTTGAAAAACAATTAATCCAACTGGATAAGCTTGAAAAAAAACTTTGGAAACAGCGTAATAATTTGCCTTGGATCCTGCTTGATGAGCCTTATCAAAAAGGATGGCAGCGTCATTTTAAATTAAGAGATGATGTTGTAAGATCAAATGAAGCAGAATTTTACAAAACGCTGTTGGAAAAGATAAATACTTGGCAATTTTCTTCGGATAAAACCTTTAAAAAAAGGAAAAGTAAAAAGAGAAAAAATGCTTCTTCTGTGCAAATTCAAAGACTGAAAGAATTTACTGAAAGTGAATGGAACAGTCCAAAATTGGAATTGTCAGAAAGAGAAAAAGTACATTTTAGCAGGCAAGAACGTTGGAGTAAAGTTTTTGAGAGATATAGAATTCATTATGTGTTTAACGAGCCTTGGCGCTATGTACTTCACGTAAAACCTTACATGATTACGCACAAAAGGCTTTTGGATTCTGATTTAGAAAGTGAAATCCAGCTTATTTTAAATTATACTTCAAATTATAATCTTAGAGGAAAAATAAACAGATTAGTAAAGGGGCACTCTTATAACTGGAGGTATTTTCAAAGTGAAAACCCAAGAGAGACAAGTCCAATAAAAAATAAAAGTCTACATCTATTGTATCAGCAATATGTAGATGAAATGATATAAAATCATGGGAAATAAATTATCTGGAAAAGACCTGATTAAATTAGGTTTTCCAAAAAACAATTCAATAAATATCGCTTTAGGGCAAATAAATAGATATAGAAAAAGAGAAAAAAAAGAAGCTATTCTAACAGAAGCAAAAGACGTTCTCTTAAATCCTGAAAAATATGAAGGAAACGGGACTTGGGGAAAAGTGGCTGAAGGTTTAATTAAACCGGTTCAGGTAAGAATGCATCAGCTTAATAATACAAGAGCACCGTTTACAATTTTTGGTGAAAATGAAATTGATCAGCAGGCAAAATTTCAATTATATGATTCTTTGAAATTGCCAATTTCAGTTGCAGGAGCTTTAATGCCGGATGCGCATTCGGGTTACGGACTGCCTATTGGCGGTGTGTTAGCAACTGATAATGCCGTGATTCCTTACGGTGTTGGTGTCGATATTGGATGCCGAATGAGTTTGTCCATTTTTGATTTACCAGCTTCACATTTTAAAGGAAGAGAGCATCAATTAGAAGCCATTTTAAAAGATAATACCAAATTTGGAATGAATGAAATACATGCAAACCGAGTAGATCATGATGTTTTTTATAAAAGTGAATTCCAAGATATTCCATTGCTAAAGAATCTTTTGCCTAAAGCATATAAACAATTAGGAAGTTCGGGCGGAGGAAATCATTTTGTAGAATTTGGAATTGCAAAAATTGATAATCCAGAAAACGAATGGAAATTAGAAAAAGGCGAATACTTTGCCGTTCTGTCACACAGTGGTTCACGCGGATTTGGTGCTAATATTGCGAAACATTATACATATTTGGCAACAAAACAGTGTCCGTTACCTAAAAATGTGCAGCATTTGGCTTGGTTGGATTTAAATACACACGATGGTCAAGAATATTGGCTGGCAATGAATTTGGCTGGAGAATATGCAAAAGCCTGCCACGACGATATTCATAGAAGAATTGCCAAAGCGATTGGGAAAAGGGTAGTGGTAACGATTGAAAATCATCACAATTTTGCTTGGAAAGAAATCGTAAATGGTCAGGAATGTATTGTGCACAGGAAAGGAGCAACGCCTGCAGGCGAAGGTCAGCTTGGAATTATTCCAGGATCGATGACTGCGCCGGGTTTTATTGTGAAAGGAAAAGGAAATGCTGAGAGTTTAAACTCAGCTTCGCATGGTGCAGGACGTTTGTTTTCGAGAGCCAAATGTAAAAGCACTTTTACTAAAAGTTTGATTAGCAAAGAGCTGAAGAAGCACGATGTGACCTTAATTGGCGGTAATATTGATGAAGCACCAATGGCTTACAAGAATATTGAAAAAGTGATGGCAAATCAAACTGAATTGGTTGAAGTTCTTGGAACTTTTACGCCAAAGATTGTTAGAATGGATCGTTAATTTAAAAACTTAAAAGATGGAAAGGTTTCAAGATGAAAATAAATGGCTGGGAAGTTTTGGAGATTCGATTGACGTGAAATGTCCTAAGTGCGGTTTAAAAGCTATTGTTCGCAGAACTTTTGAGAGCCAGCAGTACTATTATGACAAGAAAGTTTTGGAATGTAAAAATTGTCACTATTCTAAAAAAGAAAATTCTATAAAATACATTGCTTATGTTGATTCTTATTGCTGTAATAACGTAGATAAAGTGATATTTAAATCACAGATTATAAATGAGAAACCCGAGACAGTCAAATTAAAATGTCCTGTTTGTAATAAGATAAAAGACTTTAAACCTAAAATTGAAGAGGTTGTTTTTGAGTTTTGTGCAGATGGCAACAGTCAGACAGAAAGATGGTTTAATACAGAATTATGGTATCAGAGAGAAATTGCTGGAAATGTTTTTTGGGCTTATAATCTGGACCATATTGATTATCTGCAAAGATATATTCAGGCAGGTTTAAGAGAACGTAACTCTAAAGTAAATGGCGGTGGTACAATGGTAACTCGATTACCAATGTTTGTAAAAGAAGCAAAAAACAGAGAGAAGCTTCTAAAAATAATAGAAAAATGGAAAAAATAATTCAGATAACAGCGGGTCGCGGACCTGCAGAATGCACTTGGGTTGTCGCCCAAGTGCTTAAAAAAGTTTTGGATGAAGCGCGCGAACAGGATCTGGAAACCGTTTTACTGCAAAGAGAGGCAGGTGAAGAAAATGGAACTATAGAAACGGCTTCGGTTGCTGTAAAAGGAAAAAACGCAGAGCAGTTTGTGAAATCCTGGATCGGAACCATTCAGTGGATCGGTCAAAGTCAGTTTAGGAAAATGCACAAACGCAAAAACTGGTTTATCGGAATTTTTGAAATTGAGCAAAATAAGAATGAACTATTTTCAGAAAATGATATTCAGTATCAGGCAATGCGAAGTTCTGGCGCTGGTGGTCAGCATGTTAACAAAGTGAGTTCTGCTATTCGTGCAACTCATATTCCAACAGGAATTGCAGTTGTTTCTATGGACAGCCGTTCGCAGCATCAAAACAAAAAACTGGCAACAGAAAGATTAATTAAAAAATTAGAAGACGAGAAATTACTCCAACTTAAAAATCATGTTGGCAAACAATGGGAAAACCAGCTGAATGTCGAACGTGGGAATCCGATTCGGGTTTTTTCGGGCACTGATTTTAAGAAGAATAAAATAGAGAAGAGTTACAAAGGAACTCGTCAGAAATTAAAAAACGACTTACGAAATGAAAACAATTGATAAATACGTATTTCAGGCTTTGGATAGTTATCCGTTTTCGCTTGAAGAAACAATCGAATCTTTAGATTACGCTTTTTCATACGATTCAAAAAATACAATGGTTTTGTGTTTATACGGAAGAATTCAAGCAGAGCAATTAACTAATTATGAAGATGCAAAAAGCTATTTTCAAGAAGCTTTAGCCATTAATATTCATGCACTTGAAGTGTATCCGCATTATCTTAGAACATTGATTTTAAACGAAGATTATGAAGAAGCGCTTAAATTAGCCGATTTTGCTTTGACTGTAAAAGGAATTAATAAGGCTGGGATTTTTGTACAAAAGGCAATACTTTTAGAAGTTCAGCACAAATTTAAAGAAGCTTTAAAAGAAATTAAATCAGCTAAGATTTATTCTATTCAGCATGATTACGATTCAGGAATTAGTGAAATAGAAAAGCGAATCAAAGACAAAATAGATTTGCTTAAAGACAAGAAAAAGAAGTCTGGGAAATCTAAAAAAGATTCTAAAAAGAAATCGAAATGATTTTGATTGAAATGAAAACGATGTGATTCTGCTTGAATTGCATCGTTTTTTGTTTGCCACAAATCACACAAATTAGCACTAATTATTTTAGCCACGGAAAATAGTAGCATTTAAAGTTTTAAAAATTTGTACTAATTGGTGTAATTTGTGGCTAAAAAGAAATCATTTCGAATCTTTTAATCTGTGGCGAAAATTTTTATTTCCAATGTAATTCTAATGCGAAACAGGTTTTTTCGCCTTTTGTAATACTAAAAGTAGTTTCTGTTTGTTCTTCGTTATCACTTTCGTGAATGATAACTTTGTCGTTTAGAGAAAGTTCTTTTAGAAAATTCATTTCAAAACTTTTTACTTCCTGTTTTAAGATTTTTTTCGGGTTAACATGATCCAGACACCATTCGAGATATTTGACGTTATTGGCATGATTTACAATATCTAAATCGGATAAATAAACCGTTTTTTCGAAAACAGATTCTTTTTCAGGATTGATATTGATTTTAGAAAAACCTTCTTCTGTAGCCCTGTTTTCAGGATACAATTCGAAATGTTCAAATGGAAGCGCCAAAGCTTCTGGACGACGGGCTTTTGTGTTAAAAACGGCCCAAAATGTTTCGCTTCCTACTATTTTTTCTCCGTTTACATACATTTCCAACGCACGAACAGAACGTGAATTTTCAAGACTGTTAATCCATGTTTTTACTGTTACAATATCCTGCCATTTTGGTAAAGCCTTAATTTCGACACGCATACGGCTTAGAACCCAAGCTTGATCAAATTCCTGCATATCCGTAAAACTGATGCCTCCAACTTCAGAATGAGCTGCGGCAGTAAGTTGTAAAAGATTGCACAAATCGGTGTATTTTAAATAACCCGTTGGTGTGCATTGTGTGAAATTGATTTCCCAGTCTTTACTTAAAACTGATGTGAAATTGGGAGAAATTGGCATGAGATTGTATTCTTTTATTGATTTTAATTGTTACAAAATTAATGAATTTTCAAACCAATATTAATCTGAATCATTTTTGCATTGTCATAAAATGAAACAAACTCCGGCGAAGTGTTAATGTCTAAGTTATAATGTGAATAGCAAACACCAACAAATGCTGAAAGTCTTTTAGCAAGTTTGTAATCGGTGTTAAATCCGATACGTAAATTGTTTCCCGTTTGTTTTCCAAAATTTCTGCCTGTAGATCGGAATTTTAGTTCTGCACCTCCAAAACCAAAGTAAGGTTCAATATTTAGTTTTTCTAATACCTTTATTTCATACGAAACATCCCCGTAAAAAGTATGAAGCGCAGCGCCGTTTACATTTCCTGCTCTAGTAATATCAGATGTTGTGTAATATATAAAATCGTAACCAGCTCCTAATTTGAAATTATCGATTCTCAAAAAGCTAAAGTTGGTTCCGACTCCTACATTAGAATCATTAGATTCGTTTAAAAAATTAGCACCAAAATTTAAAGGAACAATGGCATTAAATCGAATATCGTGATTGAATTTTACTAGATTTTTGTTTTCGGTTTCTTGGCTGTATATAAATTGAAGAAAGAATAAGAAGAAGAGAACTTTAAATTTCATGATTAATAAGTTATAGTGTGGATTACTTTTTCTGAATTGATGGTTACAATGGCTTCATGTTGTGAAATAACAACATTTGCTGGATTAGAAAAATCTCTAATACTATAACTTAATTTTAGATTTTGATTTTTTGCGACATCAAATAGAGTCTTTAAATATTGATTTTTATTTTCATCTTCTTTTTTAAGGTCTATGAAGTTTTCTGCTGAATTTCCTTCGATATGAATATCAGTAATTTGTTTGTTGTTCGATGTTTGGTTTAAAGCTACCTCAAGCTCTGTGATCTCCTCACTTTTGTACAAAACGATTTTATTAAAATCTAATTTATAATTGGCAAAATTTCTTTTTGTTGCACGTATGCTTTTAGATTGATAGCCCGAAGTTGGAGTTTGAATATTTTGATAATCTATTTCGTAGCTGCCATTAATTGTAGTTACAATATCAATTTCATCACTTTTTGGTGAAGGAAAAATTAAGGTAAATTTTCCTTCTGAATCTGTATTTGTAAAACTGATTAAATCTGAACCGACATAATCACTACTAGAATGGGTGTTGATTTCGATTCTTTTGTCTGCAATTGGGTTGTTATCTTTGTCGACAACTTGACCTTGAACTACAATTCGAGTTTCTCCATCGTATTGAATATCACAAGAGTAGATTGTAAAGAGAGTAAGTAATAAAAGTAGCGTTTTTTTCATTTAGACTGATTTTGATTGAGTCTAAATATAAGTAATTACCTGATAAAATTATATTTTCAGTTTTAAATTTATGTAATTATATATTATCTGTCTATTTTCATTAAAATCGAACCATTTTGTGTTTTCATTTCGCTTGAACCACGTTAATTGTCTTTTGGCAAATCTTCGCGTATTTTTTTTGATTTCTTCAATGGCAAATTCTAGGGTAAAATCTCCATCAAAGTAGCTGAATAATTCTCTGTAACCAACGGTTTGCAAAGCATTTAGCTCTTTGTTAGGATAAAGAGTTTTTGCTTCTTCCAATAATCCCATGTTCATCATAATATCGACGCGCTGATTAATTCTATCGTAAATAATTTCGCGATCGGCATCTAAACCGATTAAAATTGGAGTAAAGTTTCGATTATTTTTCTTTTGATTTAAAAATGAAGAATAAGGTTTTTGTGATCCTATGCAAACTTCTACGAACCGCATCATTCGCTGTGGGTTTTGTAACGTTTGCGGATTTTCGATTGTTATTTTTTGATAATATTCTGGATCTAAATTTTTTAATTGTTCTTGAAGATATTCTATTCCGAGTTTTTCGTAATTTGAATTTACTTCTTGACGAACTTCTGGAGCTATTTCTGGAAATTCGTCAAAGCCTTTTAAAACAGCGTCTACATATAACCCCGATCCGCCAATTAGGATAGCAAAATCATTGGTTTGAAATAATTCTTCTAGGTTTAAAAGTGCTTCTTTTTCGTAATCGCCAACCGTATAATTTTCAAAAATCGATTTGTTTTGAATGAAATGATGTTTTGCTGAAGCTAATTCTTCCTGACTTGGAACGGCTGTTCCGATGGTCATTTCTTTGAAAAACTGACGGCTGTCGCAGGAAATTATTTCGCAATTGTAATGTTGTGCCAAAGCAATGCTTAAGGCTGTTTTGCCTATAGCTGTTGGTCCGACGATAGTAATTAAGTATTTCATATTTTTTAGCCCAGATAGAAACGAAAACCCCGGACTTATAGTTGTTAATTTTTTTTGGCATAAAAAAGCGACCAGCGGAAGCTCTTTTTATGACTTAAAAAAATAACAAATATAAGGAGGAGTTGCAGTGTATAGCTGGAAATAGCTTCATAAATTAATTATTTGGTAATGTTTTTCCGCATTGATAGCAGTATTTTGCATTGTCAAAGTGCAATTGTGCATTGCATTGTGTGCATGTTTTTTTACCGCTTACCGAACTGTTTCTCAGGCTTGCTTTGGCAAATTCTGCAGTTACAATTCCAGTTGGTACAGCGATGATTCCGTAACCCATAATCATGACAAGCGAAGCCAGGAATTGCCCTAAAGGTGTTATTGGCGAAATGTCTCCGTAACCGACTGTTGTCAATGTTACAATTGACCAATAAATGCTGACGGGAATACTTGTGAAACCGCTTTCTTTTCCTTCTACAACGTACATTAAGGAGCCAATAATGATAGCGCTTATTACAACGAAGTAAATAAAAACCAATATTTTTTCTTTACTGGCTTCTAGAGCTTCCTTTAATTGATATGATTGATGTGATATCTGCGGAATATGAAGGATTTTGAATAATCTAAGAAAACGTAATACTCTTACAATTGTTAAAACAGTTGTTGCGGGAAAAAATATAGATAGATACATTGGAAGAATCGCCAATAAGTCGATTATTCCGTAGAAACTGATGGCGTATTTTCTTGGTTTTTGAATGGAAATAATTCTTAAAATATATTCTATGGTAAAGAATATGGTTATTACCCATTCGCAAATTAATAGATGCTCGTGATATTTCTTACTGATGCCTTCTACAGTGTCAAGCATCACCAAGAGAACGCTGAGCAAAATAAGCCCGAGGAGAACCAAATCAAACATTCTTCCGGCCAAAGTATTAGTTCCGTAAAGGATGATTTTTATCTTCTCTCTAAAAATCTCGTATTTTGATTTCTGTTTTCCCATTTCGCGAATATACGTAAAGTTTATCGTACTAAAAGTTTAGGATTTTGAGCGATTTGGTTTTGCGAATGTAGTTTTGAATAATGTTTTTTACATCGCGATTGTGCTGCATTGGAATTAAAATATTCTTTAAAATTTCGATGTTATTAATTTGATAATTAAGGTCGTAGTATGCATAACCTTTGTAAACTCCATTTTCTATTAAAATGGCGCTTCTTTCGTTTACATTGCGTCCTTTATCTATAATGATCATGCTTTTGTTCTCAAAGCTGTTTTCCTCCATAAAAAGCTGTACGCGAAGGTTGTATTCTTCTGGAGAAATTTCGCCGATACATGCGCCGTCACATTCTTTTATTTTGTACTGAAAACACTCTTTTTTGGTGATATACAAACCAGTTAGTTTTTGGCACAAATGATATTGCGAAGTAAATCTAAAAAGTGCATTTTTACCATCCTGTAATGAAGCATATGAACCAATTTCTTTTTTACGTCCGTCTGCCTTTTCAAGTTTTAAATTGAGATAGCCGTTTGCATCTTTTTCAACATAAATAGCAAAAGGAAATATCGTCTTGCGCTGTGCGCGATTGTATCTTGGTCTGTTTACTTTAATTTCCTGACTTTCTTTTAAAAGCGCAATTAATTCGCTTCCAGTTTCATCATGAGTAATCGTAAAAACTTCAGCCTGAATTCTTTTACTTTTTTTATTCGTAGCCGTAAAATGCTGATTGATTCTCTTTTTTATATTTCGGCTTTTGCCAATGTAAATTAAGTTGCCACCTTCGT
The DNA here is from genome assembly GCF_042678225.1 of Flavobacterium artemisiae. Taxonomy (NCBI): domain Bacteria; kingdom Pseudomonadati; phylum Bacteroidota; class Flavobacteriia; order Flavobacteriales; family Flavobacteriaceae; genus Flavobacterium; species Flavobacterium artemisiae. Next base: position 867,519 of record NZ_JBHUDZ010000018.1, on the reverse strand, counting down.
TATGGATATAGTAAATTCCGGTTTTATTTGGCATTTTTCCTAATAAATCCAGAAGTTTTGGTGCAATTCCTTTTTCAATTTCAAGTTTAATGAAATCTTTTACAATAGTTTTTTCTAAATCTTTTTCAAGAAGCATTTTAAACAGCTTCACAGTTGCCATTGCGTCGCCGCTTGCGCGATGTCGATCTGCCATCGGGATGCCAAGTGCACGCACCAATTTTCCTAAACTGTAAGAGGTTTGTTCTGGAATTAATTTTTTGGCTAATTCGACTGTACAAAGTGTTCGCGCTTCGAAATCATAACCTAAACGACGAAATTCTGTTCGTAGAATTCGGTAATCAAAAGAAGCATTATGAGCTACAATTATGCAGTCTGAAGTAATTTCGATAATGCGTTTGGCCACCTCGTAAAACTTGGGCGCCGATTGCAGCATAGCATTATTGATTCCAGTCAGCTTTACTACAAAGGGCTGAATCGGAATTTCGGGATTAACAAGGCTGATGAATTGGTCAACTACTTCATGACCATCAAATTTATAAATGGCGATTTCGGTAATTCCCTCTTCATTAAACTGTCCTCCAGTGGTTTCTATGTCAAGTATTGCGTACATGTTCAATTTCAATATCAAAAATCAATGGCAATTACAATATCAAAAATCAATATCAATTTTGAAAATTGTTATTGTAATTGCAATTGTCATTGATGTTGAAAAATTTTTTTTTGTTTATTATCATTTTTGATGAAATAGCGATGAGTTGTTCTACCTCGATTAGAAGTTTATTTCTTTTTTCGCTATCGCCTTCTTTAATGTAATCTAAAATTTTTAAAGAGTTTCTTGATTCTTTAAGTTCTTTAACAACTAATGAAACTTTAAAAACAAAATCTTTATCTGTTATTGTTCCTTGCGCTTCTCCAAAATTTAGAGAAGCACTTCCTGACGATCTAATTAGTTGATTTTTATAATATTCGTTTTCAAATATTTTTTCTAACTTCCTTGTAAAGAAAATACATTCCCCAGCGAATCGAACCAATCGATCTTCAAAATTGAATATTTTTTCCATATAAAATTATTGATTTTTGACTTTTGCAATTGATATTGATTTTTGAAAATTTAGCGTCCTCCAAAAATACTGCTTCCAATTCTTACCATTGTACTGCCGCACTCAATTGCTAGTTGATAGTCTCCAGACATTCCCATTGAAATGGTAGTCAGTTCAAGATTTTCGGTTTTCAGCGATTTTATGGAATCAAAAATAGATTTTAAATGTGTAAATTCTTTTTTAATTTGATTTTGGTTTTCTGTAAATGTTGCCATTCCCATTAATCCTAAGATACGAATATTTTTCAACTCTTTAAATTCTGAAGATGTTAAAAGTTGATTTAATTCGTTTTCATCCAAACCAAATTTAGATTCTTCTTCTGCAATATATATTTGAAGAAGACAATCTATAATTCTGTTATTTTTTAAAGCTTGCTTGTTTATTTCCTGTAATAGTTTCAAACTGTCAACGCCATGAATCAAAGTCACATACGGTGCCATAAATTTGACTTTATTCGTTTGAACATGACCAATCATATGCCATTGAATGTCTTTTGGCATTTCTTCCCATTTCTCAGTCATTTCCTGGATTTTGTTTTCTCCAAAAATACGCTGACCGGCTTCGTAAGCTTCCATTAAGTCTGAAACAGGTTTTGTTTTTGAAACGGCAACTAAGGTTACGTGTTCAGGTAAACTTTTTTTTATATTTTGTAAATTAGATTTAATACGCATTATGATGTTGTTTTATCATTTCTAATCGCAATTTATCGGCTAGTTCAAAATTTTTCTTTGAATTAATTTGATTATTTCCGAACCTCAAAATTCGTCTTTTCAAGTCATAAATTCCTGGAAAAGATGCTATAATTCTATCTTTTAAAGAATTACAAGGCACTACGTGAATATGGCAGTGAAAGATCGATTGTCCAGCTTCTTTATTGACTGCTGTCCATATTCTAATTGCTTTACAATTGTATGCCTTTTGCATGGCATAATTAATATTTTTTAGAATTGGAATTAGTCTCTTTGAATGATCATCTGAAAGCTCTAGGATATTTTTATAATGCTTTTTCGGAATTAATAAACAAATTGACCCAATGCTTGTTTGACGATATTTATCAGCAACAATTATAAATAAATCATCTTCAAAAATAATTTCTTCATTTTCTCGATCTCCTTCAATTATTTTACAAAAACGACATTCTTCCATTTCAAACTAAATAAACTGCTTCGAAACTTTCTCTGCTTTTTTACTTTCACTATAATCGTAAAAACCTTCTCCAGATTTTACACCCAGTTTTCCAGCTCTTACCATATTTACTAAAAGTGGGCAAGGAGCATATTTAGGATTTTTAAATCCGTCGTACATTACATTAAGAATGGCAAGACAAACATCAAGGCCAATAAAATCAGCCAATTGAAGCGGTCCCATTGGGTGTCCCATTCCTAATTTCATTACAGTGTCAATTTCGTAAACACCACCAACACCATTGTATAATGTTTCAATTGCCTCGTTTAGCATTGGCATCAAAATTCTGTTGGCAACAAAACCTGGATAATCGTTAACTTCTACAGGAACTTTGCCTAATTTCTCAGACAATTTCATAATGATTTCGGTTACTTCATCGCTCGTATTATAACCGCGAATGATTTCTACCAATTTCATAATCGGCACCGGATTCATAAAATGCATTCCAATAACACGCTCAGGATGCGCCACAACAGATCCGATTTGTGTAATTGAAATGGAAGATGTATTGGTTGCTAAAATCGTATTATGAGAACAAGCTTCATTTAATTGTTTAAAAATGTTCAGTTTTAATTCTAAGTTTTCTGTAGCGGCTTCAACTACCAAATCGGCACCAGTTACACCATCTTTAATATCAGTATAAGTGATAATGTTTGTAATTGTTTTGGCAACATCTTCTTGCGTAATAGTTCCTTTAGACAACATACGCTCTAAGTTGGCAGCAATAGTTGCCATTCCTTTATCCAATGATTTTTCAGAAATATCAATAAGTTTTACGGTAAAACCGCTTTGAGCAAAAGTGTGAGCGATTCCGTTACCCATTGTTCCAGCTCCAATTACAGCTATTGTTTTCATATTTTATTTGATATTATATTTATGATTTAGCCACGAATTCACTCTTTATTTTGTGAATTCGTGGCTAATTTATTTTTGTGAATTTTTATTACTTACTGAAACAATCAATAATTTGATACGCCACTCTCAAAGCATCTGTGGCTTGTTCCAGCGTTACGACAGGAGTTGTATCGGTGTTAATTGCATTTGCAAAAGACTCTAATTCGTCCAGAATTGCATTGTTTTGCTCAACATCTGGATTCGTAAAATAGATTTGTTTTTTTACACCTTCTGCATTTTGAAGAATCATATCGAAATCTCCAGGAACTTCTGGCGCATCTTTCATACGAACTACTTCGCATTTCTTTTCTAAAAAGTCAACCGAAATATAGGCGTCTTTTTGAAAGAAACGAGATTTACGCATATTTTTCAATGAAATTCTACTTGCTGTTAAATTGGCAACACATCCATTTTCGAATTCGATTCGAGCGTTTGCAATATCTGGGGTTTCACTTATAACCGAAACTCCGCTTGCATTAATATTTTTGACTTTAGAATTTACAACACTTAAAATAGCATCAATATCATGAATCATTAAATCTAAAACCACAGGAACGTCTGTACCACGCGGGTTAAATTCTGCTAAACGATGCGTTTCTATAAACATCGGATTTTCGATCATGTTTTTTGTTGCAATAAATGCAGGATTAAAACGCTCAACATGGCCAACTTGCCCTTTTACATTGTATTCTTTTGCTAAAGCGATTATTTCTTCAGCTTCTTCTACAGTATTGGCAATTGGTTTTTCTATAAAGATATGCTTTCCTGATTTGATCGCTACTTTTGCACATTTATAGTGCGAAAGAGTTGGAGTAACGATATCGATAACATCCACAGCGTGGATAAGTTTTGCGATTGTGCTGAAGTTTTTATAGCCAAACTCTTTTGAGATTCTTTCGGCATTTTCTTGATTTTCGTCGTAAAATCCAACTAATTCGTATTTGTCAGATTGTTGTAATAAGCGTAAATGTATTTTACCAAGATGACCAGCACCTAAAACTCCTACTTTTAACATGAGAATGTATTTTAAACAAAAATATAATTTATTTGTTTAACGTGAAAATGAATTTAGGTAATTGTTAGTTGTTTGTTGTTGCTTGTCTGTCGTTTGTCGCTTGTTGTTTGTTGCTCACTTCACTTCGCCATCTCTGTTGTCACCCTGAACGAAGTCGCAACGCGGACAGTTAGGACACAAAAGGCTTCGACTTCGCTAAGCCTGACAAAGAGTGACGTATAACTCATAATTCATAACTTTTAGCCTTTAACCTTTTTTAATTTAAAATCAATATTTGAAATCCTGTTTTGTTTCTTATTTTTGCGAAAATAAAACCTACCCATTTTGAAAGACACTGCCAAACATCAAGGACTTCGTAATCAATTAGTAACCACTTTAGAGCAAAAAGGAATTACTGATAGAGCTGTTTTGGATGCAATAAAAAAAATCCCAAGACACCTTTTTTTAAATTCTAGTTTTGAAGATTTCGCTTATCAGGACAAAGCGTTTCCTATTGGTGCTGGCCAGACTATTTCGCAACCTTATACAGTTGCTTTTCAATCGCAATTGCTTGAAGTTAAGAAAGATCATAAGGTTTTAGAAATCGGAACTGGTTCTGGTTATCAAACAGCCGTTTTGTTTATGCTTGGTGCTAAAGTATATACAGTTGAAAGACAAAATGAGTTGTTTAAAACGACTTCAAACTTATTTCCTAAATTGAACATCCGTCCAAAACATGTTACTTTTGGAGACGGTTATAAAGGATTGCCAAATTTTGCTCCGTTTGACAGTATTATAGTTACAGCAGGTGCGCCTTTTATTCCGCAGCCGTTGATGGCGCAGTTAAAAATAGGAGGAAGGCTTGTTATCCCGTTAGGAGAAGATGTTCAGATTATGACATTGTTAATCAGGAAAAACGAAACTCAATTTGAAAAACATGAGTTTGGAGAGTTTCGATTTGTTCCTTTATTAGAAGATAAAAATTAAAAGAAAAGCCCGTTTTATACGGGCTTTTTTATTTGTTATTCAATTGAATTGCATGTATTAGATTTTCTTTTTCAGTTTTAAGAATATAATTTATAAAAACGGATTTGTCATTTTTGATTTTATATTCATCTAGAGAAGAAAAATATTCACTAGAACTGTTTTTGTCTTTTTGTGCTACTGCGTAGACATAGTTATTTTGAAATAAAATCCAATTCATTATAATGTTTGCTACTAGAGAATTTCCTTTTTCAAAAGGATTGATATCAAGAATTTTTAAATATATTTCAGATGCTAGAATTATTGGGTTTAGATTGTTTTTATGAGTTTCATACCAACTAAAGAGCAAATTCATTTCGCGTAAAATTAGAGACTCTTTTTTATATTTTCCTGCATTTTCAAACTCAATCCCTTTAAAAATTAAATTATGAATTAAGAGAAAATCTTTTTCATTTAAACTGGTTTTCTTCAGACTTAAATCTTTTATATAGGCTGCTATTTCTTGAAAATTGATTGCTTCGAGATGTTCTTGCATACTTTTTCCTGAAATGGTAATTCCATCATTAATAACCGATTTCGTTTCTTCTAATGATAGAGAATTTCCATTTGAATAAATGCTTTTAAAGATAAATTCTAATTCTAATGTTTTGGAAATTTGACGTAGTTCGAAATGATTAAAAGATTGAAGTTTATTCTTTAATTTTTCTATTTCATCTAAAATAATTTGATTAGCAGATAGTATTGCAGAGTCAATTTCCTTTTTGTTTTTCTGAATTTCCTGTTCAGCAAGAAGTAAAGCTTTCAACGCAAATTCATCATCGCCAATTTCATAAAGAATTTTCTCTTTAAGCCAGGCGACCATTAAAGTTTCATAATCAATTTCTAAAAGCTGTGATAATTTAATGATTTGATCTTTGGTAGGTTTTCTGGTTCCCGATTCAAATTTACTTATTAAAGCCTGATCGATTCCAGCAAGTTGCGCCAGTTCGCGGGTTTTTAAACCTTTATTTTCTCTTGCGTTTTTTAAAAGCGATTTCACTTTATGAAGTTTTTAGTCTTGACAAAATTGGTCAATTTTATGATTGTAAAAAAAGCAACTTTAAATAGTTGCTTTTAAAGTATCTTATTTTGGAGGCAAAGAGCCGTCTTTTCTCATTTCTTTGACAACCGCCTGCATAATGGCATCAACAGTTTGTCCTAAATCGGTCACATATTCAGATTTTGTAGTTCCAGTCCAGATTAATTTGTTTTCTTTTAAAGAGAAAATATTAGTTTCGACCATATAAGATGTTGTTTCTTGATAATATCCGGGATCATAAAAGTTGGGTGAATACATTCCGTACCAATTTCCAAAACCATAACCGTACATACCCGTGTACATTCCGTCAAAACCTCCATAATACATTCCGGTATAAGTTCCAGGAACATAGGTGGTTTCTTTTTCTTTACTAACAAGTCTCATGGTTATGACACCATCAAAATTTTCGTCTTGTAAAATTTTTAATTTTTGTTCTTTCGTCAGCGAATTTGTCGACTCATTAAGATATTGATAAGAAGTCTTAAAAATCGGATTACTGGCAGCGATTCGGTTTTCTGCAGTTCTTCTCGAGGCTTCATCTTTCACCAGCGCCACAACTAAGACTTTTTTAAAATTTTCCTGCGCAACAGTTATATTTGGATCTCTCCAGCTGTTTACAATAGAAGTGTTACTGCTGCAACTTACAAGAAATAGAACGAATAATAAAACTAAAAACTTTTTCATATTTTAAAGTTAAGTTGATTATAAGTAAAAATAACTATAAAATATTAATAAACAGTTGTTTATGTGTGAAATTAAAAACTTTAGTTATATGCTTTTTTAATTCTGTCCAAATCCCTTTTTGTATCTTGTTCTTTTAAAGACTCGCGTTTGTCATAGTTTTTCTTTCCTTTACATAAACCAATCTGCAGTTTTGCCAATCCTTTTTCGTTGGTAAAAAGCTTTAGCGGAACAATAGTTAATCCTTTTGCTTGTACGCTTTTATGAAGTGTTTTTAACTCTTTTCTATTCAAAAGCAACTTTCTTTCACTTCTAGATTTATGATTGAATTGATTTCCAAACGAATATTCTTCGATATAGGTATTAATTGCAAAAAGTTCCATACCGCTGAATTCGCAGAAACTCTCCGTAATATTCGCTTTTCCTAATCGAATTGATTTGATTTCGGTACCCGCCAAAACAATTCCGGCTGTGTAAGTATCGATTATTTCATAATCAAAACGGGCTCTCTTATTTAATATATTGACTGATTTTAACATAATGGCAAATGTAAGACAAAATTGAAAAACTTCTGTATGGCCAAAGATAATTAAAGATTTTTTTTAATCTATGATTTTCATCATCCTTGTGAAAATCACTTCGGCCTAAGTTTGTTCTGTAATTTAAAATAAACTTTAAAAATGAAAAAAATTGTAACACTGTTAAGTATCGTATTAATTGGTTTTGCAGCAAAAGCTCAGGATTCAAGTCAAGGTTTAAAAGGGGCTTGGTTTGTAACTTCTCAATTTGGTTATCAGCAGACTAAATCGGCAGATGTAAAAAATACCAGTATCTCTGTTTTGCCAATTGTTGGTACTTTTGTAACTCCGTCAGTTGCAGTTGGGGCTGCGGTAGGTTATATTAACATTAAAGCAGATTCTGATGCAGGAACGGCGGCTAAAACAGATTTAATTGTTATACAGCCATTAGCAAGAAAGTATTGGAATGTTGCAGGTTCTCTTTATTTTTTCGGGCAGTTAGCACTTCCTGTTATTACGGGTAAAGAAAAAGAAAGTGAATTAAAAGTAAATCAAGTTGGATTATCGCTTTCTGGAGGTTTTGATTATTTTGTTACTAAAAATTTCTCAGTTGAGTTTTCTTATGACTTGGCTAATTTTACTTCAACAACTCTTGATCCTAAAACGGGAGAAAAAACAACAGTTACAAACTTTGGATTGGCACACGCTGCAAATGTTGACGGATATTATAACACTGCATTAGGTGGTAGTAATCCGAACTTGACATCTCCAATCTCTGTCGGTTTTAAATTAATACTTTAAATATTTTATTTGATTAGGGTAAAATTCAATTTAGTAATTTTGCAAAAAAAGAAAGACCATACTTTTTTGAAGTATGGTCTTTTTGATATAATTTAAAAAGTATAAAATGCAAAATCAATCCAAAGATCCTTTACACGGAATTACACTTCAAAAAATCATCGAAACATTAGTCGATTATTATGGTTTTGATACTTTAGGAGAATTGATCCCGGTTAAGTGTTTCAATTCTAACCCAAGTGTAAAATCAAGTCTTACTTTTTTAAGAAAAACAGATTGGGCGCGTAAAAAAGTAGAAGAGCTGTATATTAAAACCCTTCCAAAATTAAGCTGATATTATAATTTATACGAAATCATAACGCCTCCACGATACGGAAGCCATTCACCGCTTTTGTTCCAGTTTACTGTTTTTTCGTATCTTCCTGGAGTTCCGTCATTGTAATACCCATGGTAGAAACCTTGATGCCAGCCTCCACCTACAAAAATATCTAATAATAACTTGTCACTTAATTTAACATTATACCCTACAGTTGCTCCAATTCGATAACCAAAGCCGTCTTCATACATATTAGAATTCCAATAATTCCATTTCTGTAATTCATATTTGTCTGCTCCAACATGACCACCGACATAAAATCCGTTATATTTTTCTTTAAAATGATAACGAACTTCAGGAGTTATAGTAACAAATTTCATAGGGTGATGTCCATTAAATGATTCCCAGAAAGAAGCCATTATGTCAACACTGAAAGTTGTTTTTTCTCCAATGCTAGTTTCAATTCCCACATTCGGAACGCCCGCTAAGGCTGTCAGACCATTAAATTTTACAAAAGTCTGAGCTTGTAATTGTATACAAAATAAAAGAACGATTAAGGCTGGTATTTTTTTCATATTAAATGTTTTCAATCAAAACAAGCTTTTTTAGCTGATTTCGAGCGCAAATATAACGCATAATCTTACGGAAGTATTGTTAAGAAATTCTTTTTAATAAGAATAAATCACTACGATTCTAGTAATGAGTAAATTACCTTATCGAGAAATTTTCCATCGTAAAATTCTGATTCTTTAAAATGAGCTTCCTTTACAAAACCGCATTTTTGCAGTACTTTTTCTGAAGCAATATTTTCAGGTGCAATTACCGCTTCGATCGAATGGAGTTTTAAATCTTTAAAGCCATATTCAATTAATCGTTTAACAGCTTCTGGGACAATTCCTTTGCCGTGAAATTCAGGCAAAAGCATATAACCAATTTCTGAGCGATAATTTTCAGGCTGCGTTCTGTAAAAACCAATAATCCCTAAAAGTTTAGGATCACCTTTTATCGTAATTCCCCAATTTATTCCGGTATTGTTATTAATGTTTTCGTCCAGTAGAGCAATATGTGCGAGAGCTTCTTCATTGTTTTTTACCAATGGTCTCGGAATATATTTCATTGTTTCTGGATTCGAACGGAGTTCAAAAACTTCTTTAACGTCTTCGTTTGTAATTCTTTTTAGAAGCAAACGTTCAGTTTCGATAACAGGAAATGGACTAAAATTAAATTCTAACATTTTGATAGATTATAATATTGTAATACTAAATTTTGAAGTAAAAGTTTTGTTTTCATCCAAAATCAAAATCCCTTCTTTTTTATATAAATCTCCAGAGTTTTCAAGCGTGTCCGAATAACCCAACCAAGGTTCAATACAAACAAAAGGAGCATTTTCTTTTGTCCAAATTCCTAAACTTGGAAAATCTTCAAAATCAACTTTTATATAAGGTTTGGAGCTTTCTAGAATCGTCAAAGAATTTGATTCTAAAGCTTTAAAGATCAAAGCATCATTTTTAAAAAGCTCATAATTTAGAGGGACTAAATTATTTTTGGTTTCAAGAATTTTGGTCTGATTAGAAATTAAATCATTTTCTAAAAGATAATATTTTAAAATTTCTTCTTTTTCGAATTCAAAAGCATAGTTTTCAAAATTTTCAGGAAGTGCAATTGCCGGATGCGCGCCTATCGAAAAAGGCATTTTTTCGTCACTTTTATTAATTACATTGTATGCAATTTCAAGTGCATTTTCATTCAAAGTATAAATAAGCTGCAATTCAAAAGCGAAAGGATATTTTTTTAATGTTTCATCAGAAGATTGTAGAGAAAAAATTGCTTTATTTTCTGTTTTTTCAGTCAATTCAAATTCCATATCGCGTGCAAAACCATGGCGAGGCAGCTGATATTCTTTTCCGTTAATAGTGTAAGTATTATTCTTTAAAGTGCCGACAATCGGAAAAAGAACTGGAGAATGTTTTCCCCAAAAATCAGGATTGCCTTCCCAAATATATTCTTTGTTTTGATTGTCTTTTATAGAAAATAATTCGGCTCCTGCGTGTTTGATAGAAGCTGTTAGTCTTGAATTTGAGATTGTTGTGATCAAAATATTGTAAGTAAAATGAATGTTCTGTTTTTAATGTAAATATATTTTATAAAAATAAGTTTTTAAGAAAATCTCTCAATTTATTTTATTGATAAAATTTTGCTAAAATTCAATTTATGTTTTTATTTTTCTCTGTGAATAGCTTTTTTTTTCATTAATTTGCTATACAAATAGCTAAAAAATATGAAAATACACGCTTTTAAAGCCTTTTTAACCATGGCTTTGTTTACAGGAATTTCTTCTGTCTGGGCGCAGACACCTGCTTCAACAGGTACTCCAGTTAATAATTACAATTATCACGATGCATTTGCACCAAATTTTTACACCAAAAATGGTACTTCAACCCGCACAGCCAGCGGACAGCCAGGAGTTGATTACTGGCAGAACAGAGCTGATTATCAGTTAACGGTAAAATTAAACAACACAACAAACGAACTTGTAGGTACAGACGAAATTACGTATACTAATAATAGTCCAGATAAAATGTCTTTTTTATGGCTGTATTTAGATCAGAATTTGTTTAAAAATGATTCAAGAGGAAATGCAGTTGTGCCTTTGACAGGAAGCCGTAACGGAGCTCAAGGTCAGGTTTTTGACGGAGGTAATAAAATTAAATCTGTAAAAATAATTTCTGGAGGAAAAACCAAAACAGAGGTTACTGCAAAATATATTATTACAGATACAAGAATGCAGATTTTTTTACCGCAGGAACTGGCGGCAAAAGGCGGCTCTGTAAAAGTGAAAATTGAGTTTTCGTTCATCGCTCCGTTCGAAGGATCGGATAGAATGGGAGTTTTAGAAACTAAAAACGGTAAAATCTTCACAATCGCACAATGGTATCCAAGAATGTGCGTATATGATGACGTAAAAGGATGGAATACAGCGCCTTATTTAGGAGCATCTGAGTTCTATTTGGAATACGGAAATTTTGATGTAAAAATTACTGCTCCGGCAAATCATTATGTTGTAGGTTCTGGAGAACTTGTAAACGGCGTAGAAGTATTGTCTGCAGAACAATTAAAGCGTTATAAAGAAGCACAACAAAGTGATAAAACAGTTGTAATTCGTTCTGCTGCTGAAGTTGCATCAACAGCGAATACAAATGCAACGGCAGAAAAAACATGGCATTATAGAATTACAAATGCGCGTGATTTTTCTTGGGCATCTTCACCAGCATTTATTTTAGATGGAGCAAAAATTAATCTACCAAGCGGTAAAAAATCATTAGCATTATCTGCTTATCCAGTTGAAAGTTCTGGTAATGATGCTTGGAGCCGTTCTACAGAATATGTAAAAGCTTCAATTGAAAATTACTCAAAAAGATGGTTTGAATATCCTTATCCTGCAGCAACAAACGTAGCTGGAAACGAAGGAGGAATGGAATATCCTGGAATTGTTTTCTGCGGATGGGAATCTAAAGGCGAGGATTTATGGGGAGTTACGGATCACGAATTTGGACACATTTGGTTTCCTATGATTGTAGGTTCAAACGAACGTTATTTTGCTTGGATGGATGAAGGGTTTAATACTTTTATTAATTCAGTAAGCTCAGTTGATTTTAATAAAGGTGAGTACAAACAAAAAGCAGAAGATTTACACGAGAATGCAGAATATTATACAAGTCCGAAGTTAGAAACGGTATTAAGTTCTCCAGATAATATGAAAGAACGTAATATTGGTGTATTGTGTTATGCAAAACCTAGTGCTGGTTTAGTAATGTTGAGAGAGCAGATTTTAGGCGAAGAACGTTTTGATAAAGCACTTCGTACTTATGTAGAAAGATGGGCTTACAAACATCCAACTCCAGATGATTTCTTTAGAACAATCGAAAATGTTGCGGGAGAAGATTTAAGCTGGTTCTGGAGAAGCTGGTTTATCAATAACTGGCGTTTTGATCAAGGAATTAACTCTATTAAATATGTAAAAAATGATCCTGCAAAAGGTGTTGTAATTACAGTTGAGAATTTTGATAAAATTCCGATGCCGATTGTTTTAGATGTTAAAACGAAAAGTGGTAAAGTAACAAGAGTAAAGTTACCAGTAGAAATTTGGCAGAGAAATAATTCATGGTCTTTCAAACATAATTCTACAGAAGAAATTGAAAGTGTAACGTTAGATCCAGATCACGTTTTCCCAGATTATAACGAAAGCAATAATGTGTGGAAAGCGGGAAACGGAAAAATTGAAAAAGACATTGTTTTGGATGCTTATATTGGTAAATATGTTACTGCTAATTCACCGCTTACAGTTGAATTGTCAGAGAAAAACAGTGTTTTAAATGCTGAGTTGCCAAACTATCCTAAATTTTCTTTAGATCCTGTTGCAAACGAAAAAGATACATTTGAATCGGGCAGAGCTGGAGTAAAACTTAAATTTAACGAGGCCAAAACAGGTTTTGATATGACACTTACAGGAAATGGACAAGTAATTCCGTTTACTAAAAAGTAAAATTTTAAATTAAAAATATCAAAAAATTCCAAATTCCAATTTTATTGGGTTTGGAATTTTTGTTTTTTATCTATGTAGGATTAAGGTTCTAGATGGATTTTCAAAGAAAGAAAACTCAGTAACTCAGTAGCTTAGCATCTTAGTAGCTTTTTATAATAACAAAACGTAAAAAAAATGTTAGAATTTGATTTTTTTGTTTTGTGAAATAAAAAATAGTGTACATTTGCAGCGATGAATAAAATTAGTTTACATATAACTTCTTTGTCACGGACAAACTCACCGATTGCTTCTCCCGAAGTACGGACACTATCTCTATAGTATCCACTGAGTTTTTAAACCGTATATTATTCATATCCCTTTTTCATTTTGAAATCATATAATTTGTCCATTGGACAAACATATCCTAAAACTATATACTTTTTTGTGAATTTTCTTGATCAAGTTTTTGATTTTGAGAAAGTTACTTCTATTTTGTCTATTTTTATTGGATTCAATTCTGGATTTCAAAACAAACAATATGCTTTAATTTTTAACTCTAACTTCAATAATTGAAATGAAGATCTCTATTGTTGTAACTCAGGAAGAACACTTCAAATTCGCACAAGAAATTTGCGATACGATAGAATCATCTGCCTTATTAAGAGGCACGGGGATTGCTAAGAGAACTCCTGAATACATTCAGAAAAAAATGGCAAACGGTGATGCAATGATTGCAATAGCTGATGGAAAGTTTGCTGGTTTTTGTTACATAGAAAGCTGGCAGCACGGAAAATTCGTGGCGCATTCAGGATTAATTGTACATCCGGATTATAGAAGTCATGGTTTGGCTAAAAAGATCAAAGCGAAAGTTTTTGATTATTCTTTAAAAAGATTTCCAGACGCAAAAATATTCGGAATTACAACTGGTTTGGCGGTTATGAAAATTAACTCAGAATTGGGTTATAAGCCAGTTCCATTCTCAGAATTAACAACCGATCCAAGTTTTTGGGCTGGATGTAAAACGTGTACAAATTTCCCAATTTTACAAAGCAAAGAAAATAAAATGTGTCTTTGTACAGGAATGTTATACGATCCGAAAGAAAAACAAAAAACACCGCCGAGACATCCTTTTAACGAGGCTGTTTTAAGCAGACTTAAAAAAATCAAACAAGCTTTATTTTTAAATAAAATAATAGCATTTTTTGTTTAACAAATTAATTAGAAAAAATCTCAACTGCTGCATACGAAAGTATTAGCCTAAATTATAAAAAATGAAAAAAGTAGTATTAGCTTATAGCGGAGGATTAGATACCTCGTATTGTTTGAAATATTTAAAAAATGAAAAAGGATACGAAGTTCACACTGTTCTTGTAGACACAGGAGGATTTTCTGCTGAAGAATTAACAGCTATTGAATCAAGAGCTTACGAGTTAGGAAGCGCACAACACGCAAATCTTACAATCGTAGACAAATATTATGATAAAGCTATAAAATATTTGATTTTCGGAAACGTATTAAAAAACAATACTTATCCATTATCAGTTAGTGCAGAGCGCGTTTTCCAAGCAATTGAAGCGATTAAATACGCTAAAAAAGTAGGAGCAAGTGCAATCGCACACGGAAGTACAGGTGCAGGAAATGACCAAATACGTTTCGATTTGATTTTCCAGACTATTGCTCCGGAAATTGAAATCATTACGCCAATTAGAGATTTAAAACTTTCAAGACAAGAAGAAGTAGATTATTTAGCTCAAAACGGAGTTCACTATTCTTGGGAAAAAGCACAATATTCTATCAATAAAGGACTTTGGGGAACAAGTGTTGGAGGAAAAGAAACTCTAACTTCAGGACAGCCATTACCAAGTGAAGCGTATCCATCACAATTACAAAAAGAAGGTGAAGAAAAAGTAACGCTTCATTTTGAACAAGGAGAATTAGTTGGTTTAAACGGAAAAACCGATAAACCATCTAACAATATTGTAGCGCTTGAAAAATTAGCAAACGCTTACGCAATTGGAAGAGATATTCATGTTGGTGATACGATTATCGGAATTAAAGGAAGAGTTGGTTTTGAAGCCGCTGCACCATTAATTATCATCAAAGCGCACCATTTATTGGAGAAACACACTCTTGGAAAATGGCAGCAATATTGGAAAGAACAGTTAGGAAACTGGTACGGAATGTTATTTCACGAAGGTCAGTTCTTGGATCCTGTAATGAGAAACATTGAAACTTTCTTGCAAGACACTCAAAAAACAGTAAATGGGACAGTAACTGTTTCATTAAAACCATACCATTTTTCGCTTGACGGAATCGAATCTAAAAATGATTTGATGAATACTGGTTTTGGTCAGTATGGCGAAATGAACAATGCTTGGACATCTGAAGATGCAAAAGGATTTATTAAGATTTTAGGAAACGCACAAAATATATTTTCATCTGTAAATCATTTAGAACATGATTAATGTCGGAATTATTGGTGGTTCGGGCTACACAGCTGGAGAACTCATCAGAATTTTAATGTATCATCCAAAAGTAAACATCGATTTTGTTTACAGTACAACAAATGCCGGAAAACCACTTTCTGTAGCGCACCACGATTTGATGGGCGATATCGAAATGAATTTCACAGCCGAAATCAATCCGAATGTGAATGTCGTTTTCTTGTGTTTAGGTCACGGAAAATCGATTTCATTTTTGAAAGAAAATCAGTTTGCGAGTCATACTAAAATTATCGATTTAGGAAACGATTTCAGATTGAATAAAGATGCACATTTCGAAGGAAAAGATTTTGTTTACGGCTTGCCTGAAATCAATAAAGCAGAAATTAAAAAAGCAAATTATATTGCCAATCCAGGTTGTTTTGCAACTGCTATTCAGTTGGCTTTATTGCCTTTAGCAGAGCACAATTTGTTGAATAATGATGTTCACATTAACGCGACAACAGGAAGTACAGGAGCAGGCGTAAGTCTTTCAGAAACTTCTCATTTCAGCTGGAGAAACAATAATATGTCACATTACAAAGCTTTTGAGCACCAGCATTTAGGTGAAATTTCAGAAAGTTTGGTTCAGCTGCAAGATGATTTTGACAGTGAATTGCTTTTTATTCCCAACAGAGGAGATTTTCCAAGAGGGATTTTTGCAACGCTTTACACATTATGTGATGACAGTTTGGAGCAATTAGTTGAAAAATACGAAGAGTTCTATAGAAACGAGCCTTTTGTAACCGTTACAACTACTAACATCAACATGAAACAAGTGGTTCAAACGAACAAATGTATCATTAGTTTATTGAAAAAAGGAAACCGGGTTCTCATAACATCAATTATAGATAACTTAACCAAAGGTGCTTCAGGACAAGCGATTCAAAACATGAATTTAATGTTCGGATTAGAAGAAACCACAGGTTTACATTTGAAACCAAGCGGATTCTAGTGAAAGTAAGAAGTTAAAAGTTAGATGTTAAACGTCTACACTTCTGAATTTTTACAATTAATTTTTAAGTTAAAAATGAAATTAGATGTAATATACGCATTGCATTGAACTTCTAACTTTTAACAAATAACATTTAACTTTTTCAAAAATGAACTTATTCAACGTTTACCCATTATACGATATCACTCCAGTAAAAGCAATTGATTGTACAATCATCGACGACAAAGGAGTAGAATATTTAGATTTATACAGCGGACATGGTGTGATTTCTATTGGACATACACAGCCGGATTATGTAGCAAAACTGAAGAATCAATTAGATCATTTAGGATTTTATTCAAATGCGATTCAGAATCCTTTACAGGTTGAATTGGCACAGAAATTAGGAAAAATTTCAGGATTAGAAGATTATGAATTGTTTTTATGTAGTTCTGGTGCTGAGGCAAACGAAAATGCATTAAAATTAGCTTCTTTCCATAACGGAAAATCAAGAGTTGTGGCATTTGATAATTCTTTCCACGGAAGAACTTCTGCTGCCGTTGCGGTTACAGACAACAAAAAGATTGTTGCGCCAATAAATGCACAGCAAGAAGTAACATTTTTACCTTTAAACCAAATTGAATTGGTTGAAGCGGAACTAGCAAAAGGAGATGTTACGGCTGTAATTATTGAAGGAATTCAGGGAGTTGGAGGTTTAGACCAAGGAACAACGGAGTTTTTTCAGGCTTTAGAAAAAGCATGTAAAAAACACGATGTTGTTTTGATTTTAGATGAAGTACAATCAGGATACGGAAGAAGCGGAAAATTCTTCGCTTTCCAACATCACGGAATCAACGCTGATATTATTTCAGTTGCAAAAGGAATGGGGAACGGTTTTCCAGTTGGAGCAATTTTAATTTCTCCAAAATTCGAAGCAAGTTTCGGATTATTAGGAACTACTTTCGGCGGAAGCCATTTGTCTTGTGCAGCAGGAATCGCAGTTTTAGATGTAATTGAAAAGCTTGATTTACAAAAGAATGTAAATGAAGTTTACGAATATTTCTTAGAAAAAATCAAAGAAGTTGACGGAATCAAACAAGTAAAAGGAAAAGGTTTGATGCTAGGAGTGGAGTTTGATTTTGATGTAGCAGCTTTAAGAAAGAAATTAATTATCGAAAAACACATTTTTACAGGAAGCGCAAACAACAAAAATCTATTGAGAATTTTGCCACCGCTTACAGTGAAAAAAGCGGATATTGATACGTTTGTAAAAGCTTTGAAAGAAAGTTTAGAGGAATTAAAACACTAAGCACGCGATTATCCTAACAGGTTTCCAAAACCTGTTAGGTATTAAAATCAACTTGAAATAGATCAAGTAACAAACCTAACAGGTTTTTAAAACCTGTTAGGATGAATAAAGTTTCGATAGAAAGAAACAACCAAAAAACAACCAACCACTTGAAATTATGAAACCATTATCAATTGAAACACGCAATGCGGTTTTGCGGACTATGGCAAAGCTGGTAGAACAAGAGCGGAATCAGATCATTTTGACCAATCAGGAAGATCTTAGTGATTACGACGGTTCAGATTTAGCGATGGAAGAACGCCTGAAAGTAGATGATAAAAAAGTTGATGAAATGATTTTGTCATTGAATCAATTAGCTTCGCAGGAAGATCCCATTGGCATTGAGCGTTTTCATTTTACTCATGATAATGGAATTAAAGTGGTGAATAAAACCGCAGCTTTCGGAACAATTTTAATTATTTACGAATCTCGTCCCGACGTTACAATTGAAGCTGGCGGAATTGCTTTTAAATCCGGAAATAAGATTTTATTAAAAGGTGGAAAAGAATCTCTAAAATCAAATTTAAAGATCGTAAGTCTTTGGCACAAAGCTTTAGAAGAAAATGGAGTTTCAAAAGACTGGGTAGAATATCTGAATTATAATAGAACCGAAACGCAGGCATTTTTAGAAAAACCAACTCAAAAAGTAGATTTAATTGTTCCGAGAGGAGGAGAAAAATTAATTGAGTTTGTAAAAGCACACGCAACTTGCCCAGTAATTGTAAGCGGACGCGGCAATAATTTTGTTTACGTTCATGAAGATGCTGATACAGATTTGGCTTTAAAAGTAATTTTAAATGCTAAAACCGCGAAAATTTCTGCTTGTAATGCTTTGGATAAAGTTTTGATAAGTTCGAAACTTCCAAATTTTGAAGGATTTACAGCGATGTTAATTGAAGCTTTAATCGAATCAAAAGTAGAAGTTATTGTCGACAAATCGTTAGAGAATTTCGAGAATACGAAAACAATCGAAAACGAAGATATTTGGTACGAAGAGTTTTTAGATTATAAAATCGTAATCGGAACAATAGATTCTCAGGATCATGCTATTGATATGATTAATAAATACTGTGGCGGTCATTCTGCAGCAATTATTGCAAGAGATAACGAAACTGCGCAACAGTTTATGGAATCGATTGATGCGGCAGCGGTTTACCAAAACGCATCAACCAGATTTACAGACGGAGGTCAATTTGGTCTTGGCGGAGAATTAGCAATAAGCACTGATAAACTGCATCAAAGAGGGCCAATTGGTTTACAGCATTTGGTTACGAATAAATGGTATGTGTACGGAGAAGGACAAGTTCGATAATTGAGATAATTAGTCAATTAGATAATAAAGGATTGGTTTGCCACGAATTACACTAATTTCCACTAATTTATTCAGCATTTTGGTAAAAAATAATTCGTGAGAATTAGTGTAATTCGTGGCAAAAAAAACATAAAACTTAGTGCCTTAGCGCCTTCGTGGCAAAAACAAAAAACATGGCAAAAAAACGGATTTTATTAAAGATAGGTAGTAATACTTTAACCAAAGAAACCAATCATATTTCGCGGGGAAAGATAGAAGATCTTGGAGTACAGATTGCAGCTTTAAACGACGAATATGAATTTATCATCGTAAGTTCAGGAGCAATTGCGGCAGCAAAGCAATTCGTAAAGCTGGATAATCAGGATAAAGATGTTTTTGTAAAACAGGCTTTAGCTTCAATCGGACAGCCTCATTTAATGCGGATTTACAATGAGAATTTTAAGGATTTAGGATTAAATACTTCGCAGTGTTTACTTTCTTATTCGGATTTCGAAAAAGAGCAGACCAAAAAGAACATTGTAAATACGATTAATGTATTGGTTAAAAACAATTATATTCCAATTATCAATGAAAATGATACCGTTGCAACAGATGAAATTCGGTTTGGAGATAACGACAAATTAGCAGCTTTAACGGCAGTGCTGCTAAATGTTGATATTCTGATTATTGCAACCAATACAAACGGAATTTACACGAAAGAATCTATTCATAATGAAGTTCCGGAAACAATAAAATTGGTAAATGATTTAAAATCGCTTGAAAAAGAAATTGGAGATTCAAAATCATCACACGGAACAGGAGGAATGCAGTCCAAAATTGAAGCAGCAGGAATTTCAAAAGCAGCCAACATAGAAACCTGGATTGTGAACGGATTAAATGATAATTTTATTCTGCGGGCACTGAAAGACGAAATTCCATTTACAAAAATAATCTAATGAGTCAATTAGAAAATTAGATAGTGTCACAATTATCTAATTATCAGATTATCACATTATCACATTTTCACATTTTCTAATTAAAAAAAATATGAACTATATCTCAATAAAAGAAATTAACTCATTGTCAAAATGGGTAAATCAAGCGATAAAAATCAAAAAGAATCCGCTTAAAAATCAAAGTTTAGGAAAGAATAAAACATTAGGAATGTTATTCTTCAATCCGAGTTTAAGAACGCGTTTGAGTACTCAAAAAGCGGCTATGAACTTAGGAATGAATGTTATGGTAATGAATTTTACCAACGAAGGATGGACATTAGAATTTGAAGATGGAGCAGTAATGAATTCTGGTGCTTCCGAACATATTAAAGAAGCGGCAGAAGTTGTTTCGCAATATTGTGATATTATCGCAATCCGTGCTTTTGCTGGTTTGGTAGATAAAGAAAAAGATTATCAGGAAACTGTAATTTCAGGATTTTTGAAATATGCTACAGTGCCGATTGTAAACATGGAAAGTGCTATCCGTCACCCATTACAATCATTGGCAGATGCGATTACAATGGAAGAATTCAAACCTAGACACAAAAACAAACAAAAAGTAGTGCTTTCTTGGGCACCGCATCCAAAAGCTTTGCCACAAGCAGTTGCTAATTCATTTGTGGAAATGATGCAGATGCAAAAAGACATGGATTTTGTAATCACACATCCTGAAGGTTATGAATTAAGTCCAGAAATTACAAAAGACTGCGTAATTGAATACGACCAAGATAAAGCTTTCGAAAACGCTGATTTTGTTTACGTTAAAAACTGGAGTAATTTCAAAGATTACGGAAAAGTAACCAACAGCGATCCAAATTGGACGGTTACAGCCGAAAAAATGGCTTTAACGAACAACGGAAAATTCATGCACTGTCTTCCAGTTCGTCGTAACGTAATTGTAACGGATGAAGTTTTAGATGGAGAAAATTCAATTGTAATTGAACAGGCGAATAATAGAACGTATTCAGCACAATTAGTTTTACAAAAGATTCTAAAGAAGATATAAATTAAGGTACATAGGCACAAAGTTACAGAGGGGCAAAGGAAAAACCTCTGAACCTTTGTTCCTTTGAACCTTTGAACCTTATAAGAAATGAACGTTCAAGTAATAAAAATTGGTGGAAACATCATCGACAATCCAGCAGAATTAGAACAATTTTTAACTGATTTTTCTAAAATTGAAGGGCATAAAGTATTAGTTCACGGCGGTGGAAAATCGGCAACTAAAATGGCGCAGAGTATTGGATTAGTTCCGCAAATGATTGACGGACGCCGAATCACAGATGCTCCAATGCTAGATGTTGTAGTAATGATTTACGCAGGTCAGATCAACAAACATATTGTGGCGCAATTGCAGGCAAAAGACAATAATGCAGTTGGTTTTTCTGGAGCCGATGGAAATCTAATTCAGTCCACAAAAAGAAATCATCCAACAATCGATTACGGATTTGTAGGCGATGTAAAAAAAGTCAACACCAAATTACTGGCAACTTTATTAGAAGCAGGAATTGTACCCGTTTTCTGTGCAATCACACACGATAAAAACGGACAATTATTAAACACAAATGCCGATACTATTGCAAGCGAATTGTCAATCGCATTATCTGAAGTTTTTGATGTTACGCTGACGTATTGTTTTGAAAAACAAGGTGTGTTGATGGATTCAGAAGACGATTCTTCGGTTATTACAGAAATTAATGAAGCGTTATATAACAAACTAAAAGAAGAAAAAGTAATCCATTCCGGAATGATTCCGAAGCTGGATAACTGCTTCAACAGTTTATCAAGAGGTGTGCAGAAAATAAAAATAGGGCATCACAAAATGCTTCAAAACGCAGATGTTCCGCATACAACAATTACGTTATAAAAGATGTTGCCACGAACCACAAAAAATTGACTCTAATTTTTTCTGTCAAAAGAGAAAATAATTTTCAGTCGCGCATTAAAAAGTTATTTTGATTTTAAATCTGTGACAAAAAAATAATTCGTGAAAATTCGAGTAATTAGTGGCAAAAAAACACAATTGCGCAGTACTTTTAAGATTAAATTTTAGAAATTTGCGCAAACAAAAAATGTCACAGATTTGAAAAAAACTTTGTGACTTCGTGCCTTCGCGGCAAAGAAACCAAACCTATGAAAAATATAGATACGCTTACCCAGGAAGCAATTAGTTTGTTGAGAAGCCTGATCGAAACCCCTTCATTTTCAAGTGAAGAAGATCAAACGGCTCTTTTAATAGAAAATTGGTTCAATCAGAATGAGATTCCTTTCAAGAGAGAAAATAATAATGTGTGGGCTTTCAATAAATATTTCGACGAAAACAAACCAACACTTTTACTAAACTCACATCACGATACCGTAAGACCGAATCAGGCTTACACCAACGATCCGTTTAAAGCAATAGAAAAAGATGGTAAACTTTTCGGATTAGGAAGCAATGATGCAGGAGGATGTCTGGTCTCGCTATTAGCAACATTCGTTCATTTTTACGAAAATCAAAATTTATCGCATAATATAGTTATCGTTGCTTCGGCAGAAGAAGAAAGCAGCGGAAAAAATGGTTTAAACAGCGTTTTAAAGCACTTACCAGAATTAGATTGTGCAATTGTAGGTGAACCGACTTTAATGCAATTAGCAGTAGCGGAAAAAGGGCTACTAGTTTTAGATGTAAAAGTAAAAGGAACTGCAAGCCACGCCGCGCACCAAAACGATGATAATGCTTTATACAAATCAATTCCGGTAATGGAATGGTTTAAAAATTATAAATTCGATAAAATATCAGACGTTTTAGGTCCTGTAAAAATGACCGTAACGCAGATCAATGCTGGAAAACAGCATAATGTTGTTCCGTCAGAATGTGATTTGGTTGTCGATATTCGTGTAACAGATCGTTATACGAATGCTGAAATTTTGGAAGTGGTAAAAGCAAATGTAAACGCTGAAGTAATGCCAAGATCAATGCACTTAAATGCTTCTTCAATTCCGGTTGAACACGGTTTAGTGGAAGCAGGAATTGCTTTAGGAAGAACAACTTATGGTTCGCCGACACTTTCAGATCAGTCAGTTTTAAGCTGTCAGTCTTTAAAATTAGGGCCAGGAGAAACGTTGCGTTCACATTCGGCAGACGAATTTATTTTTGTAAATGAAATTGTAGAAGGAGTCGATTTGTATGTTAAAATACTAACTGATTTCTTTAAATTATAATATTTTTTAGGAGCTAATCCCGCTATCCGTTACAATCTTTTTCTGGCTAAAGAAGCCAGAAAAAGGATTTCCACTACTATCGGGGCTAGGGCACTCAGGAAATAAGAAACATCAAGTTAAAAAAGAAACTTTGTGAATCTTTGATGCCCTTTGAGTATCTCTGTGAAACAAAAAAACAAACATCTTATGAAACTTTGGGAAAAAGGAATACCAACAGATAAACAAATCGAACAATTCACCGTTGGAAACGACCGTGAACTGGATTTGGTTTTAGCAAAATACGATGCTTTAGGTTCAATTGCACACGCTAAAATGCTTGGACAAATTGGTTTATTGACTTCAGAAGAAACAACATCTCTGGTTGATGCTTTAAACGAAATCATTGCTGATATTGTAGTAGGTAATTTCGAAATCGAAGACAGTTTTGAAGACGTGCATTCTAAAATTGAATATCTGTTAACGGTAAAATTAGGCGATGCTGGAAAGAAAATCCACACAGCACGTTCTAGAAACGATCAGGTTTTAGTAGATGTAAATTTATATCTTAAAGATGTTGTAAAAGAGTTAAAAGAACAAGTAAAAATACTTTTTGACTTAATGATGGAATCGGCAGAAAAACACCAAAACGTTTTATTGCCAGGTTATACACATTTACAAATCGCGATGCCATCTTCTTTCGGAATGTGGTTTTCAGCTTACGCCGAAACTTTGATTGACGACATTACAATGCTCAATGCAGCCTTGAAAATTGTGGATCAAAATCCGTTAGGATCTGCTGCAGGTTACGGAAGTTCTTTCCCAATCAACAGAACTTTTACAACGCAGGAATTAGGTTTTGAAACTTTAAAATACAATTCGGTTGCTGCTCAAATGAGCCGCGGAAAATCAGAGAAAACAGTTGCTTTTGCAATGAGTAGTGTTGCAGCTACGTTGGCTAAATTTTCAATGGATGTGTGTTTATACATGAGTCAAAACTTTGATTTTATAGGTCTTCCTGCACATCTTACAACAGGCTCAAGTATTATGCCTCATAAAAAGAATCCAGATGTTTTTGAATTAATCAGAGGAAAATGCAATAAGATTCAGGCGCTTCCATACGAAATCACTTTAATTACAAATAATCTTCCAAGCGGTTATCACAGAGATTTACAGCTTTTAAAAGAAGGATTATTTCCAGCAATTCAAAACCTGAAAGCTTGTTTGGATATAGCGATTTTCTCAATTAAAGATATCACAGTAAAAGATCATATTTTAGAAGATAAAAAATACGATTATTTGTTTACGGTAGATACTTTAAACGAAATGGTGGTTGCAGGAATGCCGTTTAGAGATGCTTACAAAGCTGTTGCCGAACAATTAGAAGCAGGAACATATAAATCTCCAAAAGAAACGAAACATACGCACGAAGGCAGTATTAATAATTTATGCCTTGACAATATTAAGCAGAAAATGAATGCTGCATTTTAAAAATAAAAAAACCGATTTGTATTCAAATCGGTTTTTTTATAAAAATATTTTTAGCTTTTTACTGTACAACTTGTACTAACAACACCAGTTTGACTTACTTGTAAAGTAGCACCAGCACCGCAAGATTTATTTGAAACAAATTCTTCCACTTTTCCCAAAGGTATAGTAGTATATGAGTAATTTGGTTTGTTGACTTTGGTTCCAAAATCTGAAGGTCCTTTACGACAATGGTCAAATACGATTCCGACAGTACCGCCGTCTGTACTTATATATTCTTTAAAAACTTTTTCTACTTGTTCAAAATCTGTTCCTTCAACATAACAGGTAGCATTTTTTTGTCCACCGCCTAAACCTATAGCAAGAGAGCCTTGTTCTGAAGTTTTGTAATAGCAGTTTAAGACATGAATTTCTGCATTTCTGGCGCGAGGCATCCTTTGTCTGCATCCTTGAGCCCAATAGCAGTTTTTAAAAGTAATACTATAATGGCCGTCAGCAGGGAAATCATTTTTTCCAGAACCAATAAGATTACTAAATCTATGATCGTCGGCTCCGCCGGTTCCTCCAGACTTTGGAGATTTTAAATAAGTAAATTTTGTCCAAGAAATAGTTACATTATCTGCAGCTCCTTTATTATCAAAGTTACCATCCATTCCGTCTTGAAATTCACAATGATCCACCCAAAGATTTGTAGCTTCAGAAGTCAGATTATCGTGGCCGTCAACATCATAAGAGCCGGGGCCTTCAAAAATAAGATTACGAATAATAATATTGTTCGAACCTTCTTTTAAATTTAAAATTCCTGAACCTGCAACTGTTTGATCAAGATTGACCAATCGCGCGCCAGGTAAACCAATCAATGTTTTGTCTTTTGCAGTAAGACTTGTGTAGTTACAGTTTATTATTCCAGAGACAAGAATTACCTGAGGAGTATTTAGTTTCAATTTTGCAGTTAGATCGGCGTAATTAGAAACAGTTACTGGAGCAGTATTTCCGCCTCCGGTCGCTGAGGCACCAAATCCCTCAGGACTGTTCATAACATAATTTTGGGCAAAAGCAAAAGTGCAAGGCAGTAATAATGCCAAGAACAAAAAATAAGTCTTCATCAAATAGTGGTTTAAGTGGTTATAATAGTTAATGTAATCGATTGCACAAATGTAAAAGAATAAAAAGAATTTCAAATTAATTTATCAATTATTTAAGCTTTTAATGTTTTGATTCTATGTTTATTAAGTGTTGTTTTTACACTAAAAAACTTATTTTAATAACGAGAAATTAAGCTTTATAATAAAATACTTATATTTGAAAATCTCAACATTTATGCCAATGAAAAAATCTGAAGAAGATCTTCTTGAAAGAGGTTTTATCACTCAAAACCAATTCGACGAAATTAAAATATATAGGAGTTTAAATATTTTTTCCTTAAACGCGGAACTCAAATTTTTAATATACCTTTCTGTCGTGGCTTTTACGTCGGGAATTGGAGTTTTAATTTATGAAAATATTGACACCATTGGGCATATTGCGATTCTTTCTTTATTACTGATCGTGATTGCGGTTTGTTTTTATTACTGTTTCAAAAATTCAAAAGGCTTTCAAAAAAACGAAACTGCTTTTGATCATCCAGTTTTAGAATATTTGGTTTTAGCAGCAAATATTTTAACGTGTATTTTTATTGGCTATCTGCAATTTCAATACGAACCATTTGGAAATCATTACGGATTGGCAACTTTGGTTCCTACGCTTGTCAGTTTTTTTTGCGCTTATTATTTTGATAATAAAAGTGTTTTGACAATTGCCATAACAGGTTTGGCGGCCTATGTCGGACTTTCGGTAACACCGCAGACTTTGTTGAGTAATAATGACTTTTATTCCAGCCAAAGTTTGAGTTATTCTGCTGTAATGTTAGGTGTTTTATTGATTCTTTGGACTATTTACAGCCGCCGAATTTCCCTGAAAACTCATTTTGGATTGATCTTTTTAACTTTTGCACTCCACATCATTAGTATTGCATCAATAAGCAATTTAACGAATTATGATGTTTTAACATGGATGCTTTTTGCGTTGGTTTTAGCGGGATCAACTTTTTATTTCTATAAAATAAGTTATGAGTATAAGGCCATTTCACTTTATGTTTTTATGATTATTTACGCTTATATCGGCCTGAATATTTTTCTATTTAGACTATTTGAAGACGTAGATTTCTCTGATTTATGGGAATTATTGGTGTTACTTCTTCCGATTTATTTTATCGGTTCGATTGTAATGTTTATTAAGCTTATTAAAAATTTTAATAAAAAAGTTACGGCATGATAGTATATGATAAACAAATACTTGACAATGAGGCTTTAGTTGATGAAGCGGACACTTTATACAAAGGCGGTTTTATCAATAGAGAACAAAAGAAATTAATCGAAAAAGAGTTGCCAAGATTTAAAAGTCAAAGCAATATATTGGTTCGGCTTGGCTTTTTTCTTTTAGGAAGCTTTTTATATTCCTCTATATGTGGCGTGATTTCTTTGATTGGTTTGAACAGTGAACATACATTTCTAAAAATATGCTGCTATCTTTTTGCGATTGTAGGATTTGCCGGTGCAGAATTTCTTGCTAAACAAAACTATCATAATCACGGTTTGGATGATGCTTTTATTTTAGGAGGACTTTTAACTTTTGGAATTGCTATTGCTATTACAACAGAAGGCTATGAAATGGTTATTGCTTTTTTTGTGTCTGTTGCCGCATTATTTATGTATTTAAGATATTTGCATGTATTGTCGATGCTGGTTTTTTGTTTTGCAATAACAGCTTTGTTGTTTTATGGAATGTTCGAATTGGGTGAAGCAGGAAAGGCTCTTTTACCATTTGGAGCCATGATTTTTGCAGCTGTTTTTTATTTTGGAACGAAGAAATTAATCAAAAATCTAAACGAACATTATTACTACAACGGACTTTTGTCAGCCAACAGTTTTTGTTTGATTTTGTTTTATCTTTCTTGTAATTATTTGGTTGTAAGAGAACTTTCAGCGGAGCTTTTAGGCACCGAAGTGAAACCTGGAAGCGATATTCCGTTCGCCTTTTTCTTTTATGCTTTTACCTTTATTGTGCCAGTAGTATATTTAGTTCAAGCTTTAAGAACCAAAGACAGAATTATGCTTTGGATCAATTTTGCAGTTATTGCTTTTACTATTTATACGATTAGATATTATTATTCGGTGATGCCGATTGAAATTGCTTTAACTTTAGGCGGCATTGTCTTGTTTGTAATCGCTTATTTTTCTATTAGGAAATTAAAAGAAAAAGAAAGCGGATTAACGTTTAAACCAGATAGAATCAATCATTCGGATTCCATTTTAAATGCAGAAGCTTTAATTGTAGCCTCAACTTTCGGAATGAAACCTGAAATGAAACCAGACTCTCCAATGGAATTTGGCGATGGAGGTTATAGCGGAGGAGGTTCTGGAGGAAGTTTTTAAAGAAAAAGTTGCCACAGATTCCACGAATTTGCACTAATTAATTAGCGTCAATTTGTGAAATTCGTGGCAAAAAATCATTTTAATTCTCTTAATCTGTGGCAAAAAAAATTATACTTTACTTTTTAGTGCTCCAGCATCAATATCACTGTGTGAAACGTTGTAAATAGCTTTTCCATTTTTAATTAAAATCAATTGTGGTGATTCGTGGTACACACCAAATCGGCGTGCGATTTCATTTGAAATATCTCTGTGCGCAATTAAATCTAAGAAATAAGCGTCAACAACACCTTCAAGATCATATTCTCTTTCAAATTGCTTTAAAGCCATTCGGCTGATACTGCATCTTGTACTGTGTTTAAAAATGACAACTGGCTTTTCATTAGAAATTGCTTCAACTTCCGTTAACTGAAGAATATCGGTTAATTCTGTCCAATTTACTTTACTTTTTGGAGCTTCTGAGTTCTCTGAACTTCCGAAGATTGAATTTAAAAAACTCATAATTTGTCTTGTTTTATGACTTTTTGGCATTTAAAAATAATACAAAATACGTTTTTAATGCCGTTTTGTCTGTTTTTTTGTTGTGGAATATAATTTGTCTATTCGAATACAAAGTTAACTTTTTTGAGGGAATTACGTAACTCGATAAATCGTAACTTTAATCTTATAAATTTTAAAAATTAAAAATCAATCAAATCAAATAAATATGAATATTAATAAGTTTACTATTAAATCGCAGGAAGCCATTCAGTTGTCGCAGCAATTAGCACAACGAAATGGTCAGCAGCAAATTGAAAATGAACACATTTTTAAAGCCATTTTTGAAGTTGATGAAAACGTAGCGCCATTTATATTAAAAAAATTAAACGTGAATGTGCCATTGTTTCAGCAGCTTCTAGATGCAACAATTCAGAGTTTTCCAAAAGTTTCTGGAGGTGATATTTTACTTTCAAGAGACGCCAATAAAGCGTTGAATGAAGCAGAAATCATCGCACAAAAAATGAACGACGAATATGTTTCGATCGAACATTTAATTTTAGCTATTTACGACTCAAAAAGTAAAGTTTCCCAGATTTTAAAGGATCAGGGGGTAACTGGAAAAGGACTTAAAGCAGCTATTGAAGAATTAAGAAAAGGTGAAAGAGTAACTTCGGCATCGGCTGAAGAAACGTATAATTCATTAAATAAATATGCCAAAAACCTAAACGAATTAGCAAGAACAGGAAAACTGGATCCAGTTATTGGCCGTGATGAAGAAATTCGCCGTGTGCTTCAGATTCTGACTCGTAGAACCAAAAACAATCCGATGTTAATTGGTGAACCTGGAGTTGGTAAAACTGCCATTGCTGAAGGTTTAGCCCATAGAATTGTGGATGGCGACGTTCCAGAAAATCTGAAAGATAAAATCGTTTTCTCATTAGACATGGGAGCTTTGATCGCTGGGGCAAAATTCAAAGGAGAATTTGAAGAGCGTCTTAAATCGGTTGTAAAAGAAGTTACAGCTGCAGAAGGTGATATCGTTTTGTTTATCGATGAGATTCATACACTTGTAGGAGCGGGTGGAGGTGAAGGCGCAATGGATGCTGCCAATATCCTAAAACCAGCTTTGGCTCGTGGAGAATTGAGAGCAATTGGAGCAACAACTTTAGATGAATATCAAAAATATTTTGAAAAAGATAAAGCGTTAGAAAGACGTTTCCAAAAAGTATTAATTGACGAACCAGACACAGAAAGTGCAATTTCTATTCTGCGTGGAATCAAAGAAAAATACGAAACACACCATAAAGTTCAGATCAAAGATGAGGCTATTATTGCAGCGGTTGAGCTTTCGCAAAGATATATTACAAATCGTTTTTTACCAGATAAAGCGATCGATTTGATGGACGAAGCAGCTTCTAAACTGCGAATGGAAATCAACTCGAAACCTGAAGAATTAGACGTTTTAGATCGTAAGATCATGCAGTTAGAAATTGAGATTGAAGCCATTAAACGTGAAAAAGAAGAAAGCAAACTGAAAATTTTAGGAATGGATTTGGCCAACCTGAAAGAAGAGCGCAATGAAATCTATGCAAAATGGAAATCGGAAAAAGATATCGTTGACGGAATTCAGGCTGTTAAACACGAAATAGAAGATTTTAAATACGAAGCAGAACGCGCAGAACGTGATGGAGATTACGGAAAAGTAGCTGAAATTCGTTATGGAAAAATAAAAGAAGCGCAGGAAAGACAAGAAACGCTGCAAAAACAATTACAGGAATATCAGCAAGGAAACTCTTTAATAAAAGAAGAAGTTACTCGCGAAGATATTGCAGAAGTTGTGGCAAAATGGACTGGAATTCCGGTAATGAAAATGCTTCAGACTGAAAGAGAAAAATTATTGCATCTGGAAGACGAATTACACAAACGTGTTGTAGGTCAGGAAGAAGCGATAGAAGCAGTAAGTGACGCAGTTCGTAGAAGCCGCGCTGGTTTACAGGATATGAAAAAACCTGTTGGAACGTTCTTATTCTTAGGAACAACTGGGGTTGGTAAAACCGAGTTAGCAAAAGCATTGGCCGAATATCTTTTTGATGATGAAAATGCGATGACTCGTATCGATATGAGTGAGTATCAAGAACGTCACAGTGTGAGCCGTTTGGTTGGTGCGCCTCCAGGATATGTAGGTTATGATGAAGGCGGTCAATTGACAGAAGCGGTTCGTAGAAAACCATATTCTGTGATTTTGCTGGATGAGATCGAAAAAGCGCATCCAGATACTTTCAATATTTTATTGCAGGTTCTAGATGAAGGTCGATTGACTGATAATAAAGGGCGTCTGGCAGATTTCAAAAACACGATTATCATCATGACTTCTAATATGGGAAGCCAGATTATTCAGGAGAAATTTGAAAATCTAAAAGGCGGCGTTGAGGCAGCAACAGAAGCTGCGAAAAACGAAGTCTTGGGATTATTAAAACAAACTGTTCGCCCAGAGTTTATTAACCGTATTGACGAAATCGTAATGTTTACACCGCTTACAGTAGATAATATCTCTAGAATTGTAAGTTTACAGTTGAAGAGTGTTACCAAAATGCTGGCATTGCAAGGCATTACAATGGATGCAACTCCAGAAGCTATTGCTTATTTATCAGATAAAGGATATGATCCTCAATTTGGTGCAAGACCAGTAAAACGTGTCGTACAGAGAGAAGTTCTAAATCAATTGTCAAAAGAAATTTTAGCAGGAAATATTACAACAGAAAGCATTATTTTATTGGATGCTTTTGACGGTAAATTGGTTTTTAGAAACCAAACGCATAATGGTTAATAATTTTATTTAGTTAATTATTAATTGGAGAAAACATCAGTCGAAAGGCTGGTGTTTTTTTTATCCGTAAATCCTGAAACTTTTCGAGAAATTGATATAACAAACTGTATTGTATTTATTTTCAAATTAGCGTCATAGAAAAAAGCATAAATTTTATTTACTAATTCATTAAAAAAGAGATCATGAACAATATATTTAGAGGATTAATTGCAGGTTACGGAGCTAAGAAATTAGGCGGAGGATGCTTCGGAACTATTTTGGTATTTATAATTATTTGGGTGCTGCTAGGTCAGTGCAGTTAGAAATACTTTTAGGTAAACTGTACAGAAAAACGGAATAAAAAAACGCTAATTTGGTCTGATATTTTTGGTTAGATTCAAACAAAATGTAGTAGATTCGCGTCACTAAAAATAAATTTAAAAATGGGTTCAGGTTTTTTCGCACTATTAGATGATATCGCTGCAATTATGGATGATGTAGCAGTAATGAGTAAAATTGCAGCCAAAAAAACAGCTGGAATTCTTGGCGATGATTTAGCCGTAAATGCAGAAAAAGCTTCTGGATTTGCATCATCAAGAGAGTTGCCGGTTTTGTGGGCAATCAGTAAAGGTTCATTATTGAATAAAATTATTATTCTTCCAATTGCATTTTTGTTAAGTGCGTTTTTACCAATTGCAATTATAGTAATTCTTGTTCTCGGAGGGCTTTTTCTAGCCTATGAAGGTGCTGAAAAAATTTACGAATTCATATTCCCTCATACACATGAAGAATCAGAAGGTATCACAAATGAGACTTTTACCGAAGAACAAATTTTGGAGATTGAAAAAGGAAAAATAAAATCAGCTATTATTACTGATTTTATTTTATCTGTTGAAATAGTCATAATAGCTTTAGGAACTGTTATCGAAGAACCATTAACACAACAAATAATTGTTACTTCAATAATTGCTGTAGTGGCAACAGTAGGTGTTTACGGAATAGTAGCGCTAATTGTGAGAATGGATGAAGCAGGATATAGGCTTATAAAATTTAGTAAAAGTGAAAAAAGCCCTGCAAGATTTATCGGGAATTTATTAGTAAAAGCACTGCCTTTAGTTATAAAGGGTTTAACTGTTGTTGGAACTATTGCTTTGCTTTTAGTTGCAGGAGGTATTTTCGTGCACTATATTCCATTTTTTCATCATTATGTACCTGAAATTAAACTTCCGGCAATTCTTAAAGAATTTACCATTGGACTAGTATTGGGACTTATTGTTTTGGCAGTGGTCAATTTATTTAAAAAGATTTTCAAAAAGAAAACAGCTTAGTGCAATTAAAATATATAATTTAAAAAACATCAGTTAACGCTGGTGTTTTTTTGTTTTAGCAGCATATTAATTCATTTTCATAAGAACGTTTTGTCCCGTTATCCGCTATATCTTTTTATCCGCAAAAAGCGGATAAAAAGGATGCCGCTTCTACCGGGGCTAGGTAATGATTTTTTATATTCATAAGAAAAGACGGTATTTTTTAAATATTTTTTCAATAAATAAATTATTGATTTATAAATGTTTAATACTAAGGTAAAACATTTTAACATTTGTTATAAGCAACCATTGCAACCCTGCGACATCTTCATAGTAATTAACAATTAATTATTATTTTATATGAAAAGTTTTAGATTAAAATCAGTTTTGGTAGTATTATTTTTATCAATTGGATTAGTTTCATGCAGTAACGATGACGACGAAAAAACACCTGCAACAACTACAAAAGCAGCTTTAGTAACAGAAATCAAAGGGCCGGCAACAGGGAAAGTAAATGACGAGTTGAGTTATGAAGTAACGTATACAGTAGATAATGCTTGCGGAGAATTTGATAAAATTTCAGAGGTTACAATCGGAGCGGTAAAAGGATTGCAGGTAATTGCAAAATATCCAACAGGAGTTTGCACGCAGCAAGTTCCAGAACCAAAAAAGACAGTTTACAAATACAAAGCAACTGCAAAAGGAACTATCGAAATCAAATTCAAAAAATCAGAAACTGAATTCTTGACTCAAAAAGTGGTTATTCAATAGTTTTAGTAAGATTTAGGTATTAAAAAAAGAAACCATTTTGCTTAGTTTTTGACTAATTTGCAAAATGGTTTCTTTATGTTTATAATAAAATTTTTAGTTTTTGATAAACTTTTGAATTTCTTTTTTCTCCTCAGAATTTATTTCTAATAAATACATTCCGTGGCTTAAACTGCTAGTCGAAATTTCTAGTGAAGACTGGTGTTCTGTATTTTTCAATCTGATTACTTCTTTTCCATCTATACTATAAATTTTTATGAGGTCAATTTTATTTTCAGGACTTTCAATATAAAGAACATTTTGTACTGGGTTAGGGTATATCTTAAATGTTCTTAGTTGATTCTCAATATTATTCAAAGTAGGATCTACATATTTAAAATCATCTACATAAAAAGTTTTACCAATAGCCTTTATAGCAAAATACTGTCCATAAGAAGCTTTATAATCTTTCATGTCGACAGTATAGAGCGTCATATCTGTTTTAGGAGAAATGTTGCCCATTTTTGTAAATGTTGCAGGATCGGCAGGATTCGTCATAAATCCGAACGAAAGATATTGATAATCGTTATATTGGGTACTAGTAGACTTGCCCCAAAACGAAATTTGGCTTGAAGCCGCTAGTTTAAATAATCTCGGGCTGATAAGCGTTGCTTGATAGTAGTATGATGAGCTTGAGTTTAATTCAATTGTTTTTCCGTTGCCATCAACATCGTTTAAATTACTAACACTTACTTTAGCATACGTTGCATTTTGTTTATATGTTTTCCAGAAAGAATCTAAAGTTTCAGCATCGAAACCGATAGAATAAGGAGGATAAACTTCAAAATTATCATCACAAACATCACCAACACCATCACTATCTACATCTGCTTGATCTGGATTGGCTGTTAAAAGGCAATTATCCCTTGCATCTATTATACCGTCTTTGTCGGTATCTTTGCCGACTAAAATCGAAAAAGTATTGGTAATTATTGGTGCGTTATAATCGAAATAAATGGAAGCCTTATTGTTAATGGTATAGCCAAGAGGAATATTGTAGTTAGCATAAATGCTGAAAATGACATAACCATGACTATTTTGTTCATCTGTTTTGCTGTCAGGAAGATTTATATTATCGAATATAAATTCGGCTTTATTATTTTTAATTTCAATTCTTCCGGGATGACTCATTGCTATTATATCAATTGAACTAGCCGATAATTGTGCATCAAATACATCTTCAATTTTGATATTTATGGCAGATGCTGTCCCCGTATTTTGAAAACGAACCATGTAAACGATAGCTGGAGAACTTTCTTTTATATAAGTATCACCTCCCAAAGCTAATTTATCATTTGGATCGTAAGAATTGACAGCTCGCTGATTTAGTGTAAATGTATTATCACTTATGATATAATCATCCTGAAGTGGACTTATTACAGCTGATGTTTTAATAATATCATTACTATTTACAATTGGCGGAGGAAGAATTTTAAATTTTACAATAATTTTTCGTGATTCAAAAGGTAAAAGATTAGTATAATTCCAAGATAATTTATCAGTTGACTCTGCGCTTACTTCTTCAGATGAATTTAAGTAAGTCATTTTTGTATTGTCAAAAGAAAAATCGACATTTCCGTTCATGACACTAGTGCCTTTATTGTTATATGTTATAATATATGATATCTCAAATCCCGGACGTGCACTCACATTTGGTGCAATAGTTACTTTAACATCGTTAAAAATTTTAATTGGAGCAGCACAAAAATCAGCTATTGCCTTTTCTCCAACTCCAAGAAATTTAACTCGTATATTAGGAGGAGTTAAGCTATAATTAATCTGAGAAACAGTTGTAGAAACTGTATAACTGCCTGTTGGAACATACATTTTATAAGCTCCTTTAGAATCTGTAAAAGTGCTGTAGGTGTCTGTGCCATTTGTGGCTTGAATCATTTTGTTTGCCATCGGCAGATCATTTAATCCGCCGCATCCGTCTCCGTCAAGATCAATTTTAGCCGTTCCTGATATTGTGTTTTTCCATGTTGAATTACAGGTCTCTATCAATTTGTCAAAATCAGCACATCCGCCTGCATTTCCTCTTATGTAACTTTCATTTCCAGAAGCCAAATAATTGCATACATTTAATTCCTGACACATAGAAAGAGATTTATTTGATGAAATTTCTAAATAAGTTAGACCTTTAAAATCTGTATTAGCCAGTTCGTTGATTGAAGTTAATGTGTTGTTATTTTCAATATCTAATCGATTGTTAATTGTTTTTATGTTGTTTAATCCTGCTAGTGAGTTTATTTTTTCGTTTGACGAAAGATATAGACCCTTTGGTAATGTTGTAATTTTATTGAATGCATTCAAAGTAGTAATCTTAGAACCTTGAATGCTTAGTCCGCCAAGACTTTTTAGAGAAGTTAAATCGTCTAAAGTATTTAATGACGGGCATTGAATGCTAAAAATGCCTCCTACTGATTCTAGGGCATTTAAACCTAATGCAGTGATTTTTTGATGAGCAATATTGAAATCTCCTCCTACAGTTTTTATTGAAGCCAGTGGACTCGCGTCAGTATCATTAATACATTCAATATAATAAGACAAATTGCCTGGAATATTAGTTACTTTTAATTTTAATCCAGTAGCACTGCAGTAATTTGAATCATTAGTCAACGTTAGACTGCCGCCGATGTAGGTAAGAGTATTTAATGGAGAAAAATCGCGAATATGATTACCGCTAATTTCAACATCTCCACCTACATAATTAAGGCTTTTTAAAGGAGAAATATCGTCCATCCAAGTATCAACAATATAAATTTTCCCACCTACATAAGTCAGATTTTCTAATCCAGAGAGACTATGTACAGTGATGTTATGTTGTGTAACAATAAGATTTCCTGTTATTTTTGTGATTTTATTTAGGGCATTTAAATTGTTTATATGACCGCTCGCATCCGAATCTAAAATTAAATCTCCGTTTATAGTTGTACAGTTTGGATATTGAACTGCAAAATAGTCAACCATTCCTTGATTGTTGAAAATGATGCCGTTAGGACATTGCGCCGAAGCACACAAGGATATAAATGTAATTAATAATGTGAAAAAGTAGTTTTTTGCCATAGATTTAATAGAATATTGATAATTAACCTTAAAATACTGAACAAATATATAGTAATTAATAATTGTTTTGTTTTATGTAATGTAATTTTTGTTAATAAAAAATGTTGCTTAGAAATCTGATGTTCCAGTATACTTTGCCATTCCTTCAAAATTTACTACTTTTGCACTCTAAATTTTATGTCATGGCGAAAAGAAAATATAAAGTATCGGTTATTCAATTAAATCTGAATGATGTTGCCGAAAATAATCTTAAGAAATGTATCAGCTGGGTAAGAGATGCTGCGAGTCAAGGTGCAGAAGTGATCTTACTTCCAGAATTATATAGCAGTCATTATTTCTGTCAAAGTGAAGATGTAGATAATTTTGCATTAGCAGAGCCATTGTACAGTACTTCATTTATTGCTTTCAGCGAATTGGCAAAAGAACTTGGAGTAGTTATTATTGTTCCTTTCTTTGAAAAAAGAATGGCTGGAATTTACCATAATAGTGCTTATATCATTGATACTGATGGTACAGAAGCTGGTTTATACCGTAAAATGCATATTCCAGACGATCCGCACTTCTATGAAAAATTCTATTTCACTCCAGGAGATTTAGGTTTTCAAGCAATTGAAACTAAAAAAGGAACTGTTGGAACATTAATCTGCTGGGATCAATGGTATCCAGAAGCGGCTCGTATTACAGCGCTTAAAGGTGCAGAAGTTTTATTTTACCCAACAGCAATTGGATGGCATCCAAAAGAAAAAGAACAATACGGAGAAAACCAATATGGTGCTTGGATGAATGTAATGAAAGGTCACGCAGTTGCAAATGGAGTTTTTGTTGCAGCAGCGAATAGAATCGGTCTTGAAAAATACATCGACGGAACAGAAGGAATTCAGTTCTGGGGAGCTTCTTTCATTGCTGGACCGCAAGGAGAAATTTTAGCTCAGGCTTCTCATGATAAAGAAGAAATCCTAATTGCTGAGGTTGATTTAGATTTACAAGAAAATGTTCGTCAAAACTGGCCCTTCTTTAGAGATAGAAGAATTGATGCTTTTGGAGATATTACAAAAAGAGCAATTGATAAATAATATCGATTTATTTTAAACAGTAAAAGGACAAAATATACATTTTGTCCTTTTTTTTTGTCTTTCAAATGCAATAAAAAAAGACGGTTTCAAACTAGAAACCGTCCTTTCAAAAAAATATATATAACAAGAATTTATTTTACTTGGAAAGTAACTCTTCTCACGATTTGACGAGCTTCTTTAGAATTTTTATTCACAGAAGTATCTTCACCATTAGCAACTACATTTAATCTAGAAGCATCAATTCCAGCATTTACAGCTACTTTTTTCACAGCTTCAGCTCTTTTTCTTGATAATTCAGTATTGTAGTTAGTGTTTCCAATTTCGTCAGCATAACCAATAATATCAGCAGATTTTCCAGGATTGTTTTTCAAGTATTTCACTAAGAAATCAACACCAGAAAGTGACGCGTTTGTTGGTTTAGACGAATTAAAATCGAAATAAACATTCACATAACCACCGTTGATTAATTCTTCAACAGTATTGTTTGTTGCAGTTCCAGCACCTTTCTTTTCGTAAGTTTTGTCTAAATAACTTTCTAATTCATCCGGCACACCATTTTGATTAGTGTCAATAGACTGTCCTTTTGTGTTAACAGCAACTCCCGCAATTGTATTTGGCTCTAAATCATACAAATCAGCAACACCATCTTTATCAGTATCAATAAGATTAGTTTCGATAGTAGTAACTCTGTCTTCTAATTTGTTTAGTCTTTCATTTTCTTCAGAATACCAGTCAGCATGTTTTTGATTTTTACCTAAGTAAACTGTTAAACCAACAGAAGCATTCAATAAAACTCCATCAAAAGAACCTGTTGTAGTATTTCCCATTCCATCAAAGTTCCAGTTTTGTCTACCGTTAACAATTCCTGTAAGATCCCCAGTTAAAGCTACTCTGTTGCTTAATCTGATTTGTCCAGTTAAACCAGCGATTCCGTGAGCTACATAATCTTGTCCTCCAAAACCAGTTTCAGTGCTGATTTGAGCAACTCCAAAACCACCATGTGCTAAAAGTCCTAAAGTATTGGTCCATGTTTCAAAGTTCAATGCACGTCCAACGTTTACAACACCTTGCAAACTAGCTCTAACATATCTGCTTTCAAAATCTGGAGTATTTTTTTTCTCTTTAAATTGGTCATACCCAACATCTAATTTCAAACCGAATTTTGGATTGAACATATATCTTACACCTAAATCTCCGTGAAAGAAGTTTGCAGTTTCGGTAGTGTATCCAGGAGTCATTGTTCTTGTTGGTTTGTTAACACCTCCGTTAAGTTCAATAGACCATTTGTTGTATTCTGGCTGATCAACAGAAGGCTTTGCAGATGTGGTAGCCATATTTTGTGCGCCAGCGGCGAATGATAGTAATAATAATGAGGCGGATACTAATTTCTTTTTCATGATATCAAAAATTTAATTGTTTTTATTTTAAACTCATGAGCAAAATTAGACCACGTGTTTTAGAATGTGTTCTATATGCTATTACATAATTTCCATGTTTTGGCTTTTAATTATGTAAAATGCTTAAATAAAGCACAATAAAAAGCAAAAAAAAGAACAAAATTTAATATTTTGTTCTTTTTTAATTTTTGATAAAATTTAGATTATTTCAAATCAGGCTGATAGAATTTTATAGACCCGTCTCCTTCACTGCTTACAACCAGTAAACTCCTCTTAGTCGGACTTTTAGAAGCTGGAATAAATAAAATTCCTTCTGGTGCATCGCCTGTTTTTACAGTCTGTAAATACTGAGGAGAAGCTGGATTTGTAACATCATAAGTCATAAAAGCATCAGATCTTTCTAAACCTACAAATAATATATTTTGGCTTCCCATTTTGGCTGCAACTACAGCTTCAGGCTCAGAACCTTTGTCGTCGCTTCGTTTATCGTCATAAGTGCCTAATTCGTATGTTTTCTTATCAACATCATTTTTACTGTCGTAAACAATTTTTCCAGTATTTCCGTTCCAGATAGAAAAAGAACGCGCACCAAAACTCACCATTTCGTCCAAATCACCATCGCCGTCTGTATCTCCCATATCAGCAACAAGATTTAATCTTCCTAAATTAGCATCTAATTTTAAAGTAGCAGCATCAGGAAAAACAGTAGCGTCCAATTTCATGTTTTTCATTCTCTTAATGTCAGTATTTGCAGTATATTCTCTTGCATCACCTTCATTTGCAGTAACGAAATAAGGAACATTGTTAGCAGAAAAATGGCTGATAGCATCTGGCATATACATTCCTTTTACTTTCCAAGGATTAAATGCAACTTTATCATCACTATCACTTACATCAATTGCGTTTTCAGTCGTATTAAAGTCTTTTAAACCTAAAGGATAAATAGCTGTAATAGTTTTAGAAGTCAAATCTACTTTTGCTACGCCATTATTTTCTTGCAAAGTTACCCAAGCTGTTTTTGAATCGTCAGAAATAGTAATGTATTCTGGTTCAATGTCCTGAGCAAAACTTTTAGCAACCTTTGAGATTCTGAATCCGTCTTTGGCTAAAGCTGCAACCTGACTGCTGAAAGAAGAAAAATCTAAAGTTGTTACAGAATATGAAGCTGTTTCGATAATAGAAATCGTTCCATTAGGGTCTTGAGAATAATCGGTGTTTGGTTCGCCTTCGTTAGCTGTCATAATAAATTTTCCGTCAGGAGAAAAAGTAACCATGTCAGGTAAAGCCCCAACCGTAACTTGTTTGATTAAGCTGTAATCAGAAGTATTGAAAACTACGACTTTTCCATTTCCTTGTTTATTTGCAGTCGATTCTAAAGCAACAGCAAGTTTCCCGTCGAAAACCGAAACACTATTTGCGGCACCTTCGTAAGCAGCTAAATCTATTTTTGCAACTTTTACTGGTTTTGTCGGGTCTGTAATATCTATAACATCAATTTGGTTTACACCGCTGTTATTTACAGTAAAAAGTCTTTTTGTTTTTTCGCAGTATGCAGAAATTTCAGCAGCAGCTTCTCCGCCGATAGTGATTGATCCAATTTCTTTAAAAGTAGCTGGATTCTCATTTACAACAACTTCTGGTTCGTTGTTTGAGTTCTCGTCATTATTACAGCTGGCAAGTATAAATAATACAGCTAATAATGAGATTGATAAATTTTTCATGTGTTAGTTTTTAGTTTTGCCAAAAATAACAACGAGAAATAGAGTGAATATTAAGAGTTTATTATTTAATCTTTAACTTAATTTTAGGAAGATATTTCAAGGGAAAAGTTAATTTGAAGAAACTATTTTTAAATTTTTCACATTGAAAGCCAGCTTATCGCAGCAAATAAACCAGTTACGAAAAAATAAAAACCAATTAGTATCAATATAATATAGAATTGTGACATTCTCCAATTGCTGTCAATTAGTACTTGATATCCATTACTGCTATTTAGATATATAATATCAATTAAATCGTTGACTTGTCTAAAATTTGTATTTGAATCCACTTCATGAGTTATTTCATTCTCATTTTTATCTTTAAACACTACAATTGGAAAATAAAGTTTGATTTTTTCATAACCACTTTTTCCAGGATAGTTTGATCGTCTTCTTTTTTTTACTTCCACAATTTTAAAATCAACAATTTTAGCTTTGGTTTTGATTCCGTTTTTTTCGATCTTTTTGGTATAATTTCTCATATAAAATCCACCATAAATAAATCCGCCTCCAAAAAATAATGATGCAATTTCAATGTTGCTAAAAAGAAGAAATAGCGCAAAGAATAGTAGTAACGCTAAATTTCGTTTATAATTTTTATTGTTTTTGCTAAATGTGTTTTTTAAAAAATCGAGTATTTTCATGAGTGTATATACAAGTGCGATTGGAACAAATATAGTTACATTTCATATTGAAAAATAAATTCCAAACAAGTCTTTAAAATTAATTTATTCGCGGTTTTATTAAGCTTGGTTTTCATAATCCTTACGAATGATTATCTTTGTAAACTCTTAAAAATAGAAATCAATTTATGTCAACAAATAATAGAAGATTTCCAGCAGAATGGGAAAAGCAACAAGGAATTGTATTATGTTTTCCGCATAATGGGAATGACTGGCCGGGAAAATACGAGGCTGTTCAGTGGGCTTTTGTAGAGTTTATTAAAAAAGTAGCGACTTTTGAAACTGTTTTTTTGGTTGTTGCCGATGAAAAACTAAAAGAAAAAGTAGCCGAAATGCTTGAAAGAGCTCGCGTTAATCTTGCAAATATTTCTTTTATTATTCATAAAACCAACAGAAGCTGGATGCGTGATTCTGGGCCGATTATTGTAAAAAACGGTTCAAAAAGAGAAGCTTTAAATTTTAATTTCAACGGCTGGGCTAAATATAAAAACTATCAATTAGATAAATTTGTTCCAGGTAAAGTAGCTGATTTTATTGATGTACCGTTAACGCAGGTTATGTACAAAGGAAAACCAGTAATTGTAGAAGGCGGAGCGATCGATGTAAACGGAAAAGGAACGTTATTGACTTCTGAAGAGTGTTTAATGCATCCAACAATTCAGGTTAGAAACGCAGGGTTTACAAAAGAAGATTATGAAGCTGTTTTTGAAGAATATCTAGGAGTTACAAATGTAATTTGGTTAGGAGACGGAATTGAAGGAGACGACACACATGGACACATCGACGATTTATGCCGATTCGTAAACGAAGATACTATTGTAACGATTGTAGAAACTGATAAAAACGATTCAAATTACAAACCATTGCAAGATAATTTGAAGCGTCTTCAAAATGCAAAATTAGAAAATGGAAAATCACCAGTAATCGTGGCGCTGCCAATGCCAAAACGTGTTGATTTTGAAGATTTACGTTTGCCGGCAAGTTATGCTAACTTCCTAATTTTGAATAATTGCGTTTTAGTGCCGACATTCAACGACAGCAATGACAGAGTGGCATTGAATATTTTATCAGAATGTTTCCCAGACCGTGAAGTAATCGGAATAAGTTGTATTGATTTTATCTGGGGATTTGGAACTTTACATTGTTTAAGTCAACAAATTCCAGCGTAAATTTTTACTGATAATGAAATAGATTTTGGATAAATGAAGGATTTCTTTCATTTACCAATAAAAACTATTTATAATATTTAAGCTGTCACTTTTAGTGGCAGCTTTTTTTTGACATATACTTAACATAATAAACTATCGAGGGTCTCAACAACCTTTCTTATATTCGTGCATTCAACAATGCAGAAATGCAGCTTTAATTATTATATGAATAAAATATTTTTCGTCCTTTCTTTGCTTTCTTCCGGAGCAATTTTCTCACAGATTGATTCACAAAAAAATCCTGAAATTACATTTGCTACCTACAATGTAAGTATGGAATCTGAGAATTATTCGCCAAGAGGAACAAAAGGAAACTCAGAGCAGATATTGATCAATGAACTTAATTCAGGAAAAAATCCTCAAATCAAAAATATCGCGCAGATTATTCAGACCGTAAGGCCTGACGTTATTCTGCTAAACGAGTTTGATTATATTGAAAATCCTAAACTTGGCGTAAAGGCTTTTATTAAAAATTATTTAAAAGTAGGGCAAGGCGGTGCAGAGGCAATTGATTATCCTTACTATTATTATTCAACTGTAAATACGGGTCAGCCAAGTCCTTTCGATTTGAACGATGACGGAAAGTTGGAAGATTTTGGAAGTGATGCTTGGGGATTTGGTATGTATCCAGGTCAATACGCGATGGTGCTTTTGTCAAAATATCCTATTGATGTTAAGGCGGTTCGTACTTTTCAAAATTTTAAATGGAAAGATATGCCTGGCGTATTACTTACTAAAAAGGCGGATGGATCAGATTGGTATAGCAAAGTGGCATGGGCACAATTTCCGTTATCATCCAAATCTCATTGGGACGTTCCTGTTCAAATTGGCAAAAAAACGGTTCATATTTTAGCCAGTCACCCGACTCCTCCTTCTTTTGATGGTCCAGAAGATCGCAATGGAAAAAGAAATCATGATGAAATTCGCTTCTGGAAAGACTATATTTCGGATGATGCTGCTTCGTACATTTATGATGATAAAGGTGTAAAAGGAGGCTTGCCCGCGAATTCTCAATTTGTTATAGTCGGTGACCAAAATGCTTCTCCGGTTGAAGGAAACGCAATCGCAGAAGGAATAAAGTCACTGCTTGAAAACCCGAAAGTAAATAGCGAACTTATACCTGCCAGTAAAGGAGGTGCTGAACATAGTCCTCAAAATCCTTTGGCAGTTAATCATACTGCATTTTGGAGAATGCGCGCTGATTATGTATTGCCTTCTAAACTTGGTTTTAAGGTAATCAATAATGGTGTATTCTGGCCAGCTAAAGGTGAGCCAATGTCAGAATTGGTCGAAAAACGTGAATCAAGTTCAGATCATCGATTGGTTTGGGTAAAAGTGCTTTTGGACTAAAGGACTCTTTCTGTATATTTGTTTTACAGATCTAATTAGTTTTTTGATCATATATTTAAAAAAATCAGCTAAATCTGCTTGTGTCTTTTTAAATCTGCGTGAAATAAAACTTTAGATAATTCTAAAATAAAAAAGCTTGTTAGTTTTTATTCTAACAAGCTTTTTTATTTTAATGTATGCTATCTTCTCTTCATTGTCTGATAAAAGGAGGTAATAATTGACTTGAAACTTCTCCAAAACCAATTCTTACTTCTTTATTTTC
Organism: Flavobacterium artemisiae; assembly: GCF_042678225.1. Taxonomy (NCBI): domain Bacteria; kingdom Pseudomonadati; phylum Bacteroidota; class Flavobacteriia; order Flavobacteriales; family Flavobacteriaceae; genus Flavobacterium; species Flavobacterium artemisiae. Next base: position 823,064 of record NZ_JBHUDZ010000018.1, on the reverse strand, counting down.
GCAGAAACCACGAATAATAACCGTATCATTATCTTCAATAAATTTACGTTCTTCACCGCCGTTTAACTTTAACGGATTTTTTCCGCCCCAAGTTAATTCCAACATAGAGCCAAAACTATCCGGAGTTGGACCAGAAATAGTTCCAGAACCCATCATATCACCAGAATTGATACGGCATCCGTTAGACGTATGATGCGCCAATTGCTGGCTCATTGACCAGTATAAATATTTAAAATTTGATCTCGAAATAACAGTTTCTTCTTGATCTTCAGGTTTTAATGAAACTTCTAAATGAATATCAAAAGCTTTTTTTCCTTTTGTTTGAAGATATGGAAGTGGAGTAGGATCTTGTTTCGGACCTTTAGTTCTAAAAGGTTCCAAAGCATCCATTGTTACAATCCAAGGCGAAATAGATGTCGCAAAGTTTTTGGCTAAAAATGGCCCAAGAGGTACATATTCCCATTTCTGAATATCGCGCGCGCTCCAGTCATTCAATAAAACCATTCCGAAAATATAATCTTCTGCTTCGTAAGTAGGAATATTTTCACCCATTACATTTACATCAGTCGTAATAAAGGCAGTTTCTAATTCAAAATCTACCAATCGAGATGCGCCAAAAACTGGTGTATCATGTCCAACTGGTAAAGTTTGTCCCATTGGACGGTGAACCGGAATTCCAGACGGAACAATTGTAGAACTTCTTCCATGATATCCAACCGGAATGTGTAACCAGTTTGGCAATAAAGCATTTTCTGGATCGCGGAACATTTTACCTACGTTTGTAGCATGTTCTTTACTAGAATAAAAGTCGGTATAATCGCCAATTAAAACAGGTAATTGCATTTCTACATCCTCTATTTTAAATATAACAATATCGCGATGTTTTGTGGAATCTCTTAATTGTGGGTTTTCGGCATCAAAAATTTCTGCGATGCGATTTCGGACCAAACGCCATGTTTTTTTTCCGTCAGAAATAAAATCATTCAGCGTGTCCTGCATAAACATATCATCGGTTAAATCTATTCCTTCAAAATAGTTTAATTGTTGTAAAGCCCCTAAATCTATAGCATAATCGCCAATTCTAGTTCCTACAGTAACGACATTTTCTTTGGTAAGAAATACACCGAAAGGGATGTTTTGAATAGGGAAGTCGCTATTTTCTGGCACTTCTAACCATGATTTTCTTTTGGTATCGTTGGCGGTTATCGGCATGTCTTGTGTTAATTATTTGTTGAAAAAATACATGTCAAATATATCATAATCTAGCAGTATGGCAAACGTTTTTTTGTATTTTTGCAGGAAATTAACGAAAAACGAAAAAATGCAACGCGACGAACAAATTTTTGATCTTATCCAAGAGGAAAAAGAAAGACAAATTCATGGACTAGAACTTATTGCTTCTGAAAATTTTGTAAGTGATGAAGTAATGGCAGCAGCTGGGTCTGTTTTAACTAATAAATATGCTGAAGGTTATCCTGGTAAAAGATACTATGGTGGCTGCGAAGTAGTTGATGTTATTGAGCAGATTGCTATTGACAGAGCCAAAGAATTATTTGGTGCTGAATACGCAAATGTACAGCCGCACTCTGGTTCTCAAGCAAACACTTCTGTTTACCATGCTTGTTTAAATCCTGGTGATACAATTTTAGGTTTTGATTTATCTCATGGAGGTCACTTAACTCACGGTTCTCCTGTAAACTTTTCAGGTCGTTTATACCGCCCGGTTTTTTACGGTGTAGATGCTGAAACTGGTCGTTTAGATTATGATAAAATTCAAGAAATTGCTACAAAAGAGCAGCCAAAATTAATCATCGCTGGAGCTTCTGCTTATTCTCGTGATATGGATTTTGCTCGTTTCAGACAAATTGCTGACAGCGTTGGAGCTATCTTATTTGCAGATATCTCGCACCCAGCAGGTCTTATTGCAAAAGGATTAATGAATGACCCAATTCCACATTGTCATATTGTTTCTACAACAACGCATAAAACATTAAGAGGACCACGTGGAGGTTTGATCTTAATGGGGAAAGATTTCCCAAATCCACAAGGATTAACAACTCCAAAAGGAGAAATCAGAATGATGTCTTCATTATTAGACTTAGCTGTTTTTCCAGGAAATCAAGGTGGACCTTTAATGCACATTATCGCTGCTAAAGCGGTTGCATTTGGAGAAGCATTAAAAGATGAATTCTTTACATACGCTATGCAATTGCAGAAAAATGCAAATGCAATGGCAGATGCTTTCGTAAAAAGAGGATACAAAATTATCTCTGGCGGAACTGATAACCACATGATGCTTATTGACTTAAGAAATAAAAATATTTCTGGTAAAGAAGCAGAAAATGCATTAGTAAAAGCAGAAATCACAGTAAATAAAAACATGGTTCCATTTGATGATAAATCACCATTTATCACGTCTGGTATTCGTGTAGGAACAGCTGCAATCACAACTCGTGGTTTAGTTGAAGCTGATATGGAAACTATCGTAGCTTTAATCGATAAAGTTATTTCTGATCATACCAACGAAGATCTTATCGAAGAAGTAGCTGCTGAAGTAAACGAAATGATGAGCGAAAGACCGATTTTCAAATACTAAGATAAAGTTTAAAGTTTCAGGTTTCAAGTTTAAAGTTTTGTAATGCGGAAATATAACGTAGAGCAAAACTTTAAACTTTTTTCGTTTTAACTAACATGAAGCAGAAACTTGAAACCTGAAACAAAATAAACCTGAAACAAAATATAACATGGGCGTATTAAGATTACAATTACCAACCGACCCAAGATGGGTAAATATTGTTGAGAAAAACATTGAAGAAATCCTGACCGATCACGCATGGTGCGAGCAAAAAGCAGCAACAAACGCGATTACGATTATCACAAACAATTCTGAACATCAAGATTTAGTGAAAGATTTATTGGCTTTAGCCAAAGAAGAAATCGATCATTTTGAGCAGGTTCATAATATCATCATCAAACGCGGATTAAAATTAGGACGCGAGCGTAAAGACGATTACGTTAACGAATTGTACCAATACATGAAGAAAAGCGGCGACGGAAGCCGTGTTTCGGGTCTTGTTGAAAGACTTTTATTCTCTGCCATGATCGAAGCCAGAAGCTGTGAACGTTTCAAAGTTTTATCTGAAAATATTCAAGACGAAGAATTAGCTGTTTTCTATAGAGAATTAATGGAAAGTGAAGCAGGACATTATACAACTTTTATCACTTACGCACGTAAATATGGAGTTGGAATCGATGTAGAAAAACGCTGGAGAGAATGGTTAGCATTTGAAGAATCAATCATTACCAATTACGGAAAAGGAGAAACGATTCACGGGTAAATTTTGTGTTTCAAGTTTATTTTGGTTTCAGGTTTCAAGTTAAAAAAACTTTGTGAATCTTTGAGTAATCTCTGCGAATCTCTGAGAAATAATTTTAAAAAATCAGTTTCAAATCCGCGTTTTCGCGAAAGCGAATCAGTTTAATCCGCGTTCAAAATAAACGTTTAGTATATTAATCTAAAATCTACATTCTAAAATCTAAAATTCCCTATATTTGAGAGTAACCAAAATCTCGAACTATGAGAATAGAAATGGACTTAAAATTAGGGTTTAAAGATGTCATGTTTAGACCCAAAAGATCAACGCTTAAAAGTAGATCTGAAGTTAGTTTAGAACAAAATTTTAAGTTTTTGCACAGCACGGCAAATTGGACAGGAATTCCGATTATGGCGGCCAATATGGATACCGTTGGAACTTTTGAAATAGCCAAGGTTTTGGCAAAAGAAAAGCTTTTTACAGCTATTCATAAGCATTATACTTTAGAAGAATGGAATCATTTTCTAAATGATGCAAGCCCAGATTTCTATAATTATATTGCCGTTAGTACGGGAACAGGAAAAGAAGATTTTGATAAAATCGGAAAAATAATTACTGCAAATCCTTTATTAAAGTTTATCTGTATTGATGTTGCAAATGGTTATTCAGAGCATTTTGTTCAGTTTTTAAAACAAACCCGAAAACAATATCCCGATAAGATTATCATTGCAGGAAATGTCGTTACAGGCGAAATGACCGAAGAATTGCTTTTGGCTGGAGCCGATATCGTAAAAGTTGGGATTGGTCCAGGTTCTGTCTGTACTACACGTGTTAAGACAGGTGTTGGTTACCCGCAATTATCGGCTATTATAGAATGTGCTGATGCTGCGCACGGTTTAGGCGGGCATATCATAAGTGACGGCGGATGCTCAACTCCAGGCGATGTTGCTAAAGCTTTTGGCGCTGGAGCCGATTTTGTAATGTTAGGAGGAATGCTTGCTGGACATACCGAAAGCGGTGGTGAATTAATCGAGATTAAAGGTGAAAAATTCAAACAATTTTACGGAATGAGTTCGAAAACAGCAATGGATAAACATGCTGGCGGCGTTGCAGAATATCGCGCAAGCGAAGGAAAAACAGTTCAGGTTCCGTTTAAAGGCGATGTGATTTATACGGTTTTAGATATTTTAGGAGGAATTCGAAGCACGTGTACGTATGTCGGCGCTTCAAGATTAAAGGAATTAACAAAACGAACGACTTTCATCCGCGTAAGCGAACAAGAAAATCAAGTTTTTACAAAATAATATGATTACAATTACCGAAGCATCAATTGAAAATATTGCTATAATTCAAGAGATTGCAAATATTACTTGGCCTATAACATATGGCGAAATTCTAACCGCTGCACAATTAGAGTATATGTTAGATTTAATTTATTCTGATGAAGCTCTAACGAAACAAATTCAGAATAAAGAACAGTTATTTTATTTAATTTCAGATGCTGATGGCATAATTGGTTTTATCGGAATCGAACATAATTATAAAAACGAAGCTGTAACCAAAATTCATAAAATCTATCTTCTACCAGAAACGCAAGGAAAAGGTTTCGGCAAAATTGTTTTTGATGAAATTGAGAAAATGGCTTTAGAAAACCATTCAAAAGAACTTTTATTAAATGTAAATCGTTTTAATACTGCTTTGAATTTCTATAAAAAACTAGGATTCGAAATTAAAGAAACCGTTGATATAGAAATTGGAAACGGGTACTTAATGGAGGATTATGTAATGGGAAAGCGAATTTGATTTTTTGAAAAACTGCCAAATTTTGAACGCGGATAAGACAGATTTGCTATCGCAAAGGCGTGGATTTACACTGATTTAAAAACGATTGTTTAATTGAATATATGAATTGCCTACAGCTTTAGCTGTGGGTATAGAATTTTAATGCAAAAAAGGCTTTAGCCAAAACTTATATTTGGCTAAAGCCCTTCTTGTTTATTTGAAAAACCTCCAACTAAAGCTGGAGGCAATTGAGATTTTTAAAATCTGTGTAAATCCGCGTCTTTGCGATAGCAAATCCGTTTTATTCGCGTATTATTTACTACGTCACAATCACATCATGTTTAAACAATAACCCTTTTACTTCTTTCAAAGAAAAAACAGCTTTCTTTAATTTTGTTTTTGATGGATCAATAGTATAATTAAAACTTGTTCTAAAATTAGCTTTATTCGCAATTGCTTTTGAAAACTCTGAGCGGTATAAATCGCAATTATCAAAAAGAACTTCGGTTAAATCTGCAGCCATAAAATCAACGGCAATAAGACTGCAGCTGTTGAAAGTTGTACCTTTTATTTTTAAAGTATAAAATTTCGAAAAGTCCAAAATGCAGTCATAAAAATGAACTTCAAAAATCAATTTATCGCACATTGCAAAATTAACTTCTTTGATTTCGCAACGATAAAAAGTAACACCTCTAAAAGCAACATAATTAATTTTGGCTTCACTAAAAATACAATCATTAAAAGTACAGTCAATAAAAGTTACGGCTAGAAAAGTGCATGCAGAAAAATTACAATTATTAAAAACGCAGCACTCAAAATCCTTAAAATTCAGATCGTCTTTGGCGTAAATAATTGTATTGTATTCTTTATCAAGAAAATATTCACTCTCTTTTTTCAACTTTTTCAAAAATTATTTGAGAGTGAAAAGGTACTACTTTAGAATAAAAAAAGCCCTAGAAAATTAAAAATCATTTTGATTTCATTCACATTTTTAATGCATAAAATACTGTAGCTTTACACTTATTTTTTACTTTAAAATTGATCTATTTTTATATATGGGAGCAACAAGAAAAGAACATGATTTTTTGGGAGAATTAGAAATTCCGAATCATTTGTATTACGGAATCCAGACTTTTAGAGCGGTTGAGAATTTTAATATTACCGGTATTCCAATTTCAAAAGAACCTTTGTTTATTAAAGCTTTAGGTTATGTGAAAAAAGCAGCTGCTTTGGCAAATAAAGATTGTGGCGCTTTAGATCCTAAACTTACAGAAGCAATTTGTCACGGAAGCGATCAGGTTATTGCGGGAAAATTTGATCAGGAATTTGTAAGCGATTTGATTCAGGGTGGTGCTGGAACTTCTGTAAACATGAATGCCAATGAGGTTATCGCTAATATTGGTTTGGAATATTTAGGTCATAAAAAAGGAGAATACCAATTTCTACATCCAAATAATCACGTAAACTGTTCACAATCTACAAACGATGCTTATCCGTCGGCTTTTAGAATTGCTTTGTATCTTAAAATGGAAAGCTTTATTAAAACTTTTGCAGGTCTAGAAGTTGCTTTCGCTAAAAAAGGAGAAGAGTTCAAAGAAGTCTTGAAAATGGGAAGAACGCAATTGCAAGATGCTGTTCCGATGACTTTAGGTCAGGAATTTAAAGCGTACGCCACTACCATTGGAGAAGACATTATTCGTCTTAAAAATGCGCAGGAATTATTATTAGAAATCAATATGGGAGCAACGGCAATTGGTACAAAAGTCAATGCGCCAGAAGGTTATCCAGAATTGTGCGTAAAATATCTGGCCGATGAGGTTGGAATTCCTTTAACGCTTTCTCCAGATTTAATCGAAGCAACTGTAGATACAGGTGCTTACGTGCAGATTATGGGAACTTTAAAACGTTCTGCTGTTAAGATTTCGAAAATCTGTAACGATTTACGTTTGTTAAGTTCTGGACCAAGAACTGGATTTAACGAAATTAATCTTCCAGCTCGTCAACCAGGATCTTCAATTATGCCTGGAAAAGTAAATCCTGTAATTCCTGAGGTTGTTAACCAAACTTGTTTTTATGTTATTGGTCAGGATTTAACTGTTACAATGGCAGCAGAAGCAGGACAATTGCAATTGAATGTAATGGAACCCGTTATTGCTTTTGCAATGTTTACTTCGTTAGATTATCTTTCTAATGCAATTCAGACTTTAATTGACAAATGTATCGTCGGTATTACAGCAAACGTAGATCATTGTTATAACTTGGTGATGAACAGTATCGGAATCGTTACGCAATTGAATCCGATTTTGGGTTATGAAGAAAGTGCTAGTATTGCTGGCGAGGCTTTAAAAACTGGAAAAAGTGTTCACCAAATTACGGTTGTAGAAAGAAAATTAATCACGCAGGAAAAATGGGATGAAATCTATTCTTTAGAAAACTTGATCCATCCTAAATTTATAACAAAATAGATTTTTATATAAATAATTTAATAACAAGCCGTCATTTTATTGACGGCTTTTTTTATGTTTTTTAATATGTAATATGTTGAAAAGGTGCAGGGGTTGGTATTGTAGAAAATCCCCAAGGAGGAAGTGGTACTTATTTTGCCTAGGATATAAAAGGCGGTGTAAAAATTAAAACTGCTTCATCGGTTTCCGTAAATCTTAATGCATATTTGCAATCTATGTCGGCGGCGGTCGGGGAGAGCTATTATTGGTCATATTGGGTTGGACCAGTTGTTGTCGATGATTATATATCAACTTTTCAATTTGGACTTGGGGCTGTTGTGAGCTTTAATTTTAAAAATTAAGAATTTTATTCTTAAAAATAATTTATAAAGAAGCAGACTTACGAGTCTGCTTTTTTTATTTGCACAAATTGCGGATAATTTCTAAAGTCGTGATGGTTATGTTAAATTCAATCCTTATTTTTGTTGTATATACAAACTTCTGGAGATGAAATTACTTATAGTCGAAGACGAACCAAATCTATTATCTATACTGCGAAAAGGTTTTGCCGAGAACAATAATGAAGTAAGTGTGGCCATGGATGGGAAAACTGCCTTAGAGATGATCCACAATTATACTTTTGATGTTGTAATCTTAGACGTAATGCTTCCAGATATTAACGGAATCGAGATCTGCAGAAGATTGAGAGCAGCAAAGAATTTTGTGCCTATTTTACTTTTGACCGCGTTAGGAACGTCCGAAAATATTGTAACAGGCCTTAATTCTGGTGCCGATGATTATCTTGTAAAGCCTTTTAAATTTGGTGAATTAGATGCAAGAGTAAACGCATTGTTTAGAAGATCAAATCAAGACACAGAAAAAATTGATACCATTATAATTTCAGATTTAGAGATTAACGGACGCGCAAAATCGGTTAAAAGAGGTGGTGTAAACATTATTTTGACTGCCAAAGAGTTTAAACTTTTGTATTATTTAGCAAAAAATAAAGATCGAATTGTTTCCCGAGATCAGATTCTGGACAATGTATGGGATATTAATTTTGATATGAATACCAATGTTGTAGATGTATATATTACTTATTTGAGAAGAAAAATTGATAAGCCTTTTGGAACCAAACTGATTCATACTATGAAAGGTTTGGGGTATGTTATAAAGCCATAAAATGGATATAAGAAAAAAAATTACTTTTAATTACGTAGCTCTTTCAACCTTTAGCACCTCGCTTTTGTGTATTATCGTGTTTTTCTTATTTAGAGAAAACAACCGATACCACTTTTTAAAGCGTTTAGATGACAGGTCAAAAATTGTTGCTTCTATTCATTTTCAAAAAGATCCTGAAAAAATCAGGTATTATAAGAATCTTAAAAAAAACGGACTCGAAGAATTAATCGAGGAAGAAGAATATGTATTAAAAATCAACAGCCAGAATAGTTTTGATTATAATACCAATTTAAATCTTCCCAATTCATTTTATACCAATATTTTAAGTACGGGCAAGGATTCCTTTGAAAGAGATAACAAGTACTATCTCGGTCAGATTTTTCAGGAAAACGAACAAAAATACATTGTAATTGTTGGCGCAAGAGACAGAAAAGGAAAAGACACAATCGTATATATTGTCAAAATCATGGTTTTTGGCGGTATTGGTTTTGTTATTTTAGCTTTTTTATTAGGACGATTTTTAGCCAAACGCGTTATTAATCCTGTTGCGCGAATTACCAAAGAAGTAAAGAGAATCAGTGCTTCTAATCTTCATAATAGACTTCCTGAGGTTCGAAATTCTGATGAAATATCAGATCTGACGAATACCTTTAATAATATGCTGGATCGATTGGAAACGTCTTTTGAAATTCAGGCCAATTTTATTAATAATGCTTCTCACGAATTAAAAACACCAATAACGACAATTATTGCCGAGGCCGAAATTATGCTTTTAAAAGAGCGCGAAAAGCATGAATATGTTGAGTCATTAGAGAATATTTACAGTCAGGCTTCAAGATTAGGAAATTTAACCGAAAGCCTTTTGAAATTGACACAAACGGGTTATGACGGACAAAAACAAGTTTCTGACGTTGCCCGAATTGATGAATTGTTATTGGAAGTAAAATCGGATTTAGATAAAATCTATCCGGATAACCGTGTAAGCATTCGACTTAATTTCGCCCCAGAAGATTCAAATTTATTATTATTGCCTTGTAATAAACCTTTGTTAGAATTGGCAATTAATAACATTATTACAAATGGCGTTAAATATTCGGATAATAATGAGGTTTTTGTAACCCTTTCTGCCAATCATGAAATGATCAAAATCGCGATCAACGATATCGGAATCGGTATTCCGCCAGAAGATATTCCGCATTTATACGAGCCTTTCTTTAGAGGAAAAATTGCGACAAAATATATCGGTTATGGTTTGGGACTTCCATTAGCATCCAAAATTATCAGAATGCACGATGGTGAAATGCAAGTTCAGTCTGAACAGAATAAAGGAACTATTGTGACAATTATCTTTAAAAAATCCAACATTAAAAAATCTAATGTTTAATCTTAGAAAATTCTAATTTTAGATTAAGAAGTCTCTAATTTGACTGCGCTTATTTTGTATGTATAAACTAAAAGATTATACATATGAAAAATTTTCTAATACCTACGACTTTAAAAGATGATACGATTTGTGCGGTAAAATCAGCGGTTAATCAGGCGAAAAATACTGATGCAGAAATTATTTTAGTTTTAGTTTCAGAAGCACCAGACACTTTTTCGTCTTCAAGTTTTTTAAGAGAAATGAGATCTGGACTTACCAGAAGTCAGGAAGAAGTTCTAGAAACGTGCAGATATATTATAGATCACACGCCAAATTGTAAACTTAAAGTACACAATCAATACGGAATATCAGCTCCAATATTAAAACGTATTATCGAAGTTTTTGCCGTAAAACTGGTTATTCTGACACATTCTTATAAACAGGAAACTAAAAAAATACACCAATATTTTGTACAATTGGCTGGAAACCAAAAATGTCCAATCCTTCATTTAAGTACAGAAATTAATAAAGATGTTTTTACAAAAGCACTTTATATCGAAAATGCCGACGCCAGCATTCACGTAAAAGATGTACAGCAATTTTTGAGCGATAATTTCTCATTCGAAATTGTCAGCCAGACTTCCAACTTTGATGATAATTACGAAAATGCAGCTCCATTTTTATCAGAAGCCATTTCAAAACACAACATTGATATGCTGGTTGAAACTAGAAAAGGCGAAAAAATCAAATTTAAGAAAATTAAAAAAGAGAATATTAATGAAAAACTCGGACTTCCGGTACTTTCATTATATGAAGAAATGGGTAAACCATTTGTATGTTGAGAGAAGTAAGAATTTAATTTTAAAACCGATAATATGTTATTAAAGAAAAGAATACCAATGAAGTACGTTCTCGGGAAAATTAAAGTAGAAATTGCCCTTGTAATGGCTTACACAATAATATTTGAAATTTTTCATCATTATTTTGTTACACTTCCTGTAGATATACCGATTGCGATTCCGACTATGATCGGAACGATTATTTCACTTTTACTTGCCTTTAAGTCCAATCAGGCTTATGACAGATGGTGGGAAGCCAGAATTGTCTGGGGCGCTATTGTAAACGATTCACGAACTTTAATCCGTCAAGTATTAACGTTTTATGAAGATCCTGATTTTTCTGTTGAAGCAAGCGAATTCAAAGAAAATTTTGCTAAAAGACAAATTGCCTGGTGTTATAGTTTAGGACAGTCACTTAGAAATAGAGACGCTGTAAAACCCTTGAAAGGATTGGTGAGCGAAGAAGAAATTCGTTTTATAAAAAATCATCAAAACGTACCAAATGCTATTTTGATGCTTCATGCGAGAGATCTTAGAAATGCAAAAAATGATAAACGCATCAACATGTACCAACAGGTAGAAATTGATAACACTTTATCAAGATTATGCGATGAAATGGGAAAATGTGAAAGAATTAAAAACACCATTTTTCCAACAACATACAGTATGTACATTCGTCTTACCTTATGTCTATTTATATTATTACTACCATTTGGATTAACAAGTGTATTGAGTTGGTTTGCCATTCCGTTGATTACCGCAATTGCCGCAGCCTTCTTTTTGATTGAAAGAATGGCTATTCACCTGCAGGACCCTTTCGAAAACAGACCAACAGATACGCCTGTAACAACAATTTCAAATACAATTGAGAGAAATATTAAACAAATGCTCAACGAGTATCAAAGTGAATTTGATATTCTAAAAGAATTTGAATTAAAAGAGGATTCTCAAAAAACAGAAAAAGAAGCGTATTACGTATTATAAGAGTTTAATTTTGGTTTCTTTATTGTTAGCCGGACAGTATTCCATTGTGCTGTCCGGCTTTTTTTATTTTATAAAAGTTATATTCTGTCGAGATTTAAAAAGAGTTGAAAAAGGATTAAATTCTCTCGCAGATTGAGCAGATTTTTTTAAATATTTAAAGTCAAGGAAATCCTCAAAATCTGCTCAATCTGCGAGAGAAAAATACTTTGTCAAAAACTGTAAATTCATTTACAACTGTTTGTGAGCCAATTTCCCCAGAGTCTGAATCGCAATTCTCAATTCATTAGACCAAGGAAGTCCAAAACTCAAGCGCATACAATTTGAAAACTGATTTTGAAAAGAAAAAATTCTTCCCGGTGCAATGCTGATATTATGCTGTAATGCCTGATGATAAAATGCAGCCGTATCAATTTTTTTATCCAATTCAACCCAAAGAAAAAATCCGCCTTGAGGCTGACTCACTTTTGTTCCCGGCGGAAAAGATTCTAACACCGTATTAATATAATTGGTACAGTTTCGATTTAAAATCTGACGAATCTTACGCAGATGATTTTCATAACGTCCATTTTTTAGAAAATCCCCCACAACTTCATGTGTTATAGTAGGCGAGGAGATTGTATGATACAATTTTGTTCGCAGAATTTCTTTTTTGAATTTTCCTGGTGAAACCCATCCGACACGATAACCCGGTGCTAAAGTTTTAGAAACCGAACTGCAGCAAAGTACAATGCCACTTTCGTCGTAAGTTTTACAATTTGTCGGACGGCTTGAACCGAAATACAAATCGCCGTGAATATCGTCTTCAATCAACGGAACATTATAAAATTCCATTAATTTAACTACTTCTTTTTTGTGTTCAGCAGGCATAGAGTTTCCCGATGGATTACTAAAGTTGCTCATTAAAAAACAAACTTTTACCTTTTTAGTAGAAAGTGCTTTTTTCAGGGCTTCCAATTCTATTCCCGTAGTCATATTTGTTGGAAGCTCCATTACATACAATCCAAGCGATTTTGCCAATTGTAAAACCCCAAAATAAACAGGACTTTCTGTAATTATTGTATCTCCCGGTTTTGTCAAAGTCATTAAACAATCCGAAATTGCGCTTATACAGCCCGGAGTTGTGATAATATCTTCTTCTGTCAACGAACCGCCCCAAGAAAAAGACCAGCGTGCAATTTCTTTTCGCAGATTCGGATTTCCCTGAATATCTTCATAACTCGTTCCGCTGTTTGGAAGCGATCGCATCGCCTGAAGCATTCCTTTATTTAATTTGGCAATTGGAAGCAGTTCGTTTGACGGAAAACCAAGCGAAAGCATCGTTACGTCTTTTTTCATGTCACCGTAAACCAAATCAATCAAATCTTCACTTTCTATATTTTCGAGGCTCAATGCAGGTCTGCTGGACGAAGGTTCTGCAATAATTCTTGCCGAAATATTACTCACATAATAACCCGACTGCGGTCTTGATTCTATAAGCGAACGGCTCTCTACTTCATAATATGCTTTACTCACAGTACTCATGCTGTAACCCGTTTCGGCACACACTTCGCGAATAGAAGGCAGTTTGTCGCCCACGTTTAATACGCCGGATTTTATCTGTTTTTCGATTCGGTCGGCAAATTGCAGGTATAAGAAATGAGAATTTTTCATAAAAAATAAAAAACTGTTATGGTGCAATTTACAAAAACTGTATCTGTATTGCTGTTTTATTTTTTAGAAATTTGCTTCATCAAAAGAAATAAAATCAAAAGCAATTTTTTGTGAAAACAACAAAGTATTACATAGCAGCAATTTCGGCCTTTATTACATGGGGACTTTTCAGTTTGGTTTTAAAACCAATACACGATTATCCATCATTAGATATTTTGTTTTTTCGTGTTTTTAGCTGTGGTATTTTAATGGTTTTAATTGCTCTTTTATTCAAAAGAAAACAAATAAAGGAAACAGCTGTCATTTTTAGAGCTTTACCAAAATCAGAAAAAAGGAAATCGATTTTGCTTAATATTGGCGGAAGCGCATTTTTGATGGCAAACTGGTTCACCTTTATTTATGTGGTAAATCATGTCAGCGTAAAAGCAGCTTCTTTGGCCTATTTGGTTTGCCCAATTTTAACGACTTTACTGGCTTATTTTATATTAAAAGAAAAACTGCTGAAAACGCAATGGCTTTCTGTAGGGTTAAGTATTTCAGGCTGTATATTGCTTTCATACAGCGATATAATGGATATGTTTTTTAGTATCATTATTGGTTTAACGTATGCAGCTTATTTAGTAAGTCAGCGTGCCAATAAAGGTTTTGACAAGTTTATCGTTTTGACTTTTCACATCACATTAGCAGCTTTGTTTTTACTGCCTTTTTATCCAGCATACGGCGGACCAGTTCCAACTGAATTTAAATTTTATTTCTGCATAGAAACGATCGCAATCGTATTTACAATAGTGCCGCTTTTCTTAAACCTGTACGCGCTTTCGGGAATCAATTCGTCAACAGTGGGGATGTTGTTGAATATCAATCCAATGATTGCTTTTGGATTAGCGGCTTTTGTTTTTAAAGAAAATATTACTCCGCTTCAAATAACAGCATACGGAATTATTTTTGCGGCAGTGTTGGTTTTTAATTCACATCATATTTTTGCCATAAAGCAGAAATTAACCACAATATCCAAGGGTTCTTAACTCTTAGTTTTCATATTTTTTATTGGTTTAAAATCGAAAATTACCAGAATCTTAACAGGATATTTAAGCAGGAATGATTATTTTTCATTCCTGTTTTTTTATGCGATAAAGTGTAAAAAGAATAGTCGCAGATTACACTGATTAAAGGATTTTTCCGCCACAAATGCGAAAAGACAGTAATCCATATAATCAGTGTAGTCTGTGGCAAAAAAACTATTAAAAACCGAATACTATTGATATGAAAAATACCAAACTTCAAGCCTTTACGCCATTATTTTATTTAGTGTGGTCAGATGATTTATTGACACAGAAAGAATTTTCAACTTTAAAAGATTTTATCAATTCTTTGAATGTTTTGTCTGCTGATGATAAAGACTATTTACTTTCCAAAGTGGATATTTCGAATCCGCCTTCGCGAAATGAACTTGCACAATGGAAATTAGACATTGAAAAAAGTATTCAAGATGCATCTTCTATCAAATCGATTTTTGATATTGCTAAAGCACTTTCAGGAAGCGAATTAGATTTAACACCGATAGAATCTGATTTTACAAAATTAGAAAATGATTTGGGAATTTTGGGTGAAGAAGCATTACAAAACTTCAAAACCAAAGCTGGTTCATTTACAGCAAATTCAGAAACAAATGCCAGTTTTGATATTCAGAAAATCACAGAATTGCTGGATGGGAAAGAAGCTTCAATCATTAAAAAAGTAAAATCGGTTATTTCAAGACCTGAATTTGCTTATGAAACTTCTACTGATATTAATGTTTTCAGACAAACCGTTTACAATTGGTGTAAAATTTTAGCTGATGAAAACCTCGGAAGCATGGCTTATCCCAAAGAATATGGTGGAGGAGGAAATGTAGAAGATTATTTTGCCATAATGGAAACGTTGAGTTACCACGATTTGAGTCTGGTAATTAAATTCGGTGTTCAGTTCGGACTTTGGGGAATGAGCGTTCAGTCTTTAGGAACCGAAAAACATTATGCTAAATACTTAAAAGATATTGGTTCGTTAAAACTTCCTGGTTGTTTTGCCATGACCGAAACACACCACGGATCTAATGTAAAAGGTCTTGAAACTACAGCAACTTACAATCATAATGATAAAACTTTTACGATTCACACGCCTTATAAAAATGCCCAAAAAGAATATATCGGAAATGCTGCTGTTCACGGTCAAGCCGCAACGGTTTTTGCGAAACTAATTATTGACGGACATGATTATGGTGTTAATGCCTTTGTAGTGCCTTTGCGAGATACAAACGGAAATGTTTTAGACGGTATAACCATCGGAGACTGCGGTCATAAAATGGGATTAAACGGTGTTGACAACGGAACAATTAGCTTTGATAATGTTGTAATTCCGAAAGATAATATGCTAGATCGTTTTGCTTCTGTGAATGATAAAGGTGAATTTGAGAGTCCGATTCCAAGTGATAATCGTAGATTTTTTACCATGTTAGGTACTTTGGTTGGAGGAAGAATCGGGATTCCGCGTTCGGCTTTAGCAGCAGCAAAATCTGGACTAACGATTGCCATTCGCTACAGCGATCAAAGAAGACAATTTGGGCCAGAAGGAGGTTCTGAAGTTCCGATTTTAAATTATAGAATGCACCAACGTAGATTGTTACCGCATTTAGCGAAAACTTATGCTGTTCATTTTGCATTACAATATTTAACCAGCAGATTTTTAAATAGAACCGAAGCCGAAATGCAAGAAATAGAAGCTTTGGCTGCGGGAATGAAATCGTATTCTACCTGGAGTACCAGAGATATTTTGCAAGAATGTCGTGAAGCGTGCGGCGGAAAAGGATATTTGTCTGAAAATAGAATCGATGCCTTAAAAAACGATACAGAAATCTATACGACTTTTGAAGGGGATAACACTGTTTTAATGCAGTTGGTTGCCAAAAATCGTCTGGCAGAATTCAGGAAATCTTTCGGAGAAATGGGTTCGCTTGGAATCATTAATTATGTGTATGAAAATGCTAAAACAGCAATCGCAGAGAAAAACCCAATTGCAACACGCAGAAGTGATGACGAGCATTTACTAGACGGCGAATTTCATTTACAAGCTTTTGTTCACAGAGAAAAAACAATTTTAGCTTCGGCAGCAAGACGTATCAAAAAATTGATTGACGGTGGTTTAGAACCTTATGATGCTTTCAACGTTGTGCAGCACCAAATGATTGATGTAGCGCAGGCGTATTTAGAGCGAATTGTTTTAGAGCAATTTCAAATCGCTTTAAAATCGGTTGAAGATGAAAACTCTAAAGCAATTTTGACTAAATTATATCAACTGTACGCGCTTTCACAAATAGAAAAAAATAAAGGCTGGTATTTAGAAGACGGTTATATGGAGGCTGTAAAAACCAAAGCTGTCCGCAAATTGGTTAATCAGCTCTGTTGGGATATTCGTCCAGATGCCGTTGCTCTGGTAAATGCATTTGATATTCCAGAAAGCTGTTTATCGGCACCGATTGCGAGACAATAAGTATTCTTTGCCACAAATTACACAAATTTGCGCTAATTTTTCTCACCGATTTTAAATTATAATTCGTGTAAATTCGTGTAATTCGTGGCAAAACAAAAAACTTAGAACCTTAGCAACTTAGTATCTTAGCATCTAAAATCATTATATTTGTTTTCCTAAACTATCTATTTTTTTTCCAGTGAAGAACCACCTTTTACTGTTTTGTGCTTTTTTATTTAGCATTCCAACCTTCGCATTGGATAGCGAAGATGTTATTTTGGCGAAACTAAATGACGCTCTCAAAAACAAACAACATTACGTAAAGCTCAAAGAAGAGCGAATTTTAAACTTTAAGAAAATAAAATCGGAAAGTTTAACCCCCGAACAAGAATATAATTACAATAAAACATTATATATAGAGTATCAGAAATTCAATTCAGATTCGGCTATTCGATATGTAAAAAAGAATGTTCGCATTGCTGAAGCACTTCAGAATACAGCACTTTTAAATCTGGCAAAACTGGAATTGGTTACGCTTTATTCTTCTTCTGGAAAATATCGTGAGTCCGAAACACTTATAAAAAGCATCAATAAGAAAGATTTGCCTCAGGATTTATTGCCAAATTATTACATTTCTTATCGGGAATTTTTTGAGCATTATGCTGCCAACAGTTATAATGATGAATATCGTCAGCAAATTGCAAAATATCGTGATTCGCTTTTAATGGTTTTAAAACCAAATACTTTAGATTATCAAATTAATAGGATTACGCAAGATATCTTTTTAAAAAAATACGTCAATACGGAAAAACAGCTAAAAGATTTATTGAAGGTTACGAAAGAAGATAATCCGCAATATGCGATGATTACTTATCTTTTAGCAAAAATATATGAAGCGACGAATAATCTGGAACTCAGAAAAACATATTATGCGCTTTCTGCTACATCAGATTTAAAAAATGCGAATAAAGATAATGCTTCGCTGCAGGAATTAGCCTCCGTTTTTTATGAAATTGGCGATGTCGACATGGCGTACAAACTGACACAGTCGGCAATTGAAGATGCACTTTATTGTAATGTCCAGTTCAGGACGCTTTTAATGTCTGAAGTATATTCGATTATCAATACCGTATATCTAGAAAAGGAAGCAAAGCGAAAAACCGAATTGCAAATTTATTTATTGTGTATTAGTTTACTTTCGCTATTCTTAATAGTTGCAGTCATTTACGTTTATATTCAAATGAAAAAAGTTTCCAAAATTCGATCAGAATTGTTTGAAACCAGTCAAAAATTAGCAGAATTAAACAAAGATATTACCGAAACCAATCAACAGCTTCAGGAAAAGAACTCACAATTGTCGGAGTCCAATCATGTAAAAGAAGAATATATAGCACACTTTTTCAGTCTTTGTTCGGCATACATCAATAAATTAGAAAATTACCGCATTATTCTAAACAAAAAAGCCACTGCCAAACAGTTTGACGAAATTTATAAAATATTAAAATCAACGACTTTGGTTGATAATGAATTGGAAGAATTATACAAGAATTTTGATATTATCTTTCTGAATTTATATCCCACTTTCGTGAAAGACTTTAATGCGCTGCTGATTCCTGAAGAACAAATTGTATTAAAACAAAATGAACTTTTAAATACCGAGCTTCGAATTTTTGCACTCATTCGTCTCGGTATTACCGACAGTGTAAAAATAGCGGCATTTTTGCGTTACTCATTAAGCACGATTTACAACTATCGAACAAGGGCTCGAAATAAAGCGGCAGTTTCGCGAAATGATTTCGAAGAAATGGTCATGAAAATAGGTTCAATAGCATTGAAAATTTAAAAATTTATTTCAAAATCACTACTTTTTTTGATTTAAAAATATATTTAAATAATTGTAAATCAATATTTTAATTTTTTAAGTCACTACTTTTTTGCGTTTAAAATTCTAACATGTACGATAACGTTTTAGTTTTACATTATGATTAAAAGGTACTTTTGACCACTAGTACTTTTTTGGTAAATTATAATGCTTTAATAAATACTGTTATGTTTAAAAACGTTAAAACAATTGTTGTTTTACTTTTGCTGACTTCTTTGGGAGCAAATGCCCAAAACAAAGTTCCAGTTTATCTAGATGATAAAAAGCCGATTAGTGAGCGTGTAGAAGATGCGCTGAAAAGAATGACAACCGAAGAGAAAATTGCGATGATTCATGCGCAGTCAAAATTTAGTTCTCCAGGTGTTAAGCGTTTGGGAATTCCAGAAAACTGGATGACAGACGGACCACACGGAATTCGTACAGAAGTAAAATGGGACGAATGGGATCAAGCAGGATGGACAAACGATTCTTGTATTGCTTTTCCCGCGCTTACAGCACTTTCTGCAACTTGGAACAAAGAATTGGCTTCTCTTTACGGAAAATCAATTGGAGAGGAAGCTCGTTTTCGTAACAAAAACGTATTGTTAGGGCCAGGAGTAAATATTTACAGATCTCCATTAAATGGTCGTAACTTCGAATATATGGGAGAAGATCCGTTTTTGACTTCAAAAATGGTAGTTCCTTATATTAAAGGAGTTCAAGCAAACGGAGTTGCAGCATGTGTAAAGCACTTCGCATTAAACAATCAAGAAACCAATCGTAACTCTGTAAACGTAGTGGTTGATGATCGTGCTTTATATGAAATTTATCTTCCAGCTTTTAAAGCAGCCGTTCAAGAAGGTGATGCTTGGGCAATTATGGGAGCTTACAACAAATACAAAGGACAGCAATGCTGCCACAACGAATATTTGTTAAACGATATTCTTCGCGGAGAATGGGGGTTTAAAGGAGTTGTGGTTTCAGACTGGGGAGGTGTAAATGATACGAAACAAGCTATCCACAATGGTTTGGATATGGAGTTTGGTTCTTGGACAAACGGACTTTCTTGGGGAACAAGCAACGCTTATGACAACTATTATTTAGCAAAACCATATTCTGAAATGATCAGAAAAGGAGAAGTTGGAACTAAAGAATTAGATGAAAAAGTTCGTCGTATTCTTCGTTTATCTTTCTTAACTACAATGGACAGAAACAGACCTTTTGGTTCTTTTGGAACTCAGGAACATGCTGATGCTGGCCGTAAAATTGCTGAAGAAGGAATTGTGTTACTTCAAAACACAAATAATATTCTGCCAATCAATCTTTCTAAAACAAAAAAGATTGCTGTAATTGGGGAAAATGCGATTAAAATGATGACTGTAGGTGGAGGAAGTTCTTCGCTTAAAGCAAGATACGAAATCACACCGTTAGAAGGTTTAAAGAAAAGAATCGGAAACCAAGCTGAAATTGTTTATGCAAGAGGTTATGTAGGAGATCCTACAAGTAATTATAATGGGGTTGTGGCTAAAGTTAGTTTAGAAGAAAAACGTCCTCAATCAGAATTAACTGCAGAAGCTTTAAAAATTGCTAAAGATGCAGATATCGTTCTTTTTATTGGAGGTTTGAACAAAAGTGAAAACCAAGATGATGAAGGACACGATCGTAAACATTTAGAATTGCCATATGGTCAGGATAAATTAATCAGCGAATTAGCGAAAGTAAATAAAAACATTGTTTTCGTAAATATTTCTGGAAATGCTGTTGCAATGCCTTGGATTAAAGAAGTTCCGGGAATTGTTCAAGGATGGTTTTTAGGAACAGAAGCTGGAAATGCTTTGGCAAATGTTTTAGTTGGAGATGTAAACCCTTCTGGAAAACTATCTTTTACTTTCCCTGTAAAATTAGCTGATAATGGCGCACACGCTTTAGGCGAATTTCCAGGCGGCGATGAGGTAAAATACAACGAAAGTATTTTTGTAGGATACCGTTGGACAGACAAACAAAAAATTAAACCGTTATTCTCTTTTGGTCACGGATTAAGTTACACCACTTTTGCTTACGGAAAAGTTACTGCTGATAAAAAACAAATTACGGCTGGAGATAAAATCACTTTCTCAGTAACGGTTAAAAACACAGGAAGCAGAGAAGGATCAGAAGTTGTTCAGTTGTATATCACAGATTTAAAATCTTCATTACCACGTCCGATAAAAGAATTAAAAGGATTTGAAAAAGTTTCGCTTAAAGCGGGAGAAGAAAAAACAGTAAGCATTACAGTTGATAAAACAGCTTTAAGTTTCTTTGACGATAAAAAACATGACTGGGTTGCAGAACCTGGAGATTTTGAAGCTTTGATTGGAGCTTCTTCTACAGATATAAAATCTAAAGTGAATTTTTCGCTTAAATAGTTTTTATTATTTCTAAACTTTGGTTGGTTGGTAGAGCTGCAATGGTAAAAGTTGCAGCTTTATTTTTAAAATGATTTTACCATTAATACATTAATATTAGTTTTACCATTAAGACATTAAGTTTCATTAAGAAAGCCTTATTTTTGAATATTTCCAGGATAAGATTCATTAACTCAAACTTAGTATTCATTCAAGAAAAGCTTTGTTTTCTTGAAATATTTAGGCAATACTATTTATGAATTCCAGCTTAATTCTCTTAATCTCTTAATGGTTAAAAAAAATAAAACGACATGAAAAAAATTACACTTGCACTATTGACTTTATTTTTTGCGCAGCATATTGCAGCGCAGACTCTGAATAAAATGCAATGGTTTAATGAACCTGAAAAATGGGAAATTAAAAACAATGCATTAATTATGAATGTTACTGCAAACAGTGATTACTGGCGTATTTCGCACTACGGATTTACTGTTGATGATGCACCATTTTATTACGCTACGTATGGCGGTGAATTTGAAGCAAAAGTAAAATTGACTGGAAATTATATCGCCCGTTTTGATCAAATGGGATTAATGATTCGCGTAGACGAAAAAAACTATATAAAAACCGGCGTCGAATTTGTTGACGGAAAATTTAATGTAAGTACAGTAGTTACACACGACAAAAGCGATTGGAGTGTAACGACGTTAGACAAAGCACCACCTTTTATCTGGATTAAAGTTGTTAGAAGATTAGATGCCGTAGAAGTGTTTTATTCTTTTGATGATAAAAATTACATCATGACGAGAAATGCACCGTTGCAAGACAACACTCCAGTTATGGTTGGATTAATGGCTGCATCGCCGGACGGAAAAGGTTTTGAAGCCAAATTTGAAAACTTTACTGTAAAACATCTTCCAGACCAAAGAAGACTGGAATGGCTTAAGAATCATCAGTAAATTAAGCTCCAATTTTTAAAATTCCAAATTCCAAACTCAATTGTGGTGCTGTAAAAATGTCGAAAATCTAAAATTTTCAATCTAATAGCTGCAATTAAAAAACTTAACCAAAACTAAATATAAATGAGTTCAATTTCATCTGATATTAAACCAAAGAAGCATTATGAAATACTTGACGGACTCCGTGGCGTTGCTGCTATTCTAGTCGTTGCTTTTCATATTTTTGAAGCGCACGGCGGCGGAAATCGTTTTGTGCAAATTATCAATCACGGATATCTTGCCGTTGATTTCTTTTTCCTTTTATCAGGATTTGTTGTTGCTTATGCTTACGATGATCGTTGGGAGAAAATGACACAATGGGAATTTTATAAACGAAGATTAATTCGTTTACAGCCAATGGTAATTATGGGAATGATTATCGGAGCTGTTTTTTACTATCTGCAGGCTTCTGATATTTTATTTCCGATGATTGCCGGAATGGAACTTTGGAAAGTTATCCTGACAATGATAATTGGTTTTACGTTACTTCCAATTCCGCCTTCATTAGAAATTAGAGGCTGGGGAGAAATGCATCCGTTAAACGGTCCCGCCTGGTCACTTTTCTTTGAATATATTGCCAATATACTTTATGCCGTATTATTTAGAAAATTTTCTAATAAAGTAATGACAATCTTTGTTTTAATCTTCGCAGGATTATTAATCAATTACACCGTTTTTGGACCAAAAGGTGACGTAATCGGAGGCTGGTCTTTAAACTTAGAACAAATGAATGTTGGTTTTACGCGTTTATTGTATCCCTTTTTTGCCGGCGTATTGTTATGCCGTTTAGGAAAATTAATTCATTTAAAAGGCGCTTTCTGGATTTGCAGTTTAATGATTACTGCTGTTTTGGCAATGCCTAGAATTGGAGATGAAAACAGTTTGTGGATGAATGGTCTTTACGAATCTTTTGTTATTATTTTAGTATTTCCTCTAATTGTAGCAATAGGAGCAGGAGGAGAAATCAAAAATCCGTTTTCATTAAAAGTCTGCAAACTTCTTGGCGATATTTCGTATCCAATTTACATCACACATTATCCGCTTATTTACTGGTACACGGCTTGGGTTGTAGACAATAAAGTTTCGCTGGCAGATGGTTATTACGTTGGATTAAGTGTTTTATTGGCTAGTATAATTTTAGCTTTTGTATGTTTAAAAATATATGACGAACCTGTACGCAACTGGCTTCAGAATAAATTTCAAAAGCAAAAACCGGCTTCGGCTTTATAATTTTTTTAGAGTTTGTAATTTTTGTTAGTTACAAATTGTTAAAAGGGATGAAAATACTGTATTTCATCCCTTTTTTAATTTAAATTTATAGCGTTTTTAAAAATAAAAAAATGTCTCCATTAGAAGAAACCCATAATATGCCGATTTATCAAAAGGCAGAACAAATTTTTCAGCTTACACAGGGACTTATTCAGATCGTTCCGTTAGAAGATGAATTTTTGCAAGAAACAGTTGTAAAATTTATGGCAGAAAATGCCATGCTTATTCCGGTAAAGATCGCTGGTGCAGAAGGCGGTGATTTATATGATCTTAGAATGGAAAACGCGGCCATAATTCGAAAAGCCGCGAGAGAATTATATGTACAAGCAGGAAGCCTTCGTTTTGCAGAAGGAATTCGCGACAAAGATTACATCGAATTACTGCGAAGCACAATCGATGAATTTAGACTTTTGTTTATAGACTGGGTTGCAGGATTTGATCAATGGAATTACATTAAAGACAGCTGGGGATTATTTAATCCGCCGGGAGTATATGCACATGATAAAGATCCAGACGAAGATATTCCGTTCAATCTCAACGAATTTTTAGAGTTGGGAGATGACGATGATAACGATGACGACGATGATTTCTAAATATCAAAAGGGATGAAAAATTACTTTTCATCCCTTTTTTTCTATTTCAATTCGTAAAAATCCCTTTTTCCGATTTTAATTTTGGTATTCGCTTTAATTTCAACAACCGCATTTGGATCTGTAATTTTAATAGAATTGATTTGAACGGCACCGCTTTCAATCAATCTGCGGTTAGCCGATTTACTAATTTCGGTTTTAATCTTCGAACACAATTCAATCAAAGAAATAGTTTCTGTTTTTATTTCTAATGAATGAATCATGATCGGCACAAAAGATTTCGCTTCAGCATTTTTACTCTGAAACTGATTGATAAAAAACAATGATGCCTCTGTCGCTTTTTCTTCAGAATGGTATTGTGTAATAATGTTTTTTGCAATCAGTTTTTTAATGTTCATTGGATTTTCATTTTGCTCCAATCGCTCTTTTAAATTTTGTTTTTCATCTAAAGAAAAATCAGTTGTCAATTCTAAAAACTCTAAAATGAGACTGTCAGGAATCGACATCGTCTTACCAAACATTTCGTTTGGTTCATCAGTCAGACCAATAATATTATTTAGTGATTTACTCATTTTTTCTTTGCCGTCAAGTCCTTTCAATAAAGGCATACACATGACAATCTGTGGAGACATTTTAAAATTCTCCTGTAATTGTCTTCCCATTGTACAGTTAAAAAGTTGATCTGTACCGCCCATTTCGATATCCGCATTAATTTTTACCGAGTCAAAACCTTGCAGAATTGGGTAAACCAATTCGTGCATAGCGATCGGTGTATTTTCTACAAAACGTTTATTAAAATCATTTCGATGCATTAACTGCGCCACTGTAACATTAGACATAATCTGAATCACTTCAGAAAAAGAAAGTGTATCAAGCCATTCAGAATTAAAAACAATTTTAGCCTTTTCTACATCGATAATTTTAGATAACTGCTTAATGTACGTTTCGGCGTTAAGCTGTACATCTTCGGCACTCAAAGGTTTTCTGCTTTTGTTTTTTCCCGTAGGATCGCCAATTCTAGCTGTAAAACTTCCGACCAGAATAACGATTTGATGTCCTAAATCCTGAAATTCTTTCAGCTTTTTTAAAACAACAGCATGACCCAAATGTAAATCGGGAGCCGTTGGATCAAAACCCAGTTTGATCACTAATTTCCTGTTTTCTTTTTCCGCTTGATTTAATTTTTCTTCCAGACCATTTTCGGGAAGAAAGATTGCTGCATTTTCTTTTAATTTTTGAATTGTTTCCATTTTTTTGAAAATAAAAAAGCCCGGACAAAATGCCCGGGCTTTAAGGTTATATAATTTTATATCTGTTATTTTACGATAGTAAATACGTTGAATTATAAGCATAGCCAATCCGAGCAGTTATTACTTGGTGATAATAAGTGCTGAAAAATGGAAGGCGTAATATGCTGTTCAAGAATTTCATAAGACTGCAAAGATAAATGTTTTATTCTAAATTTTTAATTCGTTGGGTGAAATACAATAAATAAAATCGAATTTGATCTGCTTTAATCTGTATAAATCTGCGTGAAAAATTGATGCGCAAAAGTATTTCACGCAGATTTTAAAAGATTTAAGCAGATTTGCACAGATTTAAATCTAAAAAAAAATAAAAAAGGTCCAAAGGAAAAACTTTGTCCCTTTGAACCTCTGTAACTTTGTCTCTTTAAAAAAAACTTATTCTAAAACTAAAGCTCCTAATGCTTCTTTGCTGAAACCTTTTAATTCAGAAGTTTTTCCAGCTTTAATTTTAGCCACCCAATTTGGATCTGATAAAAGCGGTCTTCCAACAGCAACCAAATCAAAATCGCCTCTATCAAAACGTCTGTTTAATTCGTCAAGCGAAGTTGGTTCTGAACTTTCTCCAGCAAAAGCACCAAAGAAATCACTTGATAAACCAACAGAACCAACAGTAATAGTCGGTGCTCCTGTAACTTTTTTAGCCCAGCCGGCAAAGTTTAAATCAGAACCTTCAAATTCCGGTTCCCAGAAACGACGCTGCGAAGCGTGTACAATATCGACTCCGGCATCAACAAGAGGAGTAAGCCACGCTTCTAATTCCTGCGGATTTTTAGCCAATTTATAATTATAATCAGAAGGTTTAAATTGAGAAAAACGCATAATTACAGCGAAATCATTCCCAACTTGTTTTCTAATTTCTTTTACAACTTCAATTGCAAAACGGTTACGTTCTGGAAGTGTTTTTCCTCCGTAAATATCTTCACGAAGATTGGTTTCGGCTCTAAAGAATTGGTCAATTAAATAACCATGTGCACCGTGAATTTCGATAGTATCAAAACCTAATCTTTTAGCATCAGCGGCAGCTTTACCAAAAGCAAGAATGGTGTCCTCAATATCTTTTTCAGTCATTGAAATACCATTTCTAAAATCAGGACGGTTTAATCCAGACGGTCCCTCAAACGGAACTGGCGGTACCCATCCAGAATGATGGTTGTCCATAATTCCCATATGCCAGATCTGCGGTCCCATTTTACCACCTCCAGCGTGAACTTCATCTATAACTTTTTTCCATCCATTTAAGGCTGTGTCGCCATAAAAATGAGGAACATTAGCGTCGTTTGATGATGAAGGTCTGTCGATTACAGTTCCTTCAGATAATATTAAACCAACTTCACCTTCAGCTCTTTTTTGGTAGTAAGCCGCTACTTCGTCAGTTGGAAATCCGTTTGGAGAAAAAGAGCGCGTCATTGGCGCCATTACGATTCGGTTTTTCAGATTTAACGTTTTTAAGTTAAATGGAGAAAACAGGTTGTTTGTACTCATAGTAATTTTACAAATTAGATTGAATTAATTTACTAAGTGCTTCAAAGGCACCTTCGTTGCGTTTATAATAAGTCCATTGTCCAACGCGTTTGGCTTCGATAAAACCAGCGCGCTGTAAAATAGACAGGTATTCTGATACTGTAGATTGTGTTAAACCAGCCTTTGCCTGAATCTGCCCAACGCAGACTCCATGCTCAAATCCGGCGTGTTGCAACTGATCGGGAAAGTTAATTTCGGGTTCTTTAAGCCATTCCAGCATTTGCAATCTGGATTTATTGGATAAAGCTTTGAATATTTCTATCGTTTCCATGCCGCAAATATATCGACTTTTCCCGATATACCAATTTCCCGATATGCTTTTATGAAAATTTTATGATTGGAGTGGGAGAAAGTGCTGTTGAGGAAAAGAATTTTATAAAAGAAAATTTATATTTGTTTTTTGATAAATCTCGCAAAGCCACAGAGGCGTGAAGAGAAATTAAACCATATAAGTTATATAAGTTCATTTTAGAAAAACTTAAATTTCCTTATATAACTTATATGGTTAAGAAAAAGCCCCAAACAAATAAACTTAATCAAATTATGAAAAAAATCTACTTCGTGTTAACCTTGACATTCTTCAATTTATTAATAGCCAACGCACAAGTCGTAGGAACTGATATTGGAGATATCGCTCCAGAAATTGACCTGCCAGATGCAAAAGGAGAAAAAATAGCAGTTTCTTCTTTAAGAGGTTCTTTGGTTTTAATAGACTTTTGGGCTTCATGGTGCGGGCCATGTATTAAAGAACAGCCTTTGTTAATAAAACTACACAATGCTTACCCTGATAAATTATCAATTTACGGAGTTTCTATGGATACTAAAAAGCCATTGTGGACAGGAGCAATCGCAAAAGGAAAATTGCCTTGGATAAACGTAAGCGACTTAAAATATTGGACTTCACCAGTTGTTGGAGATTATATGCTGCAGTCTGTTCCGTTAAACTTTCTAGTTGATAAAAATGGAATTATTATAGCAAAAAATATTCATGGTAAGGCTTTAGAGGATAAGATAACTAGTTTGTTGCAATAGTTTTTTAACCGCAAAGAGCGCAATAAAATTAAACCATATAAGTAATATAAGTTCATTTTAGACAAACTTAAATTATCTTATATTACTTTTATGGTTTTAAAAAAAACTTTGCGTAGCGACTTTGCTAGATTATTTCGCTCAATCTTTACGTACTTAGCGTAAACTCTTACGTTATTTACGGTTAAAAAAAAAAAAGAAAAATTCCAATCGAAATTGTAACTTCAATTGGAATTTGGATTTTTAATCTTGGAATTTTCGAATTTAAGACTCTTTAATAACTTTCTTTACACCTCCAAAACTCGTTTTCATCATTTCTCTGATTTGAAACTGAGTCTTGTTTCCTGCGGCCTTTTTCCAATCTTTAAGATCATAAATATGAATTTGATCTGCGTAAGGATTCGTTACAAATGAAATCCTCGAAATCGTGTATTTATAATATTTCAGT
The DNA here is from genome assembly GCF_042678225.1 of Flavobacterium artemisiae. NCBI lineage: Bacteria > Pseudomonadati > Bacteroidota > Flavobacteriia > Flavobacteriales > Flavobacteriaceae > Flavobacterium > Flavobacterium artemisiae. The sequence continues at coordinate 794,595 of NZ_JBHUDZ010000018.1, read as the reverse complement.
TCGTGAGACACATGTCGATTAGGAACTACAATTAGTATATTTTCCCAATTTAAAAAGTCTTTCGGAACATCTTTTCTTTCTAACAATCCTAAAGATTCAAAAAAAGCCATAATCTTTTGATCATTAAGCTTATTTATCTTATGATCAAGGGATTTAAAAGTACTTTGGAGCCTATTTTCATTAATAATAGTACTCATAATGGTAATTGCTTTTTAAGATTTAGATATAAAATTACATCAAAAGAAAATCATTTTTGAAAGTTATGCCGTTAGATTCATTCTAAATTTTGAAAACCATATTAAAAGCATTGATATGAATGGATTATCAGATTTTGATAAAATACTATTACTATATCAAAATCGAAAACTTTAATTTTATCATTACTGATTTTTACTAACAATCCCTTTTTATGAAAACCACATTTCAGAAACTGCTTTTCTATACTTCTTTTTTAATCTGTTTTACAGTTTTGGCTCAAAAAAAATCAGAAAGAGAACTGATTTTGATTGACAAAGACTGGCGGTTTTCTTTCGGACATTTATACGATACAAAAAAAGATTTCGGTCATGCCGAAGGTTATTTCTCTTATTTAACTAAAACAGGATTTGGAGACGGACCTGCCGCGAAAGATTTTGACGATCGCGCGTGGCGAAAATTGGATCTTCCTCACGATTGGGCAGTAGAACAGCCTTTTAGCGAAAGCGCAAGTTTCAGCCACGGATTTAAAGCAGCGGGAAAGAACTATCCAGAAAAAAGCATCGGCTGGTACAGAAAAAAAATTACGATTCCGAATGAAGATTTGGGGCGTATTATTTCATTAAAATTTGATGGTGTTTTTAGAAATTCAAAAGTATTTTTCAACGGATTTTATTTAGGAACTCACGAAAGCGGTTACAACGGATTTGAATATGACGTTACAGCTTATGTAAATTACGGCGGAGAAAATACAATAGTTGTTCGCGTTGATGCTTCGATGGAAGAGGGTTGGTTTTATGAAGGAGCGGGAATTTACAGACATGTTTATTTGCAGAAAACAAATCCGATTCACGTTGTGGCAAATGGAACATACGTAACTTCTGAACTTAAAAATAATGACGCTGATGTGATTGCAGCTGTCACAATTGAGAATAAAGGAAATTTTAAAGGTGCTATAGAAATTACACAAACTGTTTTTGATTCTAATAATAAACAAGTTGCTCTTGGATCGGAAAATGTTTTGGCTCCGGAATTTTATCAAAAGGCAAATTACAGTTCGAAATTATATATAAAAAAACCGCTTTTGTGGGATCTTGATTCGCCAAACTTATATCATTTACAGACCCAAATAAAACAGGACGGAAAAGTAATTGACAATTATGAGACTTCTTTCGGAATTCGATCAATTGAATTGAATCCTGAAAAGGGCTTTTTCTTGAATGGAAAACAGGTAAAGCTAAAAGGAACCAATAATCATCAGGATCATGCCGGAATCGGAACGGCGGTGCCAGATGAAATTCAGTATTACAGAATTAAAAAACTGAAAGAAATGGGGTCAAATGCCTATCGTTGTTCGCATCATCCACCAACTCCGGAACTTTTGGATGCTTGCGATAAACTCGGAATGCTGGTTATTGATGAAACCCGTTTGATGGGAATAAACGATTATCATTTGAATGATTTACAGCAAATGATGGAACGTGACCGTAATCATCCGAGTATTTTTTGCTGGTCGGTTGGTAACGAAGAATGGCAGATTGAAGGCGGTATCACAGGAGAAAGAATCACCCAAGTGATGCAGCATTTTGCTAAAAGCATTGATCCGACAAGACCAGTTACGGTAGGAATCAGCAGCGGATTTAAAAGCGGGATTTCGTCTGTTGTTGAAATTATGGGCTATAATTATTTAGGCAACGGTGATATTGATGCACACAGAAACCAATTTAAAAATCAGCCGGGAATGGGAACTGAGGAAGGTTCAACATTTGCAACGCGAGGTATTTATTTTACAGATGATGTCAAGCACTATCAAAGTGCGTACGATAAAAAACCGCGTCCGACGTTTTACAGTATTGAAGAAGGATGGAAATTCTATGCCGAAAGACCCTATCTGGCCGGAATGTTTATCTGGACAGGTTTTGATTACCGAGGAGAACCAACTCCGTACGGCTGGCCGTCTGTAACTTCGTATTTCGGAATGATGGATGTCTGCGGTTTCCCGAAAGACAATGTTTTTTATCTGAAATCTTGGTGGGGAAAAGAACCTGTTTTGCATTTATTGCCACACTGGAATTGGAGTGGGAAAGAAGGTCAGGAAATTGATGTCTGGGCGTATTCGAATTGTGATGAAGTCGAACTTTTTCTAAACAAAAAAAGTCTAGGAAAAAAGAAAATGGAATTGAACGGTCATTTAGAATGGAAAGTAAAATACGTAGCCGGAACGCTTGAAGCAATAGGTTATAAAAACGGTAAAAAAGTTTTAATGGAGATCCAAAAAACAACTGGAAATCCTGAAGCTGTAAAATTATCTTTGGACAAAGAAAATCAACCAAATTCAAAAGTGAGTGTGATTACAGTAGAAGTTACCGATAAAAAAGGACTTCATGTTCCAACAGCTGATAATGAAATTACATTTGATATAAAAGGAGGAAAAATTTTAGGTGTTGGAAACGGAAATCCAACTTCTCTAGAAAATGACCAGTTTATTGATGACTTAGAAATGGTTTCGATTATGAATTTGCAAGAGCAAAAAGGGAATACCACAGATCTTTCTTTAAAATCAAATTATAATGAAAATGAATGGATAACCGCTTTTAAAGATCGCAATTATAAAAATCAGGCGCCATCTTATATCTACAAAGGAAATTTTGAATTGAAATCAGTTTCAGATAAAAATCAAGTACATTTCTTTTATAAAAAAATCGGAATTGCAGCCGAAGTTTACATTAACGGAAATAAAATAAATCCAAGCGCAGAAGATCTTCAGAAATATGTTTTGGATGCTAAAATTTTAAAACAAGGAAATAATTCGATTTATATTATCACAACGCCTTTACAAAAAATAAAAGATTGGGATGTAATGAATACCGATCCAGGAATTATTCAAGTTATTACGCCGGCAGAATCATGGAAAAGAAAGCTTTTTAATGGTTATGCGCAAATCATTATTCAGAAAGATGAGAATGCTAAAGAAGTTGTTTTGTCTGCTTCTGCAAAAGGATTACGAGCCGGAAGTTTTAAAAATTAATTTTAACCGCAAAGAGCGCAAGGATTTACGCAAAGTACACAAAGAATAATAAAACTTTGCGCCCTTGCGACTTTGCGAGATTCTAAAAAAAACTTTGCGTAAATCCTTGCGTGCTTTGCGGTTAAAAAACTTGAAACCTGAAACAAAAACATCAATAAAATATTATTTGATTTTCATAACTTTGCAAAATGAATAATCAGACAGATATACAGAATTGCGATTTCACTTCAGATTTGAAGATGAAAGGATTTAGAGTCTATCCTATAAATGGGGATTTTAGTAAGGTTCCGGTTTACAGCAGACGAGATTTTTATAAAATCTGCATCAACACCAGTAAAAGCATCATTCAATATGCCGATCGCGGTATAGAAACCGACGGGACAATTCTGTTTTTTGGCAATCCGATTATTCCGTATTCTTGGGAAACAGTTTCGGAGAAATTTGAAGGTTATGCCTGTGTTTTTACCGAAGAGTTTTTAAAAACAAACGATCGTTCGGAAACACTTCACGAGTCGCCTTTGTTTAAAATCGGAGGAACACCAATATTTTCTTTAAATGCTGAACAAAAGGTTTTTATTGATTCATTATTCCAAAAAATGATAACAGAATATGAAACCGATTATGTTTTTAAAGACGATTTGATGCGCAGTTACATCAATCTGATCATTCACGAGTCGATGAAAATGCAGCCTTCGGATAATTTCTTTAAACATAAAAATGCTTCTTCCAGAATTACTTCCTTATTTTTAGAATTATTAGAAAGACAATTTCCTATTGAGACCAAAGATCAGCCTTTGACTTTAAAAACGCCTCAGGATTATGCGCAAAGTCTTGCCGTACATGTCAATCATTTAAATCGTTCTGTAAAAGAAATTACAGGAAGACCCACAACGGCACATATTACCGACAGAATTATCAACGAAGCAAAAGCTTTATTACAGCATACCGATTGGAGCGTTTCGGATATTGGTTATTCGCTTGGATTCGAATATCCGAGTTACTTTAATAATTACTTCAAAAGACTTACTGGAACGGTTCCAAAATCGCTTCGAATGTAAATTGTTTGAATTTCATAATTTTTTGTTTGAATTTTATTATTTCAGGACTTTAGTATTGCACTACATTTGTCCCTGAAATAACAACGAATCTTTGTATCAGTTTTTGAATGACTAAATAAACACTTCATAAAGCGGCGTCAGCTTTACTGTTTAGTTTTAAATTTTGATTACAGCCTAACATTTACATTTTTACGCATTAATTAAACTCAAATTCTCATTCGAAAAGAGATTCGATCCGTTGATTATTTTACTGAAATAAGTTTATCAATAAAATTCAAACAAATTATTAACCCGAAAAACAACGAAATTATGTCGACACAATTCACAGCCGTAACAGAAGAAGGTAAAGTTCCAAACACTTATATGACAGGTGAGGTGTCATATAAAAAACAAACCAGCGAAATTCACCCCGAAAACACGACAATCAAAGACGTCTCTTTTGAACCTTGCGCAAGAACCAACTGGCACAGTAATGCAAGCCTGCAATTGATTATTGTAACGCAAGGCGAAGGATATTATCAGGAAAGAGGCGGAAAAATTAATTTATTACAAAAAGGTCAGGTTTTAACGATTCTTCCGGGAATAGAACATTGGTATGGAGCGACACCAGAAAGCTCGTATTCGCATATTACCATCGTAACAGAAATTGACAAAGGTTCAGGAACTTGGATGGAAAGCGTTACTGATGAAGAATATTATTCTTTAATCTTCTAAGTTTCTAGGATGCTTAGTTGGTAAGCAGTTGGATTGAGATTTTTTCACGCAGATTTTATTGATTAAGGCAGATTTTATTTTTTGATTAAGCTAAAATAATCGAAATTTATATAAATATCTGAAAGTCAATATAGATAGGCTGGATTTCTATTGCCTTTTTGTAAAGTAAACTTGAAACCTGAAACAAAAAAATAACAAACTATAAAAAATGGAAACAAAAAACATCAAAGCCTTTGGTACAGAAGCTGCCGAAGCACCATTAAAAACATTAGACATTCAACGTAGAGAAGTATTGGCGCACGATGTCGAAATCGAAATTTTATATTGCGGTATCTGTCATTCTGATTTGCATACAGCTAGAAATGAATGGCATGGCACCATATATCCGATTGTTCCGGGACACGAAATCGTAGGACGCATTACAAAAGTGGGCGATCATGTAAAAGGTTTCAAAGTAGGCGATTTAGCCGGAGTTGGCTGTCTGGTAGATTCGTGCAGAGAATGCGAACATTGTAAAAATGATTTAGAGCAATTTTGTGATGAAGGAAATATACAGACTTTTAATTCGCCAGATAAACATTTAGGCGGACAAACTTATGGAGGTTATTCTGAGAGTATTACAGTTGACGAAAGATTCGTTCTGCATATTTCAGACAAATTAGATCTTTCTGCTGTTGCGCCGTTATTATGTGCAGGAATTACAACATATTCTCCATTAAAACACTGGAAAGTAGGTCCTGGGCAGAAAGTGGGAATCGTTGGAATCGGCGGACTTGGACATATGGGAATCAAAATAGCAAAAGCAATGGGTGCTCACGTTGTAGTATTTACTACGTCTTTATCAAAAACAGAAGATGCAAAACGTTTAGGAGCAGATGAGGTTGTATTATCTACAGATGAAGCACAAATGGCACAACACGCCAGAAGTTTAAACTTTATTTTAGACTGCGTTTCTGCTAAACATGACATTGATGCGTACTTAAACTTACTTAAAGTAGACGGAACATTAACACTTGTTGGAGCTCCAATGGATCCGCTTCCTGTAACTTCTTTCAGTTTGATTTTAGGAAGAAGAAGTTTCTCAGGTTCGTTAATTGGAGGATTAGCAGAAACTCAGGAAATGCTTGATTTCTGTGCAGAACACAACATTACATCTGATGTTGAAGTTATTGGTGTCAATGACGTAAATGATGCCTACGAAAGATTATTAAAAGGAGATGTAAAATATCGATTTGTGATTGATATGGCGTCTTTAAAATAGGTTCAAAGTGACAAAGGTTCAAAGGTACAGAGGTTCTTAATGAAGAAATCTTTGAACCTTTGTTCCTCTGAACCTTTGCATCTAATAAACAGCAACAAATGAAAACACGTAAACTAGGAAATAGCGGTCTGGAAGTCTCAGCATTGGGGCTTGGCTGTATGGGAATGAGTTTTGGATATGGACCAGTTCAGGACAAAAACGAAATGATCAATCTGATTCGTTCGGCGTATGAAAAAGGAATTACTTTTTTTGATACTGCAGAATGTTACGGACCATTTTTGAATGAAGAACTTTTGGGAGAGGCTCTGGCGCCTTTTCGTAATGAAGTTGTAATTGCTACTAAATTCGGTTTTTTGGAAGGCGATTCTAAAAAAGGATTGGACAGCCGTCCAGAATGGATTAGAAAAAGTATTGAAGGTTCATTAAAAAGATTAAATACCGATGTAATCGATTTGTATTATCAGCACCGAGTTGATCCAAATGTACCGATTGAAGACGTAGCCGGTACGATTAAAGACTTGATTCAGGAAGGAAAAGTAAAACATTTTGGTATGTCGGAAGCTGGAGCAGAAAGTATTCGCCGTGCGCATGCAGTTCAGTCTGTAACGGCATTACAAAGTGAATATTCACTTTGGTGGAGAAATCCCGAAGAAGAAGTTTTTCCAACTTTAGAAGAACTAGGAATTGGTTTTGTGCCTTTTAGTCCATTGGGAAGAGGTTTCTTGACTGCAAAAATTGATGAAAAAACGCAATTTGACAGCACCGATTTTAGAAATTCGTTACCACGTTTTACTCCAGAAGCAAGAAAAGCCAACCAGACGATTGTGGATTTAATTACAAAAATGGCTTCTGAGAAAAGCGTAACCAATGCACAAATTGCTCTTGCATGGATTTTAGCTCAAAAATCTTGGATTGCTCCAATTCCAGGAACGACTAAATTACATCGTTTAGAAGAAAATCTGGGAGCAGTAAATTTAGAACTTTCAGCACAAGATGTTGCAGCTTTAACAGAAGCGGCTTCAAAAATTACAATAGAAGGTTCCAGATATCCACAGCATCTGCAGAACACAGTGGGGAGATAAAATTCTAAGCTTCTGAGATACTAAGATGCTAAGAGTCTAAGCTTCTGAGATGCTAAGTTTGTAAAAGAAGATGCTTAGAAGCTTAGCATCTCAGAAGCTTAGAAGCTTTTTTTTTATCTTAGCATCTCAAAACTTAGTAACTTGAATGAATAAAGATTCGATTCCTGTTTTATCTGTCGGCAGTATACTTGGAGAAGAAACTTTATGTATTACTTTATTTCGCCATAGCGTTAAAGGACGAAACGCATTTGAACAGCCTCATAAACATGATTTTTTTCTCGTATTTTTTGTTGAAAAAGGATCAGGAATTCACAATATCGATTTTACACAATACAATGTATACGATAATCAGGTCTATTTTGTGAGACCCGGACAAGTCCATAATTGGGTGCTTAATGAAGATACGACGGGGTTTCAATTGATGCTTTCGCCAGAAATTGTTACTGTTTTTTCAGGTTTAAGCGCTTATTCCTTTTTTGAACAAAACGTTCCGTACTGCTTAACGTTAACCGAAAATAGATTTCAGGAATTTAAAAAGCATCTTCTCGAAATTGAATTGATAATTCCAGAAAAAGAATTGCTTACAAAAGAAACTACGCTGCTTCATCTGCATTTAGTATTAAAACTATTGCAGAAAGATTATTTGGCTCAGTTTCCCGAACATGATTCATCTTCAAAACCAGAAAAAATCATCAAGAATTTTAATCTCTTGATCGATCGTTATTTTAATACAGAATCTTCGGTGCATTTTTATGCCGATAAATTAAATATTACACCTAACTATCTTAATATTCTTTCACAGCGTTATTTAAAAATCCACGCAGGCGATGTTATAAAAGAGAGAACCATACTCGAAGCAAAACGTCTGCTTACCAGTACCGATTTATCAATTAAAGAAATCGCTTACCAATTGGGGTTTAATGATAATACCTATTTCACTAAAGTATTTAAAAAATATGCTGGAAAAACACCTGGCGATTTTAAAGAAAGTTATAAATTTTACCATCCTTCTCCGTAATTTTACCGTTCTCTTTTAAGTTTCTAAACGATTTTTGCATAACAATATCTTCAATAGAATCAAGATTGAAATGTAAAATTACGTTATGGAAGAAAATCTAATAAGCAGAAAGAAATTTTTAGGTCTTGGAGCCGCAGCAACGGGAGCTGCGTTATTTTCTGGAATAGGAGCAAAAGCGGCTGCACAAGTTTTGCCTGATATAGAAGAAGATAAAACCTCAGGAGATTATATTTTGACTAATGTACGGTTGGAAGACGGTTTTGAATACAACGAAAAAAATGAAGTTGCTGCTACAAAAACGAATTTGTATAATCTGCATATTTCGAATGGAAAAATCAAAAATATCATTTCAGGAAAATCAGATTTAAAAATAAAATCAATAGATGGAAAAGGACTTTTAATGCTTCCTGGCTTAAGAGATATGCACATTCATATTGATAAAACGTACTATGGCAGTACTTGGAATGCAGCGCCTAGAAAAGGTTTTACGGTAAAAGATATGATAACGCTGGAACAAAAGCTGATTCCGCAGTTATTACCCGATTCACAACGCAAAGCCGAAGAAGCGATCAAATTGATGCAAAGTAAGGGAAGTTATTTTGCCAGATGCCAATGCAATATTGATCCTGTGAGCGGTTTAAAAAGCTTAGAACATTTGTTATTGGCATTAGAAAATAATAAAGATAGTTTTGGATGGGAAATTGTTGCTTTTCCGCAGCACGGAATTTTATATTCGCAATCAGAACCTTTGCTGCGTGAAGCGGCTAAAATGGGAATTGATTTTATTGGAGGACTCGATCCGACAAATGTGGATGGCAACATGGAAAAATCGCTGGATACCATGTTTCAAATTGCGCTGGATAACAAAAAAGGCATCGATATACATTTGCACGAATCGCCTCCATCTGGAAAAGCGGCGATCGAGCACATGATTAAAAGAATTGAAGAGAATAAAGAATTACAAGGTAAAAGCTATATAAGTCATGGTTTTGCTTTGGCAAGAATGGATCCAAAAGATATGGAAAAAATTGCCGAGCAAATGGGGCATTTAGGAATAGGAGTAATTTCAACAATTCCGTTTGGGAAAACCATTATGCCAATTCCAACTTTGAAAAAATACGGTGTAAAACTTATGACGGGAACAGACAGTATTGTAGATCATTGGCAGCCGTTTGGAACCTGCGATATGCTCGAAAAAGCAAAATTATGCGCACAACTTTACGGATGGACAGATGAGTTTAGCCTAAGCCGTGCCTTGCATATTGCCACAAAAGATGAGGTTTTACCGCTTAATGATGCAGGAACCAGAGTTTGGCCGGCAGTAGGAAACGATGCCGACTTTATTTTGGTAAAAGCAAGCTGTTCTGCCGAAGCTGTTGCACGTCTTCCAAAAAGAGAAGCAGTTTTCTTTAAAGGAAAAAGGATTTATTCTTAGCTTCTGAGCTACTAAGGTACTAAGATGCTAAGAATTAAAGTTTCTAAGGCTTTAAGATAAAAGATTCTTTACTCTCGGAATCTACCTATCTCAGAATCTTAGAAGCTTAGAGCCTTAGTAGCTTAGAAGCTTAGCATCTCAGAACCTTAGTAACTTAAAAAGTAAAACCCCCCAAGCAATTCAACTCTTGAGGGGTTTTTAAAAATAAATAATAACCAATTAAATTTATTTTACTTTTTATCCAATTTCTGTTTTAGCAGTTTGGCATGTTCTAAATGTGCTGTTAAACCAGCTATATTGTTAGTAGCCCAAAGTTTTACATCTTCATCAGTAGCATCCTTTGAAGCTTTTTGAAGTTTGTCGATCGCTTTTTCATGACCGTCAATCATCATATCGGCGAATTTCTTGTCAAAATCAACGCCTGATTTTTCATTCAGTTTGTTATATTCATCTTTACCTTCTTCAGTTAAAGTAGTTGGTAATGTAAAGTTTTTTGTTTTTGCTAAAGCACTCACTTCAGATGCTGATTTAGTGTGCTCATCAACAAGCATTTTACCAAATTTTTGTACTTCTGGATTCGTACTTTTTGTTTGAGCTAGTTTACCAATTTCGATTTCAGCTAAGTTAATTTCTGCTTGATCAACCAAAAATTCAGAATCATCTTCTTTACTATCTATAGTGTCAAATTTTGCTTCGTTAGCATCTTCTGCAACTTCTTTTGGATCTTCTTGTTTCGTTTCGTTTTTACAAGATTGAAGGAATAAGATAATAAGTCCTGCTCCTAAAATGGCTTTTCCGGCTAATAATAACTTTTTCATGATTTATATGGTTTAAATGTTATAATGTAAAATTATTCCAGAAGAAGCAGAAAAGCTTTACAGGATTTTAAAGAAAAGTTATAGGATTTGGATGCATCTAATTATTAGAAAATGTATGTTTGTAATACTTAAGAAAAACAGCACCTAATGAAACAAAAAATTACTTTACTATTTTTTCTTGTAACTACATTATTATCAGCTCAAATAAGCTACAAAGGCTTTATATATAAATATCCAATTGAATTAGTTGCCGATATTTATTCTGAAGAATCAGGTTCTGCTGTATATGCTTATTCAAATTTTGATACACCAATTTTTTTAAGCGCTAAACTTGTAGGAAAGAATTTGGTATTAGCAGAAAAAGACAAAAATAATAAGATTAGTGGTAAGTTTATCCTTCAGAATTATAACCCTAAAAATAAAGAGTTAAACGGAACCTGGAAGGATATTAATTCTGGTAAAGAGCTAATAGTGAGCTTAACCAAAGAATTTGATCTTCAAGATGAAAACAACGCGGTTTGGTCTAACAGAGAAATTTTGCAAACTACTTCGTTAAAAGATAAATATTTCAAATTGGTACTTTCCAGAGAAAAAGATAGATATCAAGCAAGTGTTGTATGTGTAAAAATTTTCGAAAAAAAGACTGATAAGCTAATTCAAAAGTTTGATGTAGAATGTCAGCTTTTGGGAATAGGTAATATTAGCATCGACGATTATAATTTTGATGGGATTCCAGATTTTTCTGTTTATGAAGGAGGTACGGCTGGTCCCGATAGTACGAGTTTGTATTTTTTATATGATCCTAAAACAGGAAAATACTTTGAAAGCAGTTTTAGCGGCAGTTCATTAGAATTTGACAGTAAAACAAAAATTATTTCAGAGCATAATCAATGCTGTGCCGGCAGAAAAGTTATGACTGCAGAATATAAAGTAGTGAATAACAAAATGGTTTTATTAAAAAGAACCTGTGTAGAATTTGATGACAAAACTGGAAAAATGAAAAAAGTAAAATGTAATTAATAATAGGAGTTCTTATTAAAACTTATTTCTTGATATGAAAAAAAGCAAATTTGGTTACTATTAAGTTTGATTATTCTGATTCTAATTGCCATTCCAATTGGTCATGTTTTAAAGACAAAATGGAGCGAAACAGGCAGTAAATCAGATATTACAAAAGGATATACCAATGATGCAAGTCAGCTTAATTTGACTAAAGTAGATACTATTATAAAAGTTCCCGGTAATAAAGCAACTATTGTAAAACAGCTTCAGGATATTCTTAAATATGCCCAGAAGAAAAATCTAAAAATTTCCATTGCGGGCGCTCAACACAGTATGGGCGGACATACTATATATCCGGATGGAATTTTATTAAATATGCTTCCATACAATCATATGGAGCTTGATAAAGCCAATAATATTCTAACAATTGGTTCTGGCGCGCTGTGGCAGGATGCTATTGAATATTTAGACAAAAATGGAAAATCAATTAGTGTGATGCAGGCATTTAGTTCGTTTTCTGTTGGAGGTTCTATTAGTGTTAATGGACATGGCTGGCAAAAAGATTCGCCGCCAATTTCTTCTTCGGTAGTTTCTTTTACTTTATTGAATGATAAAGGATCGATTTTAAATTGCAGCAGAACCGAAAATCCAGAATTATTTAAACTTGTTTTGGGAGGTTACGGCCTTTTCGGAGTGATTTTAGATATAAAACTAAAAGTGGTCGATAACAAAGCTTTGAAGTTTAAATATTTCCGTCTTAGCCCTGATAAATATGTTAGTTATTATAAAAAACTAATTACCAATAATCCGAAAGTGAATTTGGTTTTTGGAAGATTAAAAATTGCAAATCAGGAATTTTTAGAAGAAGCGACTATTAATTTTTTTGAAGAAACAGATGAAAAACCGCTTTCACTTCAAAAACAAAATGAAAAGAATCAGGAAACAAAACGACTGGTTTTTAGAAGTTCGGTAAGAAGTGAATACGGAAAAAGACTTCGTTGGGATTTAGAAACAGGAATGAATAAAGTAACACAGCATTCTATTTTTTCACGCAATGAATTACTAAACGATCATGTTTCATTAATTGAAAACAAAGATCCAAATTCTACAGATCTGCTTCACGAATATTTTATTCCAGAAAAAGATTTCAATCAATATCTTAAAGATATAAAACCCATTTTACTTCAATCCAAAATAGATTTATTAAACATTACGATTCGTGCTGTAAATAAAGATGAAGATACATTTATGAATTACGCTAAAGAAGATGTTTTTGGTTTTGTGTTTCTTTTTAATCAGAAGAAAACTGAAAAAGAAGAGAAAGAAATGAAAATATTGACCAATAAACTAGTTGACGCGGCAATTAAAAACAATGGAACGTTTTATCTGCCCTATCGTCTTCATATTGATAAAGAAAAAATGAGGAAAGTTTATCCGCAGACAGACAACTTTTTTGAGTTGAAGAAGAAATATGATTCGAAAGAAATATTTAGAAATCAGTTTTATGAGCATTATAAATGATCAAATCCTATAATTCATGAAAATTAAAATCATCGTTTTACTTTTTATTTTAACGTTTTCTGCTTCTGCGCAAGGCTACTATCCCAGTTTTAATACGCTGTTTTTAAATGACGAAGACGAATCGCTTTTTAGTGCAGATCTTAACTATTTTAGAAATGAATTAAAATTAATAAGTACCAAGCTATTCTTAGGCGATATTCAGACTTCAGTTTCTCAAGATAATACTTCTGCTTTTTATGGTTTTAAAGTAGTTCCTAAAATTGAAGAATATAATTTTCTTAATTCTGGAGTATTTTTAAAAATCAATGTGAATAAAAGTCAAAAGCACGCTTCGTTTCCAGCTACTTTTGAAGAATTTATAGAAAAGGAAGAAAAAAGCGGGTCGGGCAGGATAGAACTGCAAATGAATCCTGGTATTGCCTTGGCATTTGATCTAAAATTTATCAAAGTCTGGGCAGGAGACCTAGCATCGATTAATAATGATAAAGCAGAATTTAGGATTGAAAAAATGGAATATAAAATTGATAAAACAAGCTTAGAAATTAATTTTAAGGGTTATTAAAGGAAAAAAGATAAAAAAAACAGCCATTTCTATTCTGACTTTAAGTGCTGGCAAAACTAAATTTGAAATATCTTATTTGGATCCGATTACAAAAAAAAATAAAAATATAATGAAAGAGAGAATCCTGTAGTTATTCATTCTAAAATAAAAAATCCCAACTCGATAGAATTGGGATTTTTTATTTTCATGAAAATTTTATTTTCCCTTTCACAATTCCCATCCTACAAATTTGAAATTTCAAACTAAAATTCTATAACAGAATAGTTTTACTTTTTGAGGAACTTTGACATAACAGATTTCGGAACATTTACTTAAATTTTAAAGTCATGCCAAATCCAAGAATTAAAAACGAAGAACAATACGAAGCTCTTGTTAAAAAGGGCTACAGTAAAGAAAAATCGGCTCGTATTGCCAATACGCCAGATTCTGGAAAGAAAGGCGGAAATGCAAAACCATATGAAGATTGGACGAAAGAAGAACTTCAAAAACAAGCCACAAAAGTTGGGATAAAAGGGCGCTCTTATATGAATAAAGAAAAGCTTATTCATTCTTTAAGAACCAATTAATATTCAAATTTATAATTCAACTTAAAATAGAACCAAAGTCATGAATGCTGCAGCGAGAAAAGAGAATTTAATGAACCAGTTGATTAAGACGCCTCATTTAGTGATTGACAAACTAGATTTGGAATACGTTAATGATAATCAGCTTACGATTGTACGCTGCCGCGAAGGTGAAAATTTTGTATATAAAAAAAATGGACGTGATGTAAAATCAAAATCGGAATTGGAACGAATTAACAGCTTGGTTTTACCGCCGGCTTGGGAAGATGTTCGTATTGCAGATTGTACAAACGGACATTTGCAGGCAGTTGGAATTGACGATAAAAAGAGAAAACAATATCGCTATCATCCAAAATGGAATCTGCTTAGAAATCAGACTAAGTTTTATAAGATAGCAGAGTTCGGCGCCAAACTTCCATCAATAAGAAAACAAGTTGATTTGGATTTAGAAAAAAAAGAATGGTGCAGAGATAAAGTAGTGGCTTTGGTGATTCGTTTAATGGAAGAGACACACATTAGAATTGGAAACGAAAAATACGCCAAAGACAATAAATCGTACGGACTTTCGACTTTGAGAAAACGTCATATCAATATCAATAAAAATTCACTTCGATTTGAATTTGTTGGTAAAAAAGGAAAACAGCATACGATTACAACACGAAACAAACAATTGATAAAATTAGTCAGCCGATGCGAAGAAATTCCAGGCTGGGAAGTTTTTAAATATTACGATAAAAACGGCGAAAAGAAAGTGTTGGACAGTCACATGGTAAATGAATATCTACACGCCATATCTGGAGAATATTTCAGTGCCAAAGATTTTAGAACTTGGGCGGCATCAATTATATTTTTTGAAAGTTTAATGGAAATGGGAATTACAGCAGACGAAAAAGAAGCTAAGAAAAATGTCATCGCCGCCTTTGATCTAACTGCCGAAGCATTGGGAAATACTAGAAAAGTATGCAAAGATTATTACGTTCATCCTTTATTGATTTCGACTTACGAAGACGGATCGATCCAAAAGTATTTTGACAGCGTTAAAAAAAGCCGAAGCAATAAAAAATATTTTACAAGAACAGAAACCGCATTCTCAGAATTGATTCAGAATTACGAAATCAATCTTGACCAGGAATGCGCCTAAATAAAAGAGTTAAGGCTCTCTTTAAAAGCCTCATACAAGATCATTATTAACTAAAAAACTATTATTATGTTACGTTGGACAGTCACATTCATTATTCTAGCCATAGTGGCGGGAATATTTGGTTTCGGTGGAATTGCCGCTGGAGCCGCTAGTATCGCTAAAGTCTTATTCTTTATATTTTTAGTATTATTTGTAATATCACTAATTACAGGAAGAACAAGAGTTTAAGCTCGAATCAGTAAATAAATCAGAAACAAAAACGGCACATCAATCTTGGTGTGTCGTTTGCAGTTTCAAGTAAAAAACTAGTCATGGGAAAACAAAGCGGTGCTTATCAAGATGTTTACGTAAAACGGGACGACGTCATGGTAAGTTTGAAAAATGATGTAACAGACTTTTGCGAAAAATATATAAAACCTGTGCATCCTATGAATTGGGATTGGTCAATTCGTGATTTTGATAATCCTGAAAATGATCCAACAAATGCAGAAGCAAGAGCGATTGCCAATGTCGTTTTTAAAGATTTAAATGATAAAAACCATACAGACGTAGATCTTTCGACCATGAATAATGTTCATGCTATAAAAGCCTATTTAGATCCTAAAAGTAAGCATGCTGCTTTTAATATGGAAGAATTTGCTTTTGCGTTAAAAGTAGAACTAGAACATGGCAAAATAAAAGATGTAAACGTAACCAACAACCATCCGTTTTTAACCGCAATGATTGCTTTGGCGCATATGACTGAAAGTCTGACGTATTATAAAAGATTGAAAGTCATGGAAGCAGAAGGGGAGATTTACGAAATCCTAAGAAAAATAGAACATTCAACAGTCGGAAAAGAAAATTGGTACAAAGAATTAGCAAAAGCAGAACAAGAACTTAGTGAAGCAAAAGCAGGATTGGCTGAACGCTTAGCAAAGATGGACGATATTCCAGTATTGAAAATTATTGGCGATTAACACTAGATTTTAAACTCAAAAAACCGTTAAGTTCAATACTTAACGGTTTTTTTTATATTTTTTGAAAGCGAAAATTATAATCTTCTAGGATCGTTTTCAGGATATTCTTCTGGATCATCATCTTCTTGGACATCATCTTCAACATAATCGTTATCCTCATCAATATCTTCTTCGATATAATCATCATCATCGTCTTCTTCTTCCTCATCATCCTCATTATCCTCATCCTCGTCGTCATCGATATCTTCTAGAACGTCTTCAGTTTCGTTAAAATCGAAATTCAATTCGTCCTTAGGATTATCTAATTCATCATTTTCTTCTTCCAATTCGACTTCATAAATATCATCATTATTGTCTTCAAGGTCTCTGTCAGTGTGAAAATCATCGTTTAAATCATCTAGATCATCATCGCTCAAATCTTCATCGGGATTCGGATGATTCGGATTATGGCCGTTTCGAACCGTATAACCTCGTTCTGCAATTTCGCGATTGTCAGTGTCCGATTCTTTATGATCTTCTACATCTTGGAAGTAGTCATTAATTTGACCGCTTTTATTTTTGTTGAAATCCTCAAATCTTGAATTTCGATCTCTTACTATGTTTTTATCTGTAGTGCTCATGACGTGTATTTTTAAATGTTTATATACTACAAAGCTAGAACCGATTGTAAAGAAATTCTTTATAGAATTTGTCTTCATAATTATTTAATTAACAGATGTTTAGAATGGAAATTTTGGAATGCAATATTATAACCCTTTCCAAACGTTAGGTTGTAATTTTGGGTTATTAGAAATCATAAATAGTATTACCATGAAAACTACAGATAAGAAAACAACAACTACTGCGAAAAAAGAAACAACGCCTAGAGGAGTTACAAAACCTAAAAAAGATGCCGCTTCTGGATTAACAGAGTTGTTTGAAGATGCATTGAAAGATATTTATTGGGCAGAGAAAGCCTTAACAAAAGCGTTACCGGTTATGGTTAAAAATGCAACTTCGCCAGAATTGAAGGACGCGATCAACAATCACTTAACTGAAACTGAAGAGCAAATTACACGTCTTGAAGAAGTTTTTAAAATCATTGGACAAAAAGCAGCCGCAAAAAAATGCGATGCAATGGAAGGTTTGATTGAAGAAGCCAAAGGAATGTTAGAAGAAACTGAAGTTGGAGTTGTGCGTGATGCCGGAATTATTGCTGCAAGTCAGAAAATTGAACACTACGAAATTGCTACTTATGGAACGCTGAGACAGTTTGCAGAAACGCTTGGACTTCCAGAAGCAGCTTCTTTACTCGAACTTACACTTGATGAAGAAAAAGGAGCCGATAAAACCCTTACAGAAGTGGCTGTAAATGCAGTAAATCTTGAAGCCGCAGAAATTGAATAAAAATTAATACTAAAAAAGTGCAGTTCTAAACTGCACTTTTTTCTTAAAAAAAGCATTATGCCAGAAGGTCCATCCATAGTAATTTTAAAAGAAGAAGTGCAGCAGTTTGCAGGACAGGAAATTATTGCAGCTTCGGGAACTAGTAATATCGATATCGAAAGGTTAGAACACAAAAAGATTCGAGAATTTAGAACCTGGGGTAAACATTTCCTGATTTGTTTTGACGATTTTACTGTAAAAATCCATCTCCTCATGTTTGGAACTTATTTGATTAACGATCAAAAAGAACTTAAACCCAGACTAAGTCTTACTTTTAAAAAAGGAGAACTGAATTTTTATACTTGTTCTATTAAAGTTCTCGAAGGCGATATTGAGCAACATTACGACTGGAGCAGAGATGTGATGAATGAAAATTGGAATCCAAAAAAGGCAAAAGAAAGCTTAGAAAAAATTCCAGAAACCATGATCTGCGATGCCGTTTTAGATCAAAATATTTTCTCTGGCGTTGGAAATATCATTAAAAACGAAGTCCTTTTTCGATGTTTTATTCATCCAGAATCGTTGACAGGTAAAATTCCGACGGACGATCTGAATCAATTAATCAGCGAATGTTCTGTCTATAGTTTTGAGTTTTTGTATTGGAAGAAAAAATCTGAACTCAAAAAACATTGGCAGGCACATACCAAAAAAATCTGTCCAAGATGCAATATTCCCCTTCATAAAAAACAAACTGGTAATAAAAAGCGAAGAAGCTTTTTTTGTACCAATTGTCAAGTTTTACATACATGAAAAATAAAATTTTAATAGGATGTTCCAGTTTTAATAATCGTTTTTGGAAAGGCGTTTTTTATCCAGAAAATCTGCCTTCAAAAAAATGGTTCGATTATTACTGCGAAAAATTTGATACCTACGAGTTTAATGGAAGTTTTTACAAATTTCCAACTCTCAGAATATTTGAAAATTGGTACAATAAATCACCAAAAGATTTTTTATTTTCTGTGAAAGTCCCAAAAGAAATCACACATCTTAAGAAACTAAATGATTGCGAAAATCGTTTACAAGAGTTTTACGATGTTTGTCGATTAGGATTGAAAGAAAAACTCGGACCAATATTATTTCAGTTGCCGCCAAGTTATGTTTTTACCAAAGAAAAATTAGAAACCATAATCAATATCCTGAATTATGATTTTCAGAATGTGATTGAATTTCGCCATGAAAGCTGGTGGAATGATGAGGTTTGGGATCTTTTTAAAGAAAAAAAGATCACTTTTTGCAGTGTAAGTCATCCAAATTTACCTCAAACTATTTTTAAAGATTTTCCATTAGTTTATATACGATTTCATGGAGTTCCAAAAATGTTTTATTCTTCTTATTCTACTGAAGAACTGCTGTTTGTAAGCAAAGAAATAAAATCAAAAAATGGATTTGTATACTTTAATAATACTGCAAGCGAAGCAGGAATTTTAAATGCCTTAGAATTGCAGAAAATAATGAATATTTAAACCACAAAGTTCGCAGAGAATTTCACGAAGTAGCCAAATGTATGATTTGATGTACTGCGAAATTCTCTGCGAACTTTGTGGTTCAATCTTAATTTAAAATTATTACAATTTTAGACTTCCTTCAATACCATCGTCCATTGTTTTTCCGGTAACCAAAGAGGCAGCCATTTTTGCAATTGCGACCATTTTTCCGTTTTTGTTATTCCAGTAATAACCATCTTCTGGAATCACTTTTATAACACTCAAATTCGGATCGTCAATACCGCCTGGCATCCATACTTTTACTACCGGACTGTATAACTCTTCAATCTTATTGCGATCGTATAAAATGGTTGCAGTTCCGTGAAGCGTCAAAAACTTATCGTGCGGTTCAGAAAAGAATATCTCTACCGTAGGATTCATTGTGATATCTGCGTTTTGACTGCTGTTTCGGTCCGATAAAAACCAAAGTTGTCCGTAATCGTCAATTTTTTGTACCGACATCGGACGAGATTGCAATTTAATATCATTATAAGTACAAAACATACATGTTTTTATGTTCTCTGCCAGATCTTTTATTTTATCTACAGCAAATTCATTTTCAAGGTCTTTATGATCTCCCATGACTTTATTTATTAGTAGTTAATAGTTCTATTTTTCTCTAATTTATTAGAGTAGTAAAATTCTCTTTTTTAAAATAAAACAGCTTATATAATTAGACTTATAAATTATGAGATTTCAATTACTAATTGTTTTGTAAGAATTTAAAGATGTATTGGTTTGCTTTGTAAAATGCCTTATATTTGAGAGATTAAAATTTCACTCGAAAATACCATGACAGACTATACCATTTTTTACACCGACGACGATGACGATGACTTGAGTATTTTTGCTGATGCTGTAGAATCAGTTTCTCAAAAAGTCATACTTCAAACGTACACTGGCGGAGAGAAATTGCTGCAGGCAATTTTTAACCCGCCGCCAATACCTTATGTAGTGTTTTTAGATTTAAATATGCCGGGAAAAAATGGTTTTGAAGTTTTAGAAGAAATCAGAAGTTCCGATAAAAAAGATATTCCTGTAATTATCTATTCGACTTCAAACGAACCTGGAATTATTGAAAAATGCCGTACGCTTGGCGCCAATTGCTTTGTAACCAAGCCTATTTTAATGAGCGATATTATAAAATCAATTCAGCATGCATTAGAAGTAGATTGGAAAAACTTTACACCAACACATGCCAACTTTGTTTACAGATATTAGGCCAGATCTGGAATGTAAATATTAAAGACAGAGCCAAAACCTTTTTCGCTGGAAACCGTAATAAGACCATTATGGTTTTCAACGATTTTCTTCACTATTGCCAGACCGATACCAGTTCCAGAAAATTCGCTTTCGGTATTCAAACGCTGAAAAACTTCAAAAATTCGGTCTTTATAAGCGTTGTCAAAACCAATTCCGTTATCCGCGATTTGAATATGATGATAAATTTTATTCGGAAATTCTACTTCTAAACCAATTTCTTTTCCTTTAACTTTTCTTGCCGAAATTTCAATTACAGGCGATACATCTTTTCTAGTAAACTTCAATGCATTTCCAATCAGATTATGCATTAACTGTCTAAACTGAAACTGTATAAGAGTTGCTTCACCCAATAAACTATAATGAATCCGTGCTTTCTTTTCTTCAATTCGATCTGAGAAATCGCTTATTACTTCTTCGACAATTTCATCAAGTTTAATCATTGTAAAAACTCTTTCTGCCGAACTGGTTCTAGAATAGGTAAGAAGGTCCTGAATTAAATTCTGCATTCGTTTGGCCGACACTTCAATTCTAGACAAATAAGTCTTGGCATTTGGCGAAATATTTCCATCATCCAAATCATTTAAACGACTGGCAAAAGTCTGAATTTTACGAAGCGGTTCCTGCAAATCGTGGCTCGAGATATAAGCAAAAGACTGAAGCTCAATATTCATATTGACCAAATCTCTGTTTTTAAGTTCCAATTGTGTAGTACGTTCAATAATTTGATTTTCCAATTGGTTAGATAAGTTCTTTTGATCTTCAATATCTGTACTCGTTCCAACCCACATCTGAATAGTTCCCTGTTCATCTCGCTGCGCAATGGCACGGCTCAACTGCCAGCGGTATTCGCCGTCTTTTCGTAAAAAGCGATGCACTAACAAAAAATCCTCCCCAGATTTAACAGATTTCATCCAAGCATTTACATTTTCCTCACGATCATCGGGATGCACAATTTGAAGCCAGCCATTTTGTTCGATATCATCTTTGCTCAAACCAGCAAAATCATAAAGTGTGCTGTTAAAATAATTGATATTTCCTAACGTATCGCTGGTCCAGATAATTTGAGGCATAGAGTCGGCTAGGAGTCTGAATTTCTGTTCACTTTTGGCCAAAACCTGTAAACTGTTTTTCTCAATGGTATTGTCCATAACAGTTCCAATCATTTTGGCAGGATCTCCAAAATCATCAAAAAATATTTTTCCGTGTACTCTAATCCAGCTTATAGAATGATCGAATTTAATAATTCGGGCTTCATATTTGTAAATGCTCGTTTTTAATGCATTCGCGAAAGCGGCTTCCAAAATTGATTCATCTTCTGGATGTATACGATTTCTGATATCCTGATGAATGACTTTTGTTCCTTTTTCAAAACCAAAAATATCAAGAATGTTTTCAGAATAAATTAATTTTCTATTTTCAAGATTCAAATCCCAAGTTGCAATTTCGGCAATTTCTGCAGCCAAACGTGCTCTTTCTTCTGCTGTTTCAAGTTTTTTTCGGGCTTTTACTTTAGCGGTCACATCGTGTACGGTAACCATAATTCCAGAAGGATTTCCGTCTTTTTCAAAAAGCGGCGTATATTCATAATCGAGATAAAACTTTTTAAGTTTTCCCTGAATATCAACATACGCAATAGATTCATTTTCTCTAACAGTTTCACCCGTAGTCAAAATGTTGTCTAGGATTTTAGGATATTTTTGATCTATAAGTTCAGGAAAAACTTCTACGATCGATTTCCCGATTGTATCTTTTTCTTCGCGCTGCCAAATAGTTTTCATCATAGTGGTATTTGCCATTTCGATGATTTGATCCCGGCCTCTAAACACTGCCATTGCGATTGGAGATTCCATTACAATTTTTCTAAAAGCCTTTTCGCTTTCTGTCAAAAGATGTCTCGCTTTTACTTCTTCTGTCACTTCGTAAGCAATGATAATAATTCCAGAAACATTATCATTGTCTTCTCTTAACGGATGAAAAACCAAATTAAAATAACACAATTCTTGTTTTCCGTAACGGTTTAAAGTTACTTCTAATTCGTCTGTATAATAGGGTTTTCCTTCATTATAAACCTTAGAAAGAAGCGGATACACAATTTCTTCAGCCTCTGGGACTACATCAAAAATGGGTTTTCCAATTACTTTGTTTTCTACTTTATCAATAATCTGCAGATAAGTCGGATTGACCATTTCGATAATCAAATTAGCGCCGCGCAAAATTCCAATTCCGAGAGGTAATTGTTTTATCGTATCTCTAAAACGTTTTTCACTTTCTTCAATCGCATTGCGGGACAAAACCTGCAATGTTACATCATTTGCAATAGCAGCAATTCCAGAAATCCTGCCGTCGGGCTCGCGCAGTGCCTCATACGTAACATTAATATACGTATTGACAATTTTACCGTTTCGAGTGAGTTTTATCAAAAGTTCTTGGGCGGTAAATTTTTCGCCTGTTTTATAAACCTTTTGCAAAATATCTTCTAAGCCCTGACCCGATACTTCTGGAAGCACCTCAAAAATGGGTTTATTTAGGACCTCATTTTCATTTCGTTCCCAAATTTCGAGCATTAAGGTATTCACAATCTCAACCTCGTACGTCGGACCCCTAAAAATGCACATTGCAGTAGGAGCCTGCAAGATATTATTGCGGTAACGCTCATTAGTATCTTCCAGCTTTTTTAAAATATTTATCTTATCGGTCGTTTCGTTACAGATTACGAGAACGCCGGCCGTTTCACCTTCTTCATTATTTACAGGACTATAGCTGAAAGTCCAGTAAACATCTTCCAGTTTTCCGTTTCTATAAATAGGCAAAAACTGATCTTCGTGCCAAGTCGCTTCATTCTGCGTTAAAACCTGATCGATTAAAGGTTTAATGAAATCCCAGATTTCCGGCCAGGATTCTTCGCCTTTTTCTCCCAATATAGCTGGGTGTTTTCCGACGTTTCCTAAACTCGGACGATACGCATCATTATAAAAACAAATATGTTCGGGACCCCAAAACAAAAACATGGGGAATTTAGAGTTTAAAAGAATTCCTAAAGTAGTACGCAGACTTTGCGGCCAGGAATCTGGAGACCCAACTGGAGTTTTGCTCCAATCTTTTTCGCGGGTAAGCTGTCCCATTTCTCCTCCATTCGCTAAGAATGCATAATTATTATTGCTCATTAAAATTAAAAATTTGTTTGCTAGAATACCACTTGAGAACTTGCTCAATAAAGATAGTAATTCTTACAATAGATTTTAGATAATTAAAATTAGTAAAATAAATAATTACCTCTATTTTCATTTTTTGAATGAGCTAAGATTAAAATCAATCGAGTTAATTTTAATGGTTTTGAATGATGAAATTTGAATAACTAACAGATTTAAAAAGAAAATATCATGAAAAGAGAATATTCAAAACATGAGACCGACTATATAGAGAAGTATCAAAATGAAGGTTATACAGATAATTATCTATTTGAAGACGGCTGTCTAATGGATACGGATACAAAGTACAAATATCAGCCTGACGAAATCTATATCGTAGCCCAGCACCGTTACGAAGGAATGAGCGATCCAGACGATATGTCGATTCTTTATATAATCGAAACTAAAGATCAAAGAAAAGGAACGCATCTTTTGGGTTACGGCCCGACGGCAGATCTAGATGAAGCAGAATTTTTTAAAGATATCCCGAAATCGAATTATACCAAAAATTCGGATATAAACGAACTAACATAGAGATAAAAATAGATTAGTATTTTTATTTTGCTGATGAGCAGTTGTTTCAATTTATTGAAGCAGCTGCTTTTTCATTTTTAAACAATTTTATATAAGAAAATGCTGTAAATAAAAATTATGAAATATTGCTCCGAAATTGTATAAAGTATTGAGAGGCAATCTGCACGAAATTTGTCTTATAGAAATTAAGAAAAAACCAAAGCTGGATTTTATACGTAAATAGTTACAAAAAAAATGTCTAGCTAAAACCCAACCGAAATGAAAAAACTTTACTTAAATAATGGCGGCTTTGAAGCTGTTTTTGATAATCTAAAAGAAAGTTTTGGAGGTGAACTTCAAATAACATTCAACGAATATAAATTGAGAGTGAACTCAAGATGGGCAAAAGGAGAAATTACAGGAATTCGATTTGAAAAAGAAATGACTTATCTGAATTTTGACCTGACATTTAATCAAGATGTTACTTTAAGCGTAGAAGCAAATCCGTTTGCACCTGTATTTTTTGCGTATTGCGAAAAAGGAAATTTAGGACACAGTTTTGGCGCCAACGGCGAAATTAAAAATCTAAAAAACGGACAGTCTGGTATCATGAGTAATTCTACGGCAATCAATAGTGTTTTATATTTTGAAAGCCATAAACAGATTCAGTTTTCTTTAATTGCAATTCCCACTTTGGCGGCTGAAAAAACAGATTTCGATTTTGCTTCAGAAGTAAAGAAAAGATTTATCAGCGAATCTGGAAATTATCTTTATATAGGCTCAGAAAATCATGAAATAGAGGAGAAGTTTGAGGAATTAAAAGCAATTCCGCAGCAAGGAACTGTTCGTTATTTATTGATGAATGATATTCTGAAAGAAGTTTTAGAACTTGAGATAGCCCAGCACAGTTATAACTACTTAAATTCATTTGATCCGCTTGTGAATTTTGCAGTAAAACAAATGGGAGAAATCAAAAAAATCTCGAATTTGAATTTTTCAGAGATCATTGCGCCAGTGTTATTCTTCAAGAAAAGTCTGCAGTCTCGCAGTTTAAAAGCAAAATACCATTTAGAATTAGAACCATACAACCAAAAATTAGCTAGCTAGTAAGCACCTTATATTCTTCATTTTTCCAAAAAAAACAGCTTAAAACAAGCTGTTTTTTTATTTTAAATTATTTTTGATCAAAAGAAAAACTAGAAACCTATTCTTTCTCGTAATAAATAATAAAATAAACCATTATTAAATTTAAACACAGCGAAATACTGTTGGTAATAATAATGGGAAGATCATTTTTCAAAATTCCATAAACAATCCACACTGCGATTCCGAAAGTCAGAATGCTAAACATTTTAAGCGAAATTTCTTTTACTTTTTTGGTTTTCCAAACCTTTAAAATTTGCGGAATTGTTGATAGGGTAATACAAGTTCCAGCAAAAAGACCGATAATATCAATAAAATTCATAGTTTGTTTTTAAGTTTTTTGGTTGCAAAGGCACTAGGGTACTAAGTTTTGTTTCACGCAGATTTTAAAAGATTTAAGCAGATTCATTTTAATCCATAAAATCTGCTAAATCTGCGAGAGTAAAAAAAATATTTTCCCGCAGATTTAGGAGATTGAGCAGATTTAATAATCTGTAGAATCTGCTTAAATCTTTTAAAATCTGCGTGAGACAAATAAATTTTACCATTAAAAAAAAACTTAGAGCCTCAGTATCTTAGAAGCTAAAAAAAAAAAATTAACTCCCAATTAATTCACCGCCGTTAATATGTATAAACTGCCCTGTTATGTAACTGCTGTCTTCGCAAGCTAGGAAAACATAAGCAGGAGCAACTTCAGAAGGCTGTCCGGCTCTTTCCATCGGATTATCTTTTCCGAAATCAGAAAGTTTATCAAAGCTTGCCACAATCAGCGGTGTCCAGATTGGCCCAGGTGCGACGCCGTTTACTCTTATTTTCTTTTTCGCAAGCATGCCCGAAAGCGATCTTGTAAAACTCACAATCGCGCCTTTTGTACTCGCATAATCTGCTAAATGTTCACTGCCTCTATACGCAGTAACTGAACTTGTATTTATAATTACATCGCCTTCTTTTAAAAATGCGAGCGCCGCTTTAGTAATATAAAAATAAGGGTAAATGTTCGTTTCAAAAGTCTTTTGAAGCTGTGTGGCCGTTATCTTTTCTATTTCATTCCGAGGAAATTGCACCGCTGCATTATTCACCAGAATATTTAGTTTTTTAAAAGTCGTATGACATTTTTTTATCGCAGTTTTGCAAAATTTTTCATCTTTCAAATCACCGTTTATTAAAAGACATTGTCGACCTTCTTTTTCTACCATAGCTTTTGTGTCCTTTGCATCTTTATCTTCTTTCAGGTAAACGATCGCAACATCTGCGCCTTCTCGGGCAAAATGTACGGCGACACTTCGGCCGATACCGCTGTCACCGCCTGTGATAAAAGCAACTTTACCCAAAAGTTTACCGCTTCCTGCATAATTCTCTCTAATAATTTCCGGTTCAGGATTCATCTGATGTTCGTTGCCGGGAAGATTTTGTTTTTGTTCGGGGAATGTCTTTATGTTTTTCATCCTAATTTCAATTAAAAGCAGTTATACTATTTTAAAAGTAGAAAGAAACTTACATTTTAACTGCCTTAAATGAACTTATGATTGCCTCAATAAAACCTAATTGCTTTTTATTGTATGAAAATACCTTTAAAAGTAAAAAATGTTAAAATACCAAGAAAAAATCATTTCTCTTAAATCTGTTAAATGTTACACATTTACGGTTTCTCACATGGGAATTTTGTAACTATTTCTGATTTGGATAAAAAAGTCGCTGGATATTTTTTTTATACATTTGAGAATTTCCACAGGTTTTAATAGGGAAACTTATGTTTTTTCTAAAAAACGGCATAAAAAAATACAACATTTTAAATAATAAAGTTTTGATTCATAACCCATTTAGCTTCCAAACAGCATGGTATTAATTGTAGACGATATAAGGGCAAATATTATTGCCTTAAAGAAAACATTAGAGCTGCATAATATCGATGTAGATTCTGCCGAATCGGGAGAAGAAGCTTTAAAGAAAATTTTAAAAACAGATTATTCTCTGATTATAATGGATGTTCAAATGCCGGGACTTGATGGCTTTGAGGTTGTAAAAATCCTATCTGGAAATAAACGAACCAAAGACATTCCTGTAATCTTTCTTTCGGCTCTTAATACTGAGAAAAAATATATTTTTAAAGGTTATGAAACCGGAGCTGTAGAATACATCACAAAACCAGTGGATTCTGATTTATTGATTCTAAAGGTAAAAACCTTCATCAAAATCTATGAACAGCAAAACGAGCTCAAAGCGATAAAAGATTTATTGTCTAAAGAGATTAAAATCAGGAAAGAAGCGCAGGATAATCTTGAAATCAAAATTGCTGAAAGAACCAAAGAACTGGTGCAGAAAAACGAAGAATTAGAACTTCGGAATCATGAACTGCAGCAGTTTTCATGGGTTGTTTCACATGATTTAAATGAACCTATTCGTAAAATTCAAATCTTCATCAAAATTATAAAAGACCTTTACTTAAAAGCAGACGACAAAGCCGTTGATTATGTAGACAGAACTATAAAATCGGCCGAAAGAATGCAGACTTTAATTACCGATTTATTAGCTTATTCAAGACTTTCGGCGCAGGTTAAACCCGAAAAAACCGATTTGAATGAAGTACTTCAGGAAGTTATTTCCGATTTTGATTATCTAATCGAAAATAAAAAAGCGACTTTAAAAACAGGCGAATTGCCGACTATTGATAGTATTCCGAGTCAGATGCGTCAGGTTTTCCAGAATCTGATCGGAAATGCCCTGAAATTTTCTGGAGCAAATGGAGATCCTGTAGTCGAAATAAGTTCTGAAAATATTATCTCTAAAGAATTTGACAGTCCTGCAGCGCCAGATGGAAAATTCTGCAGAATCACGGTAAAAGATAACGGAATTGGTTTTGACGAAATTTATCTGGACAGAATTTTTGTTATTTTCCAAAGTCTAAATGATCGCCAAACTTACGAAGGCACAGGAATTGGACTCGCAATCGCAAAAAAAATTATTGAAAAACATAACGGATTAATCACCGCTAAAAGTAAATTAGGAGAAGGTGCAAGCTTTATTATTGTGCTTCCTTTAAGTTATAAATAATACCCAAAAACAAAACATGGACAGTAATTTTAAACGTAACCTATTAATCAGTTCGTCTATTTCACTGATTATTCTCATGATCAGTTCTACAGCATCATTTTTAAGTATTAAAAGTCTTCTTGATAGTAATGCCTGGGTCAATCATACTCAAGAAGTTATTTACAATTTGAATGCAGCGTCGGCTACTGTAACAGATGCACAAACGAGTATGCGAGGTTATCTCATATCAGGAAACACAGATTTTCTGGATGAATATAGTATCGCAGAAAAGGTTTCTTCTGAGTATCTAGAAAAGCTTGAAGAGCTTACGGGAGACAATCCTGTACAACAAAAAAGACTGGACGAATTAAAACCACTTCGCACAAACTTTTTCAAATACTTGAACAATCTTACGGTTAAAAAGAAACTTCATCAAAATGAAAGTGTCAATTTTGACTTGGCCGAAGGAAGAAAAATGATGGATGACCTTCGCAGTAAATTTAAAAGTATCGAAAAAAGCGAACAAAATTTACTTAGAGAACGCATAGAAAACTCAGAACGTTTTGGTAATTACAGCTTCATCTTGATTATTGTGGCTTTTATTGTTGCATTAATTATTACGGTGGTATTTTTTGCCAGAATTCTGCGAGATCATAACGAACGTGTTCTATTGCAAAATGAGCTGCAGCGAAAAGATATTGAAACTGCAGATAGACTAGAAGTAATCAGCGGTATTGCATCTCAGATCTCTAAAGGAAATTACGATGTACAGATCGATGATAGAAAATCGGACACTTTGGGTGTTTTAGGCGGTTCTCTTCATGAAATGAAAGATTCTCTTAAAAATTCTTTTGAACTTTTGTCTCAAAAAGAATGGCTTCAGACAGGTGTTGCTACTTTGAATGATAAAATGCTGGGAGAAAAAACAATCCAGAAATTATCAAAAGACGTTATTGAATTTTTATGTCAATATACGAACAGCAGCGCTGGGGTTTTATATGTTTTAGATGGAGAAGAACTGGCAGTTTCTGGCGGTTACAGCTATATTCCGAGTAAAAACCGCGAAAGAATTAAAAAAGGTGAGGGGCTAATCGGACAGGCGATTTCATCTGGTAAAATGCTTGAATTGAAAGCTTTATCTCCAGATGATATTCAAATTAATTATGCTTTAGGGCAAATAAAACCAACGCATATTGTGGCGCTTCCGCTGATTGATTTTAAAGTTGAAGGTGCGATAGAATTAGCCAGCATTTATGGATTTTCTGTTTTACAATTAGAGTTTTTAAACTTAGTTGCCAATAATATCGGAATTGCAATAAAAGCTACTCAAAATAGAAAAAGAGTGGTGGAGCTTTTAGAAGAAACCAAAGCACAATCGGAAGAATTGCAAATCCAACACAGTGAATTGGAGGCGATTAATGCCGAATTAGAAGCGCAGACAGAAAAACTGCAGGCTTCTGAAGAAGAACTTCGTGTACAGCAGGAAGAACTGGAGCAGACCAACGAAGAATTGTCGGAAAGAAGTGTTTTATTAGAAGAAAAAAATACCGAAATTCAAAAAAAATCAGAAGCTTTAGAAGTTTCTACACGTTACAAATCGGAGTTTTTGGCCAATATGTCGCACGAATTAAGAACGCCTTTAAATTCGATTTTACTTTTAAGCCGTTTGTTGTCTGAAAACAACAACAAAAATATGAACAGTGAAGAAATTGAATTTGCAAAAGTAATTCAGAGTTCTGGAAACAGTTTATTAGGATTAATTGATGAAATTCTGGATTTATCTAAAATTGAAGCCGGAAAAATGGATCTGGAGTTTTTAGATATTTCGACAAAAGAAATTACAGACACCCTTCATAACTTATTTTATTTAGTAGCAAAAGAAAAAGGAATCAATTTTGAAATTATCTCTAAAGATGCGCCAATTGTTATTAAAACAGACAAAATGCGTTTGGAGCAGATTTTGAAAAACCTGATTTCGAATGCCATTAAATTTACCGAAAGAGGAACCGTAAGTCTTGAAATTAAAGTAGATACAGACGATGATAAAATCATTTGTTTTATTGTAAAAGACACAGGAATCGGAATTCCGTTAGAAAAACAGCCTTTAATTTTCGAAGCTTTTCAACAAGCAGACGGTTCTACAAAACGCAAATACGGCGGAACAGGTTTAGGATTATCAATCAGTCGTGAATTGGCAAAATTACTTCGTGGGGAAATTATCCTGCACAGTAAAGTAAACGAAGGAAGTACTTTTACACTTTGCCTTCCCGTATTAGGATTTGCGATTAATAAAATTTCCGTAGATAAAATTCCGCATGCCGAAGTGATTTCTGAAGAAGAGGAAGAAACGGAAGAGGTTAAAACAAGATACATCAGCGAAGTAATTCCAGATGAGATTGAAGACGATAGAAATAATATAACAGAAGATGATAAAGTAATTTTGATTGTAGAAGACGATATCAGTTTTGCAAAATCATTATTGGCTTTCACTCAGAAAAAAGGTTATAAAGCGGTCGTAGCCGTAAGAGGCGATTATGCGCTAAACTTTGCGCTGATTTATAAACCAGTTGGAATTTTATTAGACATTGAACTGCCTGTAAAAAGCGGCTGGGAAGTTTTAGAAGAATTGAAAAACAATTCACATACAAAACATATTTCAGTTCATATCATGTCTTCGCACAAACTGAAACAGGAAAGTTTGTTAAAAGGCGCTGTCGATTTCTTAGATAAACCAGTTGCGTTTGACAAAATTCCAGAAGTTTTTACACGTATAGAACACATCATTAATAAAGAATCCCAAAAGGTTTTAATTATTGAAGACAATCCAAAACATGCTAAAGCATTGGCTTATTTCTTAGAAACGTACCACATCAATTCAGAAATAAAAAGTGAAGTTTCAGAAGGATTAACTGCTTTGAATAAAGACGAAGTAGACTGCGTAATTCTTGATATGGGAATTCCAGATAAACAGGCTTACGAAATTTTGGACGGCGTGAAAAAAAGCCCAGGTTTAGAAAATCTGCCAGTAATTGTCTTTACAGGGAAAAGTCTTTCAATTAAAGAAGAATTAAAAATTAGAAAATACGCCGATTCTATAATCGTTAAAACAGCACATTCGTACCAAAGAATGCTGGATGAAGTTTCGCTTTTCCTTCATTTGGTTGAAGAGAAAAAAGAAGCAAACGGCAAAAAAGAAAGCAGCAAAAAGCTCAATTCATTAAATAATATCTTATTTGATAAAAAAGTATTAATTGTAGACGACGATGTACGAAATATATATTCGCTTTCTAAAGCGCTTGAAGCTTTTAAAATGAATGTAATTACGGCTTTTGACGGAAAAGAAGCGATTAAGATTCTTGACGAAAATCCAGATACAGACGTCGTTTTATTAGATATGATGATGCCAAATATGGATGGTTATGAAACAGCGGAAAAGATTAGAAGTAATCCTAAATTCCTTAACTTAGCAGTTATTGCGGTAACAGCCAAAGCCATGACAGGCGACAGAGAAAAATGTATCAAAGCGGGAGCTTCAGATTATATCACGAAACCTGTCGATGTCGATCAGCTTTTATCGTTATTGCGAGTTTGGTTATATGATAAAATCTAATTTTTAAAGTGCTGTAAATGAAAAAGAAACGAGTGTTGATTGTAGACGACGATTCTAGGAATATTTTTGCTTTAGTAAATACACTCAAAGCAAGATCCTTTGATTGTTTGTCGTGTTTAAGCGCAGAAGAAGCTTTAAAAATATTAAAAGAAGATACAGCAATCGACGCTGTTTTGATGGATATGATGATGCCTGAAATGGATGGTTACGAAGCTATTCCGCTGATAAAAGCCATTCCTTCGCAGGAAAACACATTTGTTGTGGCAGTAACGGCGCAGGCAATGACGGGAGATAAAGAAAAATGTTTAGAGGCTGGGGCAGACGCCTATATCTCAAAACCTGTAGATGTAGATAAATTATTGCAGGTTTTAGGAGAAATTTGAGTGAATTATGATTGAAGATATTGAGCTGGAAGCTCTTATAAATGACGTGTACGAATATTATGGCTTTGATTTTGGAAGTTATTCCAGAGCGTCGCTTAAAAGACGCGTCAGCAGGGTTTATGTACTAGATGGATTTAAGCATTTTCACGATTTTCTTTCGCGAGTACGTACTGATCCTGAGTATTATAAAAGAATGATCGACGAGATTACAGTAAATGTTACAGAAATGTTTCGTGATCCCTCTTTTTATAAAACACTGCGAAAAGAAATACTGCCTTTATTAGGAACAAAACCTTTTATCAGGATTTGGCACGCCGGTTGTTCTACTGGCGAAGAAGTCTATTCTATGGCTATTTTATTAAAAGAATCTGGATTGCTGCACAAATCTATTTTGTATGCTACAGATATAAATGCTGCGGTTTTAGAAACAGCCAAAAGCGGGATTTTTCCGTTGAGAATGATAAAAGATTATGCCGACAATTATCGCGATTCTGGAGGCGAAGAAGATTTTTCGAACTATTATATTGCCAATTACGGTTTTGCTAAGTTTAACGAAGAACTATCAGAAAAAATGGTTTTCTCGCAGCACAACTTAGTTTCAGATACTTCATTTAATGAATTTGATCTCATTTTGTGCCGCAATGTTTTAATCTATTTTGATAATAACCTGCAGAAAAGAGTCGTAAACCTGTTTGATGACAGTTTGGCTGTTTTGGGTTTTTTAGCACTCGGAACCAAAGAAACTATAAAATATTCTATATCTCAAAGCAAATACAAACAGTTTGACAGGGAGAAAATATGGAGAAAAATAAAATAATAAAAGATTGTAAAGTTGTCATAATAGGAGGTTCCGCGGGAAGTTTGCAGGCATTACTGCAAATTTTGCCTTTTATAGAACCGCCAACCACCTTTGCGATGGTCATTGTCGTTCATAGAAAAAATTCAGATGAACAGACTTTAGAAGACCTTATCGCCTTAAAAGCAAAAATCAAAGTACGAGAAGTAGAAGATAAAGTAGCGCTCGAAGCGGGATATATTTATATCGCGCCGTCGAATTATCATTTATTGTTTGAGAAAAACGAAACTTTATCGCTGGACACTTCCGAAAAAATAAATTACAGCAGACCCAGCATTGATGTTTCTTTTGAATCGGCTGCAGAAATTTACGGTAGTTTTTTAATGGGGATATTGCTTTCAGGTTCAAACTCAGATGGTACGGCAGGTTTAAAAGCAATTAAGAAAGCTGGAGGTGTTATCGTAGTGCAGAATCCGCTTTCTGCAGATATGCCTTTTATGCCCAATAATGCAATTTTACATACCCATCCAGATTTAATTTTGAATACAGAAGAGATTCTGGAGTTGTTAAAAAATATTAATAAAGAATAGAGAATAAAGAATAAAGAATAAAGAATAAAGAATAAAGATTAAAGATTAAAGATTAAAGAATAAAGATTAAAGATTAAAGATTAAAGATTAAAGTTAATTCTTATCTTCAGGAAGAATTACTTTGTTGATTTCGGCTTCTTTTTCGGCCTTTTTTTGCGCCGCTTTTCCACGTCCAATCGGAATTCCTGCTGTTAAATACAAAGATCTATTGTATTGAATCGGAGTCG
Source organism: Flavobacterium artemisiae (assembly GCF_042678225.1). Taxonomy (NCBI): domain Bacteria; kingdom Pseudomonadati; phylum Bacteroidota; class Flavobacteriia; order Flavobacteriales; family Flavobacteriaceae; genus Flavobacterium; species Flavobacterium artemisiae. The sequence continues at coordinate 760,586 of NZ_JBHUDZ010000018.1, read as the reverse complement.
TATCGCCTTTTAAAAGCGGCACAAGTCCATAGTAATATTGCAGTGTAATATTTAATCCGTTGCCTACATTCAGATGATAGCCGACTCCAGCCGCTAAACCTGCATCGATAACATGAATTTGGTCGCGAATGGTTTTTTTATAAGTCACATCGTCTTTGTCAATTTCTTTAGTAAATTTATCAAAAGCCGTTGCCAAAAGTCCAAGTTGTGGTCCGGCTTTCACATAAATTCTATTTTTAAATTGGTATTTAATTAGAATCGGAACATTAAAATAACGAATCTCACGATCAACTTTTCCACCCGCAAAAGTTTCGTCCAAACCTTCATCATTCAAAGAATATACGGGAATATTGTTAGCTCCCATTGGCGATTTTACAATTACTCCAGTATTAATCATCCAAGCCGGATTTTTTTTGGAGCGAATATCAAAATAGAATCCGAGATTAAAACCAACATTGGTTCCCGAAGATTCTTGATTTGAAATCGATGAAAAATTGGCGCCACCTTCTAATCCAAATTCTAAAAAGGGAGAATTAAGTTTGTCTCCAAAAATCAAGGAAATCAAAACCTGAGATTGCAGCTGCTGTATGCAAAAAAGCATACTAAATAATAACAAACCTTTTTTCATGTAGTTTGAATTAAAGTCCAAAACGATATTGAAGACCGCCTAGAATCTGTGTGCGGCTTCCAAGAAATCCACCTTCAACTCTAAACATTAAATGCGGGTTTAATTGATATTGCGAACCAATTATAAAATTCCACATATCTTTAGGTCTTTTTTGCAGAGCGTATTGTACAGACGAAGAGGATGCAGTACTTAAAGCTCCGTCAAGAGTAGCTAGAATATTCCCCGCACTTTCTAAAGCGCGATTTGCGGTATTATGTTTAACCACATTCGAAGGATTTCTTTGTTCTGCAGGAGTTAATCCCGCCCACCAATCGTCGACTTTTGTCTGATTTTCATCTACTTTTGTCAAACCGTCATCCACTTTTTGCTGAGCATTAGCCAAATCTATAAAGTCAGAAAGCGGTAAATTTCCGTTTGTATCACCGCTGATATGCACTCTAAATCCACCAACCCAAACGGCAATATTTTGATTTTTATCTCGAAATGGTTTAAAAGTTTTCCCTAATCGTGGTCCAAATATATAAGAAAACGCAGGTTTGTCCAGAGAACTAATATCGGTCCATGACATATTCATATCAAGGGCAAACCAGCCGCCGCCAATACCGATTGTCGGTGTCATACCAAGACCAAAAGTTGTGGCATTAAAAGAGGCTTTTGTGCTAAAAGAAGCAACCTGCGACCAATTATTATCAGCATCAGGAATCCAAATTCCAGCATTAATTTTTGTTGCCGTATTGGCTTTCCCAAAAATGCCATAAATATTTAAAAAAGGAAGGAGCCAGATATCGGGTCTAATCGTGATAGCGCCCGCTTCTACATGAGATTTGTCAAATCGTACAATTTCATCGAGATTGTACATTGGTCCGTTATTGAAGCCAACTTGAAGATCATTGATCACAATTTCAGAATCCTGCCAAAAATAATTTACTGATAAACCAGCAGAATAGGGAAGTTTGTATCCTTTTTGAGCCACTTTTTCGCCCCAGATAGGAAGTGCATACGGATAATTAGAGATTTTAAGACTGTCTTTGAGATCTTCATTTCTCTTTCCAACAACCTTATCGGTATAAACTTGTGCAAAATTTTGCAGACTGCATAATAATAAAATGGCTGATATTAGTTTAGTACATTTCATAGATTGAGTTCTAATAGTTAGTAAATGAATCTAATGTTTAAAAAAATATGTGCATTTATATTAAAAGAACGGCGCGTAGTCTAAGGAAGATTTTCGTGTAAATCTTAAATTAGTATGTTAATTAGTGTTAAAGATAATTAAATTTTCTTTTAGAATTTATATTAACTGCTTATTTATGAGTGATATATGAAAAATAATAGAAGGGAAGAAGTATTTTGATTTTATAAAAGAATAAATATTATTTTTGTTATTGATGAAATGGATAACAGCAATATTATCGCTCTATTTAGTTTTTCTTTCTAGTCTGCCATGTTCAGACATAGAAGAAACGAGCCCTATTCATCAAAGAACAGAATTTGCATCAGACAATCATTCGCACGAAAAACAAAGCGATTTATGTTCTCCTTTTTGTATCTGCAATTGCTGCGGTGCACACGTTTTAAGTTATCAATCGGCTAATATTTTTGAATTTAAAGTTCCTTCAGCCGTAATTTCGATTTCACTTCCAAGTTACAAATCTGTATTTATTTCCAATTTCTACGGAAGTATTTGGCAGCCCCCTCAAATAGCATAATGATGCCCAAACTGGTAAAACAGGATTTGGGTTAGAGAAGTGTGGATTTTCCACAAAATCAAAAATAGACAAGAAATTGTCTCATTTCTCATTTCATTATAATTCAAATGTTAGACAAAATCATACAATTTAGTATACGAAACAAATTCGTTATACTCTTATTTACTTTGGTATTAATAGCTTTTGGGAGTTATTCAATAAAGAAATTACCATTAGATGCACTTCCAGATATTACCAATAATCAGGTGCAGATTATTACAACCGCTCCAACTTTGGCAAGTCAGGAAGTGGAGCAGTTAATTACCTATCCGTTGGAACAAGCGGTAAAAACGGTTCCAGATATTATAGAACTTCGCAGTATTTCCCGCTTCGGACTATCGGTTGTTACCGTTGTCTTTGAAGACGATGTGGATATTTACTGGGCTAGGGAACAAATCTTTCAACGTTTAAAACAAGCCGAAGAAAATATTCCAGATTATGTTGGTTCGCCAGAATTAGCACCGATTACAACGGGTTTGGGAGAAATTTATCAATATGATGTATATGCCAAAAAAGGCTATGAAAATAAATACAGCGCAGTAGAATTACGAACGATCCAAGATTGGATTATCATTCCGCAATTACAGGGAATAAAAGGTGTTGCCGACGTGAGTTCTTGGGGTGGAAAACTTAAGCAATATGAAATCGCTGTTAATCCAAACACTTTAAACAGTCTCGGCGTTACGATTACCGAAATCTTTGATGCTTTAGCCAAAAACAACCAAAACACGGGAGGTGCATATATCGAAAAAGATCAATATGCCTATTTTATCCGCGGTGTCGGAATGGCAAAAGGCGTTAAAGATCTGGGAAATGTGGTTGTGAAAAACCGAAATGGTTCACCTGTTTTGGTGCGTGATGTAGCGCAGGTTAGAGAAGGCGTGGCATTGCGCTACGGAGCTTCTACAAAAGACGGGAAAGGCGAAATTGTTTCGGGTTTGGTTTTGATGTTAAAGGGTGAAAACTCCAGCGCAGTTGTAAACCGAATTCACGAAAAAATGATTCAGATTAATAAAAGTCTTCCAGAAGGTGTTGTTGCCGAAGCTTTTATTGATAGAGGAAAATTGGTAGACAATGCAATCGGAACGGTTACAAAAAACCTTTTAGAAGGTGCCTTAATCGTGATTTTTGTTCTGATTTTGTTTCTAGGAAATCTCCGCGCAGGACTAATCGTTGCGTCTGTGATTCCGCTGGCAATGCTTTTTGCTGTTATTTTAATGAATGCATTTGGCGTAAGTGGCAATCTAATGAGTCTTGGCGCGATAGATTTCGGAATCATTGTAGATGGCGCCGTTATTATTGTTGAAGCAACGATGCATCATCTGCAAAAATTAAAACTCAAAAGAGAATTATCTCAGGAAGAAATGGATGTCGAAGTTTATAATTCGGCTTCAAAAATCAGGAATAGCGCTGCTTTCGGCGAAATCATTATTCTCATCGTTTATTTACCCATTCTTGCCTTAATCGGAACTGAAGGGAAAATGTTTAAACCAATGGCAATGACAGTTGGTTTTGCAATTATCGGCGCTTTTATCCTTTCATTGACGTATGTTCCGATGATGAGCGCTTTATTTCTTTCGAAGAAAACGGAACACAAAGAAAACTTTAGTGATAGAATGATTCTTTGGCTGGAAAATTTCTATACGCCTTTGTTAAAAAAAGCTTTAGAATTTAAGCGAATCGTGCTTGCGGCTTCTATCGGATTATTCGCCTTGAGCGTAATTATTTTTCAAAATATGGGCGGCGAATTTATCCCGACAATCGAAGAAGGAGATTTGGCAATCAATGTTTCGATTATGACGGGAAGTTCGCTTACGCAAATGGTAGAAACGACAACCAAATTAGAGAAGATTTTAAAAGATAAATTCCCTGAAATTAAAACTATTGTTTCTAAAATAGGAAGCGGGGAAATTCCAACCGATCCGATGCCGATAGAAAGCGGCGATTTGATTATTGTTTTAAAAGACAAAAAGGAATGGAAAGGTAAATACCACAATTGGGAAGAACTGGCGAATGCAATGAAAGAAGAAATGGAAGTAATTCCAGGTTCCAATATCGAGATTTCACAGCCCATTCAAATGCGTTTTAACGAATTAATGACGGGAAGTCGTTCTGATATTGCGATTAAGATTTTTGGCGATGATCTAGAAATTCTAGACGCCAAAGCCACCGAATTAATTTCGAAAATAAAAAACATTGAAGGCGTAGGCGATCTTAAAGCCGATAAAGTAACAGGGCTTCCGCAGATTACCATTAAATACGATTACAACAAAATCGCCTTGTATGGATTGAATATTTCGGATATCAATCAAATTATCCGTTCTTCATTTGCGGGCGAAATTGCCGGCAAAATCTACGAAGAGAGTAAAAGATTTGATGTTGTAGTTCGAATGAATGAAGACAATCGCGCCGATATTACCGATGTGAGTAATTTGTTTATTCCGCTTCCGAACGGGCAGCAAGTACCGCTTTCTCAAGTCGCTTCTGTAGAATACGAGCAAGGTCCGGTACAAGTCATCCGCGAAGACGGAAAAAGAAGAATCACAGTGGGTTTAAATGTACGTGGTCGTGATATACAAAGTGTTGTTGAGGAAATTCAGCAGCAATTGGACAAAAGCTACAAACTTCCTGCGGGGTATTTTATTACATACGGAGGACAATTTGAGAATTTAATTGAAGCTTCAGAACGACTTTTAGTAGCGCTTCCAGTTGCTTTAGGATTGATATTAGTGCTTTTGTATTTCACTTTCAATAGTATAAAACAAGCGGTTTTAATTTTTACTGCAATTCCGCTTTCGGCAATGGGAGGCGTTTTTGCCTTATTACTTCGCGGCATGCCGTTCAGCATATCAGCTGGAATTGGTTTTATTGCTTTATTTGGAATCGCAGTTCTAAACGGAATCGTGTTGATTTCCTATTTCAACCAATTAAAATCAGAGGGAATTACAGATGCGTTTCAACGTGTTATTATAGGAACCAAAACACGTTTACGTCCGGTTTTAATGACAGCTGCCGTAGCTTCATTAGGATTTATGCCAATGGCATTGTCCACAAGTGGCGGGGCAGAAGTGCAGAAACCTTTAGCAACGGTAGTAATCGGCGGTTTATTCTCTGCAACATTATTGACGTTAATCGTTTTACCGATTTTGTATTTACTATTGGAGCGTGGGTTTAACCGCAAAGAGCGCTAAGATTTACGCAAAGCACACAAAGAAAATTAAAAAAATGAAAAATATCCATTTTACTTATAAAAAAATCTCCGCGAACTTTGCGAAAATTCCTTTGCGAACTTTGCGGTTAAGTGCGTTTCTATTGTTCACAATCTTATCGCATTCACAAACTAAAATTTCTTTGGAAAAAGCAATTGAACTCACCAAGTCAAACAACATCGACCTAAAAATTGCCGATAAAGAAATCGAAAAACAAACGATTCTCAAAAAGACTGCTTTTCAGCCCGATGCTTTGCAAATACAGTATCAAGGCGGACAATTTAACAGCGTCGATTTTGATCACAATGTTTCGGTACAGCAGTTTTTTCCACTTGGAAATGTAACCAAAGTCAATAGGCAATTGCAGGAAGAATTAGCGAAACTGGCGGAAAAGCGAAAAGCTTTATCTGCTTACGAAATAGAAAAGGCGGTTACTTTGGCGTATTATCAATATTTGTATGGCGTCTCGGTTCAGAGGTTAAATACTGAATTGAATGAGATTTATACAAAGTTCCTAAAAAATGCCGAACTGCGTTTTCAAACAGGAGAAAGTGGCAATATCGAAGTAATCAGCGCCAAAGCAAAAGTCAAAGAAATTGAAACCCAGAAAGCCCAATTAGAATACGATTTGGCGATTTATCAAAGACAATTGCAGTTTTTCATTCAAACCAATGAAAACATTATTCCTGACGAAAAAACACCTTTACAATATCCATTACAAAGTGCAGGAGATTCAAACGTAACGACTTTGTTAACCGATTTCTACCAGCAGCAGATTTCGGTTTATCAGAAAGAAAACAGCGCTTTTAAAGCACAACGAACACCAAAATTAGGTTTAGGTTATTTTGCACAAACTATTAATACAGAATCACTTTTTCAGGGTTTTACCGCGGGATTGCAGATTCCGTTATTTGGCGGTGTTAATACTGCGAAGGCAAAAGCGGCAGAAATGAGTATTTCGCAGTCACAATTGGCTTTGGATAAAAGTAAAATTACACTGCAATTGCAGCAGGAAGAACTTCAAAACAACTTTTTAAAGCAGCAGAAAGCATTAGAATATTTCCAGAAAGAAGGTTTGCAATATGCAGATCAGATTATCAATACGGCGCAGAAAAGTTATGCTAACGGCGATATGAGTTATTGGTCGTACATCAGTTTTTTAAATCAAGCAATTGATATTAAAAAACAAGCTGTAGAAGCGACGCATAACTATAATCAAAGCGCTGTTGAAGTTCAATTTCCAACCATCAAAAACAATTAATCATGAAAAATATATTTAGTTATTTAACCGTAAAGATCGCAATAGAAAAACGCGGAGTTCGCAAAGAAATAAAACTTGGCGTGCTTTGCGTATCCTTAGCGCTCTTAGCGGTTACCTTTCAAAGCTGTAATGAAAAGAAAACCGAAGAACCGCAAGAAGAAGAAAAATCAACTACCGAAGTAGCTCTAACAGCCTCTCAATATAAAACCATCGGGATTGAAACCGGTTTTGTGGAAGATCGAAATCTCAATAAAATTATTAAAGCGAATGGTTATACGACAGTTCCGCCTCAAAACTCAGCAGAAGTTTCGACTTTAATTGGCGGAACGGTAAAAGATATTTTTGTTTTAGAAGGCACTTTCGTCAATAAAGGAAAAGTGTTAGCAACGATTCAGAATCTGGAAGTGATTGAAATACAGGAAGATTATCATTCAGCTGCAGCCAATATCGAATATCTGCAATTAGAATACAATCGCCAGAAAACGCTGAGTGATGAAAATGTGAATCCGAGAAAGACTTTTCAGGAAGTAAAAGCCAAACTAGCTGCCGAAAGAGCGCGTGCGCAAGCAGCGAAGAACAAATTGGATGCGTTGCATATCAGCACAAAAGGAAGTACTTCTGTCGTGCCAATTGTTGCGCCAATTAGTGGTTATGTAGGGAAAATAAGTATTGCTAAAGGTGCTTTTGCAAATACAGGAGTTTCGTTGTTTGAAGTCGTTGACAACAGCCAGATGCATTTGGATTTGAATGTGTATGAAAAAGATTTGGGTTCTATTTCTGTCGGGCAGGTAATTGATTTTGTATTAACGAATCAATCCAATAAATCGATTAAAGGGAAGATTTTCGGAATCAATAAATCTTTTTCTAACGAAAGTAAAACGGTTGCTGTTCATGCGAAAATCGACCCGCAAGATGCCAAAGGGTTAATTTCAGGAATGTATGTTTCTGCAAATATCAATATCACAAATGCTACGGTTCCAGCGCTTCCAAAAGATGCAGTGGTACGCAATGCCGATAAATATTTTGTTTTTATGGAAGAAGAAGCACATGAAGAAGAAAAACAGGAACATGCAGCAGGTGAAAAAGAAGAATCTCACGGAAAAGAGATTCATTTTAAAGCCATTGAAGTAGTTCCAGGAACCACAGATTTAGGTTTTACGGAAGTTAAATTTGTAAATGATGTTCCTGCCAATGCAAAAATTGTGACGAAAGGTGCTTTTTATCTTCTTTCTGCAATGAAGGGCGGAGGAGAGCATGAGCATTGATTTTTTTTAAGGTGCTAAGATTCTGAGTTACTAAGGTTCTGAGTTTTTTGTATCGGGTTAAATTTGCTCGCAAAGAGGCAGAGTCGCAAAGTTTAATGAGATATGAATTGCCTCCAGCTTTAGCTGGCGGATAATCAAGCTTTAATTTAAGAAAGGCTTTAGCCGAAAACGCAACATTAGATTGGCTAAAGCCATCAAATTAAAATCTATAAAACCTCCAGCTGAAGCTGGAGACAATTCAAAAGAACTTTGCGACTCTGCGTCTTTGCGAGCATGTTTGATCTAGTCTAAAAAACTTAAAACCTTAGTGTCTGCGGGACAATAAACTTTGACACAATTTGATTAAATTTAGAACATTATTTTAATAAAGTTTCGTAGAAACTAAAACTTGAAACTTTAAACCTGAAACAACTCAAATGATACATCAAGATAAAGAAGTAAAAAGTACTAAAAATAAAGCCAGACCATCCTGTTGTTGTTCACATGACGATGAGCCAAAACATTCAGATATTGACGGACATGATCACGAAGGCCACGATCATGAACATGATGTGAATGGAAGTCCGTTTCAAATGTTTATGCCAGCGATTATTTCTTTTGTTTTATTGCTGATTGCGATAGGTTTTGATAACTATTTTCCACAAACTTGGTTTACGGGTTATGTTAGAATTGCTTGGTATGTAATTGCTTATCTTCCTGTTGGTATTCCTGTTTTAAGAGAAGCTTACGAAAGCATCGTTAAAGGTGACGTATTTTCAGAATTTTTCTTAATGTCAATTGCAACGGTTGGTGCTTTTGCGATTGGCGAATATCCCGAAGGTGTTGCGGTAATGTTGTTTTATTCTGTTGGGGAAGTTTTTCAATCTTTAGCGGTAAGCAGAGCAAAATCGAATATCAAAAGTTTGTTAGACCAACGTCCCGATGAAGCGAATATTTTAGAAAATAATGTGGTTACAAAAATCAAAGCTTCGGAAGTAAATATTGGTGCTGTAATTCAATTAAAACCCGGCGAAAAACTAGGTTTAGACGGCGAATTATTATCAGATACTGCTTCGTTTAATACTGCAGCTTTAACAGGCGAAAGTAAACCTGATACCAAAACCAAAGGCGAAACGGTTTTGGCAGGAATGATTAACGGAAGCACGGTTGCTTTAGTAAAAGTTACAACGGCTTACAATGATAGTAAGTTGTCTAAAATTCTAGAATTGGTTCAGAATGCGACCACTAAAAAGGCACCTGCGGAACTTTTTATCCGAAAATTTGCTGAAATTTATACACCAATTGTGGTATATCTGGCTATTGCAATTTGCTTGGTTCCGATGCTTTTTGTTGAGAATTATGTTTTTAGCCAATGGTTGTACCGCGCTTTGGTCTTTTTGGTAATTTCTTGTCCTTGTGCATTAGTTATCAGTATTCCGCTTGGCTTTTTTGGCGGAATCGGCGCTGCAAGTAAAAACGGAATCTTATTTAAAGGCAGTAATTTTTTAGACAGCATTTCGACTATTCAGAATGTAGTTATGGACAAAACGGGAACAATGACCGAAGGTGTTTTTAAAGTTCAGGAAGTTTTTATAAAAGAAGAATTTGATAAAGCTACACTATTAAAATTAGTTAATCTCCTCGAAAGTCATAGCACACATCCTGTTGCAACGGCAATTCACAATTATGCTGGAGCAATAGATTCTGAAATAAAACTAGAAAATGTAGAAGAAATTGCCGGTCACGGACTTAAAGCTGTTGTAAACGGATCAACGCTTTTGGTTGGTAACTTTAAATTGCTGGATAAATTCAATATTTCATACGATTTAGATCCGAATTCGGTTGTGCATACTACAATCGCCATTGCGTACGAAAATAAGTTTGCGGGATATTTAACCATTGCTGACGAAATTAAGCCGGACGCCCAAGAAACGGTTAGTAAATTAAAATCATTAGGCGTTAAAACTACAATGTTAAGCGGTGATAAAAACAATGTTGTGCAATTTGTGGCGCAAAAACTCAAAATTACAAATGCATACGGAGATTTACTTCCTGAAGATAAAGTAGCAAAACTTAACGAAATTAAAGCCAAAAATGAAACAGTTGCCTTTGTTGGCGACGGCGTAAATGATGCGCCTGTAATTGCTTTAAGTACAGTCGGAATTGCAATGGGAGGTTTAGGAAGCGATGCAGCAATCGAAACCGCCGATGTTGTAATTCAGGATGATAAACCGAGTAAAATACCAATGGCAATTAACATTGGAAAGCAAACCAAAAAAATTGTCTGGCAGAATATCACTTTGGCTTTTGTAGTCAAAGCAGTTGTTTTAATTTTAGGTGCTGGAGGTTTGGCAACAATGTGGGAAGCAGTTTTTGCCGATGTTGGTGTGGCGCTGTTGGCGATTTTGAATGCGGTTAGGATTCAGAGAATGAAGTTTTAACTTGTTGCTACAAATTAGCAAACAGATCTTTCCATCTATTTTCAGAATAGAACTTTTGAAATGCAGTATTTGATAAAAGTTTTTTTAAGTTTAAATCACCTCTCAGATGGTTTAAACTTAAAAAATCTAAAGCAATGCTTCGATATTGCACTTCATTTGTTTTATTGTAAATTTTGGCAAAAAGTTCTGCGGCTTCAAAGTTTTGAGTGCTTGTCATTCCTCCTAAAATCATTGAGGCATTATTGTAATTGTCATATACTTTCTGAAACTCTTTTGTTTCGTAATTCTTTTTAGCCTCATTTATTAGATTTAATGTACTTTCAGTATCTTCTTTATCCTTTTTTGACGCTTCTAGAGCTGTTGGAATTGTGTATTTAAATCCATAATTCAAAGCATAAATTTTTAAAGGAAGAAGTCCAAATTTATTTCTTCTTTTATCGGTTTCATTTTCTTTAATTATTCCTCTAAAACTTGAAGCTTTTCCATTTTGAGTCCAATTTACTTGTGTTCCGTAAAGTTGTTTGTAATTTAAATTACATTGCACTCTGTCATACAAAAAAGCATAATTTTCCATGTCCAATTCTTTTGTTCCTTTTAATTTATCCATTTCATGCAAAGCTGCTTTCTGAAATAAAATATCTTGATCGGCGTGCTGTACAATTAGCCAGAAATTATGAGCACCATCTTTTCCAATTTCTGATATTTTCGGCCAACCGTAGTTTTTAAGAATTTCTTTTGCTGTCGAAAGATTTTTAAAATCTAAGTCGTTAATTTTCTGTTGTAATTCTTTTAAGTGAGCAGGATCTGAAGTTTGTATTTTCGAATATCTAATTTTCTGATCTGCAATTCCCATTGCATTGATTTGTTTTCGCAATTCTGGAAGTTGCAATGTCTTTTCGTATTCTTGTTCTTTTAAACGTGCTTTTTGCGCTGCGACTTTCCATTCTTCGGAGTAATTATTTCGAATGAAATCAAAATACGGATCTATCAATAATTGGTCGGCTTCAGTCCATCCTTTATCGAGCGACAAGTTTAAATACTGAAAGGCTTTAGTTTTATTTTCGTCAAGCGAATAAATTCCGGCAGCCTTGTACGCATTTAATGCATCAGGTTGTTGGATTGAAAATGCTTTTTCCAGTTTTGGAATAGCATTTTTATAATCTTTTTGAAGATGAAGTAAAGACGCTTCTGCAATTAAAGCTTCGTATGCAAGATTGGGCTGCGCATTTGAAATAGCAAAACTGAAAATGAATAATAGGTGAAAGAAGTATTTTTTCATACAGATTAAAACTATATTATAGATATTTTTTGCTGTGATGAAAATACAAATTATATTGTTATCTATTTGATATAAAATGATTTAAAAGTGTAATTCGATTAGGTTTTCATCATTTTCTAAAGATATTTTTACCGGATTACTTTCCGAAGGAATCTGAGTAGGATACCAATTTCGATTCGGTTGTACCAGAATTAATAAACCGTTATGATCGCCAATGGCAGCGAATTTATCTGTATTTGTATTTTGAGAAAAAAAATGGAGTCCATGTTCCTTAATTAATTGATTTCCTAATTCTAATGGACTTTCAGTAACGATTCCGATTTCGCTTATATTTAAGATAGAAGCACAATTGAATTCGCCAACTTGTTCGTTATTAAGATCATGTCGCGCAATGAATTCTAGTAAATTTCCATTATGATCATAAAAATAGATTGAATGTGCATTCCAGTTTTCAAAATGAGTAACGACACTTTTATCTTCCAAAACAATTAAATAAACCTTGTTTTTGCACCACTCAATAGCTTCTTCAAGCTGATTTGCTGGAATATTAAAAGCAAAATGATATATGGAATTAAAGTCTTGATCTTCAACAAATTTTAAGATGGAAGTCCCAGCCTGAAATGTGATCGATTTTGGGTCATTTTCTAGGATAAAAAGTCCAAAAAGGTTCTGATAAAATGCTTTTGTTTTTTGAATATCGTTTGTTTTGATTTCTATCTGATCTATTCTCATAATGGTATTTTTTATAAAAGAAAAATCTTCTTTTTGTTAGAATCAAATTTAGAAAATCGAAACATGACAATGATAATAGAGTCATTTTATGCTTCGATGAAAGTATAGTAAATTACTATTTTAAAATGAGACTGGCAATAAAAAAATCCGTTTCAAGCAAATGAAACGGATTTTATATAGTTAAATAAGTGGTTTATGCCATATCGATCAAACCTCTTTTTACAACGTAGTGGTCGTCATTTTTTACCAGATAAAATTGAGCAGCAAATCCAGAAGGTTCGTCCATATACGTAACACTGACGTCAAAATATCGGGTGTTACTATTGTTTTCTTCCGCCCACATAAAATCATCGAGAATGCCTAAATGCTGTGTCCATTCTAGGTTGTTTAGCCATTCTTTACCTTCAAAAGATTCGTCTTCGGCAATTTCATGAATCAAGTAGTGATCGCGCCAAATTACGTGGATAGATTCTTCCCAGTCATCGTATAAATGATCTACACTTTTTCTGGCGTTGTCTAATTCTCCTTTTTTTAGATAAGCAAAAAAATCTTCAACTGCTTTTTGAGCTTCAAGTTCGGTTGGTTTTTCTTTCCAAGTTTTAAAGGTTGTCATAAAATTTAGTTTGTAGTTTATATTGGGGATTCGCTTTTTTTTTATCTGTATAAAAGTAAAATAATTTTCTATTGATATACATTGCGTTGCAATTATATTGTAAATATTTTTCTACTTAATAAAACAGTATTGACTCTTATTTGAAATGAAAAAGCTCACTTCAATTAAGAAGCGAGCTTTGAAGATTTGCAGATTTTTGGGGCAATTTGCAAATCAATTTATTTTCGTTGACGAAGATTTTTATGGTGATTGTTTCTACGCTCAATAATTTCAGGATTATTGCTAAAAGCAAACGGCATTAATTGTTTTGTCGGCATCATCATCAATTCTACTTTTCCGAAATTTTGATATAAAGTAATTCTGAGATTTTGGATTTCCATGGATACTTTAGAATCATTGTTTAAGAATAATTCCTGAAGTCTGTACGGATGTTTGATATTTAATTTTTTGGCAATCTCGATTACTTCGTCTTTATTTTTCCAAATATGAAGACCAACTCTTTCCCAAGAATAGGTAATTCGTAATTGAGCTATTCTGGCAGCATCGTCATCATTAAATTCTGCTTTTAAAATCACTTCTAAAGAATCTGAGTATTTTTTAATTCTCTCCGGATTTAATTTAGAATCAATGAGCATTTTTTCGTAAAGCTCTTTTGGTATTTTAATTTTTAAATTTTCATCTAAATATTTATACTTATAACTTATAAAATCAATCTTCACGATCGAATCAATTTTAATATCTTTTTTGTGTGTAATCTCCTCAATATTATCTTGAGAAAATATAGGAGAAGAAACTAAAAATAGAATAATTAAAATGTTTAACGACTTCATAAAGCTTGTTTTAGAATTAATAATTCAAAATTTCAATACAGCAAATTATATTGTTTTTAAATTGTTTTTGCCTTTAAAGATTTCTCGCTTTTCGCTAAAAAGAATAAAAGCGGAACTGAAACGATAAAAGGAAATAAAAACGAAAAAATGATTAGTAAATAAGGTTTTTTAAACTTGCTTTTATTCTTTAAAACATAATAAATAGAAATGAAAAACAAGATAAGATGCAATAAAAGAGCTATTTGATACAGGAATAAACCTAATTCGAATTGATTTATTAATTTGTTCATAGATAATTATTTAGATTGATTTGGTTTCTAAATCATTTTAAATGATTACTTCGGCATTTCTGGTGTCATTATTCTTCTTGTCGGCGTACTCAAAGTTTCGATGAATGCTAATAAATCACTAATTTCTTCTTTGTTTAAAGCTAATTTTCGAAGCATTGGATCAGATTTCGAAATCAGTGAATCTCTTGCAGTTCCCAGATATTTTTTTTGAACGGGTGACGGATTTCCTAAATTGTACAGTTCTACAACATCTAGCAAACTAGGAAAATGTCCGTGATGCATCCACGGTTTTGTATTTACAACTTCGCGTAAAGTCGGTGTTCTAAATTTGCCAATATCTTTTACATCTTTAGTTACGTTATAACGTCCAAAATCCTCATTTTTAGTTCCGAATAAAGTTTGTCCATCATTATGAAACTGATTATCGCTGAAATACGGTGTATTATGGCAATTGATGCATTGCGCTTTGGTTCTAAACAAATGCATTCCTTTAACCTGCTGATCGGTATAAATTTCTGATTTTCCGCTTACAAACTGATCAAATTTACTTTTCGGACTATTGATTGATCTCTCGAAAGTCGCAATCGCGTATTGAATTCGCTCCAGCGTCACTTTTTTATCTCCAAAAGCTTTCGTAAATAAAGAATTATAACCTTTAATTTTAGCAATTTTATCAACGGCAATCGTCAGTTTTTCATTCATTTCTAACGGATCGGCAACTGGAAACTGCGCTTGATCTTCTAAACTAGAAGCCCTTCCATCCCAAAATAGGGAAGTGGCGTAGGCTGAGTTTAGAATCGTCATCGAGTTTCGTTTCCCCGTTTGACGGTCATGTCCAAACGAACGTGTTAAATTATCTGTCCAGCCCAATTCTGGATTATGACAGGAAGCACAGGCAATTTGGCCGCTTCGAGATAATCTCGGATCAAAAAACAAGATCTTTCCTAAACTTTCTTTTTCCTTAGAATACGGATTATAAGCAGGATAAGGAACTGCAGGAAGCACACCGATATCCTGAAATTTAGATTTATCGACATTTTCATGTAATTCGGCAGCAGGCCATTTAGAAGAATCACCGCTGGAATACAGTTTTCGAAGTTCCTGAATATCGATATAATCAGGTCCTTCTGCCGTTTTATAAGCCGTTAAGCCCAGCAGAAATAGGAGTGGGAAGATTAGTTTTTTCAATTTTGCTTTTTTTTGTTTTTGTTTTTTTGATTTGTTTCAGGTTTAAAGTTTCAGGTTTAAAGTTTCAGGTTTCAAGTTTAACGTTTGTTGGAACTTGAAACCTGAAACTTCAAACTTGAAACCTTTTTTTGTTTTATACTCCAAAAGCTTTGTCAAAGTTTAAAACTTTGACAAAGCTCAATAGGGATTTTTTTGTTTCAGGTTCAATGTTTCAAGTTACTGTATAACCTGAAACTTCAAGAAACCTGAAACAAAATAAAGTTAAAGCGTAACTTCTTTAGGACATGGAATGCTTAAAGGGCTTGGCTTTGTGTACACTCTGTTGTTGTACATTCTATATTGTGTAGAAACAGTTCCTCCAAAAAGTTTCTCGTTTGTTAGTTTTAATTCAAATGAAATTTCAAATAAACCATTACTGATTTCTTTATAAGTTCCATCGCCAGAAATAGCGATTACGTGTGTGTTTGTTGCGCTCGATCCGATTGTAATATCCTGCGGAATTACTAAGACAGTTCCTTCTGTTTTGCTGTTTCCGTTGGCAGGGAAAAACTCTAAAGCTGACGTAATATTAAATCCTGGTGATATTGCAGCCGAGTTACTTTCGTTAGAAAACCATCTTTTTAAACCAAAAGAGTTTACAGTATTCGTTCCGCTGGCAACATTGAAACCAATTTTGAAAGCATCGTGATACACATCATCATTTGGATTTGCAGTTCCTTTATCGCTGTAAAGAATGGCATTTTCATTGTCTTTCGTTACTATTATAGGGAAAGTCAAGGCATTGAATGTCTGCCATGTACAATTTCCATTATTGTTAAACCAATGTTCACCGTACGTCAAGTAAAATGCATTAGTTGGATCTGTAAATTTCGATGCTGGCCATGCCTGAAGATCACGAGGTGATTTAATTGGTTTCACAATAGTTAGATTAATACTTCCTGTTGCATTATAGTTTGGAATATTTACCAAAGTAATCTTTGATTCATAACGAGCATCATCATTTTGTATATCTTCTAGAAGCGTCAAATGATACGTAATTGAACTTCTGTTATCTCTATAATCATCATGAGTCAGAGAATATTCAAAACCATTTTGAAATTTAAAAATCGTAGCATTTTCTATTTCGGAAGGGAAAAACCCGTTTGGAAAATTTACTTTAAAATCAACTGTTTCACCAACTTCTCCTTTAATCACAATTTGATTTACTGGAAAAGTATAATTGGTTGTAATGGTAGCCAAATCTATTTTGAAAGTATCATTAGGATATGTTGTATTTAAATTTCCGATGTGAATTTCAGGATCAGAAACAGTTTCCAATTTTAAAGTAATACTTTGATTCGCTGCCCATCTCTTGTCAAAAGAAACAGCAATAGTATCTGTTAGTTTACTTCCTTCAAAAACCAATTGATTTACTGGATTAACTGTAAAACTTTCATTATCGCCAGTTGAAGAAACGGCACTGAAGTTTGCTGTTACAGCATTTTTTAAAGAACGAGTTGATAATGCAACAGGAACTTTCAATGTTTTTACCGAGCTGTTTACATACGTATCCTTAGGAATCAGCATAGAGTTTACAGTAGGATACTCTAATGGAACATTAGCACTGGTTACCAAAAAGTTAAATCTTAAATGCGGTTCAATCTCAGAACCTAGTTTATAATCGTCTTTTGAACAAGACGTCAATAGCAATGCTATTGTAAATATGCTGAGTATCTTAATAGGATTCATTTTGCTGTAAGTTTTCATTAAGATTAATATTGAATAATGGTATTGGTAATACGAATTTAGTAGAAGGATATGCCATACTGCAATTGGTAGAGATACAGCCGTCATTTCTTGTAATTCCTAAGTGGTTACGTCTTAGGTCAAAGAATAAATGTCCTTCAAAACAAAGCTCTTTCCTTCTTTCTAAAAGTATGTTTTCCTTTAAATTTAGAGTACTCGTTAATAAAGAAGCGTTAGCTCGAGCACGAATGACATTAATATCTGCCATCGCAAGATCGGGCTGATTGTTTTCTAGTGCCGCTTCGGCACGAATTAAATACATTTCACTTAATCTAAAAGCTACATATCCTGCATTATCCTGAAATTTTCGTGTAAAATTATATGAAACTGGAGTTAATAAACCATTTACAAGAGTTGAAATATTAACGTTAAGGAATAGTTGTTTTCTTAAATCATTAGTTTCATAAAGATTTACCAGATCATCTGAGGCTACATATCTGGCATAAGTATTTGCATTGAAACCAAAATAATTAGCCATAGTAGTTTTTGCTGCACTTTCAGCATCTCTTGGAATTGTAAATTCTAATAATACTTCAGAAACTGGAAGATCAGGTTGTTCCCATTGTGCTACTAAATTGGAAGAATTTACTAACTGTATTCCTGAATTTGTAATCACATCATTAGCAGTATCATAAGCGTTTGTCCAGTCTTTTTTATACAAATAAACTCTAGCCAATAAAGCTTTTGTACTATTTTTATTGAAATAAGAATAAACAGGTCCGGCCATTGCAGACGAATCCGAAAAATTATCAATTGCTACTTTTAAGTCATTAATAATTAGAGAATAAGTAGTAGCTAAAGTTTCTCTTTTAGGGTATTTTAACCCCGCTTTTATAGATTCTGTGCTGTATACAATTCCTAAATGAGAAGCATCTGGTGTGTAACCGTAATCTTGACAATAAACCTGAGCCAAAAGAAAATGTGAATAGGCTCTGATCGCTAAAGCTTCAGCCTTTATCTGATTTTTTTCGGTATCAGTTGCATCGGTTAATTTTGGAGTATATTCTAAAATTAAGTTTGCTTGATTGATAATACTGTAATGACCAGAATAAAAGGACTCAAAATTACTGCTCTCTTCGGTATCTTCAAAAGAATAGACTTCTCTAACATTAAGAGCGGGTGTTATTTGTCCAATACTGCTTCCAGATGAAGTTGGCGTAAATTTGATATTGCCGCCTTGTAAATCAGAGTAAACGGCAAAGCGTTCACCTCTTACGTTTTCTTCAACTAGACCATAAAGTCCTTTCATAGCGGTTAAGACCCCTGCTTTGTTTTGCAATAACTCATCTATGGAGGTTTGGGTTCCTGGTTCTTGCTCCAAAAAGTCACTGCAGCTTTGCAATGAAAAAATCAGGAATGCTATTGTGATATATTTTAAATATTTCATTGTCTTAAAATTTTGCATTTACACCAAGCGAAATAGTTCTTGCCTGCGGATAAGTATATCTAAATTCTCTAATTCCGTTCATTCCCTTCGGACTTTTATCTTTATACCAATACAATACATTGGTTGCATCTGCAAAAACAGAAAGTGCATCTAAGAAAATATTTTTAATCGGAACATTATAACTAAGGTTAACATTGCTTAATCGTACATAAGTGGCGTCATAAACATATTTACTTAAATTTGCTGTAACAGGTACAATTGTCACGGCAGCGTAAGGCACAACATCTCCTGGATTTCTCCAGTGATTATTGGCATTTACAGAAAGATTTCGATTTGAAGTGTTTGAATATTTGTCGATAATAGCATCGGAAGCAAAGAAATCACCACCCAATTGAAAATCTCCTCTAAAAGTTAAATTTATATTTTTGTAAAAAGTAAAGCTGTTGTAGAAACCTCCATATGCTTTTGCTTGAGTGTCTCCAATTGGTTCCCAATCAGCTTGTGTAAACAACGTTTTGTAAGTAGCAAGATCGTAAATCTGGCCATTTTTGGTAACCAAATCTCTTCCTGTAGCTGGATCAACACCAACCCATTTGATACCCCATACTGTAGTAACACTGTAGCCAATTTTTTGAGCCAAAGCCAATTCACCAACAGAAAAATCACTTCCTAAACCTTTTAAATCGGTTACTTTACTATCTACAGTAGAAATGTTAAATGCTGTAGTCCATTTAAAATTATCGCCTTTAAACCATTTAATTCTCGTCTGAAATTCCAATCCTTGATTATACATACTTGCCGCATTCAACTGCATAGAATTGTAACCTGTTTCAGTTGGAATATCTCTTGTAGTAATCAGATCACTTTTATCATCACGGTAATATTCAAGAGAAAATTCTATACGGTTAAAAATATTAAAATCGATTCCGGCATTAAATTTTGTATTCTTTTCCCAGCTTAATCGCCCGTTTGGAGCAGCACCAACGACTGCACCTGTTCCGCCATTATAGTTGTTCTGACTGTAATTGTACAAACCTTTTGAACGGTAAGAGCCAATTCGCGAATTTCCTGTTGTACCGTAACTTGTTTTAAGTTTTAATAGATCAATCCAAGAATTGTTGTTAAAAATTTTTTCGTTACTAATAATCCAGCTTGCACCAGCACCGCCGTTATTTGCGACATCAGTGTCATCTCCAAAAACAGAACTTTGATCGCGACGGAAGTTTGCCAGCAGATAATAACGTTTTTTGTAATTATAGTTTACCTGAGTAAATAAAGAAACTCTAGAATTGTAGCTGATTTCAGTTCCAACAGATTGATTATCCTTACTTTCATCGACATTTGGAGTTGCCGGATTGTCGTCTCGAATTGCATTAGAAATCGGATTAATGACAAATGGATTCACAAAACCAACTGCAGATTGATATTCAAAATCTGTTTTATCTTGAGAAAGTTCAAAACCAACAACACCATCAATAGCGTGATTTTCTGAAAGTTGTTTGTCGAATAAAGCTTGTCCCTGCCAGTTCCATTTCGTTGAATTTCTTTGATTCAAAAGTCGGCGCCCCCATCTTGGATAAGTAATGTTATCTAAAACAAAAGTTCCGGCAAACTGACCGCTTTCATTTGCAGCAGAAAAATAACGATCCTGTTCTTTATCAGTATAATCCATACCGAAGAGAGTAGAAAACTTGATCGCTTTACTTAATTTATACGAAAGACTTAGACTTCCTAAAAGACCATAAGTCTGTGCTTCATTTTTATTTTGCTCAATTGCAGCTAAAGGATTTCCCCTCATCATACCGCTGACACCTAAGTCAGAATACGATCCGTCTGCGTTGTAAGGAGAAAGAGTAGGAAGATAAGCAAAAGAATAAAAGATATTTGGTGCATCTTTTTGAACAAAACTTGGATTCAACATTAATGAAATGTCTAATTTATCAGAGCTGTAGGCTAAATTAATTCCCGCATTTAATTGTTTGGTTGTGTTACCCATTTGTGGCTCATCAATTTTAGTATAACTAATATTGGTGCGGTATGAAATTTTGGTAGTAGAACCAGAAACGTTAAAATTATATTTATTGAAGATTCCAGATCTATTCAAAAGACCAAACCAATCTGTATTTACTCCGTTATATGTAGTTAGAGCAGATCCTGGCGAAGTGTTTTTTACAAATTCGTTTCGCAGTTCTGTATATTGTTCTCCGTTAAGGTATTGAATTTGATTAATAGCAGAAGAAACCCCAAGCTGATTAGAGAAACCAAATTGAGTTTTTCCTTTTTTTCCTTTTTTTGTTGTAATCAAAACTACGCCATTTGCCCCGTCAGCCCCATAAATCCCAACCGCTGCTGCGTCTTTAAGAAATGACATAGACTCAATATTTTCTGGAGCAATTTTCATTAACGGATTTCCAAAACTTTCAGAAGCATCCCCATTACCATTAAAATAAGAACTATCGATACCAAATTCTTCACTCATTATAATACCATCAACAATAAAAAGGGGCTGCGTAGAAGTTCCTGTACGCGCACCTGATAAAGAAGGCAGCGTTCCCTGACCACGGATATTAATTTTTACAGGACCACCAACTCCAGAAGTATTTTCTACCAAAACTCCGGCAACTTGTCCCGTAATCATTTTGTCTACACTTTCAGAAGCTTGTTCTACAGGAATATCTTTCGCTTGTAAAGTAGAAATACTCCCCACAATTTCCTCTTTCAGCTTTGTAGTTCCATAAGAAGAAGTAATAATTACGGGATTTAATTCGTCTGCAGCTTCTTCAAGGAAAAAAGAAAATAGTTTTTTAGTACCCGCTTTTTGCGATTGCGTCTGCATTCCTAAAAAGCCCACTTCAAGTACCAGATTCGGAATATCATTTCCAGTTAATTGATAAACAAATTTTCCGTTAAAGTCGGTGATAGCGCCCATACCGCCATTTCCCATTCCTTTTATGCGAACCGAAGCGCCTGGAAGCGGCAGTTTACTTTTAGCATCATAAACAATTCCACTGATAAAGCGTTCTTTTTCCTGCGGATCTGCCTCAGAATTATCAGGAACAGAACTAGTCAGTAAAACCTGTTTTTTCTGAATGTAATAAGAAATGTTTTTATCTTTTAATAATTGCTTTAAAACAGTTTCTAAAGTCGCATTATTAATATCTAAATCAGCCAATTGTTCGGCGTCAATTTTTCTAGCGTTATAAATGATTCTAAAATCACTTTGTTCTTCAATTAATTTAATAATTGAGCTGATAGGTTTGTTTTTAACATGTATTGTTATCAATTTATTTTGCGAAAAACCTTTAAAACCAGATATAAGGAGGGCTAAGAAAAACAAAGTTTTTCTTAAGTTATTGGGTATCATTAATGTCATGTTTTATTTAGTTATGGAAAATAGGTGTAATGGTGATGGTTTTTTGTTCAACCGAATAATTAAAAGGCGTGTCACGTTTTAGAAGTTCTAAAATGTTTTCGACACTAGACTCACTGATTTTTATTGAGCCGGTAAAATTCTGTTTGGCCAAAACAGCATTTTCGTTGATGATTTCAACGTCGTAGGAACGCTCAATAATTTTGGTTATTGTAGAAAATGGGGTGTTGTTAAATGCAAGTTCGCCTTGAGTCCAAGCTTCGTAAAAAGAAGTATCAACATTTTTTGTTGTAATTTTTTTAGATTGACTCTGCCAAACAGCCATTTGACCAGGCTGGAGGAGAACTGTATTTAGAGGATTGTCTTTTTCAGACATTTTGATACTTCCTTCAACCAAAACACTGCTCACGGTTTTGTCTTCAGGATAAGCATTTACATTAAAATGAGTTCCGAGAACTTCAATTTCAGTTTTGTCAGAATGCACAATAAACGGATGCTTTTTGTCTTTGGCAACTTCAAAAAAAGCTTCACCAGTCAAGTAAACATTTCTTTTACCGTTTATTCCAAATTGCTCCGGATAACGCAAAGTAGTTCCAGAATTTAAACTTACAAGCGTACCGTCTGAAAGTTGCAATTTGAATGTTTTTCCGTACGGAACTTTAAGGGTATGATATAAAACGTCTTTATCAAGAACTTTTCCGAAATACATAATCTGATTTGGTAATTTTCGGGCAACCAATTCGCCCTTATCATTTACCAAAGCAGTCTGATTTTTTTCGGTAATATATTCTAAACTTCCATCGCCGAATTCCAGAACAATTTCTTTAGAATCGGTTGTTCTTTCATTAAAATAAAAAGCCAGTTTTCCTAAACCAAACAAAACAACAAGAATGGCCACGTATTTAAAATACTGTCTCGTTCTATTTTTTGGTTGTAAAGCAACAACAGGAACCTCACGTGAAATAGTTCCAGAAAGTGCTGTTAAGGTCCAGGTCTTTTTTGAAGTTATAAATTGCTTTTTGTTTTCTTCAGAAGCTTCAATCCATTCAAAAAGCTGCGCAACTTCTTGTTCAGAGGCTTCATTAGATAAGTATTTATAAATTAGTTCCGATGTCATAAATGCGTTTTTAAACTCTCGCTGTAGTTAGTACACTTCAGAATTAAAATACCCTACCTTTTATTTTTAATTATTACAAATAAAGATAAAAATCAAGAATAAATAATCTGATAATTTTGTTTTTAAAATCTTTAAAGCCTTGGTCATGTGGGCTTCAACGGCTTTTAGAGTCACCTGCATTTCTTCTGCGATTTCTGAATTTTTTTTATTCTCGAAACGCTTTTTAATGAAAACTTCGCGTGTTTTTGGCGGAAGATCACTAATAGATTCCTGAATAATGCGCTCCAATTCGGTTAATTCTAAAGTGTCGAATGAAATTGAATTTAGGACTTCAATATCCAATTCGCGTTCTTTTTGGTTTAATAAATCATTTTTGAATTTATCCTTTACCTTATTATGGCGAATCAAATTCAAACATTTTGATTTGGAGTAGGTGTAGAGAAAAGACTGGATTCCGTTGGTAGAATCTACAGTATCACGGTTTTGCCATAAATGCACAAAAGCTTCTTGCGCCAGGTTTTCTGCTTCTTCAGCATCATAAATAAACTGAACGCAGAAAGATTGGATTCTTCTAAAGTATTTTTCGTAAAAATAACCGAAAGCCGTTTCGTTTCCTTCCTTGAAAGATTCGAAATTCTGGTTTTCTAAATTAGTTGTATTATTCATTTAACGAAATTACTTTGGGAGCAATATAAGTAATTTATTTTAAGGATTACTTAGCGTGTATGCTCAGAAAGCGGCAAATATAAAAGTTTATTTATATTAATTCTAAATAAAATAAAATTATCGAATGATTTGAGAAAAATTATTCAGAAAAGGTTTGGATTAGGCTTTTTTTAACCGCAAAGTTCACAAAGGTTTTTGGCAAAGAACGCTAAGTTTTTTAGTTAGGTTTTTTTAAACGCAAAGACCGCAAAGGTTTTCGCAAAGAACGCGAAGTTTTTTAGTTAGATTTTTTAAATCAAAGTTCGCAAAGCTTTGTGCTGATAGAATAACTTATTTGAATTGCCTCCAGCTTTAGCTGGAGGTTGAAAATATGAATTAGCCAAGGCTTTAGCCGAACTTTATCATTTGGCTAAAGCCTGAAAACTATTTTCTCATAACCTCCAGCTAAAGCTGGAGGCAATTGATGTTTTTTGAACATCAGATTTTTAGAATACTGCCAATGGTTTCAACTGTTGGGACATAATGTATCTCCTGAAAGATTAAAGTTAAGACCTCAATTCAAAATCAATTCAATATTTTCAGATAATCTAAAAGCTAATTCGGGTGTAGTACTGTTATTTAAAATCCACGGTACGAGTTTTCCATTCGTCATAATTTCTTCTTTCGAATAGACAAGACTAAAATATTGTTGTGAATCTATTTTTACTTTAACATCCTCGTAATAATATCGCGATTCTTTTAGAGAAGGATATTTAGCTGTCAAATAATCGTTTAAAGTAAAAGATGCGCCTTCTTTGTATAAATCTTCTGAAAGAATAGGAGTGACCGTTATTTCGCGAATGCTGTTTTTAAGAGTATTATAAGATTCCTTCGTTGTGGAAAAATCGGATTGTTTTAATTTACCTTTTTCGGATAACTGACGAATTACCGAAAGCCTGACATAATCGCCGTTTATTTCAATTACCTTAAAAATGAAATAATTTGTCTGCATGCTTTGGCTTCCGTTTGAACCTCTTTTTTTACTGAAAATAAAACTACCCATTTGTAATTTATGTTCAGGATTGTTCATGTCTTTTTTCCATTTGTATGGATTATAGACGAATTGTTTAAGGGCGTAGAAGATGATAATTACAAGAAGGCTTATTAAAAGTACTTTTTTCATTAAATGGAAATTTCAATAAAAATACTGATTTAACCGCAAGGTACGCAAGGTTTTTTGAGATACTGCTTTTTATAAACGCAAAGACCGCGAAGTTTTTTTTAAGTTGGATTTTTTAAATCAAAGTTCGCAAAGCTTTGTGCTGAAAGAATAACTTGTTTGAATTGCTTCCCGCTTTAGCTGGAGGTCAAAAATTATTGAATTAGAAAGGCTTTAGCCGAACTTTATCATTTGGCTAAAGCCTTTAATTATATTTTATTAAAACCTCCAGCTAAAGCTGGAGGCAATTGATATTTTTTGATTATCAAATTTTAAAACATAGCCAACGGTTTCAACCGTTGAGACATAATGTATTTCAATAATGTATTTCTAAAATACGTTTCCCAAGGTTAAAACCTTGGGCTATATTTAAATTGTATGGATTTATTTAAACGCAAAGTTCGCAAAGCTTTAAAAATAAAACTTTGCGAACTTTGATTCGAAAAAATCTAACTCAAAAACTTAGCGTTCTTTGCGAAAAACTTTGCGAACTTTGATTTGAAAAATCTAACTCAAAAAAACTTAGCGTTCTTTGCGAAAAACCTTTGCGCTCTTTGCGGTAAAAATTAAATTAGAGTTCTAAAATTTCTCCATCCAAAACCAATCAACAATAAATTGAAAAGTAATAAAGGCAAAAAGGCTTTTAAGAAACCGGCCTCTGTAGGATCTGTAAAAGTTTCAACTTTAAATTTCTCCCAGTTTTCTTTGTTTACAGGCATTTCTTCAAATATTTTCGGATAAAAATACAATCGTATTTTTTCATGGAAAAGCTTTGTTTCTTTCAAAAATAAAAGCTGATTTCCAAGATCAGATTTTGCGGTTTCATTCAGCTGAATCTGTGTATGAAGCGTCGGAATAAACATCGCAATCGTTTGGCTGGCTAGATTTCGCTGTTCTAGTTTTGATTCTAATTCGCGTGACTGCACAGCCGATTCGTCGTCGCCCATTTGCTGCATTGCATAGTACCAAAGCCATTCAAATTCTTTATTTTCATCCAATTTGTATTTTCTAAACTGCGGATAATGTTGGTAGAATTTCTCCATCGTTTCGCTTTTAGATGTATCCCATTTTTCGTGGTACGCATTTCTTTGTTTTAAGGTAACTTCTAACGCTTCTGGAACTTTGTATTTATTAACGATATACGTATTAATTCCCGCAGGAAGAATAATAATCAGGAAAAGCCAGATGGTCAATAAAATAACGGCATTAAAATTCGAATGTTTTTGCAGCGAAACAATAAAAAAGCAAACCGCAAACCAGAATAAAATATATAAAATACCCAATCCGTAAAAAACAAAAAACGATTGATTCAACGGAATATGCAGCCATAAAACACTCGCAAAAAGTAAAATCGAAAGCAACGCTATCAAACTCAAAATTCGGATATAAAACAGTTTTAAAATATAAATAAACGTGTTCTGACTTTGTGTAGCCACGATTTTCCAAGTGCCGCTTTCTTTTTCTTCAGAAATAATATTATATGAAAAAGCGATAATCAAAAGCGGAAAAAGATAAATCAGCACAAAACTAAAATCGATATTTCCCGACAAAAGATTATTCGGATTATTGAGTTCGGCGTCGTATTTCTGAGCTTCCAAACCACGAATCGTAACACTTTGTATAGACGGATTTACATCGCGCTGTCCGATCGCTAAACTGTTTATAGGCAAAGTTTTATTGACTAAAGAAAACTTAATGTAATAGAGCAGCAGTCCAATTTCGTCTTTATGAAAAGCAGCATTTCTCGCAATATGTTCTTTTTGATATATGGCCGCTTCCTGAATGTTATTTTGTTGTTTTTCCTGAAACTGTTTTCCGATCAAAAGACTTATAAAACCAATGCAAAGCAGGAAAAGCAATCCGATTTTGGTTCCTTTCGATCGTATGAAATTTTTAAATAATAATGCTAACATATTAAATGGCTTTAAGTTTTTTGGACGCAATTTTTATAAGAATAAAAAGAAGCGTAATCCAGAGAATGATAGAGATAATCGAGATAATTTCGTTTGTAAGAACCGTTGCAATTCCTTTTGGTTCATAATGAAATTCTTCAACCTCCGCCCAATGTTCTTTTCCAATAATTTTTGGTTTATCAGATTTGGTATTACTAATGTATTTTATCTGCAAACCATTCATTTTCTGCGCCATTGCATAACGATAGTTTTCGGCTTGTTTTTGAAAATCGACATAAGAATCATAATCCGTATTAGACAATCCCATCGAAAGGTTTTTCATCGCGATGTAAGGATTAAGAAAAGAAACGGTTTTAGAAAAGCTGTTTTGCTTTTTATAAACCTTTAAAAGTTCTTCCAAATGTTCATTGTAAATTCGAGAGCTGATTTTCTCACCTTCAGTCATAATAAAGCCCGAATAATTGAAAGGCAGTTTTTGTACCGAATCGACTTTATAAACTCTTAAAAGCGAATCTTTTATGGCTTTATAATGCGGATCATTCGGGTTATGACTGTCGCCTTGTTTGAGAATGTCTTTTTCGATATCGCTGTTAAACTGAATTTTAGAAGGCGCTTCGTAAATATAAGCCCCCAAAGCCTGAGTAGTTCTAGGCAAAATAATGGTAAACAAAAGCCAGATTCCGATCAGCGAAATCAAAGCGTTTTTGGAAGTTTTGCTTATCGCTGAAATTAAAACCGCAATCGTGCAGAAGAAAATCAGATAAACGAAATGGAAAAGAATAAATAACAGCATTTTTACGGTTTCGTCTGCTGAAATCGAAAAATCCTGAAGGAAAAGCCAAAGCAACACTAAGATTACTATTGTTGGAATAAACAAAAGCATAATAACGCTGGCAACTCCAAGAATTTTTCCGAACAACAATTGTTTCCAGTTGATTCCCTGCGTTAAAAGAATTTTTAAAGTACCGTTTTCACGTTCGTACGCAATGGCATTAAAACCCAAAAAGAAGATCAGCAAAGGAAGTAAAACCTGCAAAATCATCGCAATACTAATTTCGCCGAAACGAAGCATACTGTTTGAAAAACCGGCTTCAGAAAAGTTGGCGGTGTTTTGTTTGTGCGCTTCAAGGAAAATAGCATTTCCAAAGAAAGGTTCCATTCCGAATTCGAAAACGCTTAGAGAAGTACTTTTTCTAAAAGCAAAATTCCCGTAATGCGCCATTCTATGCGGATTCTTATCTGGATTTTTCAACCAGTCTTCACGCGATTCGTGCTGGTATTTTTCGCTGGTTTCATTTTGGCTTTTATAATTTTCCCAACCCGAAAAAGCAGCGTACAAAAGCAAAATGCCGATGAAAATCGTAATGACAAAAACGGCTTTATTTTTAAAAACAGAATCTCGCAGTTGTTTTGCGATTAAAATTTCTGCGTGTAATAATTTCATACCAATTAAAATTTATAAGTTACGGTCAGACTGGCGTTTCTAGGACTTCCCGGAAACAATCTCAAATAGTTTTGAGCGCCTAACCAATAGGTTTTATTCAATAAATTGCCTGCGTTTACAGCAATCTGCATATTGCTGTTTGTTGGTTTATAATACAACGCGGCATCAAAAATCGTAAAGTCAGGAAGTGTAAAATCTCTTGTAAACCAAGGCACTTTGCTGCTTTGATACTGCATTCCCAAACCAATTCCGAAACCTTTTAGTTCAGAATCTGATGCAAAATTGTAACGTGTCCAAAGATTGGCGCTGTTTTTTGGGGTATTTTGTTTTCTCTGACCGATTAAAGCGGTATTTGCATCGTTGGTAATTTCGGCATCGATATAACTGTAAGAAGCGTTAATCTGCCAATCTGGTGTAATATAACCAGCCAAATCACATTCGAAACCACGGCTTCTTTCGGAACCTCTAGTCACCAATAAATCAGGGTTTACAGGATCATTAGCATTCATCAAAATATTACGCTGATTGATTTCGTAAATCGCAGCGTTAAAACTCATCGAATTATTTAAAAATGTGGCTTTAAAACCAACTTCTTTCAAATCACTTTCTAATGGTTTAAACAAACTTCCCGCAGGCAGACTTCCTGTTTGAGGCATAAGTGTAACCGTGTTCGACTGCGGCTGATAACCTTCGAGATAAGTTGTATAAACATTTATTGCAGCATTTACCGCATATGTAATTCCAACTCGAGGCAGAAGCGCTGATTTCTTAACCGTCAGTTCGTTATTGGTTTTGTAATTTGTAACGTCTTCAAACCATTCATTTCTTAACCCCAATAAAAAGGTAAATTTTTGAATTTGAATCTGATCCTGAATATAAATGGCATTTGTTGTTGTTAGGGCAGAAGGAAGTGCCGTACGAACATTCAAAACATAATCTTCTGTGTTTCTTAAAGCATAAGAAGGATTATTCAAATCAAAGAAATTGACATTCGGTTTCGGCATCACAACGCCGTTTACCGTTACAGTCTGATAATTAGAAGCATTTGCAGGAACAAAAGTACTGGCAACCGTTCCGTCATTCAATAGAAATCCTCTTGCTGCGTTTTGTCCGCCGCCTTTGTTTTTATTCCAGCTGCTTAAATCGTAGCCCGTTAAGAGTTTATGTTTTAAAGGCCCGGTTTTAAAATCAAAATTAAAATAAGCTGTCAGATTATCAATATCCCAATATTGCTCACGCTGCACGTATTGCATCATCGCCAGACTTGTAACGGGCTGATTGTTCATGTCAACCGCAAAAGCATTTGTCGTACGGTGTTCCTGAAGATCTTCTGTCCAGGTTTGTTTCATATACGAAGCATTAAATCCGATATTCGAATTAAATTTATGCGCAAAATTGGTAGTCAAGATCATTTCTTTCGATTTAAAATAATCTCCAGAAGCGCCCAGATTTAAGCTTATCGGCGTTTTGTTTAAATTGGTAACACCTGCAGTTGCGCCAAAAATAGGCTGCCCGCGATCTAGAACGCCTGTCATGTTGCTCAAAATCAATTCGGTATTAAAAGCCGTTTTCTCATTCGGAATATAACTGAACGAAGGCGAGAACAAAAATGATTTGTTATTGACTAAATCACGAAATGATTTGGCTTCCTGATAAGCACCGTTTACGCGGTACAATAGCGTTTTTGAATCGTTTAAAGGACCTGTAAAATCAAGCGTTCCGCGAAGAGTACTGAAACTTCCAACCGTTAAACTCACTTCTTTTCGATCGACTGCCAAAGGTTTTTTAGTCACCATATTGATGCTTCCGCCCGGATCTACAGATGAAAATGTAGCACTCGACGGCCCTTTGATTACTTCTACACGCTCAATATTGCTCGTTAACGGCTGTAAAAAATAATATTGTCTGGTTCGCATTCCGTTAATAATCTGACCTTCTTCATTTTGAGAGATGCCGCGAATGGTATATTGATTGTAATAACTTGCCGGTATTACACCGCTTGCCATTTTTACAGCATCGGCAAGGTAAATAGCGCCTTTGTCAGCAATTAACTCTTTTGTAATGGAAGAAATAGACTGCGGAATATCTTTATTTAAAGCTGCAATTTTGGTTGCCGAAAACGAATAATCACTATTGTATTTTTTCGTCGAACGCCCAATAATTTCGACAGTCTGGAGTTCGTTACGCTTAGACGCTAGAGAATCTTTAGCAATACTATCTTGTACTTTTTGGCTGTTTTGAGCATTTAAAATAGAAAAACTGCTTACTAGAAAAAGTAAGGCAAATAGATGTTTCATTTTTATGTGAATGGAAAGCTCTGTTTCCTTTTAAACCGTTTGTAAATAAAGATCTTCAAGCTCGTTTGCCGAAATTTTAGAAGCTTCAATAACCGTTACCAAATTTCCCTGCTTCATAATTCCGATATGCGATGCCACTTCTCTTGCTCTAAAAATATCGTGCGTTGCCATCAGAATTGCAGTTCCGTCTTCCGAAAGTTCTTTTAAAATCTGAGAAAATTCGTTTGAAGCTTTTGGATCCAAACCACTTGTAGGTTCGTCCAGCAACAGCACTTTTGCTTTTTTTGCGATCGCAATCGCAATTCCTACTTTTTGTCGCATTCCTTTAGAGTAACCGCCCAGATTGTTATCGTGCGCACTGGCCTGCAATCCCGCTTTGTTTAAGAAGTATGTCAATTCTCCTTTAGAATATTTAAAACCAGCCAGCGAAGAGAAAAATTTAAGATTTTCTAAACCTGTTAAATTCGGATAAAGCATTACTGTTTCCGGGATGTAAGCCACAAACTCTTTTGTTGTTGAGGCATTTAAAGAAACGGGAATATTATTTATAGTTAAACTTCCTGCTGTAGGCTCGATAAAGCCTAAGAATAAGTTGATTGTTGTCGTTTTTCCGGCGCCATTCTGTCCTAAAAGAGCAAAGATTTCGCCTTCTTTAATAGTTAAGTTTAAAGCGTTCAAAGCAGTGTAATCACCATATTTTTTGGTGAGATTTTCAGCTGTAAGCATAATTGTATGGAATTGAATTAAGTTTTTGTTGAATGATAAAACAGCTTTCTCAGCGTAACTTTAAGTACGTTGGAATTTGTTTAATTAAGATTGAAATGCTGGTGTACAGTGATTTATTCGCGAAAGCGTAATTTTAGACCTATCAAAATAGAAATTACGGCATTATAAAATGCAGTATTTGTTTTTTCTCTTTTGAAAGAAAATCAAAAATGATAAATAAATCGTGTAATTAAAGAGCAGGCGGAGCTCTTAAGGCAAATAAACTGCCTTTGAAGAAAGTAGAAACAGATTTCGTATAAACGAATACCGGTTTTGCTTCGATATTAATTTTTTGAAAAACAACAGTTTGAAAAGCATTTGGAATATAAGTACTGAAAGCAAAATGACAAATATGGCATTTAGTGTCGACCGAATGGCTGTGTGTTATTTCTTTTTGATTGGCGCTCGTGTGGTGTTCGCAAGGTTTTTCTGTTAACTGCTTGAAAACATGCTCGTAGGAGTGAATAGTCTGAAACAGCATTGCGAACAATACCATAATAGACATCAGGAAATTGATAAAAATAATTTTCTTTTTCATTCCAAAATAGACTGCGGTTTTTCTAGTGGTAAAAAAACGCAACAGCCTTGCAAATATAGAAATCTTATTTAAAAACCCGTTTAAAGGGACATTATTTTAATAAAATAACAACTATTTGCTTGACTTTGTAAGTTAATGCAACTTAATTTCAGGATTAAAAATTACTGTACAATAACTGCAGTGTATGAAAATCGGTTGAACCTTCAAAATACTTATCCAAAACCTGTTCAAAGATTGGTTCAGAGTTTTGAATAGTGGCAAAAAGTGTCATACAAGATTGTAACTTTTCATTATCAGGATTTCCAAAAATCTCTTCAGCAGTTTTTTCGTCAGTATTGATTAATTCAGAAGTAATTTCTAAAAGATGTTTTCCTAAAATCGGATGCTCTAGAAAAGCGATTGCTTCGTCAACATTTTTGATTTCGTAGAATTTTGAAGTGTCACAGGAACCGAGACCTTTGATCTGTGGAAAAATAAACCACATCCAAGGTGATTCTTTTTTTCCTTTTTTTATTTCTGAAAGGGCAGATAGATATAGTTTATTTTGGGCGTCTAAAAAACGAACCAATTCTTTGTTGTTGTAGGCCATTTTGTACTGATTTTATTTTTGGGGGAATCAGGTCGTAAATCTACTGAAAATATATAAAGTTGCGCTTTTCTAAAGCATTTTTTCAGTATATTTTTTTTAATATATTAAGCACAAAACAGGTGTAGTATTTATCCGAATTTTTAATTTTTGAGGAAAACTAAAATGTATTGTAAGAAAATGACTTTAGCAGCATTATTCCTATTAACAACTCTGGATTTTGTTATGTTTTGCAGTTTTCGTTCGATATTTTGTTATGATTTTCCTATTTTTACTGATAAGGCAGTTTACTAACAGCTTTATTTATTAAAATTTCAATTGGCATTTACCACTTTAATGTCATCATCTTCAAACGAGCTTTTTCGCTCTTTAAAAAACAAATGCGTATGAAAATAGGATTAATCGGATTCGGAAAAACTGGAAAATCAGTAGCATCAATATTATTAGATAACAAAAAATTCTGCTTAGAATGGGTTTTAAGACAAAGTACGGTTTTAGAACATAGATCGGTTCCCGAATTTTTTGGAGTACAGTCAGACGAACCGGGTTTAATCTATTCAAGTTCAAAAACTTCCATCGAAGAATTGTTAGAAAAACATCCGGTTGATGCTATCATTGACTTTTCTTCAGACAACGGAATTTATGCTTATGGCGAAGTTGCCTCAAAGAAAAATATCAAGATCATTTCGGCCATTTCACATTATAAGCAGAAAGAATTAGATTTTTTGAAAAAACTGTCAAAGAAGACAACTGTATTTTGGTCGCCAAATATTACTCTAGGTGTCAACTATTTGTTGTTTGCCGCTAAATTTTTAAAGAAAATTGCCCCTTGGGTTGACATTGAAGTTAACGAAGAACATTTTAAAACCAAACAAGGTACTTCTGGAACTGCAGTAAAAATCGCTGAAGCTCTTGATGTTGACAAAGAAAATATCAATTCGGTTAGAGCTGGAGGAATTGTTGGTAAACACGAGGTAATCTTTGGTTTTCCATTTCAAACTGTGCGTTTAATACACGAATCCATTTCAAGAGAAGCCTTTGGAAATGGTGTTATTTTTGTTGCCGAAAATTTAAAAGATAAAGAAAAAGGTCTTTATAATTTTGAAGATATTTTGTCGCCTTATTTTATAGTATAATTTTTTTTCACAGAGACACTAGTTTTTATTAGTTCACGCAGATTTGGAGATTTAAGCAGATAAATTAAGATTTTTTATAATCTGTCAAATCAGCTTAAATCTCCAAATCTGCGTGAAATAATTATCAGCAGCTAAAAAACTACTGTTTACTAATTCGTATAGCTTTACTACTCAAATTTGTCTTTAGAAAATAAATTCCCGAAGCCTGCTCAGAAATTGAAATTACATTTCCAGAACCTTCTTTGATTTTGCTTCCTAAAACAGAATAAATAGTCCATTCTAGTTCTTTCGAAAGATGAAATAATCCTGTTGATGGATTTGGATAAACGATAATTTTATCAGATTCTCCATTCGGATTTTCAACTCCAAGATTACAGTTATGTACGTCGTAAGTAACCTTTTTTGTATTACTTCCGTTAGAGTTAGTGACCGTTAGTGAAACTTCTCTTTCTCCTTCAGTCGAAAAAATAACCGAATGTGGTCCAATTCCTGTTGCTGTTGCTGGTTGTGCATTGGTGCCAAAACTCCACGCATAAGTATCAACGGTTCCTACTGAAACTGATGTGAAATTGACTGGATTATTAATGCATCCCATTTGCGGACTAAATTCAAAATCAGCAATAGGAGCAGTGGTACTTCCTGATAATACAAATTCCATTTTATTGATATTCGTATCATTTTCATCAAAATACAAAGTAATAACGTGTGTACCTTGCGTTAAAGGAATATTAGGAATAGCAACTGTCTGCCAAGCCTGAAATCCGCCCGTATTTGGAATATTGACAACTCCAGTAACATTTACACCGTCAACTTCAAGATGCAGTTTTCTAGTGTTGTAAGGCGTCGCCGCTCTTAAATTGATGGTATAATTTCCGGTCGTATTTACCTTGGCTGTATATTTAAGCCATTCGTCTTTTGCTACATAAGCGAGATTAAAACCACCTTCATTACAAGCTTCGGTTCCTACGCCGTCGCCAGGTCTATAAGCAGTGTCACCTCCGCCATTTTTATCTAAAAATGCACCAGGGCCAATGTCGTAATTTTCAGCTTCTATAATTCCAGGAATTTGGGCTATAATTCCTTGATAAGGTGCGTTTTGAAGTGTAACAGCATTATAAAATGCAGTGTATGTAACAGTCCCGCTGGCTGGTGCTTTAAACGTTTGGTTCGCAGCGCCGCCCTGTCCCCAGTGATCAAAATCGTAGCGAATGTTGCCAATATATTGCGGTGTTGGGGCATTTAAAGTCTGCAAAGCGGCATTCGCTACAACTTGTTTGGTTGAAGGCGCTGTAACTGGTTTTTGATTGAATTCTAAGTTTAAAGGAACTGGCGAACTTGCGGCAGTAACATCGACTAAATTGGGTTTAATATCCACAAAAGCGGTTGCTGTGAGTCCGTTGCTGTCGGTTACTTTTACCGTAAATCTGTACCACACGTTTGGTGTTTTTTCACCTTGATTGGATGCGGTAAAATCACCCGATTTCACGCCTTGCGGACTCCCGCCAGGATGCGAATGTCCAGCTCCTGGAATATCTTCATGAAAAAGATCAATACTCCATGAAAAAGCACTTGCAGGCAATGTTCCATCTTCTACATCTGTTGCAGAAGCTTCAAAATGCACCAAATCATCGGCATTCCATTTTAAAGAAGGAAGCGGTGAAATTATAGAAACTGTCGGCGCATTGCTAAATGGTGTCACTGTTAAAGTCGCCGGATTACTGGTTACATTTCCTGCTGTATTGGTAACAATAACTCTGTAAGCGCCTGCATT
The DNA here is from genome assembly GCF_042678225.1 of Flavobacterium artemisiae. NCBI lineage: Bacteria > Pseudomonadati > Bacteroidota > Flavobacteriia > Flavobacteriales > Flavobacteriaceae > Flavobacterium > Flavobacterium artemisiae. The sequence continues at coordinate 725,150 of NZ_JBHUDZ010000018.1, read as the reverse complement.
TGCATTGGTTACGTTTGGAATCGTATAACTTGCAGCAGTAGCGCCGTTGATATTTACATTGTTAAACTGCCATTGATATGTTAATCCCGTTCCGCTGGCAGAAACAGTAAATGTTACCGGATTTGTTTCCATTATACTTTGAGAAACAGGATGATTTACAATCGTTGGAGCTGCGGTTTCGATGTAATCTAATTTAATTAAAGCACCATTATTTCCATAAGAGCAATAATAGATATAGCCATCATTTCCTAACATCATTCCTAAAGCATATTGTTGCGGTGCATCAAAAAATACGGTTGAAACGGGATCTGCAACGTTGGGATCAAACGATCTTATTTCAGTTCGAACATAATCTTTAATGATAAATTTCCCTTGCAGATTAGGATATCTTGAAATTGTAGGATTGTATAAAACTCCATTTGTTAACGCATTTCCAATAGTTCCTGTTCCATAAGTAAATATCGGATTGGTAAAAAGATTGGTTTCAGTTTGTTTTCCGTCACCTCCCTGTGGATGTCCCCATGCATAATTGCGAATTGTTGGGTTACTGATTTCGTTTATTTCTTCCCAAGAAGTTCCTACATCCAAAACAAATAATTTGTTGGCTGCCACGTTTGGAACTAATCGCCACGGATTTCTAAAACCATAAACCCAAATACTTTGTCTTTGTACTGAACCGCTTCCGTAGAATGGATTTCCAGGTGCAGGCTGTCCGTCTTCTGTAACTCTTAAGATTTTTCCTTTATAAGTATCTAAATCTTGTGCATTGGTGTTTAACTGGCTGTCTCCAACGGTTATGTATAAAAAACCGTTAAAGAATTTTAGATCGCCTCCGTTATGAAAACCGCCTCCAATTGGCTCTAAAAGTAGGATTTCCTGTCTGTTTACTACTTGATTATTATTGTCGATTTTTACTCTTTCAATTCTGTGTCGGATTACACCAGCATTGGTAATAGAGTAAAACACATAAATATAGCCGTTTGCTGCAAAATCAGGGTGAAGTGTCAGTCCAAGAAGTCCTTGTTCGTTATCTGTTACGGTCGTTACTGTGAAAACGGTTGAAACCGCGTTGTTTTGAAACACTTTTACAATTCCGCCTCTTTCAGCAATAAAAATTCTTCCGTCAGAAGATTGCTCTAGGGAAAGACCTTCTTTTATTACAGAGGTCGGGGTAAGGTTTTGTGTGATATACTGACTGTAAGATCGTGATGAAAGTAATAACACGAAAACCAGAATTAGTATACTTCGATGCTTTTGAAAAAGAAATAGTAGATTTTTTCTCATAATTATTCAGGATTAAATTGATTTGGTTACTCAAATTTAATCTTTTTCTGTCTAATTTTTCCGTTAAGAAAAAAAGCATTCTATAAAGTCAGTGATACTGTACGATGATATGTCTTTTGTTAAGTTTTTGTAGTGTTTGTTTTTATTATTGAAAGGTTCTTATTTTCCAATAATTTCTTTTCGGTGTAAGGTTCCCCAATCTTTTAGAGCCATAATAACATTGGTAAGTGAGTTACTGTGTTCTGTTCTAGAATATTCTACTGTTGGTGGAAAAGTATCATAAACTGTTCGAGTAACAAGTTTGTTTATTTCCAGATCTTTTAATTCTTTAGAAAGCATTTTATCGGTAATACCATTAATGATTTTAGAAATTTCCTTGAACCTTTTTGGACCATTAGAAAGAGCAATTAAAATAGGAAGTTTCCATCTGCCGCTCAAAATTTCTAATGCATCTCTAACGGGCAAAAGTGCTCCCATGCATTCTTGTGGTTGACAGTCTTTTTTTGCTATTTCGCTTAATATATCGGTTGTTGTTTCCATATTTTTCCTTTAACTATCTTCGAGGATAGCGCTATCCTTAAGGGTAGTACTATAAAAGAGATAGTAAATGTAGATAAGTTTGTATCGTAAAACAAATAATATAAAATTATGAGCCAAAAAATTCTACAGATAACAACGAGTACTAATGGAGAAAATTCATTTAGCAACCAATTATCCAATGCAATTATTGAAAAATTAATCATCGCGCAGCCTGACACACAAGTACAAACACTTGATTTGACCAAAACTCCACTGCCTTATTTAACGGGTTCTCATATAAGTGCAGTTTATACACCCGAAGAAGCACACACACCAGAGCAGACAGCTGCGCTGCAATATTCTGATGAAGCTATAAATGCATTATTAGAATCGGATATAATTGTAATTGGAGTTCCGTTATACAATTTTGGAATTCCAGCGGTTTTAAAAGGCTGGATCGATCAGATTGCCAGAGCAGGAAAAACTTTTAGTTATGCCGACGGTTCGCCAAAAGGACTGGTAACGAACAAGAAAGTATATTTGTCAATTGCTTCGGGGGCCATATTTTCTGAAGGACCCTACAAGAGTTACGATTTTTCTGAATCGTATTTGCGAGCTGTATTTAGTTTTTTAGGAATGACCGATGTAACTACATTTCGCGTTGAAGGAACAGCTATTCCTGATTTTGCCGAAAATGCACTGCCAAAAGCTTTGTCTTCTGTTGCAGCATTTGCTTTTTAAATTATAAAAAAACTGCACAATCGGTTAAATACTGCGTGAGTGACTTTTGCTCGCAGATTTAGCAGATTGTGCAGATCCTATTAGGTAGTTCAAAATATTATTTCTCAATAATCATTGTTACGCCTTGTCCGCCGGCAGCACAAATCGAAATAAAACCTTTTCCTGAACCTTTTTCGTTAAGAAGTTTAGCCATAACGCCAATAATTCTACCGCCTGTGGCAGCAAACGGATGCGCAGCGGCGAGACTGCTTCCTTTTACGTTTAGTTTTTCGGGATCAATGGCTCCTAAAGTTTTCTTTAAACCAATTTCTGCACTAAGTTCAGGGCTTTCCCAAATTTTTAAAGTAGCTAAAGTCTGTGCCGCAAAGGCTTCGTGTATTTCATAAAAATCAAAATCCTGAAGCGTTAATTCCGCCTTTTCTAACATTCTAGAGGCAGCAAATAAGGGCGCCAACAACAGATTCTGCTGATTTTTTACGTATTCGATTGCAGCAACTTCTGCGAAAGTAATATAAGCCAAAATCGGAAGTCCTTGTTCTTTTGCCCATTCTTCACTAGCTAAAAGTATACAGGAAGCACCGTCTGTAAGCGGAGTAGAGTTTCCAGCGGTTAAAGTTCCGTTTACTTTGTCAAAAGCAGGTTTAAGTTTTGCCAGTTTTTCGAGAGTAGAATCGGCTCTTAAATTATTATCTTTTGTAAGTCCGTTAAAAGGAGTAATCATATCATCAAAGAAACCTTCGTTGTAGGCTTTTGCCATATTTAAATGACTCTTTAAAGCAAATGCATCTTGTTCTTCGCGTGGTATTTTATAGTATTTGGCCGTAATTTCGGTATGACCGCCCATCGAAAGTCCAGTCTGAGATTCTTCGTTTCTCGGAACCAAAGGCGTGAAATCTTTTGGACGAAGCTTTAAAAACGTTTTAATTTTTGCTCCTAATGATTTTGCCTGTCTTGCTTCTAATAAAATTTTTCTCAATTTTTCACTTACCGCAATCGGCATATCGCTGATCGAATCTACACCGCCGGCAATTCCAGATTCAATTTGTCCTAATGCAATTTTGTTGGCAATGTAAATAGCACTTTCAATTCCCGTGTCACAAGCCTGCTGTAAATCGCACGCAGGCGTTGCAGGATCAAGAGAAGTTTTCATGACACATTCTCTGATAAGATTCATGTCATAAGAATGTTTTATAACAGCGCCTCCGGCAACTTCACCTAATAATTGTCCTTTCAGATTGTATTTATCAATAAGTCCATTAAGGGCAGCGGTCATCATTTCTTGATTTCCAACTGAAGCATAAGCGGTATTTGCACGTGCAAACGGAATTCTGTTATAACCTACAATGGCAACTTTTCTTATCGTATTTGTTTTCATACAAAGTGTTTTTAAGTGGATTTATTATTTGAGTTATGGAAGGATAAAGATAAAAATAGAATTCGGTTTAAAACTTAATGTAGATTAATATTCGAAAGAATTCACTTAAGATTTCATCTTTTAAAAAAATATTTTTCTCTTAAATTATTACAAATTGTTAGATTTATTTAGAATCAATAAAAATAATTTGGAAAACCGAATATTTGACTTTACTTTTGCGCAGCAATTTAAAATCAAACCAAAATGAAAATAATTTTTAATAAGAGAGTGTACTTTTTTGCTCTTCTTTTGTGTTCTTTAAACATGATGGCACAAGAATTTGGAAAAGTAGCCGGAAAAGTTTCTTTAAGCGGTAATACTGCTGCCGAAAATATTTCTGTAACTCTAAAAGGAACAAAATATTCTGATGTAACTACTGTTTCAGGACAATATGAGATTACGAGAGTAAAACCTGGTAATTATACTATTGTTGTTCGTGCGGTAGGTATTGCTCCAGTTGAAGCGAATATTGTGGTAACTGCAAAACAAACTACAACTAAAAACTTCTCATTAAACGAAAGTCAGGAAGATCTTCAAGAAGTTGTTATTACAAAAAATAAATACAAGCAGGACAAACCATCTATGTCTTTGCGTTTACAGACACCAGTTCTTGAAATTCCACAAAACGTTCAAATTGTAAGCGGGCAGACATTAAAAGATCAGCAGATTACAAGTATGAGTGACGGAGTAATCCGTAACGTGAGTGGTGCTGTACGTTTAGAGCACTGGGGAGATTTGTATACTAATATTACTATGAGAGGTTCTCAAATTCAGGCTTTTAGAAATGGTTTCAATGTTGTTTCTTCTTTCTGGGGACCATTAACAGAAGATATGAGTTTTGTAGATCATATCGAGTTTGTAAAAGGACCAGCAGGATTTATGCTTTCTAGCGGTGATCCAAGCGGACTTTATAATGTGGTTACTAAAAAACCAACAGGAGTTACAAAAGGTGAGGTGAGTGCTATCGTAGGAAGTTATGATTTCTACAGAGTGAGTTTAGATCTTGACGGAAAATTAGATAAAAAAGGAAAATTATTATACCGTTTTAACGGATCTGCTCAAAAGAAAGGTTCATTCCGTCCATACGAGCACAATGACCGTTATGCCATTGCTCCGGTAATTTCATACCAATTTGATGATAAAACGAAACTGACATTTGAATACAACTTTCAATATGCAAATATGACAGAAGTTGGTTCTTACTACGTTTTCGGACCAGAAGCTGGAGGCTATGCTGCTTTCCCACGTAACTTTACAATGACAGCTCCTGGATTGCCAGATACTAATATCCAAGATCACAGCGGTTATTTACAATTTGAACATAAATTTGATGACAACTGGAAGTTAACAGCACAAACTTCTTACTTTAAATACATTCAGCAAGGTTACAGCTCTTGGCCTGGTGTTGTTGGTCCTGGTCCTGCTGACAGAGATTTTGACGGTATTCCTGAAGGAAATCTTGCTTACGGTGAAATCATTAGAAACGTAGGTATTTGGGATGCAGATAGTAATATGTTCTTAGGACAGATTTTCGTAAACGGTAAATTTAATACTGGACCGATAAGCCATAAAGTTTTAGGTGGAATCGATTTGGGAGATAAAGATTATATGGCAGATTGGGGACAATCTCATGATTTGGATACTGTCGATAATCCTTTTAATGTTTACAATCCAAATTATGGAACTCCTTCAAACGGATTCCCGCAATTTGATCACGAAACGCCTTTAAGCCAAAGAGCAGGGGGACTTTACGGTACTAAGTATGCAGCTGGATATTTGCAGGATGAACTTGGATTTTTTGAAAATAGATTAAGATTGACTCTTGCTGCAAGATACACATGGATTAGCCAGACTAGTGCTTATGATGTACCTCAAGAAGACAGCCATATTACGCCTCGTGCAGGTTTAAGTTTTTCTATTACTGATGATTTTGCAGTTTATGGGTTGTACGATCAAGCCTTTACTCCTCAATCTGGAATTACAAAAAATGGAGATCCTATAAAACCGCTTACAGGTAATAACATCGAATTTGGTATCAAAAAAGACTGGTTTGATGGTTCATGGAATACTACTTTGTCTGCTTACAGAATTATAAAGAAAAATGAGCTTACTTCTGATCCAACAAATGGTCCAAATGATGTTTATAAAGTTATCTTGGGAGAAAAAAGAGCAGAAGGTGTAGAATTTGATGTTAGAGGAAAACTTTTTGACGGTCTTAATTTAATTGCCAACTATGCTTTTACAGAATCTATTGTAACAGAATCAAGATTAGGCAGTATTGCAGTTGGAAGCACTGTTCCAGGATATGCTAAACATACTGCAAATGCATGGTTAAACTATACAGTTCAAGCTGGTAAAGTAAAAGGTTTAGGCGCTTCTATCGGAGGAACTTTCCTTGCAGGACGTCAGACAGATACTTGGAGTGTTGGTCTTCAAAGACTTCCTGACTATTTCAGATTAGATGGAGGTTTATCTTATGAAATCGGAAAAGTAAAAGTTACGGCAAACGTATTTAATATTTTAGATAAATACTTATACAGTGGTTCTTACTACTCTTGGCTTCAAGCTTACTACTGGCAGGCAGAAGCAGGTACAAACTTTAGAGTTGGTATATCTTACAAATTCTAATCTGGTTTGTTTTAGTTGAAAAAATACAAATCACAAAAAAAAAGCATCTGTTAATTCAGATGCTTTTTTATTTTGAGTTACAAAGGCTCAGAGTTACAAAGTTGCAAAGTTTTTTACTATCAGTTATATAAACTTTGTCACTTTGGAGCTTTGTCACTTTGTATCTTTTTTTACCAACGGAATCAATTTTGTTCCGATCAATTCTATAGCGTTCATTAATTGTTTGTGTGTTAGGCCTGCATTGTCCATTTGGAAAGTAAAACGGTCAACGCCTCCTAGTGCTTCACTGTGACGTAGAATCTTTTCTGCAGCTCTTTCAGGACTTCCAACAATTAAAACGCCTAAATCATCAATTAAGCCGTCAAATTTGCCTTTGGTTACAGGTGGCCAGCCTCTTTCATATCCTAATTTTGTCCATAATTCGGCATAACCTGGATAATAATCTGCTACGGCTGTTTCTGTAGAAGTTCCGACGTAACCCGGAGAATGCAATCCGACTTTTAATTCGTCAGGCGAAAAACCTGCTGCTTTTCCAGCTTCTCGGTATAAATCAATTAAAGGCTGAAAGCGATGTGTTTGTCCGCCAATTACAGCAACCATTAATGGTAAACCTAATTTTCCGGCTCTTATAAAAGATTCTGGAGTTCCGCCGACACCAAGCCAAATCGGCATTTTTTCCTGTAATGCTCTCGGATAAACGGGAAGATTGTCTAAAGCGGGACGAAATTTCCCTTCCCAAGTCACAAACTCATTGTCACGAATCTGTAAAAGCAATTCCAATTTTTCGCTGAAAAGCTTATCGTAATCTCGTAAATCATATCCAAAAAGAGGATAAGCTTCGATAGCAGAACCACGACCAGCAACGATTTCGGCTCTTCCTTTTGATATTAAATCCAAAGTGGCAAAACTTTGATAAACACGAACAGGATCTGCAGCGCTAAGAACCGAGACAGCGCTTGCCAAACGTATATTTTTTGTTCTTGCCGCCGCTGCGCTTAAAATTACAGCTGTTGCAGAATCTAAAAACTCTTTTTTATGATGTTCGCCAATCCCGAAAACATCAAGACCAACTTGATCTGCAAGTTCAATTCTTTCCAGAAGCTGTTCCATTGCATCAACACTGCTCAAAGTGTTGTTATCGCCATACATTGCGGATGCAAAGCTGTCAATTCCTATTTCCATAGTCATTATTTTTAATGTTTTGTGTATAGTTTTTAACACATAGAATCATAGTATTCTTGATGTATAAAAGGCGTTTCACTAGTTTCAATTCACATAGCTAGTGTGAAAATCTAGATTTTTTTTAATTTACTTTTTGAGTACTATAAAATCTATGTTTCTATGTGTTAAAAATTCGCTTTCAAATCTAAAATCTAAAATCTGCAATCTAAAATTAATTAATGCGAGAATCCAAACGAAATACTTGTAATAATAATCATAATCACGATTAATGTGATTCCAACATACAAATAGTCTTTCTCTAATGAAAACGAAAATAGCGAAAGTAAAACCCTTAAAACAGGCGTTAGAAACAATAAAATGATTCCCGTGAAAATCAACGATTCGCCATTTCCCTGAATCGCTCCGTTGTAAATTGCAGCGATTACTTCAAATATATTTCGGTCATTTTCTTTAAAAACAGAATAATCCTCAATCTGACTTCCGTTATGTAATAAATAAACAATTCCGCCAATAAAGGCTACTGATAGCGAAATCCAAACACCGTAACGCAATAAGTTTCCGATTATGGTTTGAAAATCTTTTTCTCCAAATTTTTCTCCTTGTGTCATCTTAGATTTTTCCATTTAGTCCGTTATAAATCATATTTACTGCCAAAACAAAAATTAGACAAGCAAAAAAGATTCTCAATTTTTTCGGATTTGTTCGTACCAAAACTTTAGCTCCCACCATAGCACCAAACAAAACGCCAATAACAACCGGCATACAAATTCCAGGTTCGATATATCCTTTCTGAATATAAATTACCGAACTCGCCATTGCTGTAACGCCCATCATAAAATTACTAGTTGTTGTAGAAACCTTAAACGGAACACGCATAATATTGTCCATTGCAATAACTTTAAAAGCACCAGAACCAATTCCTAGAAGACCAGACATCATTCCGGCAATACCCATCATACTGAAACCACCAATTACGTTTTTAGTTCCGTAATGCACAACTTCGCCGTCGTGCGTTGGATAAGTGCCTTCTAATTTTAGTTTTTTTGCCAGCGGACTCGATTCTAAAACAATATGTTCTTCTTTTTTTCGAAGCGAATTAATAGCCGAAAAAATCAATGTTAAACCGAATAAAACGGCTATAAATGAAGTAGGAGCAACAGTAGAAAGCAACGCACCGCAAACGGCTCCAATTGTGGTAGCAATTTCGAGAAAAATTCCCATTCTCATATTAGTGATTCCTTCTTTTACATAAGCGGCGGCTGAGCCTGAAGAAGTGGCGATTACAGAAACCAGAGCGGCTCCGATGGCATAATGAATGTCGACGCCAAGAATAATAGTTAGGAGCGGAATAATAATGATACCGCCTCCTAATCCTGATAATGAACCGATAAAGCCTGCTAAAAAGGCGCCAAGAATCATAATCAGGGTAAATGTAAGTATTGTCATTTAAGATATGTTTTTGTAATTGCTAATTTACGAATACATATCTGTTTTGAGAAAAATTAGGGGCTTAATAAAAGCTTAAAAATAATAAAGTGTTCAGTGGTCAGGTTTTTAGTGGTCAGTTTTTTTAGTATTCAGTGTTCAGGTTTCTTAGTGTTCAGTTTAGCATATAGTGCTAAAATATTAAATGATCAGTTTTACCCATAGTCTAACACTCAAAACTGAACACTAAAAAAAACTGACCACTGAATACTAAAACTACACTTTCAACCGCAGTTTAATCGGCGAATAACCAAAAATCCTTTTAAAGGCAATACTAAAATTCGAAACATTTTGATAACCAGAAAGATGACTTATTTCTTGTATAGAAAGCGAAGTATCGGTTAAATAACGTTTGGCTTTATTCATTCTGATTTCCTGCAGATAACCAAAAACCGTGTCTCCAAAAATAATTTTAAATCCTTCTTTAAGTTTGGTTTGGTTGACACCGACTTTTCGCGCCAGCTCTACAATTGTATGCGGATTGTCAATGTTTTCTCTGATTAACTGTGCCGCAAATTTGATCTTTTCGACATCCGTACGGGCAAGATTTACGGCTTCTTTTTCGTGATCTAAGCTATGGTGGCTTAACGCAATTAACTCGTAGATTTTAGATTCTAAGTAAATTTTTCGAGTAAGTCCTTTGTAAAAACAGTTTTTAATATCTTGAATCACGCCATATATTTTAGCGCCAATTTTAATTTCGTTTTTAGAAAGTGCTGTGCTGGTGTTTTTTTGAATGTTGTTTAGAAAATCATCCATTACTTTCGATTCTCCTTCATATTTACTCAATATTTCCAGCGGAAGATGCACGTCAAAAGTATTATACGTAATGTCTTTTTTGAAGTCTATTTTGGCTCGATTGTCTTCAGCAGAAAGATAAGTTATATTTCCTGCCATTGGTGCCGCAAAATCTTTAATAGAACTCGGATGAACATAACCGATTTTTTGATCCGAAAGATTAAAATGCATTTCTAAAAGCGAAGATTCTCCTTTTCCAGAAATAGCAACATCATCATGCAATTGATAATTTCCCTGAAGAATAGACAAATCGTCTGTAATAGAATGTTCGTGAAATAAAATATCACCTCTTGGGGTCACATATTTAATGTCTTTTTCGCCTTCTAATTCTATTGCCGGCAATCCAGTTTCAAGAGTATTATTGGGTTCTAGAAAATCAGCAAAATCATCTGAGTCAATTTTAAATGCCATCCTTAAACTTCTATATTCATAATTAAAACTTCCACTTTCATAAATGCATCCTTTAGTAATCAAATACTTTTGCAGTGGCAAATATAATTTATAATAAGTTTAAATAAAAACAAAGTTGGCGCTTAAATTAAACCTTATTTTTATGTTCTTGGCGGGCATTTTTCACTCGAATGCTTGTCCGGTTCGTTTTCAAATTGAAGATAATCTCGGAAATCCTTTATCTAATATAACCGTTTTAGCAGATAGTAAAACAGTAGGGGTGAGCAATAACCTAGGCGTGCTCCATTTTTCTCTCGAATCTGGAATTTACAATATTGAATTGATAAATAATGACGGAAGAAAACAAAAAGCAACCATTTCGATTGATTGCAGCAAAGAAAATCATTTCAAATTTACTTTTGAAAATCTGGATAAAAAATCGGCTGATTTAAAAGAAGTTTTGGTTCAGAATAAAACCATCAAAACCCAGATTGAAGAATCGCCTTTTTCGGTTCAGGTTATCGATCTTAAAAAACAATATGACAAAGCGGGCGATGTGGGTGAATTCTTAAATCGTGCTTCGGGCGTAAAATTGAGAACAAATGGAAATGTTGGTTCTCAAGTTCAGATCAATCTAGGCGGACTTCAGGGAAAAGCGATTCGTCTTTTTAAAGACGGAATTCCGATCGAATTGTTCGGACATGGCTTTAGTCTCGGAACTATTCCTGTAAACATGCTCGATCGTGTTGAAATTTACAAAGGGGTAATGCCTGTTTATCTGGCTTCGGATGCGTTGGGCGGCGGTGTAAATTTTGTGAGCAGAACTTCGAATAAAAACTTTGCCGAAGTATCGTATGAAATCGCTTCTTTCAATACACATCGCACAACAGCAAATCTTCATCTTCAAAATAAAAATAATTTTTACGGCGGTTTTAACGGTTCTTTAAATTATTCTGATAATGATTATAAAGTAAATGTTCCGATTCAGAATGCTACAAATGAGGAATTTAAAACGGTAAGGCGTTTTCATGATATGGCAAGATCCAATTATGCAGAAGGTTTTATTGGTTTTAAAGAAAAATCATGGGCAGATGATCTTCGTTTGACTTTAATTTATTCTGATTTCTACAAACAAATTCAGAACGATGCGCAGATGGTAAATGTGTACGGGCAGGCTTTTTCTAAAGAGCAGAATGTTACTGGAATGATCAATTACAAAAAGAAGTTTTTTGATGATAAATTAAAAGTAAGTTTCCTGACCAATTACGGTCACTTTAATACCCGATTTGTAGACACGGCGACAGTTCGTTACAATTGGAATGGAGAGATTATCGGCAGCAATTTACAGGCGGGAGAAATACGTGCAGGAAATTTACAGAAATTGAAATACGATCTTGTTTCTTCAAGATTGAACATGGAATACCAATTGTCTGATCGTAACTTTTTAGAATTTAGTGAGTTGTTTCAATATCAAAGAAGAAAAGGAAGTGATCCTTTGGGGGCAATTTCTCCAATTGATGGTACTGATGTAATGACAATTCCGGCAACGTACAGAAAAGATAATATGGCGCTGGCGTGGCGTTCTTTATGGATGGACAATAAATTGGAAAGCATTGCAGCAGGAAAATATTACCATTATAATACCAACGGATATACAACAGACAATTACGGTGCAGCTTGGAAATCATCAAAAGACGACAGTCAATTTGGCTATTTAGCAGGATTAAAATGGGCTGAGAAAAACTATTTAATCAAGTTTTCTTATGAATATGCAACGCGTCTTCCAGATGAATCTGAAATTTTTGGAGATGCAGTTATGATCCGAGAAAACTTAGACTTAAAACCAGAAAAAAGTCAAAATTTAAATTTAAACGCAGAATATTCCATTCTTAGAGAAAACAGCAGTTTAACTTTTTCGGGAGGATTATTTTACAGAAATGCCAAAGACGGGATTTTTCTGCAATACGATATTCCGTTCAGTCGATACATTAACTACGAACAAACCGAAATAAAAGGTTTTGAATTCGAAACCAATTATGCGCCTGTAAAATGGCTGAATACTGGGTTTAATGTAACATATCAGGATATTAGAAGAGTAGGTATTAAAGAAGCCACTTTTAGATATTTAAACGATTCGAGAGTTCCTAATATTCCATTTTTTTTCGGAAACTTTTGGGCGAACACTTATTTCAAAAATATATTTAAAGACGGCGATAATTTAAATTTTACTTGGAATGCCAATTATACGCACCGATTTTTTCTAGTGGCTATTCCTAAAAATCAAGAACCTTCTTTGTTTGGTCCTGTAAAAGATTTTCAGACTTCATTAATTATTCCGAAAGACGGACGAATTGGGCAGTTTTCTAATGATGTCGGAGTTTCTTATCGTTTTGCGGCGTATAAAACTACTGTTTCTGCAGAATGTAAAAACATTGGAAACGTGATGCTTTATGACAACTTTAATGTACAAAGACCCGGAAGATCTTTCCACCTCAAATTAGTATATAATTTTTTTTAAAATCAAACCATAAATCAGATCAATTATGAAAAGAAGTAATTCATTTCGTTCCGTACTAGCAGGATTTGCTGCTTGTATGATTTTATTTTCTTGCAGCAGCAATGACGATAATCAAACAGAAAATAATAATAACGATGATACACTGCCAAAGAATGAAACTTGGGTTATTTATAACGGTGCAGCAAACTGGAGCGGTGGTATTTATGCTCTAAAAGATAACAAATCTAGAGAAATCAACCTTTCTGGAATTCCGTTTCTTCAAGTGGCTTCTTCTTTAGGAGGAAGAACATTAGATAAAACCCTTTTTAAAGTAAATGATGTTTCGAACACGAAACAAGGGATTAACAAAATGGGAATCGACGCTACAGGTAAAATTGTAGATCAAGGATTTTTACCTTCTTTATCAAGTGCTTATGAGTCTAATTTCTTAGTAGCAAGTGCAACAGAAGGATATTACTGGGATAAAGTTAGAGGCGGATTAAAATTACAGACGTTCAACCCAACAACAATGGAAAGAACTGGAGAAATTGATTTTTCGTCACTTTCAGAAGGACAGCCTTTAGAGTCTATCGGACAATTAATTATTGCAAAAAGAGATAACAAATTATACCTTGATTTATTGTTAGGAAGTAAAGCTGCAGGAAACTGGCAGGTAACACCATCAACAAATGATGTAGCAATTGCAGTTTACGATTTAACTACAAAAAAGATCGAAAACGTAACAAGAATGGCTGGTACAACTAACTTAGGTGTATTTATCGATCACGTTTTATGGAGCTTAGATGAAGTTACAGGCGATTTGTATTTTGCATCTGTAAGTGATATGAAAATTCAGTCTTCGGCACTTTCTTCAAAAATTCTTAGAATTAAAAAAGGAGAAGTTAATTTCGATACAACATTTGTTATTGACATGAAATCATACCAATTCCCAGCTGAGTTCAACAGACTTTTTGCTCACAACGGAAAAATCTACACTACAATTCCATCAAGAGCAGTTTCTTACTACGGAGGCGGACAACACGGAGTTAAATACAGAGACGATGTTTGGTTCTGGAATGAAATTGATGCAGTTACTAAAAAAGCAACTCGTTTAAACATGCCGCCAGATAATTTCTATACAACACAAAATCCATTTTTCCACAATGGAGAAATCTATTTCTTATCAAACAGCACATCAGACGGTTTCTCAGGTGTAAACCAATACAACCCATCTACAGGAGTTGTTAAAGAAACATTCCGTCTAAAAGAAAGTGGTCGTATTATGGGATTCAATATTATCAAAGACTAATTAATTCTTAGATAGACTGCCCCCAAATACTATTTTTTTGAACAGAAGTAATTTTAAATTACTTCTGTTTTTTTATATCCTATTGTCAACAGCAAAAGATGTTTTCCCGATATTGGCTAGAAGCAAAGCAGCGGCAGCACTTGTTAATACAGAATAATCAAAAGGCGCTTTTATAGAAACCGAAATCGCCATTGCAATAGCAAAAAGCAGCATTAAAAACGAAGTTCCTAAAGCGGCAAGACGTGTTTTAAATCCGAATAATAAAAGCAGACTAAGTATGATTTCAAAGAAAGTGGCAATCGCGCCTAAAACTTCGGCTGTTGCTTTATTGGCAAACGGATTAAGCGTTTGGGTGTAGACAACAAAGTTTTCCCAATTTCCCCAAGCAACGCCATTTGATCCCGGTGCTCCCCAAAGTCCAAAACGATCAGCTACTGCCGAAAGCATGGTGATTCCTAAAACTATTCTCAAAATTAAACCTGCTTCTAATAGGGTTATGTTTTTCATTATAATTAACTAAATTTTATTTGAAGTTCAGACTGAACCTGATTTGATTTGTAAGTTATTCTAATTTTATGAACGCAGTTTTTTTGTAAAAATTGCCGAAATTTTAATTGCTGGCAAGACCTGCGCTAAAATCATTATTTATGATGATTTTCTCTCCAAGATGATCTTTTACATTTGTCGACTTTAATACTTGAGATAAATAAAGGAAACAATTAAAAATAAAAATCATGAGAAGTTATCGTTCGTATCAAAGAATTGACCCTATTTATTTTGGAGGCGAAATATTTTTTCCTGTCGGATTGGTTCTTGTTGCTGCTATTATTTCGTATGGATTACTTTTTGTTTTTGGTTTGTTCACAGCTCTCTTTTTTAATGTTTTTATTGCTTGGTGCGGTTATTTTTATGTGTATTATTACGGAAAATCAAAATCAAAAATCACATTCGAATTCTTGACGGTCGTTTTTCTCATTACGCTTCTTTTACTTTTTGTCGATTATGGAGTTTATGCGCTTGTGGAGTATCAGAAAACGGGCGCTTTTAATCAATTGTATTTTGCTGTTTGGCTGTCTATACTATTAGGATTTCCAGCGGTGTATTACATTCATTTATATAGCTCACATTATTATGCAAAAAAACGTCTGGCAGATACTTATTTTAAAACCTCTTTAAGCGTGTATCACGATAGAGAACTGCTCACACATATTGATTCGATTGTGTTTATCAATTCTTCTAAAAAGCTTATTTCAGATATAAAAATACAAAACGACAATTGTTTTTATTCTGAAAAAGAATTGGCAGCGATGGAGACTTCTTCTAAATATTATCATCTTAAAAAATCCGCTTTTTCCAGTTTAATACATATTCCTTTTAATGCCGATCAATTTGAAATGTCTTGGTATTCAATAATCGAAGATCAATATTATGATGTGAATGTTCCTTTTCCTTTTCATAAACTAATTTTAGAAGAAGAGAAATATCCAGTAAATGAATCTAAAAGCATTCGCGGAAAAAAATCAAAACGTTTACTGCTTCATATTTATCAAAATGGAGGTTTCAAATTATACAATGAAGATATTATTTTACTTGATTATTATACTAATCCTACAGTTGCGATTGAAGATAGTATTAAACAAGTAAAACTGATAGCAAATCAAAAATGTCATAATTATTATAATAACACAGAGCGTTTTTTGGAGCTTATAAAAGAGCTTAAATGGTCGAATACTATTGCCAAAAGACAGGAACTTCAAGACAAATTGGTGGTTTGGAATCTTAAATTTTCTGGACTCCATCAAGGTCATTATATCGAAATTGCCGATGCTTATTTTAAAAATCATAAACTCGAAAAAGATGGTGCCTTTCAGAGTGCATTACGACATCTGCCTGTCGAAATTACTTTTGTTTATAGAGGTTCGTATTTGTTTCCTTGGATGACTTTGCATATTGATACTTTAAAACTAAATGAATGTATCGAAGAAATTAAAAAAGAAGATTCAGATGAAGTTTCGTTTTTACTTCATTTTAAAAATACAGCGGCGCACGGTTTAGAATTTATCGTTAAAGCCAATGAGAATGAAACACATTTTGATGCTTGGGAAATTGTAATTGATGAACGCCACAAGAAAGAAATGGATGAAGATCAACAGGAACAAGAGGAAGAAGTTAGGAAAAGAGCGCTTTTAAAAGAAGCCTGGGATTTTGTATTTGCTAAAAATTATAAAGAAGCGCAAAAAAATTGTGAGGCGTTATTGGCTTTAGATCCCCAATACGGATTTGCCTATTTCCTAGAAGCGAGGCTTTTGTGGTATACCAAAGGTTTTGAAGCTTGTTACAGCAAACGCGATTATTTTTTTGCCAAAACAGCACACGAACCTGCCGCGCTGGCCCATATTTACAATAGTTTCGGCTGTATTTTAGATTTGGAACTGCGTTACGAAGAATCGATTCCGTATTTTGAAAAAGCAATCGAAATTAATCCAAAAGAACCTATCTATATCTGTAATCTCGGCGAAATGTATTATAAAGTAAAAGATCCAGCAAATGCTTTAAAAGAAGCCAAAAAAGCAAAAAGAATGGGTTACGAATCGGATATTTTGACTGAAATTTTGTCTAATAACGGAAAAATTGATTTGATCAATCATTAGTAAATCAATATCAAAATCATTATAAATAGTGATGTTTGCTATAATCTCTGATACTAATTTTGTTCCTATAAATAATTATAAAAATCACTATGGGATTAGCAGAAAAACGTTTAGCAGAATCTATTAAAACAGAAAAACTTCCAGCTTTTGAAGCAAAATTAAAAGAAAGAGCCGGTTATGATATTAAGGTAGATATTGATTGGAATACTTTTACGGCTTATGACGAATATCCGTTATCACGCCTTGATATTGTGTTTGATGACGTAGAATCTTTTGTAAAGAAAATTTGCACCGACGATATGGGAAAAGAAGCTTTAAAAGATAAAATGGCGACCATTCATTTAACCAATTCTGAAAATAATGACGATGTAAAAATGGAACTAAAAGAGGATACGCTGTTTCTTACGGTACAATTGGTACAATCTTCTTTTAATTCTCAAACCGATTCACAGCTTGCTAATTATGTAGAAGCGCTTTTGTAAACTTACAATTTCCTATTTTATATATTTTGAAAAAAAACTGGGATAGATTTGTTTCTATCCCAGTTTTTTGATTTTAAAAAAGCTTTACTTATTTCAAAGTAGTTTTAATTACAACCGCTGCTTGTAGAACCGCAGTTTGAATAGCAGGAACATTTGCAATCGGATTTAAAAGACCATAATCATGAATCAATCCATTGTATCTTGTTAAGGTTACAGGAACTCCAGCTTCGTTTAGTTTTCTAGCGTAAGCTTCACCTTCATCTCTTAAAACATCATTTTCAGCAGTCTGCACTAGAGCAGGAGGTAAATCTTTTAATTCTGCTAAACTAGCTTGTAACGGAGAAGCATATTTTTCTGTTCTTTTTGCAGTGTCTGGCAAGTAGTTATCCCAAAACCATTTCATCATATTTTTAGTTAAGAAACGTCCGTTGGCATATAAATTATAAGATTCAGTTTCAAAATTAGCATCGGTTACCGGCCATAATAAAACCTGCAATTTAATATGAGGACCTTTTTCATCTTTGGCCATTAAAGTAATTGCAGCAGTCATATTACCACCAACGCTGTTTCCAACAACCGCAAGGTTTTTTCCATCAACACCAATTTCTTTTCCGTTTTCAGAAACCCATTGCGTTGCAGCGTAGATTTCGTTAATCGCTACCGGATATTTAGCCTCAGGAGAAGGTGTGTAATCTGGAAAAACTGCAACAGCGCCGCTTTCTACAACCAAATCCCTAACCAATCTTCTGTGTGTTGGATAATCTCCCAAAACCCAGCCGCCGCCGTGAATAAAGATAAATACCGGAGCATTTGCTTTTGCACCTTTAGGTTTTGTAATATGAATTTTTACTTTTAAACCGTTTTGAGAAATCACTTTTTCAGATTCTTCAATTCCAGAATAATCTACTTCAACAGATTTTTGAGCGCCTACCAGAACATTTCTAGCATCTGCAACAGGTAATTGTTCCAAAGGTTTTCCGTCGCCAGAATTCAATGCGTTTAAGAAACCGCGTACTTCTGTAAATATTTCGGGGTCATTTTGTCCTTTATAAGGTCTTTCTTGTGCCATAATTACTGTATTTAAAGTTAATAGTGCTACTATAAATATACTTCTTTGTAATGATTTTATTGTTTTCATGATATTATATTTTTATGATAATGTTTTGATAATTAGTTTATAAGGTTTGCTTGTAGTACGATTTCAAAAGAAAATGCTTGACTCACTGGACACGTTTTTTCTGCGCCCTGAGCAATTTTTAAAAATTCTTCTTCTGAGATTCCCGGAACTTTTGCGTTTAAAACCAAAAGCGATTGCGTAATTTTTCCGTCGCTTAAAGTAATAGTAGATTGTGTAGTCAATTCATCTACTGTGAAACCTGCCGTTGTTAGGTCTAAGCTTAGTTTCATGGTGAAACAGCCTGCATGTGCAGCAGCCAATAATTCTTCTGGATTCGTTCCGATTCCATCAGCAAAACGGCTGTTAAAAGAATATTGCGTGTTTTGTAATACAGTACTATCTGTAGTAAGAGTTCCTTTTCCGGTTTTAATGTCACCGTTCCAAACGGCTTGTGCTTTACGTTTCATATCTTGTGTTTTATCAGTTATAATTTGATAGGACAAAGATATGGCGGTTGTAAAGCTCTAAAAATACACAAAAGTCTATTCTAATTGTATATTTTTCCCTTGAAGGTATTTTTTCTTGAAATTGGATGGAGTGTCGCCGACTTTATTCGTAAAAAGTCGGTTAAAATAAGCAGGATCTTCATACCCGAGCTGATAAGCAATTTCTTTTACACTCAACGAAGAATAGCCCAAAAGCCTTTTGGCTTCTAGAATAATTCGGTCTTTTATAATATCGTTGGGCTGTGTCAGCTCTAAACGATTGAATTTATTCGAAAGTGTTTTGGGAGCCACTCCCAATATATCTGCGTAATCGGCAACAGTATGTTTAGTTCTAAAATGAATTTCGACCAATCGGCTGAAATCCCTGAAGAAATCCATTTCTTTTGATGGTTCTTCGTTTAAAACGCCTAATTGCTGGATTTTCCAGATTCGGGTTGCTTTTATAATAAGCTGTTTCAAATAAGTTCGAATCATTTCTTCCTGCGAAGAATCTGGATTATCAAATTCGCCTTGAATCTGTTCGTAAATACCTTCAATAAATAAAACTTCTTTTTTAGGAAGCGTTGTCATTGGCATTTCAAAAATATTATTGAACAACAATCCGTCGCAGGCTACTTCGGCATCGTGAATCTGCACGCAGTAAAAATCGCGATTGTAATACATAAAATAGCCCTGCTTTTTTCCTTCTTTATTAATTTGAAGATATTGATTGCTGTTAATGAAAAAGAGGGAAGGACTTTTCGTTTGATATTGTTTAAAGTCAATTGTAACCGAATATTCTTCCGGAAGATAAAGAACTTTAATATACGCTTTGTATTCGTCGCTGTTAATTTCGTCCAGCGTTTCGGGATTTAAAATCAAGAAGCCCAGTTTTTTATAATTTGATTCGAATACTTTATAGTTCATTACAGCGTATTTTTTGGTATTAAAATTAAAGTTTTTTATAATCTAAACTAAACATTTGACGCGGATAAAACGGATTCGTTATCACGAAGACGCGGATTAGACGGATTTTTATATACTATTTAAAATCTGTTTTATCAGCGTTATAATCTACGTAAGCAAGATTTTACGTTTATTTTATTTGAAGATGTTCCAGTTTTTTTCCGACCAAAGTTTTTTCGCCGACAATTTCAAATCCGATTTTCAAGTAAAGGTTTTTCGCCAGCGGATTATCTTCTTCAACCAACAATCCTAAAGTCTGTTTGTTTTTATGGACATACTCTTCAATAAGAAACTTCAAAATTTTTGAGCCAATTCCTTTTCCCTGATAATTCGGATTCACACCTAATGAATCAATATAAGATTCTCCTTCTTTAGTTTCAAATTCGGGATCAAACTCAGGATTATAATTTTCGCGGACATATTTAATAATCGGATTTCGTAATTCTTCTATTGCAGCACCTTCATAAATATTTACAGCGCCGATGATTTCGTTATTTTCTTCGGCTACAAAACAATTTTGATAAGAGTATTGATTGTTTTCTCTTTCCACAAAATACTGTAGAAAGTCTTTCGCAGCAGCGTAATCTTCTTTTTTTATAAACTTGTATATAATGTCTTCCATTGCCAATAATAAAATAGGAGCAATGAATGGCGCGTCGGATATTTTTGCTTTTCTAATAATCATTTTTGAGATTTTAGTAGTACAAATTTACTTTAAATATATTTTTAAGTTGTTTTTTTGTTTCACGCAGATTTTTTTAAATAGTTCTCTCGCAGATTAAGCAGATCTGGCAGATTTTTTTTAAAATATATTTTTCTTGCAAAGTCGCAGAGTCGCAGAGTTTTTCTCATTTTATGTCATCCTGACGAAGGAAGGATCTTCGCAAGAAGCTCCACCCAGCAAGTTGCCAATCTTTGTAGAGTTACTTGCGAAGATCCTTCCTTCGTCAGGATGACAATACGTCGTCAATAAGCATTGAAATTAATCTGTTTAAATCAGCTAAAATCTGTTTAAATCTGCGTGAAACAAAAAAAATAATCTGCCAAATCTGCAAGAGTAAAATTTCACGCAGATTTAAAAAGATTTAGGCAGATAAACGCAGATTTTTTTAAATAGTTCTCTCGCAGATTAAGCAGATCTGGCAGATTTTTTTTTAAAATATACTTCTCTAGCAAAGTCACAGAGTCGCAAAGTTTTTTCTCAATGTATGTCATCCTGAAGAAGGAAGGATCTTCGCAAGAAACTCCATCACATAAGTCGCCAATCTTTGTAGAGTTACTCGTGAAGATCCTTTTAAGCGTTGAATTAATCAATAAAATTAATCTGTTTAAATCTGCTAAAATCCATAAAATCTGCGTGAAATAAAAAGAAAGAATCTGCACAATCTGCCAAATCTGCGAGAGTAAAATTTCACGCAGATTTAAAAAGATTTAGGCAGATAAACGCAGATTTTTTTAAATAGTTCTCTCGCAGATTAAGCAGATCTGGCAGATTTTTTTTAAAAAATATATTTCTCTCGCAAAGTCGCAGAGTCGCAAAGTTTTTTCTCAATGTATGTCATCCTGACGAAGGAAGGATCTTCGCAAGAAACTCCACCCAGCAAATTGCCAATCTTTGTAGAGTTACTTATGAAGATCCTTCCTTCGTCAGGATGACAATACGACTTCAATAAGCATTGAATAATCAATTAAAATAATCTGTTTAAATCAGCTAAAATCTGTTTAAATCTGCGTGAAACAAAAAAATAATCTGCACAATCTGCACAATCTACGAGAGTAAAATTCAATGGCAAAAAAACTTAGCATCTTAATAACTCAGAAACTTAGCATCTTTAAAAAAATATACCGATTTAGTATAAAAATATACCATTTGTAAAATCTAAACAGCTTATATCTTTGTTCTTATAATTAAAAAAGAAAATCATAAACATATGAAAGCTATAGGATTTAAAACATCATTACCCATTGAGGATCAAGACAGTTTTATCGAATTTGAAACGGTAAAACCAATACCTGCAGGGCACGAATTATTAGTAAAAATAGAAGCGGTATCGGTAAATCCGGTTGATTTTAAAATACGTCAAAGCGCAGCGAAAGAAACTGTTTTGGAAACGCCAAAAATTATCGGCTGGGATGCTGTCGGAATTGTTCAGGCTGTGGGAGAAAAAGTAACTTTATTTGAAGTTGGTGATCCTGTTTACTACGCGGGAGATATTACGAAACAAGGTAGCAACGCCGAATATCAAGTTGTTGATGAACGAATTGTGGGCAGAAAACCAAAATCATTATCGATTGAAGAAGCGGCTGCAATGCCATTAACGACTTTAACGGCTTGGGAAATTCTTTTTGACCGAATCAGAATCAACCCCGAAAAAGACAAAGGAAAAAGCATTTTGATTATCGGCGGCGCAGGAGGCGTGGGGTCAATTGCGATTCAGCTGGCTAAAAAGCTTGCAGGTTTAACCGTAATTGCAACGGCTTCTAGACCCGAAAGTATTGCTTGGTGCAAAGAACAGGGCGCTGATTTTGTAGTTAATCATAAAAATTTGGTAGAAGAAGTTCGAAACGCTGGTTTTCAATACGTTGATTTTATATTAGATTTTGTTGATACCAATTTCTATTGGGATATTATGGCAGAATTGATTAAACCGCAAGGTCATATTGCTTCTATTACAGGAAGTGCTGAGCCAGTTGTTTTGAATAAATTAAAAGGTAAAAGTGTTTCTTTTTCCTGGGAATTAATGTACACGCGCTCTATGTTTGAAACCGATGATATTCAGGAACAGCATAATATTCTCAACAAAACAGCGGATCTTCTAGACGAAGGTGTTTTAAAACATACTTTAAAAGAAACGCTGATCGGACTTACGGCAGAAAACCTCAAAAAAGCACATCAAAAATTAGAATCGGGAACTACGATTGGAAAAATTGCGATTAAGTTTTAATAATTAAAAACGAGAGTAAAGTTTCACGCAGATTTTAAATGGATTTTAGCAGATAAAAGCGGATTTTTTTTAAATAGTTCTCTCGCAAAGTCGCAAAGTTTTTTCTCATTTTATGTCATCCTGACGGAGGAAGGATCTTCGCAAGAAGCTCCACCCACCAAGTAGCCAATCTTTGTAGAATTACTTGCGAAGATCCTTCCTCCGTCAGGATGACAATATGATGCCTATTGGCATTGAATTAATCAATAAAATTAATCTGTTTAAATCAGCTAAAATCTGTTTAAATCTGCGTGAAACAAAAAAAATCTGCACAATCTGCCAAATCTGCGAGAGTAAAATTTCACGCAGATTTAAAAAGATTTAGGCAGATAATTTCTCGCAAAGTCGCAAAGTTTTTTCTCATTTTATGTCATCCTGACGGAGGAAGGATCTTCGCAAGAAGCTCCACCCAGCAAGTCGCCAATCTTTGTAGAGTTACTTGCGAAGATCCTTCCTCCGTCAGGATGACAATATAATGTCTATAAGCATCGAATTAATCAATTAAAATAATCTGCACAATCTGCCAAATCTGCGAGAGTAAAATTTCACGCAGATTTAAACAGATAAAAGAAGATCACGAAAGATTTTCTTTCAAATTTCTCTCTCAGTTTTTATTTCCCTTTCAATAAATTAATGCTAACTGTAGCGGTATCAGCATCTGGGAATCTTTTAAAGACTGCCTTGTCAGGAAATAATCCAGCTTCTGCTGCAATAGCATTAAAAACATCAATTTCAACAATATATTGATCCGAGAAACCATGCGTGGCGTCATAGGCTGTTGCGGGAGTTCTGCCTAAATTTTGAGCCGTAAGTTTCGGATTTATAGTATGCAGTTCAATTAAAAGCAAACCAAATTTATGTACGTATGGAGACCATTTTTGTAAATGTTCCAAAAGATTATCTTCCGCCAGGTTATTACTAATTCTTTTTCCGCGATACGCAAATGCGCCTGTAGATTTACTGACTCTGTTTTCGTCAATATGTTTGGGTTCCTGCCAGATTCTGTTATGGTCTAGAAAAGTCCTTACGTTTAAAAGGTCTTTTAAATCGATGTTATAATTTTCCTTTAAATCATTGGCCAATAAATCTGGACGGCCTATATCGCCCCAAATTACTTTTGCCCAAATATCGGCTTTTATTAAATTGGCTCTGGTTACTTTTAATGCCGTTTGATTATAATCGGCACCAACGAGAAATAACGGATATTCGTCGAGCATTTTACCTCTTAAAGTTTGTCTGTCGATGACTTCGAAAATATGCTGTAGAAAAGCTCCGTTGCCGCATCCCATATCGAGAATTCCTTTTGGTTGTTCTTCAATCGGAAGATTAAAAAGCTTGATTAGAATTTCATCTACTACTTTAAAATAAGTGTCGTGTGCACCGCCACTTCCCCAAACATTCATTTCGCGGTCTACGTGTGTTTCGGTTTCGCCTTCGGCAGTTCTTAAAGCATCGGGATTGCCAAAAATCAATTCTTCTATTTTGGCAAAAGTAGGCAGATAAGAAACGGTAACGCCGTAAGCACTAGCTCTTTTGGCAAAAAATAAACCTGCTTCTGTAAATTGATAATTGCCGTTTTTTTCCAGAAACCAGCCCAAATGCACAAAAAAGTCTAAGATCTTTTTAAAATTTTCAGGTGATTTATGAAATTCTTCTGGACGGAAAGAAGTCTCCATAAAATATTTATGAAACATTCCGTTCATCGCCAGACGCACAATTGTTGGGCCGATCAAATAACCTTCAATATGTTTTAAAATCTGCTCCTGAATGATGTTTGTTAACTGATCCTCAGAAGGCTCAATTCCGTATCTGTTTTTATATTTTTCGAAAATAAGATTCAGTTTTTCAAATGGCGTATCTTCAAACAAACGCGGATGAAACTGAATCGATAATTGAAGCAGTGCCACGACATCTTCATACAAATGAAAAAGCGAAAAAGCTGTTTCTGTTTTGTCATTGACAGAAATCGTAATAACCTGAGTTTTATTATCAACTTCATATTCCAGAAAACCCTGTGAAGCCAAAACTCTTAAACCGACATTGAGATAGCCTTCATTGGCTTTAAAAGCAGCAGTAAGTTCTGATAAGGTTATCTGTTCTTTATTTAAAATATAGTCTAAAATAAATTTGTTTTTGAATGCTATTGCCACTGGAGCTGTAACTAAACCGTCCAGATGTCTGAAAATGGAACTTAAACATTGTGATTTATCAGTCATATATGTAAAAATGAAGTTAGTTTAAAATTAGTGATTTTTTTGAAACTAATGATATTCATTTTAACTCGGAACTTTGACAAAGCTTATCGCAAATTAGGTTGGGTTTAATTTTTTAAACACATAGAAACATAGATTTTTTGTCTTAAAAAAAAAGGTAATTTAAAGAAACTCGTTTCTCACACATAGTTTTGAGAGAAGAACTTCGATTTTTAATTCGCAGTTTTGTCAAAGTTTTAAACTTTGACAAAGTTTATCGCAAATTAGGTTGGGTTTAATTTTTTAAACACATAGAAACATAGATTTTTTGTCTTAAAAAAAAAGGTAATTTAAAGAAACTCGTTTCTCACACATAGTTTTGAGAGAAGAACTTCGATTTTTAATTCGCAGTTTTGTCAAAGTTTTAAACTTTGACAAAGTTTATCGCAAATTAGGTTGGGTTTAATTTTTTAAACACATAGAAACATAGATTTTTTGTCTTAAAAAAAAGGTAATTGAAAGAAACTCGTTCTCACACATAGCTTTGAGAACATAGCCCAAAGTTTCAACTTTGGTTACGCAAAGCTTACCACAAAGCTATGTGAATTGAAACAAGTGAAACGCCTCTAAACACAAACAAAATCTATGATTCTATGTGTTAAAATAAAATTTTATTTATTAGCAGCAATATATTCGGAAGGCGACATATTAAAATGCTTTTGAAAATTACGCCCAAAACTTGTCTGTGATTTATAACCAATCATTTCGGCAATCTCGTACATTTTATAGTTTTCGTTTAATAATAATTCGGCAGCACGTTTAAGACGGACAATATTAATCAGCTCGTTCGGACTCAGATTCGTAATGTCTTTAATTTTTCGGTATAAAGTCGAACGGCTCATATTCATGATTTCGGCTAAAGATTCTACGCTTAAATCTTGGTCTGTAATGTTTTTAAGGATTTCGTCATCGAGTTTTTTCAGGAACTTTTCGTCGGTTTTATTGTGTGCAATACTTTTAATGTGCGAAAGTGGCGAACTCGCATAATAATTCATAATCTGTCTTCGGTTTTCGATCAGATTATTGGCCTGAACTTTTAAATAATCCATAGAAAAAGGTTTGGCTATATACGCATCTGCACCAACTTCAAGACCGTCAATTTGTGATTTCAATGAGTTTTTAGCCGTCAATAAAATTACGGGAATATGGCTTGTTTCAAGATTGGTTTTAATTGTTTTACACATTTCAATTCCGTCCATAACGGGCATAGAAACATCAGAAATTACCAATTGAATGTTTTCATTATGAATGATTTTCAGCGCTTCTTCGCCATTTACTGCTTTCAAAATGGTATAATTTACAGCTAATTCGGTTGTAATAAAACTTAAAAGATCTTCATTATCTTCGACCACCAAAATCTGTGCTTTTTCGTTTTTGATTTCTACAGTTTCTTTTGGCTTTTCGTTTTCAATTTCTTCTTTTTCAGATTCCGAATACAACATAAATTCTTCTTTTTGATGAAGAGGCATCGTTAATTCAAAAACATTAAAATTCGAATCTTCAACCAGCTGTAAATTTCCGTTGTGAAGCTGTGCCAGCGAGTGCGCCAGCGAAAGTCCGATTCCCGTTCCAGAAGCTGTATTCGAATTATCAACCCTAAAAAAGGGTTCAAAAATCTTGTCTTTTAAGTGAATCGGGATAATGCTTCCGTCATTCTTCACAATCAAAGTCAGTTTTTTTTCATCTCTAAATAAAGAAATCGAAACTTTGTCTTTAGAATATTTAATAGCGTTGCTGATCAAATTACTCAGGATTTTCTTAAAGGCTTCTTTGTCTACAAAAGCATGAATGTCTTTTTCTCCCAATTCTAATTGAAAATCCAAACCGCGTTCTTCAATTAGCTGGCTGAATCTCAAATGAAGGTTTCGAACCTGCGAAGAAATATTTGCTTCGACGAAAGTCAATTTCAAACCGCCAATTTCTGATTTTCTAAAATCTAAAAGTTCATTTACTAATTTTAGAAGCCGTGAAGTATTTTTTTTCATAATCGAAAGATGCTGAGGTACTTCGGCCTGTTCGTATTCTAAACCTAAAAGTTTTTCCAACGGCCCTTTTATCAGCGTAAGCGGCGTTCTAATTTCGTGCGCGACATTGGTAAAGAAATCAATTTTGGCTTGGTAGATTTCTTTCTCTTTTTCATCATTCAAATGCTTGATTTTACGGTTATTCTTAATCTGTGTCAGATTTTGAGAATAACGAATAACGTAATAAAATCCGGCGCAAAGCAGTACAAAATACAGCAGATAAGCATAATTGCTGGCATAAAATGGCGGCAGGATTTTAATTTTGAGTTTTACTTCTTTACTCCAAACCCCAAAACTGTTCAGCGATTTTACTTTAAAAACATAATCTCCCGGCGCAAGTTCGGTAAAAAACACTTTGTTATTTCGTTCCAAATAAACCCAGTCTTTGTTGACGTCTTCGAGTTTATACCAATATTCGGTAAGTTCAGGAGCCGTGAAGTTTAACGATGCGAATTCCAGGTTAAAAGACGATTGATTGTTGTTTAATTCTAATTCATCAATAAAAGAAATCGACTGATTAATAGGCGAGTCGGGTTCGTTTGCTTCAATATCTTTATTACCGATTTGTAAATTGGTAATGTAAATAAAAGGCGTGTATTTGTTTTTAGTAAAATGCTTCGGGTTGAAGCTGATCATTCCGTTGAGGTTTCCAAAATACATATCGCCATTTGTATCTTCAAAAGCCGAATTATAATTGAATTGATCACTCAAAAGTCCGTTTGCAGTCGTGAAAATCTTGGTAGTTTTATGGTTGGGGCCAAATTTCACCAAACCTTTAGAAGTCGTCATCCAAAGATTTTTTTCGTCATCTTCCAAAATCGAATAGAAAACATTACTCGGCATTCCGTTTTTAGTCGTGAATTTGGTAAACGTATGCGTTTTGCGGTCAACGAGATTTAAGCCGTTTTCTGTAGCAATCCATAAATTGTTTGAGCTGTCTTCAAAAATCGTATTAATGGTATTATTGCTGATGCCTTTCGGATTTTTATAATCATATGTAAAAACCTCTTTTTTCTTTGTTTTCGGATTATAAAAAAGCAGTCCGTCGCGGTAACTTCCTGCCCAGAAATTTCCGTCACTGTCTTCTTTAAAATTGGTGTAATGATAGGTTTCTGGGAAGAATTTCATGATTTCGAAATTATCCGCCTGTTCGTTATAACGGTACAATCCAGAAGTGGTAACGATAATAAAGTCTTTATTTTTCATTTCATAAAAAGAAAAAATAAAGTTGCTGTGCAGTCCGCTTCTGCCGTCGTTGGCGCTGTAATGTTTGATCACTCTTCCCGAATTTCGATCTAGAACATCCAAACCATGCTCAAAAGTTCCGACCCAGATTTTGTCTTTTCTTGGTAAAAGAGCATGAATATTATAATAAGATGCAGGATAGGAGGTAAATTGCTGCGTTTTCGGATTAAAACGATTGACGCCCGCATCTTCGGTTCCAATCCATAAATCGCCGTAATCATCTTTGTGAATTTCTCTAACCGCGCTTCCGCTGATGGAGTTTTGCCCTTTCTGCGGAAAATACTTTTTGAACTGTGTGTATTGTTTTTGATGATAATTGATACCGCCAAAATAAGTTCCTATCCAAATTCCGTTTTCCTTATCAATTGTAATCGAGTAGGCGGCATTGTCTGAAATCGCATACGGATCGTTGTAATTCTTTTTAAGATTTACCGCTGTATGTGTTTTCAGATTATAAACGTATACACCAGATTCGCTGGCAATCCAAAGTTCATCATTTCCTCTTTTTCTAAACTGACGGACAAAAACAGGTTCTTTCGTGTCAAATTTTAATTCGTTTGTCGTTTTATTTCTCCTATTATATATAAGGACGCCGTGATCTTGAGTTCCGATTACGATATTTTCGGTGTCAACAGTATAAATTACTGTAATTCTAAAATTGGCTTTGTTCGCAGGCGGATTTAAAACCATATTTTCAAACGAAAGGTTTTCTTCAGAATAGTGATAGATTTTATTTAAAGAGGAAGCCCAGATTTCGCCTTTAGAATCTCGTGTAATTGATGTGGTAACAAAATATTTGTTCGGATTAAAAGTCGTTGTTTCTTTCTTCTGTGTCGCATATTTATACAATATGTTGCCGGATATAAACCAAATGTTGCCTTTTCGGTCGTGATTGATGTCGTTGATACGATCATTTATAGCTTCATTTAAAATCGTAAAGCGATCTTGTTTTTTATCATAATGGTAAAGTCCTTTATCAGTTCCTACCCAAATAGTGCCGTTGTGTTCGTGTAAAGATTGGATATAATTGCTTCCTAAACTATGAATCGGATCGCCGGAATTTCGATAGGTTTTAAAGCGATAACCGTCAAATCTGTTTAAACCGTCTTTAGTTCCAAACCACATAAAGCCGTCATTATCCTGAATGGACGCTAAAACGGTATTGTTTGAAAGACCTTCTTCGACCTGAAAATGTTTAAAATAATATTCTTGTGCATTTAAAATTTGGTTCGAAAAAAAACAGATAATTAAGAAAAGAAAGAATTTACGCATAGTTGTGTTTTTTAGGCTTAAA
The DNA here is from genome assembly GCF_042678225.1 of Flavobacterium artemisiae. Taxonomy (NCBI): domain Bacteria; kingdom Pseudomonadati; phylum Bacteroidota; class Flavobacteriia; order Flavobacteriales; family Flavobacteriaceae; genus Flavobacterium; species Flavobacterium artemisiae. Next base: position 695,403 of record NZ_JBHUDZ010000018.1, on the reverse strand, counting down.
TCGATGTTTCTGCAAATCGTCTCAATATTCTACAAAATGTTGCAACTGACTGAAAATGGCCTGTTTTTAATACAATTTGAATCATTTGAGAGAGATATTGACACAAATGAAGCATTTTATTTTGAATAAAAAGCACCTACTTTGGATTTTCAAATAAATCATATTGATAATTTTTTAAGTCTAAAAATATACTATCAATAAAATTATGTTTGAAAAAATCAACCATTAATAATTTTGAAACAAAATGAACAACTTATCAAAAGTCATTAGTTTTAATTCTTTCTTTGGCCGAAGACCTGGAGATTGAATTAGGTCTAATTTTTAAACCAAACCACAGAAGAAATAACTATCTAAAATGCAAAATCAATGAAAACAAAGTTCAATCAAATTTTAACAAAGAGATATTACCTCTTGTTTTTCTTTAGTTTATTACTGCAGTCCTCATTTGCCCAACAGCAGATAACGGTTACCGGAACCGTAACCGGAGCAACGGGAGAACCAATTCCGTTTGCAAATGTTTTGATTAAAAACTCTCAAAAAGGTGTTGCAACAGATTTTGACGGAAAATATTCTATTGCTGCCAACGGAAATGAGACTTTAGTTTTTAGTTCGCAAGGCTATAAAACCACAGAAATTGCGATTAACAATCGAACTTCAGTAAATGTTTCGTTAGCCGAAGACGCAATGAAACTCGAAGAAATAGTTGTTGTAGGTTACGGCTCACAACAGAAAAAAGACCTTACGGGAGCAGTTGCTTTAGTAAAAGCCGATGAAATCCAGAAAAGACAAGTAACTACGGTTGCAGACGGACTTCAAGGTGTTGCAACTGGGGTAAAAGTTCGTGGCGGCGGACGTCCGGGGCAGGAAGCCAATGTGGAGATTCGTGGTCTTAAGAATCTTCAAAACACAAATCCGCTTTATGTTATCGACGGATTAGTGACTTCTGCCAACAGGGATTTTAACCCAAATGATATCGAATCGATTCAAATTTTAAAAGATGCATCGGCGGCGGCGATCTACGGTTCAAGAGCGGCAAATGGTGTTATCATTATTACCACTAAAAAAGGAAAAAAAGGCCCGCTTCAAGTCGAAGTTTCAGCAAAAAGCAGTTTTACCGTTATGCCTCGCTACGATTTAATGGGAACTCAAGAGTTTGCCAAATTAAATAACATGGCTTATGATAACGCAGGACTTCCGAGACAGAACCTAAACATGGCTGTAGATACAGACTGGCAGGATGCAGTTTTTAGAACGGGAATGATTCAGGATTATAATGCCAGCGTTTCTGGAGGAAATGAAAATTCAAGCTTCTTTATGTCTGGAAATTACTTTGGAAATGAAGGTACAGTGATCGGAACTGATTTTGACAGGATTTCATTCCGTGTCAATTCAAGCGGAACAAAAGGGATTTTCAGTATTGGAGAAAACTTAGCCATCAGTAATTCTAAAACAGATGAAATGTCTGGAAACCCAATCATTGATGTTTATAGAATGACGCCTACAATTCCGCTTTACGATCCGTCTAATCCAGGCGGTTATGGTTACGGAAAACAAGGAGTTGCAGATACTTTTGGAACAAACCCTTTAGCGTTGGCTGATTTTTCTAATACTACAAATGAAAACTTTAGAATTAGAGGAAACATCTGGTCAGAATTAAAATTTGTGCCTTGGCTGAAATACCGTTTCAATTTTGGTTATGAAACGAGTTTCGATTCGTATAAATACATGAGAAAGAAAGGAAGCTGGACTTTAAACCAGCCTCAAGATCCATCTCAAACCGATCAAAACAAAGGAAGATCTCAAACCATGTTGTTTGAAAATACATTGACTTTCAAAAAAGAATTTGGTAAACATGATATCTCGCTTTTAGTAGGTCAGACGTTTCAAAAAGATACTTACGATCAGATTTATGGAACAAAGAGAAACCTTCCGATGAATTCTGGAACAGGACAATATTATGAAGTTCTTAATCAAGGAGATTCGCCAGTTGTTGGAGGTTTTATAAACGAAGCCGCTTTGGCATCTTATTTAGGGCGTTTTGAGTACAATTATGATAATCGTTATTTGTTGAATGCCGTGATCAGACGTGACGGTTCTTCAAAATTCAGTGACGGAAATAAATGGGGGAATTTCCCTTCAGTTTCTGCAGGATGGAGATTGAGTAACGAATCTTTCTTTAAATCAGAATTCATTAAAGACTTAAAATTAAGAGCAAGTTATGGAGAATTAGGTTCTGGAAATATTAGAGAGTATGAATCTAAAAGCTTCGTGAATAATTTCGGGCAGATTGTTTTAGGGAATGAGCAAAATTTATATCCTTCTGCCACTCAGGTTAAATTATCAAACTCACAATTGCGCTGGGAAAAATTAAAACAAACCAATATCGGATTGGATTTAGGCGTTTTAAATAATGATTTACGTCTAACAGCAGATTATTTCATCGCTCGCACAGAAGATGTATTGTTTGGTTTTCCAATTTTATTGACTACAGGAAATGATGGAGGAAATCCGATTTCAAATGCTGCAACTGTAGAAAATAAAGGTTTTGAATTGGAGCTGGCTTACAGCAAAAAAATCAATGAATTTTCTTTTAATGCTTCTGTAAACTTCACAAAAGTAAATAACAAGCTGGTTTCTTTAGGAAATGGTCAAAACGAAAACATTGTTGGAAATACAATGACGCGCAGCGGTAATCCGGTAGGGATGTGGTATGTACTGCAAACAGATGGGCTATTCCAAAACCAGCAGGAAATTGATAACTACAAAACGGCAGACGGAAAAGTTATTATGCCAAATGCAGTTCCTGGAGATATTCGTTTTAAAGACAACAATGGAGACGGACAAATTACAAATGCTGATAAAAAAGTGGTTGGAAGTCCGTGGCCAGAATTTGAAATGGGTTTAAACGCTGGAGCTGAATACAAAGGTTTCGATTTTTCTATGAACTGGATTGCATCACACGGAGCGACTGTTTATAACGGATTTAGAAGTGTTGTTGATCGTTTTGATGACAACAGTAACTACAGAACTGGAATACAGCCTTGGACACCAGAAAATCCAAATACTGATTTTCCTAGAGTTACAAAAGGTTCGACTTTGAACTCTAGAGGAGACAGCGACCGTTTCTTAGAGAGCGGTGATTTTATCCGCCTAAAATACATCGGATTTGGATATAATCTTCCTAAGAGTGTTTTAGAAAAATCTGGAATTACAAGAGCAAGATTGACTTTATCAGCTCAAAACATTATCACAATTACAAAATACAAAGGTTTAGATCCTGAGTTTAGTAATACTGGCGATAATAGAATCTTTGAGAGAGGTGTTGATAACGGTTCTTTCCCGAATCTTAAGACGTATTCTTTTGGTGTAGAGTTTAGCTTTTAATTAAAAAAACAGCGTAATGAAAAAAATAATAATTATAACAGCAGCTTTTCTAGGTCTTGTTTTTACAGCTTGTGAAAACGAATTGGACTTGAACAGCCCAAATGATATTACAGTAGATCAATATTGGAAAACTGAAAGTGATGCACAAGCCGGCGTAAACTCCATTTATGCTATGTTTTATAAAGATGGTTTGTGGGCAAGATGGATGTATTTCCGTTTGGATTTAACTTCTGACGAAGGATACAGCGTGAGTCCGTGGACAGAATTGGCAGACTGGACGAGATTCAATTACATCAATTATAATTTCTGGGAAGGAAATGCCGTAACATGGAGAGATACTTACAAAGCTATTTTTAGATGTAATCAGGTTTTGGCAAATGTTCCGAATATCGCTTTTCAAAATGAAGAAGATAAAAAGAAAATTATAGCTCAGGCTAAATTTTTTAGAGCACTGCATTACTACTATGCGGCTGTTATTTGGGAAGATGTCCCATTGGTTTTAGATCCGTCTACACCCGCAGATTTACCACAGCAAAAAAAGGTGGCTGAAATCTGGGCGCAAATAGAAAAAGATTTAAACGAAGCTTACGAAGATTTACCAAGGGACTGGCCGACTTCAGAAACCGGACGACCAGACAAAGGCGCTGCGAAAGCATTTTTAGCGAAAACATACATGCAGCAGCACAAATGGCCAGAAGCAAAAACAGCTTTGGAATATCTAATTACAGGAGCTGGCGCGAAATATTCTCTAGTTGCTAATTATCGAGACAACTTTACAGATGTGAATGAAAATAACAGCGAATCTGTTTTCGAAATTCAGTTTGGAGACCAAAGAAAAGGAGGAACAGACGAAGCGCAAAATGCAGCAGTTTCGAGTAACCGTTCACAATTTTTTGCCCCAAGAGGAATCGGCTGGTCAGACGGACAAGCAAGAATCTGGTTGGTAAATGCTTTTAAAGAAGAAAAAAACAAAGACGGAAACCTGGATACTCGTTTAAGATGGACATTGTATTATCCGCAGCTATTGGCTGATTTTGGAGACAAAACCTACGATAGAAACTGGGAATGGAACAACGATGAAGCTTGGTTTAGAAAAGGAAGCCGTGATTATTACAGAAATAATGAAGATTACTACAGTCAGGTAAACTACAGATTGGTTCGATATGGTGATATTTTACTACGTTATGCCGAAGTTTTAAACGAAACAGGAAATACCGCCGCAGCGTATCAATATGTTGATTTGGTGAGAGCTCGTGTGAACATGAATACATTAGCTGCCGCGCATCCAGAAATTGGAACCGATCATGATAAATTCTTAGAACGTTTAAAAACAGAAAGAGTTTTAGAATTAGCGGGCGAGAGTGTTCGTTGGGAAGATTTAAAACGCTGGGGAGATTTAGATTCTCAGGCTTCTGTTGATAAAATTTCACTTCGTGATTCGGACTTTAAAAACTTTAAAGTGGGTAAAAACCACAGAATGCCGATTCCGCAGGTTGATGTTGATAATAATCCAAATCTGGAGCAGAACTCAGGATATTAAAATAATTCTGTTGATTTTTTTAACACATAGAGACATAGGTTTTTTTGTTTATGAAGGTTAGCGAAGAAACTAGCTTTCACACATATAAAAGCTATGTGAATTGCAAAAAGTGAAACGCCTTTTGCAGACAAATTAAACTATGATTCTATGTGTTAAAATGCACACTCAGCAGATAAAGCTATTTATTAAGGAATCGGAAAGCACCAAATTCCGATTCCTTTAATCACCAAAGAACATTTGTTCTAAAATAAGAAAACCTATAATGAGAAAAGTAAAATTGTATCTGACATTTGTGTTGGCAGGGCTTGTATTGCAAAGCTGTAACAAAACAAAAAACAACACAGAAGCATCTAAAAACGAAACTACAGCAATCGAAAAAAGAGAAATCTGGACCAAAGAACAGGCTAACGAATGGTACGGAAAACAACCTTGGCTGGTTGGAGCCAATTATTATCCAAGTTCGGCTATCAATCAGTTAGAAATGTGGCAGGCAGATACTTTTGATCCAAAAAGAATTGATCAGGAATTGGGCTGGGCAGAAGATTTAGGGATGAATGTTATGCGTGTTTATCTTCAGGATTTACTGCATCAGCAAGACGCTGAAGGACTTTACAAACGTATGGATGGATTCTTGGCTATTGCCGATAAACATCACATTAAAACACTTTTTGTTTTGTTTGATTCATGCTGGGATCCGTTTCCTGCGTTAGGAAAACAAAGAGCGCCAAAACCCCACACACATAATTCAGGCTGGGTGCAGAGTCCAGGACAAAAAGCGCTTCAGGATAAAACACAATATCCTCGTTTAGAAAAATATGTCAAAGAAACGGTTTCGCATTTCAAAGATGATAAAAGAATTTTAGGCTGGGATGTTTGGAACGAACCCGATAATATGACAGGACCGTCTTACGAAAAAGTCGAAATCAAAAATAAAGCAGCGTTAATATTACCGTTATTGAAACAAGTTTTTGCATGGGCAAGATCGAGCAATCCTTCGCAGCCTCTTACTTCAGGAGTATGGGTAGGAGACTGGAGTGATGAAGCTAAAATGCAGCCAATGCACAAAATGCAGATTGAACAGTCTGATGTGGTTTCATTTCACAACTACAACACGCCGCAAGATTTCGAAAAAGTAATCAAACAATTACAGCGCTACGGAAAACCATTAATCTGTACAGAATACATGGCCAGACCAAACGGAAGTACTTTTGAAGGATTCTTACCAGTTGCAAGAAAATACAATGTCGGAATGATCAACTGGGGATTTGTTGATGGAAAAACACAAACCAAATACGCTTGGGACAGCTGGACAAAAACATATACTGCAGAACCAAAACTATGGTTTCATGAGGTATTGCATACAGACGGAGGACCATACATCAAAGCTGAAACCGATTTGATTAAAAAAATGACAGCTGAGGCGAATAAGGCTAATTAGATAATGTGGCAATTTGATAATTAGATAATTGTTTGCCACTGATTAAAAGATTAAAAAGATTATCATTCATGCGGAAAAATTAAACACATAGAGACATAGATTTTATTGTCCTTGCTTAAGATTTCCCAAAAATCTCGCTTTCGCACATAGCTATGTGTGTTTTAATGAGTGAAACGTCTTTTTTAGACAAAGAAAAACTATGTCTCTATGTGTTAAGAAATCTTTTTAATCCTTTTAATCTGTGGCAAAAAAAGCTTTTAAAAACATAGCCCAAGGCTGAAACCTTGGGCCATGTTTGAAAAAAAAATCCTTTTAATCTATGAATTCGGACAGCTATCGAGAGTGGAAAAAAATTAGTGAAGATTAGTGCAATTCGTGGCAAAAAACATTTTAATCTCAATCAAAATGAAAAAAAATATCATTAAAAAACTTCTTTTAATAACGGTAATCGTAATCGGATTTTCTGCGAAAGCACAACAACCAGATCCTCCAGGGCAGGTAAAAGGAAACGAAAAACCAAAAAACGAAGCCTATCTTTTTGCGCACATGACGCATCAAGATTACGGAAGATTGTATTATTCAGTTAGCTTAGACGGACTTCATTGGAAAAACTTGAATAACGGCAAACGCGTTTTTGAAGAATACAAAGGACATCCCGATATCTGTAAAGGACCAGACGGAAAATATTACATCGCGGGAAATACAGGAGACGATGCAAAAGCGATCAATATCTGGGTGTCGGATGATTTAATTACTTGGAAAAAACATTCCGATTACACACCAAATTTAAAAAGTACGCCAGATTATGCTAACGCTTTACAGCGAATTGGCGCGCCAAAATTATATTATGATGAACCGTCAGGAAAGTTCATTATGACATGGCATACCCCGCATTTGGAAGGAACAAAAGAAGACGGAGAACGTTATTGGGCAAGTCAGCGTACTTTGTATGTTTTGTCTAAAGATCTGAAAACCTTCGAAGGAACTCCAAAACGTCTTTTTGATTGGGATATGGGAACTATAGATGTTTTTCTTCGTAAAGTCGGTGATTCCTACTATGCCGTGATTAAAGACGAAACCTATCCAACTTTGTATTGGACAACAGGAAAAACCATCCGAATTGCCAAATCGAAATCCCTTTTAGGGCCTTATTCTTTGCCCCAGCAATCTATCAGTCCAAACTTTCGAGAAGCGCCAATGTTGATCCCTTCTCCAGATGATAAAATATGGTACATGTATTACGAACAATATCCAGGAGTTTCGTACGGTCTATCTATTGCAGATAACCTAAACGGACCTTGGTTTCAAGCCTCAGGTTATACTTTTTTCTCGGATTGGGACAAATACAGTCTTCCAGAAAAAGTGCGCCACGGCTGTATGATTACAATCTCTAAAAATGAATACAACAAGCTGGTGAGTAAATTCGGCTTGACCGAGAAAAAATAAAGGATAATTTTTTTTGAACCATATAAGTGATATAAGTTCATAGTAAAGTTTTTTTCATTGGCATGTGATAAGATGAAATAAACTTATATGCCTTATATGGTTTAATAAACAAAAATATGGTTAGTTAAGTTAGTTTGAAATGCCAGGCTGTTCTGTGGAAAAAGCAGTCTGGTAATTCTTTAAAATGGAAAGAAACAGCATTTACTGCTTATTGCAACAATGTGTAAATAATATATTATGAAAAGAGAAAATATACTTTTTGCAGCCTTGTTTTCTGTCTTTATTGCTAATGCGCAATGGAAACCGCAGGGTGATAAAATCAAAACAAAATGGGCATCGGAGGTAAATCCTGCTGAGGTGCTGCCAGAATATCCGCGCCCGATTATGGAAAGAAGTGAATGGAAAAACCTAAATGGCTTGTGGAAATACGCCATTCAGGAAGCAGGAAAAACGGCGCCTTCTAAATATGACGGCGAAATCTTGGTTCCGTTTGCAGCAGAATCCAGTTTGTCTGGTGTAATGAAAGAAGTAGGTTCAAAAAACGAACTTTGGTATGAAACCAATTTCAGTATTGATTCGAATTGGAACGGAAAAAACATTCTGCTGCATTTTGGCGCTGTCGACTGGAAAACCGAAGTGTATGTGAATGATGTAAAAGTGGGTTCACATACGGGAGGTTATACACCATTTTCGTTTGATATAACGCCTTTTATCAAAAACGGAACAGCACAAAAATTGGTTGTAAAAGTTTGGGATCCGTCAAATGATGGTCCGCAGCCGAGAGGAAAACAAGTTAAAAATCCAGAAGGAATTTGGTACACACCGGTTACAGGAATTTGGCAGACGGTTTGGCTGGAACCAGTAAATGCGAAAAGCATCAAAGGTTTAAGAACAACGCCAAATATCGATCAGAATTCGATTAGCATAAAAAGCGATGTTGTTGGAGCAGAAGCGGGCGATGTAATTGAAGTAACGGTTTTGGACGGCGGAAAAGAAATTGCGAAAGAAAAAACAGTTGTCACAGAAAGCGCCGATATTGTTTTGAATGCGCCAAAATTATGGTCGCCTGAAAGTCCGTTTTTGTATCAGACTAAAATCAGTTTGATTAGCGGCGGAAAAGTAGTTGACGAAGTGAAGAGTTATTTTGCCATGCGTAAGATTTCATCCAAAAGAGATCAGAATGGGATTATCAGAATGCAGTTAAATAACAAAGATTATTTCCAGTTTGGGCCTTTAGATCAAGGCTGGTGGCCAGATGGATTGTACACGGCACCAACAGATGAAGCTTTGAAATACGATATCATCAAAACCAAAGAATTAGGTTTTAATATGATTCGCAAACACGTAAAAGTAGAGCCGGAGCGCTGGTACACGCATTGCGATCAACTGGGGATCTTGGTTTGGCAGGATATGCCAAGCGGAGATGATCAGCCGATCTGGCAAAACAAAAAGTATTTTGACGGAACAGAATTAAAACGTTCACAAAAATCAGAGGATATTTACCGTAAAGAATGGGCAGAAATCATGGATCATTTGTATTCGTATCCGAGTATTGTGGTTTGGGTGCCCTTTAATGAGGCTTGGGGGCAGTTTAAAACGATCGAAATTACAGAATGGACTAAGAGGTACGATTCGACTCGTTTGATCAATTCTGCAAGCGGAGGGAATCATTTTCAAACAGGCGATATTTTAGATTTGCATAATTATCCGGGTCCAGAACTGTATTTGTATGATGCACAGCGTGTAACGGTTTTAGGTGAATATGGCGGAATTGGTTTGCCTCTCGAAGGACATTTGTGGAGAACGAATGGCAATTGGGGCTATATCAAATTTAAAAATGCAAATGAAGTAACCAATGAATACATCAAATACGCGAATGTCTTGAAAGGTTTTGTGAAATCTGGATTCTCGGCAGCAGTTTACACACAGACAACCGATGTAGAAGGCGAGGTAAACGGTTTTATGACTTACGATCGTAAAGTTGATAAAATGGATTTTAAAAAGGTTAATAAAGTCAATAAAGAAGTTATTGATGCTTTGAATCAGAAGTGATTTTTAAAATGATTTGAGCCGATTATTTTGGATGAATCTGCGTGCATCAGCATTAATCTGTAAAATCTGCGTGAAATATTTAAACAAATAGTATTGAAAACATAGCCCAAGGTTTCAACCTTGGGGACAAAGATTGACAATTTTCCGATGGCAGCTTTGTCAAAGTTTTAAACTTTGACAAAGGTTTTCGTTAAAAACTACACAACAAAACAAAAATGAAAAAATACCTAATTCTTTTACTGCTTACCACAATAAGTTTTGCACAGCAGAAAACTTTCACAAATCCAATTCTGCCTTCTGGAGCAGATCCTTACAGCACCTATTACAATGGCTATTATTACTACACCAATACCTTAGGAAATAAATTGGTTTTGTGGAAAACCAAAGATTTATCAGAAATTAAAAATGCCGAAAGTAAGGTGATTTGGGAACCGCCGAAAGGCACCAATTATTCAGCAGAAATCTGGGCGCCTGAGTTTCATATCATTAACGGAAAATGGTATTGCTACTTTGCTGCGGATAACGGAGATAATAATAATCACAGAATGTATGTGCTTGAAAATAAATCGTCTGACCCGTTTAAAGGAAAGTGGGACTTTAAGGGTAAAATTGCTGCTAAAACCGATAAATGGGCAATTGATGGAAATGTTTTTGAATATAAAAAACAGCTTTATATGATTTGGGCTGGCTGGGAAGGCGACAAAAACGGACAGCAGAATATCTACATCGCTAAAATGAAAAACCCGCTGCAAATTGAGGGTGACCGCGTTCTAATTTCTTCGCCGACTCATTCTTGGGAAACACATGGAGCATTGCATGATGAGGTAAATCCACCGCAGGTAAATGTGAACGAAGGGCCTCAGTATTTAGAAAGAAATGGCAAAGTTTTTATCGTTTTCTCAGCAAGTGGTTGCTGGACAGATTTTTATGCTTTAGGACTATTGCGTTTTAAAGGCGGTGATAATCTGCTGGACGCATCGGCTTGGGAGAAATCTCCTGAACCCATTTTTAAACAATCTCCAGAAAATAAAGTGTATGCACCGGGTCATAATTCCTTTTTTAAATCGCCAGACGGAAAAGAAGATTGGATTTTATATCACGCCAATTCAAATCCGGGCGAGGGTTGTGGTAATAAGAGATCGCCGAGAATGCAGAAAATAAGCTGGGATTCGAACGATTTCCCAGTTTTAGGGATTCCGGTAAGCGAAGACACAAAACTGGCAATTCCGTCCAAATAAATTCAAATTTTAAAATATCAGAAAATGAAAAATATTCAAATTGCTGCAGTTGTTTTATTGGCTCTTTTGCAATTCAATTGTAAAGACACCAAGAAAGAGACTCAGGAGTCGAAGGAAATTGTGGAAACGACAAAAGATACTATAAAATCAGTTTTACAAGCCAAAGATTTTGATACCATCATCGACGGTAAAAAAGTGGCTTTGTACTGGATCGAAAACAAAGGCATTAAAGCGGCTTTTACCAATTACGGCGGACGATTGATTGGTTTGTGGATTGCTGATAAAAACGGAAAAGAAACCGATGTTGTGGTCGGAATGAATAGTGTGAAAGGTTTCAAAAATTCAACTGAACCTTATTTTGGCGCGACAATCGGAAGAGTTGGCAACAGAGTTGCATTAGGTAAATTTACGCTGGAAGGAAAACAATATCAAATTCCGTTAAATAATGGAAAGAATGCACTTCACGGTGGTGTAAAAGGTTTTCAGGATGTGGTTTGGAATGCGTCAAAAGTAGATGATCATACATTGGTTTTGACTTATATTTCGCCAGATGGAGAACAGGGTTTTCCAGGAAATTTAAACGTGAAAGTGACGTATACGCTTCAAGATGATCAAACAATTAAAATGGATTATGAAGCTACAACAGATAAAACAACTTTGGTAAATCTAACCAATCATGCCTTTTTTAATTTGAATGGAGAAGGAAGCGGTTCGATTCTAAATCATGAATTACAAATTTATGCGAACGAATTTACGCCAGTTGATGAAGGTTTAATTCCGAATGGTGAATTAAAATCAGTAAAAAATACACCATTCGATTTTACTTCAAAACATACAATTGGCGAACGAATCGAAACAAAAGACGAACAATTAAAATTTGGTAAAGGTTACGATCATAATTATGTGCTATCAGGTCTTAAAAAAGACGGATTTATTCATGCAGCAACTATTAAAGGCGATATTTCGGGTATTACTTTAGATGTTTATACAGAAGAACCTGGATTGCAGTTTTATAGCGGTAATTTTATGCAGAGTAAAAACGTCTTTAAATCAGGTACGAAAGATGATTTTAGAACGGCTTTTGCTTTAGAGACGCAGCATTTTCCAGATGCACCAAATCAGCCAAAGTTCCCAAAAATCACATTAAAAGCAGGAGAGAAGTATCATACGGTTTCTTTGTATAAATTTTCGATTCAAAAGTGATAAGTTGGGAGTTAAATGTTAGGAGAAAGGAACCTTTTTTAAGAAAGTTTTTAAGCTTCTTTTTTAAAATAAAAACGATTAATTTTTTTTGGAAAAATAATGTTTTTTTTCCAAATTTCTATTATAGAGGTTTTCTATAGTGTTTGTTTAACTATTTGATTTTTAGTTTTTAATTTAAATTAATTAAATAAAAAGTTTAATAATGATTATGAAAAAATATTTTAGCTTATTTACACTGTTTTTTGTCTTTGCATGTTGTTCTCAGGAGAAAGAAATCAATAAAAAAACAAGTTCTAAAGCGTCTCCGATATTGCTGGCAGATCCAACTATTTTTTTTGATAATGGGATTTATTATTTGTACGGAACTACTACTGGAGAAACGCCATTAAACGGAAACGGATTTATGGTTTATACTTCTTCAGATTTGAAAAAATGGAATGGTCCGAGTGTAGCTCAAAACGGATTGGCTCTTAAAAAAGGAGAAGCTTTTGGAACGCAAGGTTTTTGGGCGCCGCAAGTTTTAAAATACAATAACAAGTTCTACATGATTTATACGGCTGATGAAAATATTGCTATTGCCAGTTCAAATAGTCCGCTTGGACCTTTTGTAAATGAATCGAAAGCGCCAATGTTTGGTACAGGAAAGCAGATTGATCCGTTTGTTTTTATCGATACTGACGGAAAGAAATACTTGTATCACGTGCGCCTGACAAACGGAAATAGAATTTTTGCAGCCGAATTAAAAGAGGATCTATCGGGTATCAAGGAAGAAACCTTGAAAGAATGTATTTCGGGTATTCTTCCGTGGGAGAATACCCAAAATGTAAGCTGGCCGGTAACAGAAGGACCGACAGTTTTAAAACACAACGGTTTGTATTATATGATTTATTCGGCAAATGATTTTAGAAATCCTGATTATGCAGTGGGTTATGCAACAGCAAAAAGTCCGTTTGGACCTTGGGAAAAAGCATCTGACAGTCCAATAATCAGTAAAAAGAATGTTGGTATAAATGGTGCAGGACATGGCGATGTTTTTTATGATAAAAATGGAAAAATGAAATATGTTTTGCATACACATAACAGCAATAGCGGTGTTTCGCCTCGAAAAACCGGAATAATCGATATTGCTTTTGAAGGAACTAAAATCAAAGCAGATGATAAAACTTTTATCCTTTTAGAAGAATAATATTTGTTGATTTTAGAGTTGATAACGTGAAAAGAGATGCTGAAAGGCATCTCTTTTTTTAGTCTGTTTTGAAAACAGTAAAAATGAGAATATTGCTAATTCAAATCAAATTTGTACATTGTTGAAAATTCTAAAACATGACTCAAAAAATAGAAGATTTGATTCCGCATAGAGCCCCATTTTTATTTGTGGATGAGATTATTTCTGCTACGACTGAAACGATTATAGGCTTAAAAACGTTTACAGAAAAAGATGTTTGGCTCCAAGGAAGTTTTCCGGAGCTTAACTTGGTTCCAGGAACAATTTTAATAGAAGCAATGGCGCAATGCGGTGGCGCGGGCGTTAAAATGCTGGGTATAGCCGATGGCGTTTTTGGGCTCGTAAGTCTGGATAAAGTAGAGTTCTTTGCGGGTGTTGAATTTAAAAAACTCGTAAAATTTGTGGTGAAAAACATTCGCTTAAGCGAGAAAATAATCAAGCAGTCTGGAGAAGCTTTTGCAGATGATACATTAATTCTGCGCGGCGAATGGCTTTGTGTTAAACTTCAATAATGTTTTAAAGGCGCTGTTTTGTCGATTTTAAGACCGTTTTCTATTTTAAATGACCACGAAGTGCTTGATTGTTGTTTTTGTTTGAAATAACGTCAAAAAAAGCCTTTTTAAAATCTAAACGAAAATACGCTGAAAAGAATAAATATATGTTCGAAAGAATTTGACATTAAAACAATTCGATCTGGAAAAAATCCAAAGTAAAAACATATTATTTAAACCAATTCTAAATAAAAAGCTTTTTTGAACAACTTAATTTTGTATTTTAGTTTCATATAAAACCCAAAACTTAATTATATGAATTCAAAAAACACAGATTTAGGATTATTAGTATTACGAATCAGCGTTGGAGGTTTAATGCTTTTTCACGGAGTTTCAAAAATTCTTCACGGAATTTCATTTCTTGTAGAAAATATGGGAGCAGTTGGTTACGCTGTTTACATCGGAGAAGTATTGGCGCCTTTGGCAATTTTACTGGGCTGGCGTACCAAAATCGCTTCGGTAATTTTTGCAATCAACTGTATTGTGGCTATTGCGGTTGCACATGCGAATGAGATTTTCTCAATAAGCGAACACGGTGGTTATGCATTAGAGTTACTAGGGCTGTATTTGTTAGGATCTGTTGCTTTGTTTTTTACAGGAGCAGGAAAATATGCCGTTTCTCATACTAATAAATGGGACTAAATTGTTTCAATATATAATTTTAAAAAGCTCTAAGTTATTAAGATTTAGAGCTTTTTTATTTTTATGAAATAGTATTCGCTTTCTCAAAAATAGAAACCAATTTCTCTAAAGCATCTGCTCCAAAAAGCTGTTCTGCATTTGTCAAAGTTTCTTTTGTTGCTTCGGCAGCACGTTTTATCATTCGTTTTTCAAAATCTGATAATGCCGATAGGATGTCGGAGAATGGTGTAGAGGTTAAATTTTCAGCTAATTCTAAAGCATCCAGCAAAGCAAGATTGGCGCCTTTTCCTGCAAACGGTGGCATTCTGTGTGCGGCGTCGCCAATCATCGTTAGATTTTCCTGAGTTTCCCAAGTTTGATTTAACGGAAAATAATATTGCGGACGTGGTATAAAATACAATTCCTGACTCGTAAAAAGTTCATGCCATTCAAAACTCCAATCTTTGTAGACTTCTTTAAACCATTCATACATTTTTAGATGATCATTAAAATCCAAATCACTTTCTGTAATCCAGTTTTCAGGAGTTTTAGTGCTGGTTAAAAACATAAGCGAACCGTCACCTTTTGTTCCGTACATAATCGTCTGCTCATTTCCAAAAGCAAGTACTTTACCGCCTTTAGAAAAATCAAAAAAATTTGGGGCATTTTCTTTCGCATTATAAATTGTGCCTTCAATCATCGTGATGCCAGAATAAATCGGTTTTATTTTGCTCAAATATGGACGGACTTTAGAATTGGCTCCATCTGCAGCAATTACTAAATCGGCATAGGCTTCTGAACCGTTTTTAAAATGAATTTTCCAGCCGTTTCCTTGTTTTTCCATAGAATCAAACTGGCTGTTCCATACCAAAGTGTCGTTTTCCAATGAATTTACTAAGATATTTCGAAGCGCTGAACGATCAATTTCTGGACGTGGTTTTGAAATCGCTGCCAAAGAATGCTGTTTTTCGTCTGTGTTTTTTGCTGAAGCCGTTTCGGGAATATGATGTTCATCAAATCTAATTTTAAAATTTTGATCTACAATACGAGCTTTACTAGCGTTCGGGCGGACATTTTTATAAAATTCATCCAGTAAATCAGCCTCTTTCATGGCTTTTATGCCTGAATCTTCGTGAAGATCCAAAGGAGAACCTTGAACTCTAATTTCTTGATTGAGATCTCTTTCATAAACTTTTACAATACCATTTTTCATTTGTAAAAGACGGGCAAGAAGTAAACCGCCCATACCGCCGCCAATAACAGCGATTCGTTTATTTTGAACTAACATCGTTTTATTGTTTAAAATCTAATGCAGCAAAATTATTGTGACGAAAGAGCCGATAATAGTATAAATCGGTCATTTTTATTGTGAAATAATTCTTTTGGAAGTGAGCCCGAAATTTTTTTGATTTCTTTTATAAAGTGATTCTGATCGGTAAAATTTTCTTCAGGAAATAGTTTTCCTTTTGCAATATGTTCCAGTGAAGTACGAAACCGAAGAATATTGCAATAGGCTTTTAACGAAATTCCAAACCATTGCTGAAAGTAGCGATTGATTTGACGACTGTTCCAGTTGGATTGTTCTGCCAATGCTTTGACGGTCATGTCGCCGTTTGTTTTGTAAATAAGGTTGAAGAGTTTCTGTTTTCGGGAATCCAGTTCTTTGGATAGTAAAGATTGGATTTTTAACGAAGCTTTTTCACAGAATAATTCAAAGTTTTCTAAATCCTTTTCGTTGAAATCCCAAAAAGTGTTTTCTAGAAATTTTCCAGAATTGACAAGAGATGCGACACTTTCGTGAAAAATATATTCCACAGCAGGAAGTTTAAAGCTGATAACAAAAGTCAAACTGTTTGCGGGAATTATTCCTTTTTCATATTGCTGCGTTCCTAAACCCAAAAGCCGAATCTGAAAAGAATTTTCTGGAGTCAGAATAAGTGATAAATCGATTCGGCCGTCGGGAAGACCGATTGTTTCTAAAGCCTGCTCCGATTTATGATGCATACACCAAAAACTATCTACAAAATCAGAAAGATCTTGATTCGGTTTTACAGATTTGTATTCTAAATCGTTGTGCATGTTCTAAGTTTTAAACGAAATTATGCAAATTGTTGTTATTTCTACAGCGTAAAATTGTTTTTTGAACGTCCTCTACAAGCGTTTTAAAATTATACAAAATCGTAAAGAAAAACTTAACATTGGGTAAGTTATTGATTTTTAAATGTTTGTATACGGTTTTTGTGAATCAGTAAAAACTTAACATTGGCGAATGTCTTTTTCATTTTATATTTGTTTATTATTTTTTGATGTTAATTTAATGATTTAGTAACATTAGAAATTTGTAATTGTAAAATTTAATTCAAATAAATTCTTAAAATTAAAAGAATAATGACAAAAGAAGTACTTACTAACGAATCTGAACAAGAAGCAGAGAAGAACACTGTCGTTCCTGCAGAAGAAAGCAATCAAAATGAGGCTCAAATTGTAGAAACAGAAGTTGCAGCAACTGAAGCTGTTCCTGAGTCAAAGCCAAAAGCAAAAAGAACTCCGAAAAAAACGATAGAAACAGAATCTATTTTGGAAGAGCCAAAAGAACTAGAAAGCGAAGAAGCAGTTTCTGAAACAGAAGAAGAGACGACGGATGAAACAAAAGATAAATCTAAGAATAAAAAACAAAATAAAAAGATGAAAGAAAAAGATAAAAAACAGCTTGCTGAGAAAAAAGAGAAGCTAAAAAAGAAAAAAGCGGCTGCTAAGAAAAAAGAAAAAGCGAAAGACCAAAAGAAAGAAAAAGCAAAAAAAGCGAAACTAAAAGCTAAAGCAAAAAAGAAAGACAAAGCTAAAAAAGCAAAAGACAAAGCAAAAGCAAAAAAAATCGCTAAGAAAAAAGCAAAAAGAGCTAAAGCGAAAAAGAATAAAAAGAAATAGTAATTATAAATTGTAAACTATACAGTTAAAAGTTTAAAATCAATTTATAATTGATAATTTATAATTAAAAATATAAATGCTGTGCAAAGGATAGCTGCACAGCATTTTTTTTTATTTATTTTACAACAGTAGCTTCAAGTTCGACTTTTAGAGTTTCAAAAAGACTTGTAACTTCTAATAATGTGGTGGCTTGTTTAATATTGTGTTTGGCCACCCATTCTTGAATGATATTAAAATGAGGCCAAAGTTCGGCGGTTGAAGTTGTGTAAATATTGAGTCGCACAATCCCACTGCATTCGTAATCGGCTTCTGTAATTACCTGTTCCAGATTCTTTAGAGCGAGAACGATTTGAGATTCCATGTTTTCAGCGCTCGAAATTCCGTCGGCGCTAATTGCTGTCTGCCCAGAAACGTACAAAGTGCCCTGCGGATTTTTAACTTCTACTGCTTGTGCATAACTGCGTTCGTTCTGCCATTCCCACGGATTTATAACTCTTTTTTCCATTTTGTTTTGCTTTAAAATTACAAGACAAAATTGCATATAAATCGTAAAAACTGCCGTTGATGTTTCTCACAAATAAAAAGTGCGGTTTGTCACATTTAAGAGGATAAACGGCTTAAAGTTTCGCGTGACACACCAAGATAAGAAGCAATAAGACTTTTTGAAACACGCTGAAATAGAGTAGGGTATTGTTTTAAAAGCTGTTCATAGCGCTCTTTAGAGTTCGAAGTCTGCCAGGAAATAATGCGTCGCTGCGAACCCAGAAAACCAAAAGTAGCTTTGTCTAGAAAAAAGCGCTCCATTTTCTGCAGACCTTCACAAAGCTTTTTGTAATCTTCTAGAGTACAGCAAAGAACTTCAGTATCTTCAAGACATTCCAACGACATTGTGGCATTTGTTTCGGTAAAATAAGCATAATAATCGCTTTCCCACCAATCTTCCATAGCAAAAGAAACGATGTGCTGTTTGGCCTTAGCGTCAGTAAAAACTAACTTTAAAAGTCCGGAAATTACAAAATAAGAATATTTTACAGGATCGCCTTCCTGAATGAGATATTGGTGTTTTTTGAATTTTTTTGAAATGAAATGCGAAATTACAAAAGCATATTCGTCATCGGTTAAAGGGATAATTTTTTCAATATGTTTTCGTAAATCTGCTTGCATGTGTGAATGTAAAATTGGAATTGAAGATTTTGAGGAATTATTTCTCTTTTTTCTTCAATACTAATGTATCAATTTTTTGAAGAAACTCTGGATCAAATTGAGAATAAGCCCTTAATCTGTATTTTTCGTCTCTGATACGCATTACGATACGAATTTTTTGAACCATAAGCCAAATAGGTTCGTAACGTTTATGTCCTAATAAATATTGAATCTTTAGAATCGGCATTTTTTTATGCGTTAAAGTCATCAATTCGATACAGATCATCCAATAACGAACAGGCAGATTCGAGTTTTCCATCACTGTTCCAGATCGAAGACTGATTCGGTTACCGCATTTTTTGCATTGAAATTTTAGATCTGTCCTCCTAAAAGAGTGCGTGTCATGACTGCATTTTTTACAGATTAGTCCATGCTGCAGTCTTTTATCTTTCAATTCTTCAATGCAGGTTGCCTCGTCAGGATATTTTTCAAAATAGGCTCTTAATTCCATTAATGTGCTTCACAGTTTATATGTTAAATATAAAGTTTTTCATTGAAGTGTACACAACTGAAAATAAAAAAAGGAATATCCTACTAGAATATTCCTTTTAATGATGCTGAAAACTAAAGTATTAAAGTTTTGCAGCGATCTCTTTTTTGTATTTATTTAAGATGGATTTTGTCATTCCTAAATTTGCTTTTGTTGAATCTACAGCAAGATAAATAAAATAATCTTGATTGTCAGAAACATCTACAATGTGAATCTGCGATGTCAAAGTAATCATAATGTTGTCAATTACTTGACCTTGTAGGTTTAATGCTTTTATGGCATTCATTTTTGCTTTTACCACTTCAAGGTTAAAAGCAGACGCTAATTCTGGGTCAAAATCAGCCAGCACAGATTGCGAGTAGTAGGACATACCGCTTGCAATTTCGGCAACAGAAACGCCGATAAAACCAGGCACGTTTTTCTTTAAGTCTTCTCCGAATTGGGTTAAAAAATCAGACATAGTTCTAAAATTAAATTATTTTTAAAAGGATTGAATTGTTTTGGATGAAACAAAATTAGGTATACAATATTATTTAATTATCCGCTTTGAGTACGTTTTTTGTTCGACAATTAAAAAAAGATTGAGATGCTGTCTTATTTAACTTTAAGCTGCTTTTTTTGTTTGACCTTTAACTGTTTTTCTGATTTTCAACTAAATCAAAAATGCTTCTAAAAGAGCGTTTTAAGCAGTCTTAGAAGCATTTGTAAATTAAACAAAACGAAAAGTTTTTTACTTAATTTCAGTTATAAATTCGTCTTGCGGCGTACGTACTTTTTTAAGGTTTACAAGCCAGTCTCCAGTTTCGTCTCTATAACCAAGAGGTAACACTAAAACACTTTTAAGACCAAGTTCATTTAGGCCTAATAATTTATCAACTTCTGCCGGAATAAAACCTTCCATTGGAGTTGCGTCTACTTTTTGTTCAGCAGCAGCGGCAATTGCCAAACCAAAAGAAATATAAGCTTGTCTAGCAGCATGATTAGCGTGCCATTCTTGTCCTAGAGGTTCGTACATTCCCCAAAGTCTCGCTTTATATTCGTCCATTGCTTCTGCAGGAATACCTCTTTCTTCAGTAGTTCTGTTAAAAACAGTTGTGATTTTTTCTAAACTATAACCGTCCCATGCAGCCCAAACCAAAACGTGAGAAGCATCTGTAACTTGGCTTTGATCAAAACTTACGGCTCTAATTTTTTCTTTTAAATCTTGGTTCGAGATCACAAAAACTTTGTAAGGCTGTAGACCAGACGAAGATGGAGCTAGTTTTGCAGCTTCAAGAATATAATCTAATTTTTCTTGCGGAACAGCTTGTCCGTTCATTTTTTTGGTAGCATAACGCCACTTTAGAGCTTCTATTAAGGTCATTTTTTGTTGTATTTAAAATTGTTTTCAAATGTAAACACTTTAAGTGTATTTTTGTCATCTGATTACCAAAAGTAACTGTAACATTGAGGTAACTAACTAACATCAGTATGATAAAAGAGCTTGAACACAATAAAACAAACTGCAATAAAAGAATATTGGCTGTACACGACGCCATGGATATTTTAAACGGAAGATGGAAAATCGCCATAATTGCATCATTGTGTTTTAATACCTTACGCTTTACAGACCTGCTTCGAGAAGTTGAAGGAATTTCGGGAAAAATGCTTAGCAGAGAATTAAAAAATCTAGAAGAAAATCAGCTAGTTACGAGAACGGTTCTTAATACACAGCCTATTACGGTAGAGTATCAACTCACAGAATACGGCCATACCTTAAAAGAAGTAATAGACTCGCTTGCAAAATGGGGCGCAAATCACCGTAAAAAGATTACTGGCAGGGAATAAGGGAATTTTAAAAATTCCAAAAATTAAATTCCAATATAATATCAATGTCAATGTCAATGTCAATGATAATAAAATTAAACACATAGAGACATAGCTTTTATTGGTGTAGAAAGGCATTTCATTTTGTTTAAACAAACATAGCTATGTGCGAGAAACGAGTTTCTTTTTACTAGTCTTTTTAATTAAGTTTAAAAAATTTATGTTTCTATGTGTTTTAAAAAATTCCAAATTCTAAAATCTAAATTCTAAAATCTAAAATTTACATCTTAAGCTCCGCGGCGCGTTGAAAAAATCCTTGGCGTTCGAGATTTTGCTCGGCTTCTTCAATTGCTTTTAGAAGATTATTTTGATTGTCTGTTATTTCGTTTAGCGCTTTTTTCATGATGCTCCAAACCGGCTGCATTTTAACAACAAGTTCTTTTCCTTTTGCAGTTAAAACTATCAGTCTTTTGCGTTCGTCTAATTTATCTTTTTTAGAACTGATGATTTTCTGTTTTTCCAATTCTTTCAATAAACTAATAGTTGATGGATGGCTGTAGCCGATTTCATTTGCAATTTCGACTACACTCAGCATTTCTTTTATGTGGAGCGTATAAATTACCGGAAACCATTTCGGTTCAAAATCAATATCGAAAGATTTGTAAATCTGTGCACCGTCTTTTCGTAATTGTTCGCTTAAACGCTGCAATCTTGTTGAGATGGCCAGAATACCGATTTCATCAATTATATTCATCTTATTTTAAGTTTAAGTGACAAAATACATTGTCAGGTTTCATTAACGGAAAATCGGGTGGGAGCGATTCTTTTGCAATGGTTTCAAAACCATTCTTTTCGTAAAAACGCAAAGCCGCCTGCAGGATGGTTACCGTTCCTAAATATAAATCTTTAATGTCGTTTTCTTTGCTAAAAGTAATTAACTGTTCCAACAATTGTTGTGCAATTCCGAATTCTTTTCCTCTAAATTCTTTTTTGACAAACATTTTTCTAATCGCTCCAGCTTTTTCACTAAATCGGACCAAAGCAATAGTTCCGACAAGTTTTTCGTCAATAAAAGCGCCAAGAAATATACCGCCTGGTTGATAATAAAAGTTTTCAATTTCCATTAAATCCGGCTGGTCTTCTAAGGTTACCGGCACGTTAAACTCTTTTTGCTGAATGTTTAAAATCAAATCGATGATTTCTTTTTCAAACTCATTTTGGATAGGCTGAATACGCATTTTTTGAATAAAATTAAATTATAGGTACAAAACTACGTAGTTGACTACATATATCCAAATAAAAAACTGCTGAAAGCAGCAGTTTTAAATGTTTTTTATGATTTGAATTATTCTTTTACCAGAACAATTACCGCTTTGTAGCCCGTTCCTACGTTCCATTCGCTTGACGAAATAACAGCTCCTTTATCATCATAAACTTTAAATTCGGCTGTATTTGGAGAAGCAAAACCTTCGTTTAAGGCTTCGATATCTATTTTGTTGATGCCAGGAACCAGCGTAATTTTGACCGTTTTAAATTCGCTTGTTAACGAAACTTCAGGTTCAATTACTTTATCATTTAAATATACTTTTACTTTATCTCCGTCTACAAAAGCAGCGTCACGATACATAATGGTCGAAGTAACCGCTGTGGTAGTAAAGTTGCCCAAAAACTGATTTCTTCTATATAAAATTCCGTCTACATTAGACTCTTGTTTGTATATGTTAGTATCCTTAAACAACTGTTCTGGATCTACTTTTAGAGGTTCTGGCTTTTCTACAACTGCAGGCGGATTTACTTTTGGCGAAACTTCTTTCGGCGGAATCACTTCTTTTGGCGGATTTTTAGAAGGAATCGCTTTGTATTTGTTGTTGAGTTCTTGTGCAAATCCCTGTAAAGAGAAAGTTGTTATGGCTAATAAAAAAAAGACTTTTTTCATACTTTATACGTGTTAATCAATACGATTGATTCTTAAAATTAAATGTGTTATTGTTATTAATTATAAACATTTAATGATAGGATTTATTGCCTTATTGAATGGGATTTATCAAAAATTTGGCATTTTTTTGTTTTAAAACCCGTTTTAGTTTTCTTCAGAAAAAACAATCAAGCATATTGTGTAAGGATTTAATCTGCACCGCCGTCAACACTGTCAAAAGTTTCTCTTTCTTTGGGTTTAATCGTATATTTTATAGATGCCATTGGACCATAATAAACGTCAAATTGAGTTCCGTTGGTACGCAATTGCATTTGACCGATTACACCGGCTAAAAAATGAATGTTGGGTGTAATTCCTGCTGTGTAATAAACAGAAAGTCTAAAAATATCAAAATGCTCTTTTGCATAATCTTTAGAAGCAAATTTGAGCATCAATTCGGTGTAATAACCAATGTTTGGCGCCAAAAAAATGGGTTTTTCTTTAGTCTGTTTCAAAAAATGATTGACTCCAAAACGAACTCGAATTCTAGGAATTGTCTGCGGGGTTCCGTTTCTGTCGTCAAAAAATTTAGTTTCAAAACGAACTTGCTCGAAGATGTTTCCTTTGGGCATATTTTGAGAAAATGTTCCCATTATAATAAGTCTGTTTTCGAGTGTTTTATAATTTCCGGCTTCTTCTACAGCATATTTTTGATTATGAGCATAACCGAGCCATAATTTTATATTTTTAAAACCCGAATAAATAAGCCAAGGCCGAATTACTTTGCGCTGTGTGTACTCAAAAGGATTTCCGTTGGTATAGGCTCCTTGCGTCACGAGTTGAAAATCGGCTTGACCGCTGAGATGCCATTTTTCATAAATCGGAAATGCAATATCGCCTTCTGATATAGAAGCCGGAATAAAGCCTATAGAATAGGGCGCGTCTTGTGCATTTGAAATTTGTGTAAGGAAAAAAATAACTAATAAAACAAAACCTTTTTTGAATACTCTCATCGTCTTTAATTTTATTAAATTTTACTCATTCTCAAAATAGCATCTGAGTCAGTTAAAGTTAGATAAAATTTAAAATGAACTTCTTAGAAGTATGTTTCATATTATAAAATGAAACGAAAAAGCAGCAAGACGATAGGAGAGTTAGAATTACTTTTCAGTTTGTGTATTACAAAAAAATAAAAACCCTTTAATTAAGCATTAAAGGGTTGATTTATTTTGAGTTAAATAGTCATTAAGAAAGTTTCTTTGTTGAGATTGGCGGTATGAAACTGCCAATTGACGGTGACAACTTTATGCAGAACTCTGACCAATTCTCTAAAATTGTTTGGTTTCGTAATATAGATATTGGCACCAAGCACAAAAGTATCGTGAATATCTTCTGAATTAGAAGAAGTGGAGTAAATTGCAACCGACAAATTTTTAAGATTTTTATCGTCTCGAATTTCTTTTAAACATTCAATTCCGTTTTTGCGCGGCATGTTTAAATCCAAAAATACGATACTCGGTAAAACGGTGTCGGGTGCTTTTAAATAATTCATTAATTCTTCGCCGTCATTAAACATTTTCAAATTATATCGAAGCTGTGTACTGTTAAAAGCCTCTTCAAAAAAAGAACGATCATCTGCATCGTCATCAGCTAAAACAATATATATGGTATCTGCCATTTGTTAAAAAGTTTTAAATATGAATTAAATAAAATTTGGTAGTGTAAATATTCAAATTGTTTGTGAATAAAATTTACATGATTTAATCCGATTTTTATACTATTATAAGGTTCTTGTGTTTTGAAGGTGTAAAACTGTAATTCAAATAAAAAATTCTGTAACTATTTAATGCGTTGTATTCTAGAACTTTGTGTTTGTAATTTAAAAACAAATGTTATGGAAACTTCAAGAAAAGATTCGAAATCCGGAATGAAAAATTCTGGAAAAACTCAAAAATCAAATACGGGTTCTAGAGGAAAAAACGATACTGCAAAATCAACAGATACTAGACGTGCAGGTCATTAATATTAGTACAAAAAGCTAATAATAAAAGCGTGCTGTCTACTTGTACACAGCACGCTTTTGGTTTTTAAACATCTTAAAACTGTCTTTTATGTCTTTAACGAAATACAACCAGAAACGAAATTTTAAATCGACGAAAGAACCGAAAGGAAAAACGGAAAGCTCTAAAAATGAATTGGTTTTCGTGATTCAGAAACATGCGGCCTCGCATCTGCATTATGATTTTCGTTTAGAAATGGACGGTGTTCTCAAGAGCTGGGCCGTTCCAAAAGGTCCGTCTTTAGATCCTGATACTAAAAGACTCGCCATGGAGGTTGAAGATCATCCGTATTCGTATAAAGATTTTGAAGGAAATATTCCGAAAGGCAATTACGGCGCCGGAAATGTCATTGTTTGGGATAATGGAACGTATGAACCGCTTGAAGTAGCCGAAGGGAAATCGCCCCAAAAACAGCTTTTAGACGATCTTAAAAAAGGACATTTGCGATTTGTATTAAAAGGCAAAAAACTAAAAGGTAGTTTTTCGCTGGTAAAACTGCACGGTAAACAAGAAAATGCCTGGCTCTTGCTTAAAAGAGAAGATAAATATGTTTCTAAAGAGGATATTTTGTTGAAAAACAAATCGGTGATTTCTAGAAAAAGTTTAGAAACGATGATTATAGAAGCTGAAAAATCAGAAGAAAAATCAGAAGAGAAAAAGGAAAAAACACCGACAAAAACTACTGTAAAAAAGTCAAAATTAAGTTTTAAGAAACCCATGCTGGCCAGCCTTACCGATAAACCTTTTGATGATGAAGACTGGATTTTTGAAAGCAAATATGATGGTTACAGAACCATTTCTGTTATTAAAGAAAACAGCGCAGATTTATATAGTCGTAACGAAATTTCATTCACTAAGAACTTTCAGATTATTGCTGATGAATTGAAAAAAATAGAGCATGAAGCTATTTTGGACGGCGAAGTTGTGGTTGAAAAAAAAGCTGGAATTTCTGATTTTCAATTGCTTCAAAATTATCTAAAAACGGGAAAAGGAAAATTGAAATATTATGTTTTTGACATTTTGAATCTTGACGGAAATGATGTAACGCATTTGTCATTATTGGAACGAAAAGAACTTTTGAAAATTCTAATCGAAAAATCGGCACTTTCTAACGTGTTTTTTTCTGATCATGTAATAGGAAAAGGAATTAATTTTTTTGAAAAATCAATTAAAAATAATACAGAAGGAATTATTGCAAAAAGAGCTTCTGGTTCTTATCTCGTAAACAAACGCACTAAAGACTGGCTGAAAATTAAAAATACGCAGGCAGAAGAAGCGATTGTTATCGGAATTACAAAGCCTAAAAATACAAGGGAATATTTTGGGGCTTTATTACTTGGGCAGTACGAAGGAAAAACTTTAAAATATATTGGAAAATGCGGTACGGGATTTTCGCAGGAAGTTTTGAAAGAACTCCACGAAAAATTCAGTCCTTATTTTATAAACGAAAGTCCTTTAGAAGAAAAAATTTCCCTTAGAGAAACCATTCAATGGATCAAACCAAAATTTGTCTGTCAGGTTAAATTTGCCGAATGGACGCAAGACAATCATCTGCGACAGCCGGTATATCTTGGACTTCGCGTAGATAAAAGCGCCAATGATGTTTCGTTTATCGGAAAAAGCAGTGTCACTATTAAAAAAGAAACCAAAATGAACCAAAAAATATCGAAACAAACTGAAAATGATTTTGATTTAAAGCTGGGCAAAGTAACTTTGCACCTCACCAATCAGAATAAGATTTATTTTCCAGATGATGCGATTACAAAAGGAGAAATTATTCAATATTACAGCGAAGTTTCAGATTTGATTTTGCCGTATTTAAAAGACCGTCCACAGTCTATGAATCGTTTTCCCAACGGAATCAATGGACCCAGTTTTTATCAAAAAGATGTCGACGAAGATAAAATTCCGTCATGGATAAAAACCAAAAAAATATTCTCAGAATCCAACAATGAGAATATCGACTATCTCATCTGTAATGATAAGGCAACGCTTTTGTATATGGCCAATTTGGGTTGTATTGATATAAATCCTTGGAATTCTACCATTAAACGAATTGAAAATCCTGATTGGGTGGTAATTGACATTGATCCTGAAAAAGATGATTTTACCAAAGTCGTTGAAACAGCGCTTGCAGTAAAAGAAGTAATGGACGGTTTTGAAGCTGAATGTTATTGCAAAACGTCTGGTGCTTCTGGACTGCATGTTTATATTCCGCTTGGCGGGAAATATGATTATGATACAGTGAAGATTTTTGCCGAACTTATAGCGCATGAAGTACATCAAAAAGTAACCGAAATTACAAGTTTAGAACGTTCGATCAAGAAACGAAATCACAAAATATATATTGATTATCTGCAGAATAGAAAAGGGCAGACGCTGGCTGCACCGTATTCTGTGCGTCCAAAACCTGGCGCGACAGTTTCAACTCCGTTAGAATGGAGCGAAGTTAATGCAAAGCTTTCTCCAAAACAATTTACAATCAAAAATGTTCTAAAAAGATTTGAGCAAAAAGGCGACTTATGGAAACCCGTTTTAGGAAAAGGAATTGATATTAAGGCTATTTTGAATCGTTAGTTTTTTAGTACTTAGTACTAAAAAACTAACGACTAAGAACTAAGACGATTTCTTCTTTTCTAAACTTGCTTTTAGCATACTCATTAAATCATCGCTTTGTTTGTGAACGACATTTAATTTTGGTTTTGCTTGTTTTTTACCTTTTGCTTTATCTTTTATAATTTTTAGAAGTTTGGCGGTGTATTCGTCTTTATATTTTGAAATATCAAAAGGTTCAGTCAATTGTTCCACCAATTTATTGGCCATATCGATTTCTTTGATTTTAGTTTTAGAAACCGCTGGAAGCTTTAGTTCACTTGTATCTCGGATTTCCTGTGCAAAACGAATTCTATTTAAAACAATCACATTTTTATACGGTTTTAAAATGGCCAATGCTTCTTTGTTTCGAAGCACAAAACTGGTAACACCGACTTTTCCTGTAGATTCCATCGCGTCTCTAAGAAGCGCATAGGCATTAGCGGCACCTTTATCTGGTTCTAGATAATACGGCTGTTCATAGTACAAACTATCAATTTCTTTTTCTGAAGTAAAATTCTGTATATCAATTGTTTTTGTCTTTTCAGCATCGGCAGCTTCAAAATCTTCATCTTCCAGAATGACGTAATTATCGTCTACTTTATAGCCTTTTACGATATCAGCAAAAGCTACTTCTTTTCCCGTTTTTTCGTTTACACGCTTAAATTTTATGTTAGAATGATCGCCTTTGTCCAGCATATCCATATCAAGATTGCTTTCTTGAATAGCAGAAAATATTTTTATGGGAATATTAATCAGTCCAAAACTTATTGAACCCGTCCAGATTGATCTCATGATTTCTAAAATTTTAAGTGACTTATAAAATTAGATTTAAAATGATCATTTTCTTTACAGTGATTTTTTTAAAAGTTACAAAATGTCAATCTAAAAATTTGGTGTTTTCTAAATTTTATTTTCTTTTTCCATAATAATGTAAAAAATACACTTTAATAATTTTTTAAGAAAATTTTAATGTTTCTCTAAGAAGTAACATCTTGTTTATATATTTGTAATCAGTCTAAATAAGAATAAATTACAAATATTAATATGAAAACAATCTTTAAAACACTTGAAAGCAATGTTTTATCAAAAGTGTTAGTGCTGTTTTTGACGCTCTTTTTTTGTTCAGAAACTGCTTTTTCTCAATCAACTTTAGGGACAATTTCTGGTCACGCAATTGTCAAAGACGGAAATTATTTACAAGGCGCGACAGTAAAAATTTCAGAATTAAATAAAACAACAACTACTGATTCTGAAGGTGCTTATCAACTTAAAAATATTCCGTATGGAACCTATTTGGTAGAAATAAAACTAAACGGTTACGACTCGTCTCCATCTTCAGTTTTAATCGATCAAAATAATCTGGATGTGAAGCTTGATTTTGAACTTACGTATACTTCTCAAAAATTAGAAGAAGTAATTGTAAGTACTGGAGGAAACCGATTTGCAAGAAAAGAAAGTGAAGAGGTTTCTAAAATGAAACTTAAAAACATGGAAAATCCGCAGGTTTATACCATTGTAAGTAAAGAACTTATGAAAGAGCAGG
Organism: Flavobacterium artemisiae; assembly: GCF_042678225.1. Lineage (NCBI taxonomy): Bacteria > Pseudomonadati > Bacteroidota > Flavobacteriia > Flavobacteriales > Flavobacteriaceae > Flavobacterium > Flavobacterium artemisiae. The sequence continues at coordinate 666,165 of NZ_JBHUDZ010000018.1, read as the reverse complement.
TAATTACAGATTACAACAGTGCTTTTAAAAACGTTCCGGGTGCGGGTATTGCAGAAGTTAGAAATCAAGGAAGAACAACCAACATTTCCAGAGGATTTGCAACACCGCAATTGGTACGAAATGGAGTGGGAAGTTTTACGTACACTACAATCGATCCTTCTAACTTAGAGCGAATTGAAGTTATTAAAGGTCCGTCTGCGACTTTGTTCGGAAGCACGATTTCTTCTTTTGGAGGTTTGTTCAACAGAGTTACCAAAAAGCCTTTTGATTTCTTTAAAGGAGAAGTTTCGTATTCTGCCGGCGATTGGGATTTGAATCGTTTAACTGCAGATATCAATGCGCCTTTAAATGAAGATAAAACGGCACTTTTTAGAATCAATACGGCTTTGCACAGCGAAAGAAGTTTTCAGGATGCTGGGTTTAACAAAAGCTTTTTTATTGCGCCGAGTTTTTCTTATCAAGTAAACGAAAGATTGACTTTACTTATTGATGCTGAATTTAGCACTTCAAAAGGAACTTCTCCAACAAGGTTAGCACCTTGGACTGGCGGAACAGCTCATAGTATAGAAGAATTAGGAATTCCGTACAAGCTTTCATTTGCTAATAATACTGTGAATTATACCAGCCAGCAATACAATATTTTTACGCAGTTAAAGTATAAAATTTCAGATGCTTGGACTTCTCAGACAATTGTTTCGCGTACGAGATCCTCATCAGACGGATATGTTGTTGCTTTAACAGTTTTGAGTAACGAAACATTGAGACAGCAAGTTACCAATCAGGAATATCCGTACTACGGAACTGATATTCAGCAGAATTTTAATGGTGATTTTAAAATCGGAAAACTGCGTAATAGAGTTGTAGTAGGTTTTGATTATTACAGTCTTCGCGCAACGCGTAATGATGCTTCTATCAACATGCCGGCGATTAACTTTAAAAAACCAGGAGATGCTTATAATAACTTCACAATCAGTAGAATTCAGCCATTATTTGCAACAGCAAAATACACTAATTTTGTATCTAATAACGAGAGAACTTACAGCGCTTACGTGTCTGATGTATTGAATATTACAGACAAAATATTAGTGATGGGAGGTATTCGTGCAGATCGTTACATTAATAAAGGAGTGTACTACCCAAGCCGTGATTCTATCGCAGGAAATTACAATCAAACAGCGTTTTCTCCTCGTTTGGGAGCGGTTTATCAGATTGTAAAAGAAAAAGTTTCTGTTTTTACCAATTACATGAACGGATTTAATAATGTAGGAGGATCAGATTTTAACGGAAATACTTTCAAACCAAATCAGGCAAATCAGATTGAGAGCGGATTAAAATTTGATTTTAATAAAATTAGCGCCACTATAAGTTACTATAATGTAAAAGTAACAAACGTAACACGTGATGATCCTGATCACGTTAACTTTCAGATTCAGGACGGAACGCAAGTGAGTAAAGGTTTTGAAGCAGAATTAATTGCAAATCCAATTCGAGGCTTAAATATCGTAGCGGGTTATACATATAATGACAGTGAATACACAAAAGCAAATCCATCTGTAAACGGATTACGTCCTACAACAGCAGGTTCGCCGAGAACAGCCAATCTTTGGGCAAGTTACCGTTTGGTCGAAGGGCCTGCATCTGGTCTAGGATTTGGATTTGGAGGAATTTACGGAAGCGAATATTACCAAACAAATACGGCAACTTTCAAATTTAGTATTCCGTCATATACTGTTTTGGACGCTTCTATATTTTATGACAGACCAAGATTTAGGTTAGGTTTAAAAGTAGATAACTTAACAAATGAAAAATATTGGTCGTATCGATTGGCAGCTCAAAATCCGACGAGAGTTACTGGAAATCTTACGTTTAAATTCTAAGAATTTCAATTCGTCATTTCCAATGATATTATCTACATTTGGATTTTATTAAATATCATGACCAAAGGTTTTAAGAATACCATAAGACAAATACATTTGTGGCTCGGTTTAGCATCGGGCCTCATTGTTTTTATAGTGAGCATCACGGGATTTCTTTATGTTTTTGAAGAAGAAATCCGTGATTTTTCACACAAAGAATATCTGCACGTTCCCGTTCAAGAAAAACCATTTATAGGAGTAAAAACTATAATTGAAAACTACGAAAAACTGGAGCCAAAGCAGAAAATTACGGCTTTAAAAGTAAATAGGGAAGAGCCAAGCGCTTCTGTTGAAATTTCTACTAAAAAGAAAAAGACCTATTATTTCAATCCTTACGACGGCACTTTAATTAATAAACAAAATGCAGATTGGCTCAACACGGTTTTAGAAATTCACAGAACATTATTATTAGGTGAATTTGGTGAATTTGTTCAAGGCTGGTCGGTAGTGATTTTTATCATAATGCTCCTTACCGGACTCGTATTGTGGTTTCCGAATCAAAGACGTTTGCTTAAACAGTCTTTAAAAATAAAATGGAGCGGTTCTATTAAAAGAGTCAATTACGATTTACATCAGGTTTTAGGATTTTATGCTTCATTATTTTTATTGCTGATTGCTTTTTCGGGAACTTATTTTAAATATGAAACCGTTAAAAAAACTGTGAGTTTGGTAACAGGTTCTGAGTTAAGAAAAGGAGATAAAGTCGAAGCAAAAGAAAAAATAGATTCGACGACAATTTCGCAGCGTTATGATGCAATTTATCAAAACGTAAATAAGTCATATCCAGGAGCAACTTCGGTTTCATTTTCAATTAGAAAAACAGGCGAATTAAGAGTAAGAATGACTTATCCGAATAATTGGGCAAGAAATCAGAATACTATTTTCTTTGATGGAAAAACAGGGCAGTTGCTGCGAACAAAACTTTACAAAGGCAATACCGCAGCAGATGTTTACGAAGCCAGCAATCATGATCTTCACACGGGAGTTTTCTTCGGCCTTACCGGAAAAATAATCTGGAGTTTGGTGAGTTTGATCGGGGCATCGCTCCCTGTAACCGGATTTATTATTTGGTGGAAGAAAGGAAAAAAGTCAAAAGGCAAGAAAATTAAAAGCTGAAAAAATACCTAAAAAAAGCAAGATTTTAGTTTCGCTGCAAATTTTCCCCAACTCATTACAAAATCTGATTTTTCGTCTTTATTTTCTCTAAATTTTAAATTTCAGTATCCTAAATTTGGTCCGAAAATAAAAATTAGAAGTATGGCAATACATACAAATTCAGATTCAATTTGGGCAGGAAAAAAGAGGCTTTCTTTTTGGCAGCGATTATTCAGAAAGACAGCCGTCGTTGACAAAGCCTTGACTACTCCAGAAATTATTGGTCAATTTTGCCAGGGATTATTGCTGGGAAATAAAAATGTAAAATCACTATTATTTTCTACAGATATGGCACTTATAGAAAATAACGATGCCGATGCGATTTTGGCAGTTTATCCTTTTCCGCCGTCTCCAAAAATTATAAAAACCTTAATTGATTTTTCTGGAAAACCAGTTATCTGTGGTGTAGGAGGTGGCATGACAAAAGGGAAAAAGTCACTCGAAATGGCACTTTATGCACAAGAAATGGGCGCGGCGGGCATTATTGTGAATATTCCATTCGAGAATAAAGATATTAAGATTATAAGAGAAAAAATCTCGATTCCGATTATTGCCAGTGTAGCATCATCAGATTATCAATTTTTAAAAGATAAAATCGATTCTGGTGTGGCAGTTTTTCATGTTTCTGGAGGAATGCATACGAATACAATTGTAAAAGATATTACGAGTCAATTTCCTGGATTTCCAATAATGGCAACAGGCGGTAAAAGTCTTACTAACATTCAGAAATCTATTACTTCTGGTGCTAAAGCTGTTGTGCTTTCGCCGCCGTCAAACAAAGATTTGTTTAAAACTGTGATGGATAAGCATCGAAGTAATTTTGGAAGTTTTTGATTTAGAAAAAACATAGCCCAAGGTTTCAACCTTGGGGACACAAACAAAAGAGATTTATATTGCGTTCCCAAGGTTTCAACCTTGGGCTATGTTTAAGTAGAAAATGTTTAATCTGTATTAAATCCCGCCATACCTCAAAGTCGATCCTAAAACCAACATCGCAACTCCAATAGCAGTTACAGAAAGAATAACAAAAGCCATATTTTTAATGTTGTTTTGATTCAGTTTTGGGATAAAATACAATTGTGCGCAAATAGCGAAAATAAAAGTAAGCAGCAACAAAAGAAGCTTAATCGAAACCACTTTTTCAAAACCGCCGGAAAAACTAAACCATGTTTTAAATGTAACGCCAAAATCGTAAGCCATCCAAGTTCCGGTTAAGATTAAAACGGCGAGAGATGAAATTCCTAAATTTTCGAATTTCTTTTCAAAATTGAGAATAATCTGCGGCTCTTTTTTCTTTAAAGCTGTCGGCAGATAACAAATGCTGAGCAGTAAATGACCGCCAACCCAAATGGTTGCTGCAATAAGATGGAAAATAAGTACAATATGATGGAGTGTCATGATATATGAGTTTGAAATTCAGTGATTTATTCTCTAAAAATAACTTTTATTTTTGAAGTCGAATAGTTTTAATTCCAATTTATTTATGTTAACTTTTTAATTTACAAAGCGTTGGCGTATTGTTTGCAAAAAAAAAAAAATGAAAATAATAATTCAATCCGATTTTCTGTTTTCCAGCCAAAGATTATGCGCATTTATAATTAAAAAATCTTCATTGATCTTCTTAAATCCAATTAAATCTGCGTGAAATTTTCTCTCACAGATTCCAAAGATTTTTCCATTTCGATTACTTTCGGAAACAGAATGTTGTTTTCTAAATGCATGTGTTTTCGTAAATCTTTTTCGAATTCCTGAAGCAGTAAAAATGCTGCTTTGTATGTTGAGCAAGATTCATTTGGCGGTACATAATTGTTAGTTAAAGCTGCAATTCGTACAAAACGTTCTCCTTCAGTTTCATGTTCCTGTTTTAAAATTGCAATTGGGTTTTCAATAGATACAAATGGGGGCGTTTCTAAATGATTTCCTTCTTTTTGCGCTTTCCGCATTTGTTGAATAAACGGAAAAACAACCAATTCTTCTTTTTTCATATGAGCGGTTAAATCCAAAACAGCTTTTGAAAATATCGTAAATATTTCATGAAGTTCAGGATGCACAGCGCCATGAATACCGCATAATTTATTTAAATATTGAAGAATAATCGGTGCTTTTTCTGCAACATATCGATGATGCGTTTTGGTAATATAATCTGTGATAGTTTCTGCCGGCCATGTTTTGTAATCAAAAGACTGATTGGCTGAACTATTTTTTGAAGCTTCAATATGTTCAATAAGAACACTTTCTTCTATATCACGATTTCTGCAGACTTCTCCAATAGTTCGATATCCTTTACAGCAAAAATCGATATGATATTTACTAAAAATTGCTGCTGTTCTGTAATCATCTGCAACAATTTCTCCGATGGTAGTTTTACTTGTAATTTTCATAGTGGTTATAATAATTCAGTTAATTTTGAATTTGAGCACTTAGAGAATTTTGTTTTTTGCATTGTTCAATAATGAGCAAAGCGGTTGCTGTCATATTTGAAAATTCTATAAATGGAATCGTAATTTCATTCGGATTAATAGTAGAAATTGCCGTTTCATGAAGCTTTTTTATCTTTTCTTCGGTTAGAACAGGATTACGATTTTCACTGGTATAAAAAGAAGTTACCAGTATCTGAAGTTCTTTTTTTAGAATATCAAAAGCATGGTAATCATTTGATTGTTCTGTTTTTGGAAATTTTGGTATTAATATTTTGGATGAAAAAGTAAAGCCAGCGATAGTTTTATTTATATCTTCTGAAGCCTGATGTGCAAATACTAAAGCTTCGAGAAGCGAATTAGAAGCCAATCGATTTTTGCCGTGAAGTCCCGTTCTGGCACATTCACCAATTGCATATAAGTTTTTGATAGCCGTTCTTCCGTTTTGATTTACTTTTATGCCTCCACATTGATAATGAGCCGCAGGAACAATCGGAATCAAATCTTTTTTTTGGTTTATTCCTTTTTGATTGCAAAAAGCTGTAATTGCAGGAAAATGATAAGTAAAAGCTTCGTAATCAAGATGTCTGCAATCCAAATACATATGCTCTTGGTCGCTGAATTGCAGTTCTTTAAAAATAGCTTGCGAAATAATATCACGCGTAGCCAATTCGCCTCTTGTATCATATTTAAACAAAAATCTTTTTTGATCTTGATTTACAATATGGGCGCCAAAACCCCTTACAGCTTCGGAGATTAAAAACAACGGATTTTCAGTGCTGGAATGTAAAGCAGTAGGATGAAATTGTATGTACTGCATATCTTCAATTTCAGCTCCTGCACGAGCCGCCATCGCAATTCCATCTCCAGTTGCAATTCGCGGATTGGTAGTATTTTCAAAAAGCTGACCACATCCGCCTGTACACAACACTATAGTTCTAGCTCTGATATATTTTATTCTATTGTATTTTTTATCATAAAAAAAAGCACCGCTGCAAGTTGTTTTATCTTTTTTAGTTTCAGTATTTAAATCAATAACCTGATGATTTTCCCAAAGCTCAACATTCGGGAGTTGTTTGATAATTTTAAGTAGTTTTTGTTCTATTTCAAGTCCAGAATTATCTTTATGGTGCAGAATTCTGTTTTGAGAATGGCCGCCCTCTAAACCTAAATCCCATTTTCCTTCTTTATTTTTATCAAACTCGGTCCCAATTTCCAGAAGTTCTTTTAATCGGTCTGGTGCTTGTTGAACTACCATTTTTACAATTTCGGGATCACAATGCCCGCCTCCAGCTTCTATTGTATCTTTAATATGCTGCTTAAAACTATCCGAATTATGGTCTGTAACTACAGCAATACCACCTTGAGCAAGTCTTGTATTGGTGTTTTTTGCCGTTTCTTTGGCCATGATAACAAGTGATAAATCGGGACGTTGCTTTGCTGTTTTCATAGCAAAAAATAATCCCGAAATACCAGAACCAATAATTAATACATCTGTTTTTAGCATGTTATTTTGATTTAGAATTATTGCGTTTTTCAAGATAATTGAAGCATTTTTTCAATCGGTTTTAAAGCTTCTTTTCTAAGTTCTTCTGAAAGCAGCATTTCGGGGCTTTCATTTTTTAGGCACAAATACAATTTCTCAAGTGTATTAACTTTCATGAAAGCACATTCGCTGCAAGCACAAGTATTGTCTTCTTTTGACGGCGCTGGAATTAATGTTTTTTTAGGAACCGCTTTAGAAAGTTCGTGCAGAATTCCCGCTTCGGTAGCGACAATAAAAATTTCTGAAGGATCTGTTTTTATGAAGTTAATAATGCCGGATGTTGATCCGATATAATGCGCTGCTTTTAAAATATGAGTTTCAGATTCGGGATGCGCTGCGATCTTTGCGGTTGGATTTTTGGTATAGATTTCAATTAATTTTTCCAGTGAAAATGCTTCGTGAACTACGCACGAACCTTTCCATAAAACCATTTCGCGCTGTGTTTCTTTTTGAAGATATTTACCCAAATTCTGATCTGGAGCAAATATGATTTTCTTATTTTCAGGAATCGAATTAATAATTTTTTTGGCATTCGCCGAAGTGCAGACCAAATCGCTCATCGTTTTTATTTCGGCAGAACAATTAATGTAGGTAACAATCACATGATCTGGATATTGCGCTTTGAATGTTTTAAAATCTTTTGGATCGCATCCGTCGGCTAGCGAACAGCCCGCTTCCCAATCTGGAAATAGTACTTTTTTGTTCGGATTCAAAATTTTGGCTGTTTCTGCCATAAAAAGTACACCCGAAAAGACAATAATAGCGGCATCGGTATTTTGTGCTTTTTTAGCCAGTTCAAGACTATCTCCAATAAAATCAGCTATTTCCTGAATGTCTTCATTTTGATAATAATGAGCGAGGATTACAGCATTTTTTTCTTGTTTTAATCGGAGAATTTCCTGCATTAAAAAAGTTTTGTCCATTTTTTTTGTATTAATTTCTTCCAAAACTCTGGATAGAAATAGTTTGTGGTTTTAGTAATATCTGTTTTTGAAAACCTTTCAGTATCTCATTTTAATAGGGTAAATATAGAAGCATCAATTTTTTCAAATCATGATCCAAATCATGCTTTTTGATATTTGTTTGATTATATTCGAAATGTTTTTTTATCCTAATTTTAAAGACTTTTCGGATGATTTTGCACTAATAAAGCATTGATTAAATGTTACATCAACAGAATAGTTTTTTTTATTAAATTTGCTTTTGGAGAAGCTGCTTTTGGCTTTTCATAAAAAATAATTTTTAAAACAATGAGTTCTAATCCTGCTCCTCTGATATCATCAAATTTTCTTAACGATTTAAAAAGTAAAACGTCAGATTCCCATAAAAAACTAGAAAGCCTTCCGGTTTCATCTTCAATACTTTCTCCCGAAATGAAAATTGAAGATTACTGCCATTATTTAGCATTAATGCAAGATGTTCATGATGATACCGAAGCAGTTGTTTTTCCTCTAGTATCAGACATTATAGAAGATTTAGAAGAAAGAAAAAAGAGTCAGCTGCTAGAAAACGACCTTCAATTTCTTAACTTCAAAAAAGAAAGTTATAAGTCCGTTTTTGATAATCAAGAAATGTCAGTTCCTTTTGCACTTGGTGTTTTTTATGTGATTGAAGGATCTACGCTTGGCGGAAGATTTATTTTGAAAAATGTAACTTTAAATGAGCAATTATCCCAAGGAAAAGGCGTTTCTTATTTTAGTGGTTACGGAGATAAAACAGGAAGCTACTGGAAATCTTTTCTAAATGTTTTAGAGCAATACGAACAACGTTTTAATTGTGGAGATGAAATTATAAAAGGTGCAGTTTACGGATTTGAAAGCATATATAATCATTTTCTCAGTACAGAAAAATAATGAAGATTAAAGATATAGTCAATCGGGATATTGTTACACTAACCAATTGTGACCAAGAACCCATACATATTCCAGGCAAAATTCAGCCGCATGGTTTTTTAATCGGCCTTACTGCAGAATGGAAAATCGATTTTTGTACTGACAATATTTCGTCATTTATTGACATCACACATTCGCAGGCACTTGGCAAAACTTTTGAGACTGTTTTCGGTTCAAAAGCCCAAGAACAAATTTTTGGTTATATTAATGAAGAAAAAATTAAGGATGCTTTTCCGTTAGAAATTGAACTTAACGGAAAATTATTCCAAATCAGTATTCATAAAAGTTTTGATATTTATGTACTTGAGGCTGAACCTCAGTTTAATAAAGAAAAACTAGCCGACGTTTATACACAGACAATTCAGTTTGTAACCCAAATGAATAACACCAGATCGCTTAAAGATTTGTGTGCTTTGGTGGCGCAGGGAACCCGCGAAATCACCGGTTACGACCGTGTAATGATTTATCGTTTTGATGAACAATATAATGGTGAAGTTTTTGCCGAAAATTGCAGAGAAGATTTAGAGCCTTTTCTGGGCCTTCATTATCCGCATACCGATATTCCGGTACAAGCAAGGGAATTGTATATTAAAAATCTGCTTCGTTTGATTGTGGATATTGATTATGACCCTGTTCCAATTTTTACCGTTGATGATCAAGAAAATAAAAATCTTGATTTAAGTCTTTCTATTTTAAGAAGTACTTCTCCGATTCATGTCGAATATTTGAAAAATATGGGAGTAGGCGCCACGCTTACTATTTCATTAATTCATCACGATCGTTTATGGGGATTAATTGCCTGTCATCATTATTCAAAGAAAAATATTTCGCCCGAAATAAGGCTTGCTGCCAAACTTCAGGGGCAGTTTATAACTTCTCAAATTGATATTCGTCAATCTAACGATGAAAATATAAGTGCCAGAAAGTCATCTGAGGCTTTAGAATATTTGACAGCTTTAGAATTACCGCTTGTTGAAGATACACTGAAAACAATCGTAAAAACACCGCAATTACTTCAGATTTGTAATGCTGCGGGAGTTGCAATTGTATTTCGAGATAAGATTTATAAAAATGGTTTAGCGCCTTCAGACGAACAGATTAATACGTTGATTACAAGTATTAATGAAGCAAAAATCAATCAATTATTTTCCACCAATAAACTAAGCGATCATTTTCCGCAGCTTGAAAAATGTTCCAATTTTACAGGGATTATTTACCACCCGCTAGGAAGTTCGGATTGCATTATCTGGTCCAGGCCGGAAACTATTTCGGAGATTAATTGGGGAGGAGATCCTGAAAAAAGCATCATAAAAGACAGTACTGGACTGCATCCGAGAAATTCTTTTAATATCTGGAAACAGATCGTGAAAGACCAAAGCAGTAATTGGAAACAATTCGAAATCAATACAGCGGCACAATATGCGCACGCACTGCATAATAATTTGATGATGATTATGCTTACGGAGGAAGAAGAAAAGTACCGTAATCAGAGTGAAATTTTGAGAGAAACCAATCTGGAGTTAGAAAATATTAACTGGATTAGTACGCATGATTTGCAGGAACCGCTTCGCAAAATTCAGATGATAGTTTCAAAAATGATGTCCGATTTAAATGGAGAGCCGGAAAATCCTTTTTCAAATTCGCTGGAACGTGTTTCAAAATCGGCGAGCAGAATGAGAATTTTGCTGGAAGATATTCTGAAATATACACGAATTAAAAATACCAAAGAGAAATTAGAAAAAACAGATTTAAATCTAGTTTTAGAAACGACATTGGATGAAATGAAAGAAGTTATTGCAGAAAACAATGCTGTAATAGAATTCGAAGAACTTCCTTCAGTACATGCAATTGGATTTTTAATGCGTCAGCTGTTTTCTAACATTATACAGAATTCTTTAAAATACGCTTCGCCAGAAAGAGTTCCGGCCATTAAAATTACAGCCTCTCAAGAACCCGTAATTATAAAAGATCTTTTTAATGTGTATTGTTACTGGGTTCGCTTTTCGGATAACGGAATTGGTTTTGAACAGCAGTATGCAGAATCTATTTTCAAAGTATTTACAAGACTGCATCCGCAGCAGGAATACAGCGGATCTGGAGTTGGTTTAGCATTGTGTAAAAAAATCATGCAGACAGTAGGCGGTACCATTCATGCCGAAGGAAAACCAGGTAAAGGAACTACCATTACAATCTATTTTCCTTGTGATCCAGAAGATTCATTACTATAAAAAAGCTCTTTAAGAAATTTTCTTAAAGAGCTTTTTAGCTTATAGATTATTTAGTCAATTCAAAAGAAACATTTTCTAATTTGAAACAAGTTTTTTAGTTCTTTAAAATGCTTTCAATTTAGAAAAATCAAATCCATTCTCCCGTCGCATTAAAATCGTTGGGTAAATAAGTGAGATATTGTACAATTCTTGGCTTTTTTCCTTTATTAGCAGTTGCACAATGCGGTAATCTGTTATCCCAGATTATAAAATCGCCTGCATTGCCAGTTATAGCTTCCGGTTTTAGGGATTCGACCGCTTTCGCTCTCGGATTTTCATTAGGACTTAAATTATCCAGCCAAGATTTTATTTCATTATGAAAACCTGGAACACAGTGAAAAGCGCCATCTTCGATTGTGCAATCAGTAAGATAAAGCAAACCCTGAAGCGCAAAAGTTATAGGCTGTTTTAAACTTGTATCCCAATGAAGCGCACTTCCAAGAAAAGTAAAATTTTCGGTTTCTGGAGGATTAAAACTTACTTTGTCTATCGTCTTATAGATTTGAGTCGTATTATAAAGCTGTTCGTATGCTTTTTTGATTTTCGGAGAAAACCTGTTTTTGTTTAATGTGGCGTGGTCTGAGAAATTGAGCATCAAACCTTTATGATCTTCGTGTCTCTTGTACCAAGTTTCTTTTTCATCAGGATTCATTTGCAGGAATTCCCAAACAGCCTTTTCTGTTTCTTGGCATTCTTTTTTTGAAATTACATTTTTTACAACCACATAACCATTTTCAGCCCAAAATTGAAGATCTTCTTCCGATAAAACGTTCTCAGTTAAATCTTCAGATTCAGAGTTTTCGTTTTTTTGTCTTTTAGAAATCCAATTTTTAAAAGTTTGGAAATCTGGTTTTTCAAAATACAAAAACTGTAATGTATCTTCCATTCCTATTCCCAGCTGATAGAGTGTTTTCACTTCGTTATCCCAAGTTTGTGTGTCATTTTCTTCAACATTATTGGAACCATTTACAGAACGGTTCCATAATTTTTCGAGGATAGTCCAAGGCATAATTTAGGTTTAAAGGATTAAATTATAAATGTAAAAACAATATATAAACTTACAAAAAAGAGTGATTCATCAAAAAATAAACGATGTAAGTTATAGTGCACAAGGGTTAAGCAGTTATTATTAGAGTTTTAAGGGATTTTAATTTATCTTTGTAGACTTTATTTCCTACCAATGCAAGACAATAATTTCCCCATTCCAGATAACGAATTGCAGCGTTTAGCGGCTTTAAAACGCTACAATATTCTTGATACTCTTCCTGATCACGCTTTTAACGACGCGACAAAACTCGTTTCTTACATATGCGGTGTGCCAATTGCACATATATCTTTTATTGACGAAAGCAGGCAGTGGTTTAAGTCTGAAATAGGAATTGGAGTCTCTGAGGTGCCTCGCGAAATCACTTTTTGCCGTTATACGATATTGCAGTCAGAAATGGTTGAAATAAATGATACATTTCTGAACGATCGTTTTAAAGACGATCCTAATGTAACTGGCGGCTTTAAAGTACGATTCTACGCCGGTGTTCCGCTTACAACGCCAGACGGCTATAATATCGGGACAATTTGTGCAGTAGATCATGTTACGAAAACGCTTAATGAAAATCAGCGAAATGCACTTTCAATTGTTGCGAAACACGTTATCAATCAATTAGAACTTCAAACTAAAAATATTGAACTTGATAAACAGAAAAAAATAGCAGAGAAAGCGGTTTTTGCTAAAGATAGTTTTCTGGCGAATATGAGTCATGAAATTAGAACACCGTTAAACTCGATAATTGGTTTTACAGATCTTCTTGCACAGACAAATCTGAATGAAGTACAAAGTGAATATATTGATAATGTACAGATTGCAGGAGAAAATCTGCTTTTGATTGTAAATGATATTCTGGACCTTTCTAAAATTGAATCTGGAAATTTGACGATAGACGCAGAACCTTTCAATTTAAAAAAGACACTAAAACACGTTTATAATTTACTTAAAGTTAAAGTTCAAAAAGATGTTGAATTTAATCTTTATCTCGATGCTGATTTACCCGAAATGGTGGTTGGAGATCAAGGAAGATTGAATCAAATTTTGGTGAATCTTATTGGCAATGCGCTTAAGTTTACTGTTGAAGGAGAAGTAACGGCTTCTGTAAAAATGATAGAACAAACCGATAATTCCTATTCATTAAAATTCTCTGTAAAAGATACTGGAATCGGAATCCAGAAAAATAAAATTAAAACCATTTTTAACCGATTTACGCAAGGCGAAGAAAGTACAACCCGAACGTATGGAGGAACTGGACTTGGATTAAATATTGTGAAACAATTAATCGAATTACAGCAATCTGAAATTCATGTAAAAAGTGAAATGGGACATGGTTCTGAATTCTTCTTTACGCTTGCCTATAAAAGAGCCAGCCCAAGTGAAAATACGGTCAAAGCTCCATCAAAAAATGATTTGGGACAGCTTAAAATTTTGCTTTGCGAAGACAATGTTTTGAACCAGAAATTGGTAAGAAGCGTAATGAATAATTTTGGTTTTGAATTGGATATCGCATCAAACGGAGAAGAAGGCATTGAACTTTTGAAAACAAAAGAATATGATTTGGTTTTGATGGATCTTCAAATGCCTGTTAAAGATGGTTATCAGACAACAGAATATATTCGAAACGAAATGAAACTTCCTATTCCGATTATTGCCATGACAGCGCATTCTTTGGTAGGAGAGCAGGAACGTTGTTTTAAAGTCGGAATGAATGCTTATGTACCAAAACCATTTAAACAGCCCGTACTTTTAAAAGCAATAAAAACCGTAATGACGAAAGAGCCTGAAGCAGAAAGAAAGAGAGTTTTAGATTTGTCTTTTTTAGATGAAATGGCTTGCGGTGATCCCGATTTTAGACGAGAAATGATCAATCTTTTTGTAGAAAAGATTCCGAACGATGTAGCGCAGTTAGAAGAAGCTTATAAAAATGATGATGCCGATGCTGTAAAAAGACTGGCGCATAACATGAAATCTAGTTTGGATATTTTTATGTTGGAAGATCTGAGTAATTGCGTTGCCGTAATTGAGGAAGAAGCATCAACTGGACAGATTTCGACCGAAATTTTTGATAAAATAAATATTTTACACTGCGGAATCATTGAAACAGTAAAAATATTAAAAGAGCTATGAAAAACGAGAAATAAACTCTAGCTTTACAATATAAACCGATATTTAGAAGTATAATTGCCCCAAAATAATAAAAGTAATGAGAATTATTTTAGCCGAAGATAATGACATCCTACGCAAATCATTATCATTTTTCTTAGAATCAAAAGGATTTATTGTAGATCAATTTTCTGATGGAAGAGAAGCAATCGATGCCATCGCAGAAAATAATTACGATTTAATCTTAACCGATATAAATATGCCCGGAAGCAGCGGAATGGAAATAACGCAGCACGTAAGGCAGCATTTAAACTCAGAAGTTCCCATCATAATATTGACTTCGTCTGGAGTAGAACAAACCGAATTAGATTCTTTTGATATCGGTGCCAATGAGTTTATTGCAAAACCCGTAAGTCCCGCTGTGCTTTTAGTAAGAATTAATAAATTATTAAAAACACATGTCAGATGAAGTTTATTTATTACACTTTTTTTTTCTTTTTAGTTTCAATCACTGTTTTCGGACAGGAAATTACTATTGATGAAACGCTGGCAAAAGTAAAACAAGAAGCAGAGAAAGAACATTATGATAAAGCTTTATCGTTGATAGAACCGCTTCGTGCCAAATATCCTGAAAATGAAGATATTCAAATTTATACAGGAAGAATCTACAGCTGGAAAAAAGATTATAATACAGCGCTAAAAATACTATTGCCAATGGCAGATAGAGCAAATCCGAATCTGGAGGCTGTTGAGGCAGTAATCAACGTTTATTTTTGGTCAGAACAATACGAAAAATGCATCAATTACTGCGATAAGTTTTTGGCGGTACAGCCTAATTCGGTTGACGTTTTAAAAACAAAAGTTACTTGTTTAGAAAAGCTGAATCGTGATCAAGAAGCATTAGAAATTATAGAAAGAGCTTCTCTTGCAGACAACAGCACGCAGGCTTTTAGAGGAATACGAACACTTATCGGACGTAAAGCTAAAAATGCAGTATCCGTTTCTTATTTAAATATTTCAACATCAGATCCTGGGCAATCTCCTTCGCATTATGCTTACGCGGAATATTCGCATAAGTTTTCGAAATCAGCAATTGTTGGGCGCGCCAATATTGGAAACGTAAACAATTCTACACAAATGTTATTTGAAGCCGATTTTTATCAGACTTTCAAAAACAAAAGTTATTTATACGCAAACGCAGGAGCTTCTACAGGAGAAACTGTTTTTCCTGTTGCCAAAGTGGGTTTAGAATATTACTTCAAACCACAGAAAAAATTTGACTTCTCGCTTGGAGCCAGATTCATGCATTTTGAAAATGACGATGTAACCTTGCTTACAGGGCAATTGGCTTATAATACAGGTTCTTACACCATTGCGTACCGTCCGTATTATGATACTTCTAACGAATTATTTTCGCATGTTTTAAGTCTTCAAAAAGTAAATGAAGAAAAAGAGCGAATTCTTCGTTTTGAGCTTCAATACGGAAACGTTCCCTATTTATATCTCTACAATGGTTTATCATCGCCATTAACGTCTTACAGAGCAGGTGTACAATATCAGTATCGTTTTGGAGACTCCTTTTTTGTACGTCCGATTTTTCTATACGAATATGAAGAATATATCCCGGGAGAATATAGAAACAGGTTTAATGTACAGTTGATTCTAACAAAACGTTTTTAGAATGGAAAAGCTTTGGGAACTTTATAGAAACGGAGATTGGGTCGTACCTTTTTTAATCTTTTCGATTGGCTTTTTCATTATAACTTCGGTGCTTTTGTATTTACTGATTATCGAAAGCAGAAGCAAGAATATTAGAAGACAAAGACTTAGAACAGAATATAATAACTCTATTGATAAAATAATGTCTTCGGTTATTTTTGAAGGCGTTTCTTTTGCTTCCATAAAAGAAGATAAAAATTTTATGGTGCTTTTTGATACCGTTTTCTTTAGATCAGTAATTATGGAATCGGTTCTTAATCTTCATAAAAATTATGATGGTGTGTATGCAGAAAAACTAGAGCAGTTTTACAAAGATTCTGGATTAATCGGAGATTCATTTAAGAAACTCAAAAGTTTGAAATGGGAGATAAAATGCAAAGGAATTACAGAACTGGCAGAGTTTAATATCACCACTGCCTTTGATCGTATTTTGACTTTTTCTAAAGCTCGAAAAAAGACTTTAAAAATTACAGCTTTAAACGCCTGCATAAAACTTGCAGGAACAAGAGGAATTATACATCTGGCAGAACATTCGGATCCTATTGATGACTGGACACAGCTTAACATTATCGCTGCTTTCAAAAAGCATGATATTGGCGATACCAAAGGCGTAGAACTTTTATTAGAATCAAAGAATACGACGGTAATTGCATTGGGTTTAAAACTAATAAAAGAGCTTAAACTTACCCAAAAGGTTCCTTTTGTGTCGCAATTGGCCGCGCAGGCACCGAATACTTTAATTAAATACGAAGCAGAAAGCATAATACAAGCACTTACTGCTTAAAAACAAAACAAATGACTGTTTTTACTAACGATATAATGTGGTTTATAGATTGGTATATTATCCTGATTTTAGGATATGCAATACTAATCATGTCTTCTTATTTGGTGCTGGCTTATCTTTCTACAAAAGAATTAAGAAGTTATCTAAAAAAAAATAGTTTTGTAGATTATGAAGTGTTGCTGACCAGCGAATTTGCTCCAAAACTATCTTTAATTGCTCCGGCTTATAATGAAGGTTTTACTATCGAAGAAAATGTAAAATCGTTACTGTCTTTAAATTACAACAATTATCAGGCAATTGTGGTAAATGACGGAAGTAAGGATAATTCGATGGAAATCTTAATTAACACTTACGATCTTGTTTTAACCGAATTGGATATTAATCCTAAAATTGAAACAAAAAAAATAAAAGGAATTTACACTTCTAGAAATGCCGCTTTCAAAAAACTAATTGTCGTTGACAAAGAAAATGGAGGTAAAGCAGATGCATTAAACGCGGGATTAAATATTGCACAAAATCCATATGTGGTTTGTATTGATGTGGATTGTATTCTGGATAAGGATTCGCTTTTAAAACTTGCAAAACCATTTTTAGAATCTCACGGAAAACGAATAATTGCAACGGGCGGTGTTGTACGAATTGCCAA
Source organism: Flavobacterium artemisiae (assembly GCF_042678225.1). NCBI lineage: Bacteria > Pseudomonadati > Bacteroidota > Flavobacteriia > Flavobacteriales > Flavobacteriaceae > Flavobacterium > Flavobacterium artemisiae. Next base: position 648,678 of record NZ_JBHUDZ010000018.1, on the reverse strand, counting down.
TCAATGTATTATTAAAAACGGACGTTTGGTCGAAGTAAATGTTCCAGACGTAATGCTGTCCAGAATACAGGTTTTAGAGTATTTAAGAGCTTTTCTTTTAGGAAGAATGGCTTGGGGACGTCTCGACGGTTTATTGCTTATAAGCGGTGCTTTTGGAGCATTTGACAAAGAAATTGCTTTGCTGGCCGGAGGATATGATACCAAAACAGTAGGCGAGGATATGGAATTGGTGGTAAGAATGCGCCGTTATATGCTTGAGAATAAATTGCCTTACACAGTTTGTTATATTCCAGATCCGCTTTGTTGGACAGAAGCTCCAGAAGATTTTAAAATATTCAAAAAACAACGCAGCCGATGGATGAGAGGAACAATCGAAACCTTGAGTTTTCATAAAAAAATGTTCCTTAACCCAAAGTATAAATTATTAGGAATGCTGAGTGTGCCTTATTGGACATTGTTCGAATTTCTGGCGCCGGGTATTGAGTTTATCGGACTTTTAGTAACACTTTTGTTTATTGTTTTCGGACTTTTAAACTGGCACTTTTTCTTTTTACTGCTTTTATTTGTCTATACTTTTGCCGTTTTCTTTTCAGTGATTGCCTTATTCAGCGAAGAGCAGACGTATCATAAATACCCAAAACAAAGAGACTTTTTTAAACTGCTTTTAGCGGCTTTTATCGAACCATTGTATTTTCATCCAATGACTGTTTATGCTGCTTTAGTTGGTTATAAAGAAAAAATAGTAGGAACCAAAGGCTGGGGCGAAATGACCAGAAAAGGTTTTACCAAAAAATAGTTAGATTTAATTGTATCGTATTTTTAGAACACTAAAAATACGATACATAATGATCAATTTTTTCTTTTAATCTGTTGGCCAAATAGGCATTTCCTTCCTTTAAATTCTCATAAACTAAAAGCGACTCGGTGTGATATTGCTTTTTCTTTTCTGTTGTCCAATAAAAAGGGGGAGAGTACAAATTACAGATTCGATCAGCCATTTTTACCGACCAGACTTCTTTAGGCTGTTTTTTAATTCTCGTAAGACTATCTATCATTTGATCGTCTTTATCCAGTGAAGTATTTTTGGTTAAAGCGCTCACACCATTTGCAACAGTTTCACCAAACAAATCCTTAACCGAATCAAATGTAAAAGGTGTATCTTCTATAGAATCGTGTAAAAGAGCGCAAGACACAGCAAAATCACCATTTAAAGTTTCATCATGCTGTAATGCTTGTAAAATCTCAAAAGTCACACTTCCGATATGATTAATGTATTCAATTTGAAGACCTTCTTCGTCGCCTCCATATTTTTGTCCCTGATGTAGTTTAGCAATTAAATTCCATGTTTTTTGCAGATGATCGATTGACCAGTTTTTCATATTTTCAACTTAAATTATAAAATCGTTTCCTGTAAATATAACGAATAATTTGGCTTTTTTAGTTTAAGTTATGTCGCTTTCTTTCAAGAAATTTACAGCTTCAGCAGTATCGATTTTATTTTGTGGAGGAAGTTTTTTTTGTAAAATAGAAGTAATAAAATCTTTGGGCAGTTCAATTGATTCTTTCTCAAAATAATAAAGAATATAGTTAGGCCAAATCCAGTAACCATCGGTGTAATAACTGATGCCGCCAATTATATTTTTATCATTTGGAATTAAAGACTGAACGACTTTCATAGTCACAGCAAAACAAATGCCGCTTTGCAGATAATTCAGAATTTGAACTTTATGATCGTAAAGACAATTCTTCTGATAATCAAAATAGCTTTTAGCATTTTTTTGATTGTATTCTTTTATTAAACCGATGATTTCCATAGTATAAAGGAGATAAATTGTTTAACTGACTCTAAAATAAGTTTGTATAATTGTATCGTCTTTTTTTTGAATCAATTCCATTTCAACTTCGTTAGAATTATAGAGTTGTCCGCGGTAAATCCATCTAAAAATATTGGGATAAAGCGTTTCGTCAATAATAGATTCTTGAGAAATAATTTCTTCATTTTCAATATTATAAATAAAACCTTTGTTGGAAAAAGCTTCAAAAACCTGAATCTGAGAAGCATTTTTAAAATACGCCCATTCGATATCTACTTCAGCAGGGAATTTTATTTTATTTGTTTCTAAAGTATTGAGATTGGTCAAAATCAAGCTTCTGGAATTGATTGTCAAATGATAATCAGCGTAAAAAAAACTTCCTTTCAATTGATCTGTATACGTGCTGCCATTTTCTCTAAAATATATTTTTAAGTTAGTTTTTGAAAAATTGGTAGTGTCAAGTAAAATACGATCTGCACAAGGAATAAAAGCAAAATTTCGTGTTGGATGTTCGATCTCCATCTTTTCGTTGAAATTGCAATTCAATTTGTCAGTGGAAAATAAAGCTTCCGTTTGATCAATTCCTTCAATAAATAAAGCATAATAAAACAATTCGAAACCTCTGTGTGGTTCTTCCCAGCCAAGATATTTTAATTCGATTTTCTGATTTGGATTCGTAAGCGAACTTAAATTCTCAATTTTAGATAATTGGATCATGCTGATTTAAAAGGCTTTTTTGAAATTTGAAACTTCTGGTCTTATTTCAAATATAAGAAATATAGTCATGTTGCTGTCGCCAAACTTTGGATTATATTTGTTTTAGAATGAAGGAAAATGCAAATAAATAATGAAAGAACAGCTTGAGCAGATTATAAAAGAAGTTTACCAAAAGAAAAATAGAAATCTATTTACATTTTTAACAGGAGCAGGAATCTCAGCCGAAAGCGGAATCCCGACTTATAGAGGAACTGACGGAATCTGGGTTAAGGGAACTAAATTTCATAAACCTGAAGAGTTTGGGACGTTTGAATATTTCAAAGAAAATCCTGAAGAAGTCTGGCAGTATTCGCTTTTTAGAAAAAAAATGTTTGAAAATGCACAGCCAAACCAAAGCCATTTTGAATTGGTCGAAATTGAAAATCTTCTGCAGGACCGTTTTCATTTAATTACGCAGAACATTGACAATCTGCACAGACGCGCTGGTACAAACCAATTATACGAAATTCATGGAAAACCGAGAGAAATAAAATGCTCAAACGGATGTAAAGAAATTTTAGATCTTCCTATTGAAATTGAAGGAAAAAATCAAGACGAAGATTTAACTCAAAAAGATATAGAACTTTTAAAATGCCAAGAGTGCGGTGCGTGGATGCGACCGAATATTTTATGGTTTGATGAACGTTATAACGAAAAAACAAATAAAGTATTCAGTTCTTTAAAAATAGCTAAAAATTCGGGTGTTCTGTTTATTATAGGTACTTCTGGAGCAACAAATCTGCCAATGACTATTACCGAAACAACCTTAAAATACGGAGGAACAATAATAGACATTAATACAGAAGACAATTTTTTTACTGCTAAAATAAAAGACAAAAAGAATAAACTGATTATTAGAGAAACAGCTTCGGATGTTCTTGAAATGATAAAAAACATTATTAAAGAAACCGTAGTGAATAGTTAAGATTTACTTTGAATGTGATATAACCGCAAAGTACGCAAAGGTTTTTTTTCTGATGTAAAACGCAAAAGTTCGCAAAGCTTTGTGTTGAAACCAATCTTTGCGTTAGACGCACTGCTGTGCGTCTCTACAATCGCTGTATGTTCAAACTATTGTATAATCTCAAAGCTTTGCGAACTTTATAAAAATCATTAAAAACCCTTAACTAACTTTGAGTAAATCTTCGCGTTCTTTGCGTTAAAATAACCAGTATCTGTTTTTTTTCGTATTTTTAAAGGGATTAAAAATCAAAAGATTATGGAGTCAGAAACAGCATTTTTTTTAGAATCAGTCAAGAAAATCTGCCCGAATGTAACAGATCAGGAGCTGGCTCAATTTACCTCAAAAATTACCGTCGAAGAATTAGATAAAAAAGACTTTTTTCTTCAATTTGGCAAAACCCAGAAAGCCATTGGATTTATTGCCAAAGGATTAGTCCGTTCTTCTTTTATGGATAAAGATGGAAACGAAATAACGGTTGGTTTTTATGCCGAAGGCGAGTACGCTACACATTATGCCTCATTCCTTACGCAGCAGCCAAGTAAATATTCCATTCAATGCCTTGAACCCACCACAATGGTCTGCCTTTCTTACCAAAACATGCAGTGGATTTACGAAAACTTACCCAATTTCGAAAAATACGGACGTTTGGTTGCAGAAGAAATTCTTGTGAGGCAACAAGCTCGTATAGAAAGTTTTATATTTCAAACAGCAGAAGAACGTTATTTAGATTTTATTAAAAACCATTCCGATTTGTTTAATCGCATTTCGATCTCGCAGCTTTGCAGTTTTTTAGGCATCGAAAGACAATCACTTACCCGAATTCGACAGAAACTAGCTCATAAATAGCATTTTGACACATTTGTGTCAGGAACCGCCTTCCTATATTTAAAATCTTTGCAGTGTCAAATTAAAATAAGCTGCAATGAAAACGAATATCTTATTAATTCTCGGACACCCTTCCCAAAACTCTTTTTGTAACGCACTTTTAAACGCTTACAAAAAAGGAGCAGAGCGCACAGGCGCAAACGTAAAAACCATTTATATCTCTCAATTAAAGTTTGATGTCAATCTTGCTGACGGATATAAATTTGGAGAAACAAAACCCCTTGAAGACGATTTAATTCATTCTCAAGAGTTAATCAAATGGGCCGATCACGTTGTTTTAGCGTATCCGAATTGGTGGGGATTTATGCCCGCCGTTACAAAAGGATTTATCGACAGAATCTTCATACCTGGATTTGCCTTTAAACATCACTCAGGAAAAATCTTTCCAGAAAAACTCTTAAAAGGAAAAAGCCTAAGATTATTAATCACAATGGACACGCCAAAATGGTGGTTCTATCTCATCTATCGTGCTTCACAATATCAAATCCTAAAAGACATCGTATTCGGTTATGTCGGATTCGATCCTATCAAATTTTCCACTTTCGGATTTATGCGAAAATCAACTGAAAAACAACGTACTAAATGGCTTGCTAAAGTTGAGAAATTAGGAGAGAAGTTGATTTAAGAATTTAATGATAGAAAATAGAAAATAGAGAATAGAGAATAGAGAATAGAAAATAGAGAATAGAGAATAGAGAATAGAGAATAGAGAATAGAGAACAATAAACTATTAACAACAAACATCAAAACATCATGAGACATTCAATAAAAGAGTACAAAGCGGCTCATATCAATCCAGAAAAAGGTTTTAGAATTCACTTATTAGTATTTGTATTGGCAAATCCAATTATTTGGGCGGTTTGGTTTTTAACCGATACGACTTATTTATGGCCGGTATGGCAGACAGGATCTTGGGCAATAGGTTTACTATTTCATTATTTGGGAGTATATGTTTTCAAAAAGAGAAACCATTAATAAAACGGAAATGCCGAAAACCGTATAAATAGAGGCACCAATCAATTAAAATTTAAAACAATGAAAAAAACAATTTTAACGCTGTTGACAGCAGTATTTTCATTTTCAACATTTGCATCATGTTCGAATAATGAAGAAGTATTAGTAACAAAACCACAAACATACGTTTTCGTGCATGGTGCATGGCAGGCACCGTATGTTTGGGATGAAGTAAAAAATGATCTGATTAAGAAAGGAAATCAGGTTGTTGTTGTAGAACTTCCAGCGCACGGTGCTGACCAAACGCCAGCATACACTGTATCTATAGAAAGTTATCGTGATAAAGTTATCAGTGAAATCAATAAAGTAGAAGGAAAAGTCATTTTGGTAGGACACAGCATGGGTGGTATGGTTGTAACGGCCGTTGCCGAAAGTATTCCGACCAAAATCAGCAAACTGGTTTACATTGGTGCTTTTGTACCAGAATCGGGACAGAATTTAGCTGAACTTTCTATGAAAGATCCGAACTCTAAATTGGGTCCATTCTTGAGCCAGTCTGCCGATCAATTGTATTTGAATGTAGATGTAAAAGAATTGACGAATCTTTTTATCGCTGACGGAAATGCTGCAGCCAAACAAAAAGTAACAGAAAATTACCGACCTGAACCCGCTATTCCGTTTGGAAGTAAAGTGAATTGGACAAAAGAACATTTTGGAAGCGTAGAGAAAATCTATATCAAAACCTTACAGGATGTTGTGATTTCGCCAAAATTTCAAGAACAAATGATTGCTTCGGCTGCAATTAAAACCGTGTATTCGGTCAATGCCAGTCATTCACCTTTTTTATCACAGCCAAAAGCCGTTTCAGATTTACTGCTTAAAATCGGTAACTAAAAAGAAGATTATGGAAGTGGCAAATAGTAGAAAAAAGATCTTTAAGAAAATGACGCTGCTGTTTTTATTATGCAGTATGATTATGATAGCTGAAAATAGAACAAAATTTGTTAAATTTAAACTTGAAAAACCTGAAAATCAATTTATTATGAATAAGATAACGCGTTACGAAGTAAAGAAAGAGTTTCAAGAAAGTTTTCAAAAAGCGGTAAGTAATTATGTTTTGGCTTCACTTTCAAATGAGGATAATATTATGGCCGAAGCGTATTTCGAAAAAGAAAACCAATCGGTAATCTGGCTGTTTGAAAGATGGACGAATCAAAAGGAATTCGACAAATTCAAAGAAAATCCAGCAGCTGAAGCACTTCAAACATTAACCCAAACAGCTTTGCTAAAACCCGAAAAAGCGATCTATGTTAATGATTTAGAACCTATTTCTAAAGAAGAATGGCGAAGAACGAGTAAAAAAGAGGACTCGCAGCTCACCATCATGTTATTCGTAGATGCCAAAAGCGGAACGGAAGAAAACTTCAAAACAACTTATCACACGGCGATGCCTCAATTTAGAAGCGAAGAAGGTGTTGTAACGTATCAGTTATCTCAATTTGTTGATGATCCGACCAAGTTTATCACCTTCGAGAAATTTAGAAGCGACGATGCTTTTCAGTTTCACTTAAACTTTCCGCCGATCCAGCCTGTTTTGGATTATCTGAATTCCAGCATCAAAAAACAGCCTTTTCAGGATGGAATTCACAACCTTATTGAGTTTGCACCGCTGACTCGAGAATAATTAAAAAACGGATTCATAATCAATAAAAAAATTAAAAATGAAAACAATTAATAAAATCGCTGCAGTACTTGTATTTAGTATGATTACAGCAGCAAATGTAGAAAGTCAAACAACAGTAAAATCAAAAGAGATGAATGTAAATTATGCAAATGAACTGGCTGTCGTAAACCAATTGGCAACGCAGTCTGCGGTTGTCAATATGCCGGTAACACAATTATTGAATGCTCCTGGAAATGAAGCGTTAAAAGCGTTCTTTTTTACGCCGGTAAAAAACAAAACGGCTTTAAAAGGAAAGAAAATAGCTGTTTTGGTAGCAGATGGTTTTGAAGAAATCGAATTAACAGGACCAGTTTGGTATTTTAAAGAATTGGGAGCAGAGGTAGAAATCGTATCGCCAAAATACAATCCGGCACCAGAAAGATATGGACTTGCTTTTCCAGAAATGGCCAAAACCCATGTTATGGCGATTCAATATTTACAGCCCGTTGGCTGGATAAAATTTGACCGAACAGCCGACCAGATCAAAGTAAGCGATTACGATGCCGTATTTATTCCCGGCGGTGCGTGGAATCCAGATAATTTAAGATATGATAAAGATGTGATTCAATTTATTAAGGATTTTAATCAGTCAGGAAAATTAATCGCAGCTATTTGTCACGCGCCTGTTGTATTGGCTTCTGCAGATATTTTGAAAGGAAAAAAACTAACGGGATATTGGAATATTCAAGTTGATTTAAAAAATGCTGGCGGCACTGTGCTAGAACAATCTGTTGTAACGGATGCAAATATTATTACCAGCAGACATCCAATTGATGTTGCCGATTTTTCTAGAGCTGTAGAAAACTGGCTGGTTAAAAAATAATTTTTAATGAAGCGATTTGATGGCAGAAAAGCAATTTTCTGCTATCATTTCTTTTTTTGAGATTTCAGCTTAAAATGAACTAATTTTATTTGCAGTTTCCGTGCGTTATTTGAACGCGGATTATATGAATTTGTTATTAAGAAAACGCGAATAAAACGGCTAACTTTTTCTTTATGGAATTACCTAAAATACCTTTCTTTAGAAAATACAGCTTGGTTTTTAAAGCAATCGTAATCGGCGGTTTAATTGGTTTGTTTTATACCATATTGAGCGATGCAGGAAAAGAATACGAATCACTAAAAATTCTTCCGGGAACATTGATCGGAATTTCGATTGGTTTTATTGTAATCATTTTCGAAAAGTCGCTTTCATGGCTTAATAATTATTCTTTTATTGGTTCTATAATATTAAAAGCGCTTATTTACAGCGTTTTTATTGTACTGTTTCTACTGCTTTTTGTGGTGTTTTTTTCAGAAATTTTAAGCCATGTTTCATACGAAAAAGCATTGACAAAATACATTCACGAGCGTTTGGTAAAAGATTTTGTGTTTTCAATTGGTGCTTCAATTCTTATGATTCTTTTTTTAGAAGTAAGCAGTCTTTTAAACAGCCGTTTTTTCTACAATTATTTCACAGGAAAATACCATCGCCCGACACAGGAAGAACGAATTTTTATGTTTGTCGACGTAAAGTCATCAACCACAATGGCAGAACAGCTTGGCGATGTTTTGTACAGCAGATTGCTGCAAGATTTGTTTAATGATTTTACCGATGCAATTTTGGCTTCTAGAGCCGACGTTTATCAATATGCCGGCGACGAAATTATTCTGACTTGGAAAACAGACGCAGGATTAAAAGAAAACAGATGTCTGTATTGTTTTTATCTGCTCAAAGAAAGCATTAAAAACAAAGAAGAGTATTATCTACAGCATTATAATCTGGTACCAAAGTTTAAGGCTGGAATGCACATTGGTAAAGCCGTAACTACTTGGGTTGGAAAAGTAAAAAAGGAAATTGTTTATCATGGTGATTTACTCAATACAACTTCGAGAATTCAATGTAAATGCAACGAATTAAATCATGATTTTGTAGTTTCGGAGGCAATAAAAAATGCTGTAAAAACGTCTTCAGTTACTTTTAAGCATCAAGGAGAAATTGTTCTTCGCGGTAAAGCACACCCAATGAAATTATATACAGTTGATTTTTTATGAATTAATACTATTATAAACCGCTGGGTGAAATTAAAATCTTATTTGATCTGCTTTTATAAGATCATAACAGATTTAAATCTAAATTAGGGAGTAAAATTGAAAAATAATTTCACCCAATGGGTTATTATAAATTTGATAACGGATATCTTCTAATTTATCTTATTTTCTTTGATGCTGCAAAGTATAACCGCTGTCTAAAAGTTCGCCAACGATACTCAAAGCTGTTTTATCAGTACTCATACTATATTGAAGTGTTCCAAAGGTGTCAGGTTTTATTTTAAATACCTTATTATCAAATGTTATCAATTCCTCGTATAAGAATTTATCATATCCAGCATGTTTACTGCTCATATTGTACCAAGTTGCAATAAGATTATTGTCTAAGTCAAAAACTTCATATTTCTGTATTCCCATACCCGTTGTTGCTGCTATTTTAATAGTTCCAATATTTGTTGGGAGTGGTTGTTTTGTAATTGCACTATAAATATTTCCGGCATTATCAATTGAGATTTTATATTTCTCAATGCGTTTTGTCTTTTCAATAGCAGCGTTGGCCTCATTTTTAATTTTCGCTGAAACGCCTGTTGCTTCTCCGTTGATATAGTTTTCAATAGCTTCTGGATTAATTCCTTCAGCACTTAAAAAACCTTTATCTATAAAAGCTTCAATTACACTTTTCTGCTGATTTAAAGGATTGAATTTTTTGTAATCTACTTCATTTGTTTTTCCAGTTGCAGCACTTTTTAAAACCATCCATCTTTTTCCAGAAGATTCTAAAAATTTTAGTTCTGCATTTACAACGTATTGTTTATCCAAGTTTGAGATTTGAAAATTAGGTTTTTTACCTGTTATATAGGCAACCAGTTTTTCATCTAATTTTACTTCTTCATTTTTAACTTTAATCTCTTGGGCATAAGCACAAAAAGTTAGTATCGACATTAGTGCAGTACAAATTGATTTTTTCATTTAGAATTGATTTGAATATTTTTTTAATTAAAAAACAGGTTTACGATTGGGTAAAAATACTGTAAATGAATTAAATATTACATTTAAATTATTAAGTTTTTTATTGTTAAATGAAAATATATTTCCTTGTCGGCTATTTGTCAGGATTTTAGAAGAGTAAGTTTTAGAATCACTTATTTTTCAAACAACTTCCTCTCGGGTGATCGGCTTCAAACAATACAATTTCCGAATGAAGAAAATCGGCTGCAGCTGCAGAATCTTTTACTTTTACAGCGCTTCTTTCCAGCATTTCAGATTCGAATTCTGTTAAAACACTTTTACGCAATCCGTTTTCTTTCCAAAAATCTTTCGATTTACAACCTTTATAAATACCTCTAGCCAATGTTAGTGCATCCAAAAGAGCTTGATTAGCGCCTTGTCCTTTAAACGGACTCATAGGGTGCGCAGCATCGCCGATTAGAGTTATTGGTCCGTTGTTTTCTAATAATTCTTGCTGCAATAATTCTCGATCGTAAACAGGATAACCCGAAATCTGTTCTGTATTTGTTGCTTGTATTATTTGAGGAATAGGAGAGTGCCACTGCGTTCTTTTAAGAGCTTCTTCTTTAAGTGCCTGAGTTCCTAAACTGCTTAACGTTTTGGCTTCTTCTTCAGACATCGGAAAACTTAACTGCCACATTATAGAATCGGAGGTAAATGGCATCATATAAATTCGTTCGTTACCATTAGCCGTTTGAAAAACGGTAGCCGAATCCAGTAATTCGCTTTCAACATCTTCGAGAGCGCTCAAAGGACAAATACCTAAAATTACAATACAACCTAAGTAACGCAGAGGAGTTTTTTCGCCTATTAATAAGGTTCTCACAACGCTTCTAATTCCGTCGGCACCTACAACAAGATCGGCTTTAGTATTTTTTATTTCACCATTTACCTCAAACCTTAAATCGATGGTTTTGTCTTCAGATTGTTTAAAATCAAGTAATTGATGTCCCCATTTTACAGCATTATTGTCGCCTAGTTGTTCTAACAAAGCCAAACGAAGCGATTGTCTTGCGATATGTATATTACTGCGTTTTGGTGCCGTTCTTTCATCAGAATGAATCCATTTTCTAACGCCCCATTCACCAACAACTTTTCCTTCTGGAGTATGAACCAAATGACGGGTTGAAACTACGCCTTCATTCAATGAAAAAATCCCAAAACCTTCAATTGCTTTACTGGCTTGTTGTAACGTAAGACCATAACCTTGCGATCGGGCTTCAAAATGATTGTCGCGTTCATAAAGTGTAAATGGAATACCACGATGCAGACAAGCAACGGCTAAAGCTACTCCGCCAATACCGCCGCCAATAATAGCTACGTGCGGATAATCGGGGTTTGGAGCTGGAGCATTTTCAGCAGGAATAAGTCCAGATCCAGAGCATTTTAAACAATTATAAAGCGGTGCTTTAGGTTTAAGAGGCGCAATACCTTCACCATTTGTTTTTTCAAACTGCTCTAAAGCATTTTGATAATCAAGACGAACTTTTTTGTTCAGTCTGCGGCTTTTTTTGCCTCGTCCTTGACATTCTTCACAAATAGTCCAATTATTGTCTTTATGTACTGCTTCTTTCACTCGATATTTTTTCCTGAATTGAATTTCAGATTTAAACGAATACTCATATTCTGTGGCAAAAGTACTCAAATATATTCGAAATAAATATCGTACAACTCGCAGTATAAATTAGAACTTATAGCCTTTATAATTTGAAATCATCTGATGGTTTTTAGTATTTATAAAAAGAATAAAAAACTTCTATTAACTCATTTTTTGAAAATTTAACATAATGAATTGCAAAAAATCCTACAGAGTTTAAATTAAGCTTTATTTCTTAAGTGTTTTGTTTTTAGTGTTTTATAAATTTTAGTCTTTTTTACTTAACATTTTTTTTGCAAAAAGTTTGATTTAAATTTTGGGAGTAGTTTTTTTAAATATACTTTTGTTCTATCAAATTAGTAGAATTTAAGAGTTTGTAAGGAACTAAACGAATTACATACCAAAATGTACTTCATTTTTAATCTGAAAAAATAGACTTTGTGAGTGATAGTTTACTATTAAAATTCTTGAATTTTAAATCGTTATGAAAAATTTGAAGACCAGTTTAAATAGTAGTAATCCAAAATAGAAAGAAAAATGAAAAAACGAATGTGCTGCAGATAAAAAACCATTTCTGTTGCAGCAGAAATGGTTAAAGCTTAAAAGAAATTGTACATCTCTATAAGGAAGCGAAAACGGAATGAATCTGTTCTCAGCTCACCTTTTTATTAAACTAAAACAAAGTAATGAAAAAAAAATTAAATAGCTTTTTATGGTTGTGTATTTTGTTGATTTCCATAGGAATTACAGCCCAAGAAACAAAACCTTTAATACAATCCAAACTTGAAGGAACGGTAATAGACGCCGCTACAAAAGAACCTATTATTGGGGCTTCAATAAACATAAAAGGCACAACTCACGGGGTTGTAACAGATTTTGATGGAAAATTCTATTTTCAAACGGGACAAAAATTACCTTATACTCTAATTGTTACGTTTTTAGGATACAAAAGAGCAGAAGTTGTGGTAAATGAAAATCCGGTTACTATTAGTCTGACGGAAGAACAAAATCAATTATCAGAAGTTGTCGTAACGGCTTTAGGGATTTCCAAAGAAAAGAAATCTTTAGGTTATACTACTCAGGCGCTTAAAAACAAAGATCTGGCAGAGACAAAAGAAACCAATTTCTTAAACAGTCTTAGCGGTAAATTGGCTGGTGTACGTATAACAAATTCACAAGGAGATATGGGATCTTCGCGTATTATTATTCGTGGAGAAACTTCGATCGCAGGAAACAATCAACCGTTATTTGTGGTAGATGGAGTTCCGGTAGATAACTCACAATTAGGAACTGTTGGAGCTACACGTGACTTTAAAAATGCAATTTCGGATTTAAATCCTAACGATATTGAAACCTTAACAGTATTAAAAGGACCAAACGCGGCAGCACTTTACGGATCGCGTGCGGCACATGGAGTTGTTTTGATTACTACAAAATCAGGAAAAAACCAAAAAGGATTGGGAATCACTTTAAATTCGGGTATAACAATTTCACAAATAGCAACTTTACCAAGTTTTCAAAATTCGTATGGACAAGGATCAAACGGTCGATTTAGTTTTGTTGACGGTAAAGGTGGTGGTGTAAATGATGGTGTTGATGAAAGCTGGGGACCAAGAATGGATGGGCGCCTTATTCCGCAATTTTTCTCAAATGGAGAAGCTGTGCCTTTTGTAGCGCATCCTAATAATGTGAAAGACTTCTTTAACAATGGGGTTACTTATGACAATAGTATTTCTGTGGCTCGATCAGATGATAAATCAGATTTTCGTTTAGGGGTAAATAATCAAAAACAATTGGGAACAGTTCCTAATAGTGAAGTAAACAAAACAAATTTTACAATTAATACGAATTACCAAATCTCAAAAAATATTAAAGTTGGGGTAACGGCTAATTATACGACAACTAATGCTCCAGCTTTACCAGGAGGTCCTGCTGGAAGCCGTGCTGCAGGTGTAATGCTTCAGTTTCTTTGGTTTGGCCGTCAGGTTGATATCAACGAACTTCAAAATAATAGAGACGTTAACTGGAATAACAGTTATTATAGTAATCCTTATTGGAATGCGTATTACAATACCACAAGCCAGCAGCGTAACCGTATAATCGGAGATGTGCATTTGGATGCAAAATTGGCAGAAGGACTTAATTTTAAATTCCGTACAGGAGTTGATTATTATAATGATAGAAGAAAGTATGAGATTAGATACGGTACAAACGGAACTCCTTTTGGTTCGTATGCAGAAGATGCTTACACTGTAAATGAGCAAAATACAGAGGGTATTTTTACTTATACTAAAAAACTAAACGATGATTTTACTGTAGATGCTCTTGCCGGATTTAATATTCGTAACCACAGCGATGCAAACAATTATCAAAAAGCACCGCGTTTAGCTGTACCAGATTTGTATACTTTAACAAATTCAAGAGATCCGTTAACGTCGTCAAACTCATTATCAAGATTAAGAGTGTATAGTGCATATGCTTCGGCGCAATTTGGTTATAAAAATTATGCTTATTTAAACCTTACAGCTCGTAATGACTGGTCGTCTACATTGCCAAGCAGTAACCGTTCTTACTTTTATCCATCTATTAATGGTAGTTTAATTTTATCTGAAGCTTTAAACTTAAAAAGTAATACGCTTGATTTCTTAAAAGTACGAGGCGGATGGTCTGAAGTGGGTAACGATGCAGATCCGTATCAGTTGGCTACCGTTTATAATTTCCAAACGGCATTTGACGGAAATCCTATTCAGACTTCATCTCAAAGAAAACTTAATGAGAACCTGAAACCAGAAACAACACGTTCAACAGAGGTTGGTTTAGAAGCTTCTTTCTGGAAAAACAGACTTCATTTTGATGTAGCTTATTACAATACAAATAGTTTTGACCAGATTTTGGAGATTAAAACCACTACTTCAAGCGGTTACAACTCACAGTTAATTAATGCTGGTAAAATAAACAACAGCGGTATAGAGGTTCAATTGGACGGAAGCCCGATTCAAACCGAAAACTTCAAATGGAATATTGGCGCAAATTATTCTAAAAACACAAGTAAAGTTGAAATTTTAGATTATGCAAAACAAATTCAAAATTATACAATCGGTACTTCTGGAGGTGTAGATGTTTTGGCATCTGTAGGACAGGCGTATGGAGCACTTTACGGAACGGCTTATTTACGTGATGCGAACGGCAATATCGTAGTAGGAGCAAACGGTCTTCCAAAAGCAGATCCAACAAAAAGAGTATTAGGACATTATACACCAGATTATATAGCAGGTGTTACCAATACATTGACATACAAAAATCTTGAATTATCATTCCTTGTTGATGCAAGTGTAGGTGGGGAAATTTTCTCAGGAACTAACAGAACAGGTACTTATACAGGAGTATTGGCATCAACTCTTCCAGGACGTGGCGCTGAAAACGGCGGTTTAAATTACTATTTGAATGGCACTACAAAAACGCTTGTAAACGGAACTGCACCAGCTGGAGCTACAGTATATGATGACGGTATGATCTTTAATGGTGTTTATGAAAATGGAGCTCCAAATACTACCGTACTTAGTGCGCAGGAATATTACAAGGCATCATACAATATTAGTGAAGCGTATATCTACAGTTCTACTTTTGTAAAAATGAGAGAAATAAAATTGTCATACAATTTCACTAAAGCATTTGCTAGAAGACTTGGATTAGAAGGGGCTAGTATTACTGCTGTTGGCCGTAACTTGTTCTTTATTTATAAAGATGCACCAAATATTGATCCTGAAACTGCTTTTAATACTGGAAATGCACAAGGTTTGGAGAGTTTATCGCTGCCAACAACAAGAAATTTCAGTCTTAATGTTAATCTTAAATTCTAAAAATACAGAATCATGCTAAAAAAAATAGCTTATATAACTTTATTTGCATTAACGTTCAGCTCTTGCAGCGACACGTTGGATGATATTAATAAAAATCCGAATGCAACCGAAACACCATTGGCGCCTTACCTTTTGACAGGAACATTAAAACAAGGAGCTGACTTATATTGGGGGTCTACAAATAACTTTGATTCATCTTTGTTATTTGTGCAGCATTGGGCTAAAATTCAATATACGGAACCAGACCGATATGATGTTTCTAACACTTCATTCACTTCTTTATGGAATACGGGTTACGCGACCTTAATTACAGATTTGAATACTATTATCGATTTCCCAGATGCACAGGCAAATTCAAATTATAAAGGAATTGCGTTAACGCTTCGTTCTTGGACATTTTTATTACTGACAGATGCTTATGGAAATATTCCGTACAAAGAAGCTGGTAAAAGTATAACGCCTGCATACAACACTCAAAAAGAGGTGTATACAGGTTTGTTGGAAGATTTAAAACAAGCACAGTCTTTGTTAGGGACTTCAAATGGCGCAGTAACTGGTGATTTAGTGTATAAAGGTGACATTGCTAAATGGAAAAAATTTGTGAATTCACTACGTCTGCGTATTGCTCTTAGAATTTCAGATAGAGAACCTGCATTGGCTAAACAAGCTGCTATTGATGCAACAACTGATGCCGGAGGCGTGCTTGCGAGCAACAACGATACATTTAAATTTACATACATTAGTTCACCACAGCAGAATCCAGCTTCGGCTTGGTTTGAAACTCGTGATGATTATCGTGTTTCAAAAACGATTGTAGATAAATTATATGAATTAGCAGATCCGCGTTTACCAGTTTATGCGCAGCTGCCTTCAGATGCAAGCGTTGGTAAATATGTTGGAGGAGGAAATGGTTTATCAAACAGTGATGCTAATAGTCAGGGTTTTGCCAAAACATCAAAACCAGGAACTTATTTCCTTACATCAACATCGCCGGCGGTAATTTATTCGTATTCTGAAGTATTGTTCAATCTTGCAGAAGCCGTTGCTCGCGGTTATATTTCGGGAGATGCAGAACAGCTTTATAAAAATGCGATTACAGCTTCTTTTAATCAATTTGGGATTACAGATGCAACAGTTATTACCAATTACCTGAATCAGGCTGTTGTAAAATATGATGCGTCTAATTATGCAAAATCGATAGGAACTCAAAAATGGATCGCATTTTACGGACAAGGTCTGGATGCTTTTGCAGAATGGAGAAGATTGGATTATCCTGTTTTGACTGCTGGTCCAGCAACCGTTTTAGATGGTCAGATTCCGTCACGTTTCTTTTATCCAGGTACAGAACAATCTTTAAATGGAAACAGTTATCAAGCTGCAATATCAGTTCAAGGAAAAGATTTGCTTACTACAAAACTTTGGTTTGACGTAAAATAATTTAGCGATTATTTAAAGAAAAAATCACTTTTACATTCAATAAGAAATGGCGCTGACTTTATGTTGGCGCCATTTTTTATTTAAAAAGATACTAATTGAATCAGCAGTATGATTTTTTTTGTACGAATTTTAAATATTTTTTTAATCTTTATATCTTCAATTTAAGTAAATAAAAGAGAATACATTATGAGGAAAACTTTATTTCTTTTGCTTTCGATAACTGCTGTTTTTTGCAATGCTCAAGGAAATCCTGACGAACAGGTTTTCGATCAGATTTATTCTCCTTCCAAAAAAGAAAATCTTTCTACAGAAGCATACGAAGTTTTTAGAACCAATAAGTTTTTAGATTTTAAAGACAAAGAAACCCTTATCGAAAAAATAGATGAATCTGTTTTTAAGAAAATAGATTTAAATAATTATTTCTCAGTTAAAAAAGATTGGAAAGAAATCGAAAAAGAAACTATAGCATCATTTGAAAAAAGTAAAAATGCCGAATATTCTTTTCTAGACAATACAATGACCGAAATTAGAACAGAATATGGAAGTTATGATGTTCGAAAAGAGATCAAAACAGTATACAATTCAAAATGTTTTGTCTTGCTTTATGAGAAAAAATATTTTGTTGGAAGCGATTACAATCGTACAGAAAGCATTATAAATGTTTATGATGCTGAAAATAGGGTGATAAAAATAACCAAAAGAACAGAATATCCTAAGAAAACGGAGAATACAGAATCAATAATTACAGTAAAATATGAAAATGGTACAGTAAATATTGTCAGCAAAAATGGAAGTATGCACTGCGAATTTATTCGTAATGAGAATCCTTCAGAGCATGTTTCTAAACTTAGTCCAAATGAAATTGTTGCGTATTTTAGTTATGCATTAATGCAGCAAAAAATGGCGGCTGCAGAAGAACATTGTACGCAGCAAATGGCTCAGAAAGTTAAAAGTGTTTTGCTTCCTTTTCCTAATATTACTCGTATTAAGAGTTTAGGGGGAACAGGTAGTTTTGGTGAACAAGTCAAAATTAAAGAAAATTGGGAAATTACTTATGACAATAAAAAAGAAAGATACAATGCTGTTTTTCGTTTGATAAAACAAAAAAATGGTTGGAAAATTGATGAATTTGGTCTTACTAAATAATTGATATTATAGTAGTTTGATATCAAATCTAATTTTTAAGATTTATTGTGTTTTAAGAATTTAAACGGTTAATAGGCATTTAGAAATTTAAAAATTCTCAAAAAAATGTTGTAAAAACGAAATTGTTTTAAGATTTTTTTAATTCCGTTAAATCTTCGCCTTTTTATTTCTTATATTTGTTTGGAAACCCAAACATCAAAAAAAATGCAAAAGAACGTTTTAGCAGGCCTAAAAGATTATGAAAGCAAATTAAATACTATCTGGACACAACTTCTTTTAGAGAGAGGATCGACTGACGGAGCTACAGAAGAAGAAGAATCGAAAGAATTTACAACGCTTTTCTTGGATGCCATAAAACAAGGCGGTAATAGTTCAGACTTAAATTCGCAGGAATTTGAAAAATTATACGATTTATTGACTGGAATCTCAATCTCAAGAGCAAAACGTGGTTTCTCATCGCGTGAAACAGGGCAATATATTATTTCTTTTAAAGAAGCAGCTTCACAAATACTTTCAGAAATAGAAAGTGATCCTGCGCTCCTTTACGCTGCAAATCTTGAATTAAATAATGTTGTCGATAACTTAACAATCATGACTTTTGAGTCTTTCTTAAAAGGACGTGAAGATGTAATTTCGAGACAAACAGATGAAATCAGCGAAATTTCAACTCCTGTAATCCGTGTTTGGGATGGTGTTGTAGCGCTTCCTATTATTGGTACGCTTGACAGTTCTCGTACGCAAATCGTAATGGAGAATTTATTACAGCAAATTGTTGATACCGAAAGTTCTATTGCTATTTTAGATATTTCTGGAGTTCCTGCTGTAGACTCACTTGTAGCACAGCATTTAATTAAAACAGTAAGCGCAACAAGATTAATGGGAGCAGAATGCATTATTAGCGGTATTCGCCCAGAAATTGCGCAGACTGTTGTGCATTTAGGAATAGATCTAGAAGGAATTATTACTAAAGCAACATTGGCAAGCGCATTACAGACTGCATTTAATATGCTTCAATTGTCTGTAGTGAAAAGAAAACTATAGTTTTATTTTTAGATTTTTGAATGATATGGAAAGAATTCCTATACTTAAGATGGGAGATTTTCTATTGGTTACCATACAGGTGGATTTATATGACCAATTGGCAGAAAATCTTGAGTCTGACCTAATAAACACAATTAATAAACACAATTCTAAAGGTGTTTTGATTGATATATCAGCTGTTTCCATAATTGACTCTTTTATGGGTCGTATCTTAGGAAATATAGCAGTAATGGCAAAAATATTAGATGCTCATACAGTTGTTGTAGGGATGCAGCCTGCCGTAGCTATTACGCTTGTTGAGCTCGGATTGTCATTAAATGGCGTTATCAGCGCTCTGAATGTTGAAAAAGGGATGGATCTGCTTCGCGCAAAAATGTATATTGACATTAACGAAGAGCAGATCGATGACGATAACGACGACGAATAAAATAGAAGTAGCAATCGTAAGAGAACAAGACGTGGTGCCTTTGCGCAACCGCGTAAAAGACTATGGGGTAAAGGCTGGGATGAGTATTTTAAATCAGACCAAACTAATTACTGCCACTAGCGAACTCATACGAAATCTTCTGAAATATGGAGGCGGCGGAAAAGTTATTGTTGAAGAAGTAAGCAACGGACGCGATAAAGGTGTTCGTGTTATTTTTTCTGATAATGGTCCCGGAATCGTAGATGTCGATTTGGCCATGAAAGACGGTTACAGCACGGGAAAAAGTTTAGGGCTTGGACTGCCAGGCACAAAAAGACTTGTTAATGAATTTGATTTAAAAACAGAAGTGGGAGTGGGAACTACCGTTACTATAATAAAATGGAAAAATGGATAACACTTTTTCCAGCTACAAAATTGAAGACCGTAGTCTGGTTGCTTTTATTAAAAGAGAAATACACAATCTTGCTTTACAATCTGGTTTCAGCGTACATCGTGCGGCTGAAACCGATATTATTGTCGCAGAATTAACTTCTAATCTTTTAAAATATGCAAACGGAGGCGAGTTTTTATATAGAGCAAGAGAAGTAAAAGGGGTTAATGAAATCGAAATTTACTGTCTAGATAAAGGCAAAGGAATTGATAATGTCGTTAAAATAATGAATGACGGCTATTCTACTTCAAATACACTTGGGCATGGCCTTGGCTCAATTAAAAGATTAAGCAATGATTTTCAAATTTATTCGCTAAGAGATTGGGGAACAGTTCAATATGTTAGAATTTGTGAGAAAGCCGATCCAAAAACACCTGCTCTTCCAGTTGGTTTTAATTATGATGTTGTAAGTGTAAATTATCCAGGTGAAATTGTCTGCGGAGATGGGTATTATGTAAAACATACTTCAAAAGGTTTTCAGATATTTGTAGGAGATGGGCTCGGTCATGGAGAACATGCTCACGAAGCTGTCGAAATAGCCATTAAAGCTTTTATTCGTTCTAAAGGAGAAGAAGCAGTAGATATATTGCGCGATATTCATGATGCAGTAAAAAAAACACGCGGATTGGTTGCGACTATTGCTATTGCAGATTTTAAAAGCCAGACTTGGAATATCTGCGGTATTGGTAATATCAATACCCGTATTTATAGAGGACTGGAAAATAAAACCTATACGCCTTATAACGGAATTATTGGAATGAATATTCCTAGAACAATGAAAAGTACAACGGTGCCTTATCTAAAACATCAAATTATTATAATGCACAGTGATGGATTGAGAACCAGATGGAATTTAAACGATCTGATGTCCATTATAAAGCAGAATTCGGGAGTTATTGCCGCTTGTTTGTACAAAGATAATATTAGAGGTACAGATGATGCTACAGTACTTGTCGGTAAAATAACTTAGTTAATTTATGAAGGAGATTGTAAAGATTAATCTTGATAACGAAATGGACCTTATTTTGGCCCATAAACGATCCATGAAGATTGCCGAAATGTGCGGTATGCCTTCATCTTTGCAAACTCGTTTTGCTACTGCAGTTTCTGAAGTGGCAAGATGTTCCATTGCTAATGGCGAAAATTCAATATTAACTTTAGGTATCAATGTTGTTAAGACAACACATAAAGAAATTGTAGCAGTTCTTAATGATGATGTAGATCTCAAAACTTGTAACCCGGAAGCATTTAGATATGCTTCTAAACTTTCGGGAAATATAGCTTATAGTTATTCAGATAATATTTCAGTAACAAAATTCAGTCAAAAAGTTTCTTCTCCGGGACTTCTTTCGGAGGCGAAAATAAAAAGTCTTGTTGATTATTTTAAATATGAGTCGCCATTGTCGCCATATGACGAAATGAGAAAAAAGAATATTGAACTTATTGCTCTTTCTGAAAAATTAAGCGAAAGTGAAAATAGATACAGACAGCTGGCAAATACAATTCCGATTTTAATCTGTATTATCAACGAACGTAATCATGTGCTGCTGATAAATGAATCGCTTCAAGAAACACTGCAGTCGTCGTTTACTGTTTTTGAAAGAAAAGAATTAAGCACTTTTGTACATCCAGATGATTTAGACGTAATAATTGAAAACTGGAACAGATTAAAGAAAAATAAATCAGAATATTTTGGAGAAGCTCGTGTTAAAAAAGGAGATTCGTATAGATGGTATTTAATTTCTATTACACCAAACAAAATTGAAGATGGCACTTTTACGAGCTGGCTTGTTTATTTTGTAGATATTCACGCTCAAAAAACGGTCGAAGAAACTCTTAAAAATAATTCAGAGTTAAAGGCAATTCAAAGAGAATTAGAAAACGCCAATTCTAAACTGATATTTAAAAATAAAGAGTTACAGCAGTTTGCTTATATTGCCAGCCACGATTTACAAGAACCATTACGTAAAATTAGAATCATGCTTTCGCGTGCTGGAGAAGATTTAACGGAAGAACAGAAGAATCAGTATTATTTTGATAAAATTATGGGTGCAGCAGGAAGAATGTCTGACCTGATTTCTGATGTGCTAAATTATTCAAAAGTAGATAACAATGTTCATACACTTTTACCAGTTGATCTTAATGAAATTGTGCATGAAACAATTAACGATTTAAGTCTGGTAATTGAAGAAAAAAATGCGTTGATCAATATAAGTCCGCTTCCAATAGTTGCTGGAGTCAGCACACAACTTCGCCAATTATTTTTTAACCTAATTAATAATGCGCTTAAATTCAATTCTGAAGAACCAGTCTTAACCATCACTGCCGATGAAGACAGTAGTGAAGAAGATCAATATAAACCAATTGGAAATTATCAGGTTATAAAAGTTATAGATAATGGAATAGGAATGGATAACAAATATTCAGGGCGTATATTTGATATGTTCCAGCGTTTGCACGAAAGAGATAAATACGGCGGAAACGGAATAGGATTAGCGCTTTGTAAAAGAATCATAGAAAATCATAACGGAATTCTAAATTTTACAAGTAAGCCTGGAATCGGAACAACGTTTTTTGTATATCTTCCTAAATAAACCTAATATTAATTATAGGTTTTACTACGATATTTTTATTTTAAATCCCATCAAATAATTTAGAAACAGAATTAACTATTTTCTAAGCTTTTTAGAATTAGCTAGTTCTGTTTTAGATTTATTCTTGTTAAAATAAAAAATCATTGAACTATCTGCAATGTTTTATAGATTGCCTTTTGGTTTTTAAAGCAAAAAATGAGTAATATTGCATTTTTGATACTCACCTTGTTTTATTAATGTCTCTTTACAGCCAATATACTGATCTTATTTTGTTAAATCTTCTCAAGAAAGATGATCAATTGGCCTATACAGAAATTTTCAAAAGATACTCACGACTTCTTGTTAATCATGCTTATAAAATTCTAGGCAGTCAGGATGAAGCGAATGATGTGGTTCAAGAAGTATTTTTGACTATCTGGAACAAACGCCACGAGTTAAATATTACAGGATCATTTTCTTCTTATTTATACAAAGCGGTAAAAAACCGTGTCCTCAATCATATCGCTCACGAAAATGTGGTTTCTCGTTATGCCGATTCTTTTTCAGATTTTATCGAAATTGACTATGCGTTTGCAGATTCTAATCTTAGAGAAAAAGAATTAGAAGCAATTATTGCAAAAGAGATCGCTTTACTTCCAGAAAAAATGCGAGAAGTTTTTTTATTACGAAAAGTGGAAGAGCTTTCGTATGATGAAATTGCAGATCAGTTAAATATTACCGATAAAACAGCGAAACAACAAGTCTATAATTCAGTAAAAATTCTTAGAGAAAAACTAAAATCTCTAATGCATGTTTTTGTTTGATGAATTATTGTAATTCTTTTTGTTAATTTTTGAAATATTTTCTTTTTGTAACTGCTTCATTTGTAAATAGAAAGCATCGTTTCTTTTGTTTTGTTAACGATATAATAATCTTTTTTTAATTTTTTTTTGTTTTTGTCTATGACAAAAGCCCTTTATAACTGTCTTATTTAAAACGGGACAAAAATTTCGTATTGTAATTTATGAATCAAACAGAATTCTTAACACTGCTGCAAAAATATCAGGAAGGCACTTTATCTCATGAAGAAAAAGATAAATTAGAAGCTTGGTATTTACATAAAGCTTCTAATAGTAATCAACAACTTAATGAATACGAGCTGGAAGATAGTTACGACTATTTGAAATCGAAATTACCCTTACACCAAGAACCGAAAGTGATTCGTATTTGGCCGCGCGTTGCTGTTGCTGCATCGATTGCGGTATTAATGGGTACTGGAATTTTCTATTTTACAAAATCAGAGAAAGAACAAAATATTCAGGTTGCTGCGAAACCAGTCGAAATTGCTCCGGGTGGAAATAGAGGAATCTTAACGCTTTCTAACGGAAAACAAATTGTTTTGTCTGATATAACTTCAAAAGATACAATTGCAAAAGAAGGAGATCAGGACCAGGTGACTATTAAAATAGATGCCAACGGCGTGATTACTTATGTGATAAATCCAAATGCGGACACTTCAGAAGAAGACGAGAATTCATTCAATACACTTTCGACACCAACTGGAGGACAGTATAATATTGTTTTGGCAGACGGAACCAAAGTTTTTCTTAACGCAGTTTCATCGGTTAAATATCCAACGCAATTTAATGGCAGTAAAAGAATTGTAGAGTTAGATGGAGAAGCTTATTTTGAAGTTGCCGAAGACAAATCGAAACCTTTTATTGTAAAATCTGATAAACAGTCTATTGAGGTTTTAGGAACTCATTTTAATGTTCATGCCTATGATAACGAGTCGGTTGTAAAAACTACTTTATTAGAAGGAAGTGTTGCCGTTACTTCTAGAGATCAAAAAGCAATTTTAAAACCAGGTCAGCAATCTGGTGTTTCTGATAACACTGCTAAAATTTCAATAAAAGAAGTGGATACAGAAGCTGCAATTGCTTGGAAAAACGGCCGATTTAAATTTGATAACGCCGACCTAAAATCGGTTATGAAACAGCTGGAACGCTGGTACGGAATTAAAGTAGAATATCGCGGCGATGTCTCGGATGTGAGATTTAACGGCGGTACCTTTAGAAATAAAAATTTATCTGAAGTATTAAAAGTACTTGAGCTTAGTAATATAAAATTTAAGGTAGAAGGAAAAACAATTATTGTGTATCCCTAAATTTTAAGTTTACCCGATTATATTGAGTCTATAAACTAAAAAACCAGAAGTAGTTGCGATACTCCTGGTTGTTATAAAAGTGTATAGCCCAGTATAAGTTGTCCACCTATTGTTTAACTATAACCAATGTAAATGTATGAAATTAAATTTACAACCAAAAAAACCTTACAAAAAACTGAAGAAAAAGATTCCGAAATGTAATTTTTCGAATCGTTTATGGCTGATCAGCATGGTATTATTGCTTTGTGGTTTTACAAGCCAAGCGCAGAATATCACAATTAATTTTAAAGACGCACCTCTCGAAAAGGTTTTAAAAGAAATTGGAAAACAAGCGAATTACGAAGTTTTTTATACTCAAAAACTGCTTAAAGATGCTAAGCCTGTGAGCATTAATGTTAAGAATTCGTCTCTGAACGAAACTTTAAGTCAGGTTTTTAGAAATCAAAATGTAAAGTTTACGCTTACTAATCAAACTATAGTGGTAACTGCTTCAAAAACCGAAGAGCGGGGAAACGACCTAATCGACATCCGAGGAAAAGTATTAAATAATAAAAATGAACCTTTTCCGGGTGTTACCGTTACTATTGCAGGAACAAACAGAACAAGTATAACCGATTTTGACGGAGGTTTTGCTCTTGATAAAGTGTCTCCAAATGCCATTCTAGAATGTTCTGGATTAACTATTGAGAAAAAATCTTTTGGCATAAGCGGACGTACAGATTTAACTCTTGTTGTAGAAGACAAAATTTCTACAATGAAAGAGGTTGTAGTTACAGGTTATCAAACTATTGCCAGAGAGCATTTTACTGGTTCTATTGCTAAAGTTGATGAAAAAACCTTAAACGAAAATATCAATGGTAATTTAATGACCGCACTAGAAGGACGTGTTTCAGGTTTGATGTATCAGAAAAATCCAACCGGAGCTTCTGCAGACACACCAATTTTACGTGGTATGGGAACTTTTTCTACATTGACGGTTGGTTATAGTCCGCTTATAGTAATCGATGGTTTGCCAACTGAATTGACTTTAGACGAAATTAATCCGTATGATATCGAAAGTGTCAATGTTCTTAAAGATGCAGCAGCAGCTTCTATCTATGGTTCGCGTGCTGCCAATGGTATTATTGTCTTAACTACCAAAAAAGGAAATGGAAGATTGAAGGTAACATTAAACTCCGATTTTTTTATTGCTGATAAACCAAATTTAAGAGATTTGAATTATGCTTCTACAAGCGATATAATCGATTATGAACAAGCGGTTTATAACAGAGAAAGAGCTAGATATGCCAATACCGCTACTATGTTCAACAGTTACGGCGATATTGGAAACAGCAGTATGAAGTATTATAGTCCGCTTTATCAGCTTAATAGGAATTTGGAGGAAGGTAAAATCAACAGTTCAGATTATGATGCTACTATTGGTCAATGGAGAAAAAATGATTTTGTAAAAGATTACCGAGATAATGTATGGCAGAAAGAATTTAGACAGCGTTATAATGTTGCCTTTTCTGGAAGCACAAGTAAACAAAATACGTATGTATCGCTTAATTATGACCAATCTCAAAATCGTATTGTAAATAATCAGAGTCGAAATTTTAATCTTTATGCAAAAAGCAGTTTTCAGATAAACAACTGGTTAAATGCGACATTTGGAATAAACGGAACTTACAGCAACGATGATGTTACAGATGATAGTTACAATAAATTAGATATTCAGAAAAGATACGAACGCATTACAGATGATAACGGAAATCATGTATTGTCTCCATTTGTAGGTATTAGCGACGGCTTTACTTCTGGAGCTATTATTAATCCTGCTGTAGCAGAAAAATTAGCTGGATTAAGTGGTTTTAAATCAACTAGTTTTAATGTTTTAGACGAACTTAATAATGGTATTACAAAACAAAGCTCACTAAGTTTAAGAACATTTGCCAATATTCGTGCTAAGATTTGGAGAGGATTGAGTTTTAATACACAATTTCAGTATGAAGTAAGGAAAAACGATAATGAGCAATATTACTCTGTTGATTCTTATAAAATGCGTATGGCAATTAATGCATTAACGGGATATAACCCAACAACAAATGCGTATACATATGTAGATGGTTTTTCTTCAGGAGGCCGATACAAACAATGGAACAGTCAGGCAAGTAATTATTCTTTTAGAAATCAATTAGATTACAATCAGGATTTTGCAGACGGAAAGCATTCGGTAAATGCACTTGCAGGTATGGAAATGCGCGAAACGTTTATTCCTAGAAATATAGAACAAATTCGATACGGTTATGATCCTGTAACGCTTACTTCGGCAACGCTTAATACGCTTTCTCTTAGTCAGACAGGAGTCGCAAGTTATATTTACGGAAATAACAGAACATTGGCAGCGCCATCAAGAACACAGACGGAAGTTTTGCATCGTTATTTCTCTGTATTCAGCAGTTTAGGTTATACTTTTTTATCTAAATATAACGTAACAGGAAGTTACAGAGTAGACAGAGCCGATTTGTTTGGAGTTGATCCTAAATATAAAAACCGCCCTTTATGGTCTGCAGGTTTAGGATGGAATATCAGCAGTGAAGAATTCATGAAAGAAATAAAATGGGTTAATACACTTAAACTGAGAGCTACTATTGGGGTTAACGGAAACGTAGATCAAAGTACAACACCTTATGTAACCGCTACTAGAAGAAATGACAATTTATATCAGTCGCTTCAATACATTAATGTTACCGGGCAGCCAAATCCAATGCTTAGATGGGAGAAAACACAAGGAACCAATGTTGGTGTAGATTTTAGCTTGTTTGGAAATAAATTAAACGGAACTATTGATGTTTACAGAAAATACAGCAGTGACTTATTGGCTACAACAGATTTAGACCCTACAGTTGGTGCTACGACAAGGAGAATTAATGCAGGAGCTTTGCAAAATAAAGGTATAGAATTCAACTTTGGTTCTGAATGGTATAACGATGGTAATTTTAAAATTGCTTCTAATTTAATTTTAGCATTCAACAGAACAACTGTAAAAAAAGTAACAAGAGCTCAATCTTCTGCATCGGTTTATGTGGGTTCACCAACAGATTATTTCAAGGAAGATGATATTTATAATAGTTTGTATGCGTACCAATACGGAGGAACTGTAAACGGGTATCCTTATGTTTTGGATGAAAACGGTAATCCGTCAATTACTTTTGACAACAACGGAAACCCGATCGGAACTACGATTAAAACTATTACAAATCCTGATGCTCTTGTAAACATGGGAAGTTTAACGCCAACTTACACGGGTTCAGTTTCACAACGTTTTTCATACAAACAATTCGACCTGAATTTCTTGTTGGTCTTTTCAGGAGGAAATGTAATGCGTAAAGAAACTATGGATATGAGTACAGATGCTGTAACACTTAATGGAATTGCAGATCGTTACACCGATTCTAATAGAAATGACAATACCCGTTTGTATGTAGATTTTGACGAAAGTGTTAGAAATTATGCAGGAACAATCAGCAGTCAATGGAGAAATTCAACTGCAAATGTTGTAGATGGCGATTACATTAAACTTAGAAATGCTTCATTAGCTTATAATTTATCAAAAAGCTTTGCAAACAAAATCAAATTGTCATCAGCAAAATTAACTTTTCAGGTAAATAATATTTGGTATTGGAGTGCAGCAGGAAATCGTATTGATCCTGAAGTGTATTCAGCAAATATCGGTACACGTAATTTACCATCGCCAAGAACTTATTTATTCGGCTTTAATCTTACACTTTAAAAAATGAAACAGATATATATAACACTGCTATCGGCTTTGATGCTTAGCGTAACAGCTTGCGAAGAGTATACCGATATTACTCCAAAAGGATCTTTGGTTATTGAAACGGCGGCACAATTTTATGAAATGGTTTCCCTTCCAAATAGAGGTTATCCCATTAATAACTTTCAGTATTTGTCAGACGATCAATGGATGAGAGAAGCCAATGTAATCGGAAGAACACCAAACATCGATATCCTTAATTTTACTTTTGACGAAAGTGTAGACCGCGTTTCTTTATTAACAGGTTCGAGTTTTTACAACCAGGCTTACACTTATATTAACAGATGGAATACCATTATTACATTAGTTGATAATAGTAAAGGAGATGAAAACGTCAAGCAATTGGCAAAAGCCGAAGCTAAAATTTACAGAGCTTACGATCACTTTTTATTAATAAATACGTATGCAAAAGGTTACGATCCGCAGACTGCTTCAACCGATGGAGGAATCTGTATTATGGACAAATTTGATTTAGAAGCACAGCCTTCAAAATCTACTGTAGCGCAGGTTTATGCTTTTATTCAAAAAGATATTGAAGAAGCGCTGCCGTATCTTCAGGAAAAGCCATTAGATGTTTATCATCCTTCGTTGGCATTTGCCTATGCTTTTAAAGCCAAAGTTCATTTGTTTAAGCGTGAAATTGCTCAAGCGCAGGCAGCAGCAGAAAAATCACTTAGCTACAATAATCAGATATTCGACTTAGTGGCTTACAATGCACAAGGCGGACCAACGGCATTGGCTGTTCCTGCAGCAAATAACGTAGAAGTACTGAGTTATATGTACATGACAGGGTATAACGAAATGAATTTTGCTCAGAGTTATATTATAAGTCCAGAATTGAGAAATTTATTCGGTACAAATGATGCTCGTTTTAATTTATTCTTTAATTCTACGAGTACAACCAATCTTGATCAAGGTTCAAATACCGCTTATTGGGCAACACAATACACCAGATTTTTCTATCCAACAGTAGGCATGAAAACCACAGAAGTATACTTAATGCTGGCAGAATGTTATGCAAGAGAAAATAAATTTACAGAAGCCGTTGGAGTCTTAAATACATTAAGAGCAAAACGTATTTTGTCTGGCACGGTAAATGTATCCGTTCCAACAACCAGAAAAGAAACTATGGAATTGGTAGTTAATGAACGCAGAAAAGAACTGCTTTTAGGATTTAATCGATTTTTTGATTTAAAGAGATTAAATACGGAGTCTGAGTATGCAAAAACTCTAACAAGAGTATTTCCGATTGTAAACAAAACAGTTCCGCAGAAAACATATACTTTACAGCCGGGCTCAAGATTATACATTATTCCATTTCCATTGTCTGTTCTGCAAAAAAATCCAAAACTTACATTAAACACAGACGAAAAAGTTCCGTTTTAATTCCAATGAAGAAACTATTTATTTTACTAATCATGCTGACTGCCGGACAGCAGCATGGTTTTGCTCAAACTCCCGAAAAAAAGGCAGATAGTACAAGTACACAGCCAAAAGGCATGCAGCCTTACAACAAGATTATTACAGACAAAGCCAAAAACAAAGCTGGGCTTTTTACTGTAAGTCAGGTGGATACTAAGTATTATTTTCAAATTCCAGACAGTCTCTTTAATCGATATATGCTGGTTGTAACGCGATATCTTTCTACTCCAGAAGGAATAGGGATTTTTGGCGGTGAAAAAGCAAATGAGCAGACTATCTATTTTGAAAAAGGAGCAAATAATACTGTTTATCTAAGATCATTACAATACAGGCAAGATGTTCGCTCGTCTGAATCTATGCTTGCAAAAGCATTGGCAAACAGTAATGAAAACCCGATTGTAGCGGCTTTTCCAATCAAAACAACCAATCCAGACACAAAAGCGTTGGTTATTGATGTAACCGATGTTTTTAAGAAAGACAATGCCATGTTTGCTATAGAAAGCAAAGAGAAAACAGAAAAAAAACTAACGTCTCTTGCCGACGACAAATCTTTTATCGAAAATATCGATTCATATCCAATTAATATTGAAGTAAAAACAACAAAAACGTATACAAGTTCTACCTCAAGCAGCGGCAGTATAACATTGCGTTTAAATACTTCAATTGTACTGCTTCCAAAAACGCCGATGCGTAAGCGTTTATTTGATGAAAGAGTAGGGTATTTTGCTAATAAATATGTGCTGTTTGACGATGACGAACAAAGAGCGCAGAAGAAATTTATTGTACAGCGTTATCGTTTAGAGCCAAAAGACAAAGACATCAAAAAATATTTGAGAGGCGAATTGGTTGAACCGAAAAAGCAAATTGTCTATTATATTGATCCAGCAACGCCAAAAAAATGGAGACCGTATTTAATTGCAGGAATCAACGATTGGCAGAAAGCCTTTGAA
Organism: Flavobacterium artemisiae; assembly: GCF_042678225.1. Lineage (NCBI taxonomy): Bacteria > Pseudomonadati > Bacteroidota > Flavobacteriia > Flavobacteriales > Flavobacteriaceae > Flavobacterium > Flavobacterium artemisiae. The sequence goes on along the minus strand of NZ_JBHUDZ010000018.1, from coordinate 617,679 downwards.
GCGGCTGGTTTTAAAAATGCAATAGTTGGTAAAGAATGGCCGGAAGACGATAAAACAATGAGCTTAGAAGATGCACGATATTCTGTAGTAAGATATCTTGCTTCTGAAACACCAAATGCTTATGGACCAAGAATCAGCGATCCGAGAAGTGGTGAAATTATAGAAAGTCATGTTGGATGGTATCATAACGTGATGAAATTAGTGCAGAGATGGTACATGATTCAGGCGGGACCTTTAGATCCAAGAGCTAGAAAAATGCATTTGGATGATGACTTAATGGGACAATTAATCCGTTTTGTTTCTTCGCACGAAATCGGACACACGATTGGTCTGCGTCATAATATGGGAGCCAGCAGCGCTACTCCGGTAGAAAAACTTAGAGATAAAAAATGGGTAGAAGAAAACGGCCACACCGTTTCGATTATGGATTATGCCCGTTTTAATTACGTAGCACAGCCAGAAGATAATATTAGTCCGCAAGGCATTTATCCACGTATTGGAATGTACGATAAATGGGCCGTAAAATGGGGTTATAATTATTATCCAAATGCCAAAGATGAATTTGAAGAAGAAACAATCCTTGCAAAATTAACAACAGACAGCTTAACCGCTAATCCTAAATTATGGTTTGGAGGCGAAGGTAAAGACGAAGACCCGCGCAGTCAGTCAGAAGATCTTGGGGATGATTCTGTATTAGCAAGCGACTATGGAATTAAAAATTTAAAACGAGTAGTTCCAAATCTTATTCAGTGGACGTATCAGCCAAACGATGCTTACGATAATTTGTCAGATATGCATAAAGCGGTTGTGGGGCAATATTCAAGATACTTGTATCACGTATTAAAAAATATTGGTAATAGTTACGTAACCAAAAGAACTGTTGATGAAAAAGGTATTGTTTACCAGCCAGTTCCAAAAGCTAAAGTAAAAGCAGCAATAGGATATGTAGGAAGACAATTGTTTGAGGCACCTCTTTGGATGTATCCACAGGAAATAGAGCAGCTTGTTCCGCTAAAAGCGGCAGAGCAGATTTCAGATCAGCAGAATCAGGTTTTAAATATGCTTTTAAGTTCTGGAATGCTTTACAACATCAGTCTAAAAGCAATGCAGTCAGAAGGAGCTTATACGGTTCCAGAATTTCTAAACGATTTGCAGCAGACAGTTTGGGTAAAATTCAGCGGCAACGAAAAACAAGATTTTTACAGACGCAGTTTACAACGCGGTTATATTGAAAAATTAGGAATGTTGTTATTGCCTAAGGAAGTAGAACCAGGAAAAGCTTTAAATGCAGCACAACGAAGCGATGTTAGATTATATGGCAGACAGCATCTTTTGAAATTAAAAACAGAAGTTACCAAATCGATGAATGCTGCAACAGGATTTAACAAAGATCATTACGAAAGTATTTTATTAGAAATAGATAAAATCATCACCAAATTAGATAAACCTACATCATGAAAAAAATATTCGTTATAACGTTAATTCTCCTAAGCGCGTTCGCTAATGCTCAATTAACTTCAAAAGAAGAAGTGCTTCCAGAACAGGTGGCAAAACGCGAGACAGAAAAAAAGGAAATCACAAAAAATTATCTGGCTCTTAAAAACAGTTTTTTGACTTCTGACAGTCTTGCTGTGGTTAAAAATGCAGAAGCGTTGAAAAACTCATTAAAAAACTTCAAGTTTAAAAAGCTGTCCCTTGAAAAAATGAACGAAGCAACAACGTCAAGAAGAGAAATTATGGAGTTGGCTTCGCAGCTTACCGCTACAAAAAATATCAATAAACAGCGTAAAATATTTGAAACACTTTCTGTTAAGTACTGGGATCAGGCATCAAAATTTAAAGCGGCAGATGCAACTTTATATTTACAAGTCTGCCCAATGACAGGCGCAGTCTGGACAAGCGACAGTAAAGAAATTAAAAACCCCTATTATCCCAAAAATATGCTGACCTGCGGGGAAGTTAAAGGAAGCATATAATTTTTATTTTGATTAGTTTGATAAATACGGTATTCTGAATAAGAAGCCGTATTTGTTTTTCTAGTAAATTCATCTGCTTTAGATAATCCAGCCGACTCTTTTTTTCCACTCATAAATTTCAAATTTTCTGATTTCAAGATCTTCTGGAGGGAATTGATTTTCGTTTTGGGCACGCGTCCTGATATTTTCGGTCTGTTCTTCAAGCGAGTTCAAACCGATCCTTTTTCTTCTTTGATTTACACTTTCAAAATCATCAAAAGTATTCGGACTTAACAATCCATTTTCATCCCAGTCAAATTGAGTTCCGTAAAGCTGTGGTTTATCTTCAAAAACAGCTATTCGGTCCGTCAGATAAGCGAGATTGATTTCAGAGGCCTTATTTTCATTAACAGCTTTTACTAACAATTTCAGGCATTTTTTCATAAATTCAGGTTTGCTGATTGCATGTTGAATTACAAGCCAAGCTGCTTCACTAGCTTCTTTGCCCACTTTATCAATTGTCGGATAACCAATTTTATCGATTATTTCATTTAGCACTGCAGCATTTTGGTTATGTAATACTTCCATTTCTGCATTATATCCTTCGCCCAATTTTTTAGCAGCGATAAGTATTTCCCTAAATTCTAAATCTTTATTCTTAAGATCAATTATTGTTGCCACAAATTTTTGATATTCCATTTTAATGAAAGTTAAGATTTAGAAAAAGCATCAATCATAAAGTGGTTAAGACTATTTTCTTCTAATATTTCGATAGAAAATTCGCCAAAACGTTTCGGAAGCCAGATAATTTTAACGCCGCTTGGAGAACTCAAATCTTCTCTAGATAAAGGATTTCCATTCTCATCTTCTGGCTGCACACCGCTTGCTGTCAATTCATCAAAAGCAGTTTCAATATTAATAGTAGAGTAGCAGTGTCTGTAAATAGTTCCTTCACCTTTAGTATCCATTAAGTCTTTAAGATTTCCAGAAAAAGGCTGTACAAGCATAAAACGTTCTAAACCCATTTTTACAACCGCATAGACCACATGAAGTTCGTTTCTTTTCCATTCAAATTTCTTTGAAATTTCGGCATTAAATATTTTAGAATAGTAAGCACATGCTTCTTCCAGATCTTTTACTAAAATATCGATGTGGCTGAATTTAAGTTCCATTTTTTTTCTGTACTAATTTATTTTTAAAAGGTTTTGGATTTTTTGTTCAGTAAATGTAAAACCTTCTAATTTTTATAAAGTTCCACTTTTCTTCCATCAGGATCAATAATAATCGCCATAAAACCAAAATCAGTTTGTTTAGGCTGCATTTGAAAAGGAACTTCATTTTCTTTCAAATTATTAACAACATCATCAAAATGATCAATTGAAAACCCGAGACGTAAACTGGTATCTGGTTTTGTCTGATTTTTTTCTAAAGGATAAATTTCGAGAACCATTTGATCGATTTCTGCGGTATAATGAAAAGGAGAATTTCCATGCTGATGATAATCAAACGTAAGTCCAAATTGGCTGTAAAAATCAGCCAGCCTTTTCTGATCGTCTGTTCGCAAAACCAATAATCGAAAATTTATCATAGAAACTCATTTTAAAGTTAATCAATTAAAAATGTTCCGCTAAGTTACTAAATTGAGTCTGCTTTTTTGATTATAAACAGTCTCGATATTTCGACATCATCCTTGTATTTTCTCTTATATCGAGACTTTACAAGGCTTGCTATTATTCAAAAGACTGATATTCATTAGTAATGTTCTTTGGTATGTATTTTGGCTTTATGCTATTGTTGACAAAAACAAAATACCTTAAAGCAATTTATCATGATTTACGAAAACAATACTCTCGAGTTTTTAAAAGTTACCGAGATTACCAAATCCAGTAAAGAAAAAACTTTTGACACAGGCTCAACAGACATGACTTTTGTCTGGAATAGAGGAAATGCTACACGTATTATCGTGAATCAAATTGACTACAAACTATCTAAAAATGATATTATCATCCTCACCAATCATCATAAAATTGAAGATGCCAGTTTTGAGTCAGCAAGATTGATAAAATTCAATCTTCCTTTTATTAATCATATCGGTTTAGAAATTGAGAATAGTCTAAAAGGCGATTTGTTTTTTAATGTAACCAGCGTTCCGATATTATCTATTGAAGAAAATGAATTGGATGCTTTTGAAAACTCTTGGGATATTTTTTGCATTGAAATGAAATCCAAAGACAATCTGCAATATGAAATGCTGCAATCAATTTTAAAACGAATTATTATTCTATGCGCCAGAAAATTAAAAAAAGAAAACAAAACGATTGCAGGCGAGAAAGAAGCAGATCTTTTGAGAGACTTTAGATTTTTGGTCGAAAACTATTTTGCAAAACATCATGACGTTGCTTTTTATGCTTCAAAGCTCAATAAATCTCCCAAAACGTTATCAAATCTATTTTCGTCTTTATCAGACCGAACACCGATTGATATTATTCACGAAAGAATCATGGTGCATGCGCGAAAACAGATTTACCACACCACAAAATCCATAAAGGAAATCGCCTATGATTTGGGCTATGAAGACATTCAAACTTTCAGTCGATTTTTTAAAAATAAAGAAGGTTTGTCACCGCTTCAATATCGGGAAAGAAGTCGTGTTGCATCGAATAATTTCTAAGTTTCAGCAATAAATTTCAGATGAAGGAAAAATCGTTAAAGCATCGGGAAAATGTGTTTAATGTATTGATTTTTAGGTGTTGCATATTTGTATTGTAAGATTTAAACTTTAAAAATTAATCAATAAAATTAAACCTATGAAAACAACTTACCACACAAAGAAAATCAACGGAGTTGAAATTTTCTACAGAGAAGCCGGAGACAAGAAAAAGCCGACTTTGTTATTGCTGCATGGTTATCCAACTTCGTCTCACATGTTTAGAAATTTGATAAACGACTTATCAGATAAATATCATTTAATCGCGCCAGATTATCCTGGTTACGGAAGAAGTGAACAGCCGCCAATTGCCGAATTTAAATATACGTTTGAAAATATGGCGACGATCATGACGCAGCTTTTAAAAGAATTAGACATTCAAAAATTCAGTTTATACTTAATGGATTACGGTGCGCCGATTGGTTTTAGAATTGCCATTGCGAATCCAGAAAAGATAGACAGTTTAATCATTCAAAACGGTTGTGCATACGAAGAAGGTTTAGAAACTTTCTGGGATCCGTTTAAAGTGTATTGGAAAGACATCAACAACAAAGAAGCCGCAAACACTTTGCAAGGCTTTCATAGTCCGGACGGTTTAAAATGGCAGTACACGCACAATGTTCCAAATCTAGAACTTATTTCTCCAGACAATTGGGAAATTGATTTAAGACATTTGGAGCGACCAGAAAATAACGAAATTCAATTGGCGATGTTTTATGATTACCAAACCAATGTAACGTTATATCCTCAATTTCAGGAATATTTCAGAAAATACCAGCCAGAAACACTAATTGTTTACGGAAAAGACGATTATATTTTTCCGGGTGTAGGAGCAGAAGCTTTCAAAAAAGACTTAAAAAATCTAGAATTTCATCTTTTTGAAACAGGACATTTTGCTTTAGAAAGTTACGGAGCAGAAATAGGCGAGCTGATTGAAGATTTCTTGGATAGAAAAGTTTCAAAATAAGACAAAGACAATCAACATGGAAAAAAAATATCCATTACCGCCATTTACTTTAGAAACCGCATTAGTAAAAATTCAGCTGGCTGAAGATGCCTGGAACAGCCAAGATCCAGAACGTGTTTCTCAAGCTTATACCGTTGACAGCGAGTGGCGTAACCGATCCGAATTTATTAACGGACGCGAACAGATTGTCGCATTTCTTACAGGAAAATGGCAGCGAGAACTCAACTATAAACTAAAGAAAGAATATTGGGCACATACTGATAATCGAATTGCAGTTCGGTTTGTGTATGAATATCAAAATCAAGAGGGAAAATGGTTTAGAGCGTACGGAAATGAAAACTGGGAATTTGATGAAAATGGCTTAATGGCTAGACGATTTGCAAGTATAAACGATTTGGAAATCGAAGAAAAAGACAGGGAATTCAAATGATTTTCGAACCATAACGAAACAACTTTAGATTGAAGATAATATGAATACCTATCTGGAACTTTTATTTCTTTTTGCGATGGCCGTTATTGGCGGCGCTGTCAATGTAACTATTGGCGGTGGTTGGTTTATTATTTTTCCAAGTCTGATTTTTAGAGGAATACAGCCTGTACAAGGAACAGCAACTACGACGATTGTTCTCTTGTCGGGTTTTGTTGCTTCTTCAAAAAAGATAAAAAATACAGGAGAAATTTCGAAAACACATTTTAATTATATGCTTTCTGCCTGTACTTTGGGAGGAATTTTGGGAGCCGTTCTTTTAATTGTGTTTTCACATAAAGTGTTCGAAACGATTGCCCCTTTTTTATTGTTAGGCAGTTGGATTCTTTTTACGTTTTATAATCGTATATTTAACTTGTTTAATTCTGATAATCAATTAGTAACAAGTTTTAAGTGTACGCCTGTAAAATTGATTTCATTGTTTGTTTTAGGAATTTACGGAGGTTATTTTGGAGCTGGAATGGGAATGCTGTTATTTATTTTATTCCGTTTCTACGGTATCAAAAACAACGAGACTTTAGAGAGAGTAAGTCTGATTTTAATAGCTGTGAATAACGGAATTGCAGTACTCATTTTTATTTGGTCAGGATTGATTTTCTGGCCTTTTGCTCTTGTCATGACTGCGGGCTCTATTTTGGGCGGCTTTTTAGGAAAAGCTTGGAATGAAAAAATCAACACGCTTTTACTGAAAAGGAATGCTATTGTTTATGGAGCAACGGTTACACTTTATTTTTTGGATATCATTTAAATATATATTTATGAAAAAAATTGCAATCAATGGTTTTGGACGCATCGGTCGTGCAGCCTTAAAAATTATTACCGATACGCCTGAAATGGAAGTGGTAGGAATTAACGATCTAATGAGCATCGAAAATGCCGTTTATCTGCTTCAGAGAGACAGTGTTTATGGCAAATATGAAAAAGAAGTTACGTTTAAAGACGACACGATTTTTGTTGACGGGAAAGCAATAAAGTATACCGCAATTAAAGATCCAGCTGAACTTCCGTGGAAATCCCTGAATGTTGATGTCGCAATTGAAAGCACTGGTTTCTTTACCAATAAACCAGATGCTGAAAAACACATTCATGCAGGCGCTAAATTTGTAGTTATTTCAGGTCCGACAAAAGATACGCCAACGATTGTTCACGGTGTTAACACAGAAGAAGGTAAAGTTGCCATTTTTTCTTGCGGAAGCTGTACAACAAACAATATTGGACCAATTATAGAAATTTTAGGACGACGTATCGGTGTCAAAAAAGCAATTCTAAATACAACTCACGCTTACACAGCTTCTCAAACTTTGGTAGATGCACCTTCAAAAAGAGAACCAAGAATGGGTCGCGCAGCCGGACTTAATTCGGCACCAGCAGCAACTGGCGCAGCAGTAGCGGTTACAAAGGCGTTACCTGAGTTTGTCGGTAAATTTGATGGCATTGCGGTACGAGTTCCAGTGCCAATTGGTTCTATTTCGGATATTACTTTTGTAACCGAAAGAGCGACAACGTAGAAGAAATTAATGCCGTTTTAACAGAAGAAGCTAAAACGCCGAGATATCAGAAAGTTTTGGATGTCAGCAGTGAACAATTGGTTTCTTCGGATATTATTAAAAATACTTTTGCAGCAACGGTAGATCTCGAAATGACCAGAGTTGTAGATGGCGATTTGGTAAAAGTAATGGCTTGGTACGATAACGAATGGGGATTTACCAATCAAATGATTAGACAAATTCAGGAATTGTAATCATTTGTTATTTAGTTAAAAACAATTATTAAAATCTAGTAATGAACTATCAAGAACTTGCTTTCAGCGATGCCATAAAAGAAATTCAGGAAAAAAAGGGAAGCAGAAACAGTTATGCCCGAATGGAAAAAACGTCCTACACGGATGGTTTAACAGAATCTGAAATTGGATTTATCGAAAGTATGGACAGCTTTTATATGGCAACCTACGGCGAAAACGAATTTCCGTACATACAACACAGAGGCGGACCCCCGGGCTTTGTAAAAATCATTGATGATAAAACAATTGGTATTGTTGATTTTGCAGGAAACCGTCAATATATTTCTAGCGGCAACATTTCTAAAAATCCAAAAGTGGCAATCATTATGGTTTCTTATCCACAAAGAGCTCGTTTAAAAATGTATGCCGAAACCGAAATTATAGCTGTTGAAGCCGACAGTGAATTGTATGAAAAGCTAAAACCAGAAGATTATAAATTCAGACCCGAACAAATGATGATTTTCAAGATAAAAGCATACGACTGGAATTGTCCACAGCATATTACGCCTCGATTTTCGGTTGCAGAAATCCAAGAAGTTTTTGATCTTCAAAAAAAACATATAAGTGATCTTCAACAACAGATTAAAGATTTAGAAGCACTTCTTTCGAAAAAGTAATTATAATCTATCATAAAAGCGTGGATGAAAACGGATTCTATTATAAAATTAAAATCCGTTTTTATCCGTGTCTTCGTGATAACGAATCCGCGTCAAAATATTACGATTCGTTGTAAATCACTTCAGAAACATCTAAAATATCTTTTTCAAAAGATAATTGAAGTACAGTTCCGTTATTATTCTCGATAGAAAAATCACCTTCTAAATCTTCACTTAAACCTTCTATAAGGCTCATGCCGAATGAAGTATTTATTTTATCCGTTTTAAGCGGTATCCCGATTCCGTTGTCCTTTATAGTCAGTAAGAATCGATTGGTTTCGGTTGAAGTGAGCGAAATCGAAATTAATCCCTTCTGATTATCAGGAAAAGCATATTTTATCGAGTTGGTAACCGCTTCGTTAATAATCAATCCAACCGGAATTGCCTGTGTTACTTCGAGTTCCAGTTCTTCAATTTCAATTATAAATCGAATACGCTGATTTAAATTAAAAGCATCTCTCAAATATTCGACCAATTCATTAATGTAAATTGGCATATTTATAGAAGCAATATTTTCAGACATATACAATTTCTGGTGAATGAGTGACATGGCGTGAATTCTGTGCTGACTGCTTTTTATGGTAGAAAGTGCGAGATCATCTTCTATAAATTCCGTTTGAGAATTCAGTAAACTCATGACAGTCTGAAGATTGTTTTTTACCCTGTGATGAATCTCTTTCATCAGCCATTCTTTTTCGATCAATAAATTTTGAAGATTTTTATTCTGAAGACTGATTTCTTTTTCTTTCAATTCTAATTTTCGGTTGCTTTTTTGTTTTAACTGATAATGATTATAAAACAATCCAATAATCACAAAAAGCAATATAATAGCCCCAACCGAAAAATTAATCAAAAGTTTGGATTTGTCCAATTTGCTCTGTTGCAGCTTACTTTGACTTTCTAATTTTTTAATGTTTTCTTCTCTCTTTAAGGTTTGATATTGAACCTTTAACTCTTCAATTTTATTGTTATTAGAAATATCGTACAAAGAATCTTTTATTCTTGAGAAATTCTGATAATGTATAATGGAAGAATCGTAATTTCCATTCAAAGAATCAATCTTAAACAATGCCAGTTCCAAATCCATAAACTTCGGACTCTGATTTGTTTTCTTTTCTAAATCAACAACTTTATCAGCATAGAAAGCTGCTTTTGAGACATTTCCTTGTTGTGCGTAAAACAGTGACATTCTAGAATATCCAAATATTATCACTAATGCAGTTTGTGGTGAAAATATTTCTTGAGCTTTTTTATCCATTTCAATAAAAAACTTTTCTGCCGCCTGAGTATTTCCCATTTCTTTAAATGTAGAAGCTTTTGCAAAAGACAGAAAAAATTCATCAACACTATTTTTCGGCGGATAAGTATCGGTCAATTTGATGTAAGTAAGCGCTTCTTTGTATTTTTTCTCGTCGCAAAGTGATTTCATAATTAGATACAAACTCTTGTGCCAGCTGCCGCTATTGATACTTCGTGTACGATTATCAAAACTTTTTTTAAACAAAACAATAGCTTCTTCGTTATGACCAGTGGAGCTGTAAATATCACCCAAATGGAGATAAAAATTATCGGCACAAATAAAATCTTGAGCAGCTTCCATTGTTTCTACACTTTCAATAGCATAAAAAAGAGCCTTTTTAGGATTGTTCTTAATGTTGTAAATAAAAGTAAGCGGGGCAGTAGTATAGTGTGTATGCCTAAAACCTATTTGTTTCTGTATCTTATAAACTTCTAAAAGTTCTTTTTCTGCAAGATCAAGATTGCCCGCCCAGAAATGAATGGTCAAAATTTTCATTAATATCTCAATCTCTAATTCTTTTTCATTTAGAGATTTATAAAGTAATCTAGCTTCCGTTAATGTTTTTTCTTTGTCAGGATCATCAATTGCCAGGTACGATCCTTTATTATGTAACGCTTCCGCTAAAGCTTTTTTGTCGTTTGATTTTCTGTTTTCGTTAACTACATTCGAAAAAATCTTTTTACTCTCTGTGAGATTCGCCGCCTTTGCATAATATTTTGCCAAAAGCAGTTTACTTTGATTTTTCCATTTTAAAATTCCCAGCAAATTGCTGGCCTCAACAGCCTGATTAATATATAAAAATGCATTTTTAAGATCTTCTTTTTTTTCGCCTGATTTAAATAAATAATGACTTCCCAAATGCAGTAATAATTTTATGCGATCTGTTTTTTCTATTTTAGAAAGTACTTTCAACGCACCGCTTATATTGTTTTGATCCACCATTTCACTGCCAGATACTGGTTTTCCGTCATTATAACCTTCGTCGTATGAAAACGAAACAGGAAGTTTATTAGCTGTACAAGCCAAAACCATAGCACTGTCAATATCTACTGTTCCTTGATTTACAGAATATAAATACATAGCAGTAGCTTTAATCTGCAGTCTATTTTTCTTTACATCATAAGTTCCTGATTTGGTTTGGCTATAGCTCTGAAACGAAAGAGCTGTCATAAGAATAAAAAGATAAATTGTCTTCATTATAAATGGATAAATTGTCTTGGTAAGAAAGTGTTAAAATATAACATAAAATGCCATTTTCAAAATATCATTTTAACTTTTGTAATACTAAATTTTTATTTGTAAATCACTGATTATCAGTAATTTTTTTGATTTGTTTTCAAGGATTTTGACTTTAAAATACTATACTGATAAAACTAGTCGATTTAAATGTTTTTTTCCTGTTCTAAATAAATTTTTTAATCACATTTTTCTTAATTTTAATTTCGGAAAAAGCCCTGTTTCCTTTAAAAATATAGTATATGGAATTTCAAAATAATGCCGAAAATAAAAAGATGAAAATACTTATTGTTGAAGATCAATTTATAGAAGCAAATGATTTACGATTTATTCTTCAAAAAGCAGATTATCAAGTAATAGGAGTTGCAAAATCAGTCTCGCAAGCCTTAGAAGCTATTGAAAAAGAAACGCCGGATTTAGTTTTTCTGGACATTCGGCTAAAAGGAAAAGAAACGGGAATTGATCTTGCCAAAGAACTGAATAAGAATCATATCGGATTTATCTATTTATCTGCCAATTCTAATAAATCGATATTAGAAGAAGCCAAAAAAACACATCCTTATGGTTTTATAGTAAAACCGTTTAGAGCAAAAGATGTTTTAATTACTTTAGAAATAGCTTGTTACCGACATAAACACTCTTTAGAATCGCATTCACAGCAAGAAAATATTTTACGAGAAAGTATCGAAGCAATAAGTAATTCTCCTGTAAAATGGGACAATGCATTGATACAGCTCGCACAAATATTACAAACCTATATTCCGTTTGATTACATTCGAACAGGATTTATTACAGAAGATCCAAACCCGATTGGATTGGTTCGAAAAAACTTTGATAATTATGAAGTCATCGATGCCGATAAATTTTCGAAAATTACTGGAAAAACCAAACAAGAATTATTTGAATTAAAGGAAAACTCTCCAAAATTAGAATTTCCGAAGATTTATGAAGGAGATTCTTTTACCGAAATATTTCAAAGTTCGCCGATAAAAAGAATGATTGTGCAGTCTTTTGGACTTAAATCGTTTATTGCTTTTCCTGTGCGAATTGAAAATCAGGGAATTTTTAATTTTTTCTTTTTTTGCAGAAATTCAAATTGTTTTACCAATGAGCATCTTTCACTTCTAACAAAACTAGAAACTGTTTTTGCGAGATTTGTGACTGCAATGAATACTTCAAAAAGAGAATTTAGTACTGCAGTTGTTAAAAAGAAAGAACCAATTATTGTTAAAGAAAATGCATCAGAATTTTGTTCGATGATTGGGAGCAGTAAAAAGATTCTAACGGTTTTTGATCATATACAAAAAGTAGCGCCTTCTGAAACCTCGGTTTTAATTTTAGGTGAAAGCGGTACAGGTAAAGAAAAAGTTGCTCAAAGTATTCATCAATTATCTCCAAGAAAAAATAAACCTCTTGTGGTAATAAACTGCGGCGCCGTTCCTGATAATCTGGCTGAATCTCTCTTTTTTGGTCACGAAAAAGGCGCTTTTACGGGAGCGTTGGAAAAACGAATTGGAAAATTTGAAGCAGCAGACGGAGGCACCGTTTTTCTCGACGAAATTGGTGAAATGCCAATGCTGATGCAGATTAAATTATTACGCGTTTTACAAGAAAAAGAAATTGAAAGAGTAGGAGGAACTTCGCCTATAAAAGTAAATGTTAGAATTATTGCTGCAACGAATCGTAATTTGGAAGAAGAAATTGCAGCAGGACGTTTTAGATTGGATTTATATTACAGACTTCATGTTTTCCCGATTACAGTGCCGTCGCTGAGGGAACGCAGGGATGATATTCCGGCTTTGGTTTCTCATTTTATAAATTCATTTAGTGAATCGCTGGGTAAAAAAGCACCACAAATTACGGATCATGCATTGCAGCAAATGGAAAATTATGACTGGCCGGGAAATATCAGAGAATTAGAACATATAGTGCAAAGAGCGATTTTACTGAGCAGCGATTCTAAAATTAACGAAATACCGTTACCTGGAAATTCAAAAAAATCTGAAGAAGAAAAAACACAGGATTTTTTAATTCAGACCATTCATGAAAATGAGCGCGATTATATTACTTATATTCTAAAAAGATGTAAAGGAAAAATATCGGGTAAAGGCGGTGCGGCAGAGATTTTAAATATTCCAGCTTCTACTTTATATTCTAAAATGAAAAAACTGGGAGTAAATAGTTTAAATCAGTAAAATGGAAAGTCATTTTACTTTTCGATAAAAAAACTACGGGAATCTAATAGATTTGCTGCCACAAAAACACGATAAAAACGGATTTAGACATGTAAAAAATCCGTTTTTATCTGTTTCATAATAAGGTAATAAATATACTCAACGGATAATTTTATTTATTTAGAAGATAATAATCCAAAGAAAATTTTCCTGGTCCGACAACCATTATATACAAAAAACAAACGCTGTATATAAACGGTACATCTTTTACAGCGATCGGATCATGAAAATGCACAATGAAAAATCCCGTTAATGTAACGGCTAAAATAGGCAGTGTCGCAATTTTTGTAAATAATCCTGCTGTAATAAATAACGGCATCACGATATTGGCAACAATAGCAAAAGCCTGATTTAAGAATTCGGGCAATCCCAACGGATTTGGAACTGTTTCGGCGATAGTAACACCAATTCCGATTTTCTTAAAACCGTGCGCAATCAGTAACTCAAAAGAAATGGCTGTTCTAAAGAAAAGCAAAGCAAAATGCCTCAAATTACTATTTGAGCACATATAGGAGAGAAAATGTTCTTTCATACTTAATTTTTTTGATAACCACCATAATAATTTACTGGACTCCAATCTGGGATAGCTTTAGGAATTGCTGGCGCAAACTTTATAAAAGCCTCTTTTCCAAAAATTACTTTTCCATCCAGAATAGTTAAATCAGCAGAAATGTCTTTGATTTTTTCGGCATCAATTGTCAAATAATCATTCGAAAGTATAACAATGTCAGCCAGATAACCTTCTTTGATAGTTCCTCTGTCTTTTTCCTGACGAATTAAAGATGCGCTTCCTTGTGTATAAATCTTTAAAGCCGTGATTCTATCCAATTGATTTTCTGGAGCTGCGAATTCAATGCCGCCTAATGATTTTCCAGTAACAAGCCAATGCAATCCCACCCACGGATTGTAGCTGGCAACGCGTGTTCCGTCTGTTCCGCCACCGACTTTTATTCCCAAATCGAGCATTTTTCGAATTGGCGGTGCGTTAAGTGCCGCTTTTTTTCCGTAACGAGAAATAAAAGTTTCTGCTTGATACGCCATACGATGCTGTATCGCAATACCGCCGCCAAGTTTCTTTATCCGCAGAAGACTTTCATCAGAAACCGTTTCGGCATGATCAAAAAACCAGACTAAATCTTTTAACGGCGTTTCTTTATTGACTTCTTCAATTACATTTAAAAACCGAACAATACTTTCGTTGTAAGTGGCATGCAGACGAAATGGCCAGCGATTTTTTACCAAAGTTCCAATCACATTTTTTAATTGACTTTCCATTACCGGAAGTAATTCTGGACGCGGTTTTGTAAAATTTTCAAAATCTCCTCCAGATGCCACAAGATTTTCACCACCGCCTTGAACGTAATATTCCGTTGGTTTATCATCATCAATATGCGCGTCAATATCGACCATAGAAATCCATTTGTTATAATCTTCCAATTCTTTTCCCGGTCTTTGTGCAAAAAGATAATAGGGAAGACGCACGGTAAGCTGGTTTAATTTTGAAAGGGAATCTGTAATCGCGTAATCGTCAGGGAAATTCTGAAATCCGCCTCCCGCATCCATAACGCTGGTTACTCCCAAAGAATTCAATTCGGACATAAATAATTTAGTCGAATTTACTTTTTCTAAAGCCGTCAATTCTGGAAGTTTTGACAAAGTAGAATACAAAATAAAAGCATTAGGTTCTGCGACTAAAAGCCCAGTTGGCTGACCAAAACGGTCCTTCTGAATCAATCCGCCAATAGGATTTGGAGTATCTTCGTTAATTCCCAGCTTTTTTATCCCAGATTGATTTAAATAGGCTTCTCCATAAAGGTTTAAAATAAATCCAGGAGTATTTCCTGCCGCTTCATTAATTTCTGCTAATGTTGGTTTTCTTTTTTCTTCAAATTGATATTCAGTCCATCCGCCAACAACTCGAACCCATTGACCTTCTGGCGTTCTTTGAGCTTGTTCTTTCAATAATTGTAATGCACGGCTTACTGTTTTTACGCCGTCCCAGCGTAATTCGGTATTATAAAATCGACCTCCGCGAATGACATGAAGATGCGAATCATACAATCCCGGGATAACGGTTTTTCCTTTAGCATCAATTGTAGTTGTTTGGCTTGTTTTGAATTTTAGAATCTGAGCATTTGTGCCTACAGCAGTAATTTTATCACCATTTATTGCTATGGCTTGAGCTTGAGGCGCGGCGTCATTTAAAGTTACCACTTTAGCATTAATAATTATAAGAGAAGCTTTTTTCTGAGCCGATGCAGTAAGAGAAGATACAACTAAACAGAACAAAATGAGAAACTTAGTAAGTGTTGTCATAATTATTAAAATTAAAACCAGAGACGTTTGCCTCTGGTTGATACTATTTAGTTTTAGTGCTTAATTACTGCTCGTGCGTACTGAATGCCAATTCCGTAAGCACCGCCGTATTTAACGATTAAATCGGTTACGGCTTTGTAAGTTTCGCTTCTTGCCCAATCGCGTTGTAATTCTAAAATATATTGTAATGAAGTAATTGGTCGCGCGCCTGCTTGAACCATGCGGGTTACGGCCATTTCGTGAGCTTCTTTGGAAACATCACCGCTCGCATCTGTGATTACATAAACTGTATATCCTTCATTAATAGCTGACAATACTGGACCGACAATACAAACGCTTGTCCATAAACCCCCCATAACCAAAGTTTTTTTACCTTTTGATGCGATAGCTTTTTGTGCATTAGTATCTTCCCAGCAATTCATGGTTGTACGATCGATATAATTGGAAGACGCTTTAGGATAAAACTCCTGAACTTCTGGAAAAACGGGACCACTAAAAGTAGTTTCTGCTACCGTAGTTACAACCGTAGGAACATTAAAAATTTTTGTTGTTCCTGCGACTAATCCTGCATTATTTCTTAGTAATTCTGGATCGATATTTTTGGTAGCAAACGCCATTTGACTTTGATAATCAATCATAACGAGAGTATGGTTTGCAGGAGTCAATAAACCCGGACTTGGTTTTTGTGCAAATGCGCTTATTGATAGAAGTATTAAAACTGCGGTTAAAAGATTTTTTTTCATGATATTTATGTTTATTGATTAGTATTTATTTTGAAGTTTCTGCAGCAGCACGAATTATAACTTCTGCAACGGCTTTTGCATGAGAAACATACACGGCATGACTGGCTTTTATTTCAGTTACTTTTGCGTTGGCTCTTTTAGCCATAAAACGTGCTCCTTCAATCGGTACAGTTTGATCGTCTGTTGCAACGATATACCACGACGGTTTTGTTTTCCATGCGGCTTTGCTTATCGGTGCAACAAAAGCAGATCCTGCAATTGGAACTTGTGAATCATACAGAAAAGCCGCTTTTTCTTTGCTTAAATCAGCACAAAATCCAGAATGAAATTTTGCTTTTCCATACCAGATAAATCCATCAGCAGACGGCGCTTCAATACCTGAGTTTGGAGTTGGAGGTCCAGATTGAACGAGTTGTAATAATGTTTCTCCTGCATCGGGAACAAAAGCCGCAATGTAAACCAGACCCACAACTTTATCAGAGTTTCCAGCTTCGGTAATAATTGCGCCTCCATACGAATGACCAACTAATATTGTTGGCCCTTCAACACGGTCAATACTTCGTTTTGCAGCGGCTACATCTTCAGGAAATGAAGTGTTTGGATTTGCAACGACACTTACATTAAAACCTTTTTTGGTTAAAATTTTATAGACTTCTTCCCAGCCAGAACCATCTGCAAAAGCTCCGTGTACCAATACTATATTTTTAACCTGCTTTTGAGCAGACAAAATATTTGCCGACATGATAATTAAAAAGGTCAGTATTATTTTTTTTAAAACTGTTCCTTGCTTTCTTTTTAATTGTAATACATCTTTCATTGATTTAAATTTTGATTATTTTATCAGTTACGTTATCAAATTATAAATAGCCAATTATCAAGCCTTTTGGGTTAATGTATTGATAAATAAAGGTTTGTTTGTTTTGTGTGAGATTTCATTTGACGAAATAGAAAGACTTCAGCATATATTTCGCCGATATACCGTAAAAACTTATTTTAATAATTGTAATGAATTGATTTATTGATTTTTTTGGTTTGAATGATGTAAATTTTGGAAAGGAAAAATTGCTGCTTATTCGGGAAAATATGACTAACGAATATGTTTCGAGATGTCAGAAATTTGAAAGGTTATAGAAAGCAGATTTGCTTTTGCATAATACCTTTTCAAATAAAAACGACATCAGTTAGATGTCAATAAAATGTATTACTATGAAAAATGATGTTTATTACAAAAATGCAGTGATTAACGGTTTGGATATTTTTTACCGTCAAGCGGGAAATCCAGAAAAACCAACTTTATTATTACTGCACGGATTTCCTTCTTCTTCGCACATGTTTAGAAATTTAATTGAACTGCTTTCGGATTCTTATTTTCTAATAGCGCCAGATTATCCAGGATTTGGACAAAGCAGTATGCCCAATACAAGCGAATTTGAGTATACATTTCACAATTTGTCTTTTATTATAGAAAAGTTTATAGATAAACTGAAGCTTAAAAACATCCATTTTTATGTTCAGGATTATGGAGGACCGATTGCTTTTAGAATAGCGTCGCGCAGACCAGAATTAGTAAATTCTTTTATCATACAAAATGCAAATGCTTATTTAGAAGGACTTGGCGAAGCACTTGCGCCCTTGGCAGCTTATATAGAAAGTGACAGTGAAGAAGCCGAAAAAGGAGCGAGAGTATTTTTAAAACTTGAAGCCACAAGATGGACGTATTTGGATGGCGCTTCAAAACCCGAAAAAATAAGTCCAGATAGTTATTCGTTAGATCAATATTATTTAGACCGACCAGGAAATGATTTGATTCAATTGGCTTTATTCCGAGATTATGGAAGCAATATTGCTTTGTATTCAGAATGGCAGTATTACTTTAAAAATCAACAACCTAAAGCTGTTGTTATTTGGGGCAAAAATGATAAAATGTTTATTGAAGCGGGAGGAGAAGCTTATAGAAAAGATTTGCCAAATGCAGAAATTCACCAGTTAGAAGGTGGCCATTTTCTTCTAGAAGAACACAGCGAAACTGCTGCTAAAATTATTAAAGAGTTTATTGAGAGATAAAAATTAGTATATTAGAATTCCAAAAAATAATAACCCAAACCCTTATGATTACTTATAAAAAAACTTTATTAGCGGCTTTTTGCATGCTCTTATTGACGGCATGTAAAGATGAAAACAGCACAGAAAACAAAAGCGAAGATCTGACGGCCTATTTAAAAGATACGACATCGGGAATAAAAACCGGAGGCGTACAGGTAGTTCAGATTAATACACCAAAAGGTAAATTTAATGTTTGGACGAAAAGAATCGGAAATAATCCAAAAATTAAATTACTGCTGTTAAACGGAGGACCGGGAGCTACGCACGAATATTTTGAGTGTATTGAAAGTTTTCTTCCTGCAGAAGGAATTGAATTTATTTACTACGACCAATTGGGATGCGGTAATTCGGATAATCCAAATGATCCTTCACTTTGGGACTTGCCGCGTTTTGTAGAAGAAGTAGAGCAGGTGCGTCAGGCATTAAAGCTGGATAAAGACAATTTCTATTTATTAGGACATTCTTGGGGCGGTATTTTAGCTTCGCAATACGCGCTTAAATATCAGCAGAATATGAAAGGACTTATCATTTCAAATATGATGATGAGCGCAATAGAATACGATAAATACGCAGACGAAGTGCTGGCAAAACAAATGGATCCGAAAGTTTTAGCCAAAATAAGAGAAATCGAAAAAAATAAAGATTTTGAAAATCCGCAGTATATGGAATTGCTTGTTCCTAATTTTTATTCGAAACATATTCTGCGTTTAGACGCCAGCAAATGGCCGGAACCAGTTAATAGATCTTTTGCTAAAATCAACCAATCATTGTATGTAACGATGCAGGGGCCAAGTGAGTTCGGACTTTCTGGTAAACTTGAAAAATGGGATATTACCAAAGAACTTCCAAAAATTACAGTTCCAACACTCTCAATTGGAGCAAAATACGACACGATGGATCCAGAACACATGAAATGGATTGCAACACAGGTTAGAAACGGAACATATTTGTATTGCGAAAACGGAAGTCATATGAGTATGTATGATGATCAGCAAACGTATATGACTGGTTTGATTAAATTTTTGAAGGAGACTTCAAAGTAACTGCATTTCAAATAAATTAACTGAAATATCGATAATGAGAATATTTTTTGCAGCCGTTAGTTCTTTATTATTTTTTAGCTGTCAGCATAACAACGCGCCTGTGTTGAAAAATACTGTTGCGAAACCTGTTCAAAAAACAATTAAAAAAGAAAAAAAACAGTTTGATGAGAATAAGGTTTATAAAAGCCATGAAGTGGAAATTAAACCTGATTATCCAGGTGGTATCGATAAGTTTTATGCTTTTTTAAAGAAAAATTATGTTCTTCCGAAAGAAGTGATTGAAAACGATATTCAGGGACAGCCGGTTTTTGCAAGTTTCATTATTGAAAAAGACGGAAGCTTGTCTGATATAGAAATTCTTCGGGATTTTGGTTTAGGGTCTGGAGAAGAGTTTGAACGTGTTTTAAAATTATGCCCAAACTGGATTCCAGGAAAAATAGACGGAACACCAGTAAAATGTTTATACACAGTACCGTATTATATTTCTGTAGATTAAATCATCAATTTTTATCATAACAAAACAATTTATTTTTACGAAATTAATTTGACGGATAAAACTAAAAGAGCTGTTGGAAAACAGCTCTTTGTTTTGTAATGTATTTTATTTTTTAAAAGAAAGATTTATAGACTGGATTAAAATGCTTAAAAATCTTTTTTGGAGTCGTAATTACTTCCTGCTGAATTTGATGAAACCATTCTACCTCTTTAAAAACTTCGGCACAGCATTCTTGTTTGGAGTTGAAAAAACTGCTTTTAAGATTGATTTTTTCGTTTATGTGGCAGTATTTCAATTCTATAGAAAAAGGCTCTGTAAACATAAGATTTTTATAACAGACCAATTCATTATTTCCTTCCTGAAAACCAAGATGAAGCGCATGAAGTTTTTCTTTTGAGAATCCGTTGTAAAATAAAAAATGATATAATAATCGAAGTGTGTAGGAGCTGTACGCTGTTCTTTCCATTTCCATATTATCGTTTACATCTTCACCAGAAACATTATAATTTTTGCAGATCATTTCAATTTTGGTTTAGGTTAGAAAAAAGGAGACCGGCTAAGTATGAAAAACCGCTCTCAAAATAATTCTCAGCTGAGATTTAGATCAAAAACAGTTATTTTGAAAGTGAAAAACTGTAATCGATTTTTACTTTATCAGCAATTTTTTTTCTGACTAAACTCGGTATTTCAATACCGTAATCTTCTGGTTTAGCTTCAAATGAACCTGTCGCATTTACACCGTTGGCAGTTTTAGAAATTTTAACGGTAACCGTAACAGGTTTTGTTTTACCGTGAATAGTAAGATCTCCTTTCAGCGTAAAATTTTTAGGTGTATTTGAAATTTTAGAAATATCAAAATCATCAATTTTACCTTTTAAAGTCGCTTTTGAAAATTTTTCAGATTCCATATAATTTTCATTAAAATGTTCTTCCATTAAAGCTACTTTAAAACGAAAACCTTTAATGAGAACCAATGCAGCAAAATCGCCCGTTGATTGTTCTAAAACAGCTGATACACTTTTGTTTTCTGCTGCAACTTCTTCGTAAGACGGCATAGAAGCCTGAAATTTAATGGTTCCCGTTTTAGTTATCAGTTTTTGTGCAGATCCATTGGTATTAAAAGCAATTGTCAGCAGTAATATCCAATAGGTAAGAAATGATTTTTTCATAGCTTTTAATTTTCTTTAAGTCCGTCTGTATTCCATTTTACAATCAAGTCAATGTTTGCCTGAGCCATTCTTCCAGCCTGAGGCATAATACCTTGCTGACCAGTTTGAAGTTGAATTCTGTTCAAAAGACCAGCACTTTCTACTGCTGCTTTAACTTCGGCATAAGTAGTTAGAGGTCTAAAACCAGCCGATCTTCCGCTTTGGTGGCACCCAATACAATTGGCATCAATAATCGATTTTACATTTTTAGTATACGTTATCGCCGCTGTCGGCTCAGTAGGATTTCCCGTTCCCGGATCAGTTCCTGTGTCGATTGGAGTTTCAATATCCTGATAAGTGTCAGAATCGCTGCAGCTTGCAAATACAGCTAGTAAAATGGTAAGTGCTAATACTTTTTTCATCGTTTGTTTTTTTTATGGTTTTTGAATTAGAATACTCTGTATAAATTGAATCCGAAGAAGAAATCTCCTTTGCCCCAGTCTCCCGATGCATTGGTTACGTACCCGCTCTCATTCATCGCTTGTGAGTTGGTAAATAGTAGCTGAAAAACGTGTCCGCCTGTTTCTACGTCAAGACCAACAGAAAGTGGGTTTTTGTAAAAATCTGGTTTATTAAAATTGTGCATATACTCTAAATTGACAGATAATCTTTTGGTAATTTTATAACGACCGCCGCCGCCAAAAGAAAATTGATTATCTCTTTCGATATCAGGATTATAAAGGTTTTTGTGGATGAAAGACGGCACTAACTCAAATGAAAGTTTTTCACTAAATTTTCGAGATACTAATAATTGTTGAATGTACGTCGTGCGGTGTTTAAACTCTAAACCAGGATATTGGTCTTTTTCTAAAAAAGTATTAATATCCGCCACACTGTAACCCACGATATCTACTGGAAAATCATCGCTTTGTCGCAGCATTCGATACTTTAAGCCTGTTTCATACATTTTGTTTAGCGTATGTCTGGAAAGACTCACAGACAACCAATCGGTAATACCATAAATACCGCCTAGTTTTGTTGTGGCATTATCCAAACCAAAAAAACTGTCAAGACCATCTTTTACAGTACCAAAACGGTGTGAAACCACAAAATAGAATTCTTTTTTGGCAGGCATTTTTGTTGATTGCAGCGTCACGATTTGTAAAGCTTTAAATGCAATTGCAGGATGATTTCCTTCTACCTGAGTAGAATCAAGGCTGTTGAGTAAATCATCTTGAGAATAGGCCATAGTAGCCAGAAATAAACAGATTGGGACTAAAAATTTCTTCATAAATTAATTGTTTGGTTTAATAATGGTGCATTGGTCTAGTTTTATTTCCTGAAACAGTTCGTCATAACCAATACATTTTCCTTTAATGACTGCTTTTGTGTTTAAGAGATTGTTATTTAGTTTTTGATTGAAAAGGCAGAAAACAGCACTTTGAAGTATCATAACAGAATCCGTTTCTTTGGTCACTAATCCTGTTATTTCGATAGTTTTGTTTAGATAGTGTAAATCTGCTTTTTGAGGATCGGAGTTATAATCCTCAATTAATTTTGAAGCAGGAATACTAGTTTCTGGTTTTTCGGTTTCAATGTTTCGGGCTTCTTTAAAGAGATAGCCATAATAAAAATAAATACCTCCAGAAACCATTATAAGCAAGGCGGCGATTATTAGTGCTGTTTTTTTTCTTTTCATTTTTAATTTTTTGAAAGTGTTTAAAACTAAAACAGCATTGATGCAGATTACCCTACCAAAGAATTATAAATTTTTGAAAAAAAATGTAAGAATGAAGCGTGAAGATTTTATAGAAAGTTTACATTCAGTAGATTAGAATGAAACTCTGAAACTCAAATTTGGAGTTCTTTGTAATGAAAAAGTTTCAACTTCTTCAATCGAATTGGTCAGCGAAGCGATTCTATAATACTCGCTGATTTCGTTTTTTCTGTTTAAAATGTTCAGGATAGAAATTCCAATTTTGTATTGAATTCCATTGTCGCTTTCCCATTTATAAGTGGTAGAAAGATTAACCTGCGAAAAAACATGAAGATTAGTATTATTAGGTTTGTTATAAACCAAAATAGGATCAGAAAGATCAATTTGAGAAATATCTGGAGACGTTTTTGGTCTGCCAGAAGACCATTTTGTTCCTAAAGCAATTTTGAAATTATTTTTCTCATACATTACTGCCCACGAAAGGGTATGAGCCAATTTAAAATTGTTTGGAAAAGTGCTGAATTCGTAATCAGGAAAATGATAATTATTGTTGTTATACGTATAACTGAACCAAGTCAGGAAATTGTTGAATTTTTTCTGAATCAGAAATTCT
The DNA here is from genome assembly GCF_042678225.1 of Flavobacterium artemisiae. NCBI lineage: Bacteria > Pseudomonadati > Bacteroidota > Flavobacteriia > Flavobacteriales > Flavobacteriaceae > Flavobacterium > Flavobacterium artemisiae. The sequence continues at coordinate 594,178 of NZ_JBHUDZ010000018.1, read as the reverse complement.
GTTCCAAAAACTTCATAAGCGCCTGTAGTACGCACAAACTCTAACTGATTTTGAAAACCCTGACTAGAAGTCGTAATTCCGTTTACTTTTTTATAAAAATTTTCCAGATCGATAAGCCAGTCATTTTTTTTGTATAAAAGGCTTAAAGAAATCTGTCTGCTTCGTTGAATAGGGATTGTAGTATTGTCAGCAACAATCCAGCGTCTTTTTTCGATTCCGAAATAATCCTTTTGCAAATCAATAATCTGCTGGGCATTCTGACTTTTTAATTCGCCTAAAAGTTCTAAATTTAAGTTTTTGTTTATGCCGTAATTAAACTGCAGACGCGGTTCGATAATCGTTTTTTTGAATTTTTCGATATAATTAATTCGCGTACCAGCCTTAAAATACAATCTGTTAAGAGTGTCATTATATTTTCCTTCAACAATAAAAGCATGTGTTCTCAAAACCTCTTTAGCTTTTCTATAAAAATCAGGATTGCTTACGCGTTCAAGATTAGTAACACCAATTTCATTAAACTGATAACCATTGTTTAAGCTGAATTTTGAGTTTAAAATATGCTGATTTTCTAAGTTAATTCCGTTATTGTTAACCGTATTTTCTTGAACAGCAACCTGATCGGTAATACTTATTTTTTGATTTCCTAAAAGCTCGTAAGCAGAATTGTAAATATTGATTTTTGTCGTATTAAAAGAATTCCAATTTCTTTTCCATGATAAATTACCGCCATAATTCTGCTGTCTTAAAACACTGTTTTCGGACTTGTTGATATTGTAAACAGTGGCACTTTGAAAAACTTCGAGATTATCCTGAATGGTTATTAAATCCAGAACAATTTGATCTTTGTTTCCTATTTTCTGTGCGTATTTAAAAGTTGCATCATAAAAACCGAATTTTTTATCACTTTGATAGTCAATATCTTGAGCCTGCGAAAAATCGGTTATGGTGGTGTTTTGGAATACTTTATTAAAATATTCTTTGTACGTTGGAGTTTCTAAAAAATCAGTAATAGATTTGCGTGCCGAAAACTCGATATAACTCTTTTTTGAAAGATTATATTTAGCATAAATATCAGCATTGATCATATTGATTCCGGCGCTGAAACTATTTTTCTCAACAGTTTCTGGAGTTGAAGAAATATCAACCACACTCGATACGCTTTCACCAAAAAAAGCAGAACTTCCATTTTTATAAATAGAAATTGTGTGCGCCAGATTGGGGTTAAATACTGATATTAAACCAAAAAAATGTCCCGTTTGAAACATTCGTATTCCATTCCATAAAAACAAATTCTGATCGTGCGTACCGCCGCGGACATTAATGCTGGCTACACTTTCGTCAATACTATTTACACCCGGAATCTGCTGCATGGTCTGCAAAGCATCGGGTTCGATAAGTCCTGGCAGAATACCAAATTTTTTAGGTTTAATTTCAAATGCGCCGTCTGCATTTTTAGAAATCCCCGAAGCCAGAATAGCATTCGCTTTAATTTCTTTTAGTTCCGTAACTTCTGGTTCAAGAAATATTTGAATACAGTTTTTAGAATCTTGGTTTCCGATTGTAATTTTTTTAGAAGAAAATCCAATATGACTTACTAAAAGAGTGTTTTTGTCTCTTTTTGAAAATTCAAAATAACCATTTGAATCTGTTGTAATATGAATTTTTCCGGATAAATTTATATTAGCATCTTCAATCGGTCTTTTATCCGAGGCAGAAAAAACATAACCGCAGATTGTCTGGGTTTCGTTTTCGCTTTTAAAAATGTTAATGAATTTGTTGTCTATATTTTCAAAAGATAAATGAGTGACGCTGCTTAGATATTGCAGTTTCTGTTCTAATGAAAGTGCTTTTTTTGGCGGATTTAAACGAAGTCCGACAATGTTCTCTTCGAGATAATTAAAACTAACCTGATGCTGTTTTTCAATATCAGAAATGATTTGGCTGAAAGGCACAGCTTTTCCTTTGTCCTGAGCAAAAATATTCAGGACATAGAAAAAAATACAAAACAAAAAATGATATTGTTTGGGGAGCAGCATCTATTTTTCGCCAATAATTATTTTGTTTTTTGAGACTTTTTGAACTTCTAAATGATATGTTGTACTAATAATCTGCAAAGCGGTATCGAGATTTTCAGCAGGTAATTTTCCTGTAAACAAGGCAGTTGTGTCTTTTACGTTTAATTCTATACTAATGTTATACTGTCTTTCCACTTCATCGAGTATCGTTCGGATATTTTCTTTATAAAATGATATTTGGCTGTTGATCCATTCCGGTTTTGATGAATCGGTATTCATTTCAATCTGATTTCCATTTTCAAAACTTACACCTTGTCCGTGAGTTAAGAGAATTTGTTTGTCTTGATAATTTACTTTTACACGGCCTTCATAACACACAATGTCAAACCTGTTTTTTCTCGTTTTTACATTAAACTGAGTTCCTAAAACGGTTACTTTCCCTAATCTCGTTTCAACTTCAAAACGTTTTCCTTTGGCCACTTTAAAATAGGCTTCGCCTTTTAGCTCCAGATGTCTGTTGTGGCCCCAATTCCATTTTTTATAATGTATTTCAGAACCAGAATTCAAAACCACTTCAGAATTATCAGGAAGTGAGAAGGTGGTTTTTTCTCCAAAATCAGCTGTTTGTGTCTGAGGCATAAGCATTTTAAAAACAAACATCACTCCAAGCGCCAGTACAAAAATTGCAGCAGCACGGAAAAACCATGTTTTGTATAGCGGAATCACTTTTGGCGTTTCCTTTTTCTGTTTTAAAATATTGGCCAACAATGCGTTTTCGTCCAGATCATCTAATGTTAAATGTGCTGTATAATTTTTAATTTTTTGATATTTTTCGAAATCGGGACTTGCTTGAAAAGCTGCCAATTCTTCCTCTGATAAATCATCGTTAAGCCATTTAGCCAATAAGTGATTTTTTTTCATTGTACTGGTATTATGTTGTTAAAACAGTTTGAATTAATTTTACCCTACTTTTATAGATCAATTTCTTTGCGTAAGCTTAATAAAGCCAAATGAATGCGTTTTTCTACCGCTTTTACGCTTATGTTTAACTCCTGCGCAATTTCGCTGTATTTCTTTCCGTCAATTCGATGCATTAAAAAGGCGACGCGCTGCTTTTCGTTCAGGTTTTCTATCGCTTTTAAAAGTTTAGCCTGAAATTGTTTTTCCTCAAGAATATATTCGGGAGTTTGATTGGTTTTATCTAAGCCAGAAAAGTCTTTTTCGTATTTTAAAACGACCTTTTGATGCGCAATTTCATTAAGACTGCTGTTGTTTGCAATCGTGTAAACGTATGATTTTGCTTTTTCAAGCGGTACAGATGCGCAGTTCTGCCAAAGTTTTAAGAAAGCTTCGTGCGCGGCATCTTCGGCCTTTTCCAGATTACCAAATTTGTAAAAGAGGAAATTGCGCAGTGCTTTTACATTGCTTTTAAAAAACGATGAAAAAATTATTTCGTCACAAGTATTTGATTCGGGGTTATTTGGCATGTAGGTTTTACGATTAGTAAGCTGCAAAAGTATTTGTTTTTAGTTTAAGTAGGGTAAATGCAGCACTGATTGTTTTATAGAAGTCTAAAATGTTGTTCTAATAAGTAATTTAGAAAAAAATGAAACCGAATCCCTTGATGCCGAATTTATTAAAAAGCAGTTTCTTGAAATTTTATTACATTTGCAAAAATCTAAATATGTTGTCGTTAAGAAAATATTTGTTAATAGTGCCTTTCCTTTTTTTGTCGTGTCAAAGCGAAAGTGAGGAGCAGAATTCTAACAATCAGGGTACCTTAACAAAAGTTTCGCCGCTGGCTTCATATTGGCAGCGAGTTGCTATGGTGCCGACTGTGCAGGATAATGTTATTGACGGATCTAGTTACTGTACGATTAAATTTCCGTATACAGTTACAGTAAATAATGCACAGATTGCGATAAATTCTGCTGCTGATTATCAAAAAGTAATTGATAATATTAACGCCAATAATACCGACGATGATATTGTAAAAATTGATTTTCCGGTTACAATGGTGTATTACAATTATATTGAAAAATTGATTCCAAATCAGGCTGATTTTGATACTTTAATTGATTATTGGAATCTTTATCCAGACCTTTTATCTAAAATCAACGGATTAAATATTCAATATCCCATAACAATTACTACTTATAATAGTTTAAATCAAATCGCAGGTTCTGAGTCTATTGCAAGCGATCAGGCTTTTTTTAATTTTATTAAAAACCTAAAAGACAGCGATTATATTTCATTAAAATATCCTATTTCGGTATTAGATTATAATTCGCAGTCAAAATCTTTAAACAATAATCTTGATTTTGAAAATGCTATTAAATATGCTATCGATTATTGTCCAGAAAACAATACTACTTCGCTAGATTTTGCTTCAATACTAACCAACGGATCGTGGAAAATACCTTATTTCTTTGACGATTCTGATAAAACATCTTCTTACAGCGGTTATTCATTTGTTTTTAAAAATGATAAATCAGTTACTGCAACCAAAGCAGGAGTTTCTGAAACCGGACAATGGGAATGTTCTGTGGTGTATGGTGTTAAAGAATTTAAACTAAATTTTAGCTCAGCATCACTTAATAAACTGAATAATAACAGCTGGAGATTATTTGAGTTTAATAATTCTCAAGTCCGTTTGCGAAATGTTGTCGGTAACAATACGGATTACCTTTATTTTGAAAAGCAGTAATCAGTTTGTGCAAATAAAACTGATTTATGTAGAGTTTAAGTAATCTACACAAATCAGCCCATTCTTGTTGTTCCATCTACGTCAGAATATTATTTTTTAATTACCTATTTCTTTTAAAATATGAGGGTATTTGATTGAAGTGTGCAAAATCATTTCACCAAATAACGTATTTGCCCACGCAAACCATTTACGGGTAAATTTGGCCACATCATCTTTATGAAACGATTCATGCATAAAACCAGTATCCGCGTTGGTTTTAATTAAATTGCTAATGCACGCTTTTATTTCTTTTTCGTCAATACTTGTAATCGCTCTTAAAACAATACTCATAGGCCAAATGGTATCTACACCTGTATGCGGGCCGCCAATTCCTTCGCCGGCCGTACCTTTATAAAAAAATGGATTGTTTTCTGATAAAACCACTTTACGAGTATTTAAATAAAGAGGATCATCCGCTGCAATAGCACCTAAATAAGGAAGTGAAAGGAGCGAAGGAACATTGGCATCATCCATCATATGAAAACTTCCATATCCGTTAACTTCAAAAGCAATTATTTTTCCAAATTTCGGATGCTCTATAATTCCGTTTTCATTTAAACCTTTTTGTACCTGTAGCTGTAATTCTTTTGCTTCGGCTGCTAAAGCATCATCTTTTAAAGCTTTGCTGGAGAATATCTCAACCATATAACCTAATATTTCGATTGCAAACATATTGCTCGGAATAAGATAGCCAAACAAAGTCGAATCGTCGCTAGGTCTAAAAGTAGAAACAATAAGGCCGCAAGGTTTTACCGGATAACCATAACCGCTGAGTGGCACTCCGTCTGTTGCCCATGCAGTCTCACGCATAAAGCTGTAAGGACCGCCTTTTCCATCCATTCGCTGTTGTTCTTTAAAAGTCTTTAGAATCAGCTTCATGGCTTCTTTCCATTGATTGTCAAACATACTTACATCGCCGGTTTCTTTCCAATATCCGTGAGCTAATCGAACGGGATAACATAAACTGTCGATTTCCCATTTTCTCTCATGGATTCCTGGTTTCATTGCAGTTATGTCATTTTTCCACTCGCTTTCTTTAGTAAAATCTTTATAAAATGCATTTGCATAAGGATCCAGCAATATACATTTTGTCTGGCGGTTGATTACACCTTTAATCAATTCAGCCAGTTTTGGATCTTTTTTTACAAGAGAGATATAAGGCCAGATCTGCGCTGTACTGTCACGAAGCCACATTGCATCTATGTCGCCTGTAATTACATACGTATCTGGTTTTCCGTCTATAATTTCAAATTCTACAGTAGTATCAAGTGTATTCGGAAAACAGTTTTCAAAAAGCCATGCTAATTCAGGATTTGAAATCTGTTTTTTTACTTTCAAAATAGTGTCCTCCACAGCTTTACTACTAAATTTTCTTTCCTTAAGCGGAGGTCTTTTTGTGATGAAATCTTTTAATGGAAATTCAAAAATATTAGAATTAAACCCAAAAGCATCACTTTGAACGGCTAATAATCCGGCAGAAAAAATACCGGCATTTTTTAAAAAATTTCGACGAGTCACCATGTTTTTTGTCTAAAAGTTGGAATTAATACTACTAAAAGGTACAACATCATAAATAAACGATTTTTTTTAATTTTTTTAATCAAATTTAGACGAATGACAATTATCAAACTTCGAACAACATTTTATGTCTGTTTAAGGTAAAACTTTGGATCAAAATGAGATTGTTTTTTGTAGGTTTTTAAAAATAGTAATGAGCACTAAAAAATGTTAATTTATACTTTTTTTAGGAAAATTTTTCTTCCTTCTAAAATGAATTAATATCAGTAATAATGCGGTTTAAAGATTAAATATTAAATTTTGAAGTTAAAAATAAACTTTTTTTGTATAAAAAAATAGTGTAAATCATTTTTGTAAATCGATTTAATATATATATTTGTTTAACAAGATTTGCTGAATTTTAATATAAAATTAACAATTTGTGAAGAAGATAACTATTAAAGATATCGCTAAAGCCGCAGATGTATCTGTTACTACCGTTTCGTTTGTTCTGAATCAAAAAGGAGAGCAAAAAGGAATCAGCAGAGAAGTAATAGAAAAAGTTATTAAAGTCAGTGAAGAAATGAAGTTTAAGCCTAATATGATCGCCAGTAGTCTGCGTACTGGAAAAACAAGATCTATAGGGCTGATTGTTGAAGATATTTCAAATCCTTTTTTCTCTGATTTAGCGAGAGTTATAGAAAGAGAGGCTGCAGATTTAAATTACCGGGTTTTTTACTGCAGTACCGAAGGAGATGACAAACGTGCTCAGGATCTTGTTCATAGTTTGCTGCAAGCCAAAGTAGATGGTTTTATCGTAACTCCTACAGAGAAAATGAGAGAAGTGATAGATCATTTAGTACAACTAAAATGTCCTGTTGTTCTGGCGGATAGTTATTTTGAAAATCAAGAAGTTAGTCACGTTGTTCTTGACAATTATGAAGGTGCTTACACCGCCGTAGAATACTTATTACAAAATGGTTTTACAAAAATTGCTTTTGTTACCAATTATTCGCAGTTGATTCAGATGAGTTTAAGAAAGCAAGGATATGTTGAGGCATTACAAGAAGCTGGTTTTTATGACGAATCTAGAATTCTTGATATGGATTATTATATAAGTGAAGACAATCGTATTGAGATAATTTCTAAATTTTTAGGAGAAAAGGCCGAAATCGATGCGGTTCTTTTTGGAGCAAACTATTTACTGCTTGCCGGTCTGCAGTCGTTTAGGAATTTAGGTCTTAGAATTCCGATAGACAAAGCTGTAATTAGTTTTGACGACCATGATAGTTTTAGGCTTCATTCACCGCCGATAACTGTTTTGGCACAGCCAATTGAAGAAATTGGAAAAATGACGGTTCAATTATTAATGGGACAAATGATCACTGTCAGTGATTTTAAGGCAGTCAAGGAAAAGAAGAGAGGACGCCTTATTATTAGAGAATCTGTTTAAATAAAATTTTTTTAATGCACTTGCTAAATCGATTTACTAAATCGATTTACAGGACTCTATATGCCAATTTTTAAATTATTAATCACCAATAAAAACAAACTGCTTATGAAAAAAAATTAAAGTATTTGAGAAACCGCAACAATAGATTACAGTTTCTAAATGGAGGAAAAGTAATTTGAAATTGCAGACTTATTCTTCTGTGGGAGCAGAAGAATTCTAAAGTTAATAACCATACAACCAATTCCAATCAAACCAAATTAATATGAAAAAACTGTTATACGAAGTATTGTTAGTTTTTCTAGCGGTACTGTGTTTTCAAGAAACACATGCTCAAAATAATGCTATTTCTGGTGTTATTACAGATAATGCAAATATTCCTGTGCCTTACGTCAATGTCAAAGAAAAAGGGACCAAACAAGAAGTTACTACAGATGAAAATGGTGTTTTTAAAATTTCAGTAAAACCTGGAGCGGTATTAATTATAAGTTCCATTGGATTTAAAACCAAAGAAGTAAAAGCTGTAGATGGAATCGAGATAAAACTAGGAACTGATACCAATGAGCTTGAAGGACTTACGGTTACAGCATTAGGACAATCAAAAAAGAATAAATCTATTGGTTATGCTACGAGTGTAATAAAATCGGATGCTATTACCAAAACAGCGTCACCTACAATTGCCAATTCTTTATATGGTAAAGCGCCTGGTGTACGTATTTCTTCGACTCCAGGAGGGGCGGGAGCAATCAATATTCAAATTCGTGGAATAAATTCTATTACAGGTAGAAACCAACCGCTTATTATTTTGGATGGTGTGCCTATTCGTGATAATGAGATTAAAAACAACGATTATTGGAATGCACCTCGTGTAAAAAGCAACGGACTAGCGGATATTAACCCTGAAGATATTGAAAATATTTCGATCTTAAAAGGAGCTTCTGCTGCAGCATTATATGGTTCTGAGGCTGTAAATGGAGTTGTATTGATTACTTCTAAATCGGGTAAAGGAAAAAAAGGATTAGGTGTTGATTTCAGTACGAGTTATTCAGGAAATCAACTTGCCTTTATGCCTAGATTTCAATATGAAAGAGGTCCAGGCTGGACAAATGCGAATTATTCTACAGGATATTTAGCTCCAGATGGTTTTGCACGTTATGATACAAACGGAGATGGAGTACCAGATACCAGAGGAGTTTCTGCAAGTACAAACAATTTTGGACCTTGGTTCGATGGACAGCCGGTTATGTCTTGGGACGGAGTAGTGCGCCCGTATTCTGCTCAGAGAGATGGATATAAAAACTTATTCCAAAATGCTTGGGATGCTACAACAAACGTTGCTCTTACGCATAATACTGATAACAGCAATACTCGTTTTTCGTACACACATATTGAATCAGAAGGATTAAGTATGGGGAACAATAACAAAAAGAATACTTTCAATGTAAATACATCATTTAAAACGGGTAAATTAAAAACAGATGTTATTGTAAGTTATATGAACCAGAAAGTGCACAATCGAAGCTTAGCGATGGATCGTCTGGTGAATAACTTTACAGGAATGCTTAGTCCATTTGATAATGGAGACTGGTACAAATTAAAATATAAAACTAGTTTAGGATATAAATACGTTTCTGGTCTGCAGACCCAAAGTTTAACTCCAAGTGAAAACATTATCCGTAATGGTTTCAAAGCAGATATTGGTGATTATTTTTGGAACACAAATGCGAAACAACAAGATGAGATTACAAACCGTTTGATTGCAAGTGTTACCGAAACGCTTTCTATTACTAACGATTTAGCATTGCGTGGTCGTATTTCTACAGATTTAACTTCTGTTAATATCGAAAATAGAAATCCTGTAGAAATTCCTTTGCTTTATCAATTTGGAGGAGACGGAGATGTTTCGGGATCTTTTATGATGGAGTCTAATGATTATAATATTTTGTATGGCGATTTATTATTGACGTACAATAAAAAAATAAGTGAGGCTTTTGGCGTTAACGCTGTTCTTGGTTATTCAGGCACACAAGAAACTGGTAAAACTTTGACACGTTCTACAAATCGTGGTCTAAGTGTTGAAGGATGGTATGATATGAATTCGTCTATCGGTATTGCTACAAGTACTTCTACTAGATATAAAATGATTAAAGATGCTGTTTTTGGAACTTTAAGTGCAAGCTATAAAAACTATTTATTCATTGAAGGAACTATTAGAAGAGACCGTACTTCGACAATGAATCCAAATAACAATGCCTTTACTTATCCGTCTGTAAATTCAAGTTTTGTGTTATCTGATGCTGTTAAACTGCCTGAGTTTATTAGTTATGCAAAAATGCGCGGTTCATGGGGTATTGTGGGTAATTATCCAGATCGTTACAGAGCTAACGTTGCATTTGTTCAAACTACTTTAGGAAATCAGGGAACAACGAATCCAGTTTTAATTACAAATTCTCAAGATCAATATGGAAATGAAGGAATAAAACCTGAAATGAAAAATGAGTACGAGCTTGGTTTTGAAACTAAATTCTTTAATAGAAGATTAGGATTGGATTTTTCGTATTATAATGCTAAAGTCAAAGATCAGATTCTTGATTTAACCCTTGCGCCAACTACTGGGGCTAGTAAAATATTAGCGAATGTTGGTGAGTTGAGTAATAAAGGATTTGAAGTTGCTTTGACAGGTTCTCCTTTTAGAACAGAAACATTTTCATGGGATGTGACTTTAAACTGGGCTAAAAACGAAAACAAAGTTTTAAAGTTAGCGAATGGAGCTACTGAATTATTACATCAAGATTATGACGGATCTGCAGCGCAATTGAAATCAGTTGTAGGTCAGCCGATGGGAGGAATTTATGCGCATCCTGTTAAAACAGATGCGAATGGCAATAAAATGGTAGATTCTGATGGATACTATATGATTGATGGAGATAAATGGGAAAAATACGGAACAGCTACACCAAAAGGCGTGGGAGGTTTAATAAACTCATTTACTTATAAAAGCGTAACATTAGACGTCAATTTGGATTATTCTTATGGAGGTTATTTGATGCCTACTGGGGTTAGCTGGATGACATCAAGAGGACTAACAGAAGAGTCACTAAATTATAGTACAAATGAGCGTGGCGGTTTAACCTATTATATGGATGGCGGTAAAGGAGTTCAGGTTCCTAACAGCGCAACAACAGGACCTGGAGGTCAGACATTGTATCGTGATGGTATGCTTATGCAAGGTATGGCACCTGATGGTACACCAAATACAAACGTGATCTCTCAGGCAGGATATTATAATATGACATACAACTGGGGTGGTCCACAATACAGCAGCTCACGTTATGAATTGTACATTCAAAAAAATGACTATGTAAAATTGAGAGAGGTTTCTCTTGCATTTAATGTACCAGCTTCATACGCCAGTAAAATTGGTGCGACTAAATTAACTTTTTCTGTTTTTGGACGTAATTTACTTTATCTCTACAGAACAATTAAAGATATGGATTCTGAAGCAACTACATCAGGATCAAGATGGTCTGAAAACGTAAACAATGCAGGACTAGCGCCATCAACCAGAAGTTATGGTGTAATGCTGAGAGCATCTTTCTAATTTGATAAATTATAATTTAAAAATAGACAACATGAGAAAATTAATATATACATCATTAGCTGCAGCGACGCTATTTTTTGGCTCTTGTTCAGATGATGATTTTGCAGATGCATATAGAGATCCATCAACAATAGCAACCACAAATATGCCTAAACAATTTGCTGGTTTTATGAAAATTAATTTTGAAGATGTAATTCCGTCTTATTGGAATTATTATACTGTAATAAGATCAACTTCTCTAAGTTATACTCAGGGCCACGGATTTGTCAATGCGACAGGACGTTATATTCCAGGACCTGCAGTAAACGACAGATGGAATAGATATTATAAATTTATCACCCAATATAGAGAGTTAGAAAAAGTATTGGCTTCTCTGTCTCCTGCTGAACAAGTAGAAAATAGAATCTATATGCTTACTGCAACGGTATATTTGTACGATCATACCTCAAAAATGATTGATAATTTTGGAGATATTCCTTTTTATGATGCTGGTAAAATTAGTTATACAGGCGGAAATTATGCAACAGCATCAGCTAAATATGATAAACAAACGGAGCTTTATATAATGATGTTAGATCAATTGAAAGATTTGTCTACAGAGTTGAACACCATTACTTTATCAGCTAAATTAGAATTAGAATTCAAAAATCAGGATTTAGTTAACAAAGGAGATTTGGTAAGCTGGAAAAACTATTGTAATTCTTTACGATTGAAATTATTAAATAGAGTTTCTGCTGTTCCTGCTTTAACATCAAGAGCAAATTCTGAAATAGCAGAAATCATAGCTGAAGGAAAAATTGTTGATGAAAATTCAGAAAATATAGCATTTAGAGTTTATACGCAAGATACAGATCTGGATACTTCAGGCTTTGTAGATGCTTTGGAAGGTGCAAATAATAACATTGCCCCAAAACCAATGATCGATCATATGAATGCAAACAGCGATCCACGCCAGCCATGGTTGTTTGAAAAAGGAGTCAGTTCAACAGATTATATCGGACTTGATCCATCATTAACATCGGGAGTACAGCAGCAATTGATCGCTGATGCAAAAATTGCGATCTACAATAGATCAGTAATCAGTAAAAACAAATGGCTGCCGGGAACATTAATAAACGCCGCTGAAGTAAATTTACTTTTAGCAGAATATTATACAAGAAACGGAAATGCGGCCACTGCAAAAACTCATTTTGAAAAAGCAATCAGACAATCTGTTGAATATTATGTGAGATTAGGAGATAAAGCTGATGTATTAACTTGGAAACCAACATCGGAACCGACATCTGCAGAAATAGAGGCTTATATCACAAAAATAAATTTCGCAGGAGCAACAACTGCCGCAGCGCAATTAGAGTTAATTGCTTTTCAAAAGTACATTCACTATAATGTTATGCAGGCTGATGAATCTTGGGCGGAGCAGAGAAGATTAAAACTACCAGTTTTATTTTTTATGGAAGACGAAACCAGTTCGATCAGAAAAACACCTCCGACACGTTGGACTTATCCAAATTCAGAAAGTGTTTATAACCCAGATAATTATAATGCTGTAAAAGCAAGTGATAATTTGAGTACCAAAATATTCTGGGATGTAAAATAGTATTTTAGAGTTACTAACGTCCTATAAACCTTGATTGTCTTTTCAATCAAGGTTTTTTATGAATATTTGACATTTAAAAAGGAAAAGCCTTCAGAACATTATGCTTTGAAGGCTTTTTTTGGTTGTTTTTTTCGATAAACTTAATTAATTAAATAGTTTTTAAAACGCCTCCGTCAGCTCTTAACGAAGCTCCATTTGTTGCAATTGCCAGTGGACTAGAAAGATAAACAGCCAATGAAGCAATTTCTGATGGATGGATAAAACGCTGTAATAACGAATGCGGATTTGTCTGCTGTACAATTATATTCTTCATTTGATCCACTTCAAGATTCTGTATCGATGCAATTTGCTCTACGGCAGAAGCTACTCCCTCAGAATACGTCGGCCCGCCTAAAATTGTATTTACCGTAACTTCTGTTCCAATCGTCAGTTTTGATAAACCATTGCTTACAGCCGACATCGCTGCCTTAGTCATTCCGTAGTGAATCATGTTTTGGGGAATGTTTACGCCAGATTCACTGCTGATAAAAATAATTCTTCCCGTTTTTTTCTCCAGCATTTGCGGCAAAAGTTTCTTCGAAAGACGAACGGCACTCATGACATTGATTTCAAATATTTTGTACCAATCTTCATCTTCAAGATCTGCAAGGTTTTTTAAATCAAAAATTCCAACATTATTAATCAAAATATCGATATCGGTTAGTTTATTAAGTAATGTTGCAACTTCATCTTTATTTCCAAAATCTGCTTTAATTCCCGAAACTTTTGCCTCAGGAAATTCAGTTTGTAGTTTTTGAACTGCAAGTTTTGTCTTTTCCTCATTTCTTCCATTGATAATTACTTCAGCCTTTTCAGCCAAAAATTGTTGTGCAATTGCAAAACCAATTCCCTGAGTTGAACCGCTTATGAAAGCTCTTTTTCCTTCTAATTTTAAATTCATTTTTACTATATTTATTTTTGTAATGATCGATACATAAATAGTCAAAAAAATTAGCTGATAACAGCTAATTGCATTTCGATTTGATCTTTTAGAATATTTTCATCGGGATACATTCTACGTAATGTATTGAGTCCGCACCAAAATGTAATGAGATATTTACCCAGAATTTCAGGAGAAGTTTGTGTTTTTAGAGTCCCCTTTGTTTGCTCTTGTTTTATAACTTCTGTAAATATTTGTTCGACTTCTTTTAAAATCTGTACAGCATTTGCTTCAAGATCTTCATCGATAAAAGTCATTTCGACAACAGTATTGGCAATAATACAGCCCTTTAAATGTTCATTTTGATCCGCCTGCGCAATGCTTCTAAAAAAATCCTTGATAAGTTGTAATGGAGATTCGCTGGCACTTAATTCCTTTTTAAAAGCATCAAATGCAAGTCTGCGTTCCCCAATAGCTTTCTGGAATACTTCTTTTTTACCGCCTTTAAAAGTGTTGTAAAAACTTCCTGCACCTGCACCGGTTGCCTTTTGCAAATCGCTTAGTGAAGCGGCACTGTATCCTTTCTGCCAAAAAACTTCTTGTGCTTTTTTTATAATATTAGCATCTTCATATATTGTCGGTCTTCCTCTCATTTTTATTTTGTAATGATTGATACAAAATTATGGTAAAATGGATTTAAGAGCAACTTTTTTTAATGAAAATATTGTAATAAAACTTTTAGTTTTTGATTTATAGATTGTTATGCTTAGTTATTTCTAATCTTTTCCCGAAATTCCAAAGGCGCCATTTGCGTTCTCTTTTTAAAAAGTGTGCTAAAAGACTGCGGATGTTCAAAACCAAGCTCGTACGCAATTTCACTAACCGATAATTCAGTTGCAGAGAGTTTTTCTTTGGCTTTGTTAATCAGCCTTTCATAAATATGTTCTTTTGTATTCCTTCCAGTGTGTATTTTCAGGAAATCGCTGAGATAGTTTGGAGAAAGATTCATCGCTTCGGCAATTAAACTAACGCTTAAAAGACCTTTTTCAGTTGTATTTTCATTGTTATAATATTCATTTACAAACCTTTCAAATTTTGTCAATAACGCATGGCTGTTGTTTTTTCGCGTTATAAACTGTCTTTCGTAAAAACGACTAGAATAGTTAAGAAGTAAATCAATCTGCGACAGAATAATATCCTGAGTATGACGATCAATATGGTGGCATTCTTTATCAATTCGATCCAGAATTTCAATTAGATAATTTTCTTCCTGTTCAGACAAATGCAAAGCCTCATTTACCGCATACGAGAAAAATCCAAAATCGAATATTCTCTGTGCCAGCGGATGTTTTAAAAGAAAATCTTCATGAAATACAAGCAGATAACCGGCCCCGCATTCCATATTATGAAAATCCAAATACTGCACCTGATTAGGTGCAGTAAAACTTAAAACGCCTTTGTCATAATCATAATGACCCTGACCGTATCTGATTTTTCCTTTAGCATCTCTTTTTAAAGCAACACAATAGAATTTATTGACAAAACCTTTCCAGATTTCATCTTCCAGAAAAATACTTTCAGATAAGTTTATCACGCTCACCATTGGATGTTTGGGTTCTGGAAGTGAAAGTAAGCGGTGAAAAGCAGATACAGATGCGATTGTGTTCATTACAGCGTCTTTTTAAATTTAATAATCCAGAAGTCCCATACTGAATTCATCATAAGGAGCTCCAGTATCTGTGCCTAAAGGTACGATACTTTCAAGTTTTTGAATATCAGCTTGGCTTAATTCTATAGTTGCAGAAGCGATATTTTGTTCCAAATACTTTCTGCGTTTGGTTCCTGGAATCGGCACAATTCCTTTGCTGATAATCCATGCGAGCGCTAATTGAGAGGAAGTTACGTTTTTTTCTTCCGCCATTTTTTCAACCGCTTTTACCAGTTTAATGTTTTTATGAAAATAGTTTTCCTGAAATCGCGGAATTGCTCTTCGGAAATCATTTTCTGGAAGATCATCAATCGAACGGATTTGTCCTGATAAAAAACCACGTCCTAAAGGAGAATAAGCAACAAAACCAATTTTGAGTTCTTCTAGTGTTTTCAAAACTCCTTTTTCTTCAACAGTTCTTTCAAATAAAGAAAATTCACTTTGAACAGCCGTTATTGGGTGAACGTTGTGCGCTTTTCGAATCGTCTCAGATGATACTTCCGAAAGTCCGATATATTTTACTTTTCCTTCTTTCACAAGATCTGCCATTGCATCTACAGTTTCTTCTATCGACGTATTTTTGTCCAGACGATGCATATAATACAAATCGATATAATCTGTATTTAAGTTTTTAAGCGAACGCTCCACGGCTTTTTTGATGTACTTTCTGCTTCCGTTTATTGCCCAGGTTACTTTATTGTTGTCATCGATTTCCCAGCCAAATTTGGTTGCTAAAATGTATTTATCGCGATCTTTTCCGATAGCTTTAGCGATTAATTGTTCATTTTTTAAAGGCCCGTAAAGATCTGCTGTATCGAGAAAATTACCTCCCAATTCAAATGAACGATGAATGGTTTGAATCGCTTCTTTTTCATCTGCAGCGCCATACATATTTCCTTCTTCAAAACCTGTCATTCCCATGCATCCCAAACCTATCGGTGGAATAATTAATCCTTGATTTCCTAATTTAATCTGTTTCATCTTTTTGTCATTTTATTAGAATACAAATTTCGAAAGAAAGAATAGGGTAAAGGTTTGCAGATCACAGAAGCTTGTATTCAAATTACAGATGTTTACGGAATAATATGTTGAAAGCAATTATTCTCAACACATAGAGACATAGTTTTTTCAGTTTAAAAAAGGCGTTTCACTTTTGCTAAATTCACATAGCTATGTGTGAGAAACTAGTTCCTTTTAATGGGTCTTATTTTAAAGAAAAAATCTATGTCTCTATGTGTTAAAAAATGATTTAAAGTTATTATTCTCAACACATAGAGACATAGTTTTTAAGTTTAAAAAGGGCGTTTCACTTTTACTGAATTCGCATAGCTATGTGTGAGAAACTAGTTTCTTTTAAGCGTCTTATTTTAAAGAAAAAAACTATGTCTCTATGTGTTAAAAAATAATATTTTAATTTATAACCGAATAAAGGTGTTAAGTAATTTGAAGATTAAGAAGTTGAAGAATTCATACATTAATTACATAGGAAATAGTAACAAAACCAGCAAGTATGCGTATATTTGGTAATAGTAAAAAACAAGCCATTTATGAAGAAAATAGGATTTTTATCATTCGGGCATTGGGCAAATAATCCAGCATACAAAACTCGTACAGCAGGCGATACACTGCTTCAATCAATCGATTTGGCCGTTGCGGCAGAAGAAATAGGTTTAGACGGCGCTTATTTTCGCGTACATCATTTTGCACAGCAATTGGCTTCGCCTTTTCCGCTGCTTTCGGCAATTGGTGCGAAAACGAGCAAAATCGAGATAGGAACGGGTGTAATCGATATGCGATACGAAAATCCTTTGTATATGGTAGAAGATGCCGGTGCTGCCGATTTGATATCAGAAGGACGTTTACAATTAGGAATAAGCAGAGGATCACCAGAACAGGTTATTGACGGCTGGAATTATTTTGGTTACCAACCTGCAGAAGGCGAAAATGATGCCGATATGGGACGCAAAAAAGCGTTAGATTTTTTAGAAGGGCTTAAAGGTGAAGGATTTGCAGAACCTAATCCGTACCCGATGTTTCCAAATCCGCCGGGATTGCTTCGTGTAGAACCACATTCTGAAGGATTAAGAGAAAGAATCTGGTGGGGAGCAGCCTCGAATGCAACCGCAATTTGGGCTGCAGAAAACGGAATGCACTTGCAGAGTTCGACTTTAAAGTTTGATGAAAATGGAAAACCTTTCCACGTACAGCAGGCTGAGCAGATTAGATTGTACAAAGAAGCTTGGAAAAAAGCGGGACATGACCGTGAAGCAAGAGTTTCTGTAAGCCGTTCAATTTTTGCCATAGTAAACGAGCAGGATCGATATTATTTTGGAGGACAGGGGAAAGGCGCTGATAGTTTCGGTTATATCGAACAAGATAAAAGAGCCATTTTTGGAAAAAGTTATGCTGCCGAACCAGATAAACTAATTGAAGAATTAGCCCAAGACGAAGCGATTCAGGAAGCTGATACAGTGTTGTTGACTATTCCTAATACTTTAGGTGTTGACTATAATATACATCTTTTGTCGTCAATTTTAGAACATGTTGCTCCTGCATTGAATTGGAGATAAACTTAAATTAAAAAGCCCTCTTATTAAAAAAAGAGGGCTTTTAATTTTTACAAATCCTTAATTGGTAAACTTGATTTTATGTAAATCAATAGTGTCAGGCTTTTGTGTTTGTATTTCGGAATATGATATTTCTATTTCACTTTCTGATATAAATTTTACTTCCTTATGACATCCTGAAACACAGTTTTCTACAAAAATTGGGAAGTATAGTTTTTTATTTTTGTCATATCCAATAATGTTATTTCGAAAATAGGTAACAATCTTAAAATCTGTGTTTTCGGTAACCTGATCATTATTGTAATTTCCATTATATTGAAATAGATTCTCCGTATAATAGGTGCTTTTAAAAACTGATGGATCTAAATGTTTGTCATTATCTAAATACCATTTTTGCTCAAAATTTTTATAATAATTAATGTTTTTCTCTTTTTCAGAAGGATTATAAACCCATTTGCTTTTATTTGCAAATTCGTATAATTCCTTTTTGATTAAAATGTTAGATTCCAAAGTTTCATTCTTTAAGAATTTACCATCTATAGATTCGTCAGATCTTAAAGTAGCTTCTCCGCTATATTTTAAAGTATAGAAATTTAAATTACTGATGTTGAGTATAATAAAATCTAAAAAATATTCAGTATCTCCATTACCCATTGGAGCTTCTTCTACTGCAAATAAAAAATAATCTTCTTTTTGAATCTTTTTTATTAAAACGTGCTTAGGATCAATATGTACATAATAATAGTCACTTACGAATAATTTTTCACTCTTAATAAATTGAAGTTTGTCTTTGCTTTTTTTGTACTTTGAAGCTGTCAAAATGTTTTTACTGCCAACAAGAAAAAACTTATCATCATCACTTACTTCGCTTGCGGTTATTTTAATTACTTCAGTATTGTCTTGATTTTCAAAAGAAAATATGACTGCTGATTTTGCTTTTTGGAGAGTATCTTCTTGTGCTTCCGATTCAAGATTTTCTTTGCTTATCTTTTGATTAGAAACCTTTTCATCTTTTTTGCAAGATGTAAATACGATAAAAGATAAAAAGAATATAGTTAGACTGTTTTTAATTGATTTCAATTAGATTTTGGTTTTGAAGTTTTATAGACGAAGATAAAATATTAGTGTTGAAATTTGATGTTAATTTAAAGTATATCTATTTCTTACCATAGACCAAAATATGGTGTGGCTTTATCTTCATTTATATTAATTTTGATGCTGTTTTTTGTAACTTCTACATTAGTTAAGGCGCTATCTTTCATTTCATAAAAAATGACATCATTATATTTTATTTTTTTATACTCTTTTCCTTCAAGTGCTTTTTCTATTATCTCAATTGGCACATCATTATAAAATTCTATAAACATACTTTGCATATAAGATTCACCAGTCCATAAGGTTTCTAATACTTCTTCATCTGAATATTCTTCTGAATGATATTGAGTGATCATGTTGCGAACCTCTTTTCTCATAAAAAAGTTATATTCACTTAGAGTTTCAGTTATCGTTCTTCCATTTTCATTGACGTAGTTTTTTAAAATTTGATAATTACTGCATAGAGAAATATTAGGATAGAATGCCTCTCTCGGGTAGTTATCTCTATGAATATAGATCATCAAATAGATAAGTTCCTCATAAGAACAAGTTTCCATATAATCATCAAAATGTCTGTCATCCCACTCAAACTTATCATAATGTAATTGCATCCTATTAATGAAATTTTCATTTGTGCGCTCGGGGTTAAAATATAAAAAATCTAGTTTTGGCAGGTTATTTTTCATTTATATTTGGTATTGAAATAGATGTTAATTAGAAAATAAAATTTGCTAGTTTTACTAAAAAGTTAACTATGACAAAAAGAACAATATACTTATTTCTACTTTCATTTGTAATATTTTCTTGTAAAAAAGAAACAAAAGAAGTTTCTAAAACAATTGTAAAAACTCAAAAAAACGGCAAAAAGAAAATCGCCGATGTTCCTGCAACTGTATACAAAGATTATACAACTGCTCCAGTCGATTTTTTTGATGATAAATATAAAACTGAAGGTTTTCAATTTAATGATGGTTCACTTTCCTATACTTTTTCTGATGAAAATTTGGGTTCATTCATGGTTACCTATATTGGTAAATCATGGGAATTTAGAGACTATTGGGATATTGATAATTCAAAAGGTTTTTTTGCTGAACTTAAAAAGAATAAAATAGATAATGAAGATAAAAAAATCATAGGCGATCGCGCAAATCAGGTTTTGAAACGTGAATTAGATAATTATAATGTTTTTGTTGACTTTTATCCAAAAGAAGCGATTTTGGACTATTCTAATAAGTTTGGAGAGCTTACATTGAAAAAAGATGCATACCGATACTTTTATATTTATGAAAATAATGAATGGTTTTTTGTCAAAAGATTGTTACATAGTACTATCGAAAGAAAACAAATTGATGTCTTTACAGATGTATTTTTATCTCATAAATTAAAAGATATAAAACCAATTACAGAAAAATTTCACGGAAAGTTTGAAGCTGGAGCAGATGGTGAATATACGAACGACGGAGTAGGTCATACGACTTATTATTTTACGATCACGGCAGACAAAATTGATTTAAAATCAATAGCTTATAGAGGTGATTTTGTATGCGAAGGTGAGTATAAAGGAATTGAGAATGATGATATTTTAGAATTGTATTATGATAGAGAAGATCATCGCTGCAAATATCTAAGACCTGCGTATATGATAAAAAAAGAAGGAGATGATTTTTTTATAAAAGGAATTGGCGGTGAAGGAACGATTAATAATTGGATAAAAATGAATATCGGATTTGAAGAATAATTTTTTCTAATATCAAAACAGATGTGTAAATCAGATAAAGAAATCAAACTTTGTACATGTTTTCCAGCAACGATGGATAAAATTGTGCATCAAAAAAAATCTAGAAAATCCAGAAACAAAGCCCGCAGCGAGTTTACTTGGACATTAGAAAAATGTCTTGGTCCAAGCTTAACTACAATGGATGGAATGGGGTATATGCCAGAGAAAACTTTATCAGAAGATTTGACTAATGAAATTATGCTTACGCATCTTAACAGTAAAAATTGTTTTGATTTTGATTATCAACCGACTGAAGGTGACAATCTTCAAATTTATACTCCAGAAAATAGGATTAGAAAACATTTGTCTTTTATCTTTGAAAATGGAGAATGGATAGCCGATTCGTATCTTCCTTTTAGGTATAGAATGGAAAAAGTAAATTACGGAAAAGTAACATTTGAAGACAAAATAGAAAAAGAACAAAAATGATAAAAAAAATACTTTTTATTATAATTATCCTGGGATTAACAGGTTGTAAAAAAGAAAACGAACAAAAGCGTTCTGAGAAAACAGAAAAAAAATCCCTAAAAAATGATACTACAGTTTATAATATTAAAGATGTTGACATTCTACCGCAATATGCAGGTGATACTGAAAAGTTGCAAGCTTTTATAAAAAAGAATTATGTTAAATCGGAAGAAATAATTAGAGAAGAAATACAGGCAGGTATTTTTGCAAAAGTTATAATTGAAAAAGATGGTTCCTTGTCTAATATTGAAATTATTCGCGATTTTGGCTACGGTTCTGGTAATGAATTGGTAAGAGTTCTGAAATTATGTCCAAAGTGGACTCCGGCTATAAAAGATGGACAACCAGTAAGATGTTTGTACGGCATACATTATTATGTTTTGATAGATGACTGAATATTAAAATGAAAAAACTTATTTTCTTTCGATACGTTTTGCAACTATATCAATTTCTATTAGCATCTTTAGCCTGTCTAATTATTTTTGGATCAGTTAGATTAAAACGATAAACAAAACTCAGTCGATATCTTGCTGCATTCGGAATACTATTTTCTTTAATAAGGTAATCAATTCCTGTGGTGACGCTTTTATTTTGACGGAGATTAAAAGCATTTGTGATATCAAAAACTAGTGTAGCTTTGTCTTTGAAGAGTTGTTTACTCAATCCAAAATCAATTGATTGCAAAGCTTCATTTACTGTTTGTGCATTACGTTTTTCACCTCGAAAATTATAGCGTCCCTGAAAACCAAACTTTGCAGGAAGTTTGATCTGCGTACTTAAACGTGCGGTAAAATTTTCGCTTTTATAATCCAGCTTTTCCTCATTATAATTTCCCTTTTGTTTAAAGCTGTAAAAATTCATTTCGGCATTAATCTGAAGCCATTTATACGGATTATATAAGGTTGATAATTCAACGCCGCTTCGTATTTCATAGTCAATATTTATGGGCGTTGTCAAGAAAATATCATCTTCACGATAGGTGAAATCCTGAATATAACCTTTTTCATATTGATAATATAGGGAAGGATTTAAAGTGAATGTTTTCCAGGTTTTAAGAAACGCCATTTCGAATGCATCTGTATAGGAAGGATTTAAATCTGGGTTTCCAATATATTGTGCATTCAAATCGGTAACTTCATTAAATGGATATAAAGCATATAGTGAAGGACGTCTGATGCGTTTGCTGTAATTCAATTGCAAAGTTGAAGCCTCAAATCCATAACTTAAATTTACTGTTGGGAACAGTTTATTATAATTTTTCTGGTCATTATAAGTGTTTTCTACATCTTTAATTGAAATGTCTGTAAACTCTGTTCTTAGTCCAAGCATGTAACTAAATTTCTTGATTTTGTCGCTAAATTGTACGTAGGCGCCCGTTATCGTTTCACTGTAATTCAAATCATTATCAATGTTTTGATAAATGATCCAATTATTGTCTTGTTCTTGCTCGGCTAAATAATCGCTTGAAACTTTTCTTATTTCTGTTTTTATTCCGAATTCTAAAACCGAAACACTGTCAATTGGCTGTATAAAATCACTTTTGGCAAGAAAGTCTCTGCTGTTTCCTGTTGATCTTGTTCGAATACCGGGATAATCTAAAGGATTTGGAGTTAAGCGTTCTGTAGAAAGATTCCATTTCTTGTCGCTGTTCCACCAATCGTATTGAACATCGACTGTCCATTTTTTTGTTTTTTGTTTGAATGTTCGGGTATAATTAAACTCAAATTGACTGTAATCGCGTTTTTCTAATGATTTTCCATTTCTCACCAAAAGGCTGTCTGGCGTTATACTATTGGGATTACTTTTATAATTGTATTCTAAATCTGTTTTGTCATTGTCATGTGTTCCGTTCTTTAAAAAAGCAACGGTAATTGTTTGATGCTCATCAATAAAATAATCAGCTCCAAAATAAAGAAGTTTTCCATCGTCGTGGCGGTCTTCATTTTGTACTCGATTCATATAATTGGGAGAAGTAGTAAGATTTGTTACCTGATTCGTAGTATACAAACCAACGTAATCGCTGGAACGAATGCTGAAATTCGAAAAAATATTGATTTTGTTGGATTTAAAATTAATACTCGGATTAAGACGGCTGTCATTTGGAGACCCCGCAACTAATCGTATTTGACCGCTGAAACCGCTTTTTTTATTCTTTTTCAGAATAATGTTAATGATACCCGCAGAACCCGCAGCATCATATCGAGACGATGGATTGGTAATCACTTCAATTCGTTCAATTTGATCGGCTGCGATTTGGTCAAGAGCGTTGTTTTGCGTAAGCCCAGATTGTCTTCCGTTAATTAAAACTAAAACATTATTGTTGCCTCGAAGACTTATGCCGCCAGAAGGACTGACTGCCACAGAAGGAACGCCATTTAAAACATCGTGAGCAGAACCATTTTGCGATAAAATATCTTTACCGACTTCAAATATTTTTTTATCAAGCTTTAAGCTGATGTTTGATTTTTGACCACTTATTTCTACCGATTTTAATTGTACGGCTTCGGTTATTAAATAAATGGTTCCCAATTCTATTTTAGATTTTCCAGATGTGATTTGCAATGGATGCGTATAATTTTGATAGCCTGTATAACTAAAAGAAATTGTTTCTGTGCCATTTAAAATTCCTTCTAAGCTAAATAAACCCTTATTATCCGTTACGCCGGCTGTTATCGTTTTTGAGGCAGCATCTTGTATCGTTACCGTTACGTAAGGCAATGCTTCTTTTGTTGCATTGTCTTGAACTTTACCAGAAATAACAGTTTGCTGTGCAGCGCAAAAAAAAGGAAGAAATAAAATTAAAATATCGGTTACTAGAGTTTTCATCTTTGGTTGGTTTTGTAGTACAAGATTAGCAGATAAAATAAAATCCTCCTTTTAAAAACTTGCAAACGGCTCCGTGGACTTCTCAAATGCATTTTTCAAATCAATATTTATTTTACCTTTAACGTATGTATAAACGTGCTTTTTTAACCCTTTTATTCCTGTTATTGTTGGCTTCTTGTCAACATTACAATGAATACGCAACTACAGACGTAACGTACAATGTAGATTACGATCAGCAGCGGCCAGATTTAGGGAAATCTGAAAATTCGATTTTTAAATTTAAAGCAAACGTTTCGATACAAAAGCTGGGAAATAATTCTGAACCGCTTGGACTTCAGATAAATGCTTTTGGTGCTTTTGATGTCTATTGGGATGGCGTTTTGGTCGGAAAAAATGGTCAAATGGCAAAACCAGGATTTGCTGAAAAACCAGGAACAGAAACCACTTTTTATCAGATTCCGCAGCAATTGTCTACAGTTGGAAATCACGTTGTAACTCTAATTGGTACTCAGACGTATTTTCGCGATGCAGAACGGGAAATTCATATAAAACTCAAAAATTTTCTACAGCTCCACAGGGCGCCGTTAATTGTATTATCGTTTATGAATCTAATGGCGGGTGCTTTTCTAATCGCCGCAATCTATTATTTCTTTTTGTATATAAACAGTACTCGAAAAGAATTAACGGTTTTACTTTTCGGGATCATGTGCCTGCTTTTCTTTTCGCTGCTGATTATGGAATATGTAAAGTATTATGTAGATATTCCATACAATAAATTTTATACCCGATTACAAATCATCGGCGGACTTACTTTTGCCATTTCAATACTGGTTCCTTGGTATTTTATGCTGCAGTTTGATTTTAAAAGAAAGAAATTGGTTTTATTTCTTTTGCTGATTACGCTCATTTATATCTATATTTATTGTTACGGGCATTATGATATTTCAGCCGCATATTTTACAATTGCCGCTCGTTTATTTTCGATTATTATTGCCATTGATGCTGTGTATCGAAAAATAAAAGGTGGTATTATTGTCGCGGCAGGATTATTGGCAGGCGCCGCAGTCAATTATTTTATGTTTTATGATTTTGGGTTGTTTATTGCCTTTACAATCATTGTGCTTTGTATGCTTTATTTGCACACAATACGAGCAAAAGCTTTAGAAGAAGCTCATAACGCATCTTTACTGCTTTCGTCAAGATTACAATTACAATTAATAAAGAAAAATATTCAGCCGCATTTTCTTAGAAATACTTTAACTTCATTAATTGACTGGATTGAAGAATCTCCAAAAGAAGGTGTTGTTTTTATTCGCGCTATTGCAGAAGAATTTGATATAATGAATGACATTGCAGAAGACACGCTTATCCCAATAAGACAAGAAATAGATTTATGCCGAAGACATTTGGAAGTAATGTCTTTTCGAAAAGAAATTTGTTATGAATGGCAGGAAGAAGGAATTGATGAAAACGAAACAATTCCGCCGGCAATTCTTCATACAATTATTGAAAATGGAATTACGCACAGTCTGCCGCCAAAAGACAGCTGTATTGTTTTTTGTCTGAGATTTACCAGAGAAAAACAATTCAAACAATATACATTAGAGACTTTTGCTGCAAATCGTCAGAAGAAAAAAGAACAACGTGTTGGAACTGGTTTTAAATATGTAAAAGCCAGATTAACGGAAAGTTATGGTAAAAATTGGTCTTTTGATTCTCATTCTATAGAAAAAGGCTGGGAGACAACCATTAAAATTTTTGATAAATGAAGATTTTAATCATTGAAGATGAAGCGCGTATTGCAAAGAGAATAGAAAGAATGACACGTGATTTCTTTGCTAAAGACGTACAAATTCTGCTTTCAGATTCGCTGGAAAATGGACTTTCGATTATTGAAGAAAATATGATCGATTTGCTTTTATTGGATTTAAATCTAAATGGAGAAGACGGTTTTGAAATTCTGCAGACTTTTGTTGCCGGTCCATTTCAGACAATTATTATTTCAGCTTATACAGACAAAGCCATTACAGCATTCAATTACGGCGTTTTAGACTTTGTTCCGAAACCTTTTGATGAACAAAGACTTGCACAGGCATTTACACGTTATACTACGTCAGGAAAACAATCTGGCAGGGCTATACGTTTTTTAGCAGTAAGAAAAGCAAAGACCTTTAGACTTATACCCGTTAATGAAATTTTGTACATAAAAGGAGCAGGGATTTATACCGAACTTCATTTGACGGATCATAAAATAGAACTTCACGATAAATCGCTCGAAGCTTTAGAAAAACTGCTTCCAGAAACATTTGAAAGAATACACAAATCGTATATTCTCTGTTGGGAACAGGCAGATAAAATTGTTGTAGAAACAGGAGGGAAATACAGTATGCAATTAAAAAGCGGAACTTTACTGCCCATAGGACGTTCAAAGTATAAAGAGATAAAAAACAAACTGTTATAATAAAAAAAAGCCCTAAATCCATCGATTTAGAGCTTTTAGAATAAAGTTTTTTAATTACAGAGCATCCCAAGAAGCACTAGGATACGAAATAGAACTTGTCACTGGAGCTTTCCAGTATTCCTGACTGCCGCCACGGAAAGTGTGAAGGCTTACTGCGTTTACATTTCGTTTAGCGTCATTCGTCACCCAGCGAATTTTTTGATTTAATATTTCCGTACCGTTCACATAATATTTTACATATCCGTCGGTATTTGAACCAGTATTCAACTTAACCGAAATCTGGCAGTTATAGGTAACGCCTTCTTGGATATAGTATTTTTTTCCAAAATCATTACCAAATTGTCCCGGCTGATCTCTGTAATAAACATAAGGCTGCAGATAAGCACCGCTTCCTTTAGCACTGTTAGATCCATTTGGGCAATACCACATAAACCTTGCGCTGCCGCCGTTTCCGTCCCAAGCCGCATCACCGCCGGTATTTTGGTCTCCAATCAAGATTCCGTAACCGCATTTACCGCCTCGGCTCCAATAAAATCCATTATTAAATTTCATTGTAAACCAAACAGTATAAACGCCCGTTGACCAAACGCCATAAGAAGTGCACAAGCCTCCAGGACATGATAACGTGTTGGTTTGTAATGTAATTGTTCTAGCACCTGCAGTGCCTTTTGCTGTAGAACTGCCATTTATCTCGACATTGGGTGAAGAAGCGTCGGAGTTCACGATGGCAAGTTCATCTTTCTCAACGGCTTCCGGCGTATTCAAATCATGTTCCTTTTCGCAGGAATTAAATACTAATGCTGTAATAAATAGCAAACTGGTTAATCTTAAAAATTTTTTCATTTTAAAAATTTTAGGGGTTAGTAAATAAATAATTGTTAGTAAGTGATTTTTATTACATTGTTGATAATGAAACAGATGTGTTTTTTGTGCCCAATCTTTTTTCATTACGCAACTAGTAATTGGTTGATACAAAGTTGATTAATATTAAATTACAAGAGGAGTAATAAAGTACGTTTTTACGTACGCAATAATCCAGTCTGGATATTTTTTGTACCTATTTTTAGCTTTTTTAAAACAAAGAAGATTGAATTGTAAGGCTAATAAATTTGCTAATTGATTTAGAAAAACTATTGTTTTTTAATACATTTATAAGTCTGTAAAAGATGGAGAAAATATCTAATACTTATTGATTTTATAAGTGAATATTTGTCTTACGATTTTAATTTGTAATTGCAAAAATGAGCAAAGATTTAAAAAAAGAAAAAATGCTTGCTGCCAAAGAGGCGGTAAAATTTATTGACGATAACATGATTATTGGTTTAGGAACTGGCTCAACCGCTTTTTATGCCATAATGGAAATCGGCGAACGAGTAAAAAATGGGTTAAAAATTAAAGCAATCCCTACATCAAATGAAACCAGAGAACTTGCCAAATCTTTAAATATCGAATTAATAGATATAAATAAAGTAGATTCAATAGATATTACCATTGACGGAGCAGATGAATTTACTTCTGATTTATTGCTGATTAAAGGAGGAGGAGGCGCATTATTTCGCGAAAAAATCGTGGCGTCGGTTACAAAGAAGCAAATTATAATTGCAGATTCTTCAAAAAAAGTAGCAACGCTGGGAAAATTTAAACTTCCGATTGAAGTAATACCTTTTGCCTCTTATTATGTTTTAAGGCAGATTGAGAGTATTAATGGAAAAGGTAAAATTAGAATGGCAGCAGATAAAGAATTTTTAACCGATCAAGGAAATTATATTATTGATGCTGATTTTGGTTTACTTAAAGATCCAAAGTCTTTAGCCACAGCATTAACGCAGATTGAAGGATTAGTAGCTCACGGACTTTTTATCGGGCTGACAGATATGATAATAATGGGGAATGAGGATTCAGTTATGATTTTTGATTAAAGAAATTGGATAACAACGGCCTTGTTTAATGCAGCTGTTTTTGTCTATAATAAAATAAGTTTTAAGAATCGCTTCGGGGTCAAATACCCGTATCATTTTGTTAATTTTGTAGGAGCTAAAAAATAGATTTAATTACAATAAAATATAGAAATAATTATTATGGAATATTTAGAAAAAGCATATATAGCCGGAGGTTGTTTCTGGGGAATGGAAGATTTGTTTAGAGTACGCCCAGGAGTAACAAATACGGAAGTAGGTTACATTGGAGGGGAAAATGAAAATCCAACGTACCAAAATCATCCCGGACATGCCGAAGGAATTGAAATCACGTATGATACTCGTGTAACTTCTTATAAAGAAATCTTAGATTACTTTTTCCGTATGCATGATCCAACAACAATAGACAGACAAGGAAACGACAGAGGATCAAGCTACAGATCGGCTATCTTTATACAAAACGATCAGGAAAGAGAAACTGCCGAAGAGGTTATTCAAATAGTTGATGATTCTAAAAGATGGAACGGAAAAGTGGTTACAACCCTTGAGCCTTACTCAACATTTTGGAAAGCAGAAGAATACCACCAAGATTATCTGGTAAAAAATCCTAACGGATATACCTGTCACTTTGAGCGATTTGATACTTTCCTTTAATTAAAATAAAAAACGGAATTAAAATACTGCAATTTTTCCCGTCTGGATTTCGCCAGATTTTGTAACTATTTTGTAGAGGTAAATTCCAGAAGCCGTACTTTTAAGATTGATACTATTACTTTTTGGCTGCAGCGGAGAAGTAATAGTATTTTGTCCGGCTATATTGTACAAATAGAAAACTGCATTTTCATCTTTTTTTGCTTCAATATTCAATTCTTTATTTTTAGTTAAAAGGGTAGGGTAAACAAAAAACAAATCATCGCCTAAATAAGCCGCATCAATAATCTCAGAACTTACGACATTATTGTTTTCCAGAATGATATTGATTTTATATTTATTGCTGCCTTTTATCGGTGAATCATCTAAAAATGTAAATGTTTTTGAATCTACTTCCGTAATTGAGCTTATAACAATTTCGGTATTATGATCTATTTTTATTAATTCAATTGTTTTGATATTGTACAGACTGAAAAGACTGGCACTCACTTTTATTTTATTTTCTTCAAAAGTTTCTGCCATAGTCAATTCAAAATAACAATTTGAGTTTTGCTCATGCTGCAATGTCGACTCGCTTTTTATTCCTTCACTATTGTCAAATACGGGAACAACAGTATGAATTTTTCCGTTGTCATAGGTATAATTATTGGTTGTTATTTCTTCTTTAAATTCTAAAAAATCATTATTCAGCTCATAAATATTAAATGAAACAACATCGGCAGGTTTGTCCCAATTGATTTCTGTTGTGCCATTACAGACCAAACTCGTTGTGATGTTCAAATCATAAGAAATAATAAAATCATCAGAGATGTAATCTACGTTATTAATCTTCATTTTTAATTTTGCTTTCGAAAATCTTTGCTTTGCAGGAGTATACATAAATTGCTTGCTGTCTAGATTGATGCCGTTTGCAATAATTTCCCAAGTCTGTTCATTATCATAAGTGATAGCTAATTGACCTGTTGTTCCGGAAAAAGAAGAATCCCATTTGAAGGGAGAAATGATTTTACCATCATAAGGGAAATTATCATTTTTACTAGGATAATTCCATTCAAATTGATTTTCTAATTCATAGTCGTACGCAATGCTGTAATCCTGAGATGTCGTGATATAAGCGCTCGTAACAGTAATCGTGTAAGATCCAGATACAGGATTTTCGATAGTTACCTGCTCTGCATTATTCAGTTTATCTTTTCCTCTAACGGCCGATTGTTCAGGAAAATCCGGATTTAGAATCCAAGGCAGAAAAACGGTATTATCAGGTGTAGTAACTTCTAAATCTAAATCATTCACTAAACTGATATTGCTGTTAATAGCCGCCGGCAAATCGTTCCAGACCAAAGTAATTTTTAAATTTTTTGCATTTAATGGAAGAATAATAGTGTGTGAGTTTGTCTGGCCAGAACTTAGATTACCAGAAAAAAATCTATTTTCACTTATGGTTTTCAATGATTTATCAGCATTTATAGAGCCAAAGCCGTAAGTAAAATCGGGACCAATCTGCCCTAAATCTTTGGCACTGGTAATCAAGATTGCTTTTGTAAGAGCATTATTTAAAGTGCTATTGTTTAAGGAATTATAATGCTGTTTCATAAGAGCAATCATTCCAGAAACCAATGCTGTCGAATTAGAAGTTCCTTGTGTGCTAAAAGCGACTAACTCAGGTTTTGTTCGACCGTCATAAGCGGGACCTTTTGACGAAAATGGCATAATTACTTCATTTTGGTCGATACAGCCCAATACAATTCCGTTTTTAGATTGCTTAAAATTTCCCGTAATAGATTTATAGCCTTTTAAACCGCTGTTGCCAGATGAAAAACAGTGAACAAGATCTTGATTTTCTGATAATTGAATATCGTAAGCATTTGCAAGTGAGCCGTAAAAGTTCTCAATTTCCGTCCCGTACGAATGGTTTTGAATCGTTGCACCTTCTAAAGTTGAGTTTTCGTCAGGATAAATGTTCAAAAAGTTAGAAGATTGCAATTTAGCATTTTCGGCAACACCTTTTCCTAAAACAGAACTATTTCCTAATCCGGATGCGATGGTAGCCATAGCAGTTGCATGACTTGACACGGTTGAAGATTGTGTGGAAGACGGAATAAGTTTATGTAATAAATCAACATCATCAGGATCAAAAAAATCATCTTTGATAGATATAATTTGATTTTCGCCTTTTAAAAGAGGAAAATTATCACGTGCTTTATTTATGTTATTAATGCTGAAATTTTGATCTATTATTTTTGATTCCCCTTTTGGCGTCATTGCCTCTTGAGAAACGGAAGTCACACTGCTTAAGGCAATGACCTCATCAATAATTTTCTGAGAATTAGATTTTATGATTACCAGATTACCAGCTTGTGCTTTTATATCATAAATATTAATTGACTCTAATTCAGCTATTAAAGATTCAAGAGAATCTGTCGCCAGGATATAGTATCTGTCATCTTTATGATTTGAAAAATTCGAAGGTAATTTCCATAAGTTATTGGCTGGAATTACCTTTTTTTCTAATTGATGCCGTTTTAAACTTTCCATTTTAATGATACAAAATGTTGTATCCAGCTTTTTTACAACCTTGTATTTCTTGTCATGCGCATTTTCTAAAGATGTAATATAGTATTTCTCCATTTCTCTTTCATTTTCCTTCTTCATGTATTGGTTCCATTTTTCTGAACGTTGAGAAAAACCTATTGTGGTTAACATTAAAAAGAAAAAAATGATTTGAAACTTCATCTATAATAGTATTTGGGGGAAATAGTATGTTGCTATCAGGTCAAATTTTGACCTTTTGGTAAGGCTAAAGTTATTAAAATATTCTTAATAATTTAATTAACTTTTATTTTGTCAGAATTTGAAGTATTCATAAGTATTTGTCTGTATTTATGCATAAAAAACTACTCTATTATAAACTTGAAAATGCAAAAATAATTAATAATAATGAAACAAATTTGCTTTGAAATAGTAACTAGATAAATGGCTTTATATTGTAATTGATTGATAATTATTTGTTTATTTAAATAAATGTTTTTCTTAAACAATTCTAAAATTGATGATTTTTTATAAACAAATATTTTTATAACAATAAATGTTAATTTTGTTATATTATATTTTTATAAGTATTTTAAGATTAAATTTATATAAATTTGAAAATAAGTAGTAATAATATTCTGTAAAGGCCCCATTCTTAATTAATCATTCAACTTAACCCAAAAACTTTTTTATGAAAAAGATCAAAACAATTTTAGCTTTGACATTTACAACACTGATTCTTTTTTCTTGTAACAAAGAAGAAGATGCAACTCAAGCAAATCAGGCAAAAGGAGAAACTCTTAAAGTAACACAAGAAGTGTTAGATAAAATTAGTTCTCTTTCACTGAACAACTCGGATGTTCAAGTGATTAAAAACACGAAACTAGATGGTACAACAGAAGATGCATTCTTGGTAGAAGGATGTATTGTTATAACTCCAGATCAATTAAGCAAAATGGATCTTCATGGAGGTATTACCACAGAACAATACCGTACTACAAACTTAGTAGCTGCTCCAAAAACTATTAAAGTTGTTGGATTAACAGGAACTGGAACAACGGCGCTTACAACCAATATGCGGGCGGGGTTACAGGCAGCAATTAACAGGTACAACAATTTAGGATTGTCTATTAACTTTACATTGACCTTCAGTTCTAGTACTTCTGGCGCAAACATTGTGGTAAGAAGACAAACAGGATCTGCGGGTGGAGTAGCTGGTTTCCCTTCTGGAGGAAATCCTTTTAACTCAGTTACATTGTATTCTGGATTAGAAAGCTATTCTGTAAATGTAAATGCACACGTAGCAGCTCACGAAATTGGGCACTGCATTGGTTTACGTCATACTGACTGGTTTAGCCGTCAAAGCTGTGGACAGAACTCGAACGAAGGTACAGCTGGCGTTGGTGCAATTCAAATCCCTGGAACTCCTTCAGGATATGATGCAACTTCTTACATGAGAGCATGTTTCGGTTCAAATGAAACTGGAGCATTTAATTCTAATGACATTATAGCTCTTAATTATTTATACTAAAAAATAGAATTAGGGGTCTATTTACAAAATATAATGGGCTGTTTCATATTTTATGAAACAGCCTTTTATTTTTTATCAAAATGAAATGATTTTATCATTTTGATAATCAATCTTTTTACTAATCAAATTAAAGTTTTTTTGCAATCTGCATTCAAACAGGTACTTATACTGAGTTTCGTATTGCAAAAGTTCACTGGTATATATTTTGAAAATCAGATTTTGTGTTTCAGATTACTTTGTGTCTAACAATTTAATTAAAGCTGAAATACTTTCCATTTATATGAAAACTAGATATATCGATTTACAATTATCAAAGAAAGGTCTAGAAATTATAAACCTTTCTGAAAACAAAATTTTAAATTCATCCGATTCCCAAATAGCTCAAATAAGCACCGAATTTACTATCAAAGTGGCAGACGCAGCTGATATTTACTTTATAAAAGAAATCTGCGAAGAAACAGCCGCTTCAGCTATTTTACGCGGAACAGGTATTTCGGGACGACCACCAGAATATTTAGCAGAAAAAATGAAAAACGGAGACGCCGTAATTGCCTATACTGCAGACGGAACTTGGGCAGGTTTTTCTTTTATTTCGTCTTGGAATCAAGATCATTACGTTTCTAATTCGGGTTTAATTGTAGCGCCTGCGTTTAGACATACAGGGCTGGCAAAAAAAATCAAAGAGAAAATTTTTGAGTTAAGCCGTCAAAAATATCCTGACGCATTCATTTTCAGCCTTACTTCGGGTCTTCCTGTTATGAAAATGAATCATGAACTTGGATTTCAACCCGTAACATACTCAGAACTTCCATCTGATGAAAACTTCTGGCAAAACTGTCAGTCGTGCGTGAACTGTGAAATTTTAAAGAGTAAAAACAGAAAAAATTGTTTGTGTACTGCAATGCGTTATGAACCTAAAAAAGAGTAATTTTTTATAGTAAATAGTTTTATGTATTTGTTTTAGTTGTTTGATTATGAGTGTTTTTGTTTGTATATGACTTATGCATTATTTTTGAAATATGGGAATTGTGTAACTTGAAAACAAAATTATATAAGGTCTAAATTTTTATATCATTCTAATTTAGACATATGAGTTACAAGAATATTTTACTAGTCGATGATGATGCAGATGATGCAGAAATTTTTGTTATGGCATTAGCAGCAATCGATGCTAAGATAAAAAGTTCGGTTGAAAACAACGCTCTTAAAGCACTCAAAAAGTTGAGAGAGGCCAAGAAACTTCCAGATGTTATCTTTCTCGATTATTATATGCCTTATCTCGACGGAAGTGAATTTCTTGAACTTCTTTGGGAAATAAAAGGCTTAAAAAAAATTCCGGTTGTGCTGTATTCCGGCCAGTCAGGAAGTGCGATTAAAGAAGCCGTTAAAAAATTCAAACATCTTAAATTCTTGAAAAAACCTAGTAACTTTAGAGAAGTTATTGATTCTCTTCAGGAAATACTTAATTAAGAACGGTCTCCAGAATAACGCTGTCATATTCTTTTTGTTTTGATTTAAAGTTTGTTACATCAACCAGAAAATAGAAATTATTACAAAAACTGGTCTACTAAAAAGACAGTAATCTGGAGTAATTTTGAGGTGTAATTAATACTATTTACACTAAATAATTATTCAAGCGATGTCAAAATTTCATCTAAACATTCAAGAATTAGTACAAGGAGATTTCATATTAAACAAAGTTAATATGGCATTTGTATTTCAAGTTAATTGTCCCGGTTGTTTTATTTACGGTATTCCGATGATGAATAAACTTTATAACTCATTTAATGATAAAGTTGGTTTTATTGGAGTTGCCACTGCTTTTGAAGACTTTGAATATAATAACGAAGCAAACTTAAAACTGCTGTTGAATGACGGTACACTGGTAGGAGCAACCAAAAACTATTATAATACCAATTATGGGCTTTCTAATTATTCAGAAAAGATAAACTTTCCAACGGCTTTTGATACTATTATATCTTCTGAAGAATTTTTAAATTCAGATAAAATTGAATTAATGTGTAGTGTGGTTCCGAATTTTAGTGACTTTTCTGAAGAAGAAAAAGTAAGTTTAATAAAAAAGGTAAAATCCTATTATACTCAGATTCCCATAATAGCAGAGACTTTTACACTTAACCAATTACGCGGAACGCCGTCATTTATTATTTTTGATGATAATTATAATATCTTAGGACAGCATTTTGGTCATATAGAGGAAGAAATATTAGAAAACAGATTAACGGATTTTTTAAATTAAGAACAGCAGTCAAATACAGGATTTTTAAGTTTTATAATCCTATAATTGACTGCTGATCCGTTTTTAATGTGATAAATATGCTGCAATCTAGAGCAGGTATTTCTTAGCGTTTTTAATTAAAATACGGTCTGCAATATTCTGTCTGCATATTCTAACATATTTATTCGGAAAAATAAAAAAGGTAAAAGAATTAGAAATTAACGCCGCCACTCCCCAAGAACGCATCCATAAGTATAAAAAGTTGGCATTACTGCCAAAATTAATGCAGGCTAATGTCAGCGTTATAAAAAATGTTGTCAGCATATTTTTCAAAAATTTTTCAAGTGAACTGCTTTTGAAGATTTCCTGAAGTTTCATTCTAATTTAAATTGATAAGCTGTGGACCAAATTCTTCGTAAAAAATATTTTCCTCACTTATATTTAAATTAAGCAGACTTTCATATTGTGTTTTGATGAAAATTTCGGGACCACAAATATAAAATCGAGCACCTTCAAGCAAAATTGATTCGCTGCATTTTTCCAGATTTACTCGACCTTGAGAGGTATTTACAGGAAGATTTGTTTCGTCTTCTATTGTATCATAAAAAGTAAATGTTTCCAGCCATTCTGCATTTTGATTTAAATGCTCAATTTGTTTTTTAAAGGCGTGAACCGATTCATTTCTGCATCCGTGAATCCAGACTGTTTTTTTATTCTGCAGCGAATGCATGTTCGTTTCAAGCATACTCAACATAGGAGTTAGTCCGACACCGCCGCTTATAAGTACTAAAGGATCTTCGGAATCTTTCTCTAAATGGAAAAGACCGGCAGGCGCAGAAATGGATACAACATCACCCTCAGATTTTAAATGCAGTGCATTAGAAACTCTTCCAGACGGATTTGAATTTATACCTGTTTCTCTTTTTACAGAAATTCGGTAGTATTCTTTATTATATGAGCTTGACAAACTGTATTGTCTTGGCTGCATAAGATTGAGTTCTTCAATAAAAACTTGAATACTTATGAACTGACCTGGATGAAAATCAGCAATTTCTTTCCCATCTTCGGGATAAAGATAAAATGATTTGATTTCTGCTGATTCTTGTTCAATTTTTTTGATAATAAATTTTCGCCAGCCATTCCATCCACCAGCTTTTGATAAATTTTCGGCATATAAATCTTTTTCCATGTTTATCATAATAGCGGCCAGCTGATAAAAAGCGGTAGTCCATGCTTCCAGAATTTCATCAGTTGCGGGTTCTCCAATTACTTCTTTAATAGAAGCAATAAGATGATTTCCTACTATTTTGTATTGTTCCGGCTGAATATTAAGGCTGATATGTTTGGAACCGATTCCTTTAAGAACACCAATCAATACACTAGGGTCTTCTATATTTTCAGCATAAGCAAGAACGGCATTGGCTAGTGCTGATTTTTGTCTGCCGTTAGCCTGATTTCCCATATTAAACATGTTTTTTAGTTCAGGATGGTGTTTAAACATTCGGGCATAAAAATAATTGGTAAGTACTTCGCCGCTTTCTCTCAAAATTGGCACCGTAGCCGATATGAGCTCTTTTTGATGATTAGTCATTTTTTTGAATTTTAGGATTTTGTAAATGTTTGGAATGCAGCTGCTAAAATCGCTTCAGCACCTGCGAGTACAAATTTAAAGCGACAAGGAAGCCCTATTTTATGATCGAAATCATAAAGAGAAAAAAACAAATTACAGCAGTAAAAATTCATCAAAATATATTTTACTAAATCTAATGAGAGCTTTAAATAACCATGAAATCAGGTATTGTTTTATGTTTTTGGCGTCGGTAAATTTGTTACAATAAAAAAAACACCATGAGAGTAAACATTCTAGATCGTTTTTTATTAGTGAAAGAAGCTTTTTTGAAAAATAAAACAGCACGTTCTAAAAAGGTTTTTTATGTAGTAATCCTATTTCCGTTTATTGCATTCAGTCAAAAGACAATTGTTCCAGGCAGTAAGGATATCAATACCAAATATATCAAAGCAGAAAAATCACTTTATACGGTTTATTATGTGAAAGATACGAGCTGGAGAAAAATGGGAACATTGAGGTATGATATTGTCTCGGCCAATAACCAATTGACTTTGTCCAATGTTTATACTCCAAAAGACAAAGGAAGCAATACGACCCGTATTTCTGTGGTAGATGCACAAACGCTAAAACCTATCAGTTATGACTTTGACGGAAAAGACGGAAAAATAAATCTAAACTTTGGTCAGTTGACTACTGGTACTTCTTATTCTAAGAAAACCAAAAAAGATAAAAAGCTGAAATTGAATCCGAAAGGAGAGTATATTGACTACAATTGGAGTGATCATTTGATTACAACTCTGCCATTAGATGTAGGTTACAAAGCCCGTTTTCCGCAGTTTTATTATAGTGATGAGACAGGCGCTCTCGTAGAAGATTATACCATTACACAGGTAAAAAGCTTTATTTATAATTCTCCGAGAACCGGCAAACACGATACTTGGCTTGTAACAGTTTTAGAAGAAAGTACTAAAGCCACTTATAATTATATTATCGACAAAAAAGATCACCGTCTTTGGCAGCGAGAGATGTCTATGGCTAAAGGTATGTGGGAAATTACAGTTAATGAAGAGCTGGATTATCAGCCAATTAAAAACAAATTCAACAAAGAAGAAGTTGCTAGACAGATTTCCAAAGGCAACAGCGTTATTATTGGAACTGCTTATGCGAGATCAGACGCTGGTAAAAAATTAGGCGGTTTGGTTAATACTTCTAAAAAACAATTTGCACCAAAAGGTACAGAAATTACACTTTTTCCGAATTCGGCATATTATGAAGAATGGGTAGAAGTCAACAAGAAAATTCGTAAACAGAAAAAAATGCCCGAAGTTCCTTTGGATCCGGATTTTGGTTACAGCATCAAAAGAGTCAAAGTTTATGATGACGAAGGACATTTTGAATTTGCAGATTTGATGCCGGGGACTTATGTCGTTATGGCGAGTTTCGATTTTTCTAATTCTTATAATTATTCTTATGTATCGGGTTATACAAATTATTATAATTATTGGGGTTATACAGGATCTACAACAAATTATGGTACAGCAAGGCAATCCTATATTGACAAGGCCAATATTGAAAAGCGTGTCACTATAGATAAAGACGGAGAAAAGAAAGAAGTAAATTTAAAAGAGTAATTAAAAATCAAAGTCATGTACGCGTGGATTTCGTGTGACTTATTAGTTTTATTTTAGGAAAAATAAAATTCAGTAGCATTAAAACTGCGTAGATTTTAGGATTTACGCAGTTTTTTAGTTTATGATTTTACTGTTGATGCTATTTCAGAAATTAATTCCTGCTCAACAAATTAAGAGAGCTTTCGTCTGTAAACTGATTTAAAGTTATTAAGTTTAGATCAGAAAGAAATACCAATAACTGCATTAAATGGGTCTGATGCCTCGTTTTTGCAGAAAAATTTTCAGAAGAAAAATCTTCGCCATAGAAAGGACAGACAAAGGCATACAGTTCATCAAAAGAAACACTTCGACCTTCATTTAGCGAAAGGTACTTGTATATTTTTGCAGGCAAATGTAAAGAATCGGTTGTCATAATAGAAGTTTTAATTCATATACGAAATCTGCTTTTATATGGTTTTAAAATGGCTTGGAAATGAGTTTGTTAACGAATTATTGTTTCTGTAATAATAAATAATCTCCAAGGAATTGCATAATAAAGTATACGGCATAACTGCCTGCTGACCAGATATGGAGCAGGGGACAAGAGAATAATCTCGTAGTTTACTGAAAACGCGACAGTAAAAAAATAAGATTTAAAACAATAATTTTTTAGTATTTTCTTCCTGACGAAAAAAGTGAATTTCCATCATTTAATCCCGTATGGTTGAGCCGAAGCCGTCCTGAAAGATCGATCGCTGAGAAATACAGCGCATTTAAAAATGTTTTTACTTTAAGACTGGAAGGTGCGTGGTCTGCGATAAAAAAAATCTCTTCCTTGTTTTGTGATTCGGTTGTTCCACTTTCCAGTTTAAGCGGTTTAAAAAGTTTTACCACATGAGCTGTAGGAAGCAGCGATGCAGTGATTTTATAAGTCATAGCGTAATTCAGCCCAGATAACAACGATTGTGGATTAAAGATCAGCCCGCTCGTGTGCACCAAGGTTTTTCCGGTCATATCTGGAAGATCTGAGATAACCTGTTCCAGATCGTTTTTGGGTACAAACAGAATAACCAGATCTGCTGCCGCCGCTTGTTGCAGAGTAGTCAGCTGAATAGTAGGATTTGTTTTTTCAAGGGTTTCACGAACAAGTGAATTTCCCCTTGGATTGTTTACAATAACTTTATATCCCGCGTGAGAGGCTCTGTTGGCCAGTTCGAGGGTAAGACTTCCGATTCCGATAATTCCTATTGTCATAATTGCTGGTAGTTAAGTTAAGCTATAAGTGATATAAGTAGTTGTCTGGGAATACAGGCTGTTTAAGAAGCGGTGTAATATTGTAAGTCGCTTTTATTCAGTTAATTAAATTTAAGAAAGATATTGCAGATTTTGATAGGTATTTATACGTGTTTTGTAAGAAAAGATGTTTTTTTATTTAAAAGAAAGATGGAATTAAAACTTCTGCCTGAACAAAGCAGACAGAAGTAATTTTTTTTAAAGTTTTTTTCCAATCAAAAACAAAGCAGCACTAAAGCCTATTCCTGCTAATAATGCAAAACTCATGCTGTGTGAAGAACTTGAAGGCGTTTTTCCATAGACACGTAATGGTTCTTTAGAATTTGTTAAAACATTTCCAGAATCTCCTTCTTTATCATTGTTGAGTTTCATTTTCATACGGACAGCAGCCGAGGCTGTATTAATGATCATTTTTGGAAACATTCTATACGTATTTGCCATTGCAGCGGCTCGTAAATCGGGGAATAAATCTTTTTTTGGATGTTTTGCCAATTCAACCATTTTGGCAGCGGTATCACGCGGATCAGAGGCAATAAAAGGAATTTTTACATCAAAACCAGAATACTTGGCAGAATGCAGGTTTCCTGTAGAGTTTTGCAATTGCGGATACAGATTACAAATATGAATATGTTTTCGGTTCGATATTTCGCCCTGAAGACATTCCATCATTCCTCTTATGCCATATTTAGTTGCTGAATACACGGCACTATAGGGTGCAGGCATAAATCCTCCGATCGAAACATTGTTTATTAAAATACCTTCATTTTGGTCTTTAAAAATTTTGATCGCATTGTAAGCACCATGCATATAGCCAAATAAATTGGTTTTTATGACTTGCTGGTGAACTTCTAACGGAATTTCTTCAAATTTTCCACTCGCCATAACGCCGGCATTATTTACCCAGATATCAATTCTTCCAATAGAAAGCGCTTGCTTGGCAACTCTCTCCACATCTTCTGCAACAGATACATCCGCAGCTACGCCGATTACCTGAACATTCAACCCGCGACAGTAGTCTACGACTTCATCAATGCCTTTTTGTCCTCTGGCAGCAATTACAATATTGCATCCTTCACGTGCAAAAGCTTCTGCGGCTGCACGCCCGACACCACTGCTGGCACCCGTTATAACGACATTTTTTCCTTTGAGACTATTTTTATGTGTTTCTAAATTTTCCATATTCTAATTTTTAAAAGAGTGTAAGTTTTCTAAACTTCAATTGTTGTTTGTCTGTTTTTGTAAATCATTCATTATATCTTTAAGACTACACATTACTATTTCTAGGCTGTCTGAGGTTTCTATAGTAAAATTTTTTCTGTGGGCTTCATGCTCAATGTTAGTCAAATGCCTGCTGAGATTTTCAAGAAGAAAAAGATGAAGCCAGATTTGAATCTCTTCAGCAGTATGGAGTACAGTCTGAAAATCAGCCCGTTTTACAGCGCTTTCAAATTCTTTCAATTCCAAAGGCGCTTTTTCTATAAACTGAGTTATTACTTCTTTTTTCCAGCCTGGTTTTATGCGGTCAGTTTCTTCAATTCGCGATAAATCTGCTTTCGCGCGTTCTCTTGATTTTGGTTCTTTTTTCAAGACAGTTTTAATAGTTTCCAAAAGTTCATATTGTTTAAAAGGTTTTGGAACATAACCATCCATACCGGCATCGTAACAGCGATCTTGTTCTCCAGCCAGCGAGTGCGCAGTCATAGCAATAATTGGAATGGTGCTTTTTAATTGGCTTCGGATATAATTTGTTGTTTGATAACCATCTCTAATAGGCATTTGAAGATCCATTAAAATTAGATCATATTGGTTCTTTGATAATAAATCAATTCCTTGGTCACCATTTTCGGCAATATCAAGTTCAAAACCAAAACCTTCAATTACATTCTGCGCCAATTTCTGATTGAGTCGATTATCCTCACAAAGCAAAATTTTAAGGCTTCCAAGATCGTTTACAGGTTTTGCTTCAGGTTCATTTTTTTCTTGAAATGTTTTTTTATAACTCAGCGTAAAGAAAAATTCAGATCCAAAATCTTCCCGGCTTTTGACATGAATTTTAGAACCGTGCATTTCAACAAGTTGTTTTACAATACTAAGTCCAAGTCCCGTACCGCCAAATTTTCGGGTCGTACTTTCTTCTGCCTGTGTAAAACGTTCGAAGATGATATTTAGATGTTCCTGCGGTATTCCAATACCAGAATCTTTTACAGAAAACCGAATCATATAAACTTCATCTGTTTCCTCTGTTTTTTTTATGGATATGGTTACTTCGCCTTCACTGGTAAATTTAAGTGCATTTCCTGCCAGATTCATCAATATTTGATTGAGTCTCACTTGGTCACCTAATACCATTTCAGGAAGATCTGCATCTAGAAAAAGGTTGAATTCAACTTCTTTAGTCACTTTTACTTTCAGTAAGTCATAAATATGTCGAAGTGCTTTTTTTAAATCAAACGGCTGCATTTCGAGAGTAAGTCCGCCAGTCTCAATTTTAGAAAGATCGAGAATATCGTTCACA
Organism: Flavobacterium artemisiae; assembly: GCF_042678225.1. Classification (NCBI taxonomy): domain Bacteria; kingdom Pseudomonadati; phylum Bacteroidota; class Flavobacteriia; order Flavobacteriales; family Flavobacteriaceae; genus Flavobacterium; species Flavobacterium artemisiae. Next base: position 551,600 of record NZ_JBHUDZ010000018.1, on the reverse strand, counting down.
ATTAACAGCAGGTTTTCTCCTGCGGTTTGTACATCTTTTACGAAACTTCGCTGTTGATCATCTAATTTGGTTCCAGCCAAAAGTTCGGTAAAACCGATTACTGCATTCAGTGGTGTTCTAATTTCGTGGCTCATGTTGGCCAAAAAACTGTCTTTGGCGGCTACAGCGCGTTCTGCTATTTTTTTCTGACTCGCCAGTTCGTTGTTTTTTGTTCCTAGTTCTAAAGTGTTGATAACGTGTCTTGCCACAATCAAGAGTGCAGTGCGCTGACTTTCATTAAGTTGTCGAGGCACATGATCGGCTGCGCACAAAACGCCTATATGATATCCGTCTGGAGTGGTGAGCGGTACGCCTGCGTAGAACCTGATTTTAAAACCACCCGTAACATTCGGATCGTCTTTAAAACGTTCATTTAAAAGTGTATCGGGAATTTCTACCATCTTAGAATCCATGATGGTATAACGGCAGAAAGTTATCTCGCGCGGAACCTCAGATACTCCGATTCCAATTTCTGATTTGAACCATTGTCTGCTTTCATCTATAAAAGAAATATACGCAATAGGAACGCCGCAAATATAAGAGACAAGGGCAGTAGCATCGTCAAAAGCATTATCGGGGAGAGTGTCGAGTATATTATAGCGTTTTAAAGCTGCAAGACGTTCAGATTCATTTTGAGAAACGGGCATATCATTAGATTCCATATCCAAAAAATTTAAACATGAAGTTACGCAAAACTATTTTATAATTCTTACATTTTGAGTAACAGGTGCTTATATAATTTTAAGTTGCTGGGAATTGTATAAATTCTGCCTGAAATTAAATACTTTTTAGTCCTGTACTCAGTTGTAATTTTATTTAAAAATTTAATGTTACACTAAAATATATAGTTATGGCAGAAATTAAAATTGAGAAAAAGAAGCCTGTTTGGCCTTGGATTGTAGCAATTCTACTAATTGGTGCAGTTGTTTATTACATCTACTTTAGAGAAGATGAAGCACAAAATGTAAGAAGAGTAGAAGTTGAAAACGCTGTAGATGTGGATACAACAGCTACTGCAGTTGATACCACTCGTTAATGTGGAAGATGGACAATTAAAATATTAAAATTGAAAGTATGGAAAATAAAAAAAACTTATACAGACTGGATGAACTTTCTGATTATAAAGTTGCATCAAACTATTCTGATGTAACAGGATGGAAAATAGTAGATTCTGAAAACCACACGATAGGAACAATCGATAATCTTTGGGTAAATAAAGATATGCAGCGCGTTGTTTATTTGGATGTGAAAGTGGATAAAAAATTAATTGACGACAGTAAAAATGAAGTCCACGATGTTATAGCAAATGACAATGGACAAGAGTTTGTGTATAAAGATGGAGACAGTCATATTATTATTCCAATAGGATCTGTCAGCATAAACAAAGACACAAAAATTGTTATGGCAAACAATATTGGCTATAATACCTTCAGAAAAACAAGCAGATACAATACACAACATAATTTTGACAGGGAATATGAAAAACGAGTTTTGAACTCTTATTATCCTAATGACGATTCTCATTTTAACAACGATGATGACAATTTTTACAATCGTAGAGAATTTGAAAACCGTTAATTCCTTTTATAAAATGAATTGAAAGACCAAACGTTTAAAATGTTTGGTCTTTTTTTTTATTGAATATTAACTGCTATCTGTTCAGCCAGGTTTTAAACTCAGCGGCTTTATTTTTACTGATTATAATATCAACTTCTGATTTCGGAATTACTTCAATTTTTAATTGATTGTTTCCATATTTAAGGATCTTGTCAATAGATTTTATAGAAACAATAAATTGTCTGTTAGCCCTAAAAAATGCAGTACTGTCCAATTCATTATAAATTTCTTCTAAACTGCTATTGCTGGTTGATACTTTTGAGTTTATATCTTTAACGTAAGTAATGGTATTTTCCATATAGATATAAGCAATGTTTTCAATTTCAAGAGAAACAATTTCATTTTTCAAATAAGTCAAAATCCTTTTCTTATTTGATACCGAAACATCTAAAGTATCTCTATTTTCAGATACATTTATTTTTGTTTTGTAGTTCGTAAGGTCAGAATTGAGTTTTGATAAGTTTAAAACTTCATTAAAAAGTGTTTCGTTTTTCTGCTCAAGTTTTCTCTCATAACGACTTCCAAAAAGACGCACCATAAAAAAGGAAAGCATGACAATTAAAGTACCAGTTAAGAGATAAACCAGAATGAAATAAAATTTCAAATCCGTTGCTTGTTTGTTTATATTTTTGAGATTCGCGTGTGATGCTACAATCCAGTCCGTGTTTTTAACAGGGTATAAATAGATAATTTCAGAGTTGCGTTTAGGATCGTTAAAGTTTCGCAGACCACCGCCTTCGGTTCTATTTTTTAGATAGGAATAAAAATCTTCAGGGTCAACTTCACTGTTGTTATGAATATTAGAAATAAAAGATTCATCTGGCCCCGTCATTCGTCCGATTTTTTCAGGATTAGGATGACAGATTTCTTTCCCCGTATGATCAAACATGCAGATGAATCCGGTTTGTGTGTCCGTTTTTTCAATACTTTTCTGAACGTTATTGACGATGAGTTGTTTGTCATTATGCTGTTGTGCCTGAAAAGAAATGAGATTGGCCATTTCCTTTGCTTCCCTTTTACTGGATTCGATTTGTATTTTTAAAAACTGCTTGGTACTTAAATCTACTAAATAATTCATGCTGAAATAACCGCAGATATACACAACAACGAGTAAGGATAAAAATGTAAAAAGATACAGTTTGTCTTTTTTCATAGGAAATGGTTCAATTAATAAATCAAATTTAGTTAATAATAATTTTTAAAATTGATAATTTTATACTGCGCGTTTCAAAAAAAATCTGAAAACAGATTCGTAAAGAAAAGCGTCTGTTTTATTGGCTTTGATTTATTCCTCTTTAAGTTCATTTTTTCCCTTTCGACCTTTTTTGTTTGATTTCAGTACGTTCTGCGTACTTAATTTGCAATATAAATTTTTACGGCTGTTACAGAATATCAGATTTCTACAATCAATTTTAAAGTTGTAAAATCTGATGCAGCTTAAAGAAATACTTCTAGAAAACAATTAAAACTATTCATATGGAAAAGCCAAAAATGTATAAAAGAAAAAAAGTCATAATTCTTTTAGTAACGCTGCTTGTCATTTTTTGCGGATTACAGTTTCTGCGTCCTGAAATAACAAATCCACCAATTACGGGAGATTTAAAAGTACCTCACGAAGTACAAACCATTTTAAAAAATTCCTGTTATGATTGTCATTCTAATGAAACGAATCTTACTTGGTATGATAAAATAGTGCCTGTATCCTGGCTCGTTGCAAAGCATATTAAAGACGGCAGAAACGGACTTAATTTTTCTAATTGGGATAAATTGTCTCCTGCTGATCAAAAAGCAAAATTATGGGAATCTGTAAATCAGGTTACGCTGGGTGCCATGCCATTGAGCAGTTATACCCTCGCGCATCCAAAAGCTAAATTATCACCTCAGGATATCAAAGTATTGAAAGGTTATATATGGAATCTTAGAGTGAATAATATGCCGCAGGATACTTCAAAAATAAAAGCATTAAAAGCGCAGTCTGATCATTTCAAGAAAGCAGAAGTTCAGGCAGAAGTTCAGTCAGAAGTTCCAAAAGCGCCTAATGGAATTGCTTATATCGCAGATTATAAAAACTGGGCAGTTGTGAGTACCACGCAACGTGTTGATAATGGAACAATGCGTATTATTTTCGGTAATGATATTGCTGTAAAAGCGATTAAAAACAAACAGATCAGTCCGTGGCCGGATGGAGCGATTCTGGCCAAAGCGGCATACGATGAAATTGAAGATGCAGAAGGAAATATTTCGCAGGGAGCCTTTAAACAAGTAGAGTTTATGATTAAAGATCATAATAAATACAAAACAACAAATGGCTGGGGATTTGCAAGATTTAAAACACCGAAGCTGGAACCCTACGGTAAAAATGCCGATTTTACAATTGAGTGCATGCGCTGTCACCAGCCAATGGAAAAAAACGATCATGTATTTACTCTTCCAATTTTACAATAGTTATGAAAACGACACTATATTTTACAACAGTACTTTTTTTACTTTTTCTTTCTTCGTGTTCTGATTTTAAAGGAGAAAAAGGCTTAAATAACGAAGCTTCACTTCCAGAAAAACTAATGAATAAAGTTTCAGACTTAAAGGTGATTAATTCATCAATAAATAATAAAAAACACACCACTTCATTACTATATGGAAATCAAAAAGCAGTTGAGAGGTTAAAAGCAAATGATTCAGTTATGCAAAATGGCGAAAAATTGATTTGGATTACCTGGAGTCAAAAACCAGATCCGAATTGGCTGGGAGCTTATATTCCGGGAAAGTTACTTTCTTTTGAAATTATAGAATCAAAAGATGGTACAGCTTACAAAAAGTATTCTGGAAATGGAATTGAGATAAAAATTAATGATCGGGACAAAGAAAATCGTATAAAAAAACTCCTAACAGAAAAAATGGCTATAATGCCGTAATGATAATTTAAAAATAGACGGCGCATTAATTTATTTAATCAGCAATAAGATAGTATTTTTACAAAAGATCAAAAGGTATTGCCAATACCCAAAAACGATCTGAAAATGTAAATAAGTTATGGTAAACGATTATAAAAAGCATGAGCTTTACGGCAAAACACTCATTCAAAAAATTGAATTAACACCGCCGTTTAAATTTGATTTTCCGGTTACCGAACAGGCTTGTTTTTTATATGTGAAAGGAGGGGAGGCCGATTATCAATTCAATGACCAGCAAATAAACATAGCGTCCAATTATTCGTTATTGCTAAACTGCATACAATCTGGAAAACAGATGCAACATTCAAATTCAACGAGTAACTGCGAAATTGTGATTGTTACTTTTTACCCAGAAATATTAAAAAAAATATACGACAGAGAACTTCCATTATTGCTTCAGAAGCCTAAAAATGTAATATCGAATAAATCAAGTGAAAAAATTAATAATGATTTCCTAATCCAGAAATACATCGAAGGCTTATTGTTTTATTTTGAAAATCCGTCTCTGATTAATGAAGATATTTTGGTACTCAAAGTAAAGGAAATTATACTTCTATTGTCTCAAACGCAGAATTCAGAATCAATACAGTTAATATTATCACAGCTTTTTTCTCCAACGGTTTATACTTTCAAACAAATAATAGAAGCCAATTTGTTTTCGCAGCTTACAATCGAAGAATTGGCACAGCAGCATAATTTGAGTGTTTCATCATTTAAACGTGAATTTGCCAAAATATATAATGATACTCCTGCGAATTATATTAAAGCTAAGAAACTCGAAAAAGCAGCAGAGCTTCTGGAGTTTTCAGACCAGCGTATTACCGAAATTGCTTTTGATTGTGGTTTTAATGATCTAGCCAATTTTACTAAAAGTTTTACCAGTAAATACAAGATAAGCCCGACAAATTACCGTCAAGGACTCAATAAACAATTATAATTGTAAATTTGATTTATACTCATTTTAAGCATCGTTACGATTTATCTAACGATGCTTTTTTTTTGGACCAAATTGCCAAACAATTGGACGAATTGGCAAAATCATTTCTCTGAATCTATCGGAAGTTTGCGGTGTACTTCAAACAACTTTAAATCATTAAAAAAATGGGATTATCAGGTCTAGGAATTTTTCACACCGTTATTGGTGTTGCAGCAATTGTGGCGGCGTTGGCAGATTTTATCAATTATGGCAAAATTAATTTGAACACCATATCGGGTAAAGTCTATTTCTACGGAACAATCATTACATCGTTAACTTCATTAGGTATTTCAAAACACGGCGGATTTAATCCAGGGCACGCGTTTTCGATTTTTATAATTCTTCTGGTAACAATTGCTTATTATCTGAATTTAAAAAGAAAAGATAGTAGGAGAGCGCGTTATTTTGAAAACTTCGCGCTGTCTTTTAGTTTTTTGCTTTCTCTTGTTCCAACAGTTAACGAAACCTTTACAAGAGTTCCCGTCAGGCATCCGCTGGCAAAAGATATTACCGATCCTGTAATTGGCAATACACTTCTTGTTTTGTTATTGTTTTTCGTTGCAGGTTCAATTTATCAATTTAAAAAACAGAAACAGACTCATAAACAACAGATCTAAAAAGAGAAGTTATATTTTCTCTTCTTAAATAGAATGAATAGCCGCGATTGAGAATAGTTTCAATCGTGGCTTTTATTTTTTTAAACGGATTGTTCTTTAAATTGTATTTTGATTTTTTTAACACTAAAAGTAATAGAAAATACCTCGATTTGATTATTTAACAACCGATTGCAGGATGATTTTTTGTCAGGAGAATGTAAAAACTGTCATTATTGATGTAAGTAAAAGTTCATTTATAACCTGTTGTATTTATTTTTTGGTACAATAAAACTTACTTTTTGAGTGATGAAATAAGATTTTACATCAAGTTTTTAAAAATATAACATATTATTTAATTTTTAGCAAATGGTCAAAATGACTATTAAATCATTACGTTTTTTACTGTTAAATATTGTTAAATTATTATATTAATAATATATTTGTATTTTAACTAAATTTAATGTTTTTATTTTAATCTATTTTTATTAATAATTTAAATAAATTCAAAAACAACCGATTGTTTTTGTGAGTGTTTTTTTATATTTGTTTCGTTAAACAAACTATTTAAACCAAACAAAAACCACTAAGTATGTTGAAAATTAAAATTGCACTAATTGGGCTGCTCATAATAGGCAGTCAGCATTTAACCGCACAAACAAAAACAATCCAAGGTGTTGTTACAGATCCGTCAGGATTTCCCTTGCCTGGTGCGAGTATTCTAGTAGAGGGCACGCAAAATAGTGCCTCCACAGATTTTGATGGTAAATATTCTTTAAAAGGAGTAAATCCCACAGATAAAGTTACTTTTTCTTATGTAGGCTTGATTTCTCAAACCATTACGCCAGGGCAGAGAAGTACAATAGATGTTACGCTGGCTCTTTCTACTCAAAATTTAAATGAAGTTGTTGTTGCTTACGGAACTCAAAAAAAGACAAAAGTAACAGGAGCGATTTCTACCGTGAGTTCAAAAGACATTGCCGCCGTACCCATTACCAATGCAGAATCGGCTTTACAGGGTCGCGCGGCGGGAGTTACTGTTGTTAATGGTGCGCCAGGAACAAATCCGACCGTTACTATTCGTGGTCTGGCCACAATGGGAAACAGTGCGCCGTTGTATGTGATAGATGGTGTATTAACGAGTAATCTTTCTGGTCTGAGTCCTAATGATATCGAAAGTATCTCGGTTTTAAAAGATGCTTCTACAACAGCTTTGTACGGTTCAAAAGCCTTTAACGGGGTTATTGTGGTAACGACCAAAAAAGGTAAAAAAGGGCCAGGTCAGCTGACATTTAGTACGTATGTCGGCGGACAGGAAATTACAAAAAGATACAGCGTTTTAAATACACAGCAATATCTTCAATATGCAAAAGACTTGGGAAGTGATTTAACAGCAAGAGCGGCAGAATTTGGAAATGTTACTACCAACTGGCAGGATCAGATTTTTCAAACGGGTTTAATGCAGGATTACAACTTAAGTTTTTCTAACGGAACAGAAAAATCCACAAGCCGTTATTCTGCCGAATATTTGAAACAAGTTGGAGCCGTTATTAATACTGGTTTTGAGCGTTATTCATTTAGAGCTAATAACACACAAGATATTGGAAGGCTTAAAGTTGGAAGTAATATTGGGGTTTCTTTTAGCACAATTAACCCAGAGCGTAGTGCAGGAGGAAGAACATTATTGGAGCACGCTATAAAAATGGCACCGTATTTTCCAATTTACAATGACCAGAATTTAGGAGGTTATCAAGGGCCAAGTGCTATTGACGGAAATGATGCAGAAAACCCTGTGCGTGTAGCTAATTTAGGATATCAGAAGATTAATAATTTATCGATAATCGGAAACATCTTTGCTGAATTAGAAATTTATAAAGGTCTAAAATTTAGATCTCAGGTTTCTCTGGATTACTACACGGGTAAAGACCACACTTTTGTTCCAAGTTATCAGGATGGTTCTTACCACAAACAAGCATTTTCTACCACAGCCGAAACCAACGGTCAAGGACAGACAATTGTTTTTGATAATAGTTTGACTTATAAAACGACAATTGCAGGTAAACACAATCTTGAGGTTCTGGGAGTAATTACCAAAATCGACGGAAAATCGCAAAATTTAGTAGCAGGAAGCCGTTATAATATTTCAGATGAAATTGATCAGCTTCGTTACAATGAAGGGAATTTAAGTTCTGCTAATTACGAAGAAAAAAATATTGGTTACATCGCTCGTATCAATTATGATTATGATGATAAATACCTGCTTGCTGTTTCAGGACGTAGAGATGCATCTTCTCGTTTTGGAGCTAATAACCGCTGGGGAAATTTCTATTCTGTTGCTTTAGGATGGAACATTGCTAAAGAAAGTTTTATGCAGAATTCTGTTTTCAGCACATTAAAACTTAGAGCTAGTACAGGTACAACAGGAAATGACAGAATCGACAATTATCAATACAGCGCCACTTTAATTGCAAATTACAACTACCCAATTGGAGGCGGAAATGCGCCTGGTGTTTCGCTGGGAGTGGCTCCAAACCCAAATCTGAAATGGGAATCAAAACTGGATAGAAACATCGGTTTGGATTTCGGTTTTTTTGATGAAAAATTAACGGGTTCATTTGAGTATTTCAACAACAAAAGCACTGATATTCTTTTTGCAGTGCCGCTTCCGGCTTCTGTTGGATCTGCGGGCGGTGGAACTCAAATTCAAAACGTTGCCGACGTAAAAGTCAGCGGTTATGAAATATCATTGGGTTTTAATGACAGAAAAGGAGATTTTACATGGTCTGCTGTAGCAAATTTAGGAACAAGCAAAAACGAGGTTGTAGGTTTGGCACCAGGCGTAACTAGCGTTTTAGGAGGTCCAGTACCAAGAGCTGGTTTAGAAAGTTTCTCAAGACTTGAAGTAGGACAGCCGTTATTTTATTTCTACGGTTATCAGACTAACGGAATTTACCAGAATCAGGCAGAGGTAGATGCAGTTTTCGGTCCTGGCCAGACAGCAATCAAACCGGGAGATATTAAAATTGTTGACCGCGATGGTAATAAAATTATTAATGCAAATGACAAAACCAATATCGGGAATCCGTACCCTGATTTTACTTACGGTTTAAACCTAAATGCAGCTTATAAAAACTTCGATTTTAACTGCTTTATATCAGGAGTTCAAGGAAATGATATTTACAACGCCAATACTTTTGATCTAAAAGGAATGAATCGTTTATTTAATGCCAGTACAGATGTTTTAGACAGGGCCATTGTGGTGAACGGACAAGTTACTAATCCGTCAGCAACACTGCCAAGAGCGCAAGGTGCAGACATCAACTGGTCATCAGCAAACCAACGTTATATAGAAGATGGTTCTTATACAAGGTTAAAAAATATTGCTATCGGATATACATTCTCTGGAGAGGCATTTAAACCTTATTTTTCAAAAGCAAGATTCTACTTAAGCGGACAAAATCTTATTACCATTACCAATTACAGCGGTTTAGATCCTGAAATTGCGCGTGCAGATGCCAATGCAAATTCTGCTGGTATCGATTTAGGAAGATATCCACAGCCAAAATCTATCATTTTTGGACTTGATGTTACATTTTAATTTATATAATGATGAGAAAAATTAAATATATACTTATAGTTCTGTCGGGAGTTTTAACCTTAACTTCATGCGACAGTGGTGAATTAGAATTAAATAATCCTAACACCTTATCACCTGACACTTTCTTTAAAACCAAAGATCAGGTACAATCTGCTGTAAATGCCTCTTATGCCAATTTGCAGACAAGAGGGCTTTATGGAAGAAACTTTTCTTTTGCAATGGATCTTATGAGTCAAGAAACGTTAGGTAACCCGCAATTAGAAGGAAATAAAAAACCTTTTCAGGATTTTTCTTTTAATGCAGGAAACGATATTATTCAGTATTACTGGGAATCTTGTTATATCGGAATCTCGAGAGCTAATTTTGTATTGGATAATGAGGTTAAAATCAATGCGTTGGCAAATTCGGTTTTACCACAAGAGCAGAAGAATAAATTTTTAGCAGAGGCTCATTTTTTAAGAGCGTACTATTATTTTCTATTAGTAAAACGTTTTGGCGATATACCAATTTACAAAACGGGAACTATTATCGGTAACGCAAGAAGTCCGAAGGCAGAAGTGTATGCTTTGATTGAAGAAGATTTGGTATTTGCCTCTCAAAATCTTTTAGCAAAAGGTGTAGAAACTGCAGGAAGAGCAAATAAAGAAGCGGCTTTTGCTTATTTGGGTAAAGTTTTATTATACCAAAAGAAATATGACCAAGCGCTTACAGCTTTAAATAATGTTACAGGATTCAGCCTTGAAGACAAAGGAAGTTTTTATAACAACTTTATGGCAGAAACAGAACATGGTAAAGAGTCTATTTTTGAAATTGAATTTGATGAAAAAAATGGAACAGGAGACCAATGGGGATCGCAAGGTGACAGTGGCGGAACTGGTTTTGAAGAAGCAACACTAAGAGGTCAGGAATATGGAAATCTAAGCTGGTTTAATGTTTATCCGTCAGACAATTTATTAGACTCATACGAAGTAGGAGATGACCGTTTTGGAGATACTTTTTATGTGCCGGGTTCAACCTATTTAAAAGGAACTAAGGTAATGGTTGCTAGTAATTTTACTACTTCTGCGGGTATTAGAAGAGCGGGATGGAAAAAATATCAAAACTATTATGACAGAGAAGATGAAGCTTTACGATCAAGTATTAATTTCAAAGTAATGCGTTATGCTGATGTATTGCTTATGAAAGCCGAATGTGAAAACCAAAGAGACGGAGGTTCGCAGGCTGCAGCGATTGCTTACATCAAACAAATTAGAGATAGAGCCAATTTGACAACCAATATTACAGCTACAAAAGAAGCTGTATTTACAGCAATTGTTCACGAACGTAAAGTCGAATTTGCTGGCGAACAGTCTCGTTTTGATGATATTATAAGATGGGGAATTGCAAATACCGAATTGCAGGGAACTGGTTTTACTGCGGGTAAAAGCGAATTATGGCCGATTCCAAATAGAGAAACCTCTTCAAATCCTAATATAAAACCTAGCGATAATAATCCTGGTTATTAAAAGAAATTAAAAATCGGTTAGTTAAGTTAAGTTAGTTTTTTTTTGATAAACAGCGCAATGCCTTTTGCGCTGTTTATTTTTTATATAATACTTCGATTTCCATTTAATAGGATTACTAAATATCTTGTTTTGTTTCAGTATCTGCAGCTGGAAATTTTTTAATAATTAAAGACCTGAGCCTGTCTTGATGCTCATCTCCCCAGTGGCCTAAAGTTCCTATTACAGGAATCAGGCTCTCACCAAATTCGGTTAAACTGTATTCTACTTTTGGCGGTACAACAGGATATATTTTTCTGGTAACCAGCTCATGTTCTTCCAGTTCATTCAGCTGGATATTTAAGACTCTGCGGGAAGCATCGGGAATTTTACGCTGTAATTCACTTGGTCTTTTATGGCCTTCATTTATAAACCAAAGCAGGCGTATCTTCCATTTACCATATAATACTTCACCTATCAGGTCAAGTCCGCAGTTTAAGTTGGGTATTGTCTTTCTTTCATACATAATGTAAAAATACTAGTATGTCCTGATTTGTGCAATAGGGGAAAAATTTATCCCTATATGAATCGTAATTCCGTACTTGTGAGAAAGTTCCTTAGTTCTCAAATTTGTACAAAACAAATTAAGATGGAACAAAGATTAGATTATCAGAATGAATTATCAGGCAAAATTGCGCTGGTAACAGGAGGGACAAAAGGAACTGGAAGCGCCATAGCACAACGTTTAAAAAATGCCGGCGCTCAAGTAATTATCAGTGCGAGAAACCAGCCGGAAACTCCCGACACCGATTTACATTTTATAGCGGCAGATTTAAGTAAACCCGAAGCTGCTGCTAAAGTTGCAGCTGAGGTACTAGAAAAATTCGGCAGACTGGATATTCTTGTAAACAACCTCGGAAGCTCTGAAACTCCAGGAGGTGGTTTTGCAGTGTTAACCAATACACATTGGGAAGAAACATTACAAGCAAACTTATTAGCGCCGATTCGACTTGATAAGGCATTTTTACCTCAAATGCTTGAAAACAAAAGCGGCGTTATTATTCATATCGCATCTATTCAGGGAAAATTGCCTTTATACGATTCGACTCTTCCGTACGCTGCTGCAAAAGCAGGATTGATTAATTACAGCAAAGGTTTGTCTAAAGAAGTTTCTTCAAAAGGTATTCGTGTTCTAACCGTTTCTCCGGGATGGATTATGACCGAAGCATCAGTAAGAATGATGGAACGTATTTCTGAAAGCGCTAATATTTCGCTGGAAGAGGCTGAAAAAAGTGTGATGAATGCTTTAGGAGGAATACCTTATGGAAGAGCGGCAAAAACAGAAGAAGTGGCTGAATTTGTCGGATTCCTTGTTTCGCCGAGAGCAGGCTATTTAACAGGAACAGAATATGTAATCGACGGAGGCACAGTTCCAACGATTTAAATTACAATCAATACCGAATTATTAACAATAAAATAGATAAATTATGAACTTACCAGAAGTAATACAAGATTTAGTAAAAACGCAAAATAATTTTGACAGTGCTGCTTATGCAAATTGTTTTTCAGAAACGGCCGTAGTTTTTGATGAAGGTAAAACACACAAAGGAAGAAAAGAAATAGAACATTGGATTGCAGATGCCAACGAGCGATACAAAGCTGTAATGAAGCCTTTAAGCTTTGAAGAGAAAGAAAAGGAAATGATTTTAAAAGCAGAAGTTTCGGGAAATTTTGACGGAGGCTCAATTGTGCTGAGTTATCATTTAGAAATAGCAGATCAAATGATTCAATCATTAAAAATCACAGGATAAGAGAAAACGGCTAATTTTTTAGCCGTTTCTTTTTTTTAATTAGTCAACAATGATCTTTCTAAAGATTAATAAAATTTCAGGTCGTTTTATCATTAGAAGAAAACAACTTAGATCTTAATTTTTCCCATTCATTCAATTTTGTTTTTTCAGAATTAGCGGTCGGAATTTCAATCCATATTTTTTTCAATTCTTGTTCTATTTTTCTACTATCCATGTTTTAAAATTACTCTATACATTTTATCTGAATGTATTTTTCGGATGCTAAAAAATACGTTTGAGACGCAAAAATTGACTGTACAGTCAATTTCCAGACTATTAAAGAGGTTTATTAAGCAATTTTACATTCTTATAATCTTTAATAGTTCTTTTATGAGTCTTCCAATAAATATCATTGCCGCAACCAATTTTTCTGAAACAGCCAATAATGCCGTCAATTATGCCGCGGGAATAGCAAAATCAACTGGAGCAAAATTAATTCTCTTCAATTCTTTTTCTTTAAGTGTTCACAGTGCCAATTCGCAGATAACCGCCGAAGCAATGCAAAAACAGATCGATAAAAATACCGAACGGCTTCAGAATTTAGGAAATGATCTTTCAAAGCTTTACAATATTGAAGTAAGTACTTGCTGTAGTTTTTCTTTTGTAGAAGATTTTCTAAAAGAAATTATAGAAAAAACAAATGCCGAACTTGTGGTTATGGGAATGGCAGAACGTTCGCTGGAACAAGATATTATGGGAAATACAACAACTTCGGTTATCAAGAATTTAAAAATTCCCGTTTTGGCAGTTCCAATTAATGCGAGTTATAAAACAGCCAATAAAATTTTATATGCCTGTGATACTTTAAGTTTAACTTCAATAAAAAAATTCAGCTGGCTTAGAAAAATTGTCGGTACGCTTGGAGGTGAAATTGAATTTTTTAGTGTAGAAGAAAAGCTGAACACTCTAAAAGAAGAGCAAAGTGAAACTTTAATTAAATCTATTGCAAACGAAGAACTTCAAGAGGTTAAGTATGTTTATAAAAGTGTTAGATCGAATACAGTAATTAACGAAATACATAAAGAAATAGAAACTTATGGTGCGGATATTCTAGTCATGGTACCGCAGAAATATGGTTTTTGGGATTCTCTTGTTCATAGAAGCAAAACCAGAATTATGGCGGCAGGATTAAGTATTCCGCTATTGTCTTATCCAGCTTTATAAAAGTAATTTAAAGCACTATAAATGAAAGCTGATTTTTTCAATAATTCACTTATTTCTATTCTTCCGCTATTCGTTTTTATTTTAGGATGTATTTCTATTAATAAAACAGAAGTAGCCCTATATGGAGTGGAGAACTATAATTTTACTTTTTGGTTTTTAGTCTCTTTTGGCATTAGTTATTTGTTTTTGAATGACGCATTTTCGGTTTTAATTACGATTGTCTCTACGATAAACACCGCTTTAGGAATACTATTTTGTATGGATTTTTTAGAGATAAAATCCTCTTCAATTGCATTATTGATTTTAATTGTTTTTTTAGCTCTGTCCGTTTTAACGAATATCTATTTGATAATTGCAGTCCATCAGAATAAAAAACCTTTGGATCACGATGCCGTTCATGCGGTTTCGCAAGCTTTAAAAACCTATTTTAAAGCGGTTGTATTGACATTGGTAACCCTAATGCTGCTTTTAATTTTTAGCTTGGATAGTATTGAAATCAATCATATAAAATTGATAATAGCAGCGGGAACCGTATTTCTGATTAATTCTTGTTTACTGCTTCCGTTATTATGCCGTTTGTTTCTGGGGCATATAAACGAAGAAAGAATGCAGGACGATCTAAAATTGTCGTTTTCCGAAAAATTATCATTAAAACTAAATCAAAAAATAGATGACTCCAGCGCAAAAATTGTCTGGATTATTAGTCCGATCATCAGCAATAAAACGATCTGTTTTGTAATCGTGTTTTTAACCGTTGTATTTGGTTCATTTCTTTTTTTGACCAATGAAAAAATGTTTTTTTCGGGTATTGATTTTCAGGATCATTTTTTCCTAATCTTACTGCTCGGATATTTTTTTCTATTGGTTTTTAGATACAAAAGTTATGTATTGGCTTTAGCGCCAATTATGGCTATTGGACTCCATTATTTACTTTTTTGGAATGTCTGTAATTTTTTATTGTATGATTCTACTATCCTGATGTTTATCAGTTTTATCGGAAGTGTTACTGTAATGACAATTGGAGTATTTTCACAAACCGATGCCGCTGTTAATCACATTCAGAATAGTGGTAACATAGATGAGGTAATTTTAAATGGAGCGGCAAAAATTGGCAGTATGCTGTTTGTCTCCGTTTTGCTAATGACTTTCTTCCTTTTGTATGCCGTTTATTCAGATCGTTCTGCCAATGCAGATTGTACAGATTTAATTATCGCTGCAGTGATTTTGATTTCCTCAAGTTTATGTACGCTGTTTCCTTTTCCAGCATTTTTAAAAATTGCGTTGGATTTTCATAAATACCTAAACAAGCCAAAGAAAAAACAAATCAAAAGTATATACCTATAAATTGAAAGCTTATAAATAAAAAAATACATTAAAATGAAAGCAGTAATTACAGCCGTAGGAGGTTTTGTTCCATCTTATATATTAAACAATGATGCAATTACAGCAATGGTTGATACAACTTCTGACTGGATTGAAAAGCGAACTGGAATAAAAGAAAGACGCATATCTAAAAAAGAGGAACATTCTACTTCGTATCTGGCAAGTGAAGCAATTCAGAATTTAATGAAGAATTATGAAGTGGATCCTCTAGAAATTGAGGGTTTGATTTTGGCTACTGCAACACCAGATTACAAACTCGCACCGACAGCCAGCAAAGTTTGCGAAAAAAGTGGTCTTAGGAATGCTTTTGGATTGGATATAAACGCGGCTTGCAGCGGTTTTTTGTATGCGCTGGAAATGGGTGCTGCAATGATAGAAAGCGGAAGATACAAGAAAGTAATTGTAGCAGGTGCTGATAAAATGAGTTCGATTGTAGATTATGAAGACCGTAACACCTGTATTCTTTTTGGGGACGGTGCAGGTGCGGTACTTCTTGAGCAGTCGGAAATCGGATACGGAATACAAAAAAGCATATTAAAAACCGATGGACAAGGAACAGATTCACTTTTGGTACCCGCAGGAGGTTCTAGAAATCCTGCAAATATGGTGAGCCTCCTGCATAGAAAACATTTTATTCATCAGGACGGATCGTATGTTTTTAAGAAAGCAGTAGCATCAATGAGCGAGGTTTGTAACGAAGTGCTTCAGGCAAATGAATTGACAAAAGAAGAGATCGACTGGGTAGTGCCGCATCAGGCTAATCTGAGAATTATTAAAGCGGTAAGCGACAATTTAAATATCGGCTTTGATAAAGTAAAAGTCAATATCGAAAAATACGGAAACACAACGTCGGCAACAGTACCGTTATGTCTCTGGGATTTTAAAGATGATTTTAAAGAAGGACAAAATATATTGATTACTACCTTTGGTGCTGGATTTTCGTGGGGAGCAACCTGTATAAAGTGGGGTGTTATGCGCAGGCAGAAAATGGAAAACTACAAAGTAAATCAATTCCAAGCAGCACTGTGTTTGTCTTAGGATTTTCTACTTTCGAAAAAATATAGTACATTAACTTATGGATTCAAATATCGGAAAACAATCAGGAAAAAATTTCTTTTACAAATATTACAGGGTTATAGTAATACCAGTTGTATTTTTTGCCTATCTTTCTAGTTATTATCTTTTGAATCCGTATCAAAATCATGAGCAGGATTCACTGCTTGTAATTGGCTGGACTCTTGATGTTTTCCTTCTTTTACTTTATTGTGCAATCCTGACAGAGTTAAGCTTATTTGTTGGAAGAAGTCTTAATTATTGGATAAGCTGGGATCAGAAACCAATTTTCAGGGCTTTTTTACAGTTCTTATTTATCATTTTTGGTAATATACTGCTGAATTATTTTTTCTCTTATTTATGGTCTTATTTTTATGCATTTAAACCTCTCAGCGAAAGCGAATTAATAATGGTCTGGCAGTCTAATATAATAGCGGCTATTTTATCCTTATTTATCAGTTTTATACACACAGGTATTTTTCTGCTTAACCGCTGGCGTGTAACATCAGAAGAAGCAGCTGAGTTAAAAATTAAAGCTTCGCAGCTTCAAGAGGCAGTTACGAGGTCTGAATTAGAATCACTGCGTTTACAGCTTGATCCGCATTTTATTTTTAATAATTTCAGCACACTCACGGAGTTAATTTATGAAGATCAAAATGAAGCGGCCTCTTTTCTTGAAAATATTACAAAAGTATATCGTTATATGATTTCTAATCTCGACAAACATACAATTAGTATAAAAGAAGAGATTGATTTTTTGAATTCCTATTTTTATCTTCTAAAGAAAAGGATGGGAAATAAAATTGAATTGAAAATAAATGTAAATTCAGATCATTTAGAATTTCATCTGCCGCCTTTAACACTGCAGTTATTAGTAGAAAATGCCGTGAAGCACAATACGGCAACACAAGCTAATCCGCTCACGATTTTTGTTTATTCGGAAGGAAATAATCTTATTGTAAAAAATGCATTGCAGCTGACTACAGGAAAGAGTCTGATATCAACAGGAATTGGAAAGAAAAACATCGAATTCCGATATAAAATTTTATTTAACCGAAAACCAATCTTCTTAGAAGCTGATGGTTTTTATAGTGTTATTCTCCCTTTAATTTAAATAATATGAGGATTTTAATAGTCGAAGATGAAAGTATCAATGCAAGTCGTCTAAAAAGATTACTTGAAGAATTGGAACCTAACTGCGAGATTGTAAATATTATCGATACAGTTGAAGGATCTGTTGCCTGGCTGGAATCTAATGAAATGCCGGATTTAATAACAATGGATATTCGTCTGGCGGATGGAATCAGTTTTTCTATTTTTGAAAGAACCACGATTAGTTGTCCTGTAATCTTTACAACAGCCTATGACGAATATGCGGTAAAGGCTTTTAAAGTAAACAGCATTGATTACTTAATGAAGCCTATCGAAAAAAATGAATTAAAAACCGCACTCGAAAAATTTAAGACACTTCCTAAAACTCAAAATACTAATGACATTTCCGAAATCTTGAAAAGCTTTGTCAATAAAGCTTCTTACAGATTACGTTTTTTGGTAAATTATCGTGATGGTTACAAAAGTGTAAATGTTTCCGATATCGACTTTGTTTATTCGGAGTTTAAAACATCGCATCTTTTTCTAAAGGATAATACCATTGTGCCTGTCGCCCAAACAATGGAAGAATTAGATATGGAACTAGATCCTGATATTTTCTTTAGAGCCAACAGACAGTTTTTTATCCGTGCAGAAAGCATCAAATCAATTTCAAATTACTTTAATTCTAAACTTAAAATAGAATTAAAAAGAGCACCCCAGCATGAGGTAATCATCAGCAGGGAAAAAGCTTCCCTTTTTAAATCTTGGATGGATCGTTAGAAAATAAAATTAGAGAAATACAGTATATTCCTCTAATTTTTGTTTTTACCATTCTGCCTTTTCCAACAACTCTCATTTACTAAAATATCCCTGATATTTTCCATAAAAAAACTGCCATAAAATTGAGTTGTTAAAAACTTCGTTTCAGTCGCGAATAAATACGCTTGGGTAATTTTTCAGCATCCGAGCGCTTGTTTTCGCTGTTATTTTGCCGTCAAATTCTATCTATTTATTTAATATAATAAAAATGGCAAAACAATTTTATCAAAATTATACACCACTGAAACAGCTGGTTATTTTAGTAATCTTTGGGCTTCTTTTTTCATGCGGCAAAAAAGATCCTGGAGCAGAAGCATATGGAGCTCCAAAACCAGAAGTCGATTTTTTTCAGGCGCAGTCTATTTCAGGTGAAGTAGAAAAAAAATATCCAGGAATTATTGAAGGTACCGTAAATGTTGATATAAAAGCTCAGGTATCTGGTTATCTGGAAGCAATTTATGTAAAAGAAGGTGATTATGTTTCTAAAGGACAATCCCTTTTTAAAATCAAAGGAGATGTTTTTGCAGAGCAGGTAAACAACAGCCGCGCTTCATACAAAAGTGCTTTGGCCAATTTAGCAAATGCAAAACTTGAAGTTGAAAAAATAAAACCTCTTGTTGAAGGAAATGTATATTCTGATATGCAGTTAAAAACAGCACAGGCTAATTACGAAGCGGCTCAGGCTCAAGTGGCTCAGGCAAAAGCAGCTTTAGGATCATCTCAAATAAATGCCGATTTTTCATTAATCAAAGCGCCGGTAAGCGGTTATATCAGCAGAATTCCGAATCGTGTAGGAAATCTTGTTACGCCTTCAGACGCGGTTCCATTAACGGTTCTTTCGGAAATTAATACCGTATTTGTATACTTTTCACTTAGCGAAGCCGATTACCTGTCTTTCATCAAAGACACCAAGTCTAAGAAAACGGTTAGCCTTATTATGGCAGACGACAGTGTTTATGAACTTAAAGGAAACTTAGAAATTGCCAGCGGAAACATTGACAGAACAACCGGAACAATTGCTTTAAAAGCTGTTTTTCCCAATCCAAAGAAAATATTACGTTCGGGAGGTTCTGCTAGAATTGTACTCAACAATAGCTTATCAGATGTAATTTCAGTTCCAATGGCAAGCGTAAAAGATATCCAAGACAAGTTTTTTGTTTTTGTATTAAAAGAAGGCAATAAAGTAGCCATGGTTCCAATCGAAATTGGAGGAAGTGCCGGAGAAAACTACTTTGTCAAAAGCGGCCTAAAACAAGGAGACAAAATCGCTTTAAATTCTATTGATGTTCTTAACGACAGTATGGAAGTCGTTCCTAAAGAACCATCTAAAGCGATTAGTAAAAATTAATTTTTGTATCAAAAAAGTAAATAACATTTTTTATGTTAAAGAAAATTATAGACAGGCCGGTATTGGCCACAGTTATATCTATAGTCTTGGTAATATTAGGGATTATCGGCCTTACCAGACTATCGGTAACCAGATTTCCGGATATTTCACCGCCAACCGTTATGGTGAGCGGTTCTTATCCCGGCGGTAATAGTGAAACCGTAATTCGTTCGGTAGTAACGCCTTTAGAAGAACAAATTAATGGAGTAGAAAATATGCAGTACATAAAATCTACTGCAAGTAACGATGGTTCATTTTCTATCAGCGTAATTTTTAAGCAAGGAATAGATCCCGATCAAGCTGCCGTAAATGTGCAGAACAGGGTACAACAGGCTACTCCAAAACTGCCTCAGGAAGTTGTTAGAATGGGACTTACCACCTCTAAACAGCAAAATAGTATGATTGTTATCTTCAATCTTTATACAGATGATAATAACAAATACGACGAGCTTTTTCTTCAAAACTATGCGAATATAAATTTGGTGCCGCAAATGAAACGTGTTCCTGGAGTAGGGCAGGTTCAGATTTTTGGACAAAAAGATTATTCGATGCGTGTCTGGCTTGATCCAATAAAAATGGCCAATGCAGGACTTGTTCCGTCAGATATTACGCAGGCTATTGCAGATCAAAGTTTAGAATCGGCTCCAGGGAAATTGGGTGAAGAGTCTAGAGCGGCTTTAGAATATGTAATTCGTTATAAAGGAAAGAAAAACAAACCAGAGCAATATGAGAATATTGTAATCAAAAATAATGGCAATAATCTGCTAAGATTAAAAGACGTTGCCAGAATTGAATTTGGATCAATTGCCTATAGCGGTGATAACAAATCGAATGGAAAGAATGCCGTGACAATGGCTATTCTGCAGACTTCGGGTTCAAATGCCAATGATATCGAAATTGGAATCAACAAAGAAGTAGAAAGATTATCAAAATCATTTCCTCCAGGAATAAAGTACGTTAAAATTTTAAGCACAAAAGATAAACTGGATGAAGCGACAGGACAGGTAAAATCGACATTGTTTGAAGCTTTTATATTGGTATTTATTGTAGTTTTTATATTTCTTCAGGATTTCCGTTCGACTATTATTCCTGCGATCGCCGTGCCGGTTGCTATTGTTGGAACATTTTTCTTCCTGCTCGTTTTAGGATTTACAATTAATATTTTAACGCTGTTTGCGCTCGTACTAGCAATCGGAATTGTTGTCGATGATGCAATTGTTGTCGTCGAAGCCGTTCATAGTAAAATGGAAGATGACGAAAGGCTTACGCCAAAAGAGGCAACACACAGCGCAATGTCTGATATTACTGGAGCTGTTGTTTCGATTACTTTGGTAATGTCAGCCGTGTTTATTCCAATCGGATTCATGACAGGATCTTCTGGAATTTTCTACAAACAATTTGCTTACACACTTGCGATAGCGATCATCATTTCTGCAGTTAATGCCTTAACGTTAACTCCTGCTTTATGTGCTTTATTATTGAAGAACAATCACAGCGGACATGACGGAAAAGAACATCATTCAGGATTTAAAGAACGTTTTTTTACAGGTTTCAACACCAGTTTTAATAACCTGACAGATAGATACATTAGAGGTGTTCGTTTTTTGATTAACAGAAAATGGCTTTCGGTAGGATTAGTTGCCATTATTACCGCAATCGCAGCATTTTTTATGATGTCGACTCCAAAAAGTTTTGTGCCAATGGAAGATGACGGTTTTATTCTTTACAGTTTATCAATGCCTCCGGGAACTGCGCTTGACAGAACAACAGAAGTAGTTAAGAAAATTGAAAAACAGTTATCGACATTAGAAGCTGTTGAAACGCACACCAGTATTACCGGTTTTAATATTCTTAGTAACAGTGCAAGTTCTGCTTACGGATTAGGTTTCGTAAAACTAAAACCTAAAAAAGACAGAGGAGAAATTCAGGATATTGATGCCGTTTTGGGTGAAATCAGCGGTAGACTTTCAACGATAAAAGAAGGTTCTATTATGGCACTTAGAATGCCTCCGGTAGAAGGTTTTGGAGTAACAAGTGGTGCAGAAATTGTACTTCAGGACAGAACAGCCCGAGATCCAGCAGTATTAAAGGCGATGACCGATAAAGTAATCGGACAGATTATGCAGCAACCAGGTGTACAATATGCGTATACGACTTTTAGAGCCGATTATCCACAGTTAGAATTGGAGGTTGACGAAGATAAAGCGAGACAAATGGGAGTGAATGTACGTGAATTATTAAACAACATTCAAACGTATTTTGCGGGAGATCAATCGGCAGATTTTACACGATTTGGTAAATTTTACAGAGTGAATGTAAAAGCAGACGGAATCTTTAGAACAGACCAAGATGCTTTTAATGAAATTTTTGTTCGAAATGATAAAAATGAAATGGTTCCTGTAAAATCGATGGTAAAGTTTAGAAAAGTATATGGACCAGAATCTGTAAACCGATACAATCTTT
Source organism: Flavobacterium artemisiae (assembly GCF_042678225.1). NCBI lineage: Bacteria > Pseudomonadati > Bacteroidota > Flavobacteriia > Flavobacteriales > Flavobacteriaceae > Flavobacterium > Flavobacterium artemisiae. The sequence goes on along the minus strand of NZ_JBHUDZ010000018.1, from coordinate 529,134 downwards.
ACAATTCTGTGAATATTACAGCAGTAGCATTGCCAGGATTTAGTAATGGAGAAGTAATGGCCAATCTTGAAAAAGTATTAGACAAACTTCCGTCAGATTACAGTTATGAATGGACAGGATTGAGTTTAGAAGAAAAAGCGGGAGGAAATCAAACGGTTGCCATTTTCGGGTTGTGTTTACTATTCGTATTCTTCTTATTGGCCGCACAATATGAAAGTTATTTATTGCCGCTGGCGGTATTACTTTCAATTCCGACAGGAGTTTTAGGAGCTTTCGCAGGAATAAAATCAGTTGGATTGGATAATAATGTTTACGTTCAGATTGGTTTAATCATGCTTGTTGGTTTGCTGGCCAAAAATGCCATTCTTATCGTTGAATTTGCTTTGCAGCGAAGACTCTCTGGACTTTCAATTGCCGAAGCAGCTATAGAAGGCGCCAGATCAAGATTACGTCCAATTATCATGACATCACTTGCTTTTATTGTGGGTATGATTCCGTTAATGTTTGCACACGGCGGTACAGCTGTCGGAAATAAATCCATTAGTGTCAGCGCGGCAATCGGAATGTTGAGCGGCGTCGTATTAGGAGTTTTTGTAATTCCGCTGCTTTTTATTCTGTTTCAATACTTACAGGAAAAAATATCAGGCAAAAAAAATATAGTTCAAACCATTAAGGAATAATAATGAAAATAAAATATCATATCATCATTTCTTTAAGCAGTATTCTGATGCTTACATCTTGTGTTGTTGGAAAGAAATATGCAAGAACAGATTTAAAAACGCCTGAAAAATACAGAGAAGAAGCTGTTGTAACCGGCGATACAGTGCTGCTTCCTTGGAGAACGTATTATAAAGATCCGTTATTAGTTCAATTGATAGAAAAAGCCCTCGTTAAGAATAACGAGGTGCTTACTGCCATAAAAACTATGGAACAATTGGATTTGAGCTACAAACAGTCAAAATGGGCTATTACGCCGACACTAGATTTTAATGCAGGAGCCAGTCGCAGCTATCAGTCAAAAAACTCTTTAAATGGTTCTTTAAGTTCTCAGTTTACAAATAAAGATTATATAGACGATTACAATGCAACATTAAACTTGTCTTGGGAAGCTGATATTTGGGGAAAAGCAGCAATGCAGAAGCGTGATGCAAAAGCATCGTATTTTGCTCAAAAAGAAAATCTTTCAGCTCTTAAAACCAGAATAATTGTTCAGGTTGCGCAATCGTATTTTAGTCTTTTAGGATTAGACGAACAGCTTAAAATTGCAGAAAAAAATATTGAATTAAGCACTAATACTTTAAGTATGATGCAGCTTCAGTTCAAATCAGGATTAATTAGTTCGTTGGCTTTAAATCAGACAGAAGCTCAGAAGAAAACTGCGGAGCTTCTGGTACCGCAGGCAAAAGCGAATATAGCAGTACAGGAAAACACTCTTATGATTTTGTGCGGAGAATATCCTGAAGCTGTAATTCGTGCCGGAAATCTAAACGCAGCCGAATTGGATGTCGATTTACCTTCTGGAGTGCCTGCGTTACTTTTAAGCCGAAGACCAGACGTTAAAAGTGCAGAATATGCGGTAATGTCGGCCACAGCCAAAACGGGACTTGCAAAAGCAGAAATGTACCCGACATTAAGTATAAATCCGTCAATTGGAGCCAATTCGTTTGAGTTTGATAATTGGTTTAATTTTCCAGGATCAATAACAAAAACAATTGCAGCCAATCTGGTACAGCCAATTTTTAAGAAACGTACGCTTCGTACAGCCTATCAAATTGCGGTAATTGAGCAGGAAAAATCAGTGATTCAGTTTAAGCAGTCTTTTATTACTGCGGTTGCTGAGGTTTCAGGTGCCATGTCAAAATTGAAATATGCAGACGAACGTATGGAAACTGCAGCAGAGAAAGCAACATCTTTAGAAAAAGCAACTGCCGATGCTAATCTTTTGTACAAAAGCGGTATGGCAACTTATCTAGACGTTATAGTGGCGCAAAACAGCGCTCTTCAAAATGATTTAGATCTTATTGCTATAAAATTAGAAAAATTAAATGCCGCAACAGAATTATATCGTGCACTTGGCGGCGGTGTGCAATAGATAGTTATTTTTTATAAACACTCAGATTCGGATTAATGAACCGAGTTTGAGTGTTTTATTTTAACCTGCAGTACTTTTTTATGGAAAAAGTTAATTTTACGCGCTTAGAACTTTATGAATTGGTTTGGAAGTTTCCTATAAGTGTAATCCAAAAACATTATGATGTTACCAGATTGGGAATAAAAAATGCTTGCATAAAAATGGAAATTCCAGTTCCAAAAAGTACTTATTGGCTGAAATTTAAATATGATAAAGAACAAAAACGACCTTTATCTAATGATTACAGAGGATTACAATCAATAGCAGTTCCAACCAAAAAATATGAAATAAAACTACGAAGCACTACAAAATTTTCTACTCTTCTCAGTTTATCAGAGGCAATCAAAAAGGACAATACATCTTTAGCAAAAGTTCCTGAAGAGCTTGTTAATCCCAAAGAAATAATCAGCAAAACGAAAGATTTCTGGAATCAAAATGCAATCAGTCAAAATGCAATAACAAACGCAGATGAAGTTCTTTTTTTGAATGTTTCCAGAGAAAATATGCCTCGGGCGCTGCTATTTATGGACACGCTGATAAAACTTCTTGAAAGCCGAGGACACCAATTTGAAAAAGGAAGAGATAATAGAGGAGTCGTCATTATTGACAATAAAACGACTCTTACTATTTCTTTGAGAGAAGCATTAAAAAGAATTCCGCCTCGTGTTGGAGAAGATTCGGCAGATTATGTTTTTACTGGAGTTTTTATTTTTAGGGTTACTTTAGATTCTATTCAAAAAGAATGGAGAGACGGTAAAATCTTGATTGAAGACCAACTCTCCATCATTACAGCTAAAATAGAGTTATTGGCAAGAGAAGAAAACGCATTTTAAGATCTGGTATTTAAATTAGTTAAAACTTACCTTAAAATCTTAGGTCGATCCATTTTATATTGTCTTCCCGATAATGTTTTAATGAAAGCGACTAAAGAATTAATTTCTTCATCATTAAGATTTAATTTTTTCATCAAGACATCGGTCTGAGGAAATAATGGATCTGCTGCTTTTTCGTTTTCATCAGGATCAATCATGTGCATGCCACTGTTGTACATATTGATAATTCCCGTCATATTGTCGAATAAACCATTGTGCATCCAAGGGCCTGTGTGCATGACATCGCGGAGAGACGGCGTTCTAAATCTTCCCACATCTGCGGCTTTTTTTGTAATAACATAAAGTCCCAAATCTTCATATTCTCTTTTGTAATACGTAAGTCCGATATTATGAAACGATTCATCTGTAAAATATTTCCCAGAATGGCAGTTCATACAACGTGCTTTGGTGCGGAAAAGATGCATACCTTCAATTTCCATATCGGTCAACTGCGAGTAATCTCCATCAATAAAAGCATCAAACCGACTTCTTTTACTGCGGATTGTTTTTTGAAAATCGGCTAGCGAATGCAGGATTTTGTCATACGTAATCTCAGGCGTTCCGTAGGCATTTTGAAATAATTCGGCATAACCTTTAATCTTTTTCAATTTTTTGGAAAGATTTTTCAATTCCATATTCATTTCATGATGCGCAGAAATCGGAGCTTTTGCCTGTTCTTCTAACGTTAAGGCGCGCCCGTCCCAAAAGAAAGATTTTCGCGAACCAATATTGTATAACGAAGGGGTATTTCTTTTTCCTTGCAAATGATCATTTCCCAAAGAAACTTCTCTTCCGTCGCCCCAAGCCAATTCAGGATCGTGACAGCTGCTGCACGAAACCTGATTAGAACCAGAAAGTTTAGGATCAAAAAAAAAGCATTTGTCCTAAAATTACTTTCGGGTCATTCATCGTATCGTAGTAACTAGTATCGACAGCGAGCGATTCAAATTCCTGCCAAGCTACGCCTTCATCAATAGTGGGTTTAGGCCATTCTTTTATAGGTTTACTGTAAAGTTCTCGCAAATTAGAATGGGTTATTTTTTCGCAAAATGCAGCACTAAAACTCAAAAGTGAATAAATAAGACCAATAAAAAGACTGAAAAAAAACGTTTTTAAAACTAGGGATTTCATTTAGAAAGCAATAAGAAATTGTAATACAGATTAAAATGTCATACCAACCGACATTTGAAAATCGGTATTGTTTTTATCTGTTGAAAAATTGTAATAATTCAGGTTAGTTTTCACGTAAAAATTAAGATCGGAATCATATTTAAAATCCCATCTTGCGCCAAGATTAATTTTGGCATAATCTGAAGATAAATAAGCAAAATTTGAATCGAGCATAGCAAAAGTAGAATTGGTTTTACGATCTTGAAGGCTCATTTTTGAATTTAAAGCCTTGTTGTATTCAAAAGATGCCAAAATGCTGATTAAGGATTTTGACAAAAGTTTTGAAGCCGTAAAATCCAATCTCCCAATGGCCTGCGTAATGTCCATTTTTCGTAACGGATCGATATATTTTTCAACGGTATTTTTTAAATTAAAAACAGGCGAAACCGACCAAGATAATTCTGGATCAGGAATATAATACATTCCTGAAAAGGCAATAGAAGTAACCTGATTCGAATATTTATCAGCATCCGATATTTTGATGTAGGAAGTGGTCGATTTATTATCAAATATATTTTCTGTACCAATTCTGTCCGTATAAAATGCCTGAATTTTGGTTCCCCAAATGCGTTTCTCAGATTTGTTTAAATAGGCAAGTTCGCCGTCAAATCGTTTTTCTAATAGGGAAGAAGCGATGAGGTTTTGAAATTCTGTCATTATTTTTTCGTAATCAAAATGGTGATATCCTATTGATAAAATAAAACCATTTTGATACTTTGGAAACAACTGTAAATTAGCACCATATCCTCTTCCGTCATAAAATGAACTCATTTTATTTCCTGTAAGAAGATTGTTGTAAACGCCCATTCCGGTCATATGATAAATGGCGGGAGCGCCCAATTCGCTGAAGAATTTTAGAGCATTTGACTGCGTGTATTTTTGAATTTCAAAAGAAGTTCCAACAACATAATGACTGCCAATATTTTGAGCGATTCCAACCTGAACTTTCAAGTCAGAAACTGTATTTTTGGGTCTGGGATCAACGTCGCGATATTCGAGTAAAGCGCGATAATCAGCTGCGATTCCAAAAGTAGTTTTCGAAAATGATTTAGCATAACCGCCCTTAAAAGCATATTCTTCAAAAGAAATAGTACCGCCTATAGAATCGGCCGTTACATAAGGATAAATCATTTGATAATCTGAGCTTTCGTTCCAATGCACATTTTTACGTTTTCCGTTTTTGTAATACGCTTTTCCAAAAACAGTATTTTCAGAATTAATTTTATAAAACGACTGCACATTAACCAGAAACTGGTTCATTCTATTTCCTAACTGCTGTATAGAAGTCTGTTCTGAAGTTGTTTGATATCCCGTACTTAATTCGGATAAAGAATATTGGCGGGAAAAAGGCGTATTGGCAGGATTGACAAAATAAGCATTTGAAAAATGAACAGCAGGGGACAAATTTTCATGAATGCGAATTAATACCGAAGTACTGTCCTGCGCATGCAAAATGCTTGAACTGAAAACAAAAAATAGAAATAGGGAACGAAAGCTCATGATTAGATTATTAATTCATTAAAGATGGTTTCGCTTCAGGCGTAAAATCTAGGGTTGAATTATTAGTGTCTTTTAATATTTTTTTACCGTTTGAAGCCGTAGACAGCGTTTTACGACGTACACTTTTTCCGTAGCGAGTCGCATCAGAATCTACTTTTCCACAGTAAGTCCATCCCATGTCTAAAACCGGAGCCGTTACAATCCATTGAAATTCTGATTCTACACTTAAATTAACTGCATCGATAATCCATGTATTTGGAATTTTATACACACTTTCACCCATCGGATAACTTTCGCCGCCAAATACTAAGTTGTACTCATAATCATACGTGTAATCAGTCAAATACGCTGTTTTTGTTACAGTTGAAGGCATACGAGCGATTACAAAACTTCTAAAACCTCTGTTATGAATTACCATAGATGAAAATAAATTTTCCATGTTTGGAACCGCTGGATTATCAACATCATCAGTATCTTCTGTGTAGAATTCAAATTTAGCCGTTCTCATATCCATCGAATTCGGATTGTATTCTTTATGATTGATAGCATCTTCAGCAATAATAAAATATTCACCAGGCGCAATTGGGTATGTTGTACCAGTACCAGGAACAACCGCAACTGCTGCTGCAGCAAAAGCCTGAGCCATAATGTTTGGCGTATAATCCTGTTTGTCTGTTGTCATAAACTCAGACTGTGCAATTATCAATCCGTCTGCATATAACACTTTATCGGTGTTGTTGTAAATTCTAAAATATTTATCGCCTAAATATTGTTTCCCTTCAGCCGTTCTGGTTCCGGTAAAAAATACTTCTTCAATAACGAAATCAGATTGAGTCGTTTTTAAGAAAACATTTAACGAAACAGAAGCATTAGAACCTGTAATAACAACCGATTCTTTATAACCGCTTACAGAAGCTTCTGCAGCACTTCCATCTGCCGAATATTTGATTTTTCCATCAATAGAAACTTCATATGAACCTTCTGGAAGTGTAATCGAAAGATTATTTCCTGTAAAAGAACTGTTCTGCGTTACTTTTCCGGTATTTAGTTCTTTAAAAGAAACCGAAAGGTCAGCGTATGTAACACTGCTTAAATCGTCTGGATTTACTATCGATAAAGTTACAGCGCTTTGTTTTACGCCGTCGTTATCATCATCTTTAGAACACGACTGTAGTATTGCCATAACGGCTATTGTTAAATAAATGGGAAGTAATTTAATTTTCATAATTGGGTATTTATTTAGTATTAAAAGTTAAAAATTCAAGTTGAGTTCCATTCCGAAATAAGGAGAATTCAAACCCCTGCGTTCTATTTTCTGACCATTGATTTCGTAGTTCTGATAGTAACTGAAAAGACGATTTACGAACATGGAAATTCGGAATCTCTTGTAAAAATCTTTTGAGATTTTCAAGTTCATATTCATCGACATCGGAACTGTTTTTTTCTGAAATAAAGCATTGTTGTATTTAATATCGAGCCATTGTAGAATAGGATCAGTTTTATAGCTTTCGAGATAAGGATTTTCTTCGCCTGAAGGATTGATATACGAAACAGGCGTTCCATTCATAGGGGTGGACTGACTGCTGGTAAACCACAAAAACTGAAACGAACCAGAGAATTCCATACCCAGCGACGGAATATAAGTATCGGTAATTACATTCGTATTAAACTGTTGCCTTTGAGAACCATCATCAAATTGATAAAGTCCGATGTACGGCATTCTTTTTCCATCAATAATAATATCTTTCTGTCCGCTTTTATACACTGGGGCGCTGTTGGTATAAGTAGTTTTAAACCAAGCTCCATTTAATGTAAATCGGGTATTTATGCCGGAAAAACGTTTGGATGAAAACTGAAATTCAACTCCGTCTTTTAGAAGAGAACTTCCATTATTTGTAATGCTGTAAGATGTTAATAAAGTTTCCGTAACATAAGTCATATCAGAAAGATTGGGCTGTGCAGTTAAAGTAGAAGGATCAATCGAATTGTTGTCGTATTTTTTATAAGAAAGTGCCTGATATCTAGAGCCATTTCTAAATCCAGAATTTAATCTTTCGTTGAAATAGGTAACCGAAAAACGATTATTATCATACGAAAAATCGGCACGAATTTCCCATTTCTTATTAACCGCAGGCTTTAAATCATAATTTACCGGAAGTGTTTTATACGTCATTAAATTGATTCTTCTGTAAGCTGGATTATCATGATAATAATTAAGCTGCACCAAATCGTTGTAAATAAAATCAGGATAAAGCTGGGCAAGCGTAGGGAATTTAGTGTACTTCCCAATTCCGGCTGTAAATGCTGCTTTAAAAGCATGATTGCCAATATTAAAAGAGGGAAAAACCCACTGGGCATTCATTCTAGGATCGAAATAGTATTTGCCAGAAACGGCATAATCCGAAGGAACATTTAATAGCGACATGGCCCTGATACCGCCAGCGATATTCAATTGATGTTTTTTTAACGGAATTGTAAAAGCATCTTCTGCAAAAAAAGAAATATCGGTGCTTGCAGGAATGTCTTTGTAAGATCTCGGTCGCGTCGACATTTCGGGCGAAGGCGGATGTGTGGTGTCATAAACTTGTCCTTTTCCGTTGTTTTTAGAATACGTCCATTCTGATCCTGCTTTTAATTTGTGTTTTAATCCAAATAAACCCATTTCAAAATCTGCCATTGCTTTTAAATAAGCATCAAAAGGTTTTCCGTCAACCGTAAGGTTTGAGATATATTGCGGCGTTAAAAAAATACCGTCAGATTCTCCTTGTTCTGTATTGTTAGGAATTGCCGTTGCGCTCGAAACTTGAACCCATTTAGTCTGTTCAATCTTATCAATCTGCTGACTAATTGATGTTGACAGAAGAAGTGACTTTAAAAAAGAGTCTTTTTTAAAATTTAGATCGAAAGAATTTGCCGTCGAAAATCGGTTATAATCAGAACTGAAACGGTCTATTTTTGCATAACCAACATCTGGATCGGCGCGTTCATTGTCAATAGAACCCGTATAATCTAAACTAGAATCCCATTGTAATTCGTGTGTATCATTTTCCCATGTTTTCTGTGTTCTTATAGAAGCTGTAATTCTTTTATAATTTTCAAAACTATTACGCGGGTCTGGTTTGGCATCCAAATAATCAAAACCAACATTTAGCACAAAACGTTTTTCATCCGATTCAAAACCTTTACCAACATAATACAGTTTACTGAATTCATCTGCTTTTAAACGCGATTCCAAATTGGTACGGCCTCTTTTGCGTTTAATTTTAATAAGTCCGCTGGTTAAATCACCATATTCTACAGAAGGAATTCCGCGGATGATTTCGACTTTCTCAATCTGATCTGTAGAAATAGCACGCATATCGACACCTTTTGAGGTTGTATTTCTGCGCGTATCAGCATATCCAGAACCAGGAGTAATACTCATTCTGGAGCCTGTAGTATACTGCAGGTTAGCATCGGTATTAATGGGAACGCCGTCAATTACAAAAGCAGTTCCTAGAGATGAAATATCATAATTAGAATCTGAAGTTCCAGTTTCTCTCAGTTTAATAAAATTAGAAGAATTGAAAACCGGATCTTTTGAACGTCCGCCAGGAAGTAATTCCAACAGATCTGTAAAGCTTGACGGCTGTAAATGCTGCATCGCTTTTTTATCAATGATCGAAGTGCTGGTCATGCCTCGCGATTCAGTGGCGGTAATAACAACTTCGTTTAATTCGATCGATTTAGGAATAAGCACCAAAGAAATAGTTTGTCCCGCAATTAATGCTATTTGGTTTTCAATTTTTTGATATGCTTTTTCGTTTATTTTTATCTTATAAGTTCCATTAATAGTGATGTTTAAAAGAGCAACACCAAAATCATCCGATTGCGCTTCATATTTCTGAAAAGCATTTTCTACAGTAATTAAAACTCTTTTTACAGGAAGATTCGTTTCAGAATCTGTTAGAGTTATCTTGACAGGTTTTATAATGTTTTGAGAAAAACTCAGCTTCACAAAAAATAAAAATAGTAGTAAGATTAGTTTTTTTGAGGATGATATTTTAGCAGTAAAAGAATAAAGCATTGCAATAATTTCTAAAGGCGATTATATTATTTTAACACTAAAGCGCTAAAACGTTGCAAATATAACTTTATTTAGATTAATTAAAAATAGTAAATTGTAAAAGTTTGATTTTATTATTAAAACACTTGATTAAACTTAATTATTGGGCAATGTTTATCTGTCCATGTTCCGTTAGAAATCGATGGCAAAACTGTAGTAGAAGAGAGTAAGTTAAACTATAATAATATGACTTATAATAATTTGTAAGGAAAAAATAAGATACAGCAATACAATACTTTATCGAAAAAGCTACTATTGTAAAACCTGCAAAAAAAGATATTTATGAAAAAAACTTAAACTCCGAGAAAGTTTTCGATTGCCTGTTTTATATCGCGAGTTAGCAAAGCTATTGAATATTGTTTAGTCAAAAACATAGCCGCCTGATGTTGTGAAGCATATTGTTTATCGTGATCGCTGGATGAAGTAGAATAAATAATAACAGGAATTGCTGAAAAATCTTTATGTTCTTTGATTTTTTTTAAAAATGTTCTTCCGTCCATGATAGGCATATTAAGATCCAGAAAAATTAAATCAGGCTTTGGGAATGTGCCAGACAGCAGTTTTTCAAATGCATCTTGTCCGTTTACGGCTTCTTGATACATAATGCTAGAATCTAATGATGACAATGAATCAGCAAAAATTTCGCGGTCATCAGCATCATCATCTATCAAAAAAACAATTTTCATATGTGGTTAAAAAATGAATGTAAATATACATTATTTACCGAATATTTTTTGGTCGCGTTATTCTTTTTATTGCATTTGCGGTATTATGATTGTAAACACCGTTCCGACGCCTTCTGTAGAAAAAGCAGAGATAGTTCCGTTATGATTTTGAAGTATTTTTCGGCATAAAGCAAGTCCAATTCCTGTTCCTGCAAATTGATCATTACCGTGAAGTCTCTGAAAAATATTAAAAATTTGTTCAGAATACTGTTGTTCAAAACCAATACCATTGTCTGAAACTTGTATTTTCAGCAAGTTCCCTTCCGTATTAATTGCATATTCCTTTTTCTCCGATTCTGATATGATTTCACTTTTTACTTCAATTTGTGGAGCTCTGTCAGCACAGCTGTATTTTAAAGCATTCGAAATTAAATTTCCGAAAAGCTGTGACATCTGAAGCGGAATCGCCTCTAAAACGGGAAATTGATCTACTGTAATGATGGCATTTTTCTGTTCGATTGTAAGTTCAAAATCGTTTAATACATCTGTAATTACGGCATTAAGATCTACTTTTTCGAAGTTTTGAGAAAAGCTGTTCAGCCTTGAAAATTGTAAAACATCTTTTATCAGATTTTCCATTCTTCTGGATGAATTTGATATTTTCTCAATATACAATTTTGCCTTTTCTGGATTCTTTTCGAGACTGTTTTTCAGCATATCTGTAAACACACTGATTTTTCGAATGGGTTCCTGAAGGTCATGTGAAGCGATATAAGCAAACTGCGAAAGCTCGCGGTTATTGCTCTCAAGTTCTGCGTTCGCCGCCTGAAGTTCTGCGGTACTTTCTCTAACTTTAAATTTTAGTTCTTCCTGCAGTTCACGTTCTTTTGTAACATCCTGTGCCGTACCGCTCAACGCTTCTACGATACCATCTTTACCATAAATAATCTGCGCATTGGCATGAATAATTCGCACTTGGCCGGTTAACTTATTGGTAATAGGAAATTCGTAATCGTAAAAATAAGGAGAATTAGATTTAAGGGCTTCTTGCAGTGATGCTTCAACTTTCTGTCTGTTGGGTTCCGTTATTAGTTCTAATAATTCATCAGTAGGAGCAGTATGATCATTAATTCCAAGCCAGTGTTTAAATCGGTCAGAACAAGTGATCGTGTTACTAGATGCGTCAAGAGACCAAGTTGCAAGCTCCGCCAATTCAATAGCTCCCGCAAGCGCAGTCCTTGTTTCCTCTAGCTTTTTTGCTGCCATTACTTGTTCTGTTACATCTACAGCAATGTCCATAATACCGTAAATTTCACCATTGATATCACGGATAGGAGTATAGGTAAACTCAAAATAGTACGTTTTGAGTACGCCGTTCAATTTTAAGTCTGCGGGCATTGCATTGCCGTGGTAAGCGATTCCTGTGCGATAGATTTCTTGTAAAATGCTCAGAAAAGGCTGCCCTTTAAGTTCTGGAACGGCTTCTTCCATAGGAAGACCAATTACAGATCTGTCTTTTCCCCAATAGCCGATCATTATATCATTGGCGATTTCTATTTTCATATCATAGCCAGTAAAAAGACAGATTGCCACAGGGGACTGCTCAATCATAAGGCTGACTTTCTGCTGACTTTCTGAAAGTGCTTTTCTTCCGGTGATAATTTCATCCATATCCATACAGAAACCTGCATAGCCTGCATAATTTCCTTCGCTGTCATAAAATGGATCTCCTGCAGCTCTGCACCATATTATTTCACCTGTACTTTTTCTGCCGCGAAAAAGTACATCAAAATGAACTTTTCTGGCAATTGCAGCGGTATAAACATCTTTGGTGTTTTTACGGTCTTCCTCTATAATAGACGAAGTCCATTTTCCTGCTAAAAGTTCTTCATACGGAAGTCCTGTAAATTCAATAAGCGTTTTATTAAAATAAGTCAGCGTTCCTTCTTTGTTAGAAAGCCACAAACCAGTTGGAGAACTGTCGGTTACGTTTTGAAAAAGAGTATCTGCATCACGTTTGTTTTGTTCTATACGGGATTCAGCAAGAATCAAAGCATCCCGATTTCTTTCCTGCTCGCTGATATCTGCAACTGTTCCTGAAAAAGCTGTAGCTTTTCCTTGTTTGTCTAATATTCTCGCTGCCGAAATTGCAATTCTATGTATACTGCCGTCATCCCATACCACTCTTGGCGTATAAAAAAATGTACCGTTTTCTATTCCTTTCTGAATGGCTTCAGAACGGAGGTGTAAATCATCTGGATGTACGTGTTTTAAGAAGTCTTTTCTTTTTAAGTTGTGTTTGATAGTACCAGAAATCAACGTGCTGAATTCGGGAGAATATTCTATATTATTATCAGCAAAATCCACATTAAACAATCCCAATCCCATACTTTTAATGGTAAGATCGGTAAGCTGACGTGATTTTAGAAGTTCTTCTGTAGTTTTTCTATGGGCAGTAATATCCTGTAAAGTACCGTTGAAACGGTAAGCGGTTTTATTTTCATCAAACCAAGCCTTTCCTAATGCATGAACGATTCGCTGTTGTTTCGTAAGCGGATTTATAATGGTGTATTCGACATCGTATCTGCCGCCCGATTCGAAATTCATAGTATCTTTGATACTTTTTGTAATACGTTCTCTGTCGGCTTGCGCAATAACATTGGTTGCATTGGCAAGATCTATATCATCATCTGCCTGGAGACCAAACCAGCTTTTTAATCTATTATTGGCAGAAAAACGATTTGTTACTGGATTTAGATCAAAAGTTCCAAACTCTGCAGCATCAACAGCAAATTCTAGTTCTTCTTTGCTTTCTTTTATTTTTTGATTATAAAGTACTTTTTCAGTGGTTTCTGTGCATACCACCAAAACCCCTTTGATGATGCGCTGATCATCACGGATCGGACTGTAACTGAAAGTCCAATAAACATCTTCAAGTTTTCCATTGCGGTAAATAGGAAGCAGCAGATCATCATACCAAATACTTTCTCCCGTACTTAATACCTTATTGATAAGCGGATATATAAAATCCCAAATTTCCTGCCAGCAGTCTACCGCTTTTTGTCCCATAGCAGCGGGATGTTTTCCCTCTGCGCCAAAACTTGGACGATAAGCATCATTATAGAATTGAATTAAATCATCTCCCCACCATAAAAACATAGGAAATTTTGAAGAAAGAATTGTTGCAAGAGTGTTTTTAAGGTTTTCCGGCCACATTTCAGGACTTCCCAGTGGGTTTAAACTCCAGTCAATTTGTTGAATAATTTTTGCAGCTTTACCTCCATTTTGAAGAAAGTAGTAATCGGAAGTAGTATCAGTTAAATTCAAATTTGGGTTTTTAAGTAACATTTGGTATTAGATCTGGAGGTCTTGTAGTTTTGGTAAAAGTAAAGAAATAAAATTCATAAGTTTTCTTCAAACATATTTAATTAGGGAAAAGCTGTAATTCTCTTTTTATAACTAAAAGCAGTTTTATACTTTCATCTTCTTCTTTTCATTTCTTTCATTGATTTTGTCGCTAAAAATAGTTTTTTTGAAGTAAGGATGATTTACAGAATTCATTTAGAATTTTACTTAATTATCATTTGGAGGGCTGACGAAGTTTAACTAAGCATTGAAAAAGATTAATTCTTATCATGATAAGCATCTCATCCTATCATAATGATAATTTTTTGAATGGTAAATTATTTGATTTTTTTTTGAATGTTTTGATATTCAGTAGTTTGTTTTGTTTTTAGACGCTTTGGCACGTCATTTGTTTTTAAAGTAATATCAAAAACATTCTTAATCTTAAAAACATGAAAGCAAATAAAAATCGAAGCCGTGAAATAACAAAATCTTATCTCTCCAACAAATCGGTAAAGAATAAAGACAGAGTAATAAATTTAATGGTATTTTCCATAGTTTTCTTTATTACCATTTTACTGATTTCTCAAATAGTGTAGTTTTGAAAGCTTGGGCTAGAGAATTTGGATGACCTTTCAGCTGTTTGTGAAGTTTTGTTAGACTTTCAAAAATTTGTTCACTAGATGTATTTTGTATAATTTTACAGGCTATGTATGAAATATTCCAAAAGTATCTTGACGAAAAGACTGAACTAACGCAGCAAGAATCAGAGCGTATCCAATCTTTTGCTATTATTAAAAAACTACGTAAAAGACAATATTTACTTCAAGAAGGAGATGTCTGGAAATACGATGCTTTTATAACGCAGGGCTGTGTAAGAACTTATACGGTTGACGAAAAAGGAAGCGAACATGTGAACAGCTTTAGTATTGAGAACTGGTGGACAGGCGACCGCGAAAGTTTAATGATGCAGCAGCCGTCTCGTTTTAACATTGACGCTATTGAAGACACTGAACTTGTACTTTTTACTCACGAAAATTTTGAATTGCTGTGCAGAGAAATTCCAGCGTTTAATAATATGGTCAATACTATTTTACAAAGAAGTTTTATTGCCGCTCAAAACAGAATTCAGGCTTCGCTAACTTTAACAGCCGAAGAAAAGTATTTAAACTTTGTAAATAAATATCCGGGGTTTGCTTCTCGAATTCCGCAGACCATGATTGCCTCATACTTAGGCATGACGCCAGAAACACTAAGCCGTATACGGAAACAAACGGCAAAGAAATAATATAGAAAGGAGCTTTTAAAGCTCCTTTTTTTATGCCCGTTTCAAACTCTTGATCTAGATCAAGTTTTTACTTATTTCTAATCAATGTGCAGGTTTTGCATTCGTCGCAACTTTGTAATGTTCAAAAGAAACAAACATTATAAACATTTAAATATTAGAAATCATGTCAAAAACAATTTTCATTACAGGAACAAGTACAGGCTTTGGAAAATTAACAGCGGTAACTTTAGCAAATGCAGGTCATTCAGTTATTGCAGGAATGCGTAATACAAACGATAAAAATGCTGTTGCAGCAAAAGAACTAGGAGCAATAGAAAACATTGAAGTAGTTGATATCGACATTACGGATGATACTTCAGTTAAAACTGCTATCGAAAAAGTAATCAACAAATACGGAAAAATTGATG
Organism: Flavobacterium artemisiae; assembly: GCF_042678225.1. Classification (NCBI taxonomy): domain Bacteria; kingdom Pseudomonadati; phylum Bacteroidota; class Flavobacteriia; order Flavobacteriales; family Flavobacteriaceae; genus Flavobacterium; species Flavobacterium artemisiae. The sequence continues at coordinate 513,651 of NZ_JBHUDZ010000018.1, read as the reverse complement.
TTCTTATCAATAATGCAGCAGTAAGCGGTTTTGGTCTGCTTGAAGGTTATTCTGTAGATCAGGTTCGTAAAATGTTCGATGTCAACGTTTACAGTGTTCTTCGTATGTATCAAGCGGTGCTTCCTTCAATGAGAAAAGAAAGAAACGGACTTGTAATTAATATTACAACCGGAGCCAGCGGACACACACTTCCTTTCATGGTGCCTTACATTGCTTCAAAACTTGTGGTAGAAAGCTTTACGGAAGGATTACAAGATGAATTAGCAGATTACGGAATTGAAAACGTAAGCATTCAGCCGGGAGTTTATCCAACAGAAATGAATAATGGTTCTAAAGCTGGAATTCACGCTGATAAAACGGAGATTATCGAAGAATACGGAACAGCGGCAACCGACAAATTTAACGCATTAGGTACCGCTTTATTTGGTAAAATGGCGCAGTTCGAAATGAATCCACAAACCATTGCAGATGGTATTTTAGAATTGGTAAATATGAAAAAAGGAGAGAGACCGCTTCGTTTTCCGCTAGATGCAATCGCTCAGGGAACTGATAAAGAATTTATAGAAGCTCGTGCCAATATTAAAGCAAAATGGGTAGCAGCTTACACTAATTAATTTTCTTTTTAAACAATATCAATATCAATATCAATATCAATATCAATAACAATATCAATAAATTTTAATCATGAAAACAACTCATAAAAAATCAAATAAAAAAGTACAAACTTCAGCGGCTGCAATGCTTAATTTACTAATACTCTTTTCTGCATCAGAAAAGACAGCCGCGCAAAATAATCCAGGAATTGTTGGAATCGATCACGTCGGAATCAATGTGCCGGATCTCAATAAAGCGGTTACATTTTTTAACGATGTACTTGGTTTTACGCCTGTAACCCAGTTAGGACCAATTCCGCTTGACGCCGACTGGAAAAAATTAAATCATATTAATCCAAATACCGGTGCTGTTACTATAAAAATGATAAATGCAGGAAACGGAGCCAGCATTGAAGTTTTTGAATATGCAGACAACAAAGGAAGTTTAAATCACCCGAATACTGACGATATTGGAGCTTCACATATTGCCTTTTATGTAAATGATATTAATGCTTCGGTGCAATATTTAAAAAGTAAAGGCGTAAAAATACTAGGAGAGCCTTTTACAATGCCATCAGGAGATACTGCTGGAGAAACTTGGGTTTATTTTGAAACGCCTTGGGGCTCTAAAATGGAATTGGTTTCGTATCCAAACGGAAAAGGATATGAAAAAGCCAATCCAAAAACAATATTATGGTCTCCAAAAAATGAAGTAGTGAAAAAAGTTTCGGCTGATGATTTTGATTCTAAAAAGAATACAGCAATAGTAGAAAACCATCTTAAAATATGGAACGAAAAAGACGAAACAAAACGTAAAGCTTTATTAAAACAAGTTTATGCTTCTGATGTAGAAATGGTTGATCGTCATTTTATTGCTGAAGGAATTGAGGATATCAGTAAGTTCATTGTAGAACTTCAGACCAAAAATCGTGAATTTAAATTTTCTGCCAAATCAGTAGAAACCAATCATAATATAGTTCGATTGTATTGGCAGTTTGGTTCAAAAGAAAAACCAGCTGTAGTAAGCGGTATGGATTTGTTTGTAATTGAAAACGGAAAAGTGCAAAAATTGTATGTTTTTGTAGATGAAAAAAAATAATTTGATTTGAATTAAAGTTAGAAACTATCTCAAAAAAAGCCCTAATCAAAATAAGATTAGGGCTTTTGCATGGTGAGCATCATTCGAACTTAAACTAGAAAATCTTGAGAAATAAAACGAAATAATCTAGTGACTGCTTTTTAATGTATTCATTTTTGTAACAAGGAAATAATTATTTTCAGCAGCAATTTAAGTCGTAGTTATGCTCGTCCATTTTTAGTGACTTTCGCTATTTTCAAGTCCAAGAATTGTGATCATGTAAGGCGTGTTCGAAACTTTAATTTTATTTACAATTGCCCCTTTTTCAAAACTAAATTGTAATAACTCTCCAGTTGAAGGAGAAGTAATGTAAGCAAATCTTTGTGTCAGCTGTATTTGTGGTTTTAATGTTGCATCACTTGCTGTTTCTGCAATAACTTTTGCTTCTTTTTCTGCTAAAAGACTGCTTAAATCATAAAGTTTAAAATCACCAGAGTGCAGCAAAACTCCCAGTTTTTTATGATTGTAGCTCACTTTGCACTGCATAATTGTGGTGTTTTGGATAATAGGTTTTATTGTTCCGTTTACTACATCAATTAAATATGCACCTTTAGCCGCTGTAAAACCAACAAATTTTCCATTGTAATCGGTTTCTAAAATAGTTCCAAACCAAGCTGTTCCAAAATCTTCTGGAAAAGCAATCAGCTTTTGTTTTCCGTTGTTTTCTACCACCAAAACACCGCTTGCAGAACCAAAAACAGCATACGTTCCGTCAGAAGCATTTCCGTGAATCCCTTTTGTAGCAAGAGTCGGCTCAAATAAAGTTTTACCAGTATTGTCGATAATTTTTACTTTCTCAGGAAGCGTTCCTGTTACCGAATTGTCTTTTACCGTAATCGCATACGTTCCGTTTCCAAAAGTGGCCATTGCTCCGTGATGTGCCAAAAGCCCGGCATTGATGGTTTTAAATTTAGCTCCGGCAGTATTTACTTCAGATTCTTTTGCCACAGATAAAGTTCCGTCGCCGTCATTAAAAGTCAGGATTTCTCCAATTTTACTTTTAAAGTGCGTTGGAAGAAGTGACTGACCAATTAAAGCACCAAACTGCGGTACCCCGTCAACATCAACGTGATCGCCGTGGCTTTCAAATCCGCTGTCAAAAGTTTCAACAGTATTGTCAAGTCTGTGTACAATTCCGGCATATCTTCCTGATTCAGTTGTGTAAAGAGAAGATTTAGCAAACTTAGCAGTAAAGAACGATGATGTGGCATCTACAGGATTTACAAGTGTAAGCTGTGTTGTTTTTTCATCAGAAAGTAAAATTCTCAAATACTTAAATTCGGTCAGCGCTTCATCTGGAGTTTCTACAGTATTGTCGTCATCATTGCTGCAGGAAACAGCAATAAGCGAAAAAGCAGCTAAGAAGATCAGTTTGAAATAATTTTTAGTCATTTTTAAAATGTATTTAGGGTTAATATTTAAATGATTTTAGGTTTAAAAGTTGAGCGTAACAGCTATCGATTTATAGGTGCTTACGTTATAAGAAGTGTTTTTGTAAAGTACGACCCAATTGTACTGGCCGGATTCCCAGGCTTTTTCGGCAGTTATCGCGTTTCCTTCGTTATCTTTTTCCGCTCCAATTACAATGCTTTCACCTCCGTAGACATCGTTTATTTTTTGCAGGGTTGTAATTTTTGAAGCTGCTCCAAGATCTTTATGTTCTACTTTAGAAATAATAATAACTTTTTTAAGATCAAGATTATCAATGCTTTAAGGATGATAATTGAGACTTTTTTTGATTAAAACAGAATATAAAATGCCGTTGCCCATAATCTGGCTGATTTGCGCATGAGCCGTTAATTTGTCATTCTTTTTGAAGATTAACTGAGGCTCAACCCAAGTTTCCATATAATAAATCAGATCATCATTTCGAGACAGCATATCACGCCCAATTATCGGATCAACAGGCATATTCGCAGGATCTGTTATCGTAATGGTTTCTTTAATTTCAAGCACAGATCCGTTTTCATCTGTTACAATAAATAGAAAATCAAATTTGCCTTCGGCGGCATCAGCAGGAATCGTAAAGTGTTTGTGAACATTCGTATTTTTTGTTCCATTGTATTGGGGCCAGGTAAACTCTAATTTCCAGTCTTTTGCGTAGGTTTCGCCGATTTTAGGAAGTATTTTTAATGCTACGTTTGCAATTTTATCGCCAGCGGTTACGTCGGCATTAAAATGAAAATCGCGTCCAATTAAAGCTTGTTTATTATTGGCTGTTCCAATTTCAATATTTTCGGCTTTCGGTTTTGCGGCTTCATTAGTATCATCACTGTCGCAGGCAGTAAAGAGGGAAGCTGTCATTAAAAATAAAAGAATTGATTTTACTTTTTTCATGAGTTTTGGGTATTAAAATTTGTTTGTAATTTTTAGGGATGAATCAAAAAGGGAACTTTTACAGAAAGAATAATATTTCTGCCCATTTCCGGAAGTTCAATAAGTCTGTAAAAGCTCGTATGATTTAAATATCTCGTGTTGAATACATTTTGAATTTGCAGTGAAAGAATAAAATCCTGTTTTGCGGTTTGCAATTTTGTACCCAGGCCCAGATTAAAAACCTGACTGGAAGCGGTTGTTTTTTCTGGCGGCACAATCTGGTTTTGCTGTGCGGTAAAACGATAATCGAGTGAAAAATAAGTTTCTTTTAAATACTTAATTTCAGGAGTATAGTTAATACCAAACAAAACGGAAGCAGGAGGCGAGAAGGGAAGTGTATACCCTTTTTTACTGCCCGAAATTTGTTCTGAATAAAGATATTCGGCCAGCATTTCACCGCTCAGATTTTTCAGAAACTGATATTTTGCCTGCAATTCGCCTCCATAACGAATTACTTCGCTCTGTTGATATTCAAAAACCTGATTTCCTGCGCCATAATAAATATCATGCTGTGAAGTTGGATTTAAATAAATGAAATTGGGGAAATAATTAAAAAACGGACTTACCTGAATGGACCATTTATTTTCCTGCCAATCGATTCCTAAATCGAGCTGATAAGAACGTTCTGCATCCAAATTTGGGTTTCCTTTTTCAAAACGGAAATAGTGATAATTCACACCATTTGAAGCCAGTTCTTTAGCAATAGGCATTCTAAAACTTGTTCCGGCATTGGCTTTGAAAGATACTTTTCCGGGATTGTAGTTTACACCTGCAGACCACGTAAAACTGTTGAATGTTTTGGTTAAATCTTCAGATCGTTTTAAATATTCCTGCACAGTTTGTCCGTTTTGAGAAACCTCACTTTCAAACCAGTCGGTGTATTGTTTCATTTCGATTTTACCGAAATCCAAACGAACCGCTCCGTGAAGCATCCACAAATCATTCAGCTGTATTTTATCATAAGCAAATAAACCGCTGTTAAACTGATTAAAAGCAGGAATTAAAAAACTCCATCCGTTGATTTGATTTTGCTGTTGTTCGGCATTTAAACCAAAATTAATTTGATGTTTTCCTGCTGAAAATTCATCTTTAATTGAAACCGAAACTACTTCCTTATCATATTGTCTTTCCAAATCCTGTGGTGCGTACATATCCGCAGGATAAATCGGCGGCATATAGCCGTGATTGACATAATGGCTCCATTCTTGTCTAAAGTTTTTTTGAAAACCTAACTGCGTCTGAAATTTATGATTTGCGATTTCAAACGAAGTGGTATTGCTTATTTTAGTGTGCGTAACTTCCTGAAAAGGCATCAAAATATCACGGCTTGATTTGTCGTGAAGTTCAAGATCTACGTTACGAGGTTCGAGTCCGTGCGCATTGGCAAAAAAGCCGCTTTTGCTGTAAATGTTACTGAAATAAAACGCTGATTTAAACTTTTCTCCAATAAATCCCGCGCTCGCATGCCAGTCCAGTTCGCGTCCTGCTGTATTGCGCAGACGATTTTTATACAAAGGCACAGCGTAATTATAAACATGCACAACATCTGCAGGGACGCGGTAATCTCCATAATCCATTGAAGTAATTCGGGTATCGAAAAACCAGTTTCCATTTCTTCCAAATAAATTCAATGAACTTCCCACTTGTTCGTTATTACTTTTGGCTGTAAAATCGATGTTGCCGCCAAATGTATTTTTCTTCGGAAATGGCACAGGCTTAATGTTTACGGCACCTCCAATAGCATCTGAACCATACATAAATGACGAAGGTCCTTTTATAATTTCTACACGATTAACCGCATATTGATCAATTTCAAGACCATGATCGGCGCCCCATTGCTGCCCTTCGTGTTTAATACCGTTTTCGACCACAATAACCTGATTAAAACCAAGCCCGCGGATTAATGGTTTTGAGCCGCCAGAACCAATAGAAATAGTTTTTACCCCCGGAATTCGCTGTAAAGACTGCATAAGACTCCCGCCCAGATTTCGCTGAATAAAACTGCTGTTTACGGTTTCTACATTTAGCGATGCTTCTTTTTGGGCACGTTTTTCAGACTGATCGGTAACGATAACTTCTTCGAGTTCTTTTACTTCTGTATTGTTCTGAGCATGTACTTTCGTTAAAAAGACGAATCCAAAAAACAGGAAAATCAAGATGCTGTTTGATTTATTTTCAATCATTAAAAACAGATTATAAAATTTTAATACTTATACCTTTAAGGGTCTGCCAGCCTTCTTTATCTGTCAAGCGAATCATAAAATGATAATCGCCGGGATCAACATCTTCCGGAATCGATATTTCCTGCACAGCTTCGTAGTTTTTTAAACCATCTGGAATGGTAACCGAATTAATATACAGCATCGGTTTTACAGGTTTTTTTATCGGATCTGTTTCGCAGTCAGATACTTCGGTGCTGTGAGTGTGATGATCGAAATTGTGATGAATATCAAGACTATACGATCCTAAAGCCGCATTATCGCTGAATGAAGCGCGAAAAGTAAATTTTTGTCCGCGTGTAACTTGGCTGCATTGAATAGGGAATGCATTAGTATTATAAATAATTACCGGATATTCTTTGTCAACTGTGTCATTATCACTGCTGCAGGCTGTAAACAAAGCGCTTAATACTAAAAAGAAAAGTGTAGATTTTAAAGGTTTCATATAATTTAAATTGTTTAATGAAATTCTTGTTTTATAAAGAAATTGGAATGTTAATAGACTGAGACCAGTTGATGTTGTAAGTAGTGTTCTTGTACACAGCTAAAAACAGATAATCGCCAGATGTCCAAGCTCTTGTTCCTGTTATGTCTTGCGGTGTTGGCAGATTATTATCTTTTACGGCGCCAATGTTCAGTAAAGGCATATCACGTACAACATTAAAATTGGCGTCGGCAATGGTATTAGAAAAAGTGCCTGTTTCGGCTATGTCTTTGTGTTCAACAACATCATAAACAATTACTTTGCTAAAATCAATCTGGTCAATGCTTTCAGGAATGTGTTTTGCATTTTTATGGATTAACAGCAAATACATTTTTCCGTTTCCTTTAACACCAGAAAGCGACACTTGCGATAAGAATTTATCTGCCGTTGTAAAGCTGCTTCCTTCTTGAGAATATTTTCCTTTTCGGTAGAAAAAATTATCGTTTTTAAATACATTAAATATTACAGCTGTCGGATTTACAGGCAGATTTTCAGTGGTATAAATGTTTAGGTTTTTCTTTACTTCTAGTTTTGTACCGTTTTGATCGTTTACAGTTATGATAAATTCATATTTGCCTTCTGCAGCATCGGCTGGAATATCGAAATGTTTGTGTACAATGGTATTTTTGGCTCCTGCATACTGTGTCCAGTTTATTTCGTGCGACCAGACTTTTGAGTACGTTTCAGTACTTATTTGCACAATTTTTATTTGTATGTTTTCTATTTTGTCTCCAGCTGTTACTTCGGCATTGAAATGGAAATCTTTGCCAATAACGCCAATTTCATTGTTGCCTAATCCGAGTTCAATTTTATCGATTGTAGGTATTAATAATTCAGCTGCTCCGTGATTATCGTCATTGCTGCATGAACTGAATGTTAAAATGCTTAGAAATAAAACACTGATGTGTTTTAACGCTTTGATTTTTTGAGATTTGGTCTTTACTCGTTTCATATATTTATTTTGAAATTACGTAGAAGATACTTTGCCGGAGAATTTTAGAATAGGGCATAACAACGACCTCTCAGACGCTTTTGCGCTAAGTCAAATTCTTTTAAATAGCTCGTTTAGAGATTGTACAAAGTATGTTTGTGGGAAATAGGAAATCGTCATTTCAAAACAAAACAGCAGCAAAAAAGCATTTGAAGTTGATTTGATGGAATTGTTGACATTACAGCTATTGAGCCGTATTTCGTTAACTTAAAGCTATAAATAGAAGAGTGATAAACTTCTTTTGCAGAATGTAAACTACGATGCAATTAGTGCATAGAAAACAGTTCTCTAATTTTTAGAGTTTAAGTAAACACGAAATGAGAAATTTTTGAAATGACTATTTCTTAAATTCTGGGAGGTGCACGAAGTGCGAATAATGAACCTTTAAAATAGCTGGAATAGCTTTTTGAATAAAAAACAACAAACGAAGTGATGAAGCTGTTTTTATAAAACTCAAAAGGTGAAAAAGCAAATGTGGTAATTGGGCTGAATTTAAAATGACAGATAGCACATTCTTCATGATGCTTGTGTATTTTAAATTCGGTTTTTGCTGTATGAGACAGCTCGGTTTTTTTAGAATTTGAATTGTGGCTGTGGATATGATTATACGAATGAATCGCCGGAAATAGTATTGCAAACAATACTATCAGCGGAAGCAGAATATTAATAAATTTTAATTTCTTTTTCATTCAAATGAATCTGCACTTTATTAATGCCACAGAGTTGCAAATATAGAATTCTTATTCTTAAATGCAACACTGTTTCACTAAAAATATCGGATTTTGTAAAAAAAAGTTGATGTATCTGTTAATTTTGATTTGAGAATCAATTATTTGAATGTGTTTTTATTCACATAAAATAATTTACAAACTCTTGATCTTTAAAAAAAGGATAGATCAAAATCCGTAAGTTTACAGCACTAAAAATGTCCTGAATGACTACTATTACCTATTTTTGCAGGTGAATAATCTCTTAAAATCTAAGTATGAATAACACATTTTCTTCCAGCAGTCAAATTGGTTTGGTATCGACTTTTTCAGAACTTGTGCAAACCGATTTTAAAGGAGAAATAAATGCACTCTGCTGGCATAGAAATTTGGATGGCGATTTTAAGGAAATTGTATCCAAATTATCTCTAAAAGAAAATATTACAGAAGTTTATCCCGAAGATTTAATCGCGCTCGAACTCTCAGAAAAAGGTAATACAGCAAGAGAAATAATCTTAAATGATTTACAATTATTAATGGATTTTGGAGCTTCGCCTTCTCTTAATTTGCTGAAATGTTATGAGCGTGATGATGAATTTGATTTCATATCCACCGATGTTTATTCGTTTCATGTTGATCGTTCGCCTATTTTGACAGACACTTTTTTATGTACCTATCATGGAGCGGCAAGTGAAATTGTTGCTAATTCCCAGGCAGACCAGAAAATTTTAGTTCCAGAAATTCGAGCCAAACTAAGAGAACTGCATGATGGTCCAGAAGAAGAATTTGAAAATTTCCTAGAGGAGAATTTTTTTGATCTGCATTACCTAATACATGATAATGCAGAAATAATTAATTTAGGGCAAATGCATTTGTGGCGTCTGGCTGTAGATCATCCCGAACAGCAAGTACTTCCATGTATTCATAGAGCTCCTGTTGAAAATGATGGAGAATATCGGCTTTTATTGATTTGTTAAATAATGTTTTGAGTTAATTCTGTTTTGTTTTTAAACGTGAAAGATAAATTTGAGCTGATTCACTCATCGTTATAATGGCGCCTCCAAGAATCACAATATCTTTGAGAACCAAACGACCGCGACCAGATAAATAAGGAAATCCCCATTGTGAATCTCCAAGATTTGGCACCCAGCTTTCAGGAGTAGTGACCAAAAAAGAAAGTGTTCCCAAAGTCATAATAAAAATCAGCAGACTGGCGATCATACTTGATAATGGCGCTATTTTATAAAGCGCAAGAAAAACACCTAATACGATTAGAAAAATACCCAATCCGTTCGAAAAGCCGTAAGTATTATTGCTTTCATGCCATTGATGATTTTCAGGGATTAATTCGCCTTCCTTATTTACGTGTGTTTTGTATTCATCGGGATGTTCGTAAAAGAAAGACATAAACGGACTGTTGGCTACAAATGGCACAATTCCATCGGCTTCGTAAGTAAAGAATTTCAAAGTTCCTATCCAGACAAAAACGATTACTATTCCGTATCGAATAACTTTTTTTCCAAGCTGATCAAGGCTGGCAATCTGGTGTAAAATTGTATTTTTCATTTTGTTTTTATTTAGTATTAATGATTTACTTAGCAAAGGTATTGTGCTTGAAACAGGCAATGAATGGACAAAAAATGATAAGGCTTGGATAAATGTGACAATGATTTTTGTTGTAATTTTATCCTGTTGTTTTTAAAGATCGAAGCTTTTCAAATGATAACATTTAAAGAGAAATCCTTTAATAATTACAAAACCTTAAACATTGAAAAAACTAATTTCACCAGACAATGATGATCTGATCAGCATAAAAAAAGAAAAGGATTGTAACTTTACAGAGCCTCAGTGTTTTTCAAATTACAGTGTTATTTTTATACCAAAAGGGAAAGGACATTATCATGCCGATTTTGGCGTATTTGAATTTGAAGGTCCTACTATTTTGTTTTCGACACCTTTACAGCATATTTATTTGGTTTCTGATGATCATATTCCTTTTGTAATGCTTCAGTTTCACGGAGATTTTTATTGTATTGAATATCATAAAGAACAGGTGAGTTGTAATGGCTTGTTGTTCAATAATATTTACATTGAGCCATCAATTGTTTTAAATGAATCTGAAGCCAAAATGTTTCTGCTTTTACTCGATGATATGGAAAATGAGCTCATGAAAGACAATCCGGATGACGTAGTATTGATTTCGTATCTTCAATTGTTTCTGGCTAAATCGAGCGGCATCAAAAATAAATCAATCGAAAATGATAAGAGATTAAACAAAAGAGACGAACAAATGGAAACGTTTATGCGCCTGCTTGATGAAAATTACTTGAAATTACACAAACCTAATGATTATGCAGGTTTGCTAGCTATGACTCCAAATAATTTTAGTAAAAGATGTATTCGTTATTTTAAAAAATCACCATCGGCACTTATTCAGGAACGCATTATTCTGGAAGCCAAAAAGAAATTACATCTCACAAGAATGAGTATCAAGGAAATTGCTTATTCACTAAATTTTGAAGACGAATATTATTTCAGCCGTTTTTTTAAAAAGGTCACAACTATTTCTCCTCAATTTTATCGCGAAAGAACCGGTATTTCAATCGTGGCAGATCTGAGTAATTAATTGTTTTTTAATTTACGATCAAAATTCTAAAGTGATTAAAATAAAAAATCTTGCAAATCATTGATCTGCAAGATTTAGTGTAGAAGTTTAGTTTTTGTTATTCAATAGTAATCACAACTTTTCCTTTTGCTGTTCCGTTTGTTATAGCGTTATAGGCTTCTTCGATAGTTTCAAACGTATAATTTTTAGCATCAACAATTGGTATAACTTTTCCCGCTTCTACTAATTGCGTTGCTTCTTTTAAAATCTGACCATGTTCTTTTCTGTTTTTCCCCGAGATAAGAGGATATAAGGTGAAAACTCCCGAATAAGTGGCACCGCGAAAAGAAAGAGGAGCCAGACTGTGATTTCCCCATCCAAGAATGCTTATTACGTGACCTTTATATTGTTTTGCAGCTTTGAATGAGTTATCTAAAGCAGCGCCTCCAACAGTGTCATAAATAATATCAAAACCTTCTCCATTAGTATGTTCCAAAATATAATCATCTGGAGTCGAAATTGTATAGTCAATAGGAGTTGCACCATATTTTTTGATTAATTCTATATGTGCAGGAGAAACCGCAGCGAAAACATTTGCACCTTTTGCAATGGCAATTTGGGAAGCAATATGACCAACTCCGCCGGCACCGCCTTGTATTAATACATTATGCCCCGCATTTACGTTTGCTCTGTCGATAAGTCCTTCCCAAGCAGTGATAAAAATAAGCGGAAGAGCAGCAGCTTCTTTGAAACTAAGATTTTTTGGTTTTAAAGCCAGCAAATCTGCATCAACTGCTGCATATTCTGCCAGAGAACCTTGAACACCGCCAACGCCTCCGGTCATTCCGTAAACTTCGTCACCGATTTTAAAATTGGCAACACCTTCACCAACAGCTTCCACAATTCCAGCCAAATCGATACCCGGAATCGCCGGTAGACTTACTTGTGCATGTGCCGCCTGACCTTCTTTTATTTTTAAATCCAACGGATTAATACCGCTGGCTTTAATTTTAACTAAAACTTCTCCTTTTTCAATAGATGGTTTTTTGATATCGCTTAATGTATATTTTTCTCCAAAATTTTCTAATACTAATGCTTTCATTTGTTTCTTTTTTTATTGTTAATTATTACATCGCAAAGTTCCGTCAGCCAATTTTTTGTGAGTTGTATAAATCCATGTTTTTTGTGTAATTTTAGGCTATGGTAAAAGATCATTTATGGATGCCTTTTGAGCTGGTTCTCAAAGAAATGCTGGATGTTTGTCCGAGAGGACTTCACGCTCATACCTTTTTTGAGCTGGTGTATATAGTGCAGGGAACAGGGAAACAGCATATAAACGAATTAGAATTGAATTATAAACCAGGCGATCTTTTTCTGGTGGCGCCAAACGATCAGCATATTTTTCATATTGAAAAACCGACTCAGTTTTTCTTCATTCGATTTAATAATATTTTTGTGAAGTCGAATGAAAAAGAACTCGAACTCTTCAATCGCCTTGAAATGATCCTGAAAAATGTTGGACATGAACCAGGCAATATTATTAAAAACAAGAATGATGCAAAATCAATAAAGAGTTTAATGGATATTCTCATTCAAGAACAGCTGAATCACGATTTTTATGAGAAAGAATTATCAATTCAACTGGTTAACAGTATTCTAATTATTATAGCTAGAAATGTTTATCAAGTATATCCCGAGCAGATTAGTGAAACGACAGATCAGAAAACCATTCATATTCTGCAATATATTCAATCTAATATTTACGTTCCCGAAAAACTAAGGATCGAGTGTATCGGACAGGAGTTTGGCATATCTTCAACGTATTTGGGCAGTTATTTTAAAAAACATGCTGCTATAAGTCTGCAGCAATATATTTTAAATTATAAATTAAAATTGATCGAAGACCGTCTGCTTCACAGTGATATGCGTATTTCTGAAATAGCCGATGCTTTCGGATTTACGGATAAAAGCCATCTGAATCATATTTTTAAAAAGTATAAAGGCATTACGCCTTCTGAATTTAGAAATGATACTAATTAAAAATGATCTTGCGAGAATGATAATTTAGTATATTTCGTAACCAAAATTGATTACCTAATTATCTGACCAAAAACCAAAAAAATGAATTCTCAAAATCCAAAAAACGAAATAAATAGACGCAAGTTTTTGCAAAATACTGTAAAATTTGCAGCTGCGGGAATGTACCTTGGCATCTTTGGAATGCCTGAATTATTTGGAAATGTTTTAATAGAAAATGATGCAGTAAACATTCCGGACATTAAGCTGAATAACGGTCTAAAAATGCCAATGCTCGGATTTGGAACGTACGGGCTTTCGGGCGAAGTATGCCAGCGATCTGTTGCCGATGCAATAGCGGCGGGCTATAGACTTATTGATACCGCAAAAATATATGGAAATGAAGAAGCAGTAGGTAGCGCAATAAAACAAAGCGGTATTGATAGAAAACAGCTTTTTGTTACTTCAAAATTATGGGTTGACGATGCTGGGTACGAAAATGCCAAAAAAGGATTTGAAGAAACGTTGAGAAAACTAGGACTTGACTATCTTGATTTATACTTGATACACCGCCCAAGAGGCGATGTAAAAGGATCGTGGAAGGCAATGGAAGAACTTTACAAAGCAGGAAAAATCAAGGCTATCGGAATAAGTAATTTCGATCCAGAGCAGTTGAAAGATCTTTTGTCTTATGCTAAGATAAAACCTGTTATAAATCAAATTGAAACTCATGCTTATTTTCAACAGGGAAATGATTTTAAAGTATTAAAAAATCATAATATCCAGATGGAAGCGTGGGCGCCTTTTGCTGAAGGTCGTAATGGTCTTTTTACAAATGAGGTATTGACTCAAATTGCTAAAAAGCACGGAAAGACTGTTGCTCAGGTAAATCTTAGATGGCACTTTCAGCGTGGTATCGTTGCCATTCCAAGATCATCTCAAAAGGCACATATTTTAGAAAATCTAAATATCTTCAATTTTACCCTCGATCCGACTGAAATGAAAGCTATTGAAAAGCTTGATTTAAACCGAACTCAATTTCCAGAATGGAGTTAAATTATAGGATTAGAAAGTTCAGATTAAATTAAAAGAAAGCTCTTACTCTAAACCATTTGCAGTATTGAATTTTTCAGTTGCTGTATGGAGGAGCGCTTCCTTTTTATATACTGTGGTGTAGAGCAATTTTTTCTGTTTTGCAAGTGCAATGAGGTTATCGTTTGCCTTCTTGCTTTCATCATTTTTAAGCGTTGCAAGAAGTTCTTGCTGGGCTATTTCTTTGCGGTCGAATATATGTAATTCTTTCAAGGCTTGATAATACGCAATACTCGCCATTTTAAGCGGTTCAGCTTCAGGAATATCTTTTGTTGAAAGCTTCTTGATATCATCTATTAAATGATCAAACTCCGTGGCTTGTTGATCTACAGCAGCTAAGGCGCCTTTGTAGTTATCCTCTGTTAGGTATTTCAGTTTTTTTTCGCCAGAACCCTCTTTTCCAAGAATAATATCAAACGCTTTACGCTCCGATTGTGCAAGTGACTTTTTAAAATCTATTGCCTTTTTTGGCTCACAGGAACTCATTAGTATAAGTAGAAAAAACGAAAGTAAAATACTGAATTTCATGATTGTGGCTTTTAAAAATGTACTAACAAGATAGCGAAAATTATTCCTTTAAAAAAGCCTTACTCTCAAAATCATCAGAATAAAAAATAAAACTTTAGGTAAAAAGTTTCAGAATAAGATTTTATCGAATCAGGAAATATTACTAAAGATGGACACTATTCAAAACAAAATTTTAAATAACCGTTCGTAGAGTAAATCATTTCTTTCACGACAAAATAAGGCGTGCTGGTCTAGTTTATTTTTCGGATTTTCAAAATATACATAGTATTGCAGTTATAATTGTATTTGTTTATTCTCTGTTTATTAGTTAGTTATGGTTAAAATACAGAGATAGAGCTTTTCTAAACACCCAATAGTATGAAAACAAAAAGATATTTTTATTCCTGCCTGCTTTTAGGCCTTGTGATGATTTCATGTTCAAAGGACAATGATAGTGATGATGACGAAACGGTCGTTACATCTGATGTCGTAACAATCAGCGCAGCGACGGCAAAAGGAACAGCAGAAGGATCGGCAGAGACTGGAGCGAATGCAGATGATATACTGGCCAATTCAACTTTTTCTTCTACAGTTAAAATCACATTTAACGGAACAACCGCGACAGTCGAAAATGCTGTAACCGGCGTAACTGTTGCCATTTCTGGATCAGATGTTATCGTAACTTCTACTGTTGCCGAAGTTGCGTATGAAATAACGGGTTCAACCACAGACGGAATGCTCAAAATTTACAGTGATAAAAAATATAAACTAACGCTGAACGGAGTATCGATTAAAAACAACGATGGACCTGCCATTAATATTCAGTCAGGTAAACGCGCTTTTATTGTACTAAGCGGTACAAACACTTTAGAAGATGGTGCCACTTATGCAACATCTACAGAAGACCAAAAAGGAACTTTTTTTAGTGAAGGACAGCTTATTTTGTCAGGTACGGGGTCTCTGAATATTACGGCAAACAATAAACACGGTATAGCAGCAGACGATTATGTTCGTGTACAAAGCGGTACAATTACGATTACCAAAGCGGTTTCAGACGGTATTCATACCAATGATGGTGTTTATATCGATGGCGGTACGCTGAACATCAATGCATCGAGCGACGGCATCGAAGCAGAAGAAGGACCAATCGTAATCAACGCGGGAACAATTACAATTACTGCCGCAGATGACGGGATAACAGCGTCATACGATACTGATACTACAATAGACCCGTACTTGGTGATCAATGGCGGAACGATTACTATTACCACAACAGGTACAGGAGGAGAAGGAATAGAGAGTAAAAGCACGCTGACCATAAATGACGGAACTATTAATATTAAAGCTGTAGATGACGGAATAAATGCAGGCAAAGCAATTTATATTAATGGCGGTACAATTGTCTCCTACAGTACGACAAATGATGGAATCGATTCTAACGGAACACTTACTGTAACTGGTGGAAAAACCTTTGCGATAGGAGCTAAGAGTCCAGAAGAAGGTTTTGATTGTGACAGCAATACTTTCAAAATTACGGGTGGATTGTTAGTTGGAGCAGGAGGAGCAACCAGTTCGCCGACTGCAAGCGTATCTACTCAAGCTTCTGCTATTTTGGGAAGTGGAAATGCGGGAACTATATACAGTGTATTAGATCCTGATAACGCAGAGGTAATGACTTTTAAATCACCTGCAAGTTTTACAACTTTGCTATTATCGGGCAGTAAATTCAGTTCGGGTAAAACCTATAAACTGGTTACAGTTTCTAGTGTAGCCAATGCAACAGAATTTAACGGATTGTACTTAGGAGGAACGTTTAGCGATCCGGTATTATCGTCCAGTTTTACATTGACCTCTATGGTGACTAAAATAGGAGGAAGCACCGGCGGAGGAAGGTAATAAAACAACAGATGTAATGAAGTGAATAAATTTTTGATATAGGCAAACAAGTCCATGCCTTTTCGGGTGTGGACTTGTTTGTTTTACCAATGTCTGGTAGATTCCAGAAAAGAAATAGGCGCATTACTTTTAAAACTTGAATTTTTATACGTGATTCTGACAGATGCACTAAAACAAGCTTTGTACGATTCCTTTTTTAACTTATCTTCGCTTTTTATACATTTCCAAATACATTTAACTCCTAAAAACCTAATCTGTGGAAAAAAATCAAGATGCTGCAGCAGAGAATCAGCTTAAACGCGGACTTACTAACCGACACATTCAGTTAATTGCCTTAGGCGGTTCTATAGGAACAGGACTTTTCCTTGGCATTGGTCCAGCGGCTGTATTAGCAGGGCCTTCTGTAATTTTAGGATATGCAATTGCCGGAATTATTGCTTTTTTTATAATGAGACAATTGGGCGAAATGGTGGTCGAAGAACCTGTCTCAGGAAGTTTCAGCTATTTTGCTTATAAATATTGCGGTTCGTTTGCGGGTTTTGCCTCAGGTTGGAATTATTGGATTTTGTATATCCTCGTGAGCATGGCAGAACTTACCGCCATTGGAGTGTATGTACAGTTTTGGTGGCCCGAAATTCCGCTTTGGACATCCAGTTTATTTTTCTTCCTGGTTATTAATGCTTTGAATTTTGCCTCTGTAAAAGTGTACGGAGAAACCGAATTTTGGTTTTCGATTATAAAAGTGGTTGCTATTATTGCCATGATTCTTTTTGGAACTTATTTGTTATTAAGCGGAACAGGAGGAGAGCATGCGACGATTCATAACTTGTATAACGATGGAGGATTTTTTCCAAAAGGTTTCTTTGAGAAAACGGCAAATGGAAATTTCCAAGGTTTATTGTCTGCAATGGCTTTGATTATGTTTTCTTTTGGCGGTTTAGAACTAATTGGAATTACCGCTGCAGAAGCCGAAAATCCAGAAAAAAACATTCCAAAAGCAACCAATCAGGTTATTTATAGAATCCTTATATTTTATGTGGGAGCGTTGGTTATTTTATTTGCTTTATCACCGTGGAGACAAATTACGACAGACAGCAGTCCGTTTGTAATGGTTTTTCAAAACTTAAACGGAATGGAGTTTACGTTATTTGGACAGAAAATCTTTTTTACAAAGCTTATTGCCAATGTGCTTAATTTAATTGTATTAACTGCCGCTTTATCGGTTTATAACAGTAGTGTTTACAGTAACTCACGTATGTTATTTGGTTTAGCAGATCAAGGCAGTGCGCCTAGTTTTTTGAAGAAGCTCAACAAACATTCGGTACCAGTTAATGCTATTTTAATTTCGTCCTGTTTTGCTGCGATCTGTATTTTAATAAACAAAATAATGCCCGAAGAAGCTTTTGGTATTTTAATGTCTTTAGTAGTTTCTTGCTTGGTTATAAACTGGGTTATGATTTCGTATACCCATCTGCAATTTAGACGTGCAAAAGACAGAGAAAACACAAAAACAAAATTTGCTTCTATATTTTATCCCGTAAGCAATTACATTTGTTTTGCCTTTTTATTGGGTATTTTAGCTATTATGTGGATGACGAATACGGAGTTATCTGTAGAATTAATTCCGGTTTGGCTAGTGATTCTTTTTGTGTTTTATAAGGTTTTTAAAACTAAAAATAAATAGGTTTTCCTAAATTATTCGTGCACCCCAATTAAAATTTAATTAAATAAAAAAATGAAGCAAAGAAATATCTTTCTAGTTGTATGTATAACTGTACTTTTTAATTTTAGCTATTCGCAAAACCCTGAAAAGAAAAAACTAGGTGTGCTTTTTAATATTAATGGCCCATACAGAATAACCAGACAAGTAATGTCTAATACGGTTGAAGTTTCAACCGTAGACAAAAATGATATGTTTAAAGGTGCTTATAAATTTTTAGAAACTGGAAAAGGAAACCCGATTGAAAGAATAATGAATGCCTATTTAAAAAATTTAGCTCCATTAAATGTTGAAATTATTCAAATAAAAGATACAGTTAGTAAAGCAAGTAACCCAATTTTTGTTTGGACAAAACGCGATTATGTAATCGACGATTTAAAAAAAATAAAAGTGAAATATAATTTGGACTATTTACTTATTGTTGATGGGTATTTTGGAATAGAATTTGAAAAAGCGGGAGCTTTCAATGGAGATAAAAGAACAAATATATTTTTGAATAATGATTTTATAAATTTAGAAACGAATGAAGGAGTTTCAGATTTTAATGTTGGGAATATTAGCAATGTAAAAAAGAAAAATATACTTAGTCCTCCAAATTTTCCCAATTTTGATGAAAGCATGAATAATCTTTTAAATGATAAATTGTTACCTGAAATAGAACGTAAAATTAAAAAAAGAATAGTTATACTTTAAAAGAGCGTAGAGAACAATTATTTTTGTGTTTTATAAGGTTTTTAAACTAAAGAATAATCGCTTTAATATATGGAAGATTTAGTTACTTTTATTTTAGCTTTATCCGCCTTGATTTTTGGATTGTATGTTTTTATTAATCCCGCAAAATTTCAAAAAAGAGAATTAAAAAGACTTGAATTTTATAAGTTTTTATTAAACTTTAAATGGACTAGTTCTTATTATAATAACTTATTAGAAAGAAGAGGTTCTGAAGAATATCAAAAACAACTAAAATACACTTCATTGGTGTTCATCTTTTTTTCTATAGTATTATTTACAATTTTATTGTTGAAATTTACCTGAACTTTTTGTTATCAGCGATAGATTTTTGGCAGGATATAAGCAGGGTAATTATATCGCAAGTTTTGACAGATAAAGCATATTGCCGAAATTAATTGTGTACATTTGATTTATGAACACACAAACATCTTTTAACGTATGCGGAGAATCATTATCAGCTCCAATGCACATTTGCGGATTTTTCGATTCTAAAGAACAACAATATGAGGTAATCGTTGCTTATATTTTGGAAGGTTTGCAAGCAAATGACAAAGTCATTAACATCCTTGAAGTAAACCGTCATGGTGAACATTGCCGATGTTTGGCTGAGAATGGAATATCTATTGCTGAAAAACTAGCGAGTGGTCAACTAGAAGTATTGGCTTCTGAAAATACTTACGTAAAAGATGGCAAATTTGCTGCTGAAAGAATGTATCAAATGCTTGAACAGAATTTATTATCAGCATCAAGAGCCGGTTATGAAAGCGTAAGAGCTTGCGGCGATATGGTTTGGGCTCTTAAAAATCTACCAGGAACCGATGAACTTTTAGAATACGAAGCCAGCCTAAATCTACTCACTCCAAAACACGCTGTATCACTCATTTGTATGTATGATGTAAATAGTTTCAGTTCTAATACACTTTCAGATATATTGCTTACTCATCCTTATGTCATCAAAGATGGAAAAATCAGTAAGAATACAAAATATGTAGAACCTTCATCATTGATTTCAAATTTTTCGGATTTTTCATCCAGTCCACTTAAATTCTAATTCTTAGCTCGTTTCTCCTGCTTTCCGAAGAGTTTTTGTAGAATTATTTATTAATTCGTTTTTCAAACTTTTCGAATCTATTGGTAATGCATTTAAATTTGTCTTGCAAAAATGTAGATAATCTGCAACGATTGCGCGGAAATTTTTTCCGTGCCCGTTCCTATATAAAGCTGAATTTTCTTTTTAAATCTGTTTAGAAATACTTTGCGGGTACAGATTAACAAATCTACGCGATCGGATAAAGAAATTTATTCGGAATTACTGCCCGCAACAAATAAAACTAAATAAAAAAATAACAATGGCACAAATAATTTTAATACTATTGGCAATGATAGTCATAGGCGCTGCTATATATATCACTAGATATAAAGGTAAAGGCAAGCCGAAAGTAGGAATTAAAAGAGATAATAATTCAGAATATTTTAAAGATTACATTAATTTGAAGTTATATTGGACTTCTTTGGGTTTTATTTTTGTGGGTATTTCACTTTTACTGGTAATAGTGGTATTGGAATTGGTGAATGTTTAAAACAAAATTCGCAACGATAGTGCAGATTTGCAATCTGTGCCCACAAAGTAATTTCTTCAATATTCTTCCGCAACGATAGCGCAGATTTACAATCTGTGCCCGCAAAGTATTTCTTCAGTATTCTTAACCGCAATGATAGCGCAGATTTGTAATCTGTGCCCACAAAGAATTTCTTCAATATTGTCCACAACGATAGCGCGGATTTACAATCTGTGCCCGCAAAGTATTTTTTAATATTTTGCAAAATAAATATAAGATTTTTCTTTGTATTTTTATTTTTGTAGAAAAAACATGTCTACAAAGTACAAAGCAACAACAACTGATGAAGCCTATTTTATAACTATAACAGCTGTCGGCTGGATCGATATATTTACTAGATTAAATCAGAAAAACATTTTAATAAATGCTTTAAAATATTGTCAAGAAAATAAAGGCTTAGAAATTTATGCTTATTGTATTATGAGCAGTCATATCCATTTGCTCTGCAAAGGGACGAATAGTTTTGTATTATCAGATATTATTAGAGATTTTAAAAAATTTACATCCAAAAAAATAATAAAGACTATAATCGATGAACCCGAAAGCAGAAGAGAATGGATGCTCGAATATTTTCAAAAGGCATGTGAGCATTTAAAAAAGAATCAGACTTATAAAGTTTGGCAAAACGGTTATCATGCAGAACTTATTTACAGCAATAAATTTATTAAGCAAAAAGTAGAATACATTCACAATAATCCAGTAAAAGATAAAACTGTTAGTGCGGCTGAAGATTATTATTTTAGTTCAGCAAGGAATTATGCGGGATTGGAAAATGATTTAGATGTAATTCTATTGTGTTTATTTTGAAATACTTACTGTTATGTTTGCTATACTTTGCGGGCACGGATTGCAAATCCGCGCTAACGATTCGGCTGGTGATATGTTCAATTATAGCGCGGAAATTCTTTCCGTGCCCGTTTCAATATTAATAAAACTTGATTTTCTTTTTTTAATCTGTTAAGATATACTTTGCGGGCACGGATTACAAATCCGCGCTATCGGGTCATGTCCAACATAATCTGTTATATTTCCATCTTCATTATAAGAAATGCTTTTTTCTCTTTCATCATTTAAGTAAGTTATTAAGGTCTTGACTTTTCCTCTAAAGTCTGAAACAGATAAATCATTACTCTGTGGATAGAAAGTGTTTACTACTAAAAAGAATAGAAAAGAAATAAGATAAGTTTGGCGCATATAATGACTTTTTTTTTGCTAAATATAATATAGAAAAATTTAAAATTACTGCTAGTTAAATATTAAAAATAGCTGACGTTTACCAGAGACGCTTGTGCCAGCAGAAGTAGGCAAATAAAATTCAAGAAAAATTGAATAATCTTTTCACTGCGCAAAAAGATTGCGTATTAAGGGAATTATCTTTGATTAATAGAATTATATACAAGTTAGATGAATTTTATTAAAACGAAAAGCATATGGAAAAGAATGTTACAAAAATACCAGCCAACAATATTGAAATCAATTTGTATTGTTTAATTGGAGAAGCTGTATTTAAAACCCAAATGGTTGAACAAGCTTTGAGTCATTCAATTACTCTTAAAATGAATCCTGCAGAAACAAAAGAACGGGCGGATGAATTTTTAAAGAAAAACCAGAGGTATACTTTAGGCAAGGCTATTGGAATTGCAATTAGGGAGGAACTATATAATTTGTCATTGCAAAATGAATTAAATGCTTTTTTAGAGCAAAGGAATTGGTTAGTTCACAAACTTATCATTGGAAACGAAGAAGATTTCAATGCTGGGAACATAAAAGAGGAATTGTTAGATAGAATTAAATCTATTTCAGATAAAGCAGAAAGTATTCAGCGTATAATAGAATATGATTTGATAGATTTTTGTTCTTCTAAAGGAAAAGATATGCCGGAAACTCGCGAATTATTAAATTACAAGAACAAGGGATAAGAATTCGAAAGTAGTCTTTCTCGTGTACTAAACATGGAAAAAAATTGTAAATAATAAAAAGATCCAGTATGTCGTATGAATACCAATTAACAGTAACAAGATACTACACGGAAAGATATGTAATGATTGGAGTTGGTACTTCAGATTTAGATCAAGTATCATCTTTATCTGAAATGTCAATAAACGAGATTACAAAGACACTAAATGAATTAAATGCAGTTATTTCGGGTAGTCTAGAGTATTTAGATTGGGGTACAGATTTGTTTTATGTATTTTCTGAAGCAACAGTGTCTCGATATGGAGATTTTGACAAAGTAGAAAGATATGAAGTATCTACGATAGGCTTGAGAGATTTTTTAGTAGAACTTAAGAAATTCAAAGAACAATGTCTTGCAGGCGATCATTATAAAGTTATAGTTGGTGAAGCCTTTACTGCAATAAAAGCCAAACCATTAAAATACAAAAGATGGACAACGTCAGATACTGATTTTTTAATTACCTTGAATAATATAATTTTTAGTCTAAAATTAGAATCTAATGATTTCAATTTAACACAAAGCCAATATATTACTCAATTAGAAAGAGAATTTTAACCCCAACGCAGGCGCGATCGTCCGATCGTGAACGAAAAGTATAAACAATATATTATGATATATGAATATCAGATACTCGTAACAAAATATTCAATAAATAGAGCCGTAATGATTGGAGTAAGTACTTCAGGTTTAAGTCAGGCATCAGCTTTATCAGATATGAGTTTAAACCATATAACAGAAACTTTACGCGAATTAAATGCGGTTATTGCAGGACAGTTAGATTATTTGAATTGGGGTACAGATTTATTTTATGTATCTTCCGATACTACAATATCTCGGTACGGAGACTTTGACAAAGTAGAAAGATACGAAGTGCCTACTTTAGGCTTGAGAGATTTTTTAATAGAGCTAAAGAATTTTAAAGAACAATGTCATGCAGGGGATTATTATAAAACCATAATTGGTCAGGCATTTACTGCAATAAAAGCCAATCCACTGCAATATAAAAGATGGCCAACATCAGATATATACTATTTAATTACCTTGAATAATATAACAGTTACTTTGGTACTGGAACCTAATGATTTCAATTTAACGGAAAGTCAATATGTTGCTAAATTAAAAAGTTGATTTTAACCCCCGCTAGCGCAAGCGTCCCGCTCGTGAACGTAAAGTATTTCTTGTTCTACAAAAAATTGAATAGTTAACTTGAAAATAGAAATTAATCTTCTGTGTGTGCACGAGCGGGGCGCTCGCGCCAGCAAAGGAAATACTTTGCGGGCACGAATCACAAATCCGCGCGATCGGGACAAATGAGATAATAAGTATATATCAAATTTTTACAAGATAATTATGAATGCAATAGAAAACAAAAAAATAAAATTTATTAATAAAATTATTGATGGTCGAATTTATAAAATTGCTACTGGTGGTATTGGGCATATCCAATCAATAAAAAATATTGAAACTTTAAATAATTTCGTTGATATGACTAATATAACAATTAATGGTAATTTCAGTTCAATTGACGATCCGGATGTTAGTAGTAATTATGAAGTAGCCTTCCTAACACCATTTGGAGTTCAAATAATGGACGACAATGTTGAAAACATTGTTGATTTAGTTCCTCTTCAAGAATTCAAAGAAATTCTAATAGCATGGAGAGATTTCCTGTTAACTCCTCCATTAAACGGAATAAAAATCTAAAATCCAGAACTAATGAATTCTCCAACAATAATGCCTAGTCGAGCATTACCTTAAGGAACAGTAATTCCCAAAAAAAAAAATATGCATTTAAACAATATATAATATATGAATATCAGATACCCGATTACATAGATATATTTCCGCAACGATAGGGCAGATTTGAAATCTGCGCTAACGGATTATAAATCCGCGCTATCGGGTTACAAATCCGGGCTATCGGGGATATTTCGTACTCTTTAAAATTAAAATAGGTATTTATACTCTATTTAATTATTCATTTAAAAATTATTTTGCAAGTTATTTAATGACTTCAATTTATGGAAAACCGTAAAAGAAAATGAAAGCGGTACTATAAGTTTGGCATTGTTTATTGATCAAAAAGACATAGAATAAGTAAACTAGTATTATCTTAATTTATTACAAAATTTTGAAGAGTTGAAAATATGGCAGGCAAGAAGTTTTACGTAGTTTGGGAAGGGAGAAAAATTGGAATATTCGAAAGTTGGGATGAATGCAAGGAAAGTGTTCATGGTTTTGCAAGTGCAAAATATAAATCTTTTCAAACTTTAGAATTAGCACGGCAAGCATATTCTGAAGAATATGACGACTATAAAGGAAAGAAAATTTTTGAATCGGAGTTGTCTAAAGAAGAATTAGAATTGATAGGTGAACCTATTCTAAATAGCATCTCTGTAGACGCCGCATGCAGTGGCAATCCAGGTTTAATGGAATATCAAGGAGTTGAAACTGAAACCAAAAAGATAATTTTTAAACAAGGTCCTTTTAAAGATGCCTCAAATAATATGGGTGAATTTTTAGCTCTAGTACACGCATTAGCGCATATGAAAAAAAGCAACGATATACGTCCTATTTATTCTGATAGCAGAATAGCAATAAGTTGGATTAAGGATAAAACTTCACGAAGTAATATTCAAGAAACAGAAAATAATAAAGAAGTTTTTGAACTTATGAAACGTGCAGAAAAATGGTTAAGATCAAATGAATATAGTAATGAAATATTGAAATGGGAAACAAAAGCTTGGGGTGAAATTCCAGCTGATTTTGGTAGAAAATGAAGCAAATCTATATTATCTCAATTGTGCCTTAAATTCACGAGCGAGAAGCTAATGCAAGAGGGAACCATATATTAAATATTGTATCTGAAAAATTAAGATAGCTTTGTGTTTTTTGTAATACTTAAAAGTAAGCTTTACAACATAAGGCGCAATAAAAGAAAGTAATGAGTAAAAAAGTAAAAGATAAATCATATTTATTAACTAGTCCAGAATCCAAAATTTTTCCGCCTGCAGATACAAAAATTAGTGAATTACCTATAGAAAAATTATCATGGGTTGATTTTGAAAGACTTTGCCTTAGGTTGGTTGAAGTATACCACTCAATTGATAATTGTGAAATTTATGGCGTTTCAGGTAGTAAACAGGAGGGGATTGACATTTTTGCTTTCAAAGATTCCAATAAATATGAATGCTTTCAATGTAAAAGATATCAAGTAATATCTCCAGGAAAACTTGATGAAATTGTTCAAGAATTTAAGAATGGAGAATGGTATTCAAAAAGTGACAAGTTTTTCTTGTGTACAAGTTTAGAGTTAAACTCAACTGGACTACAAGATAAATTCAATAAACTTAAGTCTGATCTAAAAAAGGATAAAATAGACTTGATCAAATGGGATAGTGTCCAAATCAATAGGATTCTAAAAAAACATCCTATCATAGTGCGTAATTTTTTTGGAGATGAATGGTGCAAATTGTTTTGTGGTATGACGTGCGTTGGCTCAAAACAATTGGAAATAGAGAGTATAATGGAAGAATTGGCGAGTTTAAGAGAATTAATATTAGATGGACAAAAAAATGTAAAGCTTAATTCAATTATCGAAGATGTTTATGATAAAGAATATTATTGGATAGAGTCAGAAAAGGTAATCTTATTTAATAAAGCACTTGAAGATTATAATGACACTATAATTGACAAAAGAGAGAAGTTTACTTTCAGCCAAAATATTATTCAGTCAATTTTTGATTTATCTGAATTAAAGGAAATTGTTAATGATTGGCTTAAAGATTCATGGACACCAGAAAATCTCGATCATTTACGGTTTATTCATACTGGCTTATTAGCCTATAGTTGTTTAGATAAAATTCCAAAAGATGTTTTAATGGATCTAAAACTATTGAATTGGTGTCCTATTCATGATGCTTATTTTTCAGGACATCTTTCTGTATTTATTAGAGAAATAAAAGTTTCAATGGCGTTGAAGTTAGATTTAATTAAAAAGTATAGTTCGGATAGATATCTATTTGAAAACCTTACAAGAATCATTAACTCATTGAAAAGATATTTGGAGTTTGATGTAAATGAGCTTTATATTGAAAAACCGAAGGCTGCTATTATTAGAAATTTACCTAAAAAGTTTATTTTAGTTGTAACTTCCAGTGAGTTAACACTCAGAAACCCTAAAAATTTAAATCAAGTATATGCTAAATTACCGCTAGATAAGCAATTAAAAGTATCTGCTATTCAAGTCGTCAGAACTCTAGAATCAACTATAATTGTTGGTGTCAATGCTCGAGATTGCTTTTATTGGAATCCTGAAAAAGATTTAATTGCTAATTTTTTTTACCATGCATCTGAAAAAGAGAGGATAAATGATGTTTTTTGTAAAATTAACAATGAAGGAGAAATTGTCACCACAATACAAATAGGAGTAAAAATGTTGATTTTTAATAATTTTTGCCAATTTAAGAGTTATTATATGGAATTCTACCTTAAGTTGACTCCCTACAAAAATAGTTTTGTTGGAATCAAACGTAACTTCCTTAATAGCAACAATAGTCTTGTCTATCAAGTAGCAGAAGATTTTCAATTTATCCCAATAGTAACTATTGAATCTATAAGAACTAGTGTTAGGAATTTTAAGGAAATTAATGAATGGCTACAATTGTTAGATTCAGATGAAGAATTCTCTTTTTTGTACGAATTACAAAATATTGATCTTCAAGTAATTAACCATCATGATGAAGAATTAATTTTACTCAGGGGATCCATTGATGGAACTGGAGTTTTTTTGCTTATTCGTTTAATAAAAAACGATTTTCAAATTTTGAATATTCATCATTTAAAAGAATCTATTTCCACTTCAATGGATTACATTGAGAGTGGTAGCGATTTAAAACTCTTATGCGCTTATCTGGATTTAAGCAGACGAGATACTGTATTTGAGGTTGTCAAAATAAAAAACTTTAATATAGTTGAATCTAAAACAATAACAAGAGTTAGAAAAAATGATAATTGTCGCGATGTTATAGATATTTCAGTAGGTGATGATGGATTAGTTTATCTGAATGAAATGGGAGATAAAATTCTACTTTACTCAGAAGATGAACAAGACTTTGAAGAGTTTAATTTCGGAGAAGAAATAATTCATTTCATTAAATATTATAAATGATTTATGCCGTAAAATAACACGGTCTTTAAGTATCTTCTACTTTTGAAACGGCTTTTAATCTTTCTTCCTTAACGAAAGAAGAATACCAGAATCCGTTTATTGTATTCCAAAAAGCATTTGAAGTAAAAACGCTGGAAGAATTTCACTTATTTCTATATCTAATGCTTGAGTTTTCATTATCACCACACAGCGTAGATTCCGACCCCGATCTAACGACGCCTTATATACATTTAATGAAAATGCTAGATGCAGCAGCATTAATAAAAGAAAGGGGAGTAGCGAAAATTAAGGAAAAGAACCAGATTAACGCTGTAGCGGAATAACATTTAGTAAAATATACTTTGCAGGCACAGATTACAAATCCGCGCGATCGAAGATATATTGCTGCAACGAAACATAAAAAAAATTAGATTTTCTTTTTTTTAATCCTCATTGGATAGCATAAACTGATTTAAAAATTTAATTTTACTTGAAATCAAATTAAATCTCAAAAATGGAAATTGTATTTATAATTCTAGTAATTTTTCTGTTATTCTATGTTCCTAAATATTTTAGGAAACGAAAATAAAAAAGGTCATTTACAGTCGAAAATAGCTATTTGATATACTTTGCGAGCACAGATTATAAATCTGCGCTAACGGCGATTGGGACTGTCTTAAATAGAGAGCAGTTTGTGCTTTTATAAATGAAAAAAATGCAAATCCGGCACGTTTGGTGCCGGATTTTTTATTGATTTTCTGAGATTGTAATGATATGTTCAAAACGTCCGTGATGACTTATGGAAACGTCTTTTAAAGTATTAGAAGAAATAACCAGATAGGGAATGTCATTTTCGTTTTTTACGATTCGCTTTTTTTCTACTTCAATAATGTTGTCAAGATTTTCAATATTGGTTACGGCTGTAGTGTGAATGCTTTCGGGCGAAATTTGTGTTTTGGTGTAATATTTATTTCCATTGCAAATCACGAAACCTTGTGCTTCAAAATCATTTAATGTGTTGATTGAGCATACTAGTTTCTTCGGGATATATTCCCGTATTTTGGTCTGACGGTTATAGATTTTATAAGCCGCTTCTTTCATGCTCCACAACAGCCAGATCATGATTTCGGGATCATGATGCTCTTTTATAAGACGCTGTTCAGCATCAGTAAACAGTTTTTCAATAAAACCTTTACGCCGCCAATTACTTTCTACGCGTGACTGTTGAAGATCTATGACATCATTGCCGATCATTTGGCCGCTAGTTTTGTTTCTATGATTTCTACTGCCGTTTTAACGTCTAGCATACGTTCCATATCAGCATTGTCAATTACAACGTCAAATTGTTCTTCGATATCCAAAACAATATCAACAAGATTGGCAGAGTTAATTTTTAAATCATTAATAAAATCGGTTTCTTCAGACAGATTTTCGTAGGCATCTGTGTCTGCAGCATAAGGTTTTATAATGTTTTTTAATTTCTCGGTAAGTTCTTTTCTATCCATTTTAGTTTTCAAATTTTTTAAAGAGTACACATGCATTTACATCGCCAAAACCAAAACTAGCTTTGGCAATTATTTTTGGATTACTGTTTATAGTGTTCAAAAGCACTTTTGAAGGATCTATAAGTGCAGTAATTTCATGATGAAGGTCGGAGCAGTTGTTATTTCCGAACAAAAAACCTTCGTGAAGCTGCAATACAGCGGCAACACTTTCTATACTTCCAGAGGCACTTAAACAATGACCCGTAAGGCTTTTTAAAGAGTTGATATACGGAAAATCAGCACCGTTTCGGTCTAATGCTTTTGTCCAGTTTTCAATTTCGAGACTGTCTTTGGTGGTTGCAGTAAGATGTCCGTTTATGGCGTCAATATCGTTTGCAGTAATTCCAGCATTGATAATAGCATTTTCGATGCATTTTTGAACCGCAATGCTGTTTGGTGCTGTCATGCTGCCACCGTCACGCTGTCCGCCAGAATTAACGTTTCCGCCCAATATTTCGGCATAAATTACTGCATTTCGTTCTAAAGCACTTTCTAAATCTTCAACAACCATTGCGCCAGCACCGCTTCCAGGAACAAATCCCGCAGCCGAAGCACTCATTGGTCTAGAGCCTTCTGTTGGAGCTTCATTATATTTTGATGGACAGACTCGAAGCGTGTCAAATCCTGCCCAGATATACGGACCGCTGTCTGAGGTGCTTCCGGCAAGAATTCGTTTTGCCTGTCCCGATTGTATTCGGTCATAGGCCATTAAAATTGCTTCTGTGCCCGTTGTACACGCAGATGAATTGGTTGTTACTTGATTTCCTAAACCAATTTTACCGCCAAGATAAGCACTTACGCCACTGTTCATGGTTTGTGCTACAACCGTACTGCCAAGTCTTCGTGTTTGCAGTTCATCAATTTTGTAGATACTTTCTCGAAATTTATCAATACCCGATGTACCCGAACCAAAAACGGCACCGCTGTCCCAATCTGGGGTTTCATTAAAAAGCAAACCTGCATTTTTCCAAGCTTCTATGCCAGCAATAACACCATACAAAATACCAGAACTATTAAAACCACGAAGTTCGAGTTCGGTAAAATACTGCGCCTTCAATTCATCCGAGATTTCAGGTTCACCGCTGATTTGACACGAAAATTGTAATTGTTCGAGCAATGGATTATGACGAATTCCTGAAACTCCATTCTTAATCGCATTCATAAATGCCGGAATTCCGACACCATTTGGAGCCGCTACGCCAAGACCTGTTATTACGATTCGTTTTTTCATAATTTTTGAGTTATCATTCCCGCCAGAATGCCTCTGCAGACTTCTTGTCCGGCTTCATTGGTCATTACAGCGCTGCATTTTAGTTTTCCGAAACGAAAGAAAATTTTCTGCGAAGTCACGGTCACTTTTTCATTTGGATAAACAGGTTTTAAAAATTCCATATCTGCAGAAGTAAAAGCGATTACGGTATCTTTTTTAATGTCATTGTTTAATAGATAAATGCCAAGAGAAACCATTCCGATCTGAGCCATCGTTTCAGTTAAAATAACACCTGGCGTAACAGGATTATCCTTAAAATGGCCTTTGTAAAAATCGAGTTCTTTTTTGAAGGTAAATGTTCCTTTCACACCATTTTCATCGGCATGAAGCAGTTCGTCTACAAACAAAAAAGGTTCGCTGTACGGAAGTTGTTTTATGATATCGGTTAATTCCATAATTTTAAAATATTACCATTGTAATAAAATTCGCTGTGCCGAAAATCCGGGACCAAAACTCAGCATTAATCCTTTTTCTCCTTTTTCAGGATTTCGATTCATAATGCTCTCTAAAACATACAACACGGTAGCGCTCGACATATTGCCATATTGTCTAAGAATTTCTTTTGTATCATCGATATTCTTTTCTAATCCCGAAAAAAGTGCTTCGACAGTATTAACGATTTTTTTTCCGCCGGGATGAAATATCAAATGATCTATATCTTTTATTTCCAGATTGTTTTGTTTTAAAAACGGATGAATAATGTCACCAAAATGACTTGCAATAGTATCTGGCACTTCTATATCCAAAACCATTTGCAGACCGTTGTTGGTAAGTTTAAAACCCATCATATGTTCGGCATCATAAAAATGATACATTTGTTCGTCTAGGATTTCTGGACCGTTATCGTCTTCATGTGAAGAAAGCAGACAGCAAGCCGCGCCATCACCAAAAATTGCAGCACTTACAATATTCGGCATTGAGAAATCATTGAGCTGAAATGTAGCAGTAGGCGATTCGACAGCAATTACAGCAACACGTTTTCCGGGATTTGATTTCAGAAAATTCTTTGCGTATATAATTCCCGATATCCCAGCAGCACAGCCCATTTCTGTTACGGGAAGACGCACAATATCCTGACGCAGTTTCATTTTATTGATTAGATAAGCATCTAAAGACGGTATCATGATACCTGTACAGCTTACCGTAATAATATAATCAAGACTCTGCGGATCCCAGCCTGTTTTTTCGAGTGCTTTTTCTAAAACCTGATGACCTAAAACGATCATTTCACGGCTGTAAATATCATTTTTTTCTTCAAAAGACGTTGCAGTAAAAACTTCTGTTGGTTCCATTATAGAATACCGTTTGTCTACTGCGGCGCCTTCAAATATTTTTTTTACCTTTTTAATAAAACGTTCTTCCTGACCTTCGAGCCATACGTCTAAAAAAGGAAGAATATCTTTTGTTTCTCGTGAATATTGTGGAAGCTGTTTAACAGCTGTAACTATGTTTACGCTCATATTTTCTTGATTATCCACTGGTAGCGAAAAGCCCATTTCCAGTTTATGGTATAGTTTTTAAAATTTAGTTTTTTAGAGAATTGCTCCAGTTCATTTTTTTTGAAGCCTCTTAAAATAGAAACAAGTCCATCTTTTCGAGACATTTCATTGAGGCCGAAAACACTGCATATTAATTGAAATAATCTATAAGCCGTTTTACTTCGATGTAAATCATTTACTACGATTCCTGTTGAGGCGTTGTTGTAAATCTGCGTCAGCACATTTTCAATCTCGCTGTTTGTAAAATGGTGCAGGGTTAAGGTGCACAATGCGATATCGTATTTCAAGGAACTAAATTCTAGACTAAAAATATCCAGACATTTATATTCGATATTTTCAAATGCTGCAGAAAGATCCTCGGCATATTGTATTGTAAACGCATTAGCATCTATACCGATTAAGGTAAAATTATAATCGTTTTTTTTACCAAACCTCGCCAGCATTCGCAGCATATCACCGTTTCCGCAGCCGATGTCTGCAATGGTTAAAGCTGTTGAAGTATTTGTTTTTAATAATAGTTTTTTTAATCCGCTAAGTGTTAGTTTATTGCCTCCAAGAAGTTGATTGATTTTGGCTATTTGATCTAATGTATCGATTAATTCTTCGCCTTCGAGCGTAAAATCATCCATTATCTCCGATTCTTGTGTTCTATATTCGGTATTCAGACTCATGAGTTGATTGTTATAGGACTGCCGTGAGTCTGTTTGATTATTGTTGAAAGTAAAAATGGCATTGATGCCGCAGCAGCTGTCATTAAATGTGTAAACGTTTTATGTGTCAGTGCTTTGGCTAAAATTCTGCCCATAAACAAACGCCTGCTAAAATGCTTTTCCCATTCTTGTTTGTATTTTTTTTCTAATAAAGTGTGTGATGTTATTTTACCGCTGTAAAAATCCAAAACCAGTTCTGATGCTATTTTTGCGCTGTGTACTGCCATTGCCATTCCGTTTCCGCACATAGGATGTATAAGTCCAGCGGTATCTCCAATCATTAAAATATGATTTTCTACAGGATTTTTTTTATCAAATGAAATCTGACTGATTGTAAGCGGTTTATCAAAAATAGGAGAGGCGTTTTCAAAAACAGCTTTCAGATTTTTGTTTTTGTAAACAACTGCTTTTTGGTAATCGTCTATGTTTTTGTATTTTTTGAAAGTCTCGTAATCGGCCAAATAACAGATGTTTATGATGTTTTTCTCCACAACCGATACGCCGCAGTAACCACCCTGAAAATTATGAAGCGCTACAAGACTATTATCAAACTGACCATAATAATGTCCTTTTACGGCTAACCAGGGAGATTTTTTAGCAATAAAATTTCGATCTAAAACCTGATCGATATTTGACCTTTTTCCGTAAGCGCCAAGCACAATTTTGGAAGTTAAAACTTGTTGTGAAGTTTTTACGGTAAAAAAATCATTCTCAAAAGAAACGTCATTTACATTTTCTGTAATAACAACACATCCATTTTGTAATGCTTTTTCATATAAAAAATGATCAAGAGCAAAACGACTGATTCCGAAACCGCCTAACGGAAGTTTTGTTTTGGCCGTTTTTCCATTTTGCGCAGAAAATTCGAAATTTGAAATAGTTGTAGGTTGCAGTTCAGAAATATCCAGACCAAGCCATTGCAGATAAGGTAGAATTTCATTTGAGATATATTCACCGCAGACTTTGTGGCGAGGATAGGCCGATTTTTCGATGAGAGTAACTTGAAGCCCTTTCTTAGATAGATGCAGTGCGCCCGCAAGACCAGCAAGGCCTCCGCCAATTATCAATACATCGGGATTTGTTCTCATACTACCAATTTACTCATAAAATATCAAATGATCTTAATGAATTCGGATAAAAATGAGAAATAAGTTAAAATATAATCTGATGCTTAAAAGTCAGTAAAAAATGATGTTTTTTGAATAATAAACGTTACGGTAATTTAACGAATTCTATATTTCTGGCTCTGGACAGACTCACTTTCAATGTGCTAATTTTATTCTTTTTGTCTTTTAAAAAATAAAGATTCCCGCCGTAATCCATAATATTAAAAGCATCTTGGTAAGTTGGAGCTAATTGATATTCATTCTGTGGCTTTAATTGCAAGAATAGTTTTCCTTCTTTCTGAAAAATTAGTAATGTCGAATTGGTTTCGGCAGAAAAATACTTCCCAGTAAAAGAATCTAAGTTAGAATATACTGCGGTTTGAACTCTTGAAAATGGAATAATGTCGGTATTCGTAATATAATTTAAAAGACCTTTTTTCTGATTTATTTCAATTGTTCTTGAACCATTTATAAATCTATTTTCGGATGTTGCTTCAAACGGAAGTTTGTTAAAAAAAAGTTTCCCGTCTTGCACTTCTATCTCAGATCCCGCACCAGTTCTGTCATTTTTATACCAGCCGGTATACGTGTTTAAAATTGTTGCAGCTGCGTTTATTGTTTTTTCTTTTTCTTCCGTTTTTTCTTTTTCAGAAATGAAAATATTTCTCAAAATGTTGTCTAAGCGGTTTTTACTATTATCAAACTGCGAGGTATTGCTTAAGAACGCAATTGAAAGATTTAATTCTGGAAATGTTTCTAAATAAGCCCTGTAGCTTGCTGTAGCTCCATCGTGCATAATTTGTTCATAGCCCTTGTACTTTAAAACAAACAAACCCGCGGCGTAATTATTCATTTTACCATTAGTAAACTTTTCAGTTTTGCATTGTTTGGAAAATAGAGAAGGAGTTCCAAATTTACCCGATTGATAAAAGTCATTCCATTTTAATAAATCTTCTGTAGTTGTTAGTAAACCTCCGTTGCCATATGCATTTTCATTTGGCATATTAGTTTGATATTCCTCTTTTTCAAGATCATAAGCTATAGCTCTTTCTTTTACGATTCGATTACGGTTGTCTCTCCATTCTGTATGTATCATTCCTGCCGGAATAAATATATTTTGCTTAGTAAATGCTGCAAGACTTAAGTCGCTAACTCGTTCTACAATAATGGCAAATAAGGTATAATTAGAATTACTGTATATAAATTCGGCTCCTGGTTTATTGTTTAAGTTTTTTTGTGATGTGATTATTTCTAAAGCATCATCATTTGTAAAAGTCTTTGTAGTTCTTCCCCAGCCGGTAAGACCAGCAATAGATCCCCAATCTTTTATGCCGCTCGTGTGGTGCATCATTTGTTCCAGAGTGATAATGCTTCCATAATCAGGAAGTTCTGGAATATACTTTCTAACATCATCATTTAAAGCAAGTTTTCCCTGTTGCTCCAGCAATAAAATTGCAGCTGCAGTAAATTGTTTGGAAACAGAACCAGCTTCAATTTTAGAGGTCAAGGTTAAAGGAACATTATGTTCTAAATCGGCCATTCCGTAAGCTTTTGAGAAAATGATTTTTCCATTTTTCTTTATCGATAACTGCGAACCCGGATTTTCTGGTAGATAAATCGCCATTGCTTTATTAATAAGGGCAATAGTATCATTTAATGTCTGTGAAGTGCAATTAATAGATGCGAGAAGGAGTAAACAAAGAAATATTCTGATTTTTTTCATAGGAAATCTTTTTTTGTTTGGATAAGAATGTAAATTCTTAATAGCTTACTTAATATGTTTTATTGTAATTAAAGATTTTTTCAGCTGATAATATTTTCTTCTAGTTAATTTCAAGTTTATATCCTTTGCTGCGTACAACGACAATATTAATATTTGAATCCGATTCTAGTTTCTTTCTAAGCTTAGATATAAACATATCTAAACTACGGCCTACAATAACACCATCATCTTCCCATATCTCTTTTTGGAGGCGGCTTCTCGCTATTATTTCGTTTGGAGAAGAAGCAAAAATAAGCAACACACGGGTTTCTGTTCCAGTGAGGTCTATTGTATTTCCATTTATAATGAGCTTTCGATTATTTGCATCGAACAACACTGATCCTAAAGAATAAATGCCAGTATTTTGACTATCAGGTATTTCTTTTCGTGGCTTAACAGATTTCAGAAAAATAAACCCGACAAATGCTAAAATGGACAAACTTCCCAAAAGATATTTGCTGTCTGTGGTAATTATTTCTGTTGATTTGAATTTAATATTAATCATGTAACAGGCTTTGGGCTGTTTTCTTCCTAAACAGGCTACAATATCATCTTTTTTATTTTTGGATATAACATATCCATAAGCAACACTAGAGTTGCCACAATTCAGAACGTTAACGATATAAGAACTTGCGAACGAGTCTTTGACTAATAAACGATTTGTAATATTGACCAATGAATCGGGTTGAAAACTAAAATCATTCTCAAACCTAATCTGATATTCATTTTCTGAAATTTTTTTTACAGGGAGTACTCTTGATGTACTGTCACCTGATTGTAAAAGCAATTCATGTCCGATTTTTCGAAGTAAAATTTCTCTTTTGGCAAAGTCAAAGCCGTCACGATCTTCCGTACGGAAGGCTGCGTAAATTATAGCGGAAAACAAGACAAATGTCAATACAAATAGATATTTACGTTTTCTAGAGATCAGATTTCTACTAAGATGCATATTGTCAATAATTTATTTACAAAGTTTACATTTTTATTTACAATTTTTATCCCTCGAGCCGAAATTTATCAAAGTAATTTTGCTGCATAAACTTTAAAAAGAAAGTAAACTATTTTATTAATTAAAGCTGTAAAAAGTATGAAAAAAATCATTTATGCGCTAATCTTATCCTTGGTGGTGGTAAGCGGATTGGTATTTGCTAATCGTGAAATTAAAAATGAAATTCCTAAAAAAGAAGTAGTCCAAAATCTTTCAACTGCTGAAAAGAAAGTGCAACGAAAAAAATGGGAGGCTACTCCTGATGGCATAATGTTTAAAAATTGGGAAGCATCTCCCGAAGGCAAAAAAGTGTATGCTAGTGAAGCTAAAATAAGAAAAGCTATAGATGATTATGACGATATGAAGGGAGTTGTAACCTCTCTTTCTCTTCCGCCAGGGTCAAGATTAGGTTTTGGAATTATGGTAAAGATTAATCATGATGATTATATACTAAGTTTTGGATTGGAAAAGTCGGGCAGCAATGAATTTGAGCAATTAAAAAGCTTGAAAGTTAACGACACAATAATAATAAAAAGTCATGGTGTATCTCACGCGCCCAAGTATTTATACCCAATTATATCTGGAGACTATGTAGAACGAAATAATAAGGTAATTTATAAACGTGCCCCTCAAAAAGGCGGCTGCTGAGTAATAATTGCGAACTTTTGTTAGGTTATATATGAGCTGACAGTAATTTAATAAACACTATAATTTAAATGACTTTAAGAACATTTATATTTTTAATTGGATTTTTATTTCTCAATTCTTGCAAGAAAAGTGAAGGAAAAATTGAATGGATTTTTGTGGAAGGCGGTACTTTTGAACAAGGCAAAAACCAGATTGTCGTAAGTCCGAAAGGCGACTCTATAAACGGATTTACTAGTCCGCATAGAGTAGTTGAACTTGATGATTTTTACATTAGTAAATATGAAATAACGGTTAAACAATTTAAAGAATTTTGTGAAGAAACAGGCAGAAAAATGCCTGATCCACCTATTGAAAATGCGCATGAAATTAAAGTTTATTACAAGTGGATAGACGAAAATCCGATGCTTGCAACTTGGGACGAAGCACATGAATTTGCAAAATGGGCAGGAGGAAGGCTTCCAACAGAAGCAGAATGGGAATATGCGGCAAAAGGTGGAATGAAAACAAAAAGATATAAATATAGCGGCAGTAATAATCCAATTGAAGTTGGCTGGGTCAAAGAAAACTCAAACGACACATTTCATAAAATAGGACTTCTTAAACCAAATGAACTTGGCATATATGACATGACTGGGAATGTTGGCGAATGGGTTTTTGATTGGTACAATCCCCAAAAGGATAGTTTGGTTAGTAAAAGAAATCCTCAAGGGCCTACAGAAGGACAATATAAAATTTCAAAAGGTGTTAGTTGGTTTTACGAAACACAAGACAAAAACGGAAGACCATTGGAATATGGAATTCATATGCCTGAAGTCAGATACCAATCACCAAAAGGGACACGAAATGATGGATTTGGATTTCGAATTGCGAAAAATAAATAAAAATTCGATGATTGAAGAGTTCTGATATATTTATAAGTTTTTCATTTAATATAAAAGACAAAAAAATAGACAACTAGTTTATAGTTGTCTATTTTTTAATAAAATTAAATAATTTACGAAACTGCTCCTCTGTTAAAACCTATAGTTTCTCTATATGACTGCGGCGATATATCGGTTTTACCTTTAAAAACTCTGCTGAAATAATATTCATCATCATAACCCAGTTCATAAGCAATTTCTTTAACTGTTTTGTCAGTAAGATAAAGTTCCCTTTTGGCTTCCACAATAATTCTTTCCGTTATTAAATCAGAAAGAGTCATGTTGAAATGATTTTTTGCAGCGCGTGCCAGAACAACCGGTGTTACATGAAGCATATCGGCATATTCACTGGCAGAATGTTTGGTTCTGAAATGGTCTTCTATAGCATTTCTTAAATTTTGAATGATGAAAAGCTGTTTATCATTTCCACTTATTTCTTTTACAGACTGCTGTTCGAGTTTAATTCGCGTAGCGAGCACTAAAAAAATCTTTAAATAAGAAACCAAAACTTCATCTTTTCGTAAAGCCTCCATTTTTAATTCATTGACAATTTCCCGAACAATATTCATCAGTGTCAGCTTATTGTTTTGATCCAAAAGAATAAAAGGCTGCTGATAGACATTATTAAATAAAATTCCGTTTGAAGCAATCTCTTTATGGTGTCTGTAAATACAGAAAAAATCATGATGAAACTGAACCGAAATTCCCGTCATTGGTCCTTCTGATGCCAGCATAAACGGCTGATAAGGATAAAATGCAAATAATGTATTCTCTCTAAACGAA
Organism: Flavobacterium artemisiae; assembly: GCF_042678225.1. Classification (NCBI taxonomy): domain Bacteria; kingdom Pseudomonadati; phylum Bacteroidota; class Flavobacteriia; order Flavobacteriales; family Flavobacteriaceae; genus Flavobacterium; species Flavobacterium artemisiae. The sequence goes on along the minus strand of NZ_JBHUDZ010000018.1, from coordinate 474,620 downwards.
TATTCGCTGAGATCAACTTTCGCCAATCCTTCGCCTGAGTTAATAATGATAATTGTAAAGAAATTATTGCGCTGAATATGATCAAAATAACTGCTGTTATCAAACTCAAAGACTTTGAATGACAGGTTTCCATTTTGCTGATTGACAAGTGTATAAACAGATTGTGATAACATAATTATTGGTCTTTTTGTATTAATTCTAAAAACTGAGAATTAAGTGCATTACATTCATCCACACAGACATCTTTGGTCACCTTTGGTCTGTTTCCCCATTTCGGAACATTTTCTGCTTCCAAGACATTATATTTTGAAGTAAAACCGCCTACGTAAGGCACGCTTGTCCCGTAAATGATTTCAGAAATTTTATGATGACGAATCATGTACGAACACATAATACAAGGTTCGTGCGTCGTATACATTTTTGTTACATGCAGCTGGTCTGAGTAACCGTTTTTCAAAGCATCGCGAACAGCCATTATTTCGGCGTGATTGGTAATATCGCCTGTTGATCTTCCAGATTCTATGCCTGTGCCAATTACTTTTCCATCTAAAACAATAATAGCTCCCACAGGCGGATTTCCCGCTTCAAGAGCAATTTTGGCAAGATCCAGACATTGATGCATATATTGTTGAAAATCTTTCTGCATAATTTTATGTGTTTTGATGCGGTTTATCTTTGACGGTTTCGCTAATGTACTTAAAAAAACAAAAACTGTCCTCTCTGGAAATAAGAGGACAGTTAAGAGTGGTGTTAGAAAATCAAAATTTCGTAACCTTCTTTTTTAAGGTTTACAAAACTTGGCAGACCAGGAGTTCCAGGAACTTCATTATCGTTTAATAATTCATAACCAGATACTTCGGTGCCAAATACGGCAACACATCCTTTAGAAAGACCGTGAACATGATCTTTTACTTCTTTATAAAGAGCATAAACAGGATGTTCAGGTTTCTCTAGCTGTTCAGGCCATCTGATACCTGCACCCTGAAATATAATTTTTACATCTTCACCTTCGTGTTTGAATTCGTATGCTGATGCTAAAGCATTGAATACACGTCCTAAAGCCTCTTCTGAACCTGCTTTTGGATCAGATAGAATAATAATAGCTGTTTTTTTCATTTTGATTAAATTTTATTAACACCGCAAAGATCAGGCGGTAATGTCTGCTGGAGAATGGAGGAAATTTACTTTATGATGGAGAATTTTTATAAAGCTGTTTTGGTTTAAAAACGTCCATGAGAAAGTAAAAAAGATCCATTTTTAGAAAGCGGTTATCTGTACAACTTTGCATCGATTAATGATTATAAAAGTTGAACTAAATACTAAATAATATGTCTGTTTCTGATTTATTTAAACCGCTTACATTACTGCATGGACCTGCCATGAGAAACCGTTTTATGCTGGCACCTTTAACAAGCCAGCAAAGTGAATTTGACGGTACAGCTTCTATTTATGACCAATATTGGATGGAACAATTGGCAGAAGGCGGCTACGGATTAATCCAAACCAGTGCTTCAACCGTAGAAAAAGGAGGAATCGCTTTTGAGCGTCAGTTAGGTATTCATAGCGATGATCATCTGCCTGGATTAGCCAAAATGGCGTCTGCTATTCGAGATGGAGGTGCTTTGTCTGCAGTACAATTACATCATGCCGGACACCGTGCAAAACCGGATATAGGAGGAATAGTGTCTCCTGCATCGGGTAAAACAATAGAAGGATTAAAAGCCATTACAACCGAAGAAGTTGAACGCATTCGCGAAAGTTTTATCGCTGCAGCAAAAAGAGCGCAGCTGGCAGGGTTTGACGGAATTTCGGTTCATGGTGCTTTCGGATGGATTCTTTCCGAATTTATGTCGCCCAATTTAAACGATCGTACCGATAAATACGGCGGAAGTCTTGAAAATCGTGCTCGTTTTACTCTGGAAGTAATCGAAGGTATTCGTAAAGCCTGTGGTCCCGATTTCCAAATTGGCTGGCGATTGTCTATTGAACGTTTCGGACTGCTTCTGGAAGAACTTCGTGAAGTAACGGCAGACATTTTTGACCGTGAATTAATCGATTATCTCGATTTGGCTTTATGGGATTCTGCGCAGATTGTTAGAGATGGCACCTTTAAAGGCAAAACCATGCTCAGCATTTTTACTGAACTGCCTCGTAAAGGTGTGCGCTTAGGTGCAGCAGGAAAAATTATGAGTGCCCAGCGTGCCGGCGAACTTCTCGATGAAGGCTGTGATTTTGTACTTATTGCCCGCGCCGCTATTTTACAGCGAGATTTTCCGCTCCAGGTACAAGCAAATCCTATGTACGACAGTCCGCAATTGCCTGTCGCGGCCGATTATCTTCGTCAGGGCGGACTCAGCGAACGCTTTATCGAAACCATGCGCGGCTGGCAGACTTTTGTAAAGGCAGGTTCGCTCTAAAATAGTAACTATTGGAAAGTAAATATTTATCCATTCGCAGTCTATTTAAACAGTTTACGTTTGTAGACTGTTTTTTTATGTATGATTAAGAAAGATCTCAACTACAATGTATTTATAAAAGGAAACCCTGATGTAGTGTTTAAATGTTATCTGAATTGATATCCATACTAGTATTGTCAGCGTCAATATTCGTGTTTTGAATGGTGTTTTCAGGAGTATCATCCCAGTCACCCCAATCACCTTTACAAATTTTTAAGCAGATCATTTCATTATCTTCTCCGTGAAACATTCTTAAATTAGAACTGTTGCAGTTTTGAGTTGGGTTTATTTTTGAATTTTCCATGACATAATTTTTAATGAGTAGGGTTAATCTATTTTTGAAAGATTTAGTGTATCTGTTTTATGCAGTGAGGCTTCTACATGGGATTGTGAAGAATTTTCATCTTCGCAAAGATGCTCACAACCATAATTTAAAAGTGAGATCAGAATTATGATCATAGATAGCAGGGTAAATTTTTTCATGGGGTTTATTTTTAGAGATTATTTTTACAAAGATAGATTCGTACAGAATTGCTGCTTACAGAATTATGCTTGCGATTTACATAATTTCCACAACCATAGAATCTCCGATATTATCTATTTTTCTAACGTGAATCAGTTAAAAAACACCAAAACATGGGAATTATATAAGACATGAATATGAATTATATAAATTGACGGTTTAATTCTCCTGACCTTTGTAAGATTCTCAAGTATAATCCCAAAAATGAAAATGTTATGGATAAGAGAGGGCCAATCATCATTATAGAAGAAAATATAGATAATCGCCGTATGTTTGGTCAAATTTTTTCTGAATTACCTATAGCAAACGCGATTCTTTATTTTGATACACTTCAAGAAGCAGATGAAGAATTAGTATCAGAAGATATAACCCCATTTATATTTTTCGCTAATATTCTTCAATTTGAAGAAAAAAATAAACATCAAGATATAGAGAATCATATACTTATTAGTCAAAAAACAGATTGTCCTTGTTTGTTTTTTTCCATCTTATTTCCGAACTGTTTTATCATTGATACTTATTCCGTTCCCGTGAAGAGTTATTTTATAAATCCGTATAGTGAAGAAAAATTCAAACAAGTCTTAAGTTCTATTGTTCAATTTTGGAATACCAAAAAAGATCAAAATCAACAGGAAATAAAAAGCGAAAAGAAAAACAAAACGTATAAAAGTAGTAAACCCATCTAAAAATTAGATGGGTTTATTTGTTTTATAGATTTCGATCTGGACTTGTGCCGTCTTCGTCATCTTCGTCAAGATCTTCTAAATCTGCATTATCAAATTCGTCGTCATCAAAGTCATCATCATCATCATCGTCTTCAAATTCATCATTGAAGACTTCATCTTCGTCTGATTCTCTTTTGTCAAATTCATTGATTTCCAAATCGTCTCCATAATCTGGTTCGGCATTGTCAGATATAGGGTGATCCGTTGGAGGCATATCGATATCAGGATCTTCGTATCGTTCTTTATTTTGAAAATTTTGATCTTCCAGATTGTAATTTTCTTTTTCTTCTAAGTTCATAATATATTTTTTTAAAGTTATTTTTTCCTATTCAGCCGCTGTAAAATTTACGACGTTCAAAGCAACATCGTTTAACAGACAATCTGCTTCTTTCTCTTCTGCAAGAGTCTGTGTTAATAATTTGGCAGCATCATTTTCACCGATTGCTTTTGCAAAAGCAACCAATGTTCCGTAAGTAGCAATTTCGTAGTGTTCGATTTTTTGCGAAGCAGCAATAATTCCAGCATCTCTAACAGCGCCTGGGGTGGTTTCTTCCAGAATACTATCACCTTCTTTTAATAATCCAGCCATAGCTTCGCATTTTTTTCCTTCCGCTTTTTCGCCCAATAAATCAAAAACCTGTTCCAATCTCGCTACCTGATTTTGTGTAACAGAAAGATGTTCTAAAATAGTCCCAGAAAGCCCCGCTGCCGTAGCATTGGCTGCCATTTTTGGCAGCGCGCCCACTAAGGCATTTTCTGCCCAGTAAATATCTTTAAGACTGTCTACAAACAAATCTTTCAATTCGACAGCTGCATCTGCAGCCGGTTCTACAATATCGATTTTTTTTGCATTATTTTTTATCTCTTTAGACGGAGCTGCTTTTGGTTGTGCAGCATTAGTCTGACCTTGTTTTTCTGAATTTTTCATTTTTATTTTTTTTTGATATTAGTTGTATAAGTTAGGTTCACGCTGCCAAACACGGTGCATCGTCATAGCCGTGATAAATTCCTGCGCAAATGTTTCAGAAGCGATTTCGCTTGTTACAATAACCCCTGGATCATCATTTGTGATTTTACCGGCAAAAGGCGCTCCGCTGATAATTGCTGCGGCTTCACCATCGGCACCAATTACTTTACAGTGTTTATAAGCGTCGCTTAAGTATTCTATTGCATCATCATTTTCTGCCAATTCATTAAGTCCTAATCCATGTGGCACATAAACAGCATCAAACAATACAGATGAAGCGGTTAAGAAACTAAATTCTGCCGCAATTGCTCCATCAGCATCTGTTGTTACAGAACCTAAATGCGGTGCGATTACACAGCCTTTTGCTCCTTCTTTTTTAAGTGCATTTTTCATATTCATTACAGAAGCTTCAGAAACACCATCAGATACTAGAATGGCAACTTTTCTGGATTCGATTGTCGGCGAATTGGTTGGATTATTAACCATACTTAAAGCTTGAGAAGATTCAACTGAAGATTGAACTGTCTGTGGTTCCTGAGTTCCAGCTTCTTCTGTTTCTGGCGAAACGCCTTTATTTATGGGTTTCTCTAAAGTAGAAGGAACTGTTGCGCCAAGACCTTTGGCTACTTTTTCGGCAAGTTCTGCATCAACCTGAGATAATAATCCCAGCATTCTAACTCGAATTGCTGTGGTTTCTACTTTTCCAAGTTCAAATCGAAGCGCTTTTACAATATGGCTTTTTTCTTCTGGTGTCTGGCTGTTAAAAAACAATTTGGCTTGACCAAAGTGATCTGTAAAACTTTCGCTTCTTGCTCGTACTTTATGAGCGTCAACACGTTCGTTAAAACTTGCAAATCCTCCTTCAGCAATTTTTGCCTGATAAGGACAGCCACCACCCAAAGAATTCGGATGATAACTTACACGCCCTTTGTTGATTTCCTGACGCATATGTCCATCACGCTGATTATTGTGAATAGGAGCCACGCTTCGGTTAATTGGAATTTCATGAAAATTCGGACTTCCTAATCTGGATAATTGTGTATCGGTATAAGAAAACAATCTCCCTTGCAAAAGTGGATCATTGGTAAAATCAATTCCTGGCACAACATGACCGGGATGAAAAGCGATTTGTTCTGTTTCTGCAAAGAAATTTTCGGGGTTTTTGTTTAAAACCATTCTTCCGATAATGGTCACAGGAACTAGTTCTTCGGGTACAATTTTCGTCGGATCCAAAAGATCAAAGTCGTATTTGTGTTCGTCTTCGGTTGGAATGATTTGCACTCCTAATTCCCATTCTGGGAAATTTCCCATTTCAATGGCTTCCCATAAATCTTGTCGATGAAAATCGGGATTTTTACCTGAAATTTTTTGAGCTTCATCCCAAGCGACAGCGTGTGTCCCTAATTTTGGTTTCCAGTGAAATTTCACAAAAACCGATTCTTCCTGAGCGTTTACCAATCTAAAAGTATGAACGCCAAAACCTTCCATCATTCTATAACTTCTCGGAATCGCACGGTCTGACATTACCCACATAATCATGTGCATTGATTCTGGCATCAGTGAAATAAAATCCCAAAAAGTATCGTGTGCCGATGCAGCCTGCGGAATTTCGTTGTGAGGTTCAGGTTTTACAGCATGAACCAAATCGGGAAATTTAGCCGCATCTTGAATAAAAAATACCGGAATATTATTGGCTACCAAATCGTAAATTCCTTCCTGCGTATAAAATTTAACAGCAAATCCTCTTGCATCTCGGGCAAGATCTGTAGAACCTCTTGATCCTGCAACAGTTGAAAATCGAGCGAAAACGGGTGTTTTTAGTCCTTTTTCCTGTAAAAATCCTGCTTTGGTTAATTCTGGTATCGGATTGGTTACTTCAAAGAATCCGTGAGCGCCTGAGCCTCTGGCGTGAACAATTCTTTCTGGAATTCTTTCATGATCAAAATGCGTAATTTTTTCTCTTAAAATAAAGTCTTCCAATAAAGAGGGTCCGCGATCACCGGCTTTAAGTGAATTGTTATCATCATTAATTTTTACACCTTGATCAGTGGTTAAAAATTTGTTTGTTCCATCGGAGGTATTGATGGATAAATCTCTTTGTTTTTCGTCTTGAAAATTTTTCATGGTGTTTCTTAATTAGTTAAAAACTCTCCATAATTCACAAACTTACGTGTCGGGTTTACAGGTAGTTAGATTGTGAATTATTAAGTGATTCAAATTTAAATTTTCAAGAAATGTCATTTTTATACAATTGCTTACGATTTTTCTAGAATTGCCACGAACTATACAAAACAAAAAAAATCTCCGTTTATGGAGATTTTATATTTTGTATTTAATGTAAAAGCGGGAGATAAATAAACACCGTGGTACCTTTGTTGGGTTCGCTGTCTACTTTGACAAAACCTTTATGATTGTAAACGATTTTTTGTACTAATGTTAATCCAAGTCCGCTTCCGTATTCCTTATCATCATTAGGAAGTTTGTAGAAAGGATTAAAAATAAGGGTTTCGAAGTTTTTGTGAAAACCAATTCCGTTATCACTAATAAAAATTTTTACATACTGATTTTCAGGAGCTGCACCAAAATCTATTATTTCATCAGAATCCGTTTCTTCAAAACCAATTTTGATTTTCGGAATATCATTTTGTTTCGCGTATTTAATGGCATTCGAAATGAGATGCGTAAAAAGCTGCATCATTTGCGAAGGAATTATCAAAAGAGTAGGCAGTGCATCTATTTCGATTGTTGCTTTATGCTGTCTTATAGTGTTTTTTAGACTGATTATTGTTTTTTTCAGAAGTACATTCAAATCTGTTTTTTTTAATTCCTTCCTGGTAAAATTTATTTTTGAATATTCAATCAGATCTTCAATAAGCTGATTCATATTGACTGCAGAACTTAATAAACGATTTAAGTTGTGTTTTCCAGATTCTGTCAGGTCTTTTTCAGCATCTAAAAGTTTTTTTCCAAACATATAAATTCTGCGAATCGGTTCTAATAAACTATCACTTGCAGAATTTGTAAATGATTCTAACATTTCAGTATACAGCTGCAGTTCTTGATTTTTACTATTTATAGATTCTAGGCTTTTTTCTAAATCTGTAATATCTTCTAATGCTATTAATATTTTACCGTTTGCAGTAGAATCGGGGAGAAGTGATGCCGTAATAAGCATTGTTTTTTTGTTTGAGTTATCAAAATTAAACTGCATTTTAAAATTTTCTGCAATCTCGTTTCGACTCACTTTTTTTAAGACCGATTCTATAAACAACGGATTATTCCAATTTGAGTTTCCAATATCAAGAATAGAAAAGCCTTCTGTTTGTTCTTCTGTAGTTTTAAAATAGTTGTAAAAAGAAGGATTGGCATTTCTAATGATAAAATTTTTATCAATAATAACCAAAGGCTGTTTTATTGTATTTATAATAGACTCGTAAAAGTTGCGTACAGACGTCAATTCTTGTCGATAATCTCTGAGCTCATCGTTTACACAAGAAAGTTCTTGAGAATTAGACTGTAGTTCATGGGTAGAATTTTCAAGCTGCAGATTAATCATCTGCAATTCTTCGTTGGTGCTTACCAATTCTTCGTTTGTAGTCTGCAGTTCTTCAAAATAAATAAGCTGCTCTTCGGTAACTCTTTTAAAATCGTCTCGCAACTGCAGCAATTCTTTTTCTGTATTTTGTGCATTATTGTGATATGAATCTAATGCAGGAATTGTCTTTTTATAAAAAATAATAAGCAGTAATTCGGAATGTGCCGAAAGATAGATAATTTCAAAAGAAGTGAGCTGCGGCTGATTTTTTACGGCAATGAATTCTCCTGAAAAATTCTTTTTTTCGTTTCGGGCTTTTGTAATATAATTTTTGAGTTCAAAAGCTATTTCCTCTCGAACCATATGTAAGATATTAAAACTAGGTTTTCCTGGAGCTTGTTGCAAAAACTGACTTGTATCGCCATGAAAATGTACTATTTCTAAATCTTCATTAATCAGTAGTACTGCAGCGGGAGATAAATGCTCTAACAGAATGTCTGAAGTAATTTTTATATAATCATTTTCAATTTCGGTATTTTGTTTTAGTTTGGTATTATCATCTCGATAGAATATTTTTTTGGATTGAAGCGGTACAATTGTTTTTCGGGTATATATTTTATCCAGTTTATCGACAGCTGCAAATAAATGGGAAACACTATGTGCCCATTCCGATTTTCCAAGAAACAGATAGCCATTTTCGCGAAGCGCATAATTGAATAATGCCAATACTTGATTTTGTAAATCGGTATCAAAATAGATTAATACATTGCGGCAGGATACAAAATCAATTTTAGAAAATGGGGCATCTTTTGTCAAATCGTGAACAGCAAACACACACATATCACGAATTATTTTATTGACATGAAAACTGTTTTCTTTTTTGGTAAAGTATTTTTCGAGCCTTTTCTCACTGATGTTTTTTACATCTTGCAGCGTATAAGTTGCCATACGTGCTTTAGAGATGCATTTTTCAGACAAATCCGAAGCTATGATCTGAACTTTAATATCTTTTCTGTTGATCTCTTCTAGATATTCGTCAAGACAAATAGCGAGCGAATAGGCTTCTTCACCGGTAGAACATCCTGCAGACCAAATTCTTATAGTATTATTGATGGCATTTTTGATAAGAAAAGGAATTACAGTCTTGAATAAATTATCAAAAGCGTCTTGATCACGAAAAAAATAAGTGACAGATATTAAAAAATCATCAAATAACAGGTCTTGTTCTTTGTTGTTGTTTCGAAGGAAAACGAGGTATTTTTCTATCGTTTCCTGTCTGGTGTCAACCATTCTTTTTGCAACTCTTCTTCGCAGCGTTGTATATTTATAGTGCTGAAAATCTGTACCCGTTTTTAAAAATAGTATTGATGTTATTTCATCAAGCAGTTCTTGTTCGCTGGGTGTTGATTCTTCCTTTTCTTCGTAGGAATGCGTAACAAGATTCGTCTCATGAATTTGTAAAAGTTTGTCTTCAATTTCATGTGGCGCCGTAAAATAATCGATATATTCTGAAGTAACGGCATTTTGAATAATTCCTCTTTTAGAAAGCGCCGCAATAGTAGCACCTCCCGCTTCCTTTAGTTTTTTGAGCCCTGTGGCACCATCAAGTGGGAACCAGCTTAAAATTACACCTACAGCATAACTTTTATAGGTTTGTCCAACTGCTTCAAAATAGGAATCGAAACTATTGTTTGTTTTACTGCTTCGGATTTTAGGCTGCAGTTTTAATATTTCATCTTCACGAATCAGAAAATTATCTTCGGGAACAATATAAATATGATTGGGCTGGATATCAACATGATGAACAATTTCTACAACAGGTATTTTAGTGTGCGAAGTTAATTCATCAACAAGATTATGGGTTTGAGGAGTCGATAGACTTTCAAAAACAAGATACGCCCTTCCAGAATCTAATGCGAGATCAGAAATAATTTTTTTTAATAAATCAATTTCCGTTGCGGCACTAGCTATTGCTGTAACTTGAAAATGAGAATTATGAGAAGGTATTATTGGTTCATTAGTTTTCATTTTATGAGGTTTACGGCAATCTTATTTTTAATGTTTTGATAAAAAAAAAGACTACGGAACTTCTAAATGAAATGGGGTATTGCATGCTAATTTTTGATTCTTCAAAAATTAGCTTTAGAAGGAAAAGCAGATTTTCTTTTTAATAAATATAAAACCTACTTTTGATTTTAGTTTTTTATAATTGCAGTAAATTCTTTCATAATTCCCATAAATAACATTTTAGTATATTTTACACTGGAAGATATATACTAATAGTAGTTCCAAAACCTGCTTTACCAAAAGCTTTAATAAATCCGTTATGGTTGGATACGATTTTTTTTACAAGAGTTAAACCAAGTCCGCTGCCTTTATATTCATCTTTGCTGTGTAATCTAAAGAAAGGTTCAAAAATGCGGTTTTCAAAATCGTTATTAAAGCCGATACCATTGTCAATAACATTAATTTTAACGTATTTTATTTCCGTATTTCCACCAAGATTTGTTATTTCATCAATAGGAGCTTTCATCGTCTCTATTCGTATTTCAGGCGTAACATTTTCCTTTGAATATTTGACCGCATTTAAAATTAAGTTGGTAAGCAATTGCTGTATTTGAAAGGCAATAACATTTACTGTATTCTCTGTAACGGCTGTTTCTACAACGGCTTTCTTTTCATCAATAGAATCTTTGATATCGCTCAGGGTTTTTTTCAGAATCAGATTAAAGTCGGTTTTTTTGAATTTTCTCTCGGTGAAATTTAATTTTGAATAATTAATAAGATCAGCGATTAACTGACTCATATTTTTTGCCGAACGCATGGCACGCTGTAAATTATGTTTTCCGTCTTCTGACAAAGTATTTTCTTTTTCGAAAATTCGATGACAGAACATATGAATTTTATTAAGAGGTTCTTGCAGATCATGGCTCGCGGCAGAAGTAAAGTTTTCCAGCTGTTCGTTATAAATCTGCAATTCTATATTTCTTTTATTTAAAAGCTCATTCGAAGCTAGAAGATCCGTAACATCTTCAAATGCCAGCAGAATCATTCCTTCTGGTTTTGTATTTTGAATTAAATGCGCATTGGCTATGAGCGTCTTCTTTTCGCCATTGCTGCTAATTTCCAATTTATAATCTTCGATAGTTTGTTTTTGAATTATCATTTTGAAGATTAGATCTTTAAAATCTGGAATATCCCATTGACCATTACCAATTTCAAAAAATGAAAATCCTTGGACATCTTTTTCTGTGGTATTAAAATATTTGTAAAAAGACGGATTTGCACTTTTTACATTGTAATCTTGATCAATAATTATAAGAGGCTCTCTAATAGTCTGTACGATAGATTCTGCATAATGACGCATCGAAAGCAGTTGTTCTTGACGATCTAAAAGTTCGTCATTTGTACACATAAGTTCCTGATTATTAGATTGAAGTTCTTCTGTAGAAGTCTGCAATTCTTCGTTCAAGGCCTGAAGTTCTTCGGTACTGCTTAATAATTCCTCATTAGTTGTCTGCAGTTCTTCAAAAGCAGTCTGTTGCTCTTCTGTAACTCTTTTGATATCTTCACGTAATTGGGATAACTCCTTTTCGAGTTCTGCAATTCGAAGTTGATCGGCACTTTTTTTAGTATTTTTTGATTCTGAATCTATTTCGGGAAGCGGATTTTTATGAAAAAGAATCATTAGATGATTTTCGTCATTTGGAAGCGTCAGAATCTCAAAAGATGCCTGATAATTTTGATCTTTTACAGAAAGGTTTTTACGAATGATATTTTCTCTATTCGTAGTGATTTCTGAAATAGCATTGCGAAGTTCGAAACTAATGCCTTCGCGTGCCATTTTTAAAATATTAAAATTCGGTCTTCCAGGAGCCGGTAATAAATAAGGAGAAGTATCTCCATGAAAATGAACAATTTCCTGATGTTCATTTATGATAACGCTTGAAGGTGTATATCTCGAAAATAAAATGTCGTCGGCAGTTTTTCTAAAGTCCGTTTCGTGATTTGTGCTGCTGTATGTTTTTGTTCTTACAGGTAAATTGGTGTACGGTTTAAAAGCCTGAGGCACATAACGGGCAGGCGTGAATTTTTTTGCGTAAATTTTATCTTGTTTCAGAACGAGTTCAAATAAATGCTGTACATTATTGGCAGACTCTGATTTTCCTAGAAATAAAAAACCTTTCTCTTTCAGCGAATAATGGAAGGAACCCAGCACTTTTTCCTGCAGGAAAGAGTTGAGATAAATTAGTACATTTCGGCACGAAACCAAATCGATTTTAGCAAACGGCGGATCTTTAATAAAGTTGTGTGTAGCAAAAATACACATGTCTCTGATTATTTTATTAAGATGGTAATGACCGTCGCGTTTGGTAAAATATTGTTCTAATCGCGTTTCAGAAATATGTCGAACATCCTGCGCCGAATAGACCGCCGATCTGGCTTTTGCAATAGCTTTTTCAGAGATATCCGATGCGAAAATCTGGACTTTTAAATCTTTAAAATTATGCAGCGTCAAATATTCGCAGATAACAATAGCGAGAGAATACGCTTCTTCGCCTGTAGAACACGCTGCCGACCAAACACGTAAAGTATTATTAGTGCAGTTTTGAATAAGCTGTGGTAAAACGGTTTGAGAAAGAGAGTCAAAAGATTCTTCGTCTCTAAAGAAATAAGTAACCGGAATCAGCAGGTCATTAAAAAGCAGTTCCTGTTCGTTTTTATTATTGCGAAGAATCGTGTAATAATCGCTCATGGTTTCTTTTTTCAAAATAACCATTCTGCGTGTTATACGTCTTCGGATTGCAGGTCTTTTATAATCAAAGAAATCATTTTCTGTTTTTTGCAGAATTAGATTTAAAATCTGATTGAGTACATCTTCCTCTTTTTTAGGAATATGTTCTTCTTCGCTGTAAGCGTAATTGTCGAGATAACTTTTACGGATAGCAGCTAATTGGAACGCTGTGTTTTCTGGAGCCAGAATAAAGTCAACTGCATCTGTCTCGACATTGTTTTGCGACATTGTTTTAAATGTCGCAGTTTCAGGATCCTGAAGAATGGTTACACCGCCGTATTCTTTGATTTTTTTCAGTCCGAAAGCTCCGTCAAAAGCGGTTCCAGAAAGTAAAACGCCAATGGCAAAACTTTTGTAAACCTGAGCAATAGCATCAAAGGTTTTATCAATATTGTGAGTAATTTTATCAATGCGTTTTATGACATCCATTTTTAAAACGCCATCTTCTGCTATTAAATAATTATTTTGAGGAACAAGGTAGATGTGATCAGGCTGAAAATCAATTGTACTTACAATTTCGGCAACAGGAATCTTTGCTGACTGTGCTAATTCTACGCTGAGATTATCGACAGTATTGGATGATAAATGCTGTACAATAACATAAGCAATCCCAGAGTCTTGTGGTATTTGCGAAATTATTTTATGTAAAGCTTCTAATTCTCCCGCAGCGCCTGCAATAGCTGCAATTGGAAAGTTATGAGAAATATTTTCAGTGGTGATGGTATTTTCTAAAGTCATTGTATATCAAGAAACGTGTAATTCTTACATTAAAGATACTATAATTTTTAACTTTTGCCTTCTAAATTTGATTAAATGCCTTTTTTAATTAGTTTTTTACTTCATTCTAAATAAGCTGCAAATGAGGCCTAATCTGCATACTGACAATATCACATCTTTTTTGCTGCGATAAACAGAAAAGAACACTCATAGCAATGTCTTCTGCTTCAAGCATTTCCATTTTTTCGATTTTTTCTTCCTGTACTTCTTTAGGATCTGGCTGCATGTTGCTGGTTACCGCTCCAGGTTCAATATGCGAAACTTTAATTCCAAGCGGATTTATTTCTTTTCTAAGTGCCGTGCTGAAACCTCTTATGGCTGTCTTGGTGGAAACGTAAATAACGCCGGTTTTCTCTTTTACCTCAGCACTCATCGAACCAATATTAATGATATGTCCCGATTTTTGTTCTTTCATTCTGTTAACAGCTTCTTTTGCGAAAGTTATATAACCCAAAATATTGGTTTCTAAAATATATTTCCATTCCTCATATTCCCCTTCGATTATGCCTCTTGCAGGTAAAGCAGCGTTGTTTATAAGAATATCAATGCCGCCAAGAACGCTGTCTACTTTTTCCCAGACCTTTTCGATGTCCTGTTTTTTGGTAATATCTGCCGTGACTCCGTAAATCTCTCCGGTTTTAGATTTTTCTTTGATATCATCCATAGCGTTGTTAAAGTCATTTTCGTCTCTTCCGAATATAAAAACGCGACCGCCAAGCGAAACCAAAAGATCAGCTATTGCTTTGCCGATTCCGGTTGTACCGCCTGTAATTACAATTCTTTTTTGAAGGATGTTCTGTCCAAAGTAGTTTGTGATATTTTCCATAATTGTGTGGGTTTATTTAACTTGAATTTTGTTTAAATCGTTTTTTGCGGGTCCGTTGGTCACAGTTCCGTCGGTGGCAAATCTTGAACCGTGGCATGGACAGTCAAATGTTTTTTCATCGTCATTCCATTTTACAATGCATCCTAAATGCGGACAAACTGCTGAAAAGGCGTGAAGTGTATTATCGTAATCGCGATAAACAGCGACCTTTTTTAATCCGAAAGAAAGAATACCTCCGTCTCCCGCTTTCAAATCGGCTGTATTGTTCAGATCCGATGCTGTAATCCAGTCCAAATACTGAGATGCCATGTTTCCGGCTTCTTTTACAAAATCGCCAATGGCTTTAAAAGTGATTCGGGACGGACTATATAAATCCTCCCATTTGTTTTTTATCCCCAGAATTTGATCGGTAATAATCATAGCGCCGATAGTAGCATGTGTCATTCCATTTCCAGAATCTCCCGTAATAATGTAGATGTTTTTATCGCCAGGATTGCGTCCCATAAAACCTAACGAATCATAAGGTTCCATAACTTGTCCCGACCATTTGTAAGTGATCTCATCCACCATAGGAAAATACTGTTTGGTCCACACAGCAAGTCTTTCGTAGCGTTCTGCTTCAGAAATGCCTTCTTCATCGGCTTGTCCCGTTTTATGATCTTCTCCGCCCGAAATCAATAAATCATATTGGTCATCAAAACTTTCTAAACGAACATAATGATACGGCTGCGAAACCCATTTTGATTTTACATCTCCAGTATCCCACCACAAAGCGTAGGGTAGAGTGTCTTTTGGAATTTTAGCGCCTATTACATAAGTTCTGTAAGCATGTTGTTTGGTGTGCATGGTCAAGACATCATTAATTGGTGTGTTGGTTGCAACAACAATGTGATCTGCTTTAAAATCGAAACCATTAACTGAAGCTCCTTCTTTCGTGATATTTTCGGCATGTGCTTCAGTAAAGATGGTTCCGCCGAGCGCTTTTACAGCTTCGGCAAGTCCTTTTAAATAATGTAAAATATGAAATTGAGCCTGATTTCTAAATTTAATAGATCGCTGGTTTTCTGCTCCTGCTAAATAAGGTATATTGAGCATCATAGAAGTATTAATCCCGGCATTTACGGTAGCTTTAAATTCTTCGTCAAGGTTTTTTTCTTTATCGCTTGGATGCAGGAATAAATAACCGCTGACTCTTTTAAACGAGCAGTCAATATTTAAATCGGTAACTATTTTTTCGATTTCATCAATAGCGGCGGTATGGCTTTCTGCGGCAAGTTTTGCACTTTCTTTACCAAAAGTACTTTCAAGGTAATAATACCGATCGTCAAGCGCGCAGGTTAAATGTGCGGTTGTTCGTCCTGTTTCACCACTTCCTAAGAAACCGTCTTCTACCAAAACAACTTTTTTTCCTGCTTTTAATAATTTGTAAGCAGTGGTAAGTCCGGCAATTCCACCACCGATAACAAGCACCTCTGTTGAAATGTCTTGCGTGACTTTATCGAAAGCTAAAATTGAAGTTGTGTCAATCCAAAAAGAAACATTATCTCCAGAAGTAATGCTTCCTTCATTTATTTTGTCTGCTGATTTATTCATCTTTAATGTAGTTTATATTTATAAATCATTCTTTCAAATCTACTAACAACAATCAGATTTTTTTTACAGTATAAATTTTGTCTTTTATAGGATTGCCAGTTGTGTTTTATGTAAGGAACTTAAAAAATAGTGTAAGTCTAACTAATTTATTAATAGTTATTTGGCTTTGAATAATTATAAAAAAATAACACTATGAAAGCAGCAGTTATACATGGACCAGGCTCTATTAAATATGATACGGTGGATGATCCAATTTTAAAGGAAAAAGACGATATAATATTAAAAGTAACCTCAACAGCGATTTGCGGATCCGATCTTCATATCTATTCTGGTGGATTCCCGCAGCCACGGCCGATGGTTTTGGGACATGAATTTATGGGAATTGTAGAAGAAACAGGCTCTGCAGTTACGCATTTAAAACGCGGTGATCGTGTTGTAGTGCCATTTCCGATTGCCTGCGGGAATTGTTTTTTCTGTGATCACGATTCTCCAGGAAACTGCGAGCACAGCAATCCAGAACATTACGGACCAGAAGGCGGAATTATGACGGAGAAAGGAGGAGCGCTTTTTGGTTATACCGATTTATACGGTGGTTATGATGGAGGACAAGCACAATATGTGAGAGTTCCTTATGCAAATTACGGTCCAAGAGTAGTGCCGGAAGATTTATCAGACGAACAAGTGCTTTTCCTTACCGATATTTTTCCAACAGGTTACACGGGTGTAGATTGGGGAGAAGTAAAGGGAGGCGAAACTGTTGCTATTTTTGGAGCGGGGCCAGTAGGAATAATGGCTGCTAAAAGTGCTTGGCTTCGCGGTGCCTCACAAGTAATTATTGTCGATACGCTTCAATACCGATTGGACAAAGCAAGAGTAACAACTAGTTCAACAACAATTCTTTGGAACGATGGACCTAAAGATGTTGTCGAGCAGATTCGTGCACTCACAAAAGGACGCGGCGCCGATGTCTGCATTGATGCAGTTGGTTTTGAGCCTGATCGAAATCTAGGCGACCGAATTAAAGCGACACTTAATTTTGAAAAAGGATCTATTAAAGTATTAGAAGCCTGTATGAGCGCCGTAAGAAGAAACGGAATTGTATCGGTTTTGGGAGTTTATCCCGTAAATTATGATAATTTTCCGCTAGGACAGTTTTTTGATAAAGGAATTGTTTTAAAAGGAGGACAGGCTCCTGCACACAAACACATCGACAAACTTTTAGATTATGTGATTCAAGGTAAAGTTAAACTGGATGATATTATTACACACCGATTGCCGCTTTCTGAAATTTCACATGGTTATGAAATTTTCAAAAAGAAAGAAGATAATTGTGTCAAAGTAGTTTTAGATCCATGGAAATAATCTCCATTGTTTTAAAAGAAAAAGGTGAAGTTCTTATTTGATCTTCACCTTTTTTCTTAATATTTACCAGCTGATTTTAATTTTAGAGCCGCCGGTAATTTTATATTCCTGCATTTGTGCATTTTTATTATAATAGAGCATTTGTAATTCATTCTGAAAAACCTGCAGCGATTTTATGTTCTTTTTTATAATGATTTTTAAGCTGCACTGCATTTCTTTATTGCCGCCAATTTTTAAATAAACAATGTTTTTTCTCTTCATAAAACTAGTAGCAGGATAATCAGTAAAAATCAGGAAATTATCATTAATTTTAAAATACTGTCTAGACACGACAGCAAAAGCAGCGCCGGCACCGTAAACTTCCTGACCGACTTGACCGCTTTGTTCCCAGCCAGTATATAAATCTTCGAGAGGCGCGAATAAATCCTGTTGGATTTCGCCGGTTTTAACATCCTCAGAAAGCATTTCTTTTGGCAGGAGTGAAGGATAATAATACGGAATTCTGTTTACAGCATATTTTACAAATTCAGGAAGAAGAATTTTGAGTCCTGGCAGTATCTCAATATTTTCCGACTGAATCATATATTCGGTCAATGCTGTGTATACTTCCATTTCTTCATAAGCAGCAGTATACGGCGCGTCATTTAAAGGAAAAATCGAAAAGAAATTAGTAAAGTTTTTACCAAAACCATATTGGCAGTCCCAAAGCTGCATGTTTTTAAATAACCCGGCAAGGCACATATAACTGGTTTCGAGATAAATTTTCTTTTGGGTAATTTTATATAATTCTAATAAAGCATTTGCTGAAAACGCGGTGTTATTCGCCTGATAAAAAATATCAAACCCGCACTGTATAAGTTGTTTCGCCGCTTTTTCGGCTTCGTGTAAATAACGTTTTTCTTTGGTCAGCTGGTACGTTAAAAGCATCAAATGTGCATAAGCGCCCGGAACATCTTTTTCGCCGCCTTTTCCCGGCTGTGTTTCTTCTTTTATAACTTCAAAAGTTTCTACGTTATAAAAAACAGGCCATTCATAATCAAAATGATGTGCCGCTTTTATCACAAAATCAATAGAATCTAGCGCCAGTTTTTCAGCGTCTTTATCACCAAAAATGGCAAGTCTGGTAAGGTTTATAAGCGGATGATGCAGATACCAGGAATCCATTGTAGTGTCTTTCTTTTGTTCTTCAGACTGATCTAATTTATCATGCAGGGCAGGAAGCCAGCGTGTAATGCTTTGTATTTTTGGATCATAAAATGCAGAAAGACCGCTGCGTAAATCTTCCGATAAACGATACGATTCAGAATTCCATTTTTCGTATTCTTTAAGCGGCGTCAAAACCGCCAGCTGCACCATACTTTCAGCAGGAGTTTCGTAATCGCAGAGATAGGCATTTAAATACGGAATGCCTTTTGTCTGTGTCCAGCATCCTTTATTATATTCAAGATCAGCTATTGTTTTACGAGCAATTTCTGTCCAGTCGTGATATTCTGTTTGAGGACGTGGGATAAGTTTGTAAATCTGAGCAAGACTTTCAAGATAATCCATGCATAATTTTGACGGATTGTCCTTTGTTTCATCCCCAAGCAGTACGTAGGCATCCGATATAACAAAAGATTTTTCTGCTGGAAGAGGTTCTTCAATAGTCGTTGGAAGTTGAAAACCAATTTCAGGCCACGTACCGCCAACTGTTTCAGCAACAGAAGTTTTTGTTGCTTCACAATAGTCTGACAATGAACTCAGGTTTTGAAAATAGAACAAAGTGCTTCTTTTAGGTTTTTTGACACTTGCAAATAGGATTCCTGATCTGGTTCCAATTTGGCTGACATGTATTTTTCCCGATGTGTTTTCGATGTTTCCGTTTTGTGTCAAAGGCAGTATATCGCGCGGCCAAAACGGAATAAGCAAAGGCAAATTGGCTTTGAAAATAGTTTTATAATGCAGTAAATGAGAATCAGATTCAGGAAAATCAATAACTATTTCGTAGCTGCCAAGTTCTGTCTTTAGTTTTACTGTAATTTTATTTTTAGTCTTGGATATGCTGTTAATTTCGAAAAAACTATTCAATGCGTAGGCAGCGCGAAAAGCAATTCTTTCTTTTTTTGTTCCTGTGGCAACAATCCAAAATGAATCTCTAGAACTGTACAGATCAAAAGTATAGCCCGACCTTTTTATTGTAGTTAAAGCGGTACTATAATCAATATCAGTCTGTACATTGGCTGCCCAAGGAGAAATAGCATTCATAGTAATCTGTTTTAGTTATACATTTTTACATTCAATTTTGTCTCTGTTATTTTGAATAGAGACGAAGGCGGTTAATTAAAAATCAATCTCCTGTTTCCATATGCGGCGCATCAACAGGTTTGGATTGTGATGAACCAATCTGTCGCAGATAAATCGATAACATAATGATAGCAAAGACAGAAAGGAATTCACTTTGCCAATTCTGAAAAGACTCAAACCAAAATCTTGAATCTGTTAAGTAAGCAGATGCTGTTTCCAGCGGTTTTCCAGTTCTTAAAAGCTTTTCATTTTCATCTTTTAAACTTCCAAAAAAATGAAAAACAAAAGAAATTAGAAATAAAAGTAAAAGAACAATAGTAAGCGAATGTTTGTATATTTTAAGAATAAATCCTCCCTTTTTAACCGGCCAGGGAGCATCTTTTTTTGTTGGATCCGGTTCACGGTCAACGGGTTCGGGTTCATCTATTTTTTTAGATTCAGATGAACCTTTCTGTTTGAAAAAGATGGTGGCGACAACAAATAGTGCCATTTGTAGAAATTCACTTTCCCAATTTTCAAAAGTTGACTGGAAGAAGTGTCCAGAAGTGAGATAATTGGCGAGATTTATTGTATTGGCTCCATCTTCAATAAGTTCTTTGTTATATTCTTCAAAACCAAATACGACTTGTCCTAAAAATGATCCGATAAACAGGATTAAAAAGAAGATACATAAGCCGTTATTTTTTAAAAATGTCTTCATATGATCTTTAATTTTTAATCAAATTTCAATAAAAGCATCAAAAAAAATTTATATGATTCATTATCTCTTTTATAGTTTTTTCACTGTTTGATAAGTAAACAAAAAAAGCGCCTTCATTTAAAAGAAGACGCTTTCCCAAAAAAATAAAGAAAAGATATTTTTTTAACTATTTTTATCTTGATGCGTTTCTAAATATACTTTAAGGTTAGAAATATCATCTTTAACTAATTTTTCAAAATACGGATTCAGAAGTTTAGCGGCACTTTCTCCTGCAATTCCAAGTGGTGCGTGATACGAAATCGTAACATCTAGTTCTGTTGCTTTTCCTTTCGATTTAAAAACAACTTTTCCAGCATTTTTTATAGTAGAACCTTCGATAGAATTCCAGCTTAAAAGTTTATTTTTTTCATCTTTGATGATTTCTGCTTTCCATGACAGCTGTCCTATACCGCCAGGTCCTTTTGCTGTCCATTCTGAAATAGTGGAATTAACAGAATTAACAGAAGCCAAATGGTTCATGAATTTTGGTAAGTTTTCGAGATTTCTCCAAAAAGCATACACCTCACTTGCAGGTTTTTCTATTACGCTGTTGACTCTGATATTCACATTTGAAGCTTTATCGTGCATTAAATGACCGGCAGCATCATAAACAGGACAATATCCTGAAATTCCTCTTAAAAGCATTGCACCGCCTGCGCCCGCCTGTGTAATGCTTTTGCTTTCTTTTGATAAGGCATTATAAAGTAAATATGCCCCGCTTGTAACCATTAGAATTCGCTCTAGGTTGGATACATTATTTTTTAATAATGGTTTTGAAGCTTTATTTTGTTTGGATACTAGTGTTGTGTTCATAGCTGTTGTCTTTGATTTATACTCTTAAAATTGTGCTCTCGTCACTTTAAAAATGTATTTATAAGACAAATTTCGGTTAGTAAATTGAGTATTATTTACAATATTAAGTACTTGATATTACAGATTTTACATTTATGGAATACGTGGCTTGCTACGATTTCTGTAACTAACTCTTACAATTATATAAAATTACTGTTAATCAGAGTTTTAGATTTGAGCCATAACTTTAAATGATTAATTATGAAAACGCTTTTTAAAACCGTATTACTATTGGTGCTTTTAACAGCTCTTACCTTTTCTTGTAAAAAGAATGAAAACAACAACACCTATCCAGAAACAGATCAGACAGACTCTATGGATATGTCTGTAGACACGATTGGTCCTGCAATGGATTCTACCGCTGTGGATAGCTCTCAAAACGGAAAAACAGGAACAACAGGAGCCACAGGTGAAGGTTCAACCGGCTCAGGAACTGCTGGTTCTACTCAAAAGGGTAGTCAAAGTGTACGAACAGATTCTGTTAAATAATAAATTGACATTCTAGAATAAAGAACGCTCTGTTTTACGGAGCGTTTTTTATTAGGATGATTGTGGACATTATATAAGTTTAAAAAGTAATACTAAAATGAAAAGGAACATTTCTTTAGTTATTTTGTAATTCATTGTTTATTAGTTTTTTATTGTTGAATTAAAAAATGTAATTATGAAATTACCTAAAGAAATTGTCAATGGACTTTTGATATTTGTGGGAATCGCTTTGTTCTTTCTTTTGATGGAATTATTGAATCTCTCCAACTTATTTTATTTGAGACTTTTAAATGTTCTTTTTATCCTTTACGGTGTTAATAGAACTTTAAAAATGAATCTTGCTGAAGGAAAAAATGAATTCGTTCCTAATGCGATATCAGCAACGATTACTTCATTTACAGCGGTAGTAGTAAGTATCGTCGCACTTCTTATTTACAGTTATGCCAAAGGCGGTAATAATTATGTCAAATCATTATCAGAAGCTTTTATGTTTGGAGGAGAACCTTCTGTAACGTCTTATTGTCTTTCCTTATTTTTTGAAGGAACAGCATCTTGTATTATTGTAACACTTTTATTAATGCTGTATTGGAACAATAAATATGTAGCTGATTAAAAGTTTAAAAAACAGCAAAAACAAATCCCGAAAAGAAGGTAATTCGCTTCTTTTCGGGATTTATTTTTTTAAAGATTTTAATGCTGCAAATGATTTAATATTCATCATCCTTCTCTTCATCAGGTTTTGTTTCGTCTAAAGTTCTTCTGTTTGCATCATTATCAAAATCATCATCGTCTTCATCGTCTTCACCTTTCAGTTCGTCGTCCAGGTCTTGTGCTATAGAAGCATTTTTTTGAAAGAAAGGATCTGAGGTGTCATTATCCTCATTTTCTCTTTCCAGATATTCTGGCGTGTGTTTGTGTCTTTGTGACTCGTTTTCATGCTGGTTAATAGCAGGATCTTTTTTTCCATTGTTTCTGAATTGATCGAATCGCTTGCTGAATGATCTGCTGCGTGATAAGTAAGATCTTCCTGATCGTAGTTATCATAGTTTTCTCTTGACATAATAGTTAATTTTAATTTGTTAATATTGAATTGTTTAAAAAGTTAAAGGCTTAAATTTTATCCAGTTTTGACGGATCTGTTGCCTCATCGATACTTTTTCCTTCTGTGTTTCTACTCTTATTCTCATTTTCTATTTGCTCTTTCGTTTTTTCCTCTTCTTCAGAATAGTCATTTAATCGACCAGCTTCACCTGTGCTTCCGCCAGGCTGCATACTTCCAGAACCGCTGTAGGAACTATTTGCGTTTTGGTTTGTATTTTCGTCAATACTGTTCTCCGATTGTTGTTTATCTGTTTTCATAATTATAAAGTTTTAGTGTTTTTCGTGATGATTTTTTAGAAGCTCACGAGCCTGTTTAAGTCCAGTTGCAATTGCAATTCCTTCTTCCGCGCCATCCAGAAGCAGTGCATTGGCTATTTCAACTGCTTTTTCTCTAACTTCTTTCGGCTGATTTTTATAGGAGGGAGGATAATCTCCGTTATACCAAGGCATGATTTATAGTTTTAAATTAAACTTTAAAAATTTTTAAGGATTTCCTTCTCCGCCACTTGAACCATAAATCTGTCCAGTGGCATAACTAGCATCTTCTGCAGCAAGTTGTACGTAGATGGAGGCAAGTTCGACAGGTTGTCCAGGTCTTCCTAAAGGAGTCTGCGATCCGAAATTTTTGAGTTTTTCCATTGTAGCACCGCCGCTTACCTGAAGTGGAGTCCATACAGGACCTGGAGCAACACCATTAACTCGTATTCCTTTCGGAGCCAGCTGTTTTGCCAGCGACTTTATATAATTAGTAGTGGCTGCTTTGGTCTGTGCATAGTCGTATAAATCTTCAGTAGGAGCGTAGGCTTGAACCGAACTTGTTCCGATTATCGAAGAACCTGGTTTTAAATGAGGAAGAGCCGCTTTTATAATCCAAAAAGGAGCATAAATATTGGTTTTCATTGTAGCATCAAAATCTTCGGTTGAGATATCCAGAATCGATTCGTGTGTCTGCTGTCTTGCCGCGTTATTAATAACAATATCCAAACCTCCAAGTGCTTTAACAGCCTGATCTACTAAAGATTTACAAAAACTTTCGTCACGCAGATCACCTGGAATGGCAACCGCTTTTCTACCTTCTGCTTTAATTAATTGGATTACTTCTTTAGCATCTTCTTCTTCAGTTGGATAATAGTTTATCGCAACATCGGCGCCTTCTCTTGCGTAAGCAATAGCGGCCGCTCTTCCCATACCCGAATCGCCACCTGTGATCAGTGCTTTTCGTCCTTTAAGCCTTCCCGAACCTTTGTAACTTTTTTCACCGTGATCAGGTCTTGGATTCATTTGGCTGACCAAACCTGGCCAAGGTTGTTTTTGTTCTTTAAAAGGAGGACGGGGATATTTTGTCTGTGGATCTTCTGGAAGTACAGATGGGCTTGTTTCATCAACTTTAAAGTCGGCGCCTAGAACAGGAGTAAACGCTGTGGTGAGGCAAATCGCACCCATTCCTGTAATAGCTGAACGTCTGGAGATATGCTTTTTATCGCTCATAATAATAATTTTGAATTGTTGTTTTTCTTTTATCTAATCACTCTAAAATTAACAAGCTTGATAATCAGAGTTTTATATTATTATGCCGTGCTTTTACATAATATGAGGAGTTCAGAATATAATTTGTTATAAATGAATTGGTTATAAATTGGAATTTTACAACTTGGAGTATCGAATCATATAAGTTAAAGAAACGAATTGATTGTATTTTCATTAATACAATTCAATTTAATTACATCAAGAAATATGAAAGTCAGTTCTACACTTACGATTTTAAAATCACTTTTTATTTTATGCTTCATTTCTGTTTTAACCGCAAGCTGTACTACATGGAAAGTTGGTGCTTCTGGTCAGAAGAAAATTTCGGCTAAAACATATGTCATTATTGGCGCTTCCAGCGGAATGGGACGTGGAATAGCACAACAGCTTGGAAAATACAAAGCCAATGTTGTTCTTGCCGCAAGACGTACCGATCTTTTAGAAGAAGTCGCTGATACCATACGCAAATCTGGAGGCAATGCCGTAGTTGTTACAATGGATATTAGTAAAGAAGAAGATTTGCAAAGATTAAAAGCAGCAGCTTTAAAAGAATTCTCCAAAGTTGATGTATGGATTAACATGGCAGGAGTGACGGCAATAGGACGTTTTTGGGAAGTACCGATTGAAGATCAGATGCGAGTGATCGATGTCAATCTAAAAGGTTTTTTCTATGCCAGCAGAACAGCAGTTGATCTTTTTATAAAACAGAAAGAAGGCGTGCTGATTAATGTTGCATCGGTTATGGGAGAAATTCCGCTTGCTTATCAGAGCGGTTATTCTGCGACTAAAGCTGGTATACGAAGTTTAGATCTCGCTCTTTCTCAAGAACTTCGCCTTAACGGATATGATAAAATTAAAGTGGTTACGATTGAGCCTTGGGCAGTTGATACGCCTATTTGGAAACATGCAGCCAATTACACAGGCGTAGAACCGAAAATGGCCATGATGGATGAACCTCAAAAAATCGTTAATGCCGTTTTAAGAAAATCACTGCGTCCAAAAAAAATCGTCCCAGTAGGATGGAAGGCGCAAGTTTCATCATTCAGCGCAAATGTATTTCCTAGGCTTTCTGAACATCTCGGAGGCAATATGGTCGAAAAATACATGATTGAAACAGGACCTGAAACGCCAAATACAAAAGGTTCTATCTATGAACCAATTCCAGAAGGCCGAGGTGTTGATGATGGAGCGAAAAAGAGAATGAAGGAGTACAAAAAGAATAAAAAGAAGTAAATATCTAATGACATACTCAATTTGCTGTTTTTAAACTAAATACAAAATTTTTTATAACAGATTAAAAATTATTAAAATATATCGATATGATTATACGACTTTTAATTACAACGATAATTTCTACCTCTGCAATGACTTTATTCAGCTATTTAATTTCTGAAAACTTTAAAAAGTTGTATAAGGAACCAGTTTTACTCAAATTAATCCTTGATAGATGTAATATTACTGTTTCCGAATTTTTACAAAGTATTTATGCGTGGGTTATTCATTATATAATAGGTTTTATTTTTGTTTTCGGTTACTACCTGTTATGGGATAATAAAATTGTACCTCTCACTATTTTAAGCGGCTTATATATGGGAGCCGTTTGCGGTATAATTGGAATCATTTCATGGATTATCATGTTCAGATTTTCCGGGTTTTACAAAAAAGCATCAGACAAAGGTTATTATCTTCAATTGTTTTTTGCTCATGTCATTTTTGGTTTGACGGCTTTTTTAGTTTATACAAATATTTAATATTGCTGCTTGAAACTTCAAACCTTGATTTGTAAAATACTATTAATACTTAGTTTTTACTTTATTTTTTGAATGAAAAACGAAGTTAAATTGGTTGCAAATTATAATATGAAACATCATAAAGAAAAAATCAGGTACTTGAACTAATCATAAAAACTAATTTTAATTATCATTTTAAAATTAGAAAAGTATGAGACATTACAAGCACTTATGTATTGGGATATTTTTATTGTTTTCTTGTGGAATAATGAACGCGCAGGAAAAAGAAAATGGAAACTGGCCGGACAGAAAAAATCTTCCGATTGAACCGTATCAAAAATTAGGAAAAATTGCTCCTACAATTAAGGACTCCGATCCCATAGAGTGGCCAAAGGAAATTAGTGCACCACAGGGAGCTCCAAATGTTTTATTAATCATGATCGACGATGTTGGGTATGGAGCCAGTTCCACATTTGGAGGACCTGTTCCCACACCAGTTTTTGACAATCTTTCAAAAACGGGACTTACTTATAATCGTTTTCATACTACAGCGGTTTGTTCTTCTTCAAGAGCTGCGTTAATAACAGGAAGAAACCATCATACTGCAGCAACGGGAATTATAATGGAATTTTCTACGCCATATCCGGGATACAATAGTTTGGTTCCTAGAAGTGTCGCTTCAATAGGAAAAATTCTAACAGATAACGGGTACGGAACTTCTTGGTTTGGTAAAAACCATAATGTTCCAGATTGGCAGACTACGCCTGCTGGTCCGTTTAATTTATGGCCGACTGGTTTAGGTTTTGAGCATTTTTATGGTTTCCTTGGTGCCGATGCTCATCAATTTCGACCAGCCTTAATGGAAAATACAAAACCCGTAGATCCATATATCGTTGACGGAAAAGTAGATAAAGATTATATTTTAGATAAAGATTTAGCAAATCATACTATCAAATGGATTGAAACACAGAAAGCGGTATCTCCGAATAAACCGTTCTTTGTGTATTACACACCAGGAACAGCACACGCGCCACATCAAGCTCCTAAAGAATGGATTGCAAAATACAAAGGGAAATTTGATTATGGATTTGAAAAACAACGTCAGATGACGTTTGAAAAGCAGAAAGAATTAGGTATTATTCCTAAAGATGCGAAATTAGCTCCAACTCCAGCCGAATACCAAAAATGGGATGCACTTTCTCCTAATATGAAAAAAATTGTAGCAAGAGAAATGGAAGTTTATGGGGCTCAATTATCGTACAGCGATTATCAGATCGGAAGAGTGATTCAGTCCATTAAAGATATGGGTGAGCTTGATAATACGCTTATTATCTATATAATGGGAGATAACGGAGCAAGTGCCGAAGATCCTACAGGACATGGATTAACCAGCGAAATTGGTATTATGGTAAACGGAGAAGTCGATACCGAAGAATTTATGCTGAAAAACTTGGATGAATTTGGAGGACCTTGGATGGCAGAACATTATTCTCAAAGCTGGGCTCACGCTATGAATACGCCTTATCAGTGGGACAAAAAAATTGCCTCCCATTTAGGCGGAAGCCGTACAGGAATGGTTATTTCATGGCCTGCAAAAATTAAGCAGACAGGACAAATCCGCAGTCAGTTTACACATATTACAGATATTGTTCCCACTATTCTGGAAGCTGCGAATCTGCCAATACCAGAAACTGTAGACGGATTTAAACAAGAACCCATGGCTGGAACAAGTCTTGAATATACTTTCGATAATGCCAAAGCTCCAGAAAAACATACAACGCAATATTTTGAAATCATTGGTAACAGAGCCATATATAAAGACGGTTGGATAGCAAGTACAACACCAAAAATTCTACCTTGGGAAGGAAATCACCCGGCATCAAAAGATCCAATGAATGATTATAAATGGGAACTCTATAATCTTAATACTGATTTTTCGCAGACTGATAATATTGCCGCTAAAAACCCAGAAAAGCTGAAAGAATTGCAAAAAGTATTCGTGACTGAAGCATCAAAATATGAAGTTTTTCCATTAGATGATCGTTACATTGAAAGACTTAACCCAGAGAATAGGCCTAATTTTAATAAAGGAAGAACTGAATTTGTGTATCACAATGGAGTATCACGTATCACAGAAGGTATGGCTCCCAATATGAAAAATACTTCGTACAGCCTTACCGCTAGTATCGAAGTAAAAGCAGGAGATGAGGGAATGATCATGACACAGGGGGGCTATTTTGGAGGGACAGCATTGATGCTCCTAAAAGGTAAACCGACATTTACTTATGCTTTTTCACATTACCCTAATCACAAATGGACAATTCAATCTCCGACAGCTTTGAGCGCTGGAAAACACACCATTGTAATGAATTTTGATTATTCAGGTGGAGGCGCGGGTAAAGCCGCAAAAGTAAGTTTGATGGTAGACGGAAAAGAAGTAGCAAAAGGTGATATTCCTAAAACAGTTCCAAAACGTTTTTCATCTGATGAAACTTTGGATGTTGGAGAAGATTTTGGTACTCCTGTAACCCGAGATTATGAAGTACCGTTTACGTTTCAAGGTAAAATAGGAGAGGTGAAGGTTAATTTAAAATCTTAGAAAAAATAAAGAAGTAATTTATTTTCTAGTAGTTATAAGAAATAACATTATCCGATAATTATTCAATCATAAAATTATGAAAAAAGTTATTTTATCATTGCTTGTAATTTGTTTGTTAACAGCTTGTAAAGAGAATAAAAAGGATGAAAAATCTTCTGATCATTATGCTGCTTTATCCAATATCCCTTTCACAAAAGGTTTTCCGTCAAAAGATGGTATTAGATCCTTACAGAATGAATTATTATTCCAGCGTGCAGTGCAAACTTATATTTGGGCTCTTCCTGCATTAAATATTTATTCAATGAAAGAAGCTTCGGAAAAGCAATTTGGTGCGGGTTATAATATTGTGCCGATTTGGAAACAAAGACTTAATGCCAAGACCCTTATTACCACGCCAAATTCGGATGTAATTTATGGAATGGGATATATTGATTTGAAGAAAGATGCACCTTTAGTATTAGATGTTCCTCCAGGCATGCAGGGTATTTTAGATGATTTTTTCCAAAGGCCGGTAGCTTCCGAAATTCCAATTGAGGGCCGAATCTGGGCTGGTGACATTGGATTGCCCGGTCCTGATAAAGGCAAAGGAGGTAAATATCTTTTACTACCGCCCGATTACAAAGGCACTTTACCGACAGGATATTACCCATATCGCTCCCGTACGTATAATGTTTTTGTTTTCCTCCGCGGCTTTTTTAAAGATCCCAAACAGCTGGAAGAACCAGTAAAGGTAATGGAACAGCTGAAAATTTATCCGCTGGGAAAAGAGGCTAGTGCCAAAACAATGCAGTTTCCTAATGGCTCTAACGTGCCAATTAATATGTTATATCCTCAGGATGGAAAAGCGTTTGAGATGTTGAGCCGATTTATTAACAGCGAATATGCTGATCCTGCCGATATGGAAATGCGTGGTATGGCCGCCGCAATAGGTATTTTAAAAAACAAGCCCTTTAATCCCAATGCAGAAACAAAAGAATTGTTGGATAAAGCTGCGAAAACTGCCTTTCGTATGGGGCATGCCATTTCTTATTCTCCACAAACTATTGTGCCAAACGGGGCTTGGTACGATGATCGAAAATGGCTGAATGTATTTCCTGGCAATCCTACATTTACATCAACCGATTTTAATTTTATAGATCCTCGAACGGGTTTCTTTACATTTGCTTATTCTGCAAGCCCTGCTATGGCAGTGAATATGGAAAATGTTGGGGCTAAGTATCCGGTTACTTTCGTTGATAAAGAAGGTAATTTCCTTGATGGCGATCATTTGTATAAAGTGAATTTACCGAAAGGTATTCCGGCGGCTTTATTTTGGTCGGTTACTTTGTATGATCCTATTACTGCTTCTGGTCTAGATAACGGTCAGCCTTTTCCATCTATTAATGCTATGGATAAGCCAGTTACTAATCAGGATGGATCAATTGATATCTATGCAGGTCCAGAAAGTCCCGGCAGTGGTAAAAACTGGATAAAGACGATTCCAAATAAAGGCTTTTTTGTGATTTTACGCATTTACGGACCAACAAAGGCCTTTTTTGATAAAACATGGAAACCAAGCGATGTAGAAAAGATAAAGTAATTTAAGTTTTTATATATTCGAACCCTTCTTTAATTAGGCTCTATTTTTCTGATGTTTTTTTCAAATACCATAAAGATATAAACCAATTTTTACTTTAATGGAGTGACAATTTTGCTTAATTTTTTGAGTGTGATAAAAAAAGAAAATAAAAGTAAAATGATTCGAAACTAGTTTATTTACTAGTTAATTATTTTGCTTCTTACACGGTTTTTCTGGTAAGAAAACAAAAGAGGAAAACAGAGTATATCAAAGTAAATTCAATTGTCGCCATCTATGATTGATTTTTTTAATGTTTCTTTTGGCACCAGATGTCTTAGTTGTTAATTATTGCTTGATACATTTACAGATTAGTAACGATTTATAGCAGTATCACATAAAAGTAAAACAGCCTTTGGGCTGTTTTTTTATTGGTCTCAGATTCGGGTTTAAAACCTGCAATTTATTGCTTACTTTTTTAATTTCTTGAAGATCTGCTGATGTCATTACAGATAGTATTTTTAACCGCAATGAATTTTATAGATTGATATTATGCTGGTTTTTGATTTCTGACATTACAAAAGTGCTCTGCGTACTGCCAATACTTGTAACAGATCCCAATTTATTAAAGACAAAATTCTGATAATGTTTCATGTCCTTGGCGAATACTTTCAGAATGAAGTCATAATCACCAGAAATATTATAACATTCCACCACTTCGTCAATTTTCATAATATCCTCTACAAAACTGTTACCGATGTTGCGGTCATGCTGTTTGAGTTTTATATTACAGAAAACAATAAATCCATGGCCAAATTTCTCATGGTCAATTAAGGCAATATATTTCTTGATATAACCATTATTTTCCAGCCTTTTTACACGCTGAAGCACAGGAGTTGGCGAAAGATTTACCTGCGCTGCAAGTTCCTTGATGGTATAGCTTGAGTTGTTTCCCAATATTTTCAGTAAAAGCAGATCGGTTGTATCGAGTTCTTCCATAGAATAAAAATCTTTTTAAGTTTCAAAAATACATTTAAAAAAGTAAATAATACTTTTTATGTGTGGTAAAACAGCTGAATTCTCCTAAGTGAGAGTATTGAATAGCTTTTTTAGTTATATAAGATAACTTTGCGTAGAGAATTGAACTGAGAAAAATTTCAGTTTGTTTAAATGGAGGAATATATTAAAATCACATTCACATTGAAGAAATTATTAAAAGTATTAAGTAAAGCAGGTTTGGACGGTTTCTTGTTAATGATAGCAACCATGATTCTGTTGGCTTATTTTCTGCCCCAGCCAGGCATGGTAAAAGAACCTGTTTCACTAGAAGAGATTGCCAATGCAGGCGTGTCGTTTATTTTCCTGTTTTATGGCTTGCGCCTGAGTGTTGAGAAACTAAAATCCGGACTCGCTAATTGGAAAATGCACATTGTCGTGCAGCTGACTACCTTTTTGTTTTTTCCGCTCATCGTTTTGGCATTTCGACCATTGTTTGTGAACAACGGCTTTGAGCTGCTTTGGTTAGGCGTATTTTTTCTGGCGGCGTTACCTTCTACGGTTTCCTCTTCTGTAGTGATGGTTTCCATCGCTAGGGGCAACATTTCAGCGGCCATTTTCAATGCGAGTATTTCCAGTCTGATTGGGGTAGTGGTGACACCGCTCTGGGTTGGGCTGTTCATCGCTTCTGCAACAGGTGGCTTCGATGCCACTGATATCTTTATAAAGCTGATTCTACAAGTACTGCTGCCTGTTATTATCGGCATCAGCTTGAACTCCCGTTTTGGCACCATTGCCGAAAAATACAAGAAACAACTCAAATATTTCGATCAAGGAATTATCCTGACCATCATTTACACGTCGTTTTGCAAGTCATTCTCCCAGCATCTTTTTGAAGGTTTCACCGCCCTTGAACTTGCCGGACTAACCACAGGGATGATGGCCTTGTTTTTTGCTGTATTCCTTTGTGTGGGACTATTCAGTCGCTTATTTGGCTTTTCAGATGAGGATCGTATTACTGTTTTGTTTTGCGGATCTAAAAAGTCATTGGTACACGGCACGGTCATGTCAAAAGTGCTCTTTCAGCACAGTTCCATTACAGGCATCGTACTTTTGCCGCTCATGCTTTATCATGCGCTGCAATTGATTGCAGCGAGCATCATCGCCCAGCGTATGGCTAGACGAAAAGAAGAATAATTTTTATTTATGTTCAGTGCTTCCTTAATCTTTTTCGGTAAAGAATGAGGCTAAACTTTTGCTGGCTCTCTGCCATAAAATAAGGGTGAAGATCGGTTGTTATTGTCTAATTGTCGTTACGATAAGGATTAGATAATTAACTCCACTTGTAATAAGCAAGCTTATGTGAATTTTATTTTTAAAAACCAATTTGGTGGATAATGGAAGTTTTCTTGAAAATGTAATTTAAGGAGCTTAACCCCTAAGAATATTGACATTTGATTGAAGTTTTTTTTGTACGAATGTGTGAAGAGGCGGTAGTTTCTAAATTTATAGTCCGCAGAGTTACTTCGCTAAACTCTACGGACTGAGGGATCACAAGGATACATTTTCCAATTAATAGATTTTTATAACTAAATCGCAAATTCTCTGCGTATAATTTCTGCTCCTGCGCTTAAAGCATTTAACTTACATATTGCTACAGTACGAGATAACGGAGCCATACCGCAGTTTGTCGAAGGATAAAGATTTTCGGCATCTACAAATTCAAGCGTTTTACGAAGGGTATCAGCTACTTCTTCAGGTGTTTCGATAGTATTGGTTGCCACATCAATTGCCCCAACCATTACTTTTTTTCCGCGAACCAGTTCTATTAAATTCAAAGGCACTTTTGAGTTATGGCACTCTAATGACACAATATCAATTTTAGACTTTTGAATTTTCGGGAAAATTTCTTCGTATTGTCGCCACTCCGAGCCTAATGAATTTTTCCAATCAGTATTCGCTTTTATCCCATAGCCGTAGCATATATGCACTGCAGTCTGGCACTTTAAGCCTTCTATGGCTCTTTCTAATGCTGCCATTCCCCAATCGTTTACTTCATCAAAGAACACATTAAACGCAGGTTCATCAAACTGGATAATATCTACCCCTGCATCCTGAAGTTCTCTTGCTTCTTCATTGAGTGCTTTCGCAAATTCCCACGCCAATTTTTCCCGGCTTTTGTAATGGTCGTCATACAATGTATCTACCATGGTAAGCGGTCCTGGTAATGCCCATTTTATAGGCTTATCAGTCAGTTTGCGTAAAAATTTGGCATCTTCGACAAACACTGCTTTCTGACGTGCAACGTCACCTACAACCATAGGAACACTCGCGTCATAACGGTCACGGATTTTTACGATTTTACGATTCTCAAAATCGACACCGCTTAAATGTTCGATAAAAGTGGTTACAAAATGCTGGCGTGTCTGCTCACCATCACAAACGATATCTAAGCCTGCTAATTGCTGTTCCTGCAATGTAATGCGCAAAGCATCTTGTTTCCCTTCAAGCAGCTGATCGCCTTCTAATTTCCAAGGAGACCAAAGTTTTTCGGGTGGTGCAAGCCAAGCTGGTTTAGGTAAACTTCCAACAATTGAGGTGGGCAATACTATTTTCTTCATAATGCAGTAGTTATAATATTTTTGATTAATTAAAGAGTGAAATTAGCAGACCACTGTTCCAAGATACTTTTGTAAGGGGTAATGAAATGCTCTTCAGCATATTTACCCTGTTCAACAGCCAGTCGGCTGCGCTCTTCGCGGTCATAATCAACGCGGGTCAGTGAATAATCTTCGTGTTTAAGACTAGGTTTATAGATTTTCCCAGCCACTGAATTTGCATTGTAAATTTCAGGGCGGTAAATCTTCTGGAAAGTTTCCATGGTGCTGATTGAGCTGATTAGTCCAAGATCGGTATAATCAGCAAGTAGATCTCCCGAATGATAAAAAGCCATCGGTGCCACACTGTTCGCAGGCATGAAAAAACGAACTTTTAAGCCCATTTTGGAGAAATATTCATCCGTAATAGAATACTCATTCTGCAGATACTCAAAACCCAGAACCGGATGCTGATAATCAGTGCGGGTATAAGTTTTGTTGCCAGATACACTTAGACAAATGATCGGTGACATCTTAAAGTGCTCTTTATAGGTAGTTGAACTCACAAAGCACTTATAAAGTTTTCCGTGCAGGTCACCAAAATTTTCAGGAATACAAAAATTAGGTTTATCTTTATTATGCTCGATCAATAAAATACTGAAATCATAATCGCGTACGTAAGAAGAAAAATTATTCCCGGCAATACCTTCGATACGCTGGCCAGTTTTACGGTCAAAAATATTCGTTTTTAAAACTTCAATCAACGGCAGGCTGTTAATGCTATTTTTATCATCAATACTCATCGTTACTGTGATGATTTCAAGTTCTACAAGGTACCGGTCCGCTTTTGGATTATCCAAATGAGCCAATGCATTAAATCGATTGTTGATCATATTTAAGGCATTACGCAAGTTTTGCTGGCGATTAGCTCCTCTAGCCAGATTTGCAAAGTTGGTTGTCAGACGCGTTTCACTTGAGGGGTGATAGTTTTCATCTAAACAAGTGCTCTTTAGGGTGAACACAAAATCATTCTTGATTGTATTGTGAGTGTTTTCCATATATTTCTTTTATTATTGAATCTTCTAAGATGACCGCTTTTAATTAGTTGGTTGTAGTTATTTTGTATTGCAAATTTCAAAATAAAAGGTTAATAAATCTAAGTATTGATCAATATAAGATAATTATGCTATTTATGTTTGTTTTTATAGATAATTAAACTTTTGTAGGATGTGGTAATGAGAGAAAATAGAGATTTTATCTTTAGAGAAGCGATATGTGATTGATTTGAGATAGTGCAGCGTACTAAAAAGATGCTGGCTTAATTGTTAAAGAAACTGATCCGGTAGAAGAAATTCATTTTACCGCGGGAACTTCTTTCAATGCCAGATTGATTTTAAAATACAGCTGGTAGGGAGTTAATCAATTTTCAACCTCAGTCGAGCAGTAATTACATTGCATCTAATTGATTTATTGTTTACTTAATCGTAAATTTACAAGCCGCATGTACGATCGGAGACAAAAAAAGCATAAGTAATGAAATCACAAGCCGAATCAATACAGAAACTAAAAGAGATATTTGAAAGACGCGAATTTCCAGCGAAGACACTGCTTGTAAATGAAGGAACTGTAGCGCAGAATATTTATTATATTGAAAATGGCGCCGCACGGGTGTGGTTACATCATGAAGGAAAAGAAATTACAGTCCAGTTTCTTTTTGAGGGAGGTTTTATAGCTTCTATAGAAAGTATTATTTCTGGAGAGAAAAGCTGGTATGCTATAGAAACTATCGAGCCCGTAATCTTATACAGTATAAGTACAGCCGATTTTAAAAAGAAAATAGAGCAGTTGCCGCATGTCAGAGAATTTTACTACCGTTACATACAGCAGTCATTATTATCGTATCAGAAACGTATGGTATCGCAGATTAAAAATACTCCCGAAGAACGTTACAAGGAGATGCTTCGGGAATTTCCTGAAATTATAAGAAGGGTTCCCCAGCACTATATTGCTTCTTATTTAGGGATTACTTCTGTATCATTGAGCAGAATACGAAACAGAAAGTGATTAATTAATTAACAATTGTTATCGTCTAGGTTTTGATGATTCTGGAACTTTGCTGCCAGAACATTAAATAAGATAACATGATAACATTTTCAACACTAACACTTTTATTAGCAGTGGCAGCTATGCTGCATGTTACTGAAGAATTTTTTATTTCCAGGAGGTTTTGCTGACTGGTATGCAAGACTCGTTCCTCCTAAAAAAGTTAAAAAAAATAACGGCGGATTTTTAGTCTGGATTAACACTTTTATGATGTGCGCCATTGCTTTTTCGATTCATTTTGGAGACACCAAGCTGGGACACAGTATCTGGTACGACGTGGCCGCTATTCTTATGGCCAATGCGTGTTTTCATATTTGGGGAGTTTTTAAATTAAAAAGTTATTCTCCAGGAATTATAACTGCCGTACTTTTTTATATACCACTTTTTATAGTTGGCACTATACAATTAGTTAGTACAGGAATAATTCCTTGGTATAGAGCATTATTTTCTATTTGTTTAGGAATTGGTTTTCATGTATTTTCTTTAATTAGACAAGGTAAGTAGTTTCATTTTAGAACAATTCATTTTCAAATCTTTTATTAGATTAAAACGGTAGTCGAGACAGCGTGTTTCGAACCATCGTCCGGCTTCGATTAAATCTCTAATAATGCCACTTTAGGACTTTTTATTTCAAGCAGATTAAGAATTCCTTGCGAAAAAATCGAAACGCAAATGTGGATGTAAAGGCTTGAAAAATCTACAAATTTGTGTATAAAAAAAGAGACAACTATTTGCTGGTTGTCTCTTTTTTTGTTTTGAAGCGGTTTGTATGTAGTCTAGAGGCTTAATATTCGTGCTACGCACGGCAACGAATCCTTTAGCAGTTGTAGGCTGTTTTTTAACTTTTCTTGAAGATTTTGTATTTTGGTTTTTCGTAATCAGTTATGTCCAAAGTAATATCATAAACGCCTGTTAAAATTTCTATATTATTTCCTTTTGGCATTATTCCGTCGCTCATATCTTTTCCAAAATTTAAAGTCCAATCGTCATTAAAACGAAATTTAAACTCTCCTGTTTTTAAAGTAATATTTTTAATTGTCCAAATTCCTTTTGTTTCAGTTTCAACAAGTTTTGCATCAGGACCTTCCCAGCCTTTTTCTGTGGCAGTTCCTGCAATTCCCCAGGAAGGAAATATTTTTTTTGCTTTTTTTAGTTGATTTCCTACATGAAAATTTAATGACTCTATTTGTGAAGTCTCGTTTCTTTCAAAAACTACATCACCCATTAATTCTTCAGCGTAAAACAAATTTTCTTTTACAGGATATAGAATAGTTGTGGGCCCGTTTCCACTTTGCAATTTTAATTTATTGTTTTCAACTGTAAGGTAAATTACAAAATTGTCTTCTACTTGATAAGTTCCCACATATTGCTTTAAAGTTTCTGAGCTTATGTTGGCTACAACTGGAATTTTATAATCTTTATTATACAAATTATACAAAGTTTTCATAATAGCATAAGTAGCAGTGTCTAAACCTCTTTCTGTATTTGTAAGCAGTATAATGCAGATATCATCTTCGGGAATTTGAACAAAATTGCTGCAAAAACCTGCTGCATAACCACTATGACCAACTGTCATTTTTCCAAACATACGCCTTGTAATCCAACCATAACCATAATTGTTTTTGAAAGGCGTATATGCTTTTTCTAAACTTTCTTTTGAGATAATCTTGTAATTTTTTAGTCCATTATAATATTTATTTAAATCTTCAACAGTTGAGTATATTCCACCAGCAGCAAAAGGCATAGGCGGATCATAAACAATCGATGGTTTTTGTTCTTTTTCAGAAAAAATCTCATAGCCAATGGTTTTATTTTCGCTTTTTAGATTTTTATAAGCGAAACCACTTTGCTTCATTTTCAATGGCTTAAAGATGTATTTTTCAACTGCTTTTTCGTAACTTATTCCAGTAACTTTTTCAATTACATAGCCTAGAAAATAATATCCCGAGTTAGAATAACTCCAATCAGTTCCAGCAGGAAAATCCAAAGGTTTAGTTTTTTGAAATTCAACAAATGATTTTTCTGTTTGGTCTTTCATATCATTGCCTCTGGTATATTCATAAATTCCAGAGGTATGGGTTAGCAAACTTTCAATTGAAATAGTCCTTGCATCAGGATAATCCGGATAGAACTTTGAAAGTTTATCCTGTAATGAAAGTTTCTTTTCTTCTACTAATTTTAAAATTACTGTTGCTGTAAAAGTTTTTGTAATGGAATATATTTGAAAAATGCTGTTAGCGTTATTTTCCTTTTTTAAAGCTACATTTGATAATCCATAACCTTTATTTAGTAAAGTTTCTCCTTTTTCAGAAATAAAAACAGAACCGTTAAAAAGATTTTGTTGATTGTAAAATTCAAAAAGCTGTTCTAGTTTTTCTTTCTTACTTTGTGCTAAACACAATTGTGTTATAAATAATAAAATAAAAGTGATTGATTGAATTGATTTCATATTTTTTTTGATTTCTAACTAAAGTTGGCCCTTTGTGATAGTTGTAAATTTATAATAAAAGATTACAAATAAAAATTCCTAACGGAATTTTCAAACAAAATTCAGAGCATATCCAAACAAAGTAAAAACCGCTACAATGAACAAAATAATAGATTGTATCTATCTGATTAATAGAGGGATATTGGGTGAAAAGAAATGGGTGGGTAAAAGATGATTTCTGTCAAACTAAGATTTACACTTAGTTATCGGGATGTTGAAGAGATCATGATAATGCGCGGAGTTCATGTTGATCATACTACTATTCAACGCTGGGTCTATAAGTTTACACCTTTCATCCAGTTAGAAATGAAGAAGAGAAAAGGCAGAGTGGGGACGAGCTGGAGATTGGATGAGACCTATATCAAAGTAAAAGGTATATGGTGTTATTTATATCGAGCGGTAGATAAATTAGGTAATACGGTTGACTTTCTTTTGAGCAGAAAAAGACAACAAATGAGCGCTAAGTCTTTTCTAATTAAAGCAATTACTAATAATTGCCGGCCAAGAGTAATAAACATTGATAAAAGCGGTTCTAATACTGCAGCAATCAAAGTCTATAACAAACGTTCATTCTCAAAGATTAAAATCCGGCAGTGTAAATATCTCAACAATATTATAGAACAGGATCATCGTTTTATAAAATGGAGGATACAAAACGGGTTAGGCTTTAAAAGCTTTGAACCAGCAAGGCGAACATTGAGCGGAATTGAAGTTGTGCATATGCTGAGAAAGAATCAGATGATTGAACCAGGGATAACTATGTTTAAATCATTCTGTAAATTGGCGGCCTAACTTTTAAATTACTTAAAGTGTTATATTTGATTCTGACAGATGCGACAGAGCCCCCCCCTTTACTTGTATAAACTAAATCAAAGCGTTTGCAATGTGGCTTTTTAGATACTTACTACTTAATAAAACGTATTAAGAACCTTTTTTTATTAGACCGCGTTACAAACGCTACAATTATCTTTTAAATATTATGTAGGCACTCGTTGCATACGAGCACCAGAGGGAATAAAAAAATCATTAACCGAATACTCCGTTGATCTGCGATAACACCCAACTGAAACCTCCGCCTGCCAAATTCACATAAGAGGTTTGTCCACTGAATGCAATAATAGTTCTACCCGCAGGAGCAGTCACCTGAAAATTTTGTGTATCAACTACGTTGGGATTAATGGTGGCGGGATAACTTGTGCCGTTGATGGTGATTTGAACGACCACATTCTGTCCGTACCAGTAGCCTGTTACGTAACTGAAAGCGGTGAGGCCATTTGTGAGATTGATCGGATTATTCCCATTGCCGCCATCACCACCGTGTTGTAATAGTTGTACCACATACGAGCCGTCGCTGCTGGCATTGGTACATTGGATGGCATCTACAACATCTCCGCTACGAATAACGATACTTTGGATAATAGTAGGAGTAGTTTGTGCATTCAAGATGGCTCCATCGTCGAACACAACCACATCCGGTTGGCCGGTCAGGTATGGCCGCATCAATAGTTGCTGACTTTGCTCGAAAGGCCAGTTGGAAGAATCAAGCCGCCAACTCATCATAGTTTGGTAGGGGTATTGCTTACTCTGGTACTGAATCCCAGCAGCGTATTGCTGAGAAGCATAAAGCGCAGTGACATCACTTTCTAAATAAGCACCGAATCCCAATAGATCGGCATTGATACCGTGTGCAATAAATACGCTAGGATCGCTAACCCAGTAACTTTGCAAATTGAACACATCCACATTGGCATTCACAGCATCCGCATTCAGGTTTTTGACATTACCGGACTGGTTAGAACTCGCCGAAATGGCCAGATAATAGGTATCCCCGAAAGCCTTACCCAATGCGTTGAGCCATTGGCCACATTGATTATGGGAGAGTTGGCTCGTGGGCTGTTCCCAATCTATGTCGAAACCATTGAGGTCATTGTTAGCCAAAAAGTTGGCAACATTGGTCGCAAAAGTGGTCAGCAGGGTGGGGTTGTTGATGATCGTTTGGAGATCGTTGGTGATTTCTTGGGTATAGGCCAGTAAAGCAAATATGGTGATGTCCGGGTTTTGTGCACGGGCATCTAAAACCTGTTGTGCAAGATATGTGTTACTGGTTTGCAGGGTGGGACTGCTAGGGTTACTCATATCCACTCCAAACCAGCCGATGCTCAGGTAATCAAGGGTGTGGTATATCCCGTTGAGCTTAATAGAACTAAAATTGCTGTTGGGTGAGCTGTAGGTCGCGTTTGCTGGATGTAGCTCATCAGTCAGCCACGCACCGATGGCGCCGGTAAAGTTTTTTTTGCTTTTCATATGATTAGAATTTTAGAGTTTTCTACCTAGTTTTTAATTTCTTTATTAAAAATACCAACTAATAGGCTTTTATAATGCAAAAAATGTAATGAGTACGATTTTCTAATGTATGAGTAAGCATAATCTTGGAATAAGATGCAGTTAATTATTTTAAACGATTTAGAAGAAGAATTAAAGGTTAAGAAAACCGAATTTTAGAATTGCTTTTTAAAGAAGTTCCTTTAGAAGAAGTATTTTCACTATAACTATTTTCGTATATAATTTTAAATAGTGGTATTACTTTGAACAATGTTGATTTTGTTGCCGTCAAAGTCTTCAATCATTGAAGAAAGCAGGTGTTCTGCTATATATTGTTCCCGCCATACAAACTGCACACCTTTGCCTGCTAATATATTGCTAATTGATGATGACCATGATGACTGCCTCATATTCCGTGAGTCTGTAAATGAAGTAAATAAGGATGTGGTCTGCCGAATCCAATAGTACAC
Source organism: Flavobacterium artemisiae (assembly GCF_042678225.1). Lineage (NCBI taxonomy): Bacteria > Pseudomonadati > Bacteroidota > Flavobacteriia > Flavobacteriales > Flavobacteriaceae > Flavobacterium > Flavobacterium artemisiae. Next base: position 433,210 of record NZ_JBHUDZ010000018.1, on the reverse strand, counting down.
CTGTAAAATATATATCCAAGCCCAACAGTATTGCAGAGCTTAGGGAAATATTGAAAGTGCTGCTGCAATAGCGTCCTCGGGATATTTAACTTTCTTTAGTTTGAAGCAGAAGAATTCCAGTCCTGTAATCCAATCGGAATGATCTGCATTGTTCTTGAAAGGTCTCTGGCTGAGAATTGCAGCGAATTCAAGAAGTTTTTTACTTTGATGCGCGAAGATGTATGAGAGCTCATATAAAAGATTTCATCTTTATCAGAGTTTCCAGTTTCCACTTTGAGGAGTTTGAAAAGTTTAACCACATGGGCATCGGGCAGCAGTTCTTCAGTGATTTTATAGGTCATAGCAAAGCTCAGACTGCTGAGCAGACGCTGCGGATTGAAGATGAGTCCGGTGGTATGCACAACTGTTTTGTTTTTTATATTTTTTAATTTTTACATAGTGATTATGAATAAGTTCTGGGATATTTACCATCAAAGGGGGAAAAATACCTTTTTAATTCGTAACTAACAGATTATTAGATTTTTAATTTGACAAAAAATAATAATTTAAAATAATTAACACCATGCAGTGGTTAAAATCATATAGTATAAACAGCTGATTATCAATTTATTGTTTTTAAATGTGGATTGTTTTTGTTATTTAGAAAATAACCACTTGATGGTGATAAAATAGTAGAATATAAACATTTGATTTTCAGTGCTTTTCTTTTTAGTATTCTCTAAAAAGAAAATTTTAAAAAAAAATAAGTAAAAAGTAAGAAATTATCTTCAAATGAAAAGTGTTGAAATTGTTTTAAGGAATATATTTGTAATATTAATGCTGCAGTTGAAAGCAAAAACTATTAAAAACAATTTAATACTAAATTTATGTCAGACTTTTTAAAACAATTTGGAGAAGATCTTGAAAAAAATACACCAGGTTTTATTGCAGTTTCAATTGCAGAAATTCAAAGCGGAATTTCATACTACTCACTTTCTGTGGTTCCGGATTTTGATCCTGAATTAGCTTCTGCTTTCAACCTTGAAGTGGTCAAAGCAAAATTGAATGCAATCAGTGCCTTGGGGTTAAAAAATCAAGTTGTTTTAGATATCATGATTACTTTATCGTCTCAAATTCATATTATTGACGTTTCTGATAACAACATGTATATGATTTATCTTGCAGTTGATTCAACTAAAGCTAACATGGGAATGACAAAAGCAATACTAAACAAATACAAAAAAGAAATTGCTGCTAAAATATAATGGATTTTAAAACATTAAACGGCTGACTTTCAATGATTGGCCTTTTTTTAAATAATTTTAGAAAAAGAAGTTATGAAAAAGAAATTCCTATTACTTGCATTTTTTAGTTTCACAATATTGATTAGCGCACAGCAGACCAAAGGTATAAGCGGTGACGCTAACTGGTTAAACATTTGGACTAACTTCAATCCTAAAGGCACAAGTTATAATGAAGCCTCTATAATACTAACTGGTGTTATTACTTCAAACATGACTTTAAAAAAAGAAAATGTTTATATATTGGTTGGAACAGTTTATGTTGCTTCAAATGCAACCCTGACAATTGAGCCTGGTACACTTATAAGATGCGATACCCGGACTTTGTCGATATTAGTCATTACAAAAGGAGCCAAAATTATGGCAGAAGGTACAGAAACTGATCCGATAGTTTTTACTTCCAGCAAAAACTCGGGAGATCGAAATGCGGGTGATTGGGGAGGTATTATTCTTTTGGGAGATGCACCCATTAATAAGACTGGAGGAATTGGTACTTTGGATTTTGAACTTGATCCGCAAAAAGCACTTTATGGCGGAGAGAATAAAGAAAGTGACTCTGGTATTTTAAAATATGTGCGAATCGAATTTTCAGGAAAAAAAACACCTTCTAATAAACCACTAAATGGATTGTCATTAGCCGGAGTGGGTAAAAAAACAAAGTTAGAATACATACAAGTTACTTCATGCGATGATGATTCTTTTCAGTTTTATGGAGGATATATTAATACCAGTCATTTAATATCTTTTCGATCTGCTGATGATGACTTTGATTTTACTCAAGGCGTTCAATGCAATATCTCTAACAGTATTGCTATTAGAAGTCCATTTTTGTCAGATAAGTATGGTTCCAGATGTTTCGAAATGGAAACAGTCGATACAAGAAAAGGAGAAGTCTTAGATAGTAAGAAAGAAATGACTCGAGTAAATGCGACCAATATAACAATGATGCATACTGAAAATATTGGACCTGAAATTGAAGGACTTAAATATGAAGCCATATTAATCAGGGAAAATACTTTTTTAACATTAACCAATTCCGTAATATCAGGGTTTAGTCAACTCATTGTATTTGCGGATACCATTTCGATTACCAATGAATATTTGGATAAAATAATTTTAAAAGATCTGCTTATTAATGACACTAAGGTTATTGGAATAACTAAAAGCAAAGACTTGAATTTGCTTATAAACAATTGGTACCGGGACAAACAATTTGGTCTTGAGTTTATTAAGCTTAAAAATGAAGATCTTTTTGCAAACGCATCTATGCGAAAAAAACCGGATTTTAGAATTAAAAGCTAAGCCATCTTCTCAATTGGATTTGCAAAAAATTATTTGAGGTTATTTATAGATAATGTTTAATGATTGACTTCACTGAATAAAAAGAATCCATAAAAAATCCAGTAATCAAATCATTACTGGATTTTTTATGACTCATGTTTACAATAGATCATCCGTGTATTACTGTCCAAATTGCCAATTACAAAACTTTTGATTCGAAACTATCTAAGACCAGATAGTGCTTAGAAAAATAATATTTAATTTATATTTTTAGCTTTTTTTGCTGAATCAGCAATATACGAAAGCAACCAAGCCATTTGTCCTTGTTTTGTGAAATAGATATCTTTTGATTTAATGGCAGGCATTTTTTCCAGCAACGTCAATAATAATGTATTTGCTGCAATCAGGTATTTTTGAGAATAGGTTTTAAGTACTTTCTCAACATCTTTGTTTTGAGAAGCTAATGTTTCAAATTTTGCATAATCCGTTTTTATAATAGTGTTGTAAGCTTCAACATCGCTAATTTTAAAGGAACTAAAATTTTCTGTTACATTGTTTCCTTTATACAGCGTATAGAATGCCCAAACAGCACCCCCTGACATGTACATGTTTTTTTTGTTGAAAATTTTTGGGTTTTGTTTGTACAAATCCTGTATTTGCTCTTTTAATTCAGGTAAGGTTGATGACAAAAGCTCATTAAATTCATCAATTGTACTGGTCTTTGCTTTTTTGTTTATTTTCTCTGTTAAAGTTACGGTACCCAAATCTAATGTTATGGGATAAAATTTTAAAATGTCATCGATATCGAATTCCTCCACATATCCGCCTTTAGTATTTCCTCCGCCAATGTCAAGAATCAAAGAATCTGAATACTCTTTTGGAGGGATACATCCTTTTAAGAGTAACTTTGCTTCCGTTTCAGCAGAAATTTTTGCAACATCAATATTAGTAAACACATGGAGTCTCTGCAGTAAAATATCTATATTTTTGGCCATTCCAACTCCTGAGGAAACCACTATAAAGATGTTTTTCTCTTCAATTTTGTATTCATTCAGTATTTTGGTGTAATTTTTCACTACTACATTAAAAGCACTTTCAATATCACTGTCCGCTAATTTTCCATCTATGGAAATACCTTTTGCGATGGCCACATTTTCTGTCCAAAAATCAATTACTTCATATTTTCCTTTTTTTATGTTTTGGACATTTATTACCGACATTTTTACTCCTTTGCTTCCGATTTCAATTCCGCCATAAAGCTTTTGTGAAATTATACTCGAAGGAATAAAAAAACTAAAAATAAATATGACACTTAGTAGAATATATTTTTTCATATTAAATGAGAGTTTTGTTTCATATTAAGAGTATAAAATTTATTTAAATATTGAAAAGAAGTTTATAACTCATTTTCGTATAAAAGTAAATTAAGCACTCTTGCTTTTGTCAACAAAAATAGATTGCACTATTTTTATTTTAGTCTCTATTGATTCTTTTTCAACCATTTTAACCAAAAAGTAGCAAAGCGTAATAGCGAATACTCCAATTAAACTCATAAATATAAAATCAGCCCTGTAACTGGCATAGGCGACAATTTCCATACCTGTTTTGGCGCTTAATATATGCGCAAGACTAAAACTCATTGTAAATACAGACATGTACCTGCCTTCCTGATTGTTGTGTGACCGGGTCATGGCAAAAGAGTTTGAAAATGGAAAAGTCAACATCACGCCAAGAGTCATGAAAAACATCATTACATACAATATTCCATACCACTTGTCATTTAATAAAAGAAGAATATAACTAAGTACCATAAAGGAGAGACCAACCATGATAACATTCAGTTTATTCATTTTGTTTTTTTCGACATAATTAACAATCGGTAACTCAAACAGCAAAGTTAATATCCCACTAAAACTTAAAAGTAAACCGCTATTGACTTCTGATAGATTAAATTGTTCCTTGTGGTAAAGTGTCAATGTCGTAAATACCTGGAAATACATAATTCCTGTAATAAGGGAAATAAACATATGAGTTAAAAAAGTTCTATCTTTTAATATCGCATATTTGTCAACTCCTATATTGTGTGATTTAAGTTTAAAAGGTAATTTTCTTTCTTTGACCAGCAAAACAAAAACTAAAACGGCCAAAATACACGTAGCGGCATCTACATAAAAGAGATATTTATACCCTACTAATATAATTATAAGACCGCCCAAAGGAGGACCAAACAGGAAACCCAGACTTGTTGCTGATCTTACTAAAGACAGCGCTCTGGTTTTATTTTCTTTTCGGCTATATGTGTTTAAGGACACGAGCATTGCTGGTCTAAACATATCGGCAATAGTTGTTAAAAACAGAATAGCGATACAAAATCCTTGAAAAGAGGTTATATATTGCAGCATAAAGAAGATAAGACCACTTCCCAAAAGGCTTCCGATCATTACTTTATAAAATCCAATTTTATCAGATAACACACCGCTTAGCCAGGTACCTACAAAGGAACCGAGACCAAAACAAACCATAACCCAACCGATTTGATTATAATCGAAATTGAGATTTTCTCTCATGTATTTCGACAGGAAGGGAATTACCATTGTCCCTGTTCTGTTTATAAAAGTTATTAGTGTCAAAATCCAAATTTCTTTTGGAAAACCACTATAATTTTCTATGTATTTTTTTCTTAGCTCTCTCATCATTTCTTTTTTTTTGGGGTGAAATTTTTTATTCTTTTCATATTGTTTAAATAAATCAAAAACAGTTTTTTAAATCGCTTTTCCGGTTTAACTCTTAAATAATTGATCTAGAAATGATTCAATAATTTATGCCAATGGGCAAAAGTTAATTTTTTTTTGCAAATAGCTTTTTTAAATGTTTGACTTAATACTTAGAGGTATTTAAGAGAATGAATCCCTATTGAAAATAATCGTATTTACTACAATTTCTTTCATCCATTTAATAGTTTCGATTACTCCTGTTTCTTTACAAATCATGTTGCAGTTTTGGTGTCCCCAGGCTAAATTATAAGGGGTATGATTAAATTCACCAGTTTTGAGCTGATTAATGTAAAAAAGATTTATTGGACTAATTTCTTTATTAATATCCGACTTTTCTGCGGATTCAAAAAAGTTGATGAGAAAATTCTCTGCACTTAGTTTTTTTAAACAAAGTGGACAAATCGTGTTTTTAGCACTATCAATAATCCGGGCTTTGTAAAGCCGGTCAGTATTAGATAACTTTTGATTATTACAAGCCGCAGTTATCGCCGTAATTCGATTTTCGATCTCACTATCTGTCATTCCGGCACCAAGTGCTATTTCTTTTGAGTTATGGCAAAGCCAGAATAAATATTCCAGTTGCAAGTGAGAAGATTTGATCGTTGAAAGCGAGGCGTATTCCGATACCCTGATTCCGGCACCTTTACAACTACTCGTATTAAAACCAAGAATAACTTTTTCTTCGTTTTTTGAAGTTGATGGTATTCTGGCAACAAAGTGACCATCTATAGGAGATGTTCTTTTTTCAGCGATATTAAGCTTGTTTCTGTACGGGTTAAATTCGTTCCATTGCGCTCTTGTTTCGTATAGCAAGATTGCATTGACACCAAGCTTTAACTTTCGGGCTCTCATGAGGAGTACTGTGTCAGGATTTGTGTAATATTCTTCCGGACTAAGTAAAACAATAAAACCGCTTTCAAATTTATCCGAAGTGAATATGGAAATATCGAATAAACGAATCGATTCAAAAGGTATCAAAACAGTGCCGTTTCTGTTGGCTCGGTTTTGAAAAATTACATCATCATTCGCGCTTCTGGTTTGTCCGGTTTTGTAAATTTTACTTTGTAGCAAAGGAGGTAGTTTGGGTAGTCGTTTTGCCATAGGTTAAGTTTAGGTTTGTTATTCGGTTGATTTGGGGAATCAGATATGAAAAACATTAACAGACTCCATTAAAAATAATAATTTCATAATCTGTGTTTTAGAATTTAACTAACTTTAATGTATTGACTTTAAATCATAGGCAGCAATGGTATTGTAATGTTATAAAATGAAAATTATCTTTTAAAACCATGAGTAATCTTAAATACAATTTTGTAAGACAATATTAATTATATATTGTCAGATTTGTTTAATATTTTTAGTTAAAATTTCACGTATTTCTACCTGTTTTTATACTTTATTGTTAAGAAATGATAATAAATAAATATAAAAAGCTATTGTGAATGGATGCTTTGGCTATTTTTACCTTCATTCTTGTATGAATAAAAATTAAAAAATATTTTTTATTTTAAAAATTTATCACATGAACATTTGTTAATAAAAAAGCAAATAATTTGTTAAGTTTTTTCTTCTTTAAAAAAAATCAAAGTGAGTTTACTAAAGAAATAAGATAATTTCTGCCTTAAACTGAATAACAGAAATAAACCAGTTTTTCGTGTCATTAGAGCAACAAATCTTTAGAGCAATAAGTCAATTTTTTGCTTCAGTTGAGCAACAATTATAGATGACAAATAAATTTCAAGAGTATAAAGATTCTGACCAGAAATTCCACAGGGTTAAAATAGTGATTAACAAAGAGCGATCTTATGAAGAGCAGTATTGTTGGGATAAGTTGTTACAAAGACAGGAGCTTTTGGATTATGCTGAAGTTATTTACCGCTGGGTCAACGAGCGTATGATGTTCATTAAGGACATTGCATATCCCTTTAAAGGATTTTTTAAAGGCAGGGATTTTAGAGCATCATAAAGAAAATAATATTAAGCTTGCAGGAGACTGGAAACCATGGAATACAATGATATTGGGATCACCTTGTTATATTCCGCATGATAAAAGGCTGGAATATTTAAGTTATGTTTAGTAATTATCTAGGAAATACTGTATTTAGTATCAAAAAATTACGATAAACCAAAAGAGAAAAAAATCCTATATCCTTAACGGGATTTCGAGCCATCGTTTAGCTTCGATTAATTCTCTAACGACGCCACTTTTAGACTGTTTATTTCAAACAGGCTAAGAATTTCTTGTGAAAAATCGAACCACAAATATTAGGTTGTAAAGGCTTGAAATATCTACTATTTGTGTATAAAAAAAGAGAGACAACTATTTATTAGTTGTCTCTCTTAGTGACAGGGACAGGACAAATTTCAACATCATTTTTGGATGATTTGAAGTTATTGGCTTTCTATATGTAGTGTCTGTCTTTCATTGGCGTTATGAATTTGGTTTGGATGTCCTGAGTAGGATTGATGCAAAAATTGTAAAAACTCAATTGATTCATCGCATTAAACTGATATATAAATTTACAAAATTTATGGAGGATTTTAAAAGAATGTTTTAAGTTAAGGCAGGATTGTCTTTTTTTGGCTCTATGAGTTACTTGATTGTTGTTCCATCGGAGCTAAAAATTGATTTATTTCTATCCGCCGAAAATCTTATTTGGAATAAAAGAAGAAGAGGTAAATATTAATTTATCATATAATTTTTCTAATTACTTAACAGTCATAAATCAAGGTTTATTCAATTTGTTTTTTTTCAGATTTGATAAAGAAAATACGGAAAAATATATTGAACCAATTTCTTTTTTTGATGTAGAAACAAAAAAATATAGTTTACAAAATAGTCCCGAAAATCTAGTACGCTTTAATAAATTCATACATATTTACGTAGAATTGTATAAACATTATTTTGCTGTATTTTTTGATTGGGTTATTGAGGAGTTTGAGCCTGAGATTAAAGATGTACTACAAAAATAGCATTTATTCGCACAGATTTTAAATTATAATGGCCACTTTTTTCGGGTATTCTCCATGGTTTCAAATTTATAAAGTGCTGAATTATTTTAGAATTAGTCCTTCTCAAAAGTTATTTAACTCAAAACCTTTCTCAATATTTTTTAAACTGCCTTAACTTTTTGTCGCAAAAAAGGTATTCCTCCAGAGTATATTTGAACTTAGATGGTGTAGTTCCTAATAATAAAATAGTAAATGGAAAACAGATGGGAAGAAGTCAATCTGAATATAATCAAATAACTCATTTTAACAATATAGATTAGAATTAATGAGACAAAAAATAATTACAGTTCCAAAAGACAAAAAAGCAGAAGCTGCGTTAGACTATGATGAAGCAACTAAAGATGAACTTATAGAATTGGTTTTAAATGTTGAAGAATTTAAGATTTTATCTGAGAGTGGGATATTTGATTTGATTAATGATGCAGGTTTTTCTAATATTGATGACTATGAATCTGATCAGGTGAGAGGAAAAGAATCCATCACAAAAGTGATTAAAAAATTAAATTCAAATAAGAGTTCATTTGAAAAAGAATTACTAAAAAAGGTTGAGGAAATAATCAATCTTTTTGAAGAAGCATTAATTAGAGAAACAGGTGTTTATTTTTATTTTTAGTTTTATTTCAAATATTAATTTCCATTATAATAAAGTAATTCTTAATATTCTTAAAAAGATGATTAAAACATGGGCAGCGACAACTTTAAAAAGATGTAGCTGTCTTTCTTTACAAATTTCAAAATTTAATTTTTATCCAGATGATTCGGGGGGAAAATTAATCAATTTTTAGCGTCAATAGAACAACAAATCTATCAATACTTCAATAAGAAAAGTAATCTGCCTATTCTTTATGTAAATTAAATGTTTTCTGATTTTGAAGAGGTTTGTTCGGCATTGCCTAACTTTCGAACCTAAGCTTATCAAATGTTGATTTTACTATTTTTCCTGTTTTCAAAAACAGGAAAATACCTGTTTTTTGCATCAGTTGAGTAACAATTTTTAATCGAAAAACAGCACTCAGATAGATGAGAAGAAAGCTAAAATTATTTGGAATTACTGTATTTAGTATCAAAAAATTACGATAAACCAAAATAGAAAAAAAATCCTATATCATTAACGGGATTTCGAACCATTGTTCAGTTTCGACTAATTCTCTAATAGCACCACTTAAGGCTGTTTTTTTCAAACAGGCTAAGAATTTCTTGTGAAAAAATCGAACCACAAATTTAGGTTGTGAAGGCTTGAAAAATCTATATTTTTGTGTATAAAAAAAGAGACAACTACTATGTAGTTGTCTCCTTAAGTGAGGGACAGGACAAATTTCAAAATCATTTTTGGACGATTTGAAGAAATTGGCTTTCTATATGTAGTGTCTGTCTTCCATTGGTTTTGTAAATTTGGTTTAGTAGATGTCTGTTGGGGATTGATGCAAAAAAATATAAAAACTCGATTGAGTTATCGCATTAAAGTAATGTAGAAATTTACAAATTTTATGGAGGATTTTAAAAGAATATTTTAAGTTAAGGTAGGATTGTCTTTCTTTGGCTCTATGAATTACTTTTATGCGATTTAGGTTTTGTAGCACAAAAGTAATCCCTTTCAATATTCAAACCGAAACTTCTTAGGCTACAATTTAGGTGGTTTTCTATTTTTGAAATAACGATGTGCCACGATCTAGTCACAAAACTTAGATTGAAAAAATATCTTTAAAAACTGCCTTAGCTTTTATGGCAAAAAAGTGACAATTAAATCTTAATTCATTTGCTTAAAAAATAAATTTTATCATTACTCCGGCTACTGCCGCTATGGCAATAATTACAGGTTCCTGGATTTTCTTAATATACAGTAATGAAAGAATGGCGCAAAAAGCGATCAAAGCAGTCGGAACATCTATGATGCTTCTTTTCGCAATTACGATTACAGACCCTACCAAAGCGCCTACCACGGCTGCCGTTGTGCCTTCCACAAAGGCTTTTACGCTTTTATTATGGACTATTCTTTTAAAAAATGGAGCAAGCACGATGGTGAACAGATAGCAGGGAAGGAAGGTTGCCATTGCGGCCGCAATAGCACCCGCAATGCCATTTACAAGGTATCCTATAAAACCGACTGTTATCACAACAGGGCCGGGTGTAATCATTGCCACAGCCACCGAATCCAGAAACTGCTGTTCGGTCAGCCATTTGTTTTCAACCACAACTCCCGAATGCAGAAAAGGTACGATGGCCAGTCCGCTTCCAAATACAAATGCGCCGGCTTTGGCGAAGAAAATAAAAATCTTTAAAAGTGTTCCGCTTTCAAATTCCCATATTCCGGATAAAAAAACAACAGATATGTTTGCTGTTTTTGAAATTTTAGCCATAGGGCGGGCTTTGATCAGCATGTAGATCAGACCGGCGGCAATGAATACCAGAATCTGCTCGCGTTCGGTTATATAGGTTACTGCCAATATGATAATAAAGAACAGCCAGAGCAGCCATTTTTCCTTGAATGATCCCAGGCTGAATTTTCCAATTGATTTTACTGTAAGCCTGTATGCGCTCAGGGTGATTATTCCGATAACGCCTGCACCTACGCCATAAAAAACCGACTGGATCCATAGCAGTCCGCCGTAAAGCTGGTAGACAATGCCAAGGGAGAGCACCATTAGAAAAGAAGGCAGCACAAAAGCGAATCCGGCCAGAGTAGCACCCAGAAAGCTGTAGTGGACGTAGCCGATATATATGCCCAGCTGCGCAGCCAGAGGGCCGGGAGCCAGCTGTGCCAGCGCCAGACCTTCTTTGTATTCTTCCTCGGAAATCCATTTCCTGTCTTCCACCAGATCCCGATGTATATAGCCGACAAGGGCAACGGGGCCTCCAAAGCCAAATGTGCCCACCTTTAAAAAGTATGGTGTGATTTCTTTTAATGAGTATTTTGGTTTTTGGTTCATGATCTCAGTATTTAAAAAACGATTCCAGCTTGGAATCCGACAGTAAATGAAGCGGGGTGGTCATTGCCAAAGCGCACGGGCAGGGGCAGTGCGAGAAAATAACTGCAGTTTTGGCTCTTAAGTACGGTCTTGCTCAGAACGGGGGTAAAACCGTATCTTCCCGAAGATTCGAAAGCGGCTCTTCCCGCGAAGGTGTATCCATGTCCTAAAGCGGCCAGAATTCCGGGATGAAACAGCAGATTGGTAACCTTGCTGCTTCCCTGATCGTCTTTGATATTGGGCACGACCTCAAAAGAAAATCCGATTTTTTCACTTTTCCACAAGTTGATTCCCACTGGAAGCCCCACTGCGTAATAATCCCTGAAATTAAGAGCTGTTTCGTCCCTGTTTATGGTTACGATAGGATGCATGACCCCGACGTAGGCCGATATCTTGTGAAAGCTGTTTTGTGAAAACGAGGCGGCTGAAAGCAGCAGCATTAAAATGCACTGCAGATTTTTTAACTGCATTGGTTTTTGTTTTTAGAATATAAAAACAAAGCTACCGCTATCAGATGGCAGTGAATAGAACGTATCTTACGTTTTGTATATTGCTTACTTTTTCTGGATTTTTTTTCGATAAGCAGATGGATTGTGTCCCGTATGAAGCTTGAAAATCCTGGTAAAATGGCTCTGGTCTGAAAAGCCTGTCATGTAGGCGATTTCAGTAAGGGTATACTCTGAACCCTCAATGAGGCTGATTGCTTTTTCAATCCGCTGCTTTCTGACATATTCTCCAAAATTCAGATCCTCAAAATGTTTGGAGAATTCCCTTGAAAGATAAGAAGGATTCAGATCCAGTTCGACAGAAATTTTTTTCAGGTCGAAAGAAAACTGTGCATCGATCTGATCCTGGATCATGTTTTTCAATTCCTTTACCCAGGAAGGGGTTTTTGCCGATTTGCTGTCTTTTAAAAACTTGCTGTAGACCTCATGCAGCAGCTTTTCAAACGGACTGTTCTGCAGGTGCTTCTGCTTGTACATGTGTAAAGCCCAGCTGTACAGTGCATCATAGAGGATCATGCCTGTTTCAAGCAATTGGCTGTCATCTGAGATATTGTGGGCAAGTCCTGCAGAAATTGCCCAAAGCCCGGCTGATTCGGCCGCAATGTCATGCCGGTCGGTATCGGCCCCCCGCACAATCGATGCAATTATCGACACGGCAGGATCGCTTATGGCATATTTCTTTATTATATAGTCAAAAGTGCACTGATCGTGATAGTGTGTGAATTCAACATCTGGGATATCAAAAGGGACAGCATTCAGACGCGAGGCCTCCTCGATCACCTTGTCAAAAGGCACGAAAATAAATTCAGCATCGGGATCCACAAAGTTCTTAATAAGCCATGGACAGGCGATCCTGTCTATTTTAGGTCTTTCTCTAGTAATCCATTTCATAAAAAGTTACGATTTTAATCTGACGCATGCTAATTTACACTTTTATCATCTAATTTGCCCATCAGGACAGTGTTTAATGAATATAGCGTAAAGCAGTGTCTGAAGCTTAAATTCTACAGCAGGAGGAGCTGAAGGTATAGTTGGGTTCGGAAGGCTGCAAATAGTGTTTAAGATTTATCGATGAATGCCGAATTAGTAAATGGTTTGCCTTTGCTTAAAATTTACGGCATTAAAAAAGCAGCAAACCATCAGATAGCTCCAGCATGCGGGTTTGCCTGTTTCTTGTATTTTTGGGAGACTCTCCATGGAGCCCGGCTGGAAAATAGAAAGGCGCAGTTAAGCTCCAATTGTTTTATCGGAATGTATCTCATGGAAAAATCATTTTCGAAGCCAAGAAATCTTGACATTTCCTTCAGCTTGTCTTTAAGGGGATATTGGGTGTAGAACAGATGGAAGTCGGAACTGGGAGAAGATTTTTAGGCTGTAAAGCCTATAGTTTCAGTGTAGTTAAATCTTTACTGGGGAAATTCCTCAAATAAACTGGAATGCGGCCTTGGACAAAGAAATTTTCTACTGATTTGATTTCGATCCCCAGGCAGATATTTCTGCATTCTTTAATCTCTATAATAAAAGAAATCTATCCCTTGCTGCTCTGCCAAACTATCGTCAGAAATCTCAAGGTTGTGATTATGTGCGCTAAAGTTTATTTTATAATCTTTACGAAAATTATTGATTCCTGAATTAATCCTTAAAATTTGTATTGGTTTTTGTCGAAATTAAAAGGTATTTCCACTGTCATTTCAAATCAGTGTAATCAAAGTTTTAAGGATATTTTTTAATACTGACTCCATTGTTTATTTATCTTTAAAATGTTTGATCACCGTCTCCCTGTATTTAGAAGGCGTCATTCCGGTCCTATTTTTAAACAGTCTGGTGAAATGATGAATGTTTTTATAACCTAATTCTGATGCAGTATAGTTGATAGACCTGCTGGTGTCAAAAATTTTTACTTTTGCGGCCTTGATTATGCCTCCCTCTATGTATTCCTGCAGCGGGGCACCTGTCTCTTTTTGGACAAGATCCTCCAGATCGACAGTCTGCATCATCAGTTTGTACGCAAAGTACCCGGGATCCGGCAGACCAAAACGGGAAGCTTTTTCAGATTCTAAATAATCTGTAAGAAGTTCTTTAAATTCATCCAGTTTCATTTTCTGATAATCCAGGGATGATTCATTGCAGAGTTTATTTGCGTTTTCCATAATTGAAGTTCGCCTGAAGGGATTTTTCAGGTAAGGCCGGCACAATTATCAGCTGTCTATTCTCAGGGTGCGGCAAGTATTACAGCTGAATGAAAAAAAATCCGCAGAGTCATTTTCTATTCAGCTGCTGCAAAGAAGCGACGGCCGTGCTTTTTCTGAGAGTTCTATTTGATGGTTAATGTCATATTGGGCACCACTATGCTGCCGTTGCTTCCCGTGTAGCGCTGTGCGAAAACCTCAATTTGATCATTGGTAATCATTTCGGTGGTAGCGTTCAGAGGCAGCACCACGATGTCATTAGTGGAGGCACCCCTCCCGTAGATCTTGTACTGTGTGAGCATCACCCCATTTTTGGCAATGTAAATGATGTAAGTTCCTGCCGCGGGAACCTGAAAAGAAATAGATCCAGAAATTTGGAAGATCCTTTTCTTTTTGCCTACGTATCGCAGACGATTGGCGGCATCTGTTGAAAATCGGAATAAATTGGAGTAGACCGTAGAGGGTGTGCCGGCCCCTACCTTTACAATATCACTGGGATTTAAGTTATTCGTAAAAGGTACCGCTAATCCGCTTCCCACCGCATAGTCCATTGCAAAATCGCCCGTGGCGTTCGCATCGGTTTCGGTCGGTATACCCGCTGCCCTGACATTCCAGCTGTTGTTGAAATTATAGCCCGAATAAGTTCCCGAGGTGTACGGACGCACATAATTGGCAGGTGCAGGACCGGTAAAAACCACGGACTCCAATACAGCATCGCTTAAAATGGAAATACCTGCGGCCGATACGTCAAATCCATAAGCTCCTGATGCAACATTCGAGAAACCCCCCTGTTTGGATACCAGGTTAAATATACCGGTCAATTTTTCATAGGTGCCGCCATTATTGCTGAACCATGCCTGATTACTCAGCAGCAGCTGTCCGATATTGCTGTATGTAATTCCGTTTGTATTGCCGGAAAAATTTACTATGCTGGCAAAAACAAGCCCGAAGCCCGATACAGTTCCTACGCTTCCTGAATTGGCAATGATGGAGTCCCTGAACAAAAATGTGGAAGCCGATGATGATGCATTCAGGTTAAAAACAGTTGCCCCGGGAGCTGTAATGGTCACACTTCTGATACTCCCCCCTGTGGTGCCGTCGAAAAGAATACCCGAAGTTTTTGCTATAATGTCTTCATTGGCATCCAGACCCTGAATGTATGCATTGTTCAGATCAATAGGAAGATTGAAGGTCACTGTGCCATTGATTTCGTATAAAGTGTTTGAAGTTAAAACATATTTTGCCCCTCCTCCGGCAGCAAGTTCCGCGGCCAGCACCACTGCGAGATTATCTGTCGAGCGTATGCGTTTAAAGTTTAATCTTGGACTTCCACCGCTGTTTATAAGGACCCATGAAGAGGTAGCCGGCATGTAGTAGTAAAAAGCCCTTTGATCGGTGTCATATACAATTAGGCCGTCGGCAGGCGAAGTTATGGAGTTTCGCTGCAAAGTGGTCATTCTGGGCATCAGAAGACCCTGTGTGGTGGAGGTTATGTCCAGAACCGAGCTGGCATTAGGCGTCACAGTACCAATTCCGATCTGCGCGTGGGAAGCATAGGTGAGTAAAAGGCACAGAAACGATATGAAGTATTTTTTTGTAAGTTTAGAAGCTGTCATAGTGTATGGGTTTATTTGAATAGTAGTTTGGCAGTCAAAAAGTATATGAGCAGAGGGTTTTGATCCTGATTTAACCGCCCGAATTGAAAATTATGATTTTCTGGGTGATCTTTTCATTCTCCTCGGTTAGGAAAACAGCAATGTAGACGCCGGAACTTAAAGCTGCCGTTGAAAAACTGTAGACTTCTTCCTGCGGCAGTCCTTTTTTGTGCAGTACTGTTTTTCCTGTCATATCGTACAGATTAAAAGAACGAAATTTAAGACGGCCGGGATTTAAAGCTTTCAGTGTCCTGCTTTCATTTTCCTGATAGATGGCAAGACTGCTTCTCAATGCTCCCGGAGTGCCTAATGTCTGGCTGTTGAAAGCTATTTTAAACCGGTCGTTATAGATGCCGGCTGCCACGCCCACCTGATAGCTTCCGTTTTTGATGTCATGATAGGAGGAATCCAGTTCATCCAGCAGATACACGTTTTGGGAAGCATCAAAGTCCACAGTTTCAGGTATATAAAACTTCAAGGTGCAGGCCTTGTCGGCATGGACGGCAAGCGGTATTTTTTTAGAAGGGTCAAAATTTACGCCCTGAATCACATAGCTGGCGTTCTCCAGCCAAAATGAAACGTCAGCAGGCAGGGCCTCGTCCATGTTCAGTGCGTCGAGACCGGGATCAACAGCGTCTGTGGCGTCCGGCATAAAGGCAAGGGCAAGCTGTCTGGTGAAAGCGCTATTGATGATCGTATTTATCTTAATGTGTGAAATCTCGGTGTTTTCCTGCATTTTCCCTGCTTCGGTGTTTTTTGAATTTTTAGCAAATTGAGATAAAGCGCCCCCTTCCTTATAAAATACCCTGTGGGAATTCTTTATGGTAACCTGGCCGTTGGTATTTCCGTTGATTAGGAATCCCTGTCCGATCGGACTGTATCTGCGCTCGATTGCCAGACCGGAAGATGTTCCTGTTGTGTTTAGCGACCCGTCGCTGTTGTAACTGTTGAAAGTGGCGGGGACGTAGATTCCATTGCTTCCCAGCGAGCCGGGCGAATAGGTGCCGTAGCCTCCCCTGTATGCTGAGAGGTAATGAGAATCCACCGTCTTGTCCTGTTCCCAAAAGTAAGCTACGCGGGTACAGGAGCTGTTGGAGGGATCCATCAGAAAAGCATTCAAATCCAGTGCAGAAGGATAGGGGTTGCCTGTAAGTGTCGCAGCATTGCCCGTGCCTACCGAAACCAAAATATTCCCATCATTGGGCCTGCCCCGGAAATCATAGCGCTGTCTGCCGGCGCCGTTATTGTTTACAACTCCTGTTGCTTCCGGATCTGCAGTATCGGATCCGCTTGTCCCTTTCATCGTAAATCCTTCTCCTGGCGCCATTGAAGATGCCGCGCCGACAAAACTCCATTGGGAATAACTGCCTGCATTGGTAAGCTTGTAAATCCAGTTAGAGGCTATGCTTAAGGGAAGCGCAGTTCCGTTGTAACTTCCTGCGGGAAGTATTACAGCCGATACGGCATCTGTTGAATTCACCGGGCGATTCAGAAGTGCAATTCCGAAATTTGACCCCCCGGCTGCGCCACTGGCGGCGCCGACTGGCGAACACCAATAGTTGTATTCAAAATTATCAGAGGTGCCTTCCTGATAAACCGAGACAGTGCCGGTGCCTGAATTTGCAGATGCTGCCGCGGTGCCTTGAAGCAGCTGGGAGTTGTTGCGTAAATATAGATTGGAGCCCGATGCCAGATTAATGACGCCGGTTACGTACAGCACCTGATTTTTAACGTACACCGGTGTTGACGCGCCAACATACATCTGTGAGAAGCTCTTCAGGGAGATTAAAACAAGGAGGGAAAATAATTTTTTCATCATATTAGTGATTCATAGCGATTACAAAATGACAGTATCAAAAATGGAATTTATTTTTTGTTGGCAATACTGTAAATGCCTAGTACAGCACCTGCCGCAAATAAGATGTAAAGAGACAAATTTATG
>NZ_JBHUDZ010000018.1:0-415435 GCF_042678225.1 Flavobacterium artemisiae | reverse complement strand
TTTTTTTTTTTTTTTTTTTTTTTTTTCAGTTTTAATACGATAAGCTGTTATTGATGTTGTAATCTAAAAACTGTTAAATGCGTATCGCTCAAATATCTGAATATTCCTATTTTTCAATTTTCATAATTAAGCGTTAAAATTTATATAATTCCCATATCCGATAAAGTCGATATCTGGTTTTAAGACATTGGAGATATTGCATTTCCTTAATTTATTATTTATTCGTTATTGATTATAAGCTGTTTACCTAGCAGATTTCAAAAGTGCCTAATCACTGTGCTTAAAGATTCTTAACATATTAACATTCTAGGCAGATATAATTTATTTGCTGTATTTTCTTGTAAAAATTAAAAAGATGCTGTAACAAAGTTTTAGTAAATAATTATTTACATTAATATTTTTTTATATTAAACCGTTAACATAATAGTCCACTATGATATTTATCTTTATAGTTGCAAAAAATGTCCGGAATAAATAATTTAGAATTTATTTTATAATATTGAGCCTGTTAATTTTAATATAGATACTTTAACTGCTAGATGAAAAATAAAATTGGCTATATTTGTCTGATAGCATTTTAAAAATACTTTATGCAAAGCCTAAAAAATAAAATATTCGGGAGCGTTCTCCTTTCGCTCAGCGTGCTGATGCTTAGCAGCTGCAGTGCGCATGTCCATACATCCTCAGGCAAGGTTCCTCCGGGACAGGCCAAAAAAATGACGGGCGGTAAAAGCGCCAAAGCCTATGCTCCGGGACAGCAGAAAAAGAAGTAGATGCAGCCTGTTTACAGCAAGTCCAAGGCTTCATCTTGAGGCCGTAATTCCAACCACCAGCTTTATATGATACCCACATCAAGAAAACTATGGACTGCATTAAAGTCTGCAGACTGGGGATTTTTTTATTCGCCGCCTGAATGAAGATTTTCTTTTGACTGCATTTGCAAATTGATGGCTGTATCCTTTAAAAGAAATATTTAGCGGTGCAGGGCTGAATTTTTGAAATAGGTATTCTAACTAAGGCTTTACGACGCATGAGCTGTTTTTTTATTTGATTGTCTGCATTACAGAGCGGCCAAAAGATAACCAAGGATGGCGCCTCCCGTAACCACCAGAGCACTATTTAATTTTTTAAGCGAAAAAACAGCAGTGCAGCTTACGGCGGCGATTGCCATTGTCCTCCAGTCAATAATGGCGTCTTCTTCCATGGCCAGGCATACGGCGGCAATAAGTGCTGTAGAAGCCGCATTAGCAGCATCCATAAACACGGCCAGTCCTTTTGAAGTGCGCAGTTTTTTCATCAGCTGATGAAGCAGGACAACGAAAATAAAAGACGGGAGAAAAATTGCCGCAGTTGATACCGCCGCTCCAGAAAGGCCGTTTATCTGATAGCCGATAAAAGTGACCGATGAAAATACCGGTCCGGGCGTGAACTGGCCCACTGCAATGGCATCAATGAGCTGCTGTCTTGTGAGCAGCCCCTTTGCAACGAGTTCTGTGTCTACAAAGGCAAAAAGCACATAGCCGCTCCCGTAAAGAACAGCGCCTATTTTTAGAAAGGCCAAAAAGAGTTTGGAATTTACTGCCTGCCAGAAGACATTTTCAGGGACAGCCACCCAGGCAAACGGCGCAAAGCTTTGCATACTGCCTTTTCCCATTTTTTGAATATGAAAGACAGCCAATGCGAGAAGACCTGATCCAAAGAGCAGATAAATTTCATTGACTCCTGCTGCTGATGCAGCTAAAACAGTTATCGCGGTCAAACCTAAAAATACAGATTTTACAGACTTTAAGGCCAGGGGATAAACTGCCCCGATAATAATGGCTATGACTGCTGGTTTAATCCCGTAAATGAAAGGCTGTACCTCGGGCAGCTGTCCGTAAGTGCGGTTTAAACAGGCAAAAATACCGGTAATGAAAACAGAAGGCGTGATAAAAGATAATCCAGCGGTAAGAAGCCCTTTCCAGCCTGCTTTGATATAACCTATATGGATTGCCATTTAGGTGCTGCTGGGGCCGGGGATAAGGCTGGTTGCTCCAAGCAGATCCAGAAAATGCTGCTCGGTCATCCATCTGCGTTTTACAACCGCCTGCTCATGCATCATCGCAATATGTGCCGCAGGACCGCCAAAGCCGATTGTGCCCAGCTTTATGAATACCTGAAAAATTTCCTTTAGATCTGCTTTCTGCTCCATCTGCTTATCGTGATGCAATTTGGCGGGGTGTGATGTCCTGAAAATGCAAAAATAATCTATTTGCCGGAGGGATTGATGGACAGGCCGTTTAATTTAACATTTTCACAATGCATCAACGTTTCGGCGGCCTGGCATAAACAGATATGCCTGCGGTCTTTTTTGGACGATAGTTTTTGATATTGCTTTAAAGGTGATTAAAAAATAGAATTCTGGAGTTCCGCCGTCTGACAATTGGCAGCGCCGCATTTGGCCAAGCTGTGTAAATTTCGGCTCTGCTGTTCTATTTTCTGTTTAATTTTTTTTGATAATACTTAAACAATTTGTAATTTTATGTCCCAATGCAATCTGAATCAAATTGTTGGCTAATGCAATGTTGGCGGGATTTGATTTTGAATTATAAAATTGTTTAAATGATTTATCAATGCGCCGGAATGTTATTAAAAGCATATATCTTGTTGATGATGATGAGGATGACAGGATGATCTTCGGGGAGGTGCTGTCGGAGGTCTGCCCGTCAATCGACCTGCGGATGCTTCAAAGCGGACAAGAGCTCTCAGAGCTGCTCTGCATGGATCTTGAGCCGTTGCCGGATATTATTTTTTTGAATGTCAATATGCCTATGAAGAATGGATTCGACTGTCTTCGCGAAATCCGAAGCAGACAGGACGATCTGAAATTTCTCAGGATCTTAATGTTCTCCACTTCAAAAAATCCCGAGACAATAACTGCCTCGATGAGGCTTGGCGCAGATTTTTATGCAGTAAAACCGGCATCTTTATCTGATTTCAGAATGCTGATCATCAAAGTGCTTGAAATAGACTGGACACTGCCGGCTGCCGATAAGGTCTTTACACTTAACCGGCCTGGTGTCTCCAGCGCCCGTCCGCAATGACATCAGTCCGCCTTTAGATTAAGCATTTTTTTATCGGTTTTATGCTCTATCTGATTATGATAGAAGACCGCGGTCATATATAATTGCTGGAAAGCTTCCCGTATTAAACATTCATCGTCTGGCATATGCAGGCAAGTGAAAACAAAAGGTCCTGCATGGAGCAGGACCGTCTAATTCAAATCTTCCAAATTTGATTCTTTGTGTGGGGCAAAGGCGGCAAAGATAACAAATTTATTGTGCGGCCGCTTGAGCATAACGGCAAAATGCGGCGAATGCGTCCGTAAAAATATCCTGCGGATCTTTTCTAAATGGACGCGCTTCATTAAATGATATTAAATCGGAATAAATTTCATTTAAATAAGCACTAAAACAGGACCTGATTAGCAGCGGCAAAGAAATTTAACAGGATGCCCGGCATCCGGCAATAAAAATAGTTATAAATTTGGGACACCGGACTTTGTAATATATTAAACAGATCTTCGATGGAAAAAGCGATACAATTAAAGGTGAGAAAAGATCTGGACCCGCGCCAGCAGCTGACTGTCATCAAACTCAAAGGCAGCCTTATATCCAAAGGCTACACGGAGATCATCCACATACTTGACCAGGACGAGGAATTCCACATCAATACTTTTGAAACCGGGGCTGAAAAGAAAAATGAGGCCCAGCAGTATATCGCCGCGTTTATAAATGCGGAGAATCTTCAAGATGCCGTGTCACTGCAATAGCTGTTTAAAGGCCTGCTTTATGGAATGTTTGAAATGAAGAGGAAAGGGTAATTCATGCCGAATCTGATTTGAGCCGCATCCAATGGCAGAAAATTTACATAAAGGCTTGCATTGACTCGGGTTATGCTTGCCCGCCCATTTCTCGGTGAAATGCTAAAAGTTTCGATGAACTGCAGTGATTTAACTCCTTTGTAGTACTTTTTCTAAAAATTAGCCGTATATTTGCTGCTCACCACCGCCCAAGCGGATATAAATCAATCGTTTATCTATTTCAAGTCTTGTATTAATTTTTAGTATAACGCTCTGCAGATCCATAGACTCTTGTCTTGGACTGCCCTAAAATTTGAAAGCGATGCCGCAAAAACAGAATTCCACCCCACTTATCTACCACGCAGACGACGATGAGGACGACCGCCTGCTGTTCACCGATGCCGTGGATGAGCTCGACCTGCTGGTTGATGTGCAGCAGGCAGCCGACGGGCAGGCGCTGCTGGATGCACTTTACCGAAGCTCGGGACAGCTCCCTGAAATCATATTTCTGGATATCAATATGCCTAAAAAATCCGGTTTCGAATGCCTTGAGGAACTCAGAAAGGCAGCAGGTCCTTTAAAGGCCGTCAGGGTGGTGATGCTCTCCACCAGCGGCAGTCCTGAGAACATTGCGCGCGCCTTTGAGCTCGGCGCGGACCTCTATGCGGTGAAGCCCAGCACTTTTGCGGGGCTCAAGGAGCTGCTCTCTGCGATATTGGGGGAAGGGCGGGAGCCCGTTCAGGAGTTTAAAAGCAGCGGCAATAAAGTCTATTCGAGCCTGACCTGGGTTTTGTGATTTTGGGTGCTGATAATTGCCTGCAAAATCTGAATGCCCGCCATCTTCAGCTGGATTGATCTGATTTTTTAGTCTGTTGTTGTCTTTAGGTTTATAGTATTTACTGGGAGAAATAAACCATTTTTTGGCAGCAGTTGAACAGCAATTAATGCAGAAATAGCAACCGTTTTTGTTTGGGAGTGATTCCTAAAAACCAATTATGATGGCAATTACATTTATTGATAATTCAAATGAAAATGGCGCCCATTGTCTTCAATTGGCGCCATTTGGCAGTGTGGTGACCCCAACGGGACAAATTTCAACATTTTTTTTGAATGATTTGAAGAAATTGGCTTATTATATGTAGTTATCTGTCTTTCATTGGCTTTATAAATTTGGTTTAGATGTCCTGTTGGGGATTGATGTAAAAATTATAAAAACTAAAATGGTTTATAGGAATAAACTAGTATACAATTCTACAACTATCATCGAGGATTTGAAAAGAATGTTTTAAGTTAAGACGGGATTGTCTTTCTTTGGCTCTATGAATTAATTGTTGTTCCATTGGAGTTAAAAATTGGTTTATTTCTTTCTCGAATTATGGTTTTCCGTAATAAGGAATGAAAGTTAGTAAGAATATTTGTGATGAGTACAAACAAATTTATTTAATAATCTAAAACAGTTTGCTATGGAAATTCAAGCCATTAAGCCGGGACCGAAACCTAAAAAAGAGGACGGTACTCCCGATAGAAGACCGCGTGTTAATCCACCAAATAAGGAAAAGCATCCGGAGCTTAAGCCACATAAGCATAAGCCAGGGGCTTAAAAGGGGTGACTTTAGCCCTCTAAACCGACTAAACGGTTTAGAGGGTTGTATTTAAGACAAAATCGGAGGTATAAGTACCGACCCTCTGCCAGAATGTTTCCTGTATTGTACAAAGCAATGCTACCTAGTATATTTAGCAGTTTTTCAAGAATTACACATTAAAATATAAGGTTATTTTAATGCTGGCTGGTAGATTTTTATTGTTCAAATACAATTTATTGATAAACTTGTAAGTAGTTATGCGGTTTGTATTTAGCACGTTGCGTATCTAATAATTTGCTAAATTTTACGTTTTAAGTAATAATGATTTCCCCGTAAAATCTACCTGCTTATGCCTGTAGTGTATCTGTACATACGAGTAAGTACCGATGAGCAGGCTGTAAAAGGATATTCCCAGCGCAGCCAGTTAGAACGGCTTGTGCATTACTGTAAATATAACAGTCTCGTTATTACTGAAACAATTCTTGAGGATTGTTCGGCTAAAACATTTAACCGTCCAGCTTGGAATAAATTAATTACTAAGATCAAATATCTTAAAAGTTCTCCTGCGACTATTCTTTTTACATGCTGGGACAGATTTAGCCGTAATATCACAGATGCTTACATAATATTTGAGAAACTTCAAAAATTAGGAGTATCGCTCCAAGCCATTGATCAGCCGATTGATTTTTCTATACCCGAAAGCAAAATCATACTTGCCGTATATCTGGCGACATCTGAAGTTGAAAATGATAAAAAAAGCCGGAACGTAAGTCTAGGTCTTCAGAAAGCGAGGCTGGAAGGCCGCTGGATTAATAAGGCTCCTTTAGGATATAGGAATAAAATAACAGCAGATGGGAAAAAGTATATTGCTGCTTATGCCCCTGAAGCTTTTATAATTAGGGAAGTATTTGAAGAAATAATTAAGGCAAAAAGAGTTACGCTGTCAGAAATATATAAAGAGGCTATGGCTAAAGGCTTAAAATGCAGTAGAAGTGCCTTTTACATGTTAGTTAGAAATCCTATTTATTGCGGTCAGATTAAAATTCCTGAAATTGGAAATGAAAAAAGCAGGATTATTGACGGACTGCATACAGGAATTGTATCTCTGGAGCTTTTTGAACGAGTCCAAAAAGTATTAGGAAATATAAAGAACTCAAGACTGGTTAAAAAGAAAAGAGTTCTTAATGAAAACTATTTATTAAGAGGAATTCTTCTGTGTCCTGATTGTGGGAAAACACTAACAGGAAGTTCTTCACAGGGAAGGAGCAGGAAATACTATTACTATCATTGTACCGGAAAATGTAAATATAGAATCAGAGCTGACTATATTAATGCAGGTTTCCAGCTGTTTCTTAAAGATATCAAGATTGATGTCTTTTTCTCTAAAAGAGCCAATGATTTATTGAAAAAGATTGATAAGGGAAGACAGCTCGACTATCAAATTAAAAAGAGTGAGATTGGAAAAGCAATGGACAGATCAATTGACAGAAGCTTAAATGCACATAGGCTTTTTTCAGAAGGAAAAATTGATTATGACGATTATTTTCTGATAAAAGAAAACTGTAAAGCATATTTGAAAAAATATGCTTCGGAATTACGTGAGCTGGTTTTGAATGCAGGGGCAGGTATTTATGGAAAGAATGCAGGAGATAGTATATTCCATCGCTTAGCAGAGGTTTATGAGCTGTCAGATGTATTAATGAAACAAAGAATTGCGAGGCTGTTTTTTCCTGAAAAAGTAATTGCTGACGCAAATATTCTCAATATGCTTCCAGAATTTATAAAGGAAATATTCGGTGGAGAATTAGTTAAAGATAGCGTAATGAAAGAGCAGGATTTTAATAATGACGAGATGATAAATAATTTTCTAAATGAGATCGCATTATTAGCCTTTGAACAGCATTTAAAAACATTTTAAGGGAATGTAATCTTAAACAGGATAAACATCTTTAGAGTTGCCTTAATTTTTGGTGGTAGGAAAGCTATCAGTCCAAAGCGACTGAGCATAATTCTGCCAAGTAAAATTTCAGTTTTTTATAACTATTGAAACTTCCACGCTGGTTTAAATTCCTTTAAAAATCTGTTATAAGTCTTTAATTACTTTTAAGGAAAAAAAATAGGAAAAAAATAATCTGCATTATATAAAGTCTAAATTGGCTTTACTACAAGCTCGCAATACTTTCAATAACAAGTTTAGCAGCTTCATCAATGGCCTGAATGATTATCTGCTCCGAATCTCCTTTAAATACTTTACGCTCATTTATATTTTCAGTTGGCGTTACAATACTAAAAAAAAATGTGCCTACGGGTTTTTCAGGAGTTTCACTGCCCCCGGATGTGGTAAGTCCGGTAACAGCTACGGTAACTTTTGCATGAAATAATTTAGCCATCTGTTCGGCTAGTTTTCGGGTTACTTCTGCTGATTCGGGAGTATATTTCTGAATTAATGTGTGCGGTACGTTCAGAATTTGTTCTTTTACAAAAACTTCATAGCAGGCTATTCCGCCACGCAAAATTTTTCCTGATTCTTTTGTCATCGAAAATTCTGCGCTCATTCTTCCCGCAGTGGCACTTTCGGCAAAGGCAATATTCCATCCCTTTGCTGCTAAAACTTTACTGCATTTTGTGACAAATTCTGAAGGCATAGGAGTAGTTTTTAAATGTTAATGAAATAAACTTTATAATAGTTAAATAAGGGTTAACCATGTACAATCTTTAAACTTTCGCATTGATATACTTCTTTGCGAAGTCCGCTGCTTGAAAAACGGTGATTTCGTTTATTGTATACCAGTTCTATATTCATTTTTTCGCAATAATCCCTTCCAGTAAAAACAACCTCTTTATATTCATCTCCCAGAATCCGTACATCTATTGGCAAAGCCTGAAGAATGTCTTCTAGATCCTGTTCTGTTGTGTAGGGAATAATTTCATCTACAAATTTGCACGCTTTAAGCTGAATATATCTTTCTACAACAGATTGTGTAGGTTTGTTTTTCTTTGGTCGGTCTATTGTAGGGTCTGTCTGCAAACCTACAATCAGGTAATCACAATGCAGTTTTGCTTCTTCAAGCATTCTTACATGTCCGGCGTGAAGCAGGTCAAAAGCACTAAATGTAATTCCGGTTTTTGTCTTAGTTAGTTCCATTGTAATGAATTTTAGTTTTTAAAAAAGTTAAGTACAAAGTCCAAGATCTTGTTTGTATTTATAAACTGTGTCTGGGCTCTTTCTACAGCATTTATATAGGGAATATTTGGAAGTCTGTTTCCATCAATATCAAGATCCCAAATCCCGCAATTGCTGAAGCTTGACAGATCATCCCAATCAGGTCTGTCGGTAACTGGATAAATACAAATGCCGTTTAAATCAACTCCTCTTTGTTTGGCAATAAGACATTCAGCAGTAATTTCTTCAATCCATTCTACTCGTCCAGAACCAAAATGTCCCGTTTCGGAAATAAAAATCGGCTTTTCATATCTTTTGTAAGCCATCTGCAGCAGATCTGCCAGAGGTGTTCTTCGTTTCAATGTTTCGGGCCAGTCCAGCGGAGCATGATCTATGTTCCATTGACAATTCCAATAATAATTAAAACCTAAAATATCTAAAAATTCTTCAGAACCACCCAGTTCCGGGCACATTCTGCCGGCGATAATATCCATTGCCTGAAACTGGTGCTCATTTACCTGGTGAAGGTGCTCTGCATTTTCCTGAAGATTCCCATGAATTTTTATTAAGGGTTCAACCAAAATAATCACACAGTCCGGATCCGCCTCTTTTAAAGCCTTAATTCCTGCAATTGCAGCTTTGCACAGATGATATTTAATATCCCATCCGCTGTTTACTGCAAATGGCACTGTACCCCTGACATCACCGGAATGCCATGACAGAAAACTTATCTCATTTATGGGCACGACATACAATTCTTGCGAAGAATTTTCAGTATAAAACACAGCAAAAGCATGACATAAAGCAGCGAAACGTTCGCAAAAATTGGGATGTGTGGGATAAATTCCATCGGGATAGCCAAAATGAATCAAGTCCCATATCTGCTGAACACCAAATTCTTCAGCCGCCTGCATGCGGTTATATACTTCTGAAAAATCAAAAAAACCAGGCGCGGTCTCCACGTCGCTCCAGCAGATTCCCTCTCTTACTGTTTTAATACCAATTGAAGAAAGCATTTCATAATCTTCAGCAACTCTTATATCATGCTGTGTTTCTTTCAAAAGATTAACACGATGCCCCGATCTGTTTATATGATCAGCACACTCGTATCCGCCCATAAAAAAAGTATTGAATATTTTCATCAGCCTGCTGTCTTATAAGTGATTTTGTCCTTTTTCTCCAGGGTATCAAAAAGGTCAAGGGCATTTTTAAATGCCTGATCCATATTGAAATATTTATAGTTCGCCAGTCTGCCTACAAAATGCACATCCAGAAGCTTTTCGGCTTCATCCTTGTATTTTTTGTAAATTTCTGCATTTCTCGGATTCGGAACAGGATAATAAGGTTCGCCTTCATCCACTGTATATTCTCTTACGACCGTTGTTTTTTCTGATTTCTGATTGCCAAAATGTTTGTATTCAATAATTCGGGTAAATTCTACCTCAGTTCCAGGGTAGTTGACAACTGAATTCTCCTGAAAAAATTCAGTATTAATAGTTTCACTCACAAAATTGATAGAACGATACTCCAATTTTTCCGTCAGGCTATGTTTGAAATCAAAAAAACGATCCACCGGACCTGTGTAGAATAATTTTTCATATCCTGTATACTGTTCTTTTACATCAAAGTAATCCGTATCGAGTAAAATTTCGATATTGGGGTGCTTTACAATATTTTCAAATAATTGTGTATAACCGCCTTGTGGCAATGCCTGATAGGTATCCGAAAAATAACGGTCGTCATAATTATAACGAACCGGAATACGATCTAAAACAGATGCATCTAATTCAGCAGGATATTTATCCCATTGTTTTTTGGTGTAATGCTTGAACATTTTTTCATACAATACAGAACCAACACGGTTTAAAACTGCTTCTTCACCGTTTGCAGGTTTTTCTATTGGCGTACGGTTTTCTTCAAGCCAGCTGATCATTTGCTGCTCCGAATTAATATCTGTACCAAATAGTCTGTTAACCGTTGTAATATTTACTGGAATGGGAACCGTTTTATCATCGACTCTGGCAATTACCTTATGTTCCCAGGGATACCAATCCGAAAACTGATTTACATAATTCCAAACACTTTCTTCATTGGTATGAAACAGATGTGCTCCATATTTTGAAACCAGAATATTGTTTTCATCAATATAATCGTAACAGTTTCCTGCAATATGATTTCGTTTTTCGATGATCAGGACTTTTTTTCCTATCGAAGCATATCTTTCTGCTAATACCGATCCGGAAATTCCAGCACCGATTATTAAAATATCTACTTGTTTCATTTTGAAAATTCTTTAATTATTTCCTGCATTCTTGCAGCGGTACTATTCCAAGATGTATTTTTTAGTATCTCGGTATATTTCAACGGAATCAATGCGCTTGCTCTCTTATCGAAAAGCAGGGTAATGGCATCGCAAAAATCATCAGCGGTTTCGATAAGGCTGACGCAATTGCTGTAATCCCTAACTACATCGGTAATTTTTGTGGAAATAATCGGTTTTCCAGCGGCCATGTATTCCAGAGTTTTTGTCGGACTTATATATTTAGTCGCATCGTTTATTGCAAAGGGCATTATTGCAATGTCAAAACCTTTAATGTAATTCGGGAGTTCATTATAAGATCGCATTCCCAAATAATAAATGTTTTCTTCTTTTGGAAGATCAGCTTGGTCAATTTTTGCCAATGGGCCAATCATCACAAAGGAAACTTTTGGCAGTTTTAAGGCAGTTTCATGCAGTAATTTTAAATCGATGCGCTCGTCGATTACGCCAAAGTAGCCAACGACTGGCGACTGCAGATTTGCAATGTCTGCTGGAATTTCAATTCCGTTTAGTGCCTGTGCAAAATGCGGTTCATCTACAGAACTTGGAAAACAGTAAACATTAGAATGATTTTGCTTTTTTGACTCATATAATGATTTTCCACCGGTAAAAACAATATCAGCATTTGCCATTAAATACTTTTCCTGATGAATCAAATGTTCAGGCGCTCCTTTGAACAATGTTAATTCATCCATACAATCGTATATGATCGTTTCAAATTGAAAGGCTTCTATTAAAGGACTAAATGATGCTGAGTAAAACCATCCGGTTGAAACGTTTTTATTTTTAATGTACTGAGGTAAAACGCTCGCGATGGCTTCAATACTATGAACACGAGGCTGCAAAATATGCAAGTTGTCATTGATAATAATAAGATTGGCTGTGTTTTCCTGATGAACATCAAAAGCAATTGGTTCTTCTATTAAAAGTACTTTCATGTTTTTAGACATTCTACTGATTAAATGCTGCGGACGCTGGTAAACAAACTGCCATCTTAAATGGCAAAAAACAACCATATCGTAATTTTGAGGCGGTTCATTACTGTTTGTAGAAAAATTAGATTCTGTAACTTTATTTTTTGGGGTTTGTAAGTTTGTTTGCATGGCGATAATTATTTTAAATGTGATTACTATTTGTTAAATGATCTTGATTTTGTAAAATTTAACTGAGCCAAATGTAGCTTCCCAGATCATGCGTTTATTATAGAATTATTTAACTTTGTTACACAATTAAATGCTGGTTTTTAAGGTTTTAATAATAAAATTTGTAAAAAAAATATTTTTCATGTTTCCATACGAAGTTGTACGTCTTAAACGAATAATTAGAGATCGATAAAACAGAAATAACATTTGTATTCTCTATATTTTTGGATAGAAAAGTAAATCAAATTCTAACTTTTGTATTTTAACTTCGTTTGAAATTTGATTTTAATCTAATTAAGTAATTTTAAAATCTTAAAAAAGAATGTAAACTTGGTAAGCAATAAAACCAAATATAAGATGTGCTGCGAAAAGCTGTGTATAATAACCCGCAAAGTTAATATTAGGTTTTTGAGGTACCATTTTAAATAGAAAAAACCAGGTAATTATGCCAATAATGCCACTAATAGCTCCTAAAAGAATACCAATTGGCCATGTTAGTTCGAGAACTTTATAAATCCATAAAAAATGGTAAGCCAAAACAAAACCCAAACCAATTATATAATGTAAAATCCACGCCAGTATATTTTTGACACTAGGTGATACTTCTAAATGTAGATGACTTAAAATATAGCTCAATAGTACAGGTTCTTTGTACAGTTCTCTGGCAGTTGCTGATACTGCATAACTAAACAAAGTCATGGCAGAAGTAGCTGCGATTGACGAGACTACGATTTGAATCAGTGTGTAAAAGTCCATATATAAAATTTTTATTTAATTTGTATAGGATTAAGATCAGTTTGTGCCGGACCATTGATCACGGTTCCGTCTGTAGAAAATCTCGAACCGTGACAAGGACAATCGAAAGATTTTTCGTCAGTGTTCCAATGAACAATACAGCCTAAATGCGGACATACTGCAGAGAAGGCTTTTAAAGTATCGTCGTAATCTCGATAAACCGCAATTTTTTTAAGCCCCGAAGAGAGTACACCACCTTCGCCGGCAGGTAGATCAGCTGTATTTTTCAAGTCAGAACCTTTAATCCAGTCTAGGTATTGTGAGGCCATATTTCCAGCTTCCTTCAAAAAGTCCCCTGTAGATTTTAGCGTAATTCTTGATGGGCTGTATAAATCCTCCCATTGATTTTTGTTCCCTAATATAAGGTCACTGATAATCATAGAGCCAATAGTGGCATGTGTCATTCCGTTTCCAGAATCGCCTGTGATAATATAAATATTGTCGTCTCCGGGATTTTTGCCCATAAAACCTAAACCGTCCACAGGTTCCATAATCTGGCCTGACCAATGATAGGATATATCTTCAAGCATAGGAAAATAACTTCTTGTCCAGCGTTCGAGCCTTTCATAACGTTCGGCTGCAGAAATATTTTCTTGATCTTCCTGTCCTGTTTTATGATCTTCGCCACCTGAGATAAGCAGATCATACTGATCGTCAAAATTTTCTAAACGCACATAATGATAAGGCTCTGCAACCCATTCAGAATCTGCATCACCAGTATCCCACCACAGAGAATAAGGCAATAATCCTTTAGGTATTTTACCTGCAATAACATAAGTTCTATAGGCAGCTTGTTTAGTATGCATGGTGAGCGTATCATTAATAGGAGAGTTGGTAGCGACCACAATATGTTCTGCCGAAAAAGTAAAACCATTTACTTCTGCACCATGTTTGGTTATATTTTCTGCACGCGCTTCTGTGTAGATAATGCCTCCTAAATTTGTAATGGCATCGGCTAGACCTTTCAAATAATGTAAAACATGAAACTGCGCCTGATTATGAAAAACTATAGAATGTGTTTTTTCTCCGCCTGTTATGGCAGGTGTTGCTTTTAGAAACGATGTATTGATTCCTGCCGTTCTAGTAGCCTCATATTCTTTTTCTAAATTCTCCGGTTTGTCACTCGGATGCAGGAATAAATAACCGTTGACTCTTCTGAAGGAACAGTCTATATTTAGATCATTTACATTTTTTTCAATTTCATCAATTGCTTTGCTGTGACTTTCGGCGGCTAATTTTGAGGCTTCTTTGCCAAAAGTACTTTCCAGATAATAATAGCGGTCATCAAGCGCGCAGGTTAAATGTGCGGTAGTACGACCTGTTTCGCCGCTGCCTATAAACCCATCCTCGACAACGACGACTTTTTTACCAGCCTTTAGTAACTTGTAAGCAGTACTAAGGCCTGCAATTCCGCCTCCAATGACAAGTACTTCGGCTCCACAATTTTGATCAGGGATATTATAGGCTATCGGAGGAGTAGAATCAATCCAAAACGATACATTTTCTCCTGATGAAATACTTCCGTTATTAATTTGATCTGTTATCTTATTCATGATTTTATTTTTTTAGTTGAAAAAGGTTTTAAGCCAAATTTAAAAGACGTTTATGTATAGAATTTACATGTTAAAATTTTAAGTTTATATCATTGCCATTGTGTATGTTATATAATACTTTGTCAAAATACTGTAAGATTAAGTGCTTTATTAATAGTTGATTAGCTTTCTATTAATCTTAATAAAAAGAACTATGAAAGCAGCAGTTATACACGGTCCCGGATCTATTATATACGATACAGTAGACGATCCCATTTTAAAAGCAAAAGATGATATTATACTCAAAGTAACTTCCACAGCCATATGCGGATCTGATTTGCACATTTATTCGGGAGGATTACCGCAGCCAAGACCTATGGTTTTAGGGCATGAATTTATGGGAATAGTAGAAGAAGTTGGATCTGATGTTACCCATTTAAAAAGAGGAGACAGAGTAGTGGTTCCGTTCCCGATTGCCTGCGGAAATTGCTTTTTCTGCAATCATGATGTTCCTGGGAATTGTGAGCACAGTAATCCCGAGCATTATGGACCAGAAGGAGGAATACTGACCCAAAAAGGCGGTGCGCTTTTTGGCTATACTGATTTATACGGAGGTTATGATGGAGGCCAGTCGCAATATGTAAGAGTTCCATATGCTAATTATGGACCAAGAATTGTACCCGAAGATCTCAGCGATGAGCAGGTTCTTTTTCTAACTGATATTTTTCCAACAGGATATACAGGAGTAGATTGGGGAGAAGTAAAAGGCGGAGAAACAGTGGCGATTTTTGGTTCTGGTCCAGTTGGAATTATGGCTGCTAAAAGTGCTGTTTTAAGAGGTGCTGCACAAGTTATTGTAGTCGATACGCTTCAATACAGACTCGATAAAGCAAAACTAAGCACAGGCTGTACAACTATTTTATGGGAAGATGGACCAAAAGATGTTGTAGAACAGATTCGTTCCTTAACGCATGGGCGTGGTGCCGATGTGTGTATTGAAGCTGTAGGTTTTGAACCAGACCGAAATTTGGGTGACAGAATCAAAGCTACCATTAATTTTGAAAAAGGATCTACCAAAGTTTTAGAAGCTTGTATGAGCGCCGTACGCAGAAGTGGAATTGTTGCAGTTTTAGGCGTATATCCAGTTAATTATGATAACTTTCCGTTAGGGCAATTTTTTGATAAAGGTATAGTCTTAAAAGGCGGACAGGCTCCGGCTCATAAACATATAGATAAATTGCTGGAATATGTAGTTCAGGGAAAAGTAAAACTGGATGATATTATTACGCATAGACTGCCATTATCAGAAATTGCGCATGCTTATGATATTTTCAAAAAACGTGAAGACGGTTGTGTGAAAGTAGTGCTGGATCCTTGGAAGTAAATTATAGAATCGTTTTCATTAACAAATTTTAAATGAAATTTCAATATATAATAAACCCGACAGCTTTTTTAAAACTGTCGGGTTTATTTTAATATAAAGTCTATGAATTATTTACTACTCGTATTCAGCAGCTGTAGTATTGACTGTATTCAAAGCAACGTCATTTAACACACAGTCTGCTTCTTTTTCTTCGGCAAGAGTTTGAGTCAGCAGTTTTGCAGCATCATTTTCTCCCAGAGTTTTAGCAAAAGCCACAAGAGTTCCGTATGTTGCGATTTCGTAATGTTCAATTTTTTGCGAGCCAGCAATAATTCCGGCATCTCTGACAGGACCAGGAGTTGTTTCTAAAATAATAGAATCGCCTTCTTTTAATAATCCAGCCATCGCTTCGCATTTTTTGCCTTCTGCTTTTTCTCCTATCAGATCAAAAATCTGCTCCAATCTTTTTACCTGAAGTTTAGTAATGTCAAGATGTTCTAGAATTGCGCCTGCAAGTCCCGGAGATGTTGCATTTGCTGCCATTTTTGGCAATGCGCCGACTAATGCATTTTCTGCCCAATAAATATCTTTTAAACTGTCAACAAAAAGTTCTTTTAAATCTGTCGCTGCATCCGATGATGGTTCGACAATATTGATTTTATTGTTATTTTTTATAGCTTTTGTTTCAGATGCCTTTGCTTGAGGAGCATTGGTCTGACCTTGTTTTTCTGAATTTTTCATGTTTGATTTTTTTTGGTTATAAGTATAGGTTTGGTTCACGCTGCCAAAAACGGTGTAAACCCATTGCGTCAATAAATTCTTGAGCAAATGCTTCTGATGCAACATCGCTCGTGACAATAATTCCAGCATCATCATTGGTTAATTTTGAAGCAAAAGTGGTTTCGCTCAGCAATTCTGATGCCTGACCGTCTGCTCCAATTACTTTGCAGTGTTTATAAGCATCATTTAGATATTCCAATGCGTCGTCATTTTCGGCTAAAACACTAAGACCTAATCCGTGAGGTACATAAACTGCATCGAATAATACAGAAGATGCGGTAAGAAAACTAAAGTCAGCCTTAAGAGCTCCGTCAGAATCTGTAAGTACAGCACCTAAATGCGGTGCAATCACAAAACCTTTAGCATCTGCCTTTTTAAGTGCGTTTTTCATATTCGTTACCGCTGCCTCAGAAACGCCGTCAGAACAAAGTATTGCTACTTTTCTGGATTCGATTGTTGGAGTATTGGTTGGATTTTTTAGCATGCTTAACGCATCCGATGAACTAACAGATTGTTCTACTGTTTTAGGTTCCTGTTCGCCGCCTTCATTTTCTGGTGAAACGCCTTTATTAACCGGAAATTCAAGTTTGGATGGTACAGTTGCTCCAAGTCCAATCGCCACTTTTTCAGCAAGTTCTGTATCAACCTGAGATAACAATCCCAGCATTCTAACTCGAATAGCAGTGGTTTCTACTTTACCCAATTCAAAACGAAGCGCTTTTACAATATGGCTTTTTTCTTCTGGAGTCTGGCTGTTAAAAAATAATTTTGCCTGCCCGAAATGATCAGAGAAACTTTCACTTCTTTCTCTCACTTTATGCGCCTCAATACGTTCTGGGAAACTATTAAATCCGCCTTCGCTGATTTGTGCCTGATACGGACATCCTCCGCCTAAAGAATTTGGGTGATAACTTACACGGCCTTTATTGATTTCCTGTCGCATATGTCCATCGCGCTGATTATTATGAGTCGGAGCAATACTGCGGTTAATTGGAATTTCATGAAAATTAGGACTTCCTAATCTTGTAAGCTGCGTATCGGTGTATGAGAATAATCTTCCTTGTAATAATGGGTCATTAGAGAAATCAATTCCAGGAACAACATGTCCGGGATGAAAAGCGATCTGCTCCGTTTCTGTAAAGAAATTATCAGGATTTCTGTTCAAAACCATTCTTCCCACAATCGTTACGGGAACCAATTCTTCCGGAACTATCTTTGTCGGATCAAGGAGATCAAATTCGTATTTGTTTTCGTCTTCATTTGGAATTACCTGAACTCCTAATTCCCATTCAGGAAAGTTCCCCATTTCGATAGCTTCCCAAAGGTCTTGTCTGTGAAAATCTGGGTTTTTACCAGAAATTTTCTGCGCCTCATCCCAAGCCACTGCATGAGTTCCTAATTTTGGTTTCCAATGCAATTTTACAAAAGAAGAGTCGCCTGCTTCATTTATGAATCGAAATGTGTGTACTCCAAAACCTTCCATCATTCGATAACTTCTAGGAATGGCGCGGTCAGACATAACCCACATGATCATGTGCATGGATTCTGGCATTAAGGAAATAAAATCCCAAAAAGTATCGTGCGCAGATGCTGCCTGCGGAATTTCGTTATGTGGTTCTGGTTTTACGGCATGAACAAGATCTGGAAATTTAGAAGCGTCCTGAATAAAAAATACAGGAATATTATTTCCAACAAAATCATATATGCCTTCCTGCGTGTAAAATTTTACCGAAAAACCTCTTACATCACGTGCGAGATCTGTAGATCCTCGCGATCCTGCCACAGTCGAAAATCTTGCAAAAACAGGTGTAGTTTGTCCCATTTCCTGCAAGAAACCTGCTTTTGTTAATTCAGGAATCGGATTTGTTACTTCAAAAAAACCATGTGCTCCTGAGCCGCGCGCATGAACTACTCGTTCAGGGATTCTTTCGTGGTCAAAATGCGTAATTTTTTCTCTCAAAATAAAGTCTTCTAATAAAGAAGGACCTCTTTCGCCTGCCTTTAAAGTATTATTGTCGTCATTAATTTTAATACCCTGATTCGTGGTCAGGAATTTATTAGTGCCGTCAGATTTGTTGACCGACAGATCTCTCTGTTTATCATCCTGCGAATTTTTCATATTGTACAGTATTAGTGGTTAAAATAAAAAGCCCTGATGTAGAATTTTGGTTTTCAGGAATTCAAATATAACGGTAGAAGAGGAGTGGTTTTTACATAATTTGGCTTGCCTCTTACAGAATTTTCATTTTACTCTAGTTTTTATAAGTAACTTATTTTCAAATCCTTCCTGATGAATAATAATATAAAATCTTCAAATAATAATGTAATTCGCAAAGCTATCCGAACGGTAATTTTAAAGTATTAAAAAGGCGATGCAGGTATCTTGATACCTGATTGACACAGAAAGAAATTAGATAACAGCTTAACTATAAAAATATGTTTAAGAAAGGTCAAAGAGTACAGCAGGAATTTGGGAATCAGGTTATGGAAGTCATAGGTTTTGAACCAGAATTGATTGAAAACGTCATTACACAATGGGAAGATGAAGAAGGTACAATTGTAACGGGAAAATTTATGGAATCGCAATTGTCGCTGGCGGAATAAAAAGCAAAAAATAAATTTAATTAGATCAAAATGAAAACTAATACGCAGCCTAAAAAAGCATTTTATGCTTATCAGGAAAAAGATATCGAAACTATTTTTGATCATATCAAAAGTGAAAATAACGGGAAGCTTTTATATCAGTTACCCACGGGCGGGGGAAAAACTATAATCTTTTCTGAAATTGCAAGAAGGTTTACAGAAGAATTTAATAAAACAGTTATTATCCTGACGCATAGAAAAGAATTATCTACCCAAACTTCGTCGACATTAAAAAAGATGGGAATCAAGAACCACATTATAAGCAGTACAAGCGGCAACTTTAAATCTGATTTTGATTGTTATGTTGCTATGGTAGAAACGCTACGTAACCGCATAAAAGATAAAAGAATAAAAACCAATAATGTTGGTCTTGTAATTGTAGATGAAGCACATCATAATTCGTTCCGAAAATTAATGAGCAGTTTTAAAAATGCTTTCGTTATTGGAGTTACTGCCACGCCTTTTAGTTCTGATATTTCTAAACCTATGAAAAAGCATTACAAATCACTGGTTGTGGGCGAGAATATCTCAGAACTTATTGCACAAGGTTTTCTAGCAAAACCACAATCGCATGTATATGAAGTAGAATTAAATTCGCTAAAAACAGGAATACATGGCGATTATACAGTAAGTTCTTCCAATGAATTATATAGTTCTCCCGCAATGCTGGAATTATTGCTAAAAGCCTACAACGAAAATGGTTCAGGAAAAAAAACGCTGATTTTTAACAACGGAATTGCAGCTTCTCAAAAAGTATATGAAACTTTTACTGAAGCAGGAATTGCCATCAAACATCTTGATAATAAAACACCAGATAGCGAACGTAAAGAAATTCTAAAATGGTTTAAGAAAACCAAAGATGCAGTTCTGACTTCGGTTTCTATTTTAACCACTGGTTTTGATGAACCTACAGTAGAGAATGTTATTTTGAACCGCGCCACAACGTCGATAACACTTTATCATCAAATGATAGGTCGCGGATCAAGAAAACTTCCGTCTAAAAAAACTTTTACGATTATCGATCTGGGGAATAATATCCAGCGTTTCGGGGCTTGGGAAGAACCTGTAGATTGGAAATATGTTTTTGAACGTCCGGAGGAATTTGCAAAACAACTGCATTATCAATTGAGTGGAGGTTCTTCAGCAGTACAATCGCACGGACTTTCTGCCGAATTACGTGCTCAATTTCCTAATACGTTGGAAATGACATTTGATATCGAAGGACATTATCAGGAAGCTATTGATACCGATAAAAAACCAAAAACCGTCATTCAGCAATCGATCAGGCAGCACGCCAAAATGTGTATGGACAATGCCGAAACACTCTCACAGGCAATCGCATTGGCAGAAGCTTTGCAACCAGAGATAGACTGGCGTGTAAAACAGTATGTAAAATGTCTGGATAATGCCAGTAGAAATTATAAGACATGGCTGTTGGAAGATTATCAAAATAGACTTAAAGGTTTGATTATTAAATTGTATCCTAAAGTTACTGCCGCATAAAGATTATAGTAAGGATTAAGTTTAATAATGTAACATCATACAAGAATGATGTAAAAAAATGTTCTTAAATCAATTCATCTTTATACTAAATATTAAATCATGAAAACTTTTTTACGCAATAACGGACTTTCCGTCTGTTTCTTTCTGCTGTTTGCAGCAGCAATGGCTGGACAAATTATTTTTGGGTTTGAGGAATACAATAAAGACCTGATTGAAGAAGGCG
This sequence comes from Flavobacterium artemisiae, assembly GCF_042678225.1. Classification (NCBI taxonomy): domain Bacteria; kingdom Pseudomonadati; phylum Bacteroidota; class Flavobacteriia; order Flavobacteriales; family Flavobacteriaceae; genus Flavobacterium; species Flavobacterium artemisiae. Next base: position 394,547 of record NZ_JBHUDZ010000018.1, on the reverse strand, counting down.
CCTCGGCGGTAACATTATCCTCTTATCTTACAACTGGGCATTTTATAGAATCTACTTTTGAAAACTGGGAAAGCGAGTTTTTACAAATGGGACTTCTGGTAGTGCTTACCATTTTTTTACAGCAAAAAGGTTCATCAGAATCTAAAGATTTTGATAAAGATGAAGAAGTAAACAGAGAGCCTTCAGCCTCGCGAAAAGGTGCTCCAAGCGCTGTTAAAAAAGGCGGTTGGGTTTTAGTGATTTACAAACATTCACTCACCATTGCGTTGTTTTTGTTGTTTGCTTTATCTTTTTTACTGCATTTTTATGGAAGTTTAAAAGATGAAAACCAACAGCTTTCGCTAAAGGGAAAAGCTTTAGAAACCGCCTCGCAATATTTCACAGATTCAAGATTTTGGTTTGAATCTTTTCAGAATTGGCAGAGTGAATTTCTCTCGATTTTTGCCATAATTGTGCTGTCTATTTATCTGCGACAGATAGGTTCCTCTCAATCTAAACCAGTTGACGCTCCTCATATGGAAACTGGAGAATAAATACTTTCAGATAGAGTTTTTTCTTTATTTAAAAATGTTTTTTTAAACCCATAACTTATGCATACAATTTCACCTTGGGCAGCCACTGTGCACGCCGATTTAGAAAACAGCGCCGTAATTTGGGAGAAGGAATTCCAAAACTATACTTTTCAGGTATTTAATACCGGCGACTCCATATGGATAGTGGTCACTTGGCCCGATAAAGGAAAAATGGCTTTTCGTCCTGCTTTTGGTATGAACAGCTGCTTTGAAATAACCAATTTATTTGATGACGGACAGTTACTTGTAATCAATTTGCAAACCAGGTTGGGGCAGTACGAAGTTCAGATTTCCTTTCCGGATGATAACGCTCCGCTGCTGCATTATACAGCTTCATTTAAAACAAATCAGCCTTTAATGATTCCTTTCTGGCCGCGCGACATTATTCCGCTTACCCAAAATGGAAGTGTCGAAAATACAAATGGCAAAATTTACATGAATCAGATCGGTTCACGCTCCGGTATACTTTTCGGTAGTATGACCAAACCCAAAACAGGTTCTTTTTTCTATTTCCAGAATCTGGGCTCTATGAGCGACTATTGTGAAGCAACAGAAACCTCACTGGCAGAAACTGTAGGCGGGGCATGGCCGGAAATAGGATTTAAATTACCCGTATTAGAAAACAAACCGCTTCCCTCAGACCGAGCTTATATTATTTCAGATGCTTATGTTCTTTTTTCAGCGGATGCTGTTGAAAATGAAATTCAGCAGACTACACAATTTTTAGACAATCTTGCAGCAGTGTATCGTTTTTTACCCCATCCCGAAGTGCAGTATCATAAATGGCCTGAAATTACAGAAAATTGTCTTCAGGATATTTTTACCAATAAAGGGTGCTGGACCCAGACCAAAGGAATTCCGTATCTCAATGCTTATTTATGCGATTATGATACGCCTGCAGAAATTATGGTACAGCTCGCTATATTAATCCCTTTAAATGAACTAAAAAACTGGACTTGTGCGGAAACTGATCCTGTGTATAATGATCTGCTTAGCGGATTGGATGCCTTTTATGATCCAAAATTAAAAACCTTAAACCGATGGCTTCCTCAGCTAAAGGACGATCTTGATAAATCGGAAGAACAAAAAAAGGAAATGGTTATGGATTCGTGGTATCTGCATCATCCGCTGATGAACCTTGCAAGGCTTGCACTAGCGGGTGAAAAAAAAGCAGAAGAACTGGTTTTGCAGTCGATTGAATATGCCATTAAAGTAGCGCATCATTTTAATTACCAATGGCCGGTTTTCTATAAAATGGACACCTTAGAAGTCATAAAAGAAGAAACTGCGCCTGGTAAAGGCGGCGAAAAAGATGTTCCGGGATCTTATGCTCACCTAATGCTGCTGATGTATAGGCTTACAAATGAAAAACGCTATTTTAATGAAGCAGAAAAATCAGTTAAAAAGCTGATAGGTAAGGGATTTGATATTTTTTATCAGGCCAATATTACAGCTTTTTCTGCGGGAGCACTTTTAGAATTATACAAAATCACAAATAAGCAGGAATATTTAGATTTAAGTTATGCCTGTCTGGCTGGACTTTTCAAAAACATGCAGATATGGGATTGCCAATATGGATATGGAAAAAATTATCGTAATTATTTTTCTATATTTCCGCTCAATGAAGCGCCTTACACCGCTGCTTATGAAGAGATGGAAGTGTATGCCGCACTTTCTGAATATTTAATACAGGCGGAATCTGTAGAAATACTCCCGTCATTAAAAATTTTAATTCCAGAATTTCTAAAATATGCCGTAAGCCGATTACCGTATTATTATCCGACAATGCTTCCCGAGGAAATGCTTTCTGAAGACGTTAAAACCGGTGAAATTGTAAAAGATTTATGGATTCCGCTTGAGGATCTTTATACCGGTTGGGAGAAAAGTGGGCAGGTAGGTCAGGAAGTATACGGAGCCGGACTTGGTTTTGGCGTAATGACCAGACAATATCATAAGGTTAAGGACGAAGATTTTTTATTGTTTGCAGATTATCCACTAGTAAATTATAAAAAATCAAAAAATACGGTACAGTTTACTGTTTTAGGCAGTGCCGAATTTGACTGTAATTTCAAAATACTGTTTAATGAGAATAGCAGTAAAATTAAAATAGATGTACTTCACAATAAAAAACGCATTATGCCCACGGCAAAAAGTAAAATTTTACTAGAGTATAAAATTACAGGAGATAGCATAGTGCAAATTGCTTGGTAATTAACCTGAAAATATTGCTTCAATTTAGATAGCTGCATCGAAAAGTGTAAGATTTTAGATTAATTGTGTAAAAACGGCTTTATTGGCAAAGGTATATTTGAAAATATACAAACTAAAAAGTAATATTATGAAAAAGCTATTTAAAACTACAATGCTGATTGCCTTGTTTGCAACTGTTCTGTCTTGTAAAAAAAATGAATCCACTAATGAGGCTGATTACAATAACACTGCAGATTCTACTTCTACAACAGTAGACACCGTTGGTCCAGGTACAGACAGTACAACAGTTAATGGTGCTGGAACAACCGGAGCAACAGGAGAAGGTTCAACCGGATCTGGAGCTGCGGGTACACAACAAGAAGGAACAACAAATGTAAAAACCGATTCAACTGCAACAAGTAATAATAAAGGCAGATAGTAACTGCCCTAGGTTTATTATTTAATGTTTGTAAACCTGTGGCATTTGCTGGCTGCAGGTTTATTTCTTTTTTGGGGAAAAGAAGAAGTAAAATTAACGACAATGTATTTCAAACTTCCGGCATATAATAAATACTCATAACGCACAAAATCTATGAAAGCTATTATACTATTAGCAACCCTAAAAAGAAAGGGGAGTTCTAACACTGAAACACTTACAGAATTTCTGGGCACTTATCTGGAGAAACAAAATATTGATTATGAAGTTGTCAAACTCGCAGAGCATCATATCCTTCCCGGAACTTATACAAAAATGGAAAGTAAAGATGATTGGCCCGAAATCTATCAGAAAATTCTTGATGCAGAAATTCTACTCTTTGCAACTCCTTTATGGTGGAATAATCACTCGTCTGAACTACAAAGATGCATCGAACGTCTTGATGAGGTTTACGACAAAATTTTGGCTGGTGAAGATTCTCCACTGGACGGTAAAATTGGAGGCGTAATTATTACGGGAGATTCTGACGGTGTTGAGCATGTGACCGGAAATATTGCCAATTTTTTCTGCAGCATCGGTGTTACTTTTGCGCCTTATGCGTCATTGGGTGTAATTTGGGACGGTCATGCAAAAGGAGAAAATAAAAAGAAATCTCAGCTTCTTAATTATTATAAGCGCAATTATGCCAAAGATGCTAAAGCAATGGCAGAATCTTTGTTTAAAGCAGTAAAATAGAAGCAATTGTCTTTATTTTTTATTTTTTGAATGAGAATAATTGTTTATGATTTTTATATTAACATAGTTTATGTAGTTTTTTTATTTGAAAATTATCAGTAATCGTACTATTTAGATTCAAGTTAATATTAGTTTATGTGTTTTTTCTTAAGTTAAATGAGTATCTTTAACTATTATTAACCGTTTCACGGATATAATTCGATCGTTTATCGATTTTCAGAAGCTTATATTTATATAAACATTTGCAGATTTCTAAATTCTTGTCTTATGTTTTGCGATATAAATAATTAAGCAGATGACATTACAGATCTCACAATCACAACGGTATAATTATTTAGCAGACGATGACGAAGATGACAGGCAAATGTTTCATGAAGCACTGCTCGAAGTTAATAGTAATGCAGTTTTAACTCAGGCTGAAGATGGGAAGGAATTACTGGAGATTCTTTCTAAAAATCCAAAACCATTACCCGAGGTTATTTTTCTGGACATTAATATGCCGAAAATAGGAGGTTTTGAATGTCTTGAACAGATTAAACAGAACAAGAAACTAAATAAAATGCCTATCATAATGCTTTCTACCAGCAGTGATCCACTCACTATTAATAGAGCGTTGCAGCTTGGAGCCAATTTTTATGCTGTAAAACCAAGTACATTCGAAGATATCAAACTATTAATTAAAAAAGTTTTGCAGATGGATTGTCTTTCGATTCAAAATGACAAGCAGAAATTTAGATTAGCTTAAATTTTAAAAGACAATCCCAGTTCTGCGAATTTTTCAGAATTGGCATGCATAATTCCTGATCCTGTGATAAAATCTAATTGCACTTTCTTGTTAACTACGTAAAGTACTGCCACATCTGCCGTATTTTTGGCATGATGATGAGACTCTGTAAGTCCGTAAACTTCAGCCACCAGTTTTATCTTTTTAGTCAAAGCATAATCTCCTGAAATAGTATAAATGTATTCTGGTCTACCAGTATCAGAGAGCCAATGCACACCAAGGTTGTAACCTAAATGAGCCGATTTTGATAGGGAATATTGTGCAAGCATTCGAATTTCGGGACTGTATTTCTGCTCTTGCAGCGAATGATCTGCCATCCACGGGATACTTAAACGACCCAATAAACTGATATCAGGAATAATTCCTTTATGATCAATAAGATGATATTTGGCTCCAAATATTATGGGTTTAATACCGTCTGAATCTTCTTCGTGATCATGATCTATTGTAAAAGCACTTTCAATTCGAAATTCGGCATTTTTAAAAATTCCATATCGCAATACGATTTCAGGAATCTCGTATGCTTTTTCGCCTTCTTGCTGTTCAAACGAAAAACCGCTTTCTACCTGTAGATGATGAACAGAAATCGTGTTTGGACTTTCAGTTTCATTTGGTCTATCGGTTTGTATCTGCTGAGCCGAAACTGTAGAGCTAAAATAGAATAAACCTATTGCTATTATTTGTGGAAGTAATTTCATGTTTAAATAATAAATTTTCTGAATCATTTTTTAATAAAACAATAAAATACCTGCAGAAAATATACTACAGGTATTTTTATTTATTGAAGTAATTATGAATTATTTAGATTCAAGATATTCCTTTAGACCAGCAATATCATTTTTAACTAATTTTTCAAAATAAGGATTTAACAATTTCGCCGCACTTTCGCCTGCAATACCTAGCGGCGCATGATAAGAAATTGTGATATCTAGTTCAGTAGAACTTCCATTATCTTTAAATTTTACTTTTCCCGCATTTCTAATGGTAGCTCCCTCAACAGAATTCCAGCTCAGAAGCCTGTCTTTTCTGTCTTTTACAATTCGGGCTTTCCAAGAAATACTTCCAATTCCGGCAGGCCCTTTAGCAGTCCATTCAGAGATATTTGAATCGATGGTTTTAACAGATTCTAAATGACTCATAAATTTTGGAAGGTTTTCCAAATTGTGCCAAAAAGCAAATACTTCCCTAACAGGCTTATTAATAACAGAAGTAAATCTGATATTTACATTTGACGCTTTATCATTCATCAAATGCCCAACAGCATCATAAACGGGACAATACCCCGAAATTCCTCTCAGAAGCATAGCACCGCCGGCACCAGCTTTAGTAATACTTTTGTTTTTATTGGTTAGTCCATTATATAAAAGATAGGCACCGCTTGTTACCATTAATACACGTTCTAGTGTTGATACGTTTGTTTTAAGTGCCTTTTTTGAAGTTCTATTTGCTAATACTGAAAGAGTTTCCATACTATTGTTTTTTTAGGTTTTATAATAATTTAAGATTGTCTTCTGTTCCAATTTTATCAGCGATTAAAATTAGATGCTTAAAAATGTTTTTACTTACAGCATTTTTTATTTTCATTACACAATTGATTGTTGCGTTTATTTAGAATAAAAAAACCGTCTGAACTTCAGACGGTTTAAGCAGTGTTTTAAAGCGATTTGTTGATGTCACTTTGGGTATAGTCATTGTCCGAATCCAACTCCGAATCATCTTCATCACTGGAAATTAAATCATCTTCGTCTTCCAGATCATCCTCATCATCTAACTCATCCTCATCATCCAGACTATCTAATTTATTATAATCATCTTGTTGATTAAAATCAGGATCCTTATTTTGCAATTCATTGTTAGATTCAGTACTATCTACAGAAGTAGTATACTCTTCATTTCCAGTTCTTGTTTCGTCTTCTTGAGAATACGAGTCACTTTGACCGTAGTTTTCTCTCTCATCTAAACTCATACTCGTTTTTTTAAAGATTATTTTTTATCTGTTCCCTTTTTAGTGTCTGCTGCGTCTTTTTTTGTATAAGCAGTTTTATCTGTGCTTTTTGAAGCAGTTTCTTTTTTATCAGTTTTTTTATCTGATGCTTTTGCACTACCAGTGCTTTTTTTATTGTTTGAAGTACTCATGATAATATAGTTTTAATGATTAATATATTGGTAAATGTAAGGGTGTGATACAGCTCTATTTTACATTAAAGCTGTTTGTAATTGTATAATTACCAGTTCATTATTTGATAATTAGCAATTAGTGTCCATGATTCAATTTTTTATAATCTACTGACGATACTACTCATTTTAAAGTCTGGTGCTACGCTTCCTTTTATAACCTCTAAATTTTCAAATATTTGTAAATTAATTCATGAAATGATGCTAATCTTACAAATACCCGCCATAATTATGTAAAAATCGCCCTATGTCTTCAGCTACTTTTGAAATCGTTAATTATAAAAAAACATTATGAAAGCAACAAACACAAAGGACACTGCTAAGAAAGCAACGGCCACAGCATCTAAAGGAAAAACGGTAAAAGCTAAATCGTCTGCAGCCGAAGGATTGAGAGATTTATTTGTAGATTCCTTAAAAGATATCTATTGGGCAGAAAAAGCATTAACAAAAGCATTGCCTAAGATGGCTAAAAATGCAACTTCTGAAAACCTAATTACGGCGATCAATGAACACTTGGCTGTAACAGAAGAACAAGTAAGCCGATTGGAACAAGTCTTTGAAATAATTGGAGAAAAAGCTGCTGCAAAAAAATGCGATGCAATGGAAGGTCTAATTAAGGAAGGAGAAAGTATTATGGAAGAAACGCAGGAAGGACCAGTGAGAGACGCCGGAATTATTGCGGCATCGCAAAAAATCGAACACTACGAGATTGCAACTTACGGAACTTTGGCCGCGTTTGCCACAACTTTGGGAGAAGAGCAAGCCGCAGCATTATTACAGCAGACGCTAGAAGAAGAAAAGGAAGCAGATACTATTTTAACTGAGGCTGCTTATAATACTATTAATTTTGATGCTTCGGAAGAAGATGAGGAGTAAATATTCCAAAAAAATAATTAAAAGCCTGTAATTCTATAATAGAGATTACAGGCTTTTTTTTGCTCTATTATCATGCGATAAATTTTTTTGTTAAAGTATCTCTATGCGTTTATTTTGAATGATAATGGTAATCATATAATTAATACATAAGGTTTTATAAATAACTGAATACTAAGTGCGCAACATTTACAGCAGAACAAAAAGCTATTTGTTTCTATATCAAATTATTATTTAAACTATTGAATTATGAAAAATTTATTTTTAACCTGTTGTATGGCATTATCATTTGTATATGCATCAGCACAGACAACTCCTGCGAAAACAAAGTCTACAACTAAAACAGATTCTACTTACAACAAGAAAAGTAAGCAAGGTTCTGAGCATAAGTCTGGTAATAAAAAAGGAGACACGATTACTAAACAGCGTTCTAACAAAAAGAAAGGTACTACCCCTAAAACTGAAACGTCGCCTCCTCAACGAAGAGATACTCTTAACGGAACAACAAGACCGTAATATATCTTTGTTGATTATTTGATTTAAAAGCCTGTTTTTTTTCAAAAAACAGGCTTTTATTTTTAATGCTGTTGAGGCAGGAAATCGAAAATAGTAATTTATAATTTTTCATAAAAAAACCGCCTCAAAAGTCGGTTCTGAAATAGATTTACGAAATACGATCGAGATTAGTTCTTTTCATCAATATCATCAAGACCTTCGTTATCTAATTCTTCCGTGCCGAATTCATCATTGTCTTCGGTCTCAAATGCATCTCTATCAAGTTCCTCGTTATTGAATTCATCATTTCCTAGGTTTTGATTACCCAGTTCATCAGCTTTAAATTCTTCGCTGCTAAACTCATTTCCATAATCTGGTTCAGCATTATTGCTTATAGAATGATCTACTGAAGAGGTTTCATTTTCCTGTCTTTCGTTTCTTAATTCATTATTTTGAAAATCCTGATCTTCCTGACCGTAATTTTCTGTTTTATTTAAATTCATAATACAATTTTTTAAATTATTTTTTTGCTGCAGTAATTTTTACTGTTACGCCTTATTTGATGCTATTCTATTCGTTTCCTGAAGCATCATTTGCAAATGTAAAAGAGCTATCCAGTTTAAATTTATAGTCTGAACATTTATAGTTGTATAATTTTCATTGCTTATGTTTAAAAAAGCTAAAAGTCATTTTCGCTTTAGGTTTAAATGAGAAGAACCAAATTTTATTGTTTTATATAATAACTTGGTTAAAATCTTTGCAAGCTCTTTGCAAAATTTTAAAACTACTGTTAATTGTTTGATAATTAATAAATTGTAATCAATGTTGTAACTTTTGAGTTGAATTCTGTAAAAACCCTCTTTAGTGATGTTCTACTTTTCCAATTATTAATTTTAAACAAAATATTATGTCATTTGAAAATCAAAACACAGAAGGAGCTACGGCAAAAGCAATCGAAGAACAAACTTCAAAACTGTCATCAGATTTATTTTTATACGCTGCACTTGCTGCAATGGGAACGTCATTAACCTTAAAATGTTTGGGCAGAAAGCATACTGCACTATTTGTAGGTCAATGGGCATCACCATTTTTATTACTTGGAGTTTATAATAAGCTGGTTAAGTTAGAAGGACATGATGCCGAAGACAAAACAGTAAATGGCTAAGTTTTATGGAAGAGCATAATAAGCCCTTTAAATATCTTATTCAAAATGATAAAGCTGCCTTAACTTATGTAAAGACAGCTTTATTTTTTTACTGAAATTTAATATATTGAATCAATTTAAATTTGCTGACTATCAAAATACGTTATATAGCTTGCAAATGGGGTCTAACCTGCATCGTTACAATATCGCATCGTTTGGGCTGCGATAAGCAAAATAATACACTCATGGCAATATCTTCCGCTTCAAGCATTTCTAATTTTTTGATTTTTTCTTTCTGCTGCTCTATAGGATCACGCTGCATGTCGCTGGTAACAGAACCAGGTTCAATAAGCGAAACTTTTATTCCAAACTCATTAATTTCTTTTCGGAGAGAAGTGCTGTATCCTCTTATAGCCGATTTTGTTGCGACGTAAACCGTACTGGTTTTCTCCTTGCTTTCCGCGCTCATAGATCCAATATTTACAATGTGACCGCTTTGCTGGTTTTTCATTCTGGAAACAGCCTCTTTGGTAAAAGCCAGATATCCTAAAATATTAGTTTCCAGTACATACTTAATATTATCATAGTTCTCATTGGTAATTCCGTCAGCTGATAAGGCCGCATTATTGATTAAGATATCAATGCCTCCAAGAGTATTGTCTATTTCTTTGCAGATAAGCTGTAAATCTTCCTTTTTTGAAATATCTCCTGTAGTGCCAAAAACATTTCCCTGAGCTTGAGCTTTTATATCGCTCATAGCTTTTTGAAAATCTTTTTCATCTCTTCCAAAAATAAAAACATGTCCGCCAAGAGATGATAAAAGCTCGGCAGTCGCTTTTCCGATACCTGTTGTACCTCCAGTTATGACAATACGTTTTCTGTCGATATTTTGTCCAAAGTAGTTTGATAAATTTCCCATAATTGTATTTTTGTAATTTAATGCGTTACATGATAATTTATTCTGTTCCAAATGTTTGATTTATCCAAATATCTTATAACACATTGATTTTTGCTTACAGAATTTGATTTTTGATTTATAAGTTTTGCGTTAACATATTTTTATTTCACATTTTTTAATCTCGCGCACAAGAATCAACCAATGATTTTTCTAAAGGCAGGCCCAAATATAATGTCGTGCCTTTTCCAGGTTCGCTCGAAGCTCTTACAAAACCGTTATGGTTCGAAATAATGGTTTGCACCAAAGCCAGGCCAAGTCCGCTGCCGTACTGCTCATCATTGCTCTGCAGGCGGAAAAATGGATCAAAGATGCGGTTTTCAAAATCTTTTTTAAAGCCAATTCCGTTATCTCTTATCGAGAGTATTATATAATCTGTTTCAGAATCAGCATTAAATGTGTCAAATATTTCCTGATTTGGATAATGCATCCCAATTTTAATATGAGGAGCTATATCCTGCTGGGCAAACTTTATTGCGTTAGAAATTACATTTACAAACAGCAGATGAAACTGAGAAGCTATAATTTTCATAGGAGGCAGTGGGTCTACTGTAATAATGGCTTTATGCTCTGTTATAACCTTTTTTAGATCGTTTAAGGCTTTTTTTATTATTAAATTAAGATCTGCATTTTTGAATCTTTTTTCCGCAAAATTAAGTTTGGAATAGGTGACCAAATCTTCTATGAGCTGGTTTGTATTGGCGGCCGAATGAAGCAGTCGTCTTACATTATGTTTGGAAGATGTCGATAATTCAGGTTCATGATCAATAATCTTTTTGCCGAACATGTACATTTTTCGAATCGGTTCCAAGAGCTGTTCGCCCGCTGCGGCGGTAAAAGATTCCAGTTGTGTGCTTCTTTTTAGCAGCTCGTTATTTTTTAGCTGTAAATCTGCATTGCTTTTTTCCAAATCTGTAATATCTTCAAGAGCAATTAAAATCAAGCCCTCAGGTATAGAGTCAGTAATTGGTGCGGCATTAATAATCATTACTTTTTTCACGGCTGGATTTTCACTGAATTGTATTCTGGCATTCACAACCGGTTGATCCCTGCTTATTTTTTTCATCACTAATTCTTGAAATTCAACTGTATTCCAAAGGGCATTTCCTATTTCAGAAATCGAAATTCCTTCAATAAGTTCTTCACTAGTTTTAAAATAGCTGTAAAAGGAAGGATTAGCGCTGTGGATGATAAAATTACGGTCTATTATTAAAAGCGGCTCCCGAATTGTTTTAACAATCGATTCGTAGAAATTTCTCATTGAATGCAGCTGCTTTCTATGACTCTGAAGCTCATCATTTGTACAGGAGAGCTCTTGATTGTTAGAATGAAGCTCCTCTACAGAAGTTTGCAGTTCTTCATTTAGATATTGAAGTTCTTCAGTTCTATGCAGAAGCTCCTCATTAGAGGTGCGAAGTTCTTCAAAATAAACCTGCTGTTCCTCTGTTAAATATTTGAAGTCATTCTGAAGCTGAAACAGCTGTGTTTCAATCTCTTTTTGTTCTGATGTATTGTTATTCTGTGCTTCCTTTTCTGCTGAATTTGGTTTTCTGTGAAAAATAACAAGCAGCAGTTCGATATTTGATGGAAGATATACCACTTCGAAAGAAGTGCTGAAATCCTGATTTTTTATTGTAATAGGGCCTCCAGTGCAATTTCTTTTATCATTTCGCGCTTTTAAAATGGCATTTCTAAGTGAAAAACGAATTTCATGAGAAACCATATTTATGATATTAAAGCTGGGCTTACCAGCAGAAGGCTGCAAAAAAGAACTCGTATCACCATGAAAATGGACGATTTCAAAATCTTCGTTAATTACAACAGCAGCAGGCGAATATTGTTCAAGAAGCATGTCAGTTGCAATTTTTTTATAATTCGTAACTGTATTTTCAGGACTGTCTATTTTACTGATTGATTTTTCAGCTGTATAACCCGGCATTTCAGAGGTAAAGCGATAGTATGCTTTTCTGCATCGGTATATTTTTACCTGTCTTTCCACAGCTGTAAATAACTGTTCGACGCGTGCGGCAGATTCAGACTTTCCTAAGAAAAGAAAACCTTGGTCTCGAAGTGCATAATGAAAAGAAGAAAGGACCTTATTCTGCATATCAGCATTAAAATAGATCAATACATTACGGCAGGTTATAAAATCAATTTTAGAAAAAGGAAAATCCTTTGTGAGATCATGGACAGCGAAAATACAGCTGTCACGGATTGACTTGCTGACATGATAACCGCTTTCCTTTTTCGTAAAATATTTTGCCAGTCTTTCCCCGCTTATATTCTTTACATCCTGATTCGTATATATGCCAAGACGGGCTTTTTCAATACATTTTTCGGATAAGTCAGAAGCAAATATTTTGATGATGATCTCGCTGTTATTGGTTTGTTCGAGATATTCAGTAAGTGAAATTGCCAATGAATAAGCTTCTTCACCAGTAGAGCATCCTGCTGACCATATTCTTAATTCTTTTCCTCTAAGCGATTCTACAAGAGAGGGAAAAACTACTTTTGACAGACTATCAAAGAAAAGCTGATCTCTAAAAAAGTAGGTTACAGGAATAAGAATATCGTTAAATAATAAATCCTGTTCAGTCGTTTTACTTTTTAGTAAGGTAAGATAGCTTTCCGCACTTTCTTGTCTGGTAATTACCATTCTTTTGGCAATCCTCCTTCGAATGGTCTGTTCTTTATAATGATGAAAATCAGTACCGGATCTTGCAGCCACGAGATCAATGATTTGCCTTAAGAATTCGTCCTGTTCTGCTGATGCTTCCTTTTCCTCGTAGGCTCCATTGATTAAATAACTTTCTCTAATCTCCAGCAGCTTAGCGGCAGTTTGTAGGGGGGCTGTAAAGTAATCAATAAACTCAGCATTAGCCTTATTAAGTTCAAAACCGCTTTTTGTGACTGCAGAAACCGATGCACCGCCTTGTTCTCTGATATTTTTAAGTCCTGCCGCCCCATCTATAGAAGACTGGCAAGCCAGCAGTCCTATGGCATAACTCTCGTATTTTTGTGCCAGAGCATTGTAAAAAATATCCAGACAGTTATTAGTCCTGCTGCCTCGAATGGCCGGTTTTAGCTTTAAAATTTCATTTTCAAGTATAAGAAAGTTTTTCTCGGGTATGACGTATATATGATCCGGCTTTAATTCTACGGTATTTACTATTTCATAAACCGGCATTTTAACACAATCCGCAAGCTGCTGGGTAAGATCCGCATTCTGGCGGGACTCTAAATTCTCCATAACCAGAAATGCCATACCGGAATTTGGAGTAATACCAGAAAGGATTTGTTTAACAATATCTATTTCAGAGCCTTCCGCAGCAATTCCAACGACGGGAAAAAAGGGAAGGTTAATTTGATTTTTTTCAAGTGCAGCAGTTTCCATAAGCATTCGTTTGATTTAGCAGCGCATTTCACTTCTGCTTTAATTAATGCAGTTTCCAGCTGAGGCAGCTGCACCATGCAGCTGCCTCAAAATCAAATTACGGATTGAAAGTATAAAGTTTAAAAAATAGGTGACCTACTGCGTGTTTAACTTGGATGCATCATATATAAAAATTACAGTTGTAAGACCAAGATAAAATATGATGAGAATGCAAGGTATATAAAAGATTAAAATCGTTTAAATAGAGTTGATCTGCGGCAGTTTGATATTATTACTAATAAATTTCATAAAATTTAAACCAATAAGTTTGACGGGATAGTAAAGGTAGTAGATTTTTAGCAGGCATTGTTATATAATTGCCATTTTCAATATTTTGATCTACAGTGAATTGCGGTAGTTTTTTTTAAGTTTTTATACTGAAAAAAAAATCATCTATGTTATTTTACCAAGCAGGAAGTTTTAATAAAATTTGATAATCCTCATCTCCTATTCAATGCTTTTCATGTAAAGTATTGATATAAAGATTTTTATGTTTGAATCCTGTAATACCTCAATAGTATTGTGTAAGATGCAGCAGTGAGAGTGGTTTAATTTTGGGAATAGTCAAAAATTAAAACGTTCTGACAGTTTGCTGCTTAAAAAACAAGCGGCTTTTTGGAATTATAAAAAACAAAGATCTCCATAAAATTATTAATTGAAAAAGTTCTGTTTAATAACTGTTTGATCTCTACTTTCTAGCACAGGTGTCTTTAAAGCAATAAAACTTAAAAAAAAATACCGAAATTAAACTTTCATGTTCAGTGAAATTAAAAGCGGTTAGATAATAACTATAAATAATTATATGCCATGTTATATAGAAATATACTGCTGATTGACGATGATAGTGATGATGCCGATGTGTTTATCGAAGCCATCAATTCTTTGGATAAAAATGTTACCTACCTGGCAGAAACAAATCCCGTTAAAGCTTTAGAGTTTTTGAAAAGTACAAAAATTCTTCCTGATCTTATTTTTTTAGATTACAATATGCCTGTTTTAAATGGGAATGAATTTATAGAAAAAATGAGAGCTGTCGAAAAGCTCAAACCCATTCCGGTAATTATATATTCCAGCTATTCCGAAAATGCGGCTGCACAATTGTCGATTATTCATGATACGGAGAGGTATATTAGTAAACCCAATAGTTTTGCAGAGTTGACGGCACTACTGAAAAATATACTGGAGGAGAAATAAAATCTGTACTGGAAAAATTCAATTTTATTTTAGGCAGTACGGCAAATAGTAAAAGCACTATTGATCTTTTCACTTCGAGCATATCTAAGATTATTAGTACAAAGCTATTGCGCCCGTTTTTCAAAAATATCTGCATATTTTTAGGGAAGAACAATAGCCTCAAACTGGCTTTTAAGGTCTCAGCGGTGTGCAGAGTCTGGCTCAGGCAATCTGGTTCTGATTTAAAGAATGCTGCTTTATTAAAACCTTTGCATGCATTAATTCTGTACATTTGGTAAGTTTAAAACCCCTGCGAGATGATAAGTTCCGAGAATCACCACCTGGCCCCTGAAGGGTCAAATGAAAAAGAGCCTGTAAAAATTATACTGGCAGAAGATGATAAAGACGATCAGGAATTATTCATCGATGCCCTGGATGAGGCGCAGGTCCCCTCTGAGGTAACGACCGTTGAAAACGGGCAGGAGCTCTTGGATACTCTCAGAGATCAGTCCGAACCCAATCCCGATATTATTTTTATCGATGTCAATATGCCTGTTAAAGGCGGGAAGAAGGCGCTGGAAGAAATAAAAAGCGATAAAGAGCTTCGGGACATCCCAGCCGTTATGCTCTCCACTTGGAGCCACCCAGCAGATATTGAAGATTCATTTGATAAGGGAGCGGATCTGTACGTGCAGAAGCCGAATTCTTTTACCGGCTTTGTGTTGCTGCTAAAGAAAGTCTTTCTCCTGCACTGGACAAAAGCTTTACTAAGACCGGTTGTAAGTTTATTTTTTGTTTCGGAGAAGAATATATCCCATAAGGATTAAACAATAGTCTTTATCATTGTGTACTGTAATTATAATGCGCTTTTAACCTTGTTTTTGGGATGCAGAATTACTTTTGAAAATAAAACCCTCAATATTAATAGGTTCCCATTTTAATAATCTTATCTTTGAGCAATTAAATACATTAAAATGCAAGAAGGTACAGTAAAATTTTTCAATGAAGAAAAAGGATTCGGATTCATAACTCCTAATAATGGAGGGGCCGAAGTTTTTGTTCATGCTTCAGGTCTGTCAGAAAACATCGCTCAAAACGATGCAGTTCGATATGACGTAGAAGAAGGCCGTAAAGGTCCAAACGCAGTAAACGTAGTTGTAGCATAATATACTATCACAGTTAACTTATAAAGGCACCTCTAATCAGGTGCCTTTTTTGTTTTATGGATGTGGTGTATATATTATTAGTATTTATTTTTCAGGAGCTTTTCCCGCTGTAAGATGCACCCGAGCGAAAGCGAACTGGCGTAGCAATCTTTTGTGCCCAGCCTCGGGTCAATTGTATGTAATATTATTTTTTGGGAGCTTTTTCCCGCTATCCGTTTCAATCTTTTGTGCCGAACCCCGGCACAAAAGGATTTCACTGCATACGAGCGAAGCGAACTGGCGAGGCAATCGGGGCTAAGGGCTGCCAAAGAGCCCTGTTTTTGTGTTGGAGAGATGTACCATTCAAACCCAATTGATGTCTATCTATTCAACACAGGGAGTTGTCTCTCAGCTTTGCTGTACACTTAGCTTTTATACTGATATAATAAAACAAAGTATATTTCAGCTCTTTAGACTAATAAAAATTAGAAAGGTTATATAAAAAAGGCACCAATTGTCTTCAATTGGCGCCTTTTGGCTTGTTTGTGACCCCGACGGGACAAATTTCAACATTTTTTTTGGATGATTTTAAGAAATTGGCTTATTATATGTAGTTATCTGTCCTCCAGTGGCTTTGGTAATTTGATTTAGATGTCCTGTTGAGGATTTGTGGAAAATGTAGCATCAAAAAAATAAATATTATCCTGTTTTTATTAAAACCGCCTTAGCTTTTTTGTGGCAAAATCAGAAGCTGCTCCAATATTTGCATGGCACGATTTTGCCGGAAAAATTAGAATGGTCAAATATTTTGTTTCATTTTATAAGATGAAACGTATTTTTTTTCAGTTTGTAAGGGTAAGTAAACTTTTATAAATAATTTTAAATAACGATTTTGATATTAACTATTTAAAAATATTTTTATGAAAAAATCATTTCTATACCTTTCTATGTTTTTGTTATTACTGTCTTGTAAAAAAGAACAAAAAGTAATTGATAATAATAATGTATCTAAAGTCGAAGCATTATCAGATAATGATATTTCAGATGCCTATTTGTATCTGCTTGGGAGAGCATTTGTACTTAGACAACAGCGTCTTGATTTTGAAAAAGAAGGTTTTCAATGGAATAAAATTCAGTATCGCGCACCGGGTGGAGTTAACTGGGCGAATCCAAATTTGGACGTAGTCTATATGGAAGCCTGGATAGCGGTTGATGAGAATAATTATGTGATATTGGAAATTCCTAAAATTGAGGGACGTTATTACACCTGGCATATGCTAAATGGATGGGGAGAAACCATACTTAATATTAACGAGAGAACCTTTCCTCAAAAACCTTACGGTAAATATGCTTTATGCTTGAAAGGCAGTAATCCAAAAATACCGGGTGATGCACTTCGAGTTGATCTTCCCGTGAAAACATCGCGGGTTTTGGCGCGTTTGGAACTAGGTAAAAATGTTAAGGAGGCTGTAATTCTTGAAAAGCAGTTTAAAGTAATTGAAAGCGGTAAACCACAGATAAGGCCATTTTATAAGTTAGCTCACTTTACAAATGATAAATTGCCGGGAGCAGAACTATTTGATGACGCCAGTGGAATTTTAAACAGCGAGCCAGATATTAACAAAGGAATGGAAAATGTACGAGCTAAAGTTAAGGAGGTAGAAAAATTGGTAAAATCAGGAAGTGAAGCTAGAACCAGAGTGGATCAAATAATTAAACAGAAGTCATTAAAGGAGCTTGCTGAATTAATTAAAACGCCCGGAGAAAAACAGAATGGATGGTCGCATCCTGTTGGAATAGGAAATTATGGATCAAACTTTAAAACCCGAACCGTGGTTAATCTGGGAGGAATCTGGGCTAATAATTTACAAGAAGCTATTTACTTTATCAGAACGGGAAATGATGGAAGTGCAGTCTACACTCAGACTTTTGCTAAAAATGAGCTGCCTCAGTCCAAAGTAAAATATTTCTGGTCTGTGATCTGTGTTGACGGAAAAGAGTTTAAGGTGATTCCAAATCCTTTGAAAAGATATCTTTTAAATAATCAATCACCATTAAAATTCAATAATGACGGTTCACTGACTATTATTTATAGCCCTAAAAAACCTCAAAATTTGCCGGAATCCAACTGGATACCGACGCCTGAGGGTAAAAAATACAACCTAACTTTTAGATATTATGGACCATCGCAGGATATAATCGATGGCAGTTATTCCCCGCCGGATTTACTAAAGCAACAAACGCCAAAAATTAATTAACTATAATTATATGCTCTCGGGGCTAAGTTAATAAGAGTAGAAAAGATTTGCTTTTACTAATAATAGCAATAGCATAAAAAATGGCGCTAACTGTCTTCAATTGGCGCCATTTGGCTTTTTGTGACCCTCGACGGGACAATTTCAACAAAATTTATGGAAGATTTAAAGATATTGGCCTACTACATCTAGACGCTGTCTTTCATTGGCTTAGTAAATTTGGTTTAGATGTACTGTTGGGGATTATATGAAAAAAAAAATATTATCACAAATGAGTTCAAGAAAATATTATTTAATAATTTATTTAAAGTAAAAATAAACAGCCTTAACTTTTTGTGGCAAAAAACATTTTAGATTCAAATCAATTGCGACATAATTCTAAAAAAATCCATTTATAAGCATGTTTAAAATCGGTGCAGCAGCTGGAGTATTTACATGAAAGTAAATAATTCCAAATCATTTTGCCACAAAAATAAATTTTTATATTCAGATAGATAAATCAAACATTTTTAGCGCTATTTATATTTTTAATATAAGCAGAAGGTGTTTTTCCCATTGCCTTTTTAAATGCGATAGTAAAGGTATTTCTATTATTAAATCCGCTTTCTGCCGCAATAGCTTCAAGAGTTTGATTTCCATGATTATTGTTACTCAATAATTCGAGACAATATTTTACTCTATAGGAATTTATAAAGTCATTAAAATTAATCTTTTCAAATTCGTTAATGACAGCAGAAATATATTGAGCGGGAATACTAAGTTCTTGTGCTAACTGCTGTAAAGAATATTGTCTATCCAAATATGATTTATTTAAAGTAAGATGATTTTTAATGTTTATTGCAATTTCTCTCATCTTTACTTCTGACAAATACCGATAATTTTGGGGTTCTTTTTTGCTTTCATCTATTGAAAAAAGGGTAGAATTATATTCCGTTTCAGAAATTACAGCCTTACTATCTAAGAGCACGACACCTTTTATCCCGTATAATATTGGAGGAAATAAGAAAAGAAAAACTGCTGTTAAACCAGTGAATCCACCTATGAATAGAAATACCGTAAGTTCATCATCTCCACCTCCAGGCTGTAAAATGTGTAACGAAGGAAGAAAAAGAAATACTTGTGATAGCAGAAAAATAGTCAGCCACTTTAGCCAAACTCCATTTTCTTTTTTAAATTCTGAGTTTTTAACTTTGTAAAGTTTTATCAAAAGTATGGATTGTAATACCCAGTAGGTAAAAGCCAGAACATATTTAAAAACTATATAAAAGCCAGGTACAAAAAATCTGCTTTCATAAAAAAACAAAACCATTTTACTCAATTGTTTAGAATGCATGAAAGCTATTTTTTCCGATCCTGCCAACCAAAAAAAAGGGAAATAGTCTATTATATATATCAAAGCCGGAATGAGATGTATAAAATCTATTTTGGTTAATGCTCTATTGGTTACAACTGATCTAATATATAAATAAGAGGCAGGCATATACAAAAGATGCGCTATCATGCCTGTTCTGTAGACATGTGGTAAATATTCGAGAAATCCAGTGTTGATTAGAAATAATATAAAACACGGATAGGATAATAACAAAAAAAATATAGAAAGGAGAATGTTATATTTCTTTGTTTTCGGGGAATATCCAATTAATAGAATAGAAACTAAGAAGCAAATAATAATTACTACCGCTACACAAGCTGAAAATATCGAAATCATATTGGATTGGTTTTGGAAATTTTAACATGCTAATACAGAGCTTCTCAAATTTAGTAAAATAATTTTTAATCTCTTTTCAATTTTAGTTTGCCAATAATGATAAATCTTGGCAAGGATTCAGATCCAAAAAATAGTATTCAGAACGCTTTAATCTAATTTTAACCTTATGTAATTACGCTAAACAATAGTTTCTTGTTCCATATTATAATATGCAACATCAACATTAGAGAGGATTTATATTCTTAAGCGTAACTTTATTATCCCAAAGTTTCCTCAGCTATACCTGCAATTAAATTGATTCAAATTAAAACGTAATTTTTATGAAAGTACAAATCAAACTTTTGCTATTGTTGTTTTTATGTAATACTATTAATTCTAACGCTCAGGAAATTTTACCATTTCGTCCAACTCCAACGGCAAGTCAGGCAGGGCGCACAATTGATGAATCTGTTTATAAAAACAGAACTGTGCAATCACACCTTCCTAAAGATGCCCCAAACATTTTAATTATTTTAATTGACGATGCAGGTCCAGGTTTACCAGATACTTATGGAGGAGAAGTGCATACACCAAACTTGACCAAAGTGGCTAATAACGGTGTTTCATATAATAGATTTCATTCTACAGCTATGTGTTCGCCTACACGATCATCTTTACTGACAGGGCGTAATCATACACGTATTGGAAACGGACAAATTACAGAGCTGGCGAATGATTGGGATGGATTCAGCGGCGTTATTCCGAAAACTTCTGCCACAGTTGCTGAAGTTTTAAAACAATATGGATACAGTACTTCGGCCTTTGGAAAATGGCATAACACGCCAGGAGCCCAAACAAGCCAGGCAGGACCGTTTGAATTTTGGCCCATCGGTTATGGATTCGAATACTTTTATGGATTTCTTAGTGGAGAAACATCTCAATATGAACCAACTTTAGTTAAAAACACAACATTTGTAAAATTGCCTAAAACTGCCGAAGAAGGTTATAGCCTTTCTGATGATTTAGCAGATAATGCGATTGAATGGATTCAAAATCATCAGGCAATTCATCCTGAACAGCCTTTTTTGATGTATTGGGCTCCGGGTGCAGCACACGGGCCACATCAAGTACCAAAACAATGGATCGACAAGTATAAAGGAAAATTTGATGATGGCTGGGATAAATACCGTGAAAGAGTTTTTGAAAAACAGAAAAAACTTGGATACATACCTTCAAATGCAAAATTAACGCCACGTCCTGATAATTTAGCTGCGTGGAATGCCATTCCCGAAAGCGAAAAGCCTTTTCAAAGAAAATTAATGGAAGTGTACGCGGGATTTGCTGAACAGGCAGATTATGATGCTGGACGAGTTATCGATGAGTTAGAAAAAATGGGTATTAAAGACAATACGCTAATATTTTACATTTGGGGGGATAATGGTTCAAGTGCAGAAGGAATTAATGGGTCTATCAGTGAATTGCTGACACAAAATCAAATTCCGTCTAAAATCGAAGACCATATTAAAACAGCAAACGAATTAGGAGGTTTAGATGTTTTAGGATCTCCAAAAGCTGATAACATGTATCATGCAGGATGGGCTTGGGCGGGATCTACTCCTTTTAAAGGAACAAAACTTTTAGGAGCTTATTTTGGAGGAACCAGACAGCCTTTGGCAATTTCATGGCCTAAGAAAATAAAAATTGACAAAACTCCGCACGCGCAGTTTCATCATGTGAATGATGTAGTTCCCACTATATATGAAGCTATCGGAATTAAGACTCCAAATATTGTAAATGGTTATAATCAGGATCCTTTTGATGGTGTGAGTATGCTATATTCATTTAACGACGGCAAGGCCAAAGATCAAAAGCATACACAGTTTTTTGATATTATGGGTAGCCGGGCAATATACCATGATGGGTGGATGGCTTCGACATTTGGGCCTAGAGTTCCCTGGCTTACTATAACGCCTGGATTGGCAGCTTGGACACCAGATAAAGACAAGTGGGAACTTTATAATTTAGATGATGATTTCTCTCAGGCAGATGATTTATCAGCCAAAAATCCCGAAAAATTAAACGCTTTAAAAGAGCTTTTCCTTATTGAATCAGCTAAAAACAATAATCTTCCAATTGGAGGAGGATTATACCTCGCACTTCATCCTGAGGCTTTACCAATTAATCCTGCAACGGAGTTCAACTATACAGGAAACATTACAAGACTTCCAGAAGTGGTTGCACCAAAAATAGCAACAGTTGCCAATACCATTACAATTGATGCTGAAGTTCCTAAAGATGCTAATGGAGTATTATTGGCATTGGGAGGATATTCCGGAGGTTTAAGCATTTATGTAAAAGATGGAATATTGTACTATGAATATAATATGATGGAAATTGATCGATCTATAATTAAAGGAAATACAAAAATACCCGAAGGTAAAGCAAAAATTGTAATTGATTTAAACACAACTAAACATTCACAATATGCCCATTTAAATTCAGCAAAAGTAAATATAAGTGTAAATGGCAAAGTTTATGCAACAGGTAATGTTCCTATACTTGTTAATCTTGGATTTACGGTATATGAGTGCTTAGATATTGGAACTGATTTAGGTTCTCCTATATCTGAAGCTTACTTTGAAAAAGCTCCTTTTGCTTTTAACGGAAAAATTAATAATGTAAATATTAGGTACAAGAAAAAGTAAATGTTAACTAAAACTATAGATTACAAAACACTTTGCAAAATTAAAATGTATTGCGTTACTGTTTTTAGCGATTAATGTATCTGACGCACAAGAATTTTTTACCTTTTCAAACAACACTATCGGCAAGTAACGCCGGCGGAAGATAAACCATTTTTTTTTCCTCAATTTAGGGACAATTAATAATCGAAAGTATAAAAGTTGAAAATTCAAGTAATGGTAAATTGATTAACGATTTTTAAAATAAGATTTTATTATTTGTAATTGAGCTATTTGTAATTGAGCAGAAATTGAAAACATCTAGGATATTAAAGAGTCATAATTTTTCTTCTTTTATTGGTATTTGAATTCTATTAAGTTAAAATCTATCTTATCTTTAGTGTAAATGAATATGTTTTTTGTTTTGATAGGGGGAAAGAATACGGAAGGTTATATGAATGAAAGTTACTTTGTCTAAAAGTGTAAATAAAAAAAATGGCGCCAATTGGCGCCATTTGGCTTTGCGGTGACCCATAAAGGACAGATTACAAAATATTTTATGAAGGATTTGAACAGATTGGCATACTGAGACTGTCTTTCATTGACTTTATAAATTTGGTTTGGCTATCCTGCTGGGGATCGATGGAAAAGTTATTGAATAATCCATTTAACAGAACATACTGTATTAATTTTTTATCATAAAATTTGATGGCAGCTCCAGTATTGTCGTTTATTTTGACCCGCCATTTATCGAATTATGATAATTTGAAGGAGTAAGTTGTAAATGTTTCCCGCCTAAGAGCTATAATTTTGCACTCATTCAAAATTGACAATATAATGAAAAAGCACGAAAAGAAAAGAATCAATGAAATAGATAAAGCGCAGCATTCAATAAAAAGAAAAAGCATGATGATAAATGTGATGGTTTTTTCGATACTTTCGTTTATAGCGGTGCTGCTCATTACAGTTATCCTTTAACGGCATTTGCCTGCGATTTGTTTAGCTTTAGTTTGCCGATAAAAGAATTTTACAAAATTTCTGACCGTCAATAGACGCCTTTAGGCGGCAAGGGCTGCTAATGGCATTTTTTAGGAGCTTTTTCCGCTATTCCGTTCTGATCTTCTTGGACCTGAGTGCAAAAAGATTTACGCTGCTATCACAGCTAAGCAGCTGACGGGATAGTTTTATGGCAAATAGCGGAATATGCAATATGCTGTTCTTTGGAAATATTAAATAGTTTACCAATTGGCGATCCTAAATGAGTTTTTCGTAAAAGCACTGAGCCCGAAATAAATCGGGCCCCTTATAATCAAATTCTATTGCAGTTCTAAACCTTTGGAATCATTCGTGATTAAATCCGTTTCTTTTTGCTATCTTATGCTAAACTTTCTCCTATAAGAAGGCGGGTGCTGAGAACAACCCTGTTCCAAAGATTGATGGTAATTACGGCTGTTATTATATCGGCTATCTGGGTTTCGCTGAAGAACTGCAGGGCCTTTGAGTAGGTTTCATCCGTTAGGCCATTCTCATGGATCAGCGTTATTTCTTCGGTTACCGCCAGCACTGCTTTTTCCTCTTCTGTAAAAATATCCCCCGCTTCCCTCCAGGCACTCAAGAGAAAAATGCGCTGGTTTGTCTCGCCGTTTTTAACGGCATCCTGGGTATGGATGTTGATGCAGTAGGCACAGCCGTTGATCTGCGAGGCACGTATCTTTATGAGTTCTTTGGCTGTCTTGGATATGGAAATCTTTGAAAGGTAGCTTTCAAGGCCGATCATAGCTTTCAGTGCATCCGGGGCGGCCTGCTTGATGTTAAGTCTTTTTTGCATGGTATTATTCTTTTAAAATTGTTTCATGCAAAATTGAATAATAAGAAAAGGAAAAAACTTAAACTGGTTTAAGAAAGAAGCCTTCTGCGGATTTCGCTCAAATATTCGGGGGTGAATCCCAGATAGGAAGCGACCAGGTATTGGGGAACGCGCTGGATGAATTCGGGGTGGTTTCTGACAGCCTGAAAATAAAACTCTTCCTTGGAGAAAGAGAAAAGAAATTTGATGCGTTTCTGGGCCGCTGCATAAGCCCGCTGGTAGACAAAACGGAAATAGCGCTCCATTACCGGATACTCCTCCAGGAGCTTCTGCTGCTTCTCCGAAGTGATGTAAAGCAGCGTTGATTTTTCCACTGCCTGAATAAAAAATTCCGTCGCGAGCCGGTTCTCGTAGGCAAAGTTATCGGTGAGCCACCAGGTTTCTATGGCAAATTCAGTGGTCTGTTCGGTGCCTTTCTCGTTGATGTAGAATTTTCTGAGCAGCCCCTCCAGTACAAAATAATGATGCCGGCAGATCTGTCCCTGCTCCAGTAAATTTTCTTTTTTGACCGCCTCTTTGATGTCGAAGAATTTTATGATCTGCTCAAAGTCACTGTCTGAGACCTGTGCGAACTTGGCTATATGGTTTTTGAATATATTGTGCATCCGGAGTAAATGACATATTGTTTTTGACTGTTTGGCCAGCTTTTTAATCCGAATGGTGCCGCTGGCGTGCTGTCATGCAAATATAGCAATTAATAAGTTTTGTAATGTTTCGATCTTTAGTTTCGGGTGGTTTTATTACAGTGTTTTTAAGTTAATTTTGAAGCTTAATGCACCGTCCATTAGAACCTTATTTTTTCCAAATATAAAATAGCATAAAGCTGAATAAAGTTATTATACTGCTTATAAATATAAAGGATTCAAAGTTTGTTTCCGGGAAAGCGGCCGAGCGGGTCAGAAATATTCCCGCTAAAATTACTATTGTGATGCCGGCTGCGTAAGAAAGTACAATCTTCCCAAACCGGCTGCGCGCGATTTTTTTTTCTTTATAGTCCAGCGGGGACGGGGAAGGCTTAAAATGAGTTTCATCGAATTGAAAATTGAGTTTTTCCTGCAGTATATTAAGGGTGTACATCCGCGCATCGACCTCTCCATTCTCTATCCTTTGGATGGACCGCAGGCCTATGCCGCTGATCTGCGAGAGATGATGCTGCGTCCATCCCTTTGCCAGCCTTTGTGATTTAACAGATTCACCGATTTTAATTTTATCATACTGCATAATTGTACATGTCATTTAAACGCCATTTGTATGTGACGCCACTTATTTATTAAACAAAAATATAAGTTTGCCGTATTAATTCAATAAATTTATTATAATATGTTGGGAGTACTATTTTTAATCGTTTTATCATCAGTTACTGCTTTTCTTATGTATGGAAAACAGTGGGATGTACTGGGCATCTTACCTGCCGGAAAAAGGATGCGGTATTTTTTTATCAGTATGCTGCTGGTCGCAGTATTATGCTTTTCCACTATATGGATTGACAGCGCAATACGCCTTATCAGATGGGAAATAAAGGAGCCTGTTGATTTCTTTCTGTTGGAAGCAGCAGCACGTTATTATTTTATTGCGGCGTTAACCGAAGAACTTGTTTTCCGCGGTTTTCTGCTTTACGCGCTGGCAGAGGCTGTAAATGCAAAAACTGCCAGAATATTTTCAGCAATTTGTTTCGGATTTTATCATTGGTTTTCCTATGAAATGTTTGGAGCCGGTATCGTACCGATGATGTATATTTTTATTATTACCGGATTAGCAGGTTATGTATGGGCAGGTGCCTTTCTTAAATCCGGCACTATATGGCTTGCCCTTGGAATGCATTTCAGCTGGAATCTGGCCCAGGCTCTCTTTAAAGGGAAAGAACCCTACGGCTCGCTGCTATTTTACCAGGTTTCCAAAACCGGACTTTCAGATCTTAGCAATTTATTTTTGTCTTTGTTTACAGGTATTGTTCCAAGCATTGTGATGTATTTGGGATTGCATTTATATTTCACTGTAAAAAAAGTAAACTAGAATCACAGGCCATACTGTCACTTTGAATATTTGAGGCAGGTTAAATTTCCGACCTTAAACTAAATATTATTTAATAATTTTTATATTTGATAGGAAATACCAAAACATACTATTTTAAATTACAGGCCATGGAAAAGGGGATGAAGCTGAAGGTTCGAAAAGAGCTGGACGGCAAACAGCAGTCAAGTATTATTAAATTAAAAGGCAGTTTAATTGCAAAGGGCTACACGGAGATCATCCACATTTTGGACCAGGATGATGACTTTCATATCAATTCTTTTGAGATTGAGAATGGAAGTGACAGCGAGGTACGCGAATTCATTACAGCATTTATTGCAAGGGAAAAGCTTGAGGACAGTATATCGATTTTGAAGTTATAGGTGGACAGAATTGTGGATGGTTTGGATAAATAATATATTAGAATTTTTACCGGAATGTATTTGAGTGTCAGAATCGTCAATTGCATATAATTCTTTTTTAGGAGCTCTTCCCGCTATACGTTACAATCTTTTGTGCCGAACCCCGGCACAAAAGGATTTCCTCTCCTATCGGGGCTAGGGCTGCTGCAGCGCCCTGTTTTATTCCGGAGAACTGCTATTCGTCACGACTTTTTAACCTCTGACAATACATTAAATCTTTCAGATTTTATTGTTTTAAGATAAAAAGATTAGGAAATAAAATTTTAAATTTTGAAAATTTTATTTATAAAAATTTAAATCCAGAATCTCATATAAATATTAATCCTTTTAATGCATTGTTTGCGCTATTTTTTTCTGGTACGATTCCAATAAAGAAAACTGATGTGCTTTATCAGTACAGCAGCAGGTTACTTATTAAATTGTAGCATCAGTATGTGAAAATAGAGCAGTGAGATCCAAATTACACTTTGTATTGGGAATACATTTATTTCAGATTTCAGTACCATCCTGCAGCTTTAATGGAAGGTAGATGAGGAATTCCGTGCCTTCACCCGCCTTACTTTTTACCGTAATTTTACCCCCATGGTTTTCTATTATTTTTTTACAAAGAGCAAGACCTATTCCAGTTCCGGTTTTAGTGGTGTCTAATCTTTGAAACAGCTTAAAAACATGATCACTGTATTTGGGATCAAAGCCCAATCCATTGTCACGAAACTTTAATTCTAAATAGTCGGTACTCGTATCGTCACTAAAATCAAAAAAATCATTCGCCTGTGATTTAGGTATTATTGTTCCAAGGATAGAAATTATTCCCAGAGGCTTGGAAAACTTTAATGCATTAGTTATCAGATTTGAGAATAGCTGGTGCATCTGAATAGGAACAGCATATATTTCGGGTAGAATTGACTGCTCTATTTTAATATTTTTTTCCAGAATTGCAAGTTCGCAGTCTTCTTTCACATTATTGAGCACGTGGTTCAAGTCAGTCCAGCTGTACATATGCTGACCTTGTGCAATTTCAGAGTATGCAAGAACATCTTTAATCAGCACTGTCATCCGCTCGGCTGCTGATTCAATCTTATGGATATCTGTTAAGGCTTCTTTGTCCGTAATTTTACTGGCCAGCATTTCTGAGAAAATCCTGATTTTGCGCAATGGCTCCTGCAGGTCATGTGAAGCAATGTGGGCGTATTCCTCCAGCTGTTTGTTGCGGAATTCTATGTTTTTAGCGTGTTCCCTTAATTGGTCTTCCAGTAATTTTTTTTCTGTCAGATCCCTTGTAACCTTTGAGAACCCGATAACGTTATTTTCATCATCGTGAAGTGCGGTTAAAACAATAAATCCCCAAAATTTTTCCCCATTTTTCTTTAGCCTCCAGCCTTCATGGGTGGCTTTACCTTCAAGTTCGGCCTGCCTGATCAGCGACTGGGGTAAATTTCTTTCCCTGTCTTCATCGAGATAAAACAAACTAAAGTTTTTACCAAGAATCTCCTCTTCAGTATAGCCCTTTATTTTTTGTGCGCCTAAATTCCAGTTTTGCACATTGCCGTCCGTGTCAAGCATCAGGATGGCATAGTCTTCTACTTCTTCAACCATTTTATGATAACGATCCTCACTTTTTTGCAGGTCCAGGTTGTCTTGTATGACTTTCAGCTCTAGATGCTTCACTAAATTATCCTGGCTTTTCTGATTGCTTATATTGTGCTGCACCTGGCTCATTTTGTCGGACTTATCAATCAGCATAGTGATTATACCTGTCAATTCTCCCAGTGGATTTAATATTGGGGTACAGTGTGATTCCACGTAAAGGCAGACACCATCGGGTCTCTCAATTAGGATTTCTGCATCCTTAACGGCCGTTCTTTCCCGTATTGCCATCTGCATTGGATACAGATCAATATTTAAAATCGTTCCGTCAGGGTGATATATATTCAGTGACTGATAATAAATATCGCTACTTATTTCATGGGGCTTCTCCCAAAAATCTGCTGCCTTTTGGTTGAAGTACGTAATTTTTCCCTTGATATCACAGGCAAAAACTGCGGCAGGGAGAATTTCGAAAAGCTCAGCTGTATCAGCACTTATCTTTTCCATAGTATTATTTATCTTCATATAAGGATAAAGATAAGTGATTCTAAAACATTAGACAAATGTTAAAATTGGACGGCAGGCTCGTAGATTTCATTTTTTCCTTCGAGTAAGGCTTTAAGGAAAGTTACCAGACCGTTAAAACTGGCAGGCTTAACCAAATAGTGTGAGGCACCCAATCGACGTGTCTCCTCAATATCCTTACTGTGGGAAGAAGTGGTATAAATTATCACGGTGATATTGTCAATTTTGGGACGTTTTCGCAGTTCAGCCAGACAGGCACGCCCGTCCATAAGGGGCATATTAAGATCCAGGAAAATAAAATCCGGTGCATAATCAGCCTCCTCGTCCAATATTCTCAAGGCGCTTTCAGCTGACTCGGCAGTCATGCATTGGCAAGATGGATCAGCGGCATCTAAAGCTGCTGAAAAGATTTCCCTGTCGTCTTGGTCGTCGTCAATTAAAAAGCATTTCATAATAGTTAGGAACAATGTTTAAACAAGTCAATTGTATCAAATATACAAAAATATGCACCAAAAGAACCTGTAGTAACATAATCATGCATTGATACCTTTCATGATTGTTGCAATCCGCTATAAAACATTGGTGGTAAAACTGTTACCGGCATACTAAAAAAAATTAACGGCTTTAAAAATCAGGTATAGCTCCAAGTTTTTTTTAGAAACTGCCAAAATATTTGCTGAATGGCAGTTACGATTGAACCAATTGCTTAATTGCCTATGGAAGTAAACAAAATAGAGCTGATTCTACCTTGTTCTTGATGCATAAGCGTTATAATATGCAAATTGGATAATTTCAACTAATACCTCGGACCTGCAATTATATAAATTAACTCGCAGGTATATTGACCTTAAATGAAGTTATATTGTTACCTTGCTGCAGAAATAAATATAATTGAATTATGAATAAAAGCGGTCCGATAATAATTATAGAAGATGATGTGGATGACCAGCAATTCCTGGCAGATGTTTTTGAACAGCTTCAATATCCAAATGAAATTATTTTTTTTGGTGACGGAGAACAAGCTCTTAATTATCTTACTGAGACAACTGTGGAGCCGTTTATAATATTTTCTGATATCAATATGCCAAAGTTAAACGGTATCGAACTTCGGGCAAAAGTTCATGAGAACGAGGATTTAAGGATGAAATCTATTCCATATCTTTTTTTCTCAACAACAGCAGAACAAAAACATGTTGTTGATGCCTATTCCAAATCTGTACAGGGATTTTTTGTTAAGCCAGCGGAGCTTGGTAAAATGAAAGAAATGATAAAGAATATTGTTGAGTATTGGAATAATTGTGTTTCACCAAATTATGTGAAATAATACGTATATTTATTACAGTAAATTCGCAGGGCAGGTACTGAAATTGTGCTCGGCAGGTACTGATTTAATTTTGCGAATGTGATCCAATTTACTCCGATTTTATTTTTTCAATGATCAATGCTGCGGCTTTATCGGCTGCCTGCTGTATAATCTGCTCGGGACTGCCGGGGAAAACCTCCCTGTGGTCTATGGTGCCCGAAGGCGTAATGATGTACAAAAAGATGGTGCCGACCGGTTTTTGCGCGGTCTCGCTTCCTCCCGGACTGGTAAGCCCTGTCAGGGCCACAGTTATATCGGCATTGAATATGACCGCTGTGCGCTGGGCAAGGGCACTGGTGACCTCTGCTGATTCGGGCGTATGCTTCTCTATAAGTTCGTGCGGCAACAGAAGTATCTGCTCTTTGACAAAAACTTCATAACAGACAATACCGTCCCTTAAAATTTTCCCCGACAGCGGGGTTAAAGAAAATTCAGCACTTAGTTTTCCCGCTGATGCGCTTTCTGCAAAAGCAATGTTCCAGCATTTGGCCGCAATGGCCTCGCTGCATTGGATTATAATTTCTGATGTCATAACCTTAAATATTTATTACGCTGTTCTTCTGGTTCCATATAAAGCTATTCAATGAAGTTTATTTTTGATCTGGCAAACTGGTCCAGCACCTCTTGGGTGGGGCGTTCCACGTCCCTGGCAATCAGGGCAGATTCCAGCAGGTAATCATCCACAAAATCAAAAACCGTTTTTTCGGCCTGGTCAAGTCTTTTAATATCATCGGGCTCCAAAGAAGCATTATATACATTTTCAAGGTGCTGCCTAAGGTCTTTTTCGAACTGTTGTATCAGGTCTTCCATTGTTTTTTATTTATGGTTAAAGAAATTGTTCATCGTTTGCTAAATTTTACATCCGAAACAAATTTCGGTTGTTAAGGCACTTAAAAGTAATACCATAGCTTCAATATTTTTTTATATGTAAATACGCAATTCTTATCAAATTTACATTCGGATCCATCCCGGGACTTAATCAAAAAAATGAAGTTAAATTCTCTATAAGAAACTATCTATCATTTAATAATGTTTTATATTTGAGATGAAATACCACTAACATATTATTTTAAATTACCGGCGATGGAAAAGGGGATGAAGCTAAAAGTTCGAAAAGAACTGGACGGCAGGCAGCAGTCAAGTATTATTAAATTAAAAGGCAGTTTAATTGCAAAGGGCTACACGGAGATCATCCACATTTTGGACCAGGATGATGACTTTCATATCAATTCTTTTGGGATTGAGAATGGAAGTGACAGCGAGGTACGCGAATTCATTACAGCATTTATTGCAAGGGAAAAGCTTGAGGACAGTATATCGATTTTGAAGTTATAGGTGGACAGAATTGTGGATGGTTTGGATAAATAATATATTAGAATTTTTACCGGAATGTATTTGAGTGTCAGAATCGTCAATTGCATATAATTCTTTTTTAGGAGCTCTTCCCGCTATACGTTACAATCTTTTGTGCCGAACCCCGGCACAAAAGGATTTCCTCTTCTACCGGGGCTAGGGCTGCTGCAGCGCCCTGTTTTATTCCGGAGAACTGCTATTCGTCACGACTTTTTAACCTCTGACAATACATTAAATCTTTCAGATTTTATTGTTTTAAGATAAAAAGATTAGGAAATAAAATTTTAAATTTTGAAAATTTTATTTATAAAAATTTAAATCCAGAATCTCATATAAATATTAATCCTTTTAATGCATTGTTTGCGCTATTTTTTTCTGGTACGATTCCAATAAAGGAAACGAAAACAAAAAATTACCAAATATATTAATTAATAATTTTTTGAATAATAAATGGCGCCCATTGTCTTCAATTGGCGCCATTTGGCTGTAGTGACTCCGACGGGACAAATTTCAACATTTTTTTTGGATGATTTGAAGAAATTGGCTTATTATATGGAGTTGTCTGTCTTCCAGTGACTTTGTGAATTTGTGAATTTGGTTTGGATTTCCTGTTGGGGATTGACGGAAAAATGTATAAATGAACAAAATAGTTAAGCTCTTTTTATTAAATCTGCCTGCTTTTTTGTAGCAAATTTGGTAGTAACTCCAAAACTTACTTGCCACGATTTTTGTCTCAGAATTTTGAGTAACAGTTTAATTGGGAGGTGACCGTAGTTCTTTTGTTACATCTAACGATATTAAGTCCATTACAGTGTGTATTAATGTATAGTTCAACTTTGGAAATTTTTTTATTTTCACCTAGGAGCTAAGTTACCGGTGCAATAATATATGAATCGATTTGCAGTTCCAAGGTAATGGTATAATACAATTGTCCCCTCAGAATCAGGTTCATATATGCTGAATGCATATTAAATCTGTTGCAATCTAACGTATCCTAAAATGCGTTTTTTTGAACGATTATATGAAGTTGGCCAATGGCGCAAGTTGCCTTAAAAAAAAGGTACTTATTGCAAGGTACTGAAATTAATGCTCTACTTCTCAATTAGATCAAAATATGCAATACCAAAATAAATTAATTATTAGTTTGTAAAATTTTTGGAAATTAAAATAATAATATATCTTAGACACTTTAAGATATGATTAACTTTTCTAACTGCGCTCGGTTGTTCTCCCCCCATTTAGCAGTAGACTCAATGATAGGAATAAGTGATTCACCTAATGAAGTTAAGGAGTATTCGGCTTTAGGAGGCTTTACGTTGTAAGTTTCTTTTGATAAGATTCCGTGCTTTACCAGCTGATTAAGCTGTGTTTCTAAAACTCTTCGAGAAGCCTTGGGAATTTTTCGCTGGAGCTGCCCGGGACGGATAACTCCATTGTAGATGTGCCAAATTAAAGTAATCTTCCACTTTCCATTGATAATCTCCAAAAACAAGTGAAGGCCGCATTCAACAGTTATATTTTTTTTCCTCTTATACATGACAGGCAGTTTAATATGCAAAGATAAGATTTTAATACGGCTGAATTTATCCGTACTTGACATAAATTATATCTGCCGATATCTTTGCAGTGTAAAAAATATAGATATGAAATATAAATTATTTGGTTTACGTACAGGTTTGTATGCAAGTGAATTAGCACTTGGTGCGGCAAATTTCGGAACTCTAAAGGGATATGGGGCGAATCCAGGAGAATCTCAAAAAATTCTCGCAGCTTACAAAGAAGCAGGAGGGAATTTTATTGATGTATCGGATGTATATCAATTCGGTCAAGCAGAAGAAATTGTGGGAAAGTTTTTGGAAAAGCAGAGAACTAATTTTATTATCTGTACAAAATATACCAGAAGTAGTGAATTAACGCCATCAATCAGCAATACAGGTAATAATCGTAAATCAATGAAGCAGGCAGTTGAATCAAGCTTACGCAGATTAAAGACTGATTACATTGATTTTTATATGCCACATTTTGATGACGGTATTACTCCTTTAGATGAAATAGCGAGAGGTTTGGAAGATCTGGTTAAGGATGGTAAAGTATTGTATTCCGGTCTTACAAATTTTCCCGCATGGAAAGTTGCGGCCATTGCAACATCAGTAAAGTTATCTGCGCTTCAGATTGAATACAATTTATTGGCACGAACAGCGGAACGTGATCTCCTTCCGATGGCAGATGAATTTGGCTTAGGAACAATGATGTATTCGCCGCTTGCTGGAGGAGTACTGACTGGTAAATATAGGACAGGCAAACTTGGACGTATTAATTTTGTAGCTGATGCAGTTTATAATGAAGATAAAAAAACAAAGACAATTCTTGACACATTATTAAGTATTTCGAAAGATATAAATGCGTCCCCAGGTCAGGTTGCATTTGCATGGGTATTATCAAAAGGAGCATTTCCATTGATTGGAGCGCGTAAACTTGAACACTTTGAACACAGTCTAAAAGCTGCAAGCATAAATTTGACAGAAGAACAGATTTCTCTGTTGGATAAAAGCAGCTCAATATCATTGGGATATCCCCATGATCTGCTGGCCACTGTAAGGAGAGCGGATATTAAATTGAGAAGTTGATCAGCTTCTCGTTCCAATGAATTACTGATTAATGAAACTACTGTATATGCAACAGAAATTGGTGGGTATAATTTTATTGCTAAATAAAAAACTGCGCTCCCAATCGTAACTTGCCAGTAAACTTTAGAAAAAAAACAATTCATCAAATGGATTGGTTTTATGCGTTACCCAGCGTCGTTTGGCTGGAACTTCTGATGATCTCGCGGCGATGTTGAGCTCCCCATTCGGAAAGGTTACGGATAACGGAAGTCAGTTTTATGCCATGTTCTGGAAACTCATAATTAATTATGATTGGGTGGCGGTCTATAACAGTCCTTTTTACCAGCCTGTTAGTTTCCAATTCTTTGAGCGCTTTGCTGAGCATTTTATTGGTGATGTCACTTACATCTGCCAATAAATCAGAAAATCTTCTCTGCCTGTTGTAACAAAGTCAAAACCGATATTTTCCATTTGCCACTAAAAAAATCTGATTAGTGCTGTCATTCATCAGAATATTCAAAAACCGGAAGAGTTTCTGGTTATGAAATCTGGAATTATACTGTTGGGTATTTTCTACAAGTGCATCCAAAAAAAAACGTATGCACAGGAATGGGACCAGCTGCTTCTAGACATCAATGTCGTGCGTGAGCCTTCTATTTACGCTCCTTTTGGAAATATGGTAAATAGAATATAATAGTAGATTATAAAATACACTGCTTTGAATATGTCATTTGTAATGCAAACGTGTTTCAATGCTTATTTTTCGCAGAATGCATTAAAGTACAGCCGTCAAAGTCATTTGATTCTGAAGGCTTATTTTTCGTTCGTGCCTGGTGTTATCCGATAATTTCTTTCCCGGCGAAGTACCATCACTACTTCAGTCCAGTTTTTCACCCTTTCGTAATCGTGTTGGTACAAATTATGGTAAGCCTCAAACATTATAACTTTACCATGGCAGAAGTCAAGGTTGTGCTGGATCATAAATTTATCAAGCGGCGCATTAAATAGAGATTAGTTTTCAAAAGTTTTCAGTTCGTCAAAAAAAGCTTGGCAGGAATTGAAGTAGTACATAACGTGAGAAACAATCAGATGCTTAGTGCAAGTATGTCCAAATCATTTTGTACACTGGCTGCATAATTTTCGGTCCTTAATTCTTTCGGGTTATTTTACAGATGCGACAGACACAATCCGATGTAACCTTCAAGTAAATTTTTGAGTAATGGATTATCTTTAAAATGACCCGGCTTTTTTGTGGAAAATTTGAAGGCAGTTCCATTATCATTCAAATTATTGATCAAAGTTTTTGATACTGACTTGAATTTTTATTTATCTTTAAAATGTTTTATCACCGTCTCTCTGTATTTAGAAGGCGTCATTCCTGTTTTATTCTTAAACAATCTGGTGAACTGATGAATGTTTTTAAAACCTAATTCTGATGCAGTATAATTGATAGACTTACTAGTGTCAAAAATTTTTAATTTTGCTGTATTAATTATGAATCCATCTATGTATTCGCACACTGTGGAATCTTTCTCTTTTTTAATAAGGTATTCTAAATCAATAGTCTGAATCTTCAGTATATCTGAAAAGTACGCAGCATTTGGAAGACCGAAACGAGAGGCTTTATCACATTCTAAATAATCCTCAAGAAGTTTTTCAAATTTATCCAGTTTTATTTTCTGACAATTCAGGGTTGATTCATTGCAGAGCTTATTTGCGTTTTCCATAAATTGAAGTTTACCTGGCTGAATTTTTCAGGTTCGACCGGCACAATTAGCTGTTTCTTTTCAGGGTATGACAAGTATTGCAGCTGAATAAAAATTATCCGCGGAGTAACTTTTTTATTCAGCTTTTACAAAGAGGCACTGGATGTACTTTTTCTAAGAGTTCTATTTGATGGTTAATGTCATATTCGGCACCACTATGTTTCCATTGCTTCCTGTGTAACGCTGTGCGAAAACCTCAATTTGATCGTTGGTAATCATTTCGGTTGTAGCGTTCAGCGGAAGAACCACGATATCATTTGTGGAGGCCCCCCTGCCGTAGATCTTGTATTGTGTCAGCATGGTTCCATTTTTGGCAATATAAATGATGTAAGTGCCTGCAGCTGGAACCTGAAATGAAATAGATCCCGAAATTTGGAAAATCCTTTTCTTTTTACCGACATATCGCAGACGATTAGCAGCGTCGGTGGAAAATCGGAATAAATTGGAGTAAACAGTAGAGGGTGTGCCAGATCCTACTTTTACAATATCACTGGGATTTAAGTTGTTAGTAAAAGCTACCGCTAGCCCGCTTCCGACTGCATAGTCCATTGCAAAATCGCCTGTTGCGTTCGCATCGGTTTCTGTCGGAATACCCGCCGCCCTGACATTCCAGCTGTTGCTGAAGTTATATCCCGAATAAGTTCCTGAAGCGTAAGGACGAACGTAATTGGCAGGTGTAGGGCCGGTAAATACCACCGACTCCAAAACAGCATCGCTTAAAATGGAAATACCAGCGGCCGATACGTCAAATCCATAAGCTCCTGATGCAACATTCGAGAAACCGCCCTGCTTTGATACCAAGTTAAAGGTACCGGTCAATTTTTCATAGGTGCCGCCGTTATTGCTGAACCATGCCTGATTGCTCAGCAGAAGCTGTCCGATATTGCTGTATGTTATTCCGTTTGTATTTCCGGAAAAATTAACTATGCTGGCAAAAACAAGTCCAAATCCCGATATAGTTCCCACGCTTCCTGAATTGGCAATGATAGAGTCCCTAAACAAAAAAGTGGCAGTTGATGATGATGCATTTAGGTTGAATACAGTTGCCCCGGGAGCTGTAATGGTCACACTTCTGATACTTCCTCCTGTGGTACCGTCGAAAAGAGTACCCGAGGTTTTTGCTATAATGTCTTCATTGGCATCCAGTCCCTGAATGTAGGCATTGTTTAGTTCAATAGGTAGATTGAAGGTCACTGTGCCGTTGATTTCATATAAAGTATTGGAAGTTAAAACATATTTCGCTCCTCCGCCGGCAGCAAGTTCGGCAGCCAGCACCACAGCCAAATTATCTGTCGAACGTATGCGTTTAAAGTTAAGTCTTGAATTGGACGCGTTATTGATAAGGATCCAGGATGATGCAGCGGCGGCGTAATAATAAAAAGCCCTTTGATCAGTATCATAGACAATAAGACCGTCAGCAGGCGCTGTTATCGCGTTTCGCTGCACAGTGGTCATTCTCGGCATCAGGAGACCCTGCGTGGTGGAGGTGATGTCCAAAACCGAGCTTGCATTCGGCGTGACAGTCCCAATTCCAATTTGTGCGTGGGAAGCATAGGTAAATAAAATGCACAAAATCGATATGCAGTACTTTTTTGTAAGTTTAGATGCTGTCATAGTGGTAGTAATTTATTTTGAATAATAGTTTGGCAGTCAAAAGTATTTTTGAGTAAAGCGTTTTGATCCTGATTTAGCCGCCCGAATTGAAAATTATGATTTTCTGGGTGATTTTTTCATTTTCATCGGTTAGGAAAACAGCTATGTAAACGCCGGAACTTAAACCTGCCGTTGAAAAACTGTAGACTTGTTCCTGGGGCAGTTCTTTCTTGGTCAATACTGTTTTCCCTGTCATATCATAGAGGTTAAAAGAACGAAATTTAAGAAGGTTGGGATTTAAAGCTTTCAATGTCCTGCTTTTATTTTCCTGATAGAGGGTAAGACTGCTTTTTGATCCTCCCGCAGTGCCTAATGTCTGGCTGTCGAAAGCTATTTTAAAGCGGTCGTTATAAATGCCGGCTGCAACACTCACCTGATAGCTTCCGCTTTTAATGTCATGATAGGATGAATCAAATTCATCCAGCAAATACACGTTCTGGGAAGCATCAAAGTCAATAGTTTCCGGTATATAAAACTTTAAGGTGCAGGCCTTGTCGGCCTGTACGGCAAGCGGTATTTTTTTAGAAGGGTCAAAATTTACCCCCTGAATCACATACCTGCTGTTCTCCAGCCAAAATGAAACGTCAGCAGGCAGGGCCTCATCCATGTTCAGTGCGTCAAGACCAGGATCAACGCCGTCTGTAGCTTCCGGCATAAAGGCAAGGGCAAGCTGTCTGGTGAAAGCGTTATTGATGATCGTATTTATTTTGATGTGTATAATCTGCGTATTTTCCTGCGCTTTCTGTGTGTCTGTGGTATTTGAATTTTTAGCAAATTGAGATAAGGCGCCCCCTTCCTGATAAAATACCCTATGGGCATTCTTTAAGGTAACCTGTCCGTTAGAATTTCCGTTTATTAGAAATCCCTGCCCTATAGGACTGTATTTCCGCTGGATTACTAAACCAGATGATGTTCCCACTGTGTTGAGTGTCCCGTCGCTGTTGTAACTGTTAAATGTTGCAGGGACATAAATTCCATTGCTTCCCAGCGAACCTGGTGAATACGTGCCATAGCCTCCCCTGTATGCTGAAAGGTAATGAGAATCCACTGTCTTGTCCTGTTCCCAAAAATAAGCTACGCGGGTACAGGCGCTGTTGGAGGGATCCATCAGAAAAGCATTTAGATCAAGTGCAGAAGGATAGGGGTTGCCTGTAAGTGTCGCCGCATTGCCGGTTCCTACTGAAACTAAAATGTTCCCATCATTGGGCCTGCCCCGGAAATCATAGCGCTGTCTGCCGCTGCCGTTATTATTAACAACTCCCGTTGTTTCAGGGTCTGCAGGGTCAGATCCGCTGGTTCCTTTCATTGTAAATCCTTCTCCGGGCGCTATTGAAGATGCTGCCCCGACAAAAGTCCACTGGGAGTAACTGCCTGCATTTGTAAGCTTGTAAATCCAATTAGAGGCTATGCTTAGAGGAAGCGCGGTTCCGTTATAATTTCCTGCGGGAAGTATTGTCGCCGGTGCAGCATTAATTGAGGTGACAGGGCGATTAAGTAAAGTAATTCCGAAATTTGAACTGCCTGCCGCACCATTTGCAGCACCGACCGGAGAACACCAATAATTGTATTCGAAATTATCAGAGGTGCCTTCCTGATAAACCGAAACAGTACCTGCACCCGAATTTGTGGATGCTGCTGCTGTGCCTTGCAGCAGCTGGGAATTGTTCCTTAAATAAAGATTGGACCCTGATGCCAGATTTATGTTTCCCGTTACGTATAGGACCTGGTTTTTGACGTACATAGGTGTTGATGCACCAATATGAATCTGAGCGAAACAGTCCACATAAATAAAAATACAAAGTAAAGATAATTTTTTTATCATAGTATCAATTTATATTTTATTGCAAATGATAATAAGTTAACAGATTTTATTTCCTTTTAGAAATAGTATAAATGCCAAATACGGTGCCTGCTGCCAACAAAACATAAATCAATGAATCAATTGGAACGACAACTGGATCGTCAGGAAGACCAGGGGGAGGAGGATTTGCAGAAAAGGTGATGGTCTGGACTAGTAGAAATGTACCTGTAAGTATTTTTTTCATGTGAAATTTTTTTAAAAAAAATGAATTTTATACATATCCAGATAGGAAGGGTACATTGAACTTGGTTTGTAATATTAAAATTATTAAATTTTACAAAATCAAATGTCTGCAAATTTATATTATCGAGTTTTCATAATTCTAAGTTAAAATTTACATAATTTCAATGTTTAAAATATATATGATCGGCATTTTCCAATTATGTATTCTATAATAACTGATAATAGTTAAGACGTTACTTGATTCTGCGGGGATTTATTTCTTAAATGCATATGTACCACCGCTCTGCCAGCAAAACTTAGACCATGAAGTATTCTAAAAAGGGGACTTAACTTTTTCTGACGAAATTTGGGGTAACTTCTATATTTGTGCGTCATGATGTCGCCACTACCTTACAACGAAAAAAAAAGAGGCCTTTTGAGCCTCTTAGTTATTGTGTTTTCCGTTATCCTTGCCATTTCCGTGTCCCCTGCCATTTCCATTATCTTTTCCCTGTTTATTGTTCCATTTTCCAGGTTTTTGTCCAATTGTTTTTTGAGGTTTTCCTTTATAACCTTTTCCGTATTTTATTTTATGCGTTTTAAAATTGTCATAAGGATCATTTCCCCTGTAATCTGTAAGCACTACCTTGTATTCGTTGTAAAGATCATAATTTCTATAAGCACCAGGCAGTGTTCTTGCTCTTAACCATTTGCCGTTACTGATATAAATATAATTAGATGTGCTTACGTCATAATAGGTTTCAAGATCTGGCAGATAATAATACCTTGCGTCACTATATCCAGCTGGTCCCCATGCCGGCGGTGTTCCGATATTGACATTTACATTGACCTGCGCGTTTGAAAAATTTACTGCTGCTAGAAGTAATCCGGCGAATAAATATCTTAATGATTTCATAATTCCAATATTTTAATAGTTAATAATAGTAATAAAACAAAAAACGTACCTAAAAGTTTTATGGCTGTTTTTAAATGCCGGCT
This sequence comes from Flavobacterium artemisiae, assembly GCF_042678225.1. Taxonomy (NCBI): domain Bacteria; kingdom Pseudomonadati; phylum Bacteroidota; class Flavobacteriia; order Flavobacteriales; family Flavobacteriaceae; genus Flavobacterium; species Flavobacterium artemisiae. The sequence continues at coordinate 353,640 of NZ_JBHUDZ010000018.1, read as the reverse complement.
GTTTTAATGATTATTCCTAAAACAGCTGCTATGATGATAATATGCGGCTCCTGAACTTTTTTTATGTAAAGTAATGAAAAAATAGCTGCAGCAGCTATCATAATTGTAGGGACATCTATAATATTTCTTTTGGCAATAACGATTACAGATCCAGCTAAGGCACCGACTACGGCTGCAGTAATTCCATCCACAAATGCTTTAACCGATTTATTGGCGGCAATTTTTTTAAAGTATGGTGCTAATGCGATCGTAAAGAAATAACAGGGTAAAAATGTTGCGAGTGCAGCAGTTAAAGCACCAAGGAATCCGGCAGCCAGATATCCTATAAAGCCCACTGTTATAACCACAGGCCCCGGTGTGATCATAGCCACCGCGACCGAATCGAGAAACTGCTGTTCTGTGAGCCAGTTTTTTTCTGTTACTACTCCGGAATGTAAAAAAGGAACAATAGCAAGCCCGCTTCCAAAAACAAAAGCACCTGCCTTGGCGAAGAAAACGGCAATTTCTGTAAGCCTTGTGCTTCCATAATTATAAAATGCAAATGGAAGGAGACAGAAAGAATTTACTGTTTCTCTATTCCACCAGCCGGCTGGTGCTTTTATGACCATATATAAAAGACCCGCCGCGATAAAAAAAAGTACTTGTTCCTGTTCTGTACTATAGGTGGTAAGTGCTGCAAATAGAAAAAACAGCCACAAAAGCCATTTGGACTTAAAAGAATCTAAACTGAATCTGCCGATCGATTTTAAGGTAAGTTTATAAGAACTCAATGCTATAATCCCGATAACAGCGGCGCCGACTCCATAAAATACGGCCTGAATCCAAGAAAGTCCGCCATACAGCTGATAGACAACACCCAGCAGTACAACCATTATAAAAGAAGGAAGAACAAATGCAAATCCAGCCAAAGTGGCACCTAATATCCTATAATGAACAAACCCAAGATAAATACCTAACTGCGCAGCCAGAGGGCCTGGTGCTAATTGTGCCAGAGCCAGACCCTGTTTATATTCTTCTTCAGAAATCCATTTTCTGTTTTCTACTAAATCTTTGTACATATACCCCACTAGAGCAACGGGACCACCAAAGCCAATAGTGCCAAGTTTTAAAAAATACAAGGTCAGTGCTTTTAAAGAATAGGTGTGATTTTCGATCATGATCATATATTTAGAAAGCAATTCCGAATTGAAAGCCTATTGTAAAAGAGGCGGGATGATTATTGCCAAAACGTACTGGCAGCGGTATCGCTGCATAGTAACTGCAGGTTTTGTTTTTGATTATAGTTTTATTAAATACTGGTGTAAAACCATATCTGCCGCTGGTTTCAAAAGCAGCCCTTCCGGCAAATGCATATCCTTTACCTAAAGAAACAAGAACTCCCGGATGAAATAATAAATTAGTTACTTTGTCTGTTCCCTGAGCATCCTTTATATTAGGAACTATTTCAAAAGAAAAACCTATTTTTTCATTTTTCCAGATGTTAATACCAGTCGGAAACCCTACAGCATAGTAATCCCTGAAATTAATATTGGTCTGGTCTTTACTAAGGCTAACCAGCGGATGCATTATCCCAAAGTAGCCTGTAACTTTAGGATACACTGTTTGAGACAGCAAAACCGGGCTTGTAATTAATACGGATAGAAAAAGCAGATGTTTAAATGACATGTTTGGTTTAATACTAAAACAAAACTAGGACTATTAAACAGCTGGAAATAGTATCTTATTTACCTTTTGTATCTGGATTACTTTTTTTTACTTTTTTTCGATATGAAGAAGGATTCTTTCCGGTATGCATCCTGAAGATCCTGGTAAAATGACTTTGATCTGAAAAGCCCGTCACATAGGCAATTTCTGTTAAGGTATAAGAAGAGTTTTCGATAAGAGCAATAGCTTTTTCAATTCTCAACTTTCTGACATATTCACCAAAATTTAGGTCGTCAAAATATTTGGAAAATTCTCGTGATAAATAGGATGGATTGAGTTCGAGGTCGGTTGAGATTTGTCTTAGATCAAATGTAAATTGAGTGTCAATCTGATCCTGGATCATTTCTTTTAAATCTTTCACCCAGGAAGGTGTTTTTTTATTCTTAGATTTTTTTTCGCTCAAAAACTTATTATAGACCTGATGAAGTAAATTTTCGAAAGGACTATTTTGCAGATGATTCTGCTGGTATAAATGAGCTGCCCAGCTGTATAAGGCATCATAAAGTATTATGCCTGTTTTTAACAGCTCATAATCATCATTAATATTATAAGAAAGTCCGGCTGAAACGGCCCAAAGTCCGGCAGATTCTTTTGCAATATCATGACGGTCTGTATCTGCTCCCCGCACTATTGCCGCCATAATTGATACAGCAGGATCATCAATTTTGTATTTTTTAATAATATAGTCAAACGTACACTGCTCATCATAATGTGTAAATTCCACATTAGGAATATCAAAGGGAATGGCCCCGAATTCTTCTGCTTTGCTGATCACTTCATCAAAGGGCACATATATAAATTCAGCTTCCTGATCTATAAATTTTTTAATCAGCCACGGACAGGCAATCCGGTCAATTTTTGGTCTTTCTCTGGTAATCCATTTCATAAAATTAACGTCATATTATTATCTAAAAATAAATAAAATAAATTTTCTTTCAAAGTAAATTGTACTGTCTGTCGTTTGATTATGGCATTCGGATTTTGCGAAGTTTTTTTTCAAAGTAAGTCTGATTACAGTAGGAAGTAGCCACATAGTAAGGGGAATTTGCCGGGTCATAGTTTGCCTGGCTTTTCTTTTAAATTATAATGAGAAGTAAGCTTGTTTTTAACAATGACATACTTCTACATACTGCTTTAAAAAATTTGCTTGGCCGCTACATTAAAAACATGCGAAAAAATATAGAATTTTAAAAAACTTTTTACTATTAGTACTGGTCATGTCTAGTTTACAGTGCTTTGTTACAAATGCACAGTCAAAGAAAAACCCGAATATTATTATTTTATTGTCAGATGATACCGGATGGGGAGATTTAGGTCCCTACGGCGGCGGGGAAGCAAGAGGAGCTGCAACTCCAAATATCGACCGGATGGCCAACGAAGGAATGCAGTTCTGGTCATTCTATGGACAGCCAAGCTGTACGCCCGGAAGGGCAGCTTTGATCACAGGAAGAATTCCAAATCGAAACGGAATGACAACGGTTGCGTTTCCTGGTGACGGTGGTGGACTTCCTAAAGCAGAGTGGACATTAGCGTCTTTATTGAAACGTAAAAACTACAATACTTTTTTTGCAGGAAAATGGCACCTCGGCGAAGAAGATTACTCTATGCCTATTGCACAGGGATTTGATGTTATGAAGAACGTAACTTTGTATCACTTAAATGCATACACCTATACCGATCCGGAATGGAATGCTGATATGCCGGATGATATCAGAGCAACATGGGTTAAAGGAACCAAAGGAGCTTTAGAGGGAGAAGCTGGGAAACCATACAGAGAAGTTAGAAAAATTGACGGTAAAGTAATTCCGTTTTTAGATCAGTATACCGAAGAAGAATCATTAAAATGGCTCAAGGAAAATGCAAAAAAAGACAAACCGTTTTTTATGGAAATTTCTTTTGCTAAAAACCATCAGCCTAACCTGCCCCACCCAGACTATGCTGGTAAATCTGCAGGAAAAAATAAATACGCCGATTGTATTGTTGAACTTGATGCAAGAATAGGCCGTATTATGGACGAGGTCCGTAATCTTGGAATTGCAGAAAACACTTTAATAATCTATACTGTAGATAATGGTACATGGCAGGATGTATATCCAGACTGCGGCTATACTCCTTTTAGAGGAACAAAAGGGACAGACAGAGAGGGAGGAAGCCGTATTCCAACATTGGCATGGTGGCCTGGACAAATTAAGGCAAATAGCAAGAATAGCGACATTTTAGGAACGCTTGATTTTATGGCAACATTTGCAGCCCTATCCGGGCATGAACTGCCAACGGTTGACAGAGATGGGAAACCAACGATATTTGACAGTTATGATATGTCGCCCGTTTTATTTGGTACTGGTAAATCAAAACGAACAATGTGGTTTTACTTTACAGAAGATGAACTATTGCCGGGGGCTATACGAGTTGGGAAATTCAAAGCGGTATTTAATTTACGCGGTGATAACGGACAGGCAACAGGAGGTTTGGCAGTAGATTCTAATTTAGGCTGGAAAGGCGCTGCGAGTTATGTAGCCACTGTACCGCAGATATTTGACTTATGGGCAGATCCTCAAGAGCGCTACGACTTGTTCATGAATAACTTTACAGAGAAAACCTGGTTTTTGCCGACGATTCAGAACATTATTGGGGAATTTGCTAAAACTTATGAAAAATATCCGCCTCATGTAGTACAAAGCAACCTGTATCCCGGTCCAATTACTATTGATATTTATTTGAAGCTTAAAGAGGCACAAGAGAAATTAAAATCCATATCAACAGCTAAAAGAAGCGGGGGTGGATGATCAAAAATTAACGACTTAGGATAGTAGCTGATAGGTGAACTAATTTAGATCTTAAAATTTGTTTCATGGAGAGAGTCAATTGTGCTTAATAAAGCCGTTGACTCTTTTTTTTAGAGCAGGTTTGAGTATAATTCCGTGTCGCCTTTCATGATTTTGGCCTGCGGGCAGAGTTTCATCTCCAGATGGATCGGTATGGCCGAGCGGACGCCGAATTTTCGAGAATAATGCCACAATACCTCTTTCGCCTCCGCCGATGATCAGCGGGATGCCGTTTAGGGCTGAATTTGCCGGTTTTTCCCAGGAGACAAAAAATGTATTGATATCGATACGTACCACTGACCTTTCCATAATCTTATCATTTATACAAAACACAATTATTACAGATTGTGATATTTTTAAAAAAAAATATTTGTTATAATTACTAACAAAATTGTTTAGTCATTATTTTTCCATAGCAACGGGTGCCTGTAAATATTGAAATTTTATAGATACAGCTGAATTAAGAAATTGTAAAAAGATTTTTTTTTAATGTGTTTTTTCCTAAATAAGAATTATCTTTACTATCCTTGGTCCGGTTTTGGACATTATTACGAACCCTGAATTTACGCCCGCGGTAAATTATAAATGCTGTTCTGCTGCTGCAGAATTCTCCATTTAATAATATAAAATTTTTGATTATGGCCGCTGACAACGACAATGCCCAGAGATGTATCTATTTAGCAGATGACGACAGCGACGACAGGGAATTTTTTGCCGATGCGCTAAGCGAAGCTGCTCCCGATGCTGTGCTGGAACAGGCAGAGGACGGGATGTATTTAATGGATAAGCTGTTTGCTCTTTCAAGTGATGAGCTTCCTGACTTTATTTTTCTTGATATCAATATGCCCCGCAAATCAGGCCTTGAATGTCTGGAAGAAATAAGAAGCCATAGCGGCAGGCTCAAAGAAGTGAATGTTGTTATGCTCTCCACCAGCAGTGATCCGGACAATGTTCAGAAAGCACTCGATCTGGGAGCCGCATTTTACGCAGTCAAGCCCAGTTCATTTGAAAAGCTGAAATCCCTGCTGGAGGATATCCTGGGCATGAACCTTATTTTGGCTTTAGAAGGAAACAGAAAATTTCTGTTTAAATAACTTTTATCCTATTGCCTATAACAGCGGTGTAAAAAAAAAAAAGCAGTAAACTCCTAATCTGGTAGTTTATTGCTTTGAAGCTGGGTACTGGATTTTTTTTATTTCCTGTAATCTGTTTATTTCCAGCCTTATTTTATACCTATTTATCGAAAAAGAGGTCAGACCATCCGTTTTGTCTGTCCTGTTATCCCGGAATCTATCCATCTGTTTTTTCCCGGTGATAGCGCCTGAGCCATTGTTCCATTTTCTCAAGAAGCTGGATTTCGTTTTTGTCGCCTGTGGGATTGGTAAGGCCGCTTATGGTCCTTTGGTAATTGAACTTTTTATTTTCAAAGCGGCAGGTGAATTTTGGCACCTCGTTGTGCGATACCAGCCATATGCCGGCTCCTGCGTCTTTTATTTCAAACTTTTTCATATCTCATGACCGCCCAAGCTTTGGCAGCTTCAGCTTTAATGTAAAAGGCAAAATTACGGGTTTTATTTGAATTGCTGTCCCTTTTGATATTAAGTCGGAGGGGCTTTTAAAGCGTAGATAAGAAAAAATATCCCAAAAAAAGCCTGCGAAATGCAGTCACTTCGCAGGCTTTTCTATTTTGAATATTTGGAAAGAGCAATATCTTTAATCTTCATCATCCTCATCGGCCTGGGACTCATCAAGGGTTCTTCTGTCCGCATCGTCATGGTCCAGTTCGGTGGGCTGGTGGTCGGCAGACCTCTCATCGCTGTAATGCTGGTTAACACCCGGACCCGTGTGTTCCATGGTTTCGGACTGGATGGATTCTTCGCCCATGTGATACATGCTGTCATCCTGACGGTAGGTATCGTAGTTTTCTTGTGGTATCATAATGTTTCAATTAAATAGTTAATAATTTTTGTAAAGGTCTTCTTTGTATTCCTTGCTTTTTAAAGCTTAGTGAGAAGAAGGTAGCATAAAATTAAAAATTAGAAACCTGATAAAATTATACGATCATCTGATATACTTGTATTATTTTCAGATGGTTATAAGATTGGCTGTCGTAAAATGTGGTATGGATATTTTATTTAGTATTTTTTTGGAGCTATTCCCGCTATCCGTTGCAATCTTTTGTGCCGAACGCCGGCACAAAAGGATTTCCACTTCTATCGGGGCTAAAAAGTTGAATCCGGTTTTTAGTGGCTGTCATTTTTAAAAGAATTTTCTTCTTACAGTCTTTTGTCTCTAGTAGGGCAGGCATCATTACCCAGGACCGTAAGTTCTTGTATAAGCAACATCTAAGGAAGTAGAAGAGGTTATTCAAATGTTTTTTTAGTTTTTTTAATCACCTTTAGGAAGTGATGACTTGGGCAGTAAGACAAGCAGTAAAAGTACGCCAGTCAGGCAGAGGATATTAATGCCCATCCCATACAAAAAGGCATTGTAGTAAGATTCGAAGTTATCACCGCCCTTAACCATATGATAGAATACCGCGCCTGTGATGGCGATTCCAAATGCTCCAAAGAGCTGTTGCACCGTAACATACAGCCCTGATGCGTTGCCGGCCAGATTTTCCGTTAACCCGCTAATGGCAATATTGGCAAAGGATGGTAAAACCAAAGCTACACCCAAGCCATGCAGAAACATTATTGTTAATCTTACGTATGGCAATCCGTTGTGGTAAAAGGTGAATAACTGTAAAATTATAGCCCCAATAATCATTAGCACACCAAAAATTAAAACCGCCCTGCCATATCGCAGAAGCAGTTTAGCGGTAAGCAGCGAGGCTGAGATAAAACCCAGTCCCTGGGCAACTACAAAATAGCCGGCCTGCATGGGAGACAGCTGTAATCCTTTCTGTAAAAATAAAGTGAGTATGAAAAAGTAAGAGTCAAGCATCAGCATAAAAAGGGCGACGGCGGCCAGTGCCATATTAAAAGTTTTATATTTAAAGAGCGTAAGATTGAGCAATGCTGTCCTGCTTTTCCTGTTTTTATCCCTTTGATGCAGGACAAAAGCTGTAAGTATGATTAATGAAAGCAGTAGTGAAACCAGACAGTGGGCCGCGCCCAGGTCACGCCCAATGGTTACCGAGAAGATCAGGCATACAAGACCGGTACAAAGAAGGCACGAACCGGCATAATCCATTCCCATCGAGGACAGGTCCTTTGACTCTGGCAGGCAGGATTTGCCCAGCACTATTGCCGCTATACAGATGGGAACGTTCACCATAAAAATATACTGCCAGGACTGCTGCACTAAAACCGGTTCCAGCCCGACCAAATACCCGCCCAGAAACTGTCCAAGGATAGTGCCAATACCAATAGTAATTCCATAGAGGCCTATAGCGTAAGTCCTGTCTTTATGATCTGCAAAAAGGACCTGGATAAAGGATAATACCTGCGGGGACATTAAAGCCGCACTTACCCCTTGCAGGAACCGCATTACAATGAGCAGCCCGGGCTGTTTGGCAAAGCAGCAGCCCAAGGAGGTAACCATAAAAAGAAATATACCCAGCAAAAAAAGTTTTTTTCTGCCGTAATGGTCCCCGGCTTTTCCTCCTATAATCAAAAAAGAGGCAAGTCCTATCATGTATATGGAAACTATCAGCTGGATTTCACTATCGGTGGCATGGGTTCCCTGCTGTATGGAGGGAACAGCGACATTGATAATGAAAATGTCAACGATGGTAAGCAGATGTGCCAATAATAAGACAGCCAGCGCTGTCCATTTTTTTTTATTTGATGTCATAGTATATAGAAAGGTCTATCTATTTTTATTGAAAAAAATTAAATAAGCTGCGGTATAATCTCTTTGAGGGCCTGCAGATCTTTGGTATTGCCCTGTATGGCCGCCGATACCACAGCACCTTCGAGCAGTAAAAAGATGGTACTCGCTAAAGCAGCCGTTTGGTGCGGTTCTTTTCCGATCTGCTCTATAATCTTGTATAGAAAAGCACGTTGTTTTTCTTTATGGTGGGCAGCGAGTTCATTAACGCGTATATCTTTTCTTCCCATCTCTGCGTTTATTTTTATAAAATGACAGCCTGAAAAATTGGAATCTTCCTGCAGAGCGATACGGTAATCAATCATTTTTAATAGTTTTTCCCTTGGGTCTTTTGAGTCTTTTACATACAGATCAAGATTGGAAAAGAACGCTTCATCCTGCATTTCCAGGTAACTGTACAATAAATCATTCTTGGACTTATAATGTTTGTATAAGGAGCCTATTGCTATATCGGCCTGGGCTATAATCTGGTTGATTCCCGTGCTGTTGAAACCCTGGCTGTAAAACAAGCCCGAGGCCGTCTCCAGAATACGCTGCTGTACACTGCTTTTTTTGGCCATCACTTTTTTTTCAAAGGTATAAAAAAATAGATAGAGTTATCTATTTTTTTTTGCTAAAGTGGTAAATCTGCAGTTTAAGGATGTGAGCAAACCAAGTAAAGCTGTTTTTTTATAACATTTATACTCAATATGTTTTCAATCTTTTCATTTAATTTTTAAACTCTAGGTTAGTTAGAAATTACTAGCTTGTAATGTTTCGAACTTAAGATTTTAAATAGCTGTTATACAGTATTTTAAAATGTGTATTAAAACTAGTTGCACCGATTCTGCACCCATATTCAAATACATCTATTTTAATATTTTGGTTTTCCAAAATTGTCTTTTAATATACTCGGACCTAAACTCGTTAGATGTTGATTTTGTTGGATTTCTGTTTTTTTAAGATACCGCGTGCCATGATTCTGCCACAAAACTTCGACTTATGAGATATTACTAAAAAACCGCGTTGGATTTTTTGTGGCAGGAAAGTTATCCGCTCCATTCTTAGATTTCCCCATATACGCTATGTACGATATGCAGATGGCGGCTGTCCAGTTTGTTTCTTAAAGAAGTGGCCGAAATGTGTAGGATCGTCAAACCCCAGGCTGCGGCTTATTTCCGTGATATTGTAATGGCTGTGTTTCAATAATATTTTAGCTTCATTTATGATACGTGCCGAAATTAGAACTGTCGTGGTCTTACCAGTTGTAGTTTTCAAGGCATGATTTAAGTGGTTGACATGGATGTATAATTTTTCTGCATAATCACGTGGTGACCGCATCTCAAGTCTATTATGCTCAGGTTCGATTGGGAACTGAAGATCCAAAAGCTGGTTAAAAACAGATGTAATTCTAACATTAGCATCAATCTGCTCATAAAACGTCTTTGCAGGCTGTAATTTTTGTGCAAAATGGATTATTTCTGATATCTGATTACGAATTAAGTCATGCTTGAATTTATACTCCGACAACAGCTCCACCTGCATTTTATTAAAAATTTGAATGATCTTTTTTTCCTTTATTTTGTTTAAAATGTAAATCGGTTTAAACCCTGGCGTAAAAAGGGGAAGCTCTCTAATATCCTGTCTGTAATGCTCGTTAAAATATGGAGCCCTGAAAATGAAATACTGCCCCTGCAGTGTATTGTCCGGCATTTCTATGGTATAGGGGATTTCAGGACTAAAAAAAGCAAGGGTGGTTCCGTCTGCTTCCAGGCTTAGATCACCATAATGTATAATGCTTCTGCCCTTTAATAAAGTTACTTTATAAAAATCTCGGCGGCGGTATTTGATTACTAAGGGATCGGTGCAGTCTTCAAAAGAAAAGAGATTGAACTGTTTGGTATCATTATCCAATAGGCTAGATTCTTTCCCTAGTATATCTTTATAAAAATGTTCTAATGTTTCTTCCTTTTCCATACAGTAAAAGTAATTATTAAAAAATTATGGACAATCAATTATCTTGTGCAGGAATCATTGTATAAATTGACTCCTGTACAAGATAAAATAGTACTATTAGTTTTCTCCTGTAAGATTATTAACCAGCTCTAGTGCCTGCTGCGGGGATTTCAGGTAAACTTCGTAAATGTCCTTGGTCAGCCCAATATGCATCTCAAATTCATTCTTTTCAAGGCCGGATACTATTTCATTTACAGCCTTTTCTGGGGATATTTTCAGGTCTGACTGTACAGCACTTGAAAACGGACTGTCAACCAGCGGCAGCATCAGTTCAAATACTTTTACAGAAGATTTTTTTCTTTCCAGCACAAGTCTCATGCTTAAGATATAGGAATGTAAAGCTGCCTTTGCAGCGCTGTAAGTGGGATGTAAAAGATCAGGAGCAAATACTACCCCTGAGGTGGTTATCAGCATTGCAGCATCATCTTTTTCTGCAAGTAAGGATTCCAGTGCCTGCGTTAAATATACGGCCGAGTGATAATTTGTTGTCATCTCCGCAATACTGGTTTTGTAAGCATCTGCCTCTTCAAATAAATTGTAATTTGCAGCTATGCCCGCATTTAGGAATATCATATTTAGATCCTTGTGGTTTTCCTTAAGTTTGGCAACCAGTCGGGTTAAATCCTCAAAATTTGACAAATCACACGGTATTGCATGAGCATTCCGCAGCTTGTCAGCCTCTATTTTCAGTCGTTCTGCATTACGGGCAACCATAATTATGGTATTGCCATTTTTGCTGAGCTGTTTTGCTGCTTCTAAACCGACACCTGTGCCAGCGCCCGTGATTAATATGGTGTTCCCTGTAGTTTTCATAATTATTGTTTTGTTTTAAAGTCTACATTTTTGGCACATAAGTATCTTTCATGAACTGTATATAAGCACTATCGCTATTATTTTCTCTTTGTGCAATTGCCATTTCTGCATCGTTGCCTGCAATATAACGAAGTTGCGATGTTTGGTCAGAAGCTGCAGTATAAATAACTTCTGCAACCTGTTCAGCTGTTGACGGCTCGGTATGTAATGAAGACCATTGTGCTAGAAATTTATCCACAAAATCATCATAGACTTTAATTTGAGGGTGTGATGTAAAACTTGCCGCAGAATCAAATCCTGTTGATACGACACCAGGTTCCACGATTTTAACGGTTATGTTTTGCGTGGCAAGTTCATACGATAAGGATTCTGAAAAACCTTCAATAGCAAATTTAGAGGCATGATAAAGACTTATCGCAGGGAATGCGACACGTCCTCCTTTTGACGAGATATTTATTATTGTCCCAGACTGTTTCGCTCTAAAATAAGGAATAATAGCCTTAACTGTATTCATAACTCCAAATACATTTACTTCAAATTGTTTTCGAATTTGTTCTTCTGATGACAATTCGAAAATACCATAAACGCCAAATCCGGCATTATTTATCAGAGTGTCAATCTGGCCAAAGGTTTCGATGCCCAAATTAATAGCATTCTTTATAGATTCATTGTCCTGAACATCAAGTTTTGTCAATAAAACATTCTCCATTAAATTGAGTTCGTTCTCTTTTTCAGGAGATCTCATTGTTGCAATAACATTCCATCCTGAAGAAGCAAATTTTTTAGCAGCTGCTTTTCCTATTCCTGCAGATGCTCCGGTAATTAAGACAGTTTTTTTCATAATTTAAATTTTTATAAGTGATTTAGTTTCTATATTTCTCAAAAGCAGTTCAGCACATTTATCAAGATATCCCTCCACTGCTATTCTGTCTTCATGGACCTTGAGATCACGTTCTGTTTCCCATAATTCAATTATGTAAAAAAGAAGCGGATCAGCCTGGTCTGAAAATACATTATATTGAACGCAGCCCTGTTCTTTTGGTGTGCTGATTTTCAATTCATCAAGCAGCTTTAATAATTCGGCGGCGGCTTCACCATTTTTAGAAGTGAATTTGCTCAGTAGCTGTATCATGGTGTTGTGTTTAAATTTACAGTTACGAAATTAAGAGCTGCCCTTTAGGTAATTTTGGCACATTCAAACAATAACATGTATAATTCAAATAATTATTTACTTTGCACTTTCACAAACTATGGTACTGTTTTGGGAGTTTTCTATAGTATAGAAGCAGTATACTATTTAAATAAATTAGAATTCTTAATTTATTTTTCAAAAGGATTAAAGGAAATCCCAAAATTGATAAATCCTGAAATGTCTTGTTTCTGTTCCAGTACATAATCACTGGAACTTTCTCCTTTTCGCATGGCTTTAGAAATAAGAATATCGGCTATTCCGGCGCGAAATGCCGCCACGGTATTCTTTGCAAGGCAGTATTCAAAAACGGCACCTGTTTTGAGCTCCGTTCTTCTTAAATCATAGGGACCAGCAAATCCCGGATAGTCCAGATCAATATATAATGATTCGTTTTCAAGTTCTGTCCCCAGGGACAGTCTTCCTGTACCGGCGATGGTTCGTCGCAGATAGACCTGCCGCGGCAGTACGATATCAATCATCCAGGGAGAGTTTTCAGACTGATGCGTAAAGCTGAATGATGGCAGGGCAATAAAAGGAGACGACCGGTCCAGGAAGGTTACAAATCCTGCAGTAATTACAGTGCTTTTGGAACGCTTGAGAATCATGCTGGCTGACAGATTTCCCTTTACCCGTTCATAGCCTTTTTCCGATCCATCGGCAGCAGCATTCAAGGTATAGATAACTGGTTTTTGAAACAGTTTTGAAATTAGGGCAGCTGTTATTCCCGTAGAGAAATAATGGTAATCGATACTGCTGGAGAGCGGATAAGTTTGGTAAGGACCTGCATGTGTTACATTCTGAATATCAAAAGAATCGAATTTGCAGCGTCCGCTGCCGTACAGATTCCAGTTTTTATCTTTGACTATTGGCAGGTTCACAGCAAATTTAAGGCGCCGCTGGCTGCTGACAGTTTCTCTTTCCAAGTCATTATCTAATAGCTCTGATTTATAATCGGCAGCGGAGAACTGCTCAAACTGAAGATCAAAATTTCTGCGCTGGGGAAATCGTGCGGCAATTGCCGCACGCATTTTTTTTATCCAATCCATCAGTTACCTGGGCTTGTGTATTACTGAAAGTGCAGAGGAGCAGCAGCAGACAATGCTTTTTTTTTAAAGGATTTGTTTTGGATACAGCAGCTAAAGATTTTTTAAGGATTGATTTCATGGGGTAAATAATAGTTCATAAGTACGTCTGTAGTTGTGAATGGCAATAGAAGAGTCTGCACTAGGTGCTTTGAATTACTAGCAGTACTAGAGGAATTTATTTTCCATTTGCTTTATAATGGAGTATGGATTTTCGCAAAAACGGGACAAAAGATAAGCTCTTTTGTCCCGAATCATAACTCTCTATAAGGATCAGCAGTTAATAGAAAAATTGTTCAAAAACTATTTTGCCGTCCTGTACTTTGTACACACAGATTTCATCCATTGTGAATCTGTCTCTGCCTTTAAAAGTCATATCAGCTGACCAGGAAACTGTAAAGTAATCGCCTGCAATCACAGGGTCTGAAATAACACGGCCGTGAACCTGCTCAACTAAAGATTCAAATAATTCAGATTTTTTTAAAATCTGCGGCAGTCCCTCTGCCGTTTTAGGCAGCAGGTAATCATTCGCTTCAACGCTGACGCAATTATCGGCATATAATTGTGTTTGTGTTTCATAAAATTTATCTTGACGAACCAGTTCTATAAATTTAGCGGCAACATCTTTTGTACTTAAAATTGTTTCTTTCATTTTAAATGGAAATTTATTTAATACTCTTATTTCAGCTGGCAAAGTTAGGGTATAGAACTTACCATATGATAGCAGTTTCCTAAAGGAAAGCGCTTCCTTTTAGGAAAGTTTATTACCTTTCGGACATGAAAGCAACAGAAGAAAAAATAACTCAAGATCCGGTGCAATGCGCCCAGTCACTCAGAAATGTAATTGACGCTATGTTTGTTTTGAATGGAAAATGGAAACTGCCGCTAATCCTCTGCATTTCTCAGTCCGCAAAGCGCTTTTCTGAAATACAGAGCGAGGTACCTATATCGCCTAAGGTTTTAGCCAGTGAACTAAAGCACTTGGAATTAAATAACTTCATAAAACGCAGCGTTTTTCCAACTGCGCCGGTCACTATTATTTACGAGGCGACAGAGTACTGCATGACTTTAAAAAATGTAATATGTGAACTGGATCAATGGGGAGAGAAGCATAGAAAAGTCATAACTGGAAAGTAAAGAAAAGCCGTTCAGCTGAAAATAACTGAATTTTTTGATGCTGAAAAATATATTAAGTAAATTGAATCGGGGAGATAATATACTAAAGAATTTACGAGACTCTCAGCCCTCCCGTCTGGTTTTTATTATTTCCAATTCCATTGGAGTGATATTTTTCAATATATGCAGCAGAATTGGCTAAAGAGCAGTAAGCCCCTTCTTATGGGGGCAGGCAAGTTTTCATTTCTTTACATTTAATAAAATAAATATCTTAGAAACATCATGCAGCAGCAATTAAGGGACCATATTGAAAAGGTAATTTCTCTTACAGATGAAGAATTCACATTTGTAAGCAGGCATTTTTCCGTTCAAAAGTTTAAAAAGCACCAGTTTATAATTCAGAAAGGCGCAATTGCACCCTGTTTCTACTTTATAGCCTCCGGCCTGTTAAAATTAGTTTACACTGACGATTATGAAAAAGAACATGTAGTTTCATTTGCAATGGAGGACTGGTGGGAGAGCGACTTCTATGCTTTCTTTACACAATCGGAGGTCATGATGTCTTTGGAATGTCTTGAAGATTCAGAGGTGCTTTGCTTTACATTTGATGATTATAAAAAGCTGTGCAGCGGGCTGCAGAAGATGGAGCACTTCTTTTTGCAGAAAGCTAATTTTGGTTTTATTGGCTCGCAGCGCCGCATTATTTCCTGGATGACCTCCAATTCTAAAGAACGCTATGAGCAGTTTCTTAAACAATATCCCACACTGACGCAGCGTGTCCCTAAAAGTCTAATTGCGTCATATTTAGGTGTTTCCAGAGAAACCCTGAGCCGATTGTCTTCTTAATGTGACAATCATCACTTTTTAATTGTGATAATTGTCAAGAGCTGATTCCATTTCTTATATCCAATTTTGCAGAGTATAATTTTAAATAGAAAAGAAATGGAAAAAAGAGCTATAAATCCGTGGAAGTGGCAGGATGAGCGCAGCTACGTGCAGGCAGTGGAAGTTAAGAACCCGAATGGAACATTATATGTTTCGGGACAGACTGCGATCAGCGCTGAGGGAGCATCAAGTGACGAAGATATGGAATCACAGCTGAAACTTGCCATTAAAAACCTCGAGCAGGTAATCTCTGGAGCCGGTTATGAATGCAGCGGCATTGTCAGGTTAAACATTTACACAACGTCAACCGATGAGCTTTGGCCCCATTTTTCAATTCTTCAGGAATGGATTGCTAAAAACAACATCAAACAGGCTGCAACACTAATGGAAGTAAAAAGTCTTTTTGAAACCCTAAAGGTCGAGCTTGAGGCGACGGTGGTGAGATAATTCTGCCTCTTGCAATTCAATTTTGAGTCACTGAACTAAACCACTCTGCACTATAAGTGCAGAGGTTTGTTTGACGAGAGGCTGCAAGAAGGTATGTAATTGTTTTTTTATTCATTATCATTGACCGGTTCATCGTGATTCCTGATAATCTGTTTGCGATGTTCGGTTCCCCATTCCGATAGGCTGCGTATGACAGAAGTTAATTTTTTGCCATGACCAGTAAGTTCGTAATTAATCGCAATGGGATGGGAATCTATAATTTTTCTGCTTACCAATTTATTAATTTCCAGCTCCTTGAGTTCCTTGCTCAGCATTTTGTTAGAGATGCCTGTTACATCACCCAATAAATCTGAAAATCTTCTCTGACCGTTGTAACAAAGTGAGGCCAGTACTGATATCTTCCATTTCCCGCTTAAGACATACATTGCGTCATTTACAGCTCTGACATGAGCATTACAGTCATTATTTTCAATTTTATCATTCCTCATACGTAACTTGGTTTACTAAAGGTTACAATTACTTTTTTAGACTTTGTTACAAAAGTATACAAAAGAGAAATACCTTTGTAAATTAATAAGAGAATTTTAATCATGCTGAAGAGGAATAAATTACAATTTTTATTCCTTCAGTTAAAAAACTAAAAAATGGAACAGTTTACACTGACGGTTAAATTTACCGCGAAAAAGGAAAATCAGGAGCAATTTAAACAAGAA
This sequence comes from Flavobacterium artemisiae, assembly GCF_042678225.1. Taxonomy (NCBI): domain Bacteria; kingdom Pseudomonadati; phylum Bacteroidota; class Flavobacteriia; order Flavobacteriales; family Flavobacteriaceae; genus Flavobacterium; species Flavobacterium artemisiae. Next base: position 337,034 of record NZ_JBHUDZ010000018.1, on the reverse strand, counting down.
CTTATCAAACTTTTCGATATAATCAACGAAGAGGAAAATCTGGTTAGTGCGGTCATTCATCAGAATATCCAAAAACCGGAAGAGTTTCTGGTTTATGAAATCTGGAATGATACAGTTGAACATTTTCTAAATGTGCATCTAAAAAAACCGTATGCACAAGAATGGGACCAGCTGCTCTTAGACATGGATGTGCTGCGTGAGCCTTCTATTTACGTTCCTTTTGGCAAGTATGGTAAAGAAAATAAGACTTCATTATAGATAATAAACGCATTTATATTCGGCATTTAAAATGTAAATATGTTTCCACGCCGATTTATATAGAATGAAGTAAAAAAAGCCTTCAACGTCATTAGATTTTGAAGGCTTTTTTGATAGGCCTGGCAGTGTAATGCTGGGCTATCTTTCCCCGCGCATTATCATCAGCACTTCAGTCCAGCTTTTCACCCTTTGGTGATGGTGCTGGTCCAAGTTATGATATGCATCAAACATTATTGCTTTACCATGACAGTAATCGAGGTTTTTGCAGTGGTCGTCGATCAGGTAATCGGTCTTGATGATGTTTTTATCCCCGCACAATACAATGTTGTTCCATTTTATAAACGGAAAATGTTCGGCAAGCCACTGCTGCTTTTCAAATAAGGAAAGAGGGAATTCCATCGCAGCAGATACAATATAAATCTCAAAATCTTCCATTAATGTCTTTACAGCCTCTACAGCGCCTTGCATTACGGGAATGCTTCTAAAAAAACCTGGTTCATTTAAGTACCCTTGAGTTCTGCTCTCTAGTGTTTGGGCACCTTTTGGTTTGATGATATCGCTTCTGGTAAGCGCAATTCCAGTTTCCGTAAGATACCTGCGCAAAAACTGCGATTCTATATCGGCAAGCACGCCGTCCATATCAATTGCAATAGTTTTTTTCATGTGTAAAAATTTAGTACACAAATTAAAGTAAAATATTGCATAATGTTGCAATATATTACGATATTTTTATATGTAAATTTGCATAAAGCAGTTGTTATGATTAAAAAAGGAAGACTAGATACCATATTGGAATTGGTAACCAAAAATAGAACAGTATCCCATAGTGAGCTTAGTGAGCTGCTAAATGTGCATGAAGATACAATACGCCGGGATATTAAAATACTCTCAGATAAGGGGCTGCTGTCGGCGGTAAGAGGAGGTGCCGTTTCACATGCGCCCATACCGCATCAGTTTCGTGATAGAGAGAAGCATATTATGGAACAAAAGAAGACAGCCGCATCCAAGGCGGTTGAATTGCTCCAGGACGGGCAGGTGGTATTTCTGGATGCAGGATCGTCTGTTCAGATCCTAGCGGAATTGATTCCTCTTGAGCGGCGACTCACAGTAATAACACACAGTTTCCCAGTTGTCAGTGTGCTTGAAAACCATCCCAATATTGAGATTCTTTTTGCTGCCGGCAGATTCGATAAACAGACCTGTGCTGTGATGGGACATGAAACAATTCAATTTTTTAAAAATTTCCGCGCAGACATATGTTTTAACGGTATCTGCAGCATAAATACTGATTTAGGCCTGACAACGGTAAGCCGTGAGGAGGCCGCAGTAAAACGCACTATGATGGAAATGGCAGAACAGAACGTCGCCTTGTCAACCCTTGATAAACTTCATACTGCCGAGGCCTATTATATTTGTCCGGTTAACAGCCTGAACGCAATTATAACTGATGCTGACCCGGATCACAAGATGCTGGATGTTTTTAAGCAGCTTGGCATAGCGGTTTATTGAGCTGTTTTTTTTAAGTTAAATCGAATAAAAAAAATAAAACTCCGCTTTACGTGCGGAGTTTTCTGCTAATTCAGCTGGATACTGTTTTATTGTAATAGCAGTGCAGTTACTTGGATGGAGTTTACCTTAAAGAGTAGTTAATGTAACCGCCGTCAGCGATTATCTCTGTTCCTGTAATAAAACTTGCTCCATCGGATGCCAGAAATAACACTGTTTTTGCAATTTCATCTGGATTTCCTAACCGCTGCAGTGCAACAGCATTTGCCATATTTTCTTTGGCATCTGTACTCAATACGCTGTCAAGTCCCGGGGTCGCAATAGGACCAGGACTGATAATGTTGACACGGATCTTACGGCCGGCGAGTTCATTGGCCGCTATCTGGGCAATTTTACTCAAAGCTGCTTTAGTAGCAGAGTATACTGCTGTTGCGATATTGGATGCTGTTGCAACTGTTGATGAAGTGAATATGACCGATGCACCGTCAGACAAATGAGGCAGTAATTTTTGCAGTGTGAAGAAATGTCCTTTAACGTTTGTGTTGAACTGGGCGTCAAAATCTTCTTCAGTAATCAGGCCGATGGGAGCAAATACGCCTATCCCTGCATTAAGGAACAAAACATCTATTTTGTTTTTGCTTTTGGAAAAAGATTTTTCTAAAAGCGATAATTCCGAAAGCTTAGAAGTATCGCATACTATTGTTTTTAGTTTAGAACTGCTGATCTCAGCAGCTGCTTTTTCTAGATTTGAAGCGGTACGTCCTGTGATCCATACATTTGCATCTGCCTTGATAAACTCGCTTGCAGCCGCAAAGCCTATACCTGTAGTGCCCCCAGTTATAAGAACATTTTTGTTTGAGAAATTCATTCCATGTGTTTTAATAGATTATACTGCAAAATTAAAACATTGAAGTTTATTCTAGTTACTTTGTAACAAAAAGTAACTGTAACTTAGAAGTAACTAAGTTACGCAGAGGTTATAAAAATCTTAGACGAAGCACCTAAGGCAGTATTGTGTAACTTTATAACACCATGTAAAAAGATGCCGGACATACAAATAAATAACAAACTGCGCAGATAAGATTTTTAATAATAGTTCGACTTTTTTAATTATTGCTTTTTTTGGAAGTCAATACTAGTTTGGCAGACAGCAGTTAATTAAAAGATTGTCTGAATTCAAGAGGAGACAGATTGGTTTTTATTTTAAAAAGGCGGCTGAAGGACTGGGGATGTTCAAACCCTAATCCGTAAGCAATTTCAGCTACGGACAAATCAGTAGCGGATAATTTTTCTTTTGCCTTTTCAACAAGTTTCTGATGGATATGATGCTGTGCGCTTTCTCCTGTAAAAGAGCGGAGCATGTCACTTAAATAGCTGGCTGATGTATTGAGCTTTTCAGCAAGACTGTGAACAGTAGGAATTCCTGCTGACGATGCCTTTTCGTCCTTAAAATGATCTTCAAGAATTTCTTCGAGTTTTTCAAGCAGGGTATTATTGGCGGATCTGCGCGTGATAAACTGCCTTTTATAAAATCGGTTGCTGTAATTCAGTAACAGTTCGATCTGCGAAATAATAACATCCTGGCTGAAATCATCTATCCTGCTGTTTAATTCTTCCTCCAGAATGGCAAAAATGGACATGATCGTTGTTTTTTCCTTCTCTGATAAATGAAGCGCTTCATTAGCGGCGTAAGAAAAGAAGCCGTATTCCCTGATTTTTCTGGCAAGCGGGTAAGACAGGAAAAAATCAGGATGTACAAGGAGCAGATAACCTGAAGCTGCCTGCTTGGAAGGGGACTCGAACAGCTGGCCTGGTGCTGTAAACACAAGACCTCCCTCACCAAAATCATAATAGTTTTGTCCGTACTTCGCCTTACCGCAGAGAAGGGTTTTGTAGGCAATTTTATAAAAATTTAAAACTATTGACCTCGGCAGTCCATGTGCCTCCAGTTTCAGTTCTGTGATGTCGATAAAACTAATCAGGGGATGCAAGGGCTTTTTAAGCCCGAACACCTCATGAAAATCAGATAGAGATTCAAATTTATATATACTATTCTGCTCTTTTTTCATATTGCAAATTTATAAAATTCCCTTATTAGTTTTTACCACGGGGTTTCTCCTGTCTGCGGATTATATTCTTCACTGATAAATTTCCCTGTAGGCCCCCCGGCGTCGATCATTGCATATTTTGCAATTCGCGCTGCAGCCTGCTGAACCGTTCCGGTTCCCCGGTGATTGTTAAAATCAGTTGCCACAAAACCTGGACATACGGCATTTACTTTAAATTTTGTTTCTCTTAATTCGTATGCAAGATCTATGGTATACATGTTCAGGGCCGCTTTCGACGCAGGGTAAACAGCTGCTTTATGTGTATAATACTTCCAGCTGGGATCACTGTGCAGTGTCAGGGAACAGCCGCTGGACGAGACATTTACAATACGCGGCTGGGAAGATTTTCTAAGTAAATCTATAAATGCCTGGGTAACTCTCACTACGCCGTACAGATTGGTTTCAAAAACGTCTTTAAACTGGCCGATACTTGCTTCTAGTGCTGATTGCGGCCAGCCCCCGTTAATTCCGGCATTATTGATCAAGGCATCGAGTGAATCCGTTTTGGCGCCTATTTGTTTTCGGGCTTCTTTTACAGATTGCGGATCAGTGACATCTAATTGTACGGCCTCGGCATTTTCCAGTCCTGCTTCTTTAAGCTTTTCGACAGCCGCTAAACCGTTTTCAAGTGAACGGCTTCCAATGTAAACAAAATATCCTTCTTTAAGCAGCAGCCGCGCTGTTTCAAATCCAATACTTTTATTAGCGCCGGTTATTAATGCTCTTTTCATCATTGTTAATTTGACTGGCTGTAGATTTCTGCAAATTCTTTGGCAAAGTCAGTCAGTTTTACTTTGCCCAGTACCGGCTTATTCAGGTAAAAATCGGTGTATAAACTCCCGTCTCTCTGTGCGGCCTGCATTTTTACAAAACCGCTGGCAATCCATTCATTAACGCCTGCTTCGAGCATGCCTGAAAGCATTTCCTGATCTGAAATTACAGACCATTGCAAATTTGGTTTTCCAATGGCAGTGCCTATTATTCTGGCCACTTCGTTTGGCGAGACTTCATCGCTGGCCAGATAGCGCACCGTTCTTCCATCAAATGGCTTTTCGATTTCCTGGGCAATAGCAGCCGCAATATCCAAAGGGGAGACCCATGGTTCTTCCTTATCGCCTCCGTAACTCTGTATTATTCTGCCCTGTGTTTTGATCGTCTGCATATATCGGAATATATTATTGTAAAAACCGACAGGTCTCATATACTTAATGGAAACAGCATCGGGAAGTTCCTTAAGAATGTTCTCTACGGTGTTATGAAGATATAAACTGCCTGTTCCCTGGTCAGTATGGGCGCCAATGCTGCTTAAATGTATAATGCGTGTCACTCCTGAATGCAGGACGGCCTGTTTGTAATTGCTGCCGATATTTTTAAAGGCGGCCACAAAATCCACATCCTTGTCAAAGATGCTGCCGATGCCTTCCCAGGCTTCCATAAGGTAGACAATATCGGCTCCCTTAAAAGTATGGGTTAAAAAGTCAGCATCCTGGATTGTGCCCACGGCCGCTTTGGCGCCCAGCGCTTCGATTTCTTTTTGTCTTTCGGCTCTGCTTGATATAACGGTCACCGAGTGCCCGTTCTGCACCAGTTCAATTACCAGCGGTTTTCCGATGTTCCCCAGGGAACCTGTCAGTACTATGTTCATATTTTTTAATTTTGTCTGCTGGGACAAAGTTCAGCATCAAATAAGATAATCGCATAACTCAATTAAGGAATTTTGTAGCCGTTTTTAGGTGGAGTTTACCGGGCTGCGGCTGACGGACTGCCTCTGGCAGCGCTTGCTGCCGGGGATTTTCAGCCCGGCGGACAGCGGTGTGTCAATTCTGCCGGCAGTACAGCGCAAAAGGATTTCCGCTGCACACAAGCGAAGCGGACCGGCGGAGCAATCGGGACCAGGGCCGCTGGAGACCCTGTTTTGACTTTGGAGAATTGAATATTTGAATCTCTTTGCAGAATTAAAAATCAGCTTCACATTATCATCCTTTGAAAAGCAGCTGATCGAATTTATTAGAATATAAGATTGATCACTGCTTTGTTTTTTGTGTTCGGATCCTGCCGGGTCATCATAGGTTAAATCAAAAGGAATTAATGCTCAAATCAGGGAGCTGTTATCTTGCTGGCTGCTCTTTACCGGAAACTGGTAAAATCTTTATCACAGCAGCAGTCTTTTTGATGATTTATAATAAAAAAAAGATATATTTGAAAATGAATACGCTGTCATAATTATCACATATACCTGCCGCGGTTTTTACGGCCTTGGCATTTTTATTACACTTATAAATAAGCCGGCAGATATAAAAAAAGAAATGAAAAAAATGAAACTAATTACAGTTATAATGCTGTTGAGCAGCTCTTTAATGAGCGCCCAGCTCAGCTTTGAAGATAGAATGGCTATATTTTTTAACGGGCAGAGCCAGAAAATCAGTAAAGAAAATTTAAGTGAGGTGTACGATGCTGTTTATGATATGACTTTGGAATTCAGTGCAGTAAACAGCACAAAATATGAAACCGAATCCTTAAAAGAAAATAAGATTTATAATAAAACTGTACTCGCCGGGGCAATAGATCAAAAAGGCCTGCTGTTTTTTAAGCAGAATGCAGCATTAACCCTTGAAAAAGAAGCATCAAAAAATTTTATTGTTTTAAAATCAAGTATACCCCTATACAGCCAGGAAGCTGATGCGCTCAACAGTGTGTCCATATCGGTTAAAGAGAATAAACTTTTGGATAAAAACAAAAACAAAGCCAGAATCAATAAAAACCACATCGCAAATTTTGGAACCTTCAGGGATTACACACAGGTAAACGGAGCTGAAAGACAGCAGACCTATAAAACCATAGAATTCAAAAACAGCATAGAGAATACAACAGGACCCTGGAGCGGAAGTGTGCTTTATGAAGTAAAAATCTTAACGGACTATCCCAGCATAAAACTTAGTCAAGCCGATTTTGGAAAATCTTTCGTCTTAAATAATAAAAGCATTACACTGATAAATGCGGTGAACAACCTTATAATTATAGACGGGATTACCATAGAGGATAATTTTGATATTACAGCCATCAATCTGGATAAAAACCAAAACGTCATAAAAAGCCCGTCCACCGGAAAATATCCGGTTTATAAAGACCTTTATGATCTCTATAATAAAAATCCAAACCTGACCAAAGAGCAGTTAAAAAAAGAACTGCCGCTGGAGAAATTACAAAAATTGAAAGACAATGGCTATTATTACGCCCTTATTAATGATTTCCCATTTAAGAACAGTTTTATTTTATTTTCACGGGCTTACGGAATTTCAAAAGATATTGAAGTAAAAATGTAAAGATCCCTGGCAGCTGGGAATGTTTTTATCTTAAAATTCAGTTTCCGTACGGAAAATCCCAGTACATTAAAATTTTCGCTGGGAAGGTTTAATATTACCTCGTGCGCCACCCGTTTCATCCCTGGTGCTTTCATCTTCCTGAAGCTCTTCGCTGCCGAGCTGACCAATTTCAAATTCCCTGCTTACGGGATTATCCTGGTCAGGCTGGGTGGTCTCAAAGCTGCCGCTTTGAGCCTCACTGCTGTTCTGGGTATCAATATCCGTTTCCAACCCCTCCGATGGGTCATTTTCCAGAAGGTCTTTTTCGATATCCTTTTCGGTGATATCTTTGGACTGGGGGTCTGATTCCTGATCAAGGTTCTCTGAATCATAAGGATTGCTGTTCTGCTCCGGGCTCAGGTCAGCTGCGTAATCCGGTCCGGCACTGCCGGTACTGGGGCGGGCCGCGGGGGAAGGAGCTTTTTACTGTCCCTTATGGCCTTTGTGCGGGTTTTGAAAATTCGGATCGTCCTGAGGGTTGTTTTGCTTTGTATGGGAAGCTGCCATTTTATTTTTTTTAGCTGGATTATTGCTGTTGTTTTTTTTAAAGTGGCGGGCGGGTTTGTTCACTGCGCGCTCTGCTGTTTGTGCTTTGTTAAAGGTAAGAAGGACAGCGGCACTTTTTTTTACACAATAATGGGCTGCAGTTATAAAATAGCGATCAGGTAATCAGGGGGTAGATTAATTGGGTAATGGGAATTGTCAGCGGAACCTAATACTGTCAATTGTATTTAATATTTTAATATTACTTTTCTGGAGCTTTTTCCCGCTATCCGTTGCAATCTTTTGCGCCGAACCCCGGCAAAAAAGGATTTCCACTGCTATCGGGGCTAAAAAATCGGACTCGATGGTTTTGTGACAGTAGCGGCAGCTTAATTATGAGCTGCCGCTAATGGAGGAAGCATTTAACAGTTTATGAATGTGGTTAGATAATCTATGCTCTTTTACTAAGATATACTCTGGTTATGGCAAGTGCGGGCTTAAGGTATAAAACAGCTTCACTATTGTTGCCAGCCACCTAACTCCATTCCAGAATATGCAGCTAAAAATCACCTGGGTCTGTATTGCGGTCAGTCCTATATTTTACGCCTAAATCTTTTCAGAAAACTTTTTTATTCTGCCGTTCCGCAAAAAAACAAATCAGCACCCTTGTTGAAACCGCCTAAGCTTTCTGTGGCAAAATTTGGATACCGCCTGTGTATTTAAAAAAGAACGATCTTGGAGAACACTTTTTAAAAACCTTCAATAGCTTGATCATTCTTTGTTACACGGTAAATCAGCGAATGAAAGTAAAATTTCCCCTGTTTACTGTGAGATTTGTTGATGAGCAGTGTTTTGTTGTTAAGTTTCCAATATGAAACCTGCCGTAGTCCTTCTGATAAAATTTCCTCACTTTGCTTCATTGGAGCGCAATTATAAAGTTGTGAATATTTAGCGTATAATTCATTGTACTTATCTATAAACTCCTGTGTTTTAGAAACTTTACCAGCATCCCAAAAAAATTGCTTTTGATAACCAATTATTTTATTGTTTTTGACAAGTATTGATATATCCCCTGTCTCTACTGTACCGTACATCAGATCAACTCCCAGAAAATCAAATTTTCCTTCTGTGCTGTAAAATTGATATGAGTTTTTCGGCTGGTATAAATCAAACTTGATTCCTTTTGTCAGTTTGTATTTTTTATTACTCAGGACATTTGGATATTGCGCTAAAAAGTCATCAAGAGTGATATCAAAAGGCAGGCTGTTGACAGAAAGCTCATCAAACCCTCTTGTGCATTGGTCCAATTTTTCCTGTTTCTCTTTTGCTATTTGCGCACTTACTTTTAGGTAACTTGCTTTATTCTTTGGTAGATTTAAGCTTTTTAATTTTTCACTAATGGCATAAACCTCCTTAAACTTATCGTCTAAACCTTTGCTCTCCATTACCTTTATATATTTCTCTGCATCGTTTAATAGTGAGATGTAAAGGGAAAATTGTTTTTCATCAGAGTAAAAAGCCGAAGGATTAAACAGTTTGTCCTGCGAAACCACACGCAAAAACAACGACTTATCGCTCATACCTCCAATGGCTTTTTCAAATTCGTTCACTTTTTGAATCGTGAGTTCATATCGCCCTTGGTTATAAGCGGTTTCAGCTTCTTCAAATTTTAACTCAGCAATTGCTTGGGCAAAAGCTGGTGTGGCAATAAGCAGGAAAAAGTAAAGTATTAATTTCATCGGTTCTCTTTTGGGTTTTAATTTATATAGTTGAGTGGTCAATTAGGTTATTCTATAATAGTACCGTAATTTTTTTTAGATTGTTTTTGTATAAATTTATCAACTTCATTTTTTGGCGCCGTCCCGTTTGTGGGGCGCATATCAATTTTTGCTGGTTTTTCAATTATATTGCCATAGTTTGGCTCCTGATTCTCTGCAGTTTGGGATACAGTTGCCGTTCCAGGTTTTCCTTTATAAAGTAGATTGTTTATCGTAACACCATAAATTTGCAGGCTGTTTATAAGTTCTGATCTTTTCTGCTCTGCCTGCTTCAGGGTGTAATAATAGCCATGTAATGTTTCTGCGTAAGGTGTAAGGCCGGCAGTTTCATTTTTAATCGTAGCTGTATAGGCACGCGTGCCGTCATTGTATTTTCCGATTTCAAAAACATTAGAGATATATGCCGCTGCACCATATTCGCTGCCTAAATCATTATACGAATAAATGAAATAGTAAATGCTGGCCGCTTTTTCCTGAGATGCCAGCGGAATATCTTTTGCAGGAAGTGCTGCAAAAGCATTTATACGGCTGCTTGTTTTTAAATACAGCTGATATTGCCGCTCCTGCTGTTCTGCTTCCCGCTGCTCTTGCAGGGCTTCTTGTCTTTCCTTATCGGCACGGTTTTGCTGGACATAGTCTGATATCAGATTGGTCATATCACTAATGCCTTTGTTGATAGTTTCTTCACGCTGTGCATTGTATGCTCGCTCCACAGCTAACTTCTGTTGGTACTGGGCCTGCTGCTCTGCAGGGCTTTTTTGTGCGGGCTGGTACTCTCTGCCGGTCTGGTACTGCACTTGCTGTGTTACTGTATTTTGTTGTATTTGCTGCTTGGCTGAACTTTGCTGGTATTCTTGCTGCTTGCGGATTTGTTCGGCGTTTTTTCTCTGCTCTTCTATTTTCTTCTGTTCTTGTTCTGCGTTCTTTTTTGCCGCTTTTTCTTCATTTTCTTTGGTTACGTCAACCACACTAGTTATGGTATAGTGCAGACTTTTAAAAAGGGTATATGATTTGCCTTCAGCAATTGCGCAGTCCTTGTTTCCGAAATAATTATGTACATAATCCTTCGATGGGGTGAATCTTTCATTAGCACGCAGATGAACTACATTGTTTACACCAAGGTTAAATGATTTTGCTCCTTCACAAGCCAGTTCAAGATCAATATGGACAACAATTTTATATTCGCGGCTGGTATTGTTCTGAACATAGAACAAATAGCTTTCATATCCGCTGCTCAATCCGGTTCTCACAGCACTGATTGTAAAGTTTGAGTTCGTCTGTTCAATGGGAATGCCAATACGCTGCGCGCGGGCTGAAAAACTTAGTAAAGAGGAAGTAATAAAAAACAAATACAGCAGACAGTTAGAAAGCTGCAGATTAAAATGAATCTCTTTTTTATGAAAATTTAAATGTGATGTTTTCATCTGGTTTATTTTAAATAGAGTAAAATAATCTCTGCAAATTAACATAAATCTATTGTTATCTGGAAATAAATCTGTTATCATCTTATTTTGATTATAAATATATGTAATTTAATTTCTCGACATAATATGAAAATACTCACAAACTCTATTGGAAAGGAATGCTGTAAACCTTTATACAAGGAAGAACCAGCTGTATTAATGCTTTCAGATATATCAAACAGCGCGTTTTTGACTTTTAATGCAGACAGCTTATCTGTAAACACAAGAACGGCAAAGCTTGCCCAATGGAAGCTTGGACTGAATTTTTCTTGCAGTCAGTCCTGGAGTGAGACGTGTTATACAGTTTTCTGCACAATGTATTTTCGGGCTTACTGCTTTTCTTGCTGACGGCTATTTATGCGTAGTATTCCGGCTGCTTCCCGTTTACTTTTATCAAAGCCCTGTATGCTTTTGTTTTATTTCAGGAGCAGAGTTAGCTCCTCTCAGGCTGCAGAGAGGGTCTCTGGCAGTTACTGTGAATATTGTAATATAGTTTACAGAAACAGATTAATGCCGCTATGCAATAAAAAACGTTAAAATAACGGTTCTTTATTGGCATCAGATCTGAATGCATTAGAATTTTCGCTGGGAAGGTTTATCATGGCCGGGCGCGCTGTTATCCGATTCATCTCGGGTAAGTTCATCTTCCTGAATCTCCTGGTTTCCAAGCTGCCCGATTTCGAATTCCCTTTTCACTGGATTATCCTGGTCAGGGGCTATGATTTCAAAAGTATCGCTTTGCTCTTCACTGCTGTTTTGGGTATCAATATCCGTTTCAAACCCCTCCGATGGGTCGTTGTCTATAAGGTCTTTTTCTATGTCCTTCTCGGTGATGTCTTTGGACCGGGGGCCGGTAATAATACTGCAGTAGAACCGATAAGCGATAGAAGGAATATTATGCCTTGCAGAGAAGGGCCGGAATAATCGGGTATTAAGTTGTGGCATGAATCTGATTTGGAGTGGTCAGCATGGTCAATTGTATTAATATTATTTTTTATGCTTAATATTATTTTCTGGAGCTTTTTCCCGCTATTCGTTCCAATCTTTTGTGCCGAACCCCGGCACAAAAGGATTTCCACTGCTATCGGGGCTAGGGTTTTAGCTCCCATAGCATAATGACATTATTTAGTAGGGGTGTATTTCTGTTAAAAAAAACTGTTCAAAACACTCATTACTTGTACATACTTGTTTCCTAGTAATTTAAAATCGACTCCCAGCTGTCTGCCGAGATTAATTGCAATCTCTTTAGGCATGCCAAATAAAGCTCTGCTTAAGAGGACCTGGGCATGCTGGTCCTGCTGTTCGGGTTTGAGCAGCGGCATGATATATAAATCCTTAAGGAAACGGCTCAGCATAACAACAATATCTGGATTTAGATGAACGTTGTACTGCAGGTTCTGAAGGCAGAGATTATAATAGTTCTTACCCCCGGCTAAATATTGGTAAAATTCAGTTTTAAGCGTATCGAAAATTATATTGATGCCAATATAATTTGACTTTAAAAGAAAGCTGTAAAAGTCGTTACCGCATTTCTCAGGATAAAACCTATTTAAATAGCTCTCAGGACTGATAATATTTCCTATTGTGCTTCTGGTTGCCAGATACAATGTTGAATCACTGCTTATAAGAAGAGAGTCTTCCCGGTCCCCAATACACATGCTGTCCACTAGAATTTCCATCATGCCTTCCATACCTTCTTTCGGGGCAAGTTTGCGAACGACATTTAATTTTTCGGCAACCAGATCAATTTTGCAATTATCTTCTATCCACTTTAAAATATCCTTTAGGAATAAAATTCTTTTTTGATTAAAATCTTCTGGTGTATCAAATTTTGTTACCGACTGAGGTGTTATCTGTAAAGTCATTGAAGAAGGTGCAGAATTTGCCAGTTCAAAAATTTCCATCTCTATCTTGTCTTTTACAAGAAATGAAACGGTAAATCTGTGCTTGAATTCAAATCCGAGCTCTTTCTGCAAAGAATAAAACAGCATCAGCGCACTGAAATCAAGGGCAAAGTCCAGTGAGTGGTGCTTTTCCGGAATTGGTCTTGAGAGAAGCAATGGAATGGTTGTAAACTTAAAGGCTGGATTTCCGGTAAGATGCATATACGCATCAATGTAGTTTTCACCAAAAACCATTCTGGAAATTTCTGAAAAACCGAGTCGATAATTAAAATAATCTTCCAAAGACCGGTCTTTAAATTCTTTATCTTTTAGTCCTAAAGGACCGAAATGGGATTTGAAGAATTCGATTAAATCCTCGGGATTTTCCGGTGTCGGCAATGATTCAAAACCCAGCTCGTTGACAGGATTTGCCGCCTCATCCTGTATGGTGCGGAATAAGTGCCACGCATCATTTAAGATTTCATGGATGTATATGGTGGTAATCTTGTGGGAAACACCGATTGAAGTTGTAAAAGTTTCTCCGCACTTACGTCCTAAGAAGTCTTTCTGCAGGCCGCTTTCTTTTTCAATTTTTATATATTCTTTCTTTTCTCCCACATAATAAGTTACCCATCTGCCAAGCTCAACGGTCTGATAGCTTTTAAAATATTTGTGTTCTTTCAGAAATATCTGGCTTGCAAAATAATTCCTTCGGGCTTCAGTATTCAAAGTGTTGCAGGCAAGTTTAAATAGCAGTGAAAACCCTCGGTCCGTATCGGCTTCAGTCCTGATTAAAATCATGCTGATGGCCACTCCAAATGCTTCGTTATCAATCTCCCAGTCTATCTTGTCTGAGACTTCTTTAATTTTGGTAATGTTTCGGCGTCTCTCCAGAATGTGCAGATAGGATAATATATACTGCTCGTTTGCAGGAAAGTTTTCATAGAGATACTGGTCGATTTTTTCGATTTCGTCAAAATCATTAATTGCGTTGTATAAATTGTGTTCATACTCAAGCAGCTGCCGGTCAGGTGAATAGGTGTTTTCTCTCCAGAACTTCAGCAGTTCAAGCAGTTCTACGTAAAATCCTCTTTCCTGATCATTTCGGTCGCAGAGCTGTTCATGAAGGAGTATTATATAAAAACGGAGTGTTTCGCTAATCTTCTTTTTATCCAGAAATGTTCTTAAATATTCGATGGCTTCCTTTCTTTTTCCGATCGAATTAAAGCTTTCGGCAATAAGGGTTTTCCATTTGATGTCAAATTCTGTAAATTCCTGTAATGAAGAAAGCTTCCCGAAGATTTCCTTACGATCAAAATTCTTAAGGAATCTCGTGGTGATTATGATCTCCAGTAAGGATTTGAGTTGCTCGTTTTTGAATTCTTTCTTCTTAATTCTGGCCAGCTGCAATTCCAATATATCTTCTTCCAGTTTTTTATATAATATGCTTAGAAATGCGTTAATGATGTTAAGCCCATTTCTTTCCTCTATAACTTCAAGTGAATTCAGATAATCGGCAAATATATCTATTACTTCAGCGCTTCTTCCGTTAAGATGGAACAGTGCGCCTTTAAAAAGGTAGATTTCGCTGTACAGCTCCCCGCCGTTGGCTTCATACTGCAGCACACAGTCCAATGAATACTGATATTCTTTTTGATGATTGAGCACCTGGCAGAAACAGAAGGTATAGAACCACAAATCTTTATGTATTCTGGGATACAATGATTTTAAAATGTCAGGCTGGCGCTCATCGTTGCTGCGCAGATAACGGAGGTAGGAAAGAAAAAACTGCTGATGCACAATCAGTTCGCCCATTTCAGTATTCTGCAACGTTTCCACATACGTGCCCAAAATCTGTATCGCGTCGTCGATCGTTAAGCTGTTGTTGTAGATAAAATCATCTCCGCAGATGTACTTTTGGGAGTACTCGTTTAGGAATTTATTGATGGCTAGATCAATGGTTATGCGCCATGCTTCAAGGGAAACAAAAGTTAATTTAGTATATTTTGAAAAATCTATTTTCAAGCTGAGGCCGTAGTCGGACAAATCTTCAAAAAAAAGCAGCTGCCCGGTCACAACAATGTGCTGCACTAATCCTAATTGGAAATTATACTGGGAGAGGACGGCAGCGGGGATAGAGGGAATAAAGACTTTAAGGTCAGCGGCAGTTAATGCTTTTACGTACCAGGCAGAGAGATTGTACGGTTCTGTTTTTAATATTTCCTCTGCAAAAGCCGCTGCTTTATCTTTTTCCTCCAAGTTGAGATATTCCACGCATGCTCGCTCCCTGATTTCGGGATCGGTATTGCATAATTGATACGCGGTTATAAAGTCCATGGCCGCCACATCCGGCGTCAGGTCAGGAAGTTCCCTTTTGCAGGTTCCTTTCAGGTAGCATATCTTACTTAAAATTTTATTTTTATGCGGATGCTCGTTCTCATGAACCCTTTTTTCCAGATCCAGAAGAATATCAAAGGCTGTTTTAACTTTGAACTGGTCAAGTAATGATTCGATTGTTTTTAACTGTCCCTTGTATTCGGACAGCAGATCGCCAAGACCGATAAAAATATTATTCACCTGGTTCCCAATATGAATAGGCCCTCCCTGGGAATCTATCTGTCCAAAGTTTGCATTATTTATTTCCATAACTGTCCCCTAGGTGGATACTCCCGCCGCCACTGTTAAGTGTGCCAGTATTGATGTTTTTGCTGTTTGTAAAATTGGTAGTTGAGTTAAAGACCTTCTGATAAATTTCCTTGAGATAAGTTTCCGAATCCGGGTTATCCTCAAGGTCTCTTTCAATGACAGCCTTCACTGCATTGAGGCGCGCCGAGCTTTCTGGTCTTTGCTGCAGTTCGATAAGTTCAGTTGCATTGTTTTCGTCCTTTTTAAAAAGTCCTTTTAACCAGTTTACTGCGTTTTTAGAAACTTCTTCTCCTGTTGTTTCGAATACTTTTTCCAGTCCTTTTACGGCCAGCTGTCGGGCCAGCAGAGCTACTGCTGCGGTGGTGATCGGTTCCATAGTTTAAGTTTAAAAAAAATGAAAAAATAAAATTTGTTAGTGATGCCATATTTTTTAATTATGATCGTTCAAATATTGCATCAATATCATCTTCGCCCGACCTGCCAACGTAATAATCGTGGCTGTCACGGTCATAATCCGGCTCATAGTTTTCTAGATATCTTATAATCTTTCCATCTATGTCTATACCTGCAACTACGCTGGATGTATGAAAATAAATTCTATCCAATACATTTACGTTGAAGCCATCCATATAAGAATCAAGACTCTCACTTATTTCGTTTTCAATTCCGTTTATATCAACATCATGATCTGAATAGCCGTCAGGATGTTGGTAGTAAGTTAGATGTTTAGAATAATCAATATCAAAATCATTGCTATCGACAATACCTTTTAAATATTGCTTAAGCAATACATCTATCTGCATCAAGATATCTTCGTCTTCAATATTGTATTGATCCACAAAAGCAAATAGTTTTTTTAATGTATCTTCATCATATACCTCATCTATGAAATTGTACAGAAATTTAAAATTTTTAAATTTAATTTGCGGTTCAAATTCTGATAGAATCATTAATAATTCCCATAATCTATTTCCGCTTGGATGGTCAGCATTTATTAATGTGTTCAAAAAAAGTTCTATCCTTTTATTTATCTTTTCATTAAAAAAGTCAAGATAGCATAAGGCAATTAGAAAATTCCAATCCTGGCCTTCTAATTTAAGTTCAAAAAAATAATCAAACAAATTTTCTAAAATTCTGCCACTGTTCGAATTATTAATTTTATTAGATATTAATGAAGCGTGGAGATAATCTATGGAAACTTCGCTGTCCAGTGACTTAACAATATTACAGATTAAATGTATTTCATTGGAATATGTGCTTAAAACAAAATCAGCAATTGAGGGGTTGAATAAAACATACTCATATTTATTTTCCTCAATCTGATTTCTGTTTAATAAAGACCTAGTCGCTAATTTTCTGACTGCTTCAAAGCTTTTGTCGGAATAATCGCCCAGATTTACTGTATGAATGTTTAAAAATAAGTTATATGAATTTCTCAGGTTATCTTCACTAATTTTTCCGTTGTTAAAAACAGTAAGATACGTGAGGGCCCTTACGCAGTCATCTGTCTGGTTTTGAAAATAGTCAGCCCAGATAATTTCAGGTTTATTCAGACTCCTGCTTATATAAGACCAATAATTTTCTGGCTCCAAATTCCCAATAAGTGAAGAGTCAGTGATGAACTCTATTATTCGCGGATTGAAATTCCGATGTTTTATTATTTCCTTATATCTTTTCTCCTGATAGATAATGTCAATAAATTTCTCTGGTAAATTTGAATGATAAATATGATTATATAGAATTCTTGCTTTATCAATACTTGATAAATTTTCAATTTTCAGTAAAAATTCATTATCGCGAATTTTCAGGTTTTGAAAAATGTGGCTTAAACTGTAAGCTTTGTTTAAAATATTTGTCCTTGAGGTAAGGATAAACTTTTTACTTTTGTCTTTTCTGATTCTGTTGATGAATTTTATAATGTGGGAATCTTTTTTATTGTTTATGGCATCATACATATTGCTTCCAAGGAAATCGTCGCAGTAAAATAGAATTTTCTTTTTTTCATTTTCGCGGAATAAATTTTCAGCCTCGCTGATATTTTCTTCTATATCGCAGAATTCATACCCTTTTGCCATGTGGTGGACGGCCAGATTATCTGCAAGGGTGGTTTTGCCGATTCCCGGCTCGCCTGTCAAAATAACTACATTATTTTCTTCCAGTATTTTTAAGCCCTTACTATGATTTGCTGTTATTACATATTTATGGGTCTTCTCCTTGATTTCCATTATTGTAGACTGGCTTCTTCCTTTTATCGCATTATTATAAAGAAAGTCCAAAACGCTGGTACTGGTAATCCATAGTTTATAATTCCTTTCAACGATATCCTGGTTTTCCTTTTTAGATAAAAAAGCATTTAGATCTTCCATTCCCCAGATGTCTTGCTCATTATGGATATAAGGATGGAAAATTTTTTTGATTTCCTGTTTATTAATTCTGGAAAGTTTTTTTGAAGTGACAAAAATATATCTGCCGGGATTCAGCTTCTTTACTTTATCCGACTCTTCATTTTTTAATTTTGAAATCAGTTTAGGGTAGGGTGTTTCCAAAAAATGTTTGCATTGTATTATCCCTTCCTTTTCCACGCCAATCCAAAATCTGCCGTCCACACCGCCGTCTTTTCCGGATTTAAAAATCTCGACCTTTTTTCGCACTTCTTTCTCAATGATAGAAGCAGCCAAAGTTTCAAATTCCCGGTCATTTAATTTTGAAAAATCGTATTCCATGGTTTGGACAGTTATTGAATGGTGAATGTTGAATTTGGCTTGATGAGCATCCTGATTAATAACATGGTTAATCCAAACATAAACTCTACTTCATGTTCATTTGCTACGCTATCGTCATGTTTAACATGCTCGTTTTGATAATCATTATAATATTCCAATGTTTTTTGAAATGTGTTTCTAATTTCTTTGCTTATACCAAGATCTTTCTGATATTTTCCAATTTCAGGTATTTGATTGTCTAAACTTTTTGTATTTTTGAAAAGATCTTTTAATAACAATTCTAAAGCAAGTCTTAAGTTATCGATACTATCTCTATAATTTTCCTTAAGTTGATAATATCTTATAGCTATTTCAAATCTAGTTTTAGCTTTTGGGAAATGCTCAAGCCAATAAAATGTTTCCGAAACTAAGTCTTGTTGATCGTAGTTTTTAATTGCAAATTCATTTATTGAACGGAAATTAGAAAATTGATCTAAGTCATCAAAAGTAAAAGGTGATCGAATGTATTTCTGTACCAGTTCAATTTCTCGTAATAGTTTTGATCTCCATTTCTGAAATATTTCTTTTTTCAACTTAGGAAGTAAAATTCCTTGCACCTCTTCATATTCAAAAACTTTCGCATCTAATTTTTGAATTAATAGTTCAGTAAAAATTTTCTTTCTAAAAAAAATAATCTCTGAAGACAATCTGGCTGAAATTCCTTCAAGGTCTACTTCAAGCTGTTCAAATTTAGCGGCAACAACAAAGTTTTCGATTTTCAAATCATATTTTTCGCAAAAATTATCAATGTCATCTATTGTTTGAAATAACTCTCCGTTTTCGTTTAATAAGTGTTCTTTAAGTGCTTCATCTGTAAGAGTAATTGATAAGAAGTTTTCTTTTTCCTCTACCAGTAAATTCCAAATGTTTGTGAGCCAAGCATCAGTTAGAAAGTTGGCTGCAAAGGTTATCTCTCCTAGAGTGTAATCAATAATATTTGTGTAATAAATCCCAGCAAACAATTGTCTTTCGGCATCTAGATTATTCTCTGATTTGCAAACTAAATTATTTTTAATTTTGAGAGGTTCAATGGTTGCATGAACTGGGATTATTGATATCCCCTTAACTTTATGAAGAAGTCTGTTATTCTGTGAAATTTCGATTTCATTGTAAAGGGCTTTTACACTTAATTGTTGTTTGTCCAAGCGAAAATTCTCCATGATTTGTACTGTTTTTTGTAATTTCCGCGAGAGTCCCCGCAAATGGACGTGGAGGGGGTTTCTAATCTTAAAATTTCTGTTAAAGATAAAATTTATTAAGAAATGTAAACTTGAATTCACAACAAAATTTGCAAATGAGAGAAAGCGCTGTTAGCTGCTTTTTAGTTTACTTTAAGCGACCATTTAAGATAGAATGCAAAAAATGGGTCAGCAATATATAATTTAGGATCCTCATCTTTACCCCAATCAATTACAGGTTGACCAGGCAGGGACTTGGCAATTTTATCCATTTCCGATAAAACTCGAGATATTTGTCCTCCGGACGGCATATCATCCGCTAAAACTTTCTTAACAGAATTTCGAAGTTCATCATATGTTATAACAGTTTTTGGTCCAGTTTCTGCTATCGCATGTAAAATGACAACATAAATGTCTGCGGTTTCTCCAGATCCAAGTTTTCTCTGAATTCTTTCTTGACCTTTTATTTTTGGCCCAGCGGCGAGCCTTTCAAATGCGATTTTAGAGGTTATAGTATTAACAACTTGATTAAAAAATTCTTTATAATTCGGTTTTTTTATTGTTTGAACTTCTTCTTTACTTTCCTCAATACCATTTATTTTACAGATCCTAGAACAGAACTCTTGCATTAAATGTGGACTCCCATAACTTTCATTTGCAAGATGAGTAATTATAGTTGGCTCACACGAGACATTTAACTTTTTAAAACCTAAATTGGCAATTTCTTCTAGTTCGTTAATTTCCCATAATGGTATAGATAGTTGTGAAACCCTTCCAGTCATTTCTGATTCAACTTTTACAGAATCAAAAGCTCTATGCGGAACGGCTAAAATTACCGCTTTTAACCCTTTAAATATGGGCTGTTTTATGGCTCTTACTATACTTTGTTGTAAATCGGGATTCATATAATGAAAGTCATCAATTAAAAGAACCACATTTCGTTCAACTAGAGTTTTTAAAACAATTGATTTTAGTAGTGTCACTTTTGTAGTACTAGATGATTGCGTATCTGTTTGCACGTCTTTATCCGCAACTTTTGAACCAAGTTTTACAAAAATTTTACCGATTTCTCCACTGATTTCTCCTGATTTTTCCGCCGATTTACTTTTAGTTTGTGTAGTTACAGTTTCTACATCAATCTGCAAATCCATCGCAACGAATTCCCAAAATTCTATTTCAGTACGAATTGCTCCTCCATCAACAAAAACGCAAGATTCTTCCGGAATAACGCGAGTAGATAAAACTGTTTTTCCACATTTAGTAGGTCCGGTAATAGAAATTAATTTATGCCCAGTTTCAAGATAATCAACAAGTTTATCCTCTAATTTAAGTTCTGGTCTAGGATTGTAAGTATTAACAGGAAATCCTCCAGATATAAAAACCTCATTTGTTTTCATCGTAATATTTTTTATAAATATATATATAATTGTACAATTTAGATAAACTCATGTTCTGTAAAATTGCAGCTAACTAATCTATACCGTACGTAAAATGGCACTAATACGACTTTTAAAGTTGTCTTTGTACCATTAGTAAGATTTTTAAGCGAATATAAGAATAAATACCAAATCTTTTCAGCTGTTCAACTATAGCTGTAACTAAGTAATTTCAGCCCGGGGTTTCTGCAATGCTTGACAGTTTTAGGGGCAGTCTTTTGGAATTCTTCTTCAAGCTGACTGCTTTTTTCCTTAATGCTCTTTATTCCCAATATTCCAATTGCTTCCCTTTTACTTTTTATCAAAGACACGGTATGCTTTTGTTTTATTTCAGGAGCAAAGGTAGTCCGTGTCCTTTAGCAAAAGCAAGGCCGGGCCTTTCAGGTCTTGGCAAAAAATCTCCACCCATGCGGGTTGTATTTTTTGCCAGAGCCTTGCTTTTGCCGGACACTCACCTTTTTATGCTCATGAAACAAAACATAGCATACTGCGGCTCTTTTTGCTGCTTTATTGATGCTATTTTAGGGAAATCATTATAAAGAGGGCAGAGGCTTTGAAGGTGCTGGATAAATAATACCAAGAGTTGGCACTGGAATATAATTTTGTCTGATCACATAATGCTGTATTTTTTGGAGCTTTTTCCCGCTATACGTTACAATCTTTTGTGCCGAACCCCGGCACAAAAGGATTTCCACTGCTATCGGGGCTAAAAAAGGAAGGTTATTATTGTATCTTTGTGAGACTGGCCAGGATCAGTTCACAATTATATCTCGCACCAAAAAACAGCAATCGAGGTTAGGCGCTATTTTGTCTTATCGTCTTTTAATATGCTTAAGTTTTACTTGTTTAATCATGTTCAAAGAATCTTCTATATTTTTTCTCAATTCGTGTGTTTTTGCATTTTCAAGCTTCTCTTTGTTTTTTTCTTCTGCTTCAATATCCATTTCGGTAATTAGTATTTGTGTTGTGCAAGTTTTTAAATCCTCTGAATTTTTACATAGGATCGATACAGTTTTTAGATCTTCTAGTTTACCTTGATAATCTAAAATAGCACCTTTTGATATAGCTCGTGAAAAATAATTTGCAAAGTTGTCAGGGTTTTGAAAAATCGCTTTATTAAAGTCTTCAATAGCATTGTAATGATAATCTAGTTCTTGTAAACAACAACCTCTGTATTCAAAAATTCCATCATTAATTCCCATTTCAACAGCCTTGTCAAGATAAGTTAATGCTTGATCAATTTCATTAGCCAAATAAAGTGCAACTCCAATTTCTTTAACTGATTTGGATGACATATCTACATTGTTGTTATCATTACTAGTCGATTTTCTAAAAAAAATATTTAGCCATTTCATACTTTGTATTTATGAGTGATGTTTTTTAAAGGCAGCCTATAACGTATTGTCGGTTGGCTATGTTAGCGGATGAAAGAAGTCTAATTTTTTTTGGTTAAATATTTGATTTTCAGGTGTAAATTGTTTTTAAATTAGGATCAATACCGTCATATTACCAAATGACTATTAACAGTGGGTCTTAGAACGTAAGATCTTCCCAATCAGTTTTGTTTTCTTCTTTTGATTTACTTATTCTATTTTCAACTGCTTCGATAAATTTTATCATACTTGAAATACTATTAAAAACTAATACACTTTCTTCATAATTAAGAATCGGATTATCATGTGCAAAACTTTTATTATTTCTGACATCATTGAAAGAATCTAAGTTACTAATAGAAGTTTTTAAAATTCTTTTGGACATTTCAGTTTCTAAGTAAGCATTTGCAGTTAAAAACTTTATATATTTTCCAAACACACTATGTAAAGCTTCTTCGTCAGTATATTCGATTCCATGTTTTTTGCATAGTTCGCGTATATATTTCATTACAAAAGTATGCAGACGATCAAGAGCAACTTCGGGTAAGTTTTTTTCAATACTTTCTCTTATAGATTCTGCTAGTTTTTTAAAATCTACATCATCAGAATTCGGTTTTATTGCACTGATATCGTCAACAAGATTTCCTTGTAAGGATTGAGATATTTTAAGACATTCATGGTAAAGTTCTTCCTCCTTTTTTAATGCATCAGCATCTTTAGGATGCCAAGATGTTGCTTGCGCTTCTTTCAGTTTTTCAAAATAATGATGACACATTTCTTGAAGAAGTTTTCCAACAGTATTGTTGTCTTCAATTTTTATAAATTGTCTTAATCTATTTGCTTTTGAGTTTGATGCATAATGATATTTTTCATCATTCATATTAAGACCTGTAACCACACCAACAAATTCATGAAAAGTTCTGTCTGAGAAATCCGCAACATAACCACTACTCATTCCTAAGAATTTTTCAATTTTAGCTTTATCTCGAATATTTATTTCTGCCATGATGTTTTTTAGATAACTATTAACGTTCTCGCTTTGCAAGCAGTTTGAGACTAAATTAACTCCATTATTCGGATTTGCCAAATCTTCCAAATACAAGACCAACTTCAAATTAATTGCAGGTTCATTTATCCATAACCCTAAGTGTAAAGTCAATGTCAATTAGTTTGTCCAATAAAACTGCATTTACAAAAAAATCTGTTTTCTTTTCTAAACTACTCTTAATATATAAGTCAAAATCCTCTCTTGTAAATTGTGCAATTGGAAAACCAAAAACGTGTCCTAAAAATTCAATTTCGGTAAATTTTTCATTTTCATATAAATAGTTCATTCGATTTAATATTAGAGTCGGCGTTTCAGCTTCACTTTTCGTAAACAGGAATATTCCATACTTACGTTCAAAATAAATAACAGGTAAGTTTCCAAAATTATACCTTGAAAATTGCCTAATAATATCGAATTTTTCATCTTGTCCAATATTGCTTTTTGATTGTCGGTCAAACTCTTCAAACCACATTTTTATGAGACCTCTTTTAAAGTTTCTGCACAATTGTTGCTGAAATTCAGTTTTAAATTGAAAAGATTTGTTAAGCACTAATCTTAATTTTCCGTTTCTTTCTTTAACATCAAAAAAAATTGATTTAAATTTTCCTACTTGTCTTTTTTGAGTTCTACCTGAGAGAAATCTTTGTCTGGTTATGCAAAATGTTTCTTTTAATGCGGTTTCTATTGAATATCGATTTTCCGTTGTAGCATTCCCAAAAAAATGATTGCAATTATCGCAAACGGTTTGGTTATAGTTTTGACCTCCTAAAGATTTAGGAATTGTATGAGCTTTTTTATCAAAGGTAGTTTCGCTTTCAACTAATTTGCACCATAGACATCTTTTCATAATATTTTCTTTGAATCTCGCATAACTAATTTATCAAAGCCAAAATGGAACTAAAACAGCTTTCTGTAGCTGACTTTATGCCATTAGTATAATCTTTAAGCGAATATAAGAATAATATGCTAAATCTTTTAGCTATGTGGGATTAGCTATGAGCAGATAGTTTAAGTCTGTGGTATGTGCAATACTTCGTAAGTTCAAGATGTTATTTTGGGAATTCACCCGAAGCTGGCTGCTTTTTTATTAATACTCTTTATCCATAACATCACAATTGCTTCCCTTTTCCTTTTTATCAAAGTCCCTGTATGCTTTTGTTTTATTTCAGGAGCAAAGGTAGTCCGTGTCCTTGAGCAAAAGCAAGGCCGGGCCTTTCAGGTCTGCCAAAAAATCTCCACCCTCCGGGTTGTATTTTTTGCCGGAGCCTTGCTTTTGCCGGACACTCACCTTTTTATGCTCATGAAACAAAACATAGCATACTGCGGCTCTTTAGACGAATAAAAAAAAATGTCAGAAATATGAATTGAAATATTGAAAACGCCACGATGAAACAAAACAGCGCCTGCTCTCATTGCCGAATAAAATTTCAAAAAAAAGTAAAAAATATAAAGTGAAAATGCGGGGCGGGAAAGGGAGAAGGCGGCGTGTAGTTTGGGTATGTGGGTTCGCTGGTGTGGCGGTAGGAAAGGAATATAAAACTAAAGTAATAGAGTAATTAAAGATAAATAAACATTTAAAAATCAGGAATCATGAACATTACAGGAAGAGTGACAAAAGATGCGCAGGTGCGCACCTTGTCAGACAGCAGACAGGTAGTAAATTTTTCGGTAGCCATCAACGAGAGCTACAAAAACAAAAAAGGCGACAGGGTAGAGCAGACCACCTTTTTCGAGTGCGCCTACTGGATAAGCCCAAGGGTTGCCGAGTGGCTGACCAAAGGCACGGTGGTGGAACTCACTGGCATGGTAAGCGCAAGGGCGTGGAAAGGGAATGACGGGGAACTTCGCGCAGGGCTGAATTTCAATACTTCCAATATTAAACTGCACGGGGGCGGGAAGAAGTCCGAAGGGTCGCAGGCAGTGAAAACTGGGCAGACTGCAGAGCAGGGAGTAAACAAAAAAGCCACCTTAAAAGAGCCTGAGGACGACATCCCGTTTTGAGCAGGCAGTAAAGCGTTCTAAACAATTTTATTTCAAACTTTAAAAATCAAATATCATGGCACATAATATCAATTACAACAGCGAGACAGGAAAGTATTCTTTTTTCAGCGTAAAGGAAAAAGCATGGCACGGGCTCGGGCAGATCGTGGAGCAGTACCCGACAAGCGCAGAAGCCATCAGACATGCCGGGCTTAATTACGAGGTGGCTAAAAGCCCTCTATATACAAAAGCATCGGGCATTATCCAAACTTCGGGCGGTATTGAAATGGGCAGTACGGAACTGGCAGTACCTGACTGCTTTGCCACTATCCGCACCGACAGCAATGCCGTTTTGGGCGTGGTTGGGAAAGACTACCAAATCGTGCAGAACCGTGAGGCGTTCAGCTTTTTTGATGCCATTGTGGGCGGGGGTGACGGTATACTGTACGAGACAGCAGGGGCACTCGGGCAGGGGGAACGCATTTTTATTACGGCAAAACTGCCCGATTATATCCGTGTAGGGAAAGGCGATGATGTGACCGAAAAGTACATTTTCCTTACCACCTCCCATGACGGAAGCGGAAGCATCACAGCGGCTTTTACCCCAATCCGCATCGTATGTCAAAATACCCTTAACGCTTCGCTTAGAAATATGAGTAACGTGGTGCGCATCCGCCATACATCAGGCGCTAAACAGCGCCTTGACGATGCCCATAAAGTCATGGGACTGGCGGACAAATTAAGCACGGAATTGGAAGGCATTTTCAATGAGTGGGCTAAAGTTAAAGTAACAGACAAAGAAGTTAAAAAACTGATACAGTTGGCACTATGTCCCAATACCGAAACACTCGCTTTAATTAAAAAGGGGGCTGAGGATGAAGTGTCCACCATATTTAAAAATACCGTAGAGGATGCTTTTGCCTATGCCATGGCAAGCGAATCTCAGCTGATGCCGACGACTAAAGGCACGCTATTCGGGGCATACAATTGTGTGACGGGCTACTATCAGAATGTGCGAAAATACAAAGACAGCGAAGCCAAACTGCAGTCCATCGTGATGGGAGGCACAGCCCAGGGAAAAGCCCAAAAGGCGTTTGAACTGTGCACGGCTTTTCAGGCAGATGGTGCGCAAATCCTTAATCTTAATTAGCTAACCACAGGCGGTCGCCTTCGTGGCGACTGCCTTTAAAATCAATTTTAAACGGTGCAAATAATAGATGAAGATTTGCGGAATTGAATAACATAAAAGCGCAGGAATTATGGCAAGGAAGCACAGCAACAATTTTGAGTTTATACTGTATCTCTACAATCAATTTGTCAGCAAACACCGCAGTATAGGCAAGGAAGCACGGGTGTATTGGCATATTTTGGACATGTATATAGAACTGGGGCTCTCAAAAAAAAGCCAGACAGCCGAAAAAAAGTACGCCCAAAAGCTTATAGCCATCATAAGGGAAGCGGTAATGAACTGGAACACTCATCTGCTTATCTTAAAAGGGGAAGAAGGAGAAAAGGAATATCAGGAAAACATGAAAAGCTACATCGAACGCCTTTACAGGTTAGGGCATGATGAGCAGAGCGTAATAGAGCTAATAATTAAAAAATTAAAATTAAATTATGGAAACGACAACTAATTTTTTCAATCAGATAGCACAGTTGCAGATCATAGGCGATTTGCACATCACCATTGCCAAAGGAGCAGAGGACAGGCTTATAGTACTGGTTATGCTTCAAAACGAAGAGTGTGGAGACAATGCCAAACACAGCATACCGCCATTAAACCTAAGAGGAACAGCCGAAGAACTCGACAGTGGTTTTTTTGAGAATATCACAGCGCCCATTGAGTCGGCTTCGGGTCTGATGGTTGACATGGAAGGTTATATGAAACGCCTTGAAGACACCAAAAAGCAATCGGCTATGGAAAAAGAGAAAGACGACAAGCAGAAAAAAGAGCAGGAGGCCAAGGATAAAAAATTCAGCGAAGCTATGGCAAAGGCGCACGAACTGGAAAAAGAAGGGAAATTCCGTGAGGCATGGATAAAAGTGCCCGAAATACATGAGTTTCCACTAAAGGCGGAAGAAATACGAATACGCAAATCCGAACTGTCGGCAAAATTTGCGCCCGATCTGTTCGGCAGTACAACGGAAACCGCAAAGACCGAACCGCCCCGAGAGGCACTTTTTCCTGACTATGGCAATGCCATTGTGCAAGAGCCCGAAACGGAAGGGGAAGAAATTGACGCAGAGGACATGGGAAACTGGGAAGATGACTCCGAAGCAGAGGAGTAGGATATTAATCTAAATAATAATGAAATCATGTTACTAGCGACACAATTACAGCGGGTTTTTATACTCAAAGACAAGGGGCAGGAAATAAGGCTTTCCGACCCCGAGCCAAGATGGAGCACCGAAGCGGTACTGAATTTTTATGCCCCGACCTATCCGATACTGACCACCGCCAAAATATCAGCCCCTGTTATCAGGGACGATTCGGTGGAGTACCGATTTGAAACGGTAATGGGAACAAAAGGCTAACCAAAATTTAAAGCCATGAATTATGCAACAGACAATCATATCGGGAACAGTGCAACTGCCCGAGCAAAAAAAACAAAAACAGCTTCACGCACAGCTCGCAGGGTTTATGCATTGGATGCAGAGACCAAAAGATGCAGGCGAGGTGCAGAAAGACAAACCAAGGTCAGTGCCTGCGGGGATGCTACCGATGGTTTTCTAAAGGTTTCATTTCTGCCCAGACTGCAAGAGATTAAAACGGTACAGGCTTGTCAGGATATTTCCAAAATGGAAAGCGATTTTTATAGCTCTCTTGACAGTCTAGCTGAGCATTACCATATTGTGCCGATGCCGACCCGTCATTTTGAATATCCCTATAATATGGCATTGGCTGTATCGGATTTGGAAGAGAAGCTCAAAAAAAGTGTGGGGAACTTTTCCAAACTGAGGTTATTGCAGGACAGCCACAGAACGTATCTGCTCAGCGAGGAAAAGTACAGCACAGGCACAACGCTGTATTATATCCCCATAGAACCGATTTATCAAATGCTCAGAGAACCGAAGCACAAAAAGAATGCTCACCTGCTTTTCTCGGTCTGCTCGTATCTGTATCATAGTGCCGATGTACCGTATTACAGACAGCAGGGCAGTTATTTGTACTGGCTCTATGAAATGCACAGGGAATGGACAGAACAGGACGAGGACAGGGAGGAAAACGAGATATATGTGCGGGAGTTCGATAAGTCAGAACTTATTGGGGACTGTATCGAAAAGAAGATTTTCAGCCCTATAAATTTAGCCGTGTTTGAAGAGCGTTTAAAAGGTTTTAAAAGCAGTGATGCCTTTGATAAGCAGTGTTCTGAAATTGCAAAAAAAGCTTTTGCATTATATAGCGACTATCCCCATGAAAGCATTTTTCGAAATGCACCAATGAATGACAGGGATGAAGACGAAGAAACGGAAAACGAGAGCATAGGCATGGAAAAGTACATTTCCTTTATCTCCGATACCAAAGGATGGCTGTATGAAAGCATAGAGGAGAGCATCAACAGCGAGTTTAACGAGTACGGTGCAATGGACGAGCCGACGATTTTAAAATGCTTTGATGGTAGTGAACTGACAGAGCACAGCCTTGATTTTGAAAGCCGACTGTTTGCCCTTTTGGATGATATGTGCGCTTTACTGTATAACTATAAACAGAACGAAAATGAATAATTTAATTGATAGAACAGAGGATTTCGGGAGACTATACCACCCGAAATCCGCCCTTGTTTTCTATGAAAGTAAAGGTTTAGATAAAGAAGTATATGTAGAGCATTTTGATATGGATAGAAACGGCACGCCTATCAATGCTCATCCGCTCACAGAGCTTGAAGCAGGGGCACTCGCAAAAGCCCTTATGACCGAAAAGCAGAGGCAGACCGCCTTTTTGAAACCCGTCGGGATTTTGCCAACAAATATCCTGCATATTAATCCAAGCAGGGACAAAGGCGCTGTGATATGGTACACCAAATCCCAAAAAAGACCGCTTTATTTTATAGAGGGCTTGGGGATTCCGAGCGGTCAGGGGTTTGTGCCTGCTATGGTCTGGCAGGCTACCAAAAATAGCCTGCGGGTATTTGCCCTTTCCACATGCAGGAGACCCACAGAGAAAACACCGCTGTACTATGCGCCATTTTTTAACATTTATGAAGACGGCAGGGTATGTATGGGGTCTGTAAGTATTGAAATAAAAGAGTCTGCCTGCGTTGAGGAATTTACAAAGGCGTGGGAGGATTATTTTTTCAATAGCTATTTCAGCCACCTTATGGGAGAGAATAGCCCTGTAAAGGGCAACTGTGTGACCCTGTGGAAAGACTTAATCTCGACAGGCAGAACCTTTCCCATAGAATTATTGAAAAAGAATAACAAAACAATTAAAAATCTATTGTCATGAAAACAGGCAAAACCAAAATGCATTTTACAGACCCGTATCTGATTAGCCCGACCAATCCCATTGCCGTTAACCTGATAGGGGCGGGAGGTACAGGCTCAAAGGTACTGACCGCCCTTATGGAAATGAACCACAGCCTTACAGCGCTCGGGCATGCAGGGCTTTCGGTGCGCCTTTGGGATGATGATATTATCACAAATGCCAACCTCGGCAGACAGCGTTTTGCGCAGAGCGAAATAGGTCTTTACAAATCCGTGGCACTTATCAACCGTGCCAACCGTTTTACTGGCACAAACTGGAAAGCGGAAACCGTAAAATTTCATAGGGACAGCTTTGGAAAACTGCCTGATAATGCGAAAGCCACTATTTATATCACGTGCACGGACAGCGTGAAGTCCCGTTTTGACATAGCCGAAATATTAAAATACGGCAACCAAAGGCATCACAGGGACGACCCGAAGTACTGGATGGATTTTGGCAACAGTCAGTATACAGGGCAGGTCATACTCTCCACTGTTGAGGAGATACCACAGCCCAAGTCCGAAAAGTTTGAAACCGTGGCGAGCCTGCCGTTTGTAACCGAGGAATTTGGGGAATTGCTGAATCAATCTGAACAGCAGGACAACACTCCGAGCTGTTCACTTGCCGAGGCACTCGAAAAACAGGATTTGTATATTAATTCTGCGCTCGCTCAGATGGGTTGCTCGCTATTGTGGAACTTGTTTCGTGAGGGCATGACAGCAAACAGGGGATTTTTCCTGAATTTAAAAGATTTCCGGGCACAGTCCATTCCAATATAAGCTCGAAATCGGGCGGTAAAAAGACACTCCTTCCTCTCGGGCGGAGAATCTTTTTGCGTTTAAAATGGTGGAGCGCTTTTGCCAAAATGCAGTTCCCGCTATTTTACCAAATCCGCTGCGATGTTTTTTAAGGGATGCTTATCATCCCTTTTGCTGTTTTGGGCAGGCTTCTTTTCTTTCCGAGGGCGGCCAAAGAAAAGAAGCAAAAGAAGACCGCTTTTTTTTTATGGCTTTTATTTTAATTGTATAATAGGCGCTTTTTTCCAGCGGGAAAAGCCTTTGAAAAGATACGCTGTGTTTTCAAACTCGATAAAGGCTATGAGTTCTTCTTTGCACTTTATTTTAAATCCCCTGAAATGCTGAAAATCCTTTAGCGGAATATCGGCCAGATCTCCAAAGGTTCTCACATCTAAAACAACGAACATGCTGTACATTCTCCTGCTGAAAGGAAATTGGCTGTCGTAAAGCAGTTTCTGCCGGTCTTTTTCCTTTTTTTCTTTTCTGATCTGAGCGGGACTTGGATTTGGATTTAATTGGCGCTTTAATGCCTGAAGTTTTTTCTTGTAATGATCGATTTCACACATCAGTTCGGTTACTGCTTTTACTTTATTGCAGGTTTTCTCGTAAAGCTCCTCCACATAATTGGATGTAAACCCGTATTGTTCTGCCGCCTGGGTCAGGGGCATCTTTTCAATGAGTAGTTTCTGAAGTAAATCATATTCCTTTTCAGAAAGTACCTGCTTGGACATTTCGATATAAAACCTGTTGGTGCGGTCAATAACATTATGCATAACATTACAAGTTAAATCCTTATTGCCAAAATAGGTTTTGGCTCTTGCAGTTCAATGCTAAGATACTAACGTTAATTGAGTTATGCAATGTATTTGCAGGAAAGGCTTAAGCAGCCCAGGAAACAAAACAGCCCAAAGCAATGCTTCGGGCTGTAATACTTTTTCATTTCTAATTTTTTAACAGTTATTAAAATGTAAGGTGCATACTGTTTATCACCTTGGCTTTTACCAGATCTGAATTTTTAATCTTGAGTGTCTGGTGCCTGCCTCCGTTTTTCTCGAAAATCTCAATAAATAACAGCTTGTCATCCGCTATTGTAAAGTGGTCCAGCAGGAACACATTCTGGTCTGTGGCTTTTCCGGGAATCTCATCGATTATTTTATAAGTGCGCAGCGGCACAATCGGCCTTTGCTGCGAGGCAGTGCGTCTGGCGGTTTTTTTATCCACCACCTTGAAACTCATAAAGTCAATGCTGAAAGGTACATTGGTTTGGTTTTCAAGCTGCGTATGGAAATAATACTTGCCATTGTGGATATAGATGCCCTTTAATCTGAACTGAATGCCGAAACTCTCCGATGCAATGTGCTTTACGATTCGCTTGTTGTTTTTGTAAATAGTTTCCAGGATCAAACCTGCAAGTGAGGGAGGTGTTTTTCCAAGCTCCTCAAAAAGAACATCGCTTGCACTGACTTTGTCGAAGTTCTTCTGCATCTCCATAAGATCATAGCTGAGGATGGGCGGGTTGGCGCTGTACTGCACGTTAAAATTGTAAAAACGGCCGTCATCGGTAATCACCGAAAAGTTGGTTTCCTCTTTAAAAGTCTTTACCGATGCCTTGACGCGAAGGACGTTTTCAGCATCCTCGGCCTTTGAGGCAATCAGGTATTCACTTCCAAGATCCACGTATCGGATAGCGGACGGGAAAATAAGATGGGAAGTTTTGTCATAAGTAACCTGCATATGGTACGGAGGTATAGTTCCTAAATCAAGGCTCGTGGCTTCTTTTTCCTGCGCAGATGCGGCTAATGAATATGTTATTAAAAGGGCTGTTGCCCAAAATAGTTTAAATTGATTTTTCATAATTAATTGATTTTAGATTGCTGTTATTTTTTGGAAACCAGATACACCTGATGTCCTGCTTTTAGGGTCAATTTAGGCGTCCTCACTTTTTTGGCGAAATAGCCCGAGATCCCCTGAACCACCCCGCGGCTCAGGTCAGCGGCCACCTGCTGTCCTGCAGACTGTGTCATCATAAGGCCCGTGCCGGACTGCTGGCTCATGTTGCCCGCCATTTCAGTTATGGCACTTCTTTCGGCAGAATAAGGAACAGGCACTCCCTGCTGGCCGTCAAGGTCATAAATAGCAATGTCTACAGGAATGATGGAGCCCTCCAGTTCGATGGAAGTTACTTTCAACTGCAGGCGGCCTGCCTGAATCTTGGCATTTGCCGTGACCATTGCACCCGCTGCTATGATACGACCTGAAATTCTTGCAGGTTCTAAAAGACGAAGGAAAACACCTGCCTCGCCAATAATAGTTTGTGTTTGGTGCACACAGGCCCTGATACTGTTTCTTGGCTGAAGTGTTTCTTCCATTGAACCTGCAGAATTAAACCCTCCGCCCGTGTTCCACTCTGCAATAAAAGTGCTATCGGACGGACGCTGATACAGCGAGGAGACTTTGCTTTTTTTTGCAGGAACCAGTGCCAAAAAATTCTTCTCTTCTGATTCCGTCTTTGCTACTGTAGTGTTTTTGCCTCGAGGCTCGACAGAAGCGGAGCCTGAGGGAAGGTATTTGGCTGCCATCTGATAGGATTTTTCCATAAGTTCCAGCTGGTCATCAAACGTGGCAGCTTTGGGAATTTCCTTTTGCGCGAGCTCCTGCTTCAGGTC
This sequence comes from Flavobacterium artemisiae, assembly GCF_042678225.1. Taxonomy (NCBI): domain Bacteria; kingdom Pseudomonadati; phylum Bacteroidota; class Flavobacteriia; order Flavobacteriales; family Flavobacteriaceae; genus Flavobacterium; species Flavobacterium artemisiae. The sequence goes on along the minus strand of NZ_JBHUDZ010000018.1, from coordinate 303,842 downwards.
CTCAAGCTGTCGGCGCAGTTCCTTCGTTTCTCCGTTGTCCTGCTGATAGAAAGAACCCAGCGTGTTTTGGGCAGTACGGTAAGTGTTCAGCGCAGGATCATTAGTTTCTTCCGCGTCATCGGGCATTGATTGTTTCTGCTTAGCGTTATCCTCATTCCAGTAATCGGACAGCGTGGTTAAAGCGTTCTTTTTTTGCTCTTCTTTGTCTTCGAGTATTTCCTGCTCATACGCTTTCTGTTTGTCTGCCTGCAGTACAGATCCGCTTGCCTGCGGCACGCTGTCGTTCAGACCAATGCTTTCGATCTGCTTTTTATCTTTCGAGGGCTTAAAGATCAAATACATACAGCCGATACATACAATTCCCATCAATGTGAAAATCAGCGGTTTTTTAATACGCTCGACGGTTGTCTTTTTTTCATCAGGCAGAAACGAGGAACTGTTTTGGCGAGCCTCTTCTGAGAGAAGGCTGACCTTTTTTTTATTTTCTTTCATAATCCTATTTTTTTTTAATTGGCTTGAGAGAGTCCTGTAGGGACGCTGGACTTTCTTCCTCTGACGAGGCAGGGCTTTCGATATGTTCTAGAGCCATATTGTTTCTTTCGTATACCGTATCGCGACATACGTTGAAAATGACAACTACGGTCAGCAGCACATACGCTGCAAAAAAGTACAGTATCACCTGATGTTGCCTTTTTATTGGCATTGCTTCCCAATTCTTGTCAAGCCCTTCCAGCCATTGGTCTATATTTGCTCTTAATTTATTCATAACCTTGCTATTTTGTTCTCAAAGCTTAAAACGCTTTGGACATTTATCTGTTTTTTGGTGCTGTTCATCATTGACCAAGGCGACTGCCTGCGACGCGCTGGGCGCAGATATAACAGACAGGTTTGTCAGTTCCGTTTTTTTCAGCAGCTGTCCAAATTGGTCTTTCCTTGCCACCTCCATTCTGTTGAGAGTAAATTTACCGTTCAGGTATTTTACCAGCATAATGCATCGTACACTTGGCTTGTCTTCGCCTGACCATTGCAGGTAGCCTGTCAGCAGCAAGTCCTCTTTAGGCAAACTGTCTTTTCCATTTTTGCAGTTTTCAAGATATTCGCTGATGCTATCTTTTAACTTTCCTGCGTACGCACCCTGCGTATGGAAATAGCCGTTAAATCCTTTTTCAGTCAGGATTCTTGCAAATGTGTCTAAATCTAATAATGCTTCCATAAGATTTTCTTTAGCGTTCGATGACTTCTATATCCCTGTTTTCAACCACCGCAAACTTTTCAATATTAAAGCCCTGCGGATTATTGTCCGAGCGCACCGAGTTTACCAGAAGGCAGGATGTAACCAGACTGCGGCTGGTTACATTACTCGAGCGTATGATAATTTGCCTTGCATAGCTCCGCACCACATACGGGTAAGTCTCGAAATTGCAGACCACGCTGTCCATCTCAATAAGCTGCTGTACATTGCCTGATATAATCCGGTTGTAATAACCTTTTTCCAAAAGGTCCTTGTAGTAGTTAAAGGCACTTTTATCGGCAAGGCTAAATGCCCTTTTCATATTGCTTTCAATAGCATTTTTGTCGGGCGCCAGGGTAAAGAACAGCTCGTGAAAACGCCTTACGTGCTCTCGGGCTTCCACGGGACGGTTGATCGAGGCGTCCTGAGCGAGTGCGAGCATGAGCGATTTGCCATTGTCCAACACATAAATTTTCTGGCGCTGCTGCTCGGCGAAACCATACGACCTCCAAAGCGCGTATCCAGTCACTGATGCACAGAGCACGGCAAATACAATGGCATACAGCCTGATTTGCTGAAAACTGTTTTCTATATTTCTGAGTGTTTTAAATTCCATTTTATTGAATGTTTATTGATTACTTATTGACCAGCCTTCCGGCAATGTTGCCTGTGGCCGAACCTGCGCCTGCGCCTGCTATATTTCCGGACTTCATGGCAGTCTGGTGGATGTTGCGTGAAAAGTTTCCTGCGCCGCCTGCCTGTATAATCCAGCCTGTCACTGTTGGAATGGTAAAATAGCCCACTATGCCGATAATCATAAAAATGATGTATACGGTGTTTGATGTATCAGGAATGAAAGAAGGATCAGCAAGCATTTCTATGTCCCTTTCAATGATCAGGGACTGGATCCTGGCCAGCATCGAGCTGAACAGGTCCGCTACAGGAAGCCAGAGATAAACGCTGGTATACCTTGTAATCCACTGCGTAAGAGTTGACTGGAATCCGTCCCAGACTGATATGGCAAATGCGATAGGCCCGAGGATGGACAGCACTATGAGAAAGAAAGTGCGTATGGTGTCGATCACCAGCGCTGCAGCCTGAAATAGTATTTCGAGCAGGTTACGAAACCAATCTTTTATTATTTTCTCTATCTGATAGGTCTGCCTGTCCATATACATTCCGGCCATTGTCCCGATGTCCGAAGGCGACCAGCCAAGCTCGTCCAGTTTCTTGTCGAACTCCGCGTCCGATACCATATAGGCGGTTTCGGGATTGCGTATCATCGCTTCATGCTCCAGAAGGTCTTTTTTTGCCTGAAGATCGTTCAGGTCCAATACCTGATCTTCCAGAATGCTATGTGTTCCCTGAACTATCGGGCTTAATACGGCATTGATTGTACCCAGCACGATCGTCGGGAAAAACATGATGCAGAGACCCAGTGCAAAAGGGCGCAGAAGCGGGTAGACATCAATAGGTTCAGCGCGGCTGAGCGCCTGCCAGACTTTCAAGGCCACAAAAAACAGCGCCCCGAGTCCTGATAGTCCTTTGGCCACTGCCGCCATATCGGCGGACAGTGGCAGCATCTCATCATACAGCGAGCGAAGGACCTCATGAAGATTATTGAATTCCATATTACCAGTATTTTTGGTTTGGGGTGCCGTAAAGCTCAAGAACCCTTTTGGTGCTGTTCTGCTTTTTAGCTCGCAGGATACTCACCGATATATTCTTATTGGTGTAGTAGCGCATTAGGCTGTGGTATTCTTTTACCTCTTTGTATACACGGTCGATAATGTCCATTCGCTCCTTATCACTGAGTGACAGGCTCGAGGAGGTGACAATCTGCTTGAGTTCTTTCAAAAGCTCGGTACTCTCTCCCAGCAGTGCCGAATATCCCTTGGCAATGGCGGTGAGTTCTCTTGCCGAAAAGTTTGGATCATTAAGCATCTTTCCGAAATTTTGCACATACATTTCCGATACAACGCCCACCAAAAGGACGGTCTGCTGTACCTTGCGGGCGTCTTTTACCAGATTGTTAATCGCCTGCAGCTTATCGTAATATTCTTTGCCCTGTTTGTATACCTTTTCGACTTCCTTGAAATTTTTGACCACATTGCTAACTGTAGAGGAAGTCTGTATAATCTCGTTGGCGCTGTTGAGAATCCCCGAGGCAAGATTGGCCGGATCGGTAACCACAAACTGGGCCTTTGCTGATGGTGCCGAGGCAAGCATAATTGCCGCAGAAACCATAAATAGTATTTTTTTCATTGTTATCGATTTTTAAATTGTTATTGATTACTGATTTTCCTGTTCGCGACGCCTAGTGGCAATCTGCTTGATGGCGAGCTCTACATTGCCGCCAAGTTCAGCGGCAAGCTGCATCACCTCCATTTTTTCTGTTTCTTCTGTCGTGTACGCGAGATATTCCTCAGCGGAAACTTCTGTAGCATAGACAGCCGAGTGCGTCCCTCCAAGCCCGATCCATACTTCTTTGTAAAGACGTGATGCATCGTTGTTCATATTAATGGATAACACCTGCGTTTTTTCCTTGTCTGTCAGTCCGAGCATGGATTGTATTTCATCAAACTTATTCATGTATTTGCGCTGATCGAGAAGTATCTTGCAGTCTGAATTATTGATGATGCTTTCCTTAACAATAGGAGACTGGATAATGTCATCTACTTCTTGGGTCACCACAATGGCCTCGCCAAAGAACTTCCGAACAGTCTTAAATAAATACTTTATATAATTTGCCATACCTTCCTTTGCAATAGCTTTCCAAGCCTCTTCAATGAGTATAAGTTTTCGGATGCCTTTAAGCCTTCTCATCTTGTTGATGAACACTTCCATAATGATGATCGTTACGATTGGAAAAAGGATTTTATGCTCCTTGATCGCATCAATCTCAAAGACTATAAAACGTTTGGAAAGCAGATCCAGCTGCTTGTCGGAATTCAGCAGGTAATCATATTCGCCGCCTTTGTAATAAGGCTCCAGTACATTTAGAAAATTGGCAATATCAAAGTCTTTTTCCCTTACCTGCTTTTCTACCAGTACGTTTCGGTAATCCCCCTGAATATACTCGTAAAAACCATTGAAAGACGGAAAGGCGTCATCGCGCTTGATCTTTTCGATATAGCCGCTTACGGCATTGGACAGTGCCACTTCCTCGGAGCGGGTGGGAGGTTCGTCATCACGTTTCCATAATGTAAGTATGAGCGTCTTAATACTTTCCCTTTTTTCAATATCGAAAACCCCGTCATCGGTATAGAAAGGGTTAAAGGCAATGGGATTGTCCTCGGTATAGGTAAAATACACCCCGTCTTCGCCTTTGGTTTTTCCATTGATCAGCCCGCACAACCCCTGATAGGAGTTACCGGTATCAACCAGCAGGACATGGGCGCCTTGTTCATAATACTGCCTCACCATATGATTGGTGAAAAAAGACTTGCCACTTCCCGAGGGACCGAGTATGAACTTGTTGCGGTTGGTAATGATACCGCGTCTCATCGGCAAGTCGGAAATGTCCAGATGGATAGGTTTTCCCGTCAGCCTGTCTGCCATCTTGATGCCGAATGGCGATGTGGAATCATGGTAATTGGTTTCTTCTGTGAAGAAGCACAGTGCCGGTTCAGTGAAGGTGTAAAAGCTTTCCTCGCTTGGAAAATCTCCTGCATTGCCGGGCATACCCGCCCAGTACAGCGCCGCCGTATCAGTAGTATTATGCCGCGGCTTACATTCTATAAGGGCCAGTGCGCTCCCGCAGTCGTTCTTCAGCTGTTTGAGTTCAGACGGATCGTCCGACCATGCCATGATATTGAAGTGCGCTCGGATTGACGAAAGTCCAAAGGAATGCGCTTCATTCAGATAGCGTTCTATCCACTCTTTGTTGATCTGGTTGGCGCGGCTGTAGCATGCCAGCGAGTGCATGTTTCGGGCGGACTTTTCAAACTTCTGCAGGTTCTCCTCACTGTTGTCCAAAAACAGGTACTGGTTGTAAATGTGATTACAGTTCAGCAGTAGTCCCACAGGAGCTGCAAAAGATAAACGGCAGTCGCTGCGGTCTGTGGACAGTTTTTCATATCGCGTATCAGCAGATACCGATGAGGGCAAGTCGTCGGTGTCTGAAAGCGTATGAAGGCACAGCCTATTATTTCCTACGCGTACCTCTTCGCTGCCCAGCACAATATCCTGCATCGAAGTACCTGATTCCTTTGAAAGGGTTAGGTACTGTTCCAACAGTCCCGGTCTGCCTTGCTCACCGATGATGTCTTCTTCGCTCATACGGCTGATTTTGACAAATCCGCAGTCGTTTATAATGCGCTCAAACTGAGCGACGGCTTCCATAAAACGGTGAACTGTTTCTTTATCCCTGATTTCTTTTGGTATAAGTACACCTTTGCACAGTGAGGAGAAATTGCTCTGCATCCGCATGCGCTCTTTGGTGGTTTTGGTAAGAAACAGATAACAGCAATGGTTCAGAAACGGGCGCTCATTAAAGTGCCGCTGATAAGATCTGGCCAGAAAACTCTGCACATCCTTGTCCATTTCAGGATCATAGTTCTCCCTGATGTACCAATCCTGTTTATGGACAATCGTAAAATCGGGTAGGGTCTTAATAGCCTTATGCCAGGCAGAATGAATCGTTTCATATTCGGCCGAAGCCACCGTGAAGAGTTCAGGCAGACGAACTTCAAAGCAGGCTGTAATATCCGCATCCTTTGAAAGAATGCAGTTGTTCTCTAGTGCTAGCAGCGGAAATCTGCTTTCCAGTGTTGTGGTCTTGGCTGTGTTTCTCATACGATGCTGGATTTAGCGGTTGACCTTAAATAACGTCGTACTGGCTTGCGGCAGATGATGCAACGGGGATGCCTTTTTTTTGCCCCAATTTTCATCAGTCCGTATTCCCCGTACTTTCTGTTCAGCGAGAAGGTCTGCCAGACAATGAGCGAGGCGCCACCTGTGCCGAGAAAAAGACAGATATAGGAACTGGTCCCGGCGATGTATAAAATCATGACCAGGATAAGTATTCCAAGCAGCCCTCCTGCGAAGATGAACAGGTACTGTGCCTTGAGTCCCTTGAACTCTACTGTTCTACCTATGCCTTTGTTGATATTGTAAGTATTCATAGGCAAGGTTAAAGGAAGAAAGAGCGAAGGATGGTAGCCGCGACAATAAGGAAGATACAGGCGCCGAACCAGCTCGCCGCGGTTTTTGAGGTGTCGGGATCTCCGCTACTGAATTTATTGTACACCTTAACCCCGCCGATCAGACCGACCACAGCTCCAATGGCGTAGATGAGCTGTGTAGCAGGATCAAAATAGGAGGTAACCATTTGGGTGGCTTCCGTGATGCCTGCTGTTCCGTTTCCCTGCGCCGATAACTTTAAGGATGACAGTATTATGATTACTGCCGGCAGGATTTTTTTTCTTTGTTTTTTCATAATGAAACACTTTAAATTGTTACTGTATTTCCGCACTATGCGGGCTGTGGCAACAAAAGTGTCATGAAAATCGAATGCTTGCAGTGAACTGGCTGTCTGTGGAATTAGTTGACTAGCTGTGGCGTTTTTCTTGGTGTTTAAGTATAAAAAAACGTCAAACATTTTAAGTTTGACGTTTAAATTTTCATGCAGAATTATATTTCTGGTGTTTTATTAAATGATATTGGGGAGTATGCCCTTTCAGACATACTCCCCAATATCAAATTCGTTTAAATTAATGTTCCGCAGATAGGAAGAGCTGGAATCCTTTTCAGAAGAAAGGCTCCCGTCCAACAGCTCGGCTATTTTTCGGGAAGCACTTTCCATGGAATTTTCCAGCAGGCTGAATAATTCGGTTCCCTGTATTTTCTGAACTAAAGCTATCGCTGTTTCCTGTTGAGAGGGCTCCAATTTATCTTTTTGAAGCAGCATCCCCACGGAGCTTAGTTCCTCGAAGGTAACCCCTTGGGCAAAACCGTCATCTGCGCCGGATATTCCGTACCTGTTCCATTCTTCTTCTTCCTGTTCAAAATCAGGCATATTACTGAAAATTTCGTCCAGCTCTTCCTGCGGAATTTGAACACCTCCGTTTTCATTTTCGTCGTATTCAATGTCAAAATTATAGGCATTTACCGCTGTTTCCTCGATTTGGCTTTCATTGGCATTGTTTGAGACTGAAAGGCTTCTCACAGGCTTGGGCTGACCCATAATATCCGGCAGTTTTGGGTTAACTTTTTCCTTTTTCGGCTGCCGTTGCCTTAACCTATTTTTAATGACAATCTTGTCCTGCAAAAGAAGTACTATGACTATTAGCAGGCATATCACAATAACAGTTTCCATAATCAAAGAATTGGTGTTTGTTTTTCAATATGCAGCGTCTCTATGTCTTCTCCAAAATCCTGAAAATGCTGCTTTAGCACATTGTACATATAATCTGAGATTGTGATTTTTCCATCGCCGAAGATAAAAACAATACGTGAAATCTTCCTGTGAAAATCCTCACTGATATATACCGACTTACCTTTTCTGGCTACAAATTCTGCCGGGTGTAAAAAATTGTCTTTGTATTTCCCGATTTGTACAGGCAGCTTGGTTTTCGTAAATAAATTTTTCATAATCATAATATTTTAAAAAATGGGTTTAAACTTCTCATTAAAATCTTCAGTAATTGCTTTCTCAAATATTTCAAAATGATGTTCGAGAATATTGTCGAGATAGGCATACAGCGGTATCTGATCTTTCCCTATTACCTGTACAATGCGGGACAAACGCTCGTGATATTCCTGACGGATGTAAATACTCTTATCTCCACGCTTGGTCATTGAGTGGGTTTTCAAAAAATGGCCACCATAACTTCCGTCAAGATTTTTCTTTGTTCGGTTCTTTTCCCTTTGTGCAGGTTTAATCGACAGTAACTCTTCCTGTTTTACATCTATCTTTTGCGTCTCTTCGATTGGTTCAGGCGGAAACTGTATCCCTTCTTTTTTGACGCCGTCAACCATCAGGTCCATCATGAGTTCTTCATTAATGTCTGGCTGGCTTTTTCTGTTATTTTCCTTTTCCATAAATCTACAATTGAATAATTTTTAAAAATTCGTGCATGAAGAGGTCTAATTGACAGGCTTTCATCAAGCGTTCGTCTGGAGGCATTATGGTGGAACGGAAAACGGTTTTGCTGTCCACTTCACTTTCTTTGCGAAAACGTGTGCTGTTCTTGATTTGGCTTTGCATAAGGCTTAAACCTAATTGTTCAATAAGTTGGTTATACACTTCATACAACGGCGTGCTTTCCCTGCCGTCAACCTGGTTCCAGAACAGGTTAATAGTTTCTATGGAAGTTTCCCCTTTTTTCATAATCACATCCTGCAAAAGCTGTGTGAAGATCAGTGTACTTTCCATTACCACACGGTCGGCCGTGATCGGGCTAAAAATGTGGTGCATTCCTGCCAATGCTTTCAGGATGCCGGGCGTGTTAACGGTTCCGGGCAGGTCGAAGAATACAACATCAACGGGAGTAGGAGAATCATTCACAAACTCTTGAGCCGCTTCCAATACGCTGTCTGCTTTGTACGGCATAATGGGATAGGCTTTTTTGCTGAGGGTCGTAAACTGTCTATACGCCAGCTTTTTTAAAGCTTCGTTTTCAATTACCATTGCCAAATCCCTTGTCTTCATTTTCACAAGGCTGTGCTGTGGAAAATCTGCATCAAATACGGCTACGTTGTAGCCCAACCGATAGTGCAGCAAACTTGCTAGAAGGGTTGTAAATGTACTTTTGCCAACACCGCCTTTTTGAGAAGAAAAGGCGATAAAAAGAGGTTTCTTTTTTGTGTTCATATGTGATAATTTAAAGTTTATATATCCTAGTAATACACTATTGGAGGCTACACTGATTTCAAGCTTACTATTGGGCAGGGTAGCTGTCAGGGCTGCCGGACGGCATTTCTGATCGGCTGCTTTTTTTAAGTACAGCATCATTGCATTCACTCCTGTATCTGGTCAGGCGGGAATTCCATCTTACTTATATTCTTTCAACCACTCATTCAGGAATTCAAGATAGTCGCACGGCAAGCCGTCAAGCTTTCCAAAATTTCCGAATTGTTGCAATCTTGCAATCATGAAAACCAGATGATATGCAATCTGTAATGTGCTCAATCCACTTGTCTTGAAGTATTGGCTGATTGACCTCCTGCCAACATTTAAAAACAAAGGACGAATCATTTTCATTCCATTATATCTATGTGGTATTGGTTGTCGCTCAAAGGAAGTGTTTGGTACTTCTACCTATTACAATCCTTTTGTAAACAAGGGGTTAATTTGTAAGATGGATTTTAACAACAGGTTTATGCAAATGACTTCCGAAAAAATGGAGGACAACGGGAACGGCCTCGAGCCGTTTTCCCTGTCACATATAATCCGTCCCGAAGGGCGGATTTTTGTGTTCATCAGAACACGGCAAGTTGTGTTTTGAGGCACTCTAAACCGAGTTAGTGCCTCAAAACAACTTGCCTTGCCGGGGGCTGAAAAAACCTTCCGAAGTCAGGTTTTATAAAAATTTAATTATGGATAGATTATGAAGGAGAACAATAACAACAAAAAACACAAGGGTGGACGCAAGCCCAAAAGCGACCCGAGCATCCACCGTCATGTATTTCGTCTGACGGATACGGAAAATGCCAAACTTTTATCGCTTTTTGAAACATCGGGAATTCCCAACAAAGCAAAATTTATCACCTCGCTGTTGTTCAGCAAGGAGATGAAAACGATTAAAATTGACAAAGGAACAGTTGATTTTTATATGCGGTTGACTTCGTTTCATAGTCAGTTCCGCTCCGTAGGCGTGAATTATAATCAGATTGTCAAGTTATTGTACCGTCATTTTTCCGAGAAAAAGGCGGCGGCTTTTCTCTATAAATTGGAAAAACAAACTGCTGAAATGGCGGCACTATGCCAAAAAATCATACAGATAACTGAAGAATTTGACGCAAAATATCTGAAAAAACAGCCTTAGAAATGATAGCAAAAATCGGAAGAAGCGCAAATTTATACGGAGCTTTAGCCTACAACCAGCTCAAAGTTGAGAATGAAAAAGGGGAGATATTGTTTGGCAATAAGATAATTGAAACCGCTAGCGGTAATTATTCCGTTGCACAATTAGCCCAATCTTTTACTCCTTATCTCATTGCCAACCGCAATACCGAGAAACATACGTTGCATATCTCGCTTAATCCCGATCCGAAAGATACAGTAAGTGACAACAGGTTCATGGAAATGGCAGATGCGTATATGCAGGAAATGGGTTATGGACAGCAGCCTTATGTGGTGTTCAAACATACTGATATTGACCGTAGCCATATCCATATTGTATCGGTGTGCGTTGATGAACAGGGTAAAAAGATTTCGGATAGTTATGAGAAAATGCGCTCTATGAACGTCTGCCGTGAACTTGAAAGGAAATATGGATTGATACCTGCAACAGATAAAGAGCATAAACAGATAGACAAGGTTTTCCGTCCTGTAGATTATAAGGCAGGTGATGTTAAAAGTCAGATAGCTTCAATAGTACGTCACCTGCCGAATTATTATAAATACCAAACTTTGGGAGAATACAATGCCTTGCTTTCCCTCTTTAATGTTACCACAGGAAAAGTTGGAGGGGAATTACAAGGAGAGATGCGACAGGGTTTACTGTACATTCCTTTAAATGAAAAGGGCGAAAGAGCCGGACATCCGTTCAAGGCTTCTTTATTCGGAAAGAATGCCGGACTGCCGGCTCTGGAATTGCACTACGCGAAATCCAAAGAAACTTTAAAAGACCACCCGGCAAAGCCAACCATTAAAGCTGCCGTTACCATTGCCATGCAATCAACAAGTGACAAGGAGGCTTTTAAAAAACAGTTAGGGGAGCAAGGAATTAACGTGGTAGCACGGAGAAATGATACAGGACTTATTTACGGAATTACCTTTATAGACCATAATTCTAAAACAGTGTGGAACGGCTCCAGATTGGGCAAAGAGTTTTCTGCCAATATTTTTAATGATTATTGGAACAACAATATCGAACCTGAAATAAAAGGATCGGTTAAACTACAATCGAAAATTTCGACATCAAATAATGGAGATATTCCGCCAGATGAACCTTATCATTTGTTCGACTTCCTGAATAATGCGCAAAAGCACGAAGGCGATTTAATTGATGCATTTGGTACCTTATTGCCAGAAGCACAGGGAGAAGATTACCAGGAGCAGGATTTTGCCAATAGATTGAAGAAAAAAAGAAGCCGCAAAAGAGGACAGAAATAAGAATTCAGCCGAACACCGCCACACACCGCCTATGACTTCCATATTGAAATAGCCTAGTTGCACAGCTTTTAAATTCATGCTCGAACATTAAAAATTAAAATAATGCAGGGAGAAGATGATTTAAGAGGATTAGCCAAAACTATGAGTTTTATGCGGGCAGTAAGTATCCTTTTGGTGCTGATGCACCTTTATTGGTTTTGCTACGGTTACTTTATAGATCAGGGCTGGACATTAGAGGTGATCAACAAAATATTAGGTAATTTTCAGCGTACCGCGGGATTGTTCTCGAATACTCTTTATACCAAAGTATTTGCGCTGATGTTATTAGCATTAAGCTGCCTGGGTTCAAAGGGTGTTAAGAACCAGAAGATAACCTGGACTAAAATTTACATTGCTTTGGTGATCGGGTTTGTTCTTTTTTTTCTGAACACAGCTTTATTAAAGCTATCAATCAATACCGCTACAATTTCTTATATCGTTACAACTGGGTTAGGATATATCGCTTTAATGGTTGCCGGAGTCTGGATGGGCCGACTGCTTCGTAACAATCTCATGGACGATGTTTTCAATAACGAGAACGAAAGTTTTATGCAGGAAACTGCATTGATGGAAAATGAATATTCTGTCAATCTACCTACGAAGTTTTACTACAAAGGAAAATGGAACAATGGCTGGATTAATATAGTCAATCCTTTTCGGGCAACAATTGTTTTAGGTACTCCGGGCTCAGGAAAATCATATGCAATCGTAAACAATTACATCAAACAGCAGATTGAGAAAGGTTTTAGTATGTACATCTACGATTTCAAATTTGATGACCTTTCTACCATTGCATATAATCATTTATTAAAGCACAGCGATAAATACAAAGTACAACCAAAATTCTATGTCATCAACTTTGATAACCCCCGAAAGAGCCATCGTTGCAATCCGCTTAATCCCGATTTCATGACGGATATCTCGGATGCTTACGAAGCAGCATACACGATAATGCTGAACCTCAATCGTAGCTGGATACAGAAGCAGGGTGATTTTTTCGTCGAAAGCCCGATTATCCTTTTGGCTGCAATCATATGGTACCTGAAAATTTATGACGACGGTAAGTATTGTACGTTTCCACACGCTATTGAACTCTTGAATAAAAAATACTCAGACGTATTTACGATTTTAACCTCATATTCCGACTTGGAAAACTATTTATCGCCTTTTATGGATGCCTGGCAGGGAGGCGCACAAGACCAATTACAGGGACAGATAGCCTCTGCAAAAATCCCTTTGTCAAGAATGATTTCGCCACAACTTTATTGGGTTATGACAGGCGATGATTTTTCATTGGATATCAACAATCCCAAAGAGCCTAAGATATTATGCGTAGGCAATAATCCTGACCGACAAAATATCTACTCTGCCGCATTGGGATTGTACAATTCGCGTATCGTCAAACTTATTAACAAAAAGGGTCAGTTGAAAAGTTCGGTTATCATAGACGAGCTGCCGACCATCTATTTTAGAGGATTGGATAACCTTATTGCAACCGCCAGAAGTAATAAGGTGGCTGTTTGTTTGGGCTTTCAGGATTATTCCCAGCTTACAAGGGATTATGGCGAAAAAGAGAGCAAGGTAATTCAGAATACTGTAGGTAATATTTTTAGCGGCCAAGTGGTCGGCGAAACTGCAAAAAGCCTGTCGGAAAGATTCGGGAAAGTATTGCAGAAAAGGCAGAGCATGAGCATCAACCGCAACGATACATCAACTTCAATATCAACTCAATTGGACAGTCTTATACCGGCTTCCAAAATATCCACCTTGACACAAGGATTTTTTGTTGGAGCGGTATCGGACAACTTCGATGAACGCATCGAGCAAAAAATATTTCATGCAAAAATCGTAGTAGATAATGACAGGGTTGCCGCCGAAACCAAAGCCTACAAAAAGATACCGCAGATACTGTCTTTTACCGATGAAAACGGAGCGGACAATATGAAGCGGGAAATTGAAAGCAATTACAAACAGATAAAGCTGGATGTTATGAATATTGTTGAAAGTGAAATGGAGCGCATCAAGAATGACCCTGATTTACAGTATTTAGTGCAACAGGATAAACAATAATAGGGTGCTTATTTTTATATGTTTTCATACCAAGAATATTTGTTGTTTATATAATGTGATTTTGTAAGATTTCAATCTTCATTGCATCTAACCCTACATACAACAATATTATTATTACATTATGAAACGACTATTATTCATTTTCACATTACTATTCTCTATCGTTCAAACTTTTGCACAAGATGCCATTAAGGTTACGTCAATTAGCAAAAAAGGAAATCAAATTATTTTTCTTCCGCACATTGGTTGTTCATCAGAAATGTGGCAGGATATTGCCAAAAATTACAGTAAAAATTATGCTTGCTATTTGGTGGATTTTGCCGGTTTTAACGGTCAGAAACCTATTGATACCTTATTTACCGAAAATTATGTGAACGATTTACGGACATTTATCAAAAAAGGAAAACTGAAAAATGTTATTTTAGTGGCGCAAAATTACGGTGCTTTCGTGGCTGTAAAATTAGCTTCTGATAAGAATTTGAATATTAGGGGTATTATTGCTTCTGATTTTTACCCTAAACTAAGCATGGTATTAGACCCGGCAATGACAGCAGAAAAGTTGGAGCAGATGAAAAAAGGCATCCGCAAAGGAACAATGGAAATGAGCATTAACGATTTTACGGCTACTCAAAAACAAACTGCCGAAATGATGAATTTTACCAATGCCGAAGATGTAAACCGTTTTGTACAATGGCAGTTAAAATCGGATAGAAAAACGCTTGCCGAAACACTTTGTGAGCAGTTTGGGGGAGATTTACTTCCCGAATTGAAAGACAATAAAATACCAATGCTGGTTTTTACTACGTGGTATTTTGCAAAGAAGTATAAAAACATACCGATTTCGGAAGCAGATATAAAATTAAAAGAAATGTATGCCGATTCGCCTTATATTACACATGCGATTACCGAAGATGCCAAAGATTTTATGGCAAGCGACCAGCCGAAATGGTTTATTAGTGAAATGGATAAATTTTTAAAACAGCCTATTGTTGGAAAATAAGCAGAAAATTTTCGACCACCTTTTTACCGAATATCGGGATTGGATTTTCCGTTTGTGTTACAGCTATACAAGAAGCGAAACACAGGCAGAAGATTTGGTGCAGGAATGTTTTTCCAAAGTTTGGATAAATTTATCATCTTTTGAGCATCGTTCTGATTATAGCACATGGATTTATAGGATTGCCGCCAATACCTGTCTGATGCGACTACGCAAGGAAAAGAACAATCCGATTGAATATCACGACAACTTAAAAGACAATTCTTCCGAAGAAAAATACGAAGACAAAGAAGAGCAGTCCAATGTTTTATACGGTGCCATTGCCCAGCTCAACGAAATAGACCGGATTATTATTTCAATGGTACTGGAAGACGTTCCGCAAAAGCAAATAGGTGAAGTACTCGGTATTACCGAAAACAATGTGAATATAAAAGTGTACCGCATTAAGAAACAACTGAAAGAACTATTATCAAAAAACAACGGTTATGGAAAAGGATTTTGAAGAACTAAAAACGCTGTTTCAGCAGAAAAAGGCTTCAGTAACCTTATCTCAAAAGGTTGTTGACAAAAAAGCAAAGGATGATTTAGCACTATTGAAAAAAAATCATCTTAAAACAATATTTACGTTTATCATAACGGCAATTGCCCTAATTTTTATTGATAAAATAAATTCCGAAAAAATGGAAACATCAGCTTACGGTTTATGGATTTTAATTGGTTGCTCTTTATACTACGCATCCAGTAAAATGTACATGCTTCATCGTTTAAATAAAGTAAAACCAACTGAAACTGTCCTGCAAACCATAAAACAATTAGAAAGCTATAAAAAACTGAATATTTGGATGCATACTTACGGCGAAGTTATTTATGTTTTGGTGTTGGGATTTGGGGTTTATCTATATGTGCGACCTGTACTCGATAAATTTTTATTGGACAAAACTGGACGTACCATTCTTTGTTTTTGGTGGATTTGGGGAGCTTGTATTGTGTGGATGATATTTTACACCTTTGTTATCAAACGAAGACGGATGAAAAAAGATGTTGCTATTCTTGAAAAATATATTCAATCCATTAAATCGGAAATATGATTAAACATTTCAATTTAAAAAAGTAAATATTTTAGGTTAATTATATTCTTAACAAATACCATCATATACCATCATATCCGTAAGATTTTCCTTTTCACTGCATCTAAATAGGAAAAGAACAATCTTATGAGAAAAATCAAAAATTTATTTTTATTAAACAGTATCCTAATTTTTAGCACTTCTGTAAATGCTCAACTCAATTCGGAAGTTAAACTATTTGCACCAAACATTATCTCTAATGATAAAGTATTTGGATTAACCATTTCGCCCGATGGCAATACAGCCTATTTCGTAAACTCTTTTGGAGGAAGAAAAAAACTCCAGCTAATGCAAAGCGAAAAAGCGAATGGAAAATGGCAGGTGCCAAAACCGGCTTTTTTTTCTGACCAGAAATTTAGAGAGATAGACCCTATTGTTTCTCCTGATGGAAACAGCATTTTGTATAACAGCCGAAAAAGTCTTCAAAAAAATGCGACCGATGATAAAGATTTAGACATTTGGATGGTAAAACGAAATAGCGGTAAATGGGGTAAGCCGTTTCCGCTTGATGAAATAAATAGTGATGAAAACGAAACTTATGCTACAATAGCCGCTAACGGAAACATCTATTTTGGCTTACGCAGCGATAAAAAAGGTTATGGCGGAAACGACATTTATGTTTCCCGATTGGTAAACGGAAAACACCAAAGACCGGAGAATTTGGGGTATCCCATCAACACAAAAAGCGATGAGGGCAACAGTTTTATTGCGCCCGATGAAAGTTATATGATTTTTTCTTCGGACATAAATACCTCGGGTTTCGGGCAATCCGACCTTTATATCAGCTTTAACCAAAATGGCAAGTGGTGTGTTCCTGTTAATCTGGGAGCAGAAATCAATTCGGCACAAAACCATTTTTGCCCGACTATTTTCAACAACGACACGCTTATTTTCGCCCGCTCGCAAAAAGTGGGTGATGATATGGTGGAAAATATTTATACCGCTAAAATCAATATTTCGTTTCTTAAAACTTTAATGGTAATACAGCCGACACCTGTTTTTGATAAAATATTTCCTGATGGCGATGTGTATGGCATTAGTTTTTCGCCTGATGGAAAATATGCTTATACTACGAGAAGTAGTGCCGACAGAAGCGTTTGCGAAATTTATCGTATAGAAATTGGTGTGGGCGGAAGTTTTATCAACCCCGAAAAAATGGACATTTGGCAAATAACACCCAATGTTTCCAATCCGGTAATTAGCCATGATGGCACATTTGCATTGTTGCGAATTTCAGAACCCGGTAAAAATCCCGATTTGTATATTTCTAAAAAAGATACACAGGGACATTGGCAAAAACCGGTGCTTTTACCTGAAAGCATCAACACCGAAATCGACCAATATTACCCGGAATTAACCGCAGAAAACCATCTTTATTATTCCAGCAATGGCGATGTATTTTATGCCGAATATAAAAACGGACAATGGCAAAATCCCGTTCCTGTAAATGAGTTTAATACCAAAGATTTCTCCGAAAGCAATATTGCGGTTAGCCGTGACGGAAAATGGCTGGTTTTTCTATCTAACCGCACCGGTATTTATGGAGCTTACGATTTATTTCTTTCCAAAAAAACAGAAAATGGTTGGTCGAAGCCGGTTAATCTGGGCTCAAAAATAAACACTAATGCAATGGAATATCAACCTCGTTTTTCATTAGATAATAAAACGCTGTATTTTACCCGTTCTGTTTTTACTGATGGAAAAAGACAGGGAAAAGATGAGGTGCTAAAAGTTGAGATTGGCGAGGTGCTGAATAGTTTTTAAAATCAAATCCATCATTAAGGAATTAATAGACAGTAAGAAAAAAGTTTTGCGATTTAAAAACTTAATTGGTTCTTAACTCCTTAATGTTTCCATATATCCTGTGCTTCTTTAACTCTGTGGAATATAATAATTTCATCCATCATTTTTTCCTCTTATCCTCTCGTAAACAGCAGATAAATGACTGAAATCTTTAGTGAATTGCGATTGCTCAAAAAAATAAGCAGGAGAATGCCGAAAAAATGTTTAAAATCTTTAATTAAATATTGTACTAAAAGAACAATCCTTAACCGATGCCTTGAAGTTTATCAATACGCATTAAATACATACTAACCTTAAAATAACAAAAAAATGAAGCACTTACTATTATTCATGCTATCAGTGGTTTTGCTATCCTGTTCAAAAAATGATGATGATATTAAACCCAACCAACCGCCAAAGGCCTTTAATTTAACTGCCGTAGCCAATAATGCTACCGGTGTGGTACTTAAACCTGCTTTAAGCTGGCAAGCAGCAACCGACCCGGATGGCGATGCCGTAACTTACAGTTTGTACTTAGATAAAAATGCACAACCTACTACATTGATAAAAGCTGGCATAACTGCTACTGGTTTTACATTGGTTACGGCTTTAACACACAATACCATTTACTACTGGAAAGTGGTAGCTACCGATGCAAAAGGAGCGAAAACCGAAAGCAACGTGTTTAAGTTTACTACCGAAACGGCGGCTAACCCCAACCAACCGCCAAAAGCGTTTGTGCTTACTGCACCTACCAATAATGCTACAAGTATTGCACTAAACCCAACGTTGAGCTGGCAAGCTGCAACCGACCCGGATGGAGATGCCATAACTTACCAATTGTATCTAGATAAAAATACCTCACCCACTACCTTAGTTAAGGATGGTATAGCTGCAACTTCGCATTTACTTACCACAGCATTAACAAACAATACAGTCTATTACTGGAAAATAGTGGTTACCGATACCAAAGGTGCAAAAACCGAAAGCAGTGTTTTTAAATTTACAACTCTTGCAACAGCACCTGCAACTGTAAGCTTACCCGTAAAAACAATATACAAAAACGCAAGCGGAACAGTTATCAAAACCAGTACCATAACCTACGACGGGCAAAAACGCCTCAGTAAAACTGTTGTTATTAATAATCAAAATGCTAACCTGAGCGTAACGAGTACTTTCAGTTACGCAAATGGTAAAATAACGCAGGTCGTAGATTGGAACGACCCTGCAAAACCACAGGAAAAATTCGTCTTTTTCTACGATGGCAACGGAATGAAGAATGAAGAGTGGTACTCTGGTGGTACTCTATACTATACCTATGAATGGTTTTATCGCCCAGATGGCGGTAAGGAAAGAAGAATAAAGAACACTTCGGGCAATCTGGTGACAACTGACTATTACCGTTTTAGTACCACGGGTAATATTGAGCGTGTGGTGATAGATAATGTTTCTGGAGAAGATATAGAATATACCTTTAGCAATTACGACAATAAATTGCGGGCGATTTCAGGTAGTGTTTTAAACAACGTACTACCAGTTCTTTTATTAGGTTTTAATGGCACAAACTTGCCCGCACCCAACAATCCGCTATCGTATACAGAAAAATCGCTTACCACAGGTAATATGATTGCTTCGCAAACTTTAGAACATACCTACAACAACAAAAATCAGGTTACCCTAATGAAACTTAAAGATAGTGACAGCGGTGCTTTAATTGAAACACGAACTAGTGAGTATCAGGAATTTTAAATAGTAAATAATTAGTAAACAAATTAGGGAAGTTGAAGTGTAACTTCCCTGATTTGTTGTTTTAATAACTGGTGGTAACAGGAAATTTTAAATTTATTTGGATGAATACTTGTTACAATCAGGTTTTACAGGACTTAGAGATTGCAAAGTAGTTGATAAGTCGAAATGCTTGGAGTTTCTTTATGTTTTTCGATCTGGTATGCAGGTTCTTCTTTAAGTTCGGGCTTAATGAAAAATTGTATTTTTTGCTCAACAGCAACCAGTTGAAAGCTAAAGCATGCAGGAAACCTTTCTATATTCCTTTTTACGGTTTTGTTGAGTTTTTTTTGTTTCAACCTGGTATAAGGAAGCAAGGTTGCTATCGAGCATAACCTGCTTTCCGCGTATGGAATAAATCTGATTTCTGATTTCCATAGTGCTAAGGGTAGGTTTATTTTCCATTACTTGGGAAGCTTTTGTTTTTGGCAAATTCAAAGGTAGTTTCGGCATTATCGTTTAGTACGATGTACGCATCGAATTTCTTTCCTGACCTGCTTTTCATTCCTTTAATGAGTGAAGTTGTACCCTTGCTGACAAGACTTTTAATATTGTCTATACTGATTTGCGCACCGCAGACATTGCGGAACTGTATCCAGTTGCAAGTCTCTTCAGGACACTTTACTATTTTGTCACGTATGATAAGTTGTTGGCTTTTACATTTAGGGCAGATGAGGTCTGGCAAGTTATTTTTGGCAATTGGGGTCTGCAACAATTCATTGGCAATAGATGCAGCGTAATTTTCCGTTTGCTTTTGAAATTTTCCTGCATCTGATTCGTTGTTTTCGATTTTTTCCAATGCAAGTTCCCATTGGGCAGTCATCGCCACATCTGCTATTTTTTTTTCTTTGACCAATTCGTATACCAATAATCCCTTTTCGGTTGGTACCAGAGATTTCTTTTCCCTATTTATGTAATTACGGGTAAACAATATTTCGATAATTGATGCCCTTGTAGCTGCAGTGCCGATACCTAAATTTTGCAAAACCTTTCGCTCACCTTGATTTTCAATATCATTTCCGGCACTTTCCATAGCTGACAAAAGGCCTGCTTCAGTGTAAAGCACAGGTGGTTTGGTTTTCTTTTCCAGAACGGAAGCTTCTTTTATTTTAATTTCATCGTCCTTTTTCAGCTCAGGCAAATCCATTACATGTTCTGTATCATCATCGAGGAAACTGCCTCTAATGGAACGCCACCCGGATTCTATAATCTTACAGCCTTTTGATGTAAAATCATAATGCAGTACCTGTAAGTCGACATCAGTTATCTCTTTGATGCAGGGTTGTGAAACGGCTTCGAGTAATCGAAAGGCAATCATATTATAAATCGCATTTTCCTTTGGATTCAGGGCTGATGGCATTTTATCAGTAGTTAATAATCCATGATGGTCAGTGACACGCAAATGGTTCACGATATGTTTATTAAAACGGCGCCATTTCATTTGAGATAGGTTTTGTTTAATATTTTCCCTCTTTTGTAAAGCTCTTACAAGATTAGGAATCTCTGCCCACATATCTTCAGGAATGTATTTGCTTGCGGTACGTGGGTATGTGATAAATTTCTGTTCGTAAAGGCTCTGGGAAATGTTGAGGGTTTCTTCTGCAGAAAGGTTTAATTTTTTATTGGCTTCTTTTTGCAGGCCGGTAAGGTCGAACAATAAAGGCGGCTGCTCTGTAACGCTTTTGGTCACTTGGGATGTAATTATTGCCGTTTGGTTTCGCGCAATGGCTTTCAACACATCAGCGGCTAGTTTTTTGTCTTCCCATTTGATTTTTGAGATACTTTTAAAATCTATCATTTCTTTGTTATGGGACAACTGTATCTGCCAGTAATTTTTTACTTTGAAACTCCTGTTTTCCAGATAGCGTTTGCATATTAAAGCTAATGTAGGTGTCTGCACTCTTCCGAGTGAATAAACCCCGTTTGCTAATGCAATGGAGAGCGCTTGTGTGGCATTGATGCCCACTAGCCAGTCGGCACGGCTCCTGGCTTGTGCTGCCTGATATAATCCGTCAAATTCTTTTCCGTCTTTGAGATTATCAAAACCTACTTTAATGGCTTTTTCAGTAAGGGAGCTTATCCAAAGTCGCTTAAAGGGTTTATTGCACTTCAAGTATTCGTATATATACCTAAAAATAAGTTCGCCCTCACGTCCTGCATCGGTGGCGACAATAATATTATCGCTGTTGTCAAAGAGCTCTCTAATGATTCTTAGTTGTTTTAGCGCTCCTGTATCTACAGAATCCCCTTGATTTTTACTGACCTTTCTGACAGTCAGTAAAAAAGGGTTTGGAAGTATTGGCAGTGATGCTTTGTCAAATCCTGTGATGCCGTAATCTTCGGGCATCCCTAATCCTACAAGATGGCCCAGTGCCCATGTAACAAAATAGCCGTTACCTGTCATGTAGCCATCTTTCTTTTCGGTGGCTCTGATTATAACGGCTATTTCCCTTGCTACACTGGGCTTTTCTGCAATAATTGTTATCATATTTTATTACATTTTACGCCCTTTTGATTTAGCAGTTGAGTTAGATTCTTCTTGTTGTTCCTGTTGTTTCTTGTCATCAGGATTTGTCTGACCTGATTTTAATGGCTCCTTTATGTTCTTAGTAGCTTCATTAGTTTTGCCTTCGGAATTGACAGCGGTCTGCGTTTTATGGGCTTCAGAAGGTTTTATCTGTTCTTTGATTTTATTTGGATTTTGAAATGAAAAATCTGTTTTATTGGTTTCCTTGTTGTAGGTGATATATCCATTGTATTCTTTTCCTTTTTTATCCACTAAGCCGCTGATATAAACCGTCTGACCATCTTTGAGCTTTTGGTATTGCTCATTATTGAGCTCCTTATCTCTAAAGTTTTTAGGTGCTCCCTGAGTTTGGTTCTGCTGATTGCCTTGTGTCTGTTGATTAGAATCATTTCGGTCAAAGAGAAATTCAACAAAACGTTTATCTGCATTGAATTGCACAGATGCATCAAAGGCTGTTCCTTTCTTGGAAACCATTCCTTCTAGAGCAAGCGGCTTCCCTTCCAGCAAGGTTTGCTTTTGCTCTTCACTCAGCTTAATTCCTTTAATTTCATCGGGAATTTTAATGAAATCCGTGCGCAGTGCTATCACCTCATTGGTCAGCCTGTCTATACTGATAATGGAGGGCATGATCTCATTGTTTTTCGGATTGGTGAGATCTACTACGCGTCCCATATTGCCTGTTTGCAGCAGATTGTCTTTATCTTCCTTGCTGAACTCGTGACCGAAAAAAGGATAATTCAGGTTAGGTTCTTTTCGGATGCCATGAATGGCCAATACGACCTGTCCTTCGTCATTTTGTTTGAGGGATAAGCGGGCATCCATTCTGGTAACGGCAGTACCAAGGTTAAGGCTGACCGGTACAAGCTCATTTGTTTTGTATCCCTTTAGGAGCGGATCAAGAAGGCTCATTTTTTCAAGTTTTTCTTTGCTTAAACCCAAATGGTTTAATGTTTCCCAATCGATCTGTTCCGGTTTGTATTTGTATTCACTTGTTTCCGGATTTGTCTGTGCTGTTTCCATATTAATTTCTTTTTTTTGTTTATAATCTTTTACTTCGTGCTGTTTCATTAATTGCTCACCTTCAGGTGTAGGATGATCTAAATGTTTCTGCATCTCTTTTGAAGTATCAACAGCCAGCAGAGCAGGGATTTTGAAGAAAGAAAAATTAGTTGGGTTCTTCAGTTGGCTGAAAAAATTTGAAAAGAAATTGGAAAACACATCCCCGTGCTTGTCTACCCGCATAAATTGATTCTGATTTTTGTGGGTCGGGTCAACAGTTTCTAGATTACCATTTTGGTCAATGCCTTTTACCGCCATGATTTTCTTTTTCTCTTTGTCGAATACCAGCAGTATATCTGATAACTCTTCAGGAGTATTTAGTGTATCTTTAATTTGTTGGCTCATGATCTTTAATTTTAAATTCAATTGCGAAATTAAAAGGTGAAAAGTAGCTCACTAAAAGCTGGAATCTATTGGCCTTATTTTTCACTCCTTGGCGTATGTTTTTGGCATTCGGACATTGATACTTTCTCTGATGAACTGGTGTACATCCGATAGTTTATAATATATTTTTCCGCTGATTGTATAATAGGGCAGCTTACCGATTGATCGGTAACGCTGGAGTGATCTCCCGCTTATTTTAAGCATCTGCAATATATCTTGATTATCCAATAGCTCTTCACCGTCAACACTTCCGCGTTTTTTTTCAAGTTCACTGATATGCGCGCTCAAAAGATCGAAACGTTCTATGATGCGTTCCATCCAGGAAATGAATTCCATTCTGTCTATATTCATGGCTGTGTGTTTTACATTACTGATGCAAAATTGCTAATGGCAAAAGTTTTTCATTGCCAATATCAGCCAATGTAAAATGCTGTTTTATGAAAATTTTAACGAAATAAAAATTACGATGAGTTGTTGATTTACTGGGGTAAGTGAGCATATAGAAGTAATTATATGCTAGTAGTTATTTAATGCCAATTGCATCTCATTGGCAAGAAAATTGCAAGTTTGAAAAAAAAATTAGACCTCTTTCTCCATGTGCTGTTTAAGCGATAATTTCAGCTGATCCAGAAAAATACTTTTGCTGTCAGCCCTGTCTTTCATTCTATGGAAGGCATGATGAACATCGCCGAGCTGGATCCTGAAAAGCAGCTGGAAAACCATGCTGATTTTACGGATGCCGGCTTTTCCATGAGAAATACTGCCTGATGCGTGAAGTGCGTAAATTAATTCGATCAGAGCATTCTTTGAATCTGTCCAGAAAAAGTCTCTGTTTGCTGTATTTCCGTCTGAAAAAATGGCGGTCTGCTGGGTATCAGGTTCAATTTTAGAAACGAGGTAACTGTGAAGCAGTTCGTTGGCAATTATGCGGGCTACCTTATAATCATAATAGGTGGAAAATTGAGTGTCAATTTCAAAAACAAAACTATTAACTCCTTCATGAAGGTCTATTTTTCCCCGACAAAAGAAATGATGGTCCCATTCGGTTCTTCCCGTGCGATAATAGCGATAAAAATCAGTGTTATAAAAGTGCTCTTTATATTCCTGCTTGAGGAGATTAAGCTCATTGGAAAAATATTTATGATGCATTTTTCCCGTTACAACCGGGCAGGATGCTTCAATTCGGAAAACTTTATTATAGAAAATCAGTTTTCCCAGTATTTGGGGTTTGATACTTTTGAAAAAATTAATCTCTTCATTTTCATCGGAGAATCCTTTTTCTAAAACATTTTTTTTAACCGTACTAAGCAAGTTTCGAAGCACGGTAGTCATGTGGTAGGATTTTTCAATTATATGTTCAGGGTCTAAGCTGAATTCCTGTTCTGCTTTTCGAATAACCTGAAGTGCGTTCTCACATGTCGATCTTATCATGGCAACAGAATTTAGATTTATTTGAACAAGTAAAAGCATGGGCATTGCTGCCCAGATACATTATGACGTAACTTTTCGTTGAAAATTAAAATGTATTATATCAGCGTGCAGTATTGGTTTCATTCTGCAGTGTCTGCATTAATTCCATAGCGTAGTTATCCCGGGCTTGTACGTAAGCGACCTTGGGTATTATAGAAGCGCCAAGTTTTTTCTTCTCAAAGCTTGCCGATATGCCGAAATCGATTCGTCCAATTTCAAGCTCTCGTGCTCTTTTCATTGTTTGGTACAAAAGCTGTCTGTACAAGTTGAAGCCATCACCAGAAATGTAGTCCATGCCGATAAGTTCAGGTACATATACATTTCCTGAATTTTTATAGCAGAACATTATCCCAACGAAATTTTTTTCAGGGGCATCTTTAAAGGTAAGAATTATAAACTCCCAGTTTGGACAGCTGTTCATATTTTCAAATACTTCCCTTTTGTATGTAAAGGTATTTATAGCAAGATTGCGTTCCTTTACGTTGCAGTATAGCTGGTACGCCCTGTTTATTTCTTCTTTGTTGAGGCAATCTTTTATTTCAACAGCATAGAATTTTTCGTAAGGCAGTATTTCCCGATTGAAATGCTGGCGTGAACGCGTAGAAAGCAGGGAACCATAATTCTCAATTGCCGGGAAGTTTTTATTTTCAATAACACATGATTCTGGCATATCGATTCTGAAATACCCTTGGTTTCTAATCATTTCATCTAAGTGAAATCCGGTTTCAAAATCACGCAGAACGAGCATGTCGGCATCCAGCGAATTGTATGATTCCTCAAGCTTATTTAATAGCATTGTCATTGAATGCTCTGCCAGAGGATGATCCTTGTCGATATAGCAATGCAGTCCCTCAGTAAATAATGAGCCGGTGCTTAATACTTTGGAAGTCATATGCATGGGATCTGTTTTTCTAATTTCTTCAATGTGCCTTGATACAGATTCTGTAGCCAGCATATCATCTTTCCAGATCCCCAATGTACAGTAGGTCATTAAAACCACTTGCATGTTCTGGTCACGGATAATATAATAGAAAAAATCCCATTTATTCCCAGGATCCTGAGCGTTTGCGAAAGTCTGCTCGAGATACTGCATTCCTTCCCAATCCAAAATATTATGAGTACCCAGATATTTGTTCCATTCCTGCTTGTCTATGTTCGTTATTGTTGCTGTCTCTTCAATCTGCAGCAGCTCAGTTTGCTGTTTTATAACAGGTACCTTCGTTTTGATGTCCATTCTAAAAGCCTGACGTATTTTTTGGTCACTGCTTCCGGTTTCTTCAACTGCTTTGTGAAAGTGGTGATCCATTGCACGGGCTAGATCTGTTATATCTTTAATTTTATTATGCGCAGATATCGTGATACGGATTCCGGTATTTTTTATGGGTACTGCCGGATAGATACCAAGGTTGAGATAAAAACCTTCTGAATAGAGGCGCTTGGTAAAATTATAAGCAGTAGCGGGTGTCCCCATTCCCAGAAAAAAAACGGGGGAGTCGTTATCAGAGACCAGAGGCAGGTTGCTGTTTGAAAGGAGCTCGCCGAAATGGGCTGTTTTTTTTGAAAGTTCAGTTTGGTGGCTATAGATTTCCGCAGAGAGATGTATGTCGCAGGATGCGATTGCAGCGGCAACTGATGCAGGTTCAAGCTGAGCGGAGAAGGTAAGGGGACCGCCAAAAGTTTTAATCTTTTCGCGTAATTTACGATCGGTGCAGAAAAATGTTGCGCCGCTAGCACCAAAAGTTTTGCTCAGCGTGCTGACAACCACAATATTTTCTTCTAACGTTCCAATACTGTCAAAGATAAAACCTGTTCCATTTTTTCCTTTCCAGCTCATTCCATGGACATCATCAAAATAGAGGTGGAGCTGCGGATACTTTCGGGTAAGGTTCAACAGCTCCTGTACTGGCGCATAATCGCCGTACATTGAATAAACACCATCCGCCATGTACCAGATTTTCCCCGATTTCCCCTGCATCATTCGAATTTTGTCCTCCAGCATTTCGAGGTTGTTATGGCGTATCATCTCCACTGGTATTCCCCTAAGCTTAAGAATCTGACAAGCATTCTGCACACTCCAATGAGCCTGATGATCAATAATAACGGCATCTTCATCTCTTATCAGGGTTGGGATGATTGCCATATGTCCAAGGGTACTGTTCTTAGTTATGATTGGCTTTATACTGTACATCTGCTCAATCTTGCTTTCCAGTTCCGCATATAAGGGATGGGAAAGATAAGTTTTAGAAAGCGGGAACTGCGTTCCATAATTAGTAATGGCGCTTATTGCTGCCTCTTTTAGCCGTTTGTCCTGTTCGAGTCCAAGATATCCTGTAGTTCCAAAATGGAGCATTTCGTTTCCGTTAATTTTTATGCTTCGCCCATTGAGATATTCACCTTCAGCGTAAAGGTGTAATATACCTTTTTCTTTTGCATTTGAAAAAACGGTATCGACTGTATCAATAAAATTGTTGTGTTTTATTTTTGCCATTTTTTATAAGGTTTTTAAGTTTTAGAATTATTATTTTTTAAATGTTTGAAAAACAGACATCTAAAATTCCTTATAAAAATTGAAAGTACTTTTATTGACAGATATTTTACTCCCAATTTGGCAAGGGTAATTCCCGATTTAACAACAAATCAGTATGTTTTGCAAGAAATAATCCACAATTGACAATTAGAATGTTTCTTAATCTTTATATTTTTGTTAAATTACAACCCTTTATTTAAAAACTGATAGGACATGATTGCGGCACATGAATCTTATGAGAATCGAAATGCGCGGTTTTGGATTGAAAAAGGAATTCTTTTTTTCGAATATAAACCCAATACTGCAATTGATTTAGAAGTGGCTATGCGTGTTGTAGCTGACAGGATTGCATTTCAAAATGAGAGACTTCTTCCTGTCTTGTGTGATACCAGGGGCATAGCGTCCATCGACAAAGCAGCCAGAGACTACCTTGCTAAATCCGGATCTCTGCTTGCAAAAGCAGTCGCATTGATTGGCAGTGAAAACGTTTCCATGACGATGAGCACTTTTTATCTGGAAATCAGCAAGCCCTCTGCGCCAACAAGAATTTTTACTATTGAGCAGGAGGCACTGGATTATCTTAAAGGTTTCCTCTAGAAAAAGATCTAACTGGGCAGATATATATAAATAAATCACGACCGATGAAGAGACCCCACAATCGCAAGCGGCTACTATCCATGCACAAGATGTTATTTGAGATAGCACGGGGCAACTTCAATGGTCATATTCCTCTGAGTAGTTATGACGATGAAATTGAAACTCTGGTGGTTCTGGTAAACATGGTCGCCGAAGAACTTAAAGAGTCTGCCTTTCATTCCGGTTTTGTGAATCCTTATATTACCCACAGGATGATAACTCCTGCAACTTTTATTTTAGATGAAGACCATTCCATAAAAAATGTAAATCAGGGCGCCTTGGAAATTTTGGGTTATAATGCAGCAGAAATGCTCCGACGCCCTATACAGGATTTCTTAATCGATGACTTCAGCAGTATGTCTGACATTGAGAGAAAAGAATTGGAAGAAATGCTTTTATCAGGTGAGATCATTACACTGAATTTCATAACATTCAAAAAGCTGATTGTAACCGCCGAGTGTTCGGTATCGAGATTGTCTGACGGTAAGTTTACCGTTCTTAGTTTTGTAGCCCCCTTTCTCCAGCCTAATGAAACTGCTTCGGAATCATTTGAAATTAATTTAAGCAGGCATTCTAATTTAAAACGAACTGATGCGCGACTTATACAGCGGGTTTATGATTATGTACTGGCGAATTTGACTGAGCCATTGCCCTCCGTTAAGGAACTGGCAAGACAGTTTGGTACAAATGATTTTAAACTCAAAGATGGATTCAGGCATTTTTTCCATACAAGCGTCTACAAGTTTTATACAGAGCAACGTCTAAAAAGGGCTTACCTTATGATAGAGCAGACCGATATTCCGCTGAAGAATATTTCCTTTATGAATGGTTTTAACAGCTATCCTAATTTTTCTAAATCATTCAAGAAGCAGTTTGGATTTTCTCCTAAAGAACTCGGCAGAGGTAAAGCTGGTGGTTTTTTGCCATTGGATCACTTTAATCCTTCATAATTAATTTTTGATCCCGATAGTACAAGTGTTATGGTTTTGGATTTCAGAATTTTACATTATTGAATTCAAATCGACTACTTATGATACTGAATACGAAAATCGGATTGAAAAAAAATATTGTAGAGATAATTTGCCTGCTTTATCTATTATTGTTTGCATATGCAGCCACAAGTAAAGCCTTGGATTTCGAAAAGTTCCAGGTGGAGCTTGGGCAGTCTCCTTTATTGAGCGCGTTTGCAGACTGGATTTCTTGGACGGTACTAATTGTGGAGTTTCTAATAGTTTTTTTTCTGATAATTACCAAGACAAGAATGAAAGCATTATATGCTGGATTTTGCTTGATGGCAATGTTTACTGCATACATTTTTATAATGTTAAATTATAGTTCATTTCTTCCATGTTCCTGTGGTGGGATACTGGAGAAAATGAGTTGGCAGCAACATTTGTTCTTCAATGTTTTCTTTTTGATAATAGGGGGCATAGCACTTTCATTACATAATAGCTTTGTAAAAGATAAAAGCAATTTCATTGAATTCTACAATATTAAGTTAGTTTTAGTTGCTTTAGCAAACAGTGTCATTGTTCTAATTTTATTTCTTTCTTCAGAGCAAATAATGCAGCGTCAAAACCCCTTTATTCGGCGTTATCCACATCATCCTGTTACATTAAAACATACAGTGGATTTAAAATACAATTCTTATTATTTTGCAGGATCGGGAAACAGTCAAGTATATTTGGGAAATTCAACAGTGCCGTTATATTTATTATCTATTGATTTCAAACTCCAACAGCAAAAGATACATGTAAAATTAGATCGGGACAGTTTTACTTTTAAATCGATCAGGCTAGCTGTTCGTCCTCCTTTCTTTTATGTAATTGATGGTAAAACCCGAGTGATTTTTAGAGGTCATATCAGTGATTGGAAGGCTAGATTACAAAAGCCTAAATCGCCATACTTCAATATCGCCATACCGATTGATAGTAGTACAATTGCATTTAGGGGAATCAGCAACAATACTAATATATTAGGATTTTTCACGACAGGAGAGAAAGCCAAGACAAATATGGCGCCACAGTTATTGCAAAAGCAAATTGATGGAATTTTCGATACGGATGGTATGTTACATTACAGTACAGAGCTGAAAAGAATTGTATACATATACAGCTATAGAAATGAATATATAGTGGCAGATCAAAACGGGGTATTGGACTATCGAGGAAACACAATTGATACCGTTTCACATGCACAAATTAAAGTAGCATATCTCAAAAACAAAACAGAACGTACAATGGGAATTCCAACCATTAGTGTAAATGCTGCTAGCAGCATCTGCGGTCATCTTCTTTTTGTGAATTCCAATGTTCCAGGTCGATATGAAAAAAGAAAAGTTTGGGATCAGGCATCTGTTATTGATGTATATGATCTAATTAAAAAGACATACCTGTTTAGTTTCCATATTTATGGAATTGATGGAAAAAAAATTAGGAATTTCTTGGTTACTCCAGACTATATATATGCTCTTATTGATACCAAATTAGTGATGTATAAAGTAAACAATAAATTAAAAAATGAGATGACAAATATACCTGAAGAAGGATGATGATACACTTAAAAATATACTAGCGCATGTATCAGGAATCAGATCGAACACCTGTAGAAAAAAGTAGATCACATTAATTTTTAAAATTTAATATTATGAAAACAATTGTAAAAAAAGCTGTGCCGATGGCCATTTTTGTACTTGGAATTTCTGGAGCATTTTTCACTTCATCGATGCAGAGTGCAGAGAAAGCAGATGATATCATATTAGGATATCGAGATACACCTCAAAACCCATGTAGTATGCCTATTACCTGTTCAGATCAGGAAAATGAGGTTTGTCGTGTTTCTTATCTTCCTGCCGGAGAGCAGGTATTTGCAAAGGATGAACAAAGTCAAACCACTTGTTCAGAAGTAGTATATCGTCCTTAATAATTAATTATTTTAGGAATGTATATTATAGGAATGTAATGCAGTTCTTTTGGAACTGCATTACTATTTTATACATTATTGCAAGCCATCTTTTATCCATGATGCAGGAGGTAAATCTTTTAGTTTATAGTCAAACCAGTCATGTATTCGCATCGATAAGTCTTTCTGATTTAAAGGTTTTAAAATAGTATGTCCTTCTTTTGGATAAACTAACATAATATGCTCTTTATTTAATCGATGCAGGGCCAAATAAAGTGCTGTACTTTGATTCCAGTTCATTTGTTTATCGCTTTCTCCTGTCCATGAAAGAAGTGGGGTTGTTATATTTTCTGCATGTTCAATGGGTGAATTGCTACTATAACCTTCACGATCATCAAACAATGATTTTCCCATACGCCACTGCTGATTTTCAAAACGCCATATATTAGATCTGCCTGTAGCTCCAACTGTAAGATAGAAATTTGTCAGGTCTGAAGCGCCACTTCCTGAAACAGCGGCTGCAAATAGATCAGTTTGTGTAATAATAAAATTGGTTTCATATCCTCCAAAAGAATGTCCGATAAGACCGGGTTAATTGTATCTATTTGGTAAACAGTAGATTACGGGCAAAAAAAAACGGAACAAAAGATGATATTTCTCTTTTGTCCCGAGTAGTGACCTCGACTGGATTCAAACCAGTAACCTTCTGAGCCGTAATCAGATGCGCTATTCAGTTGCGCCACGAGGCCTTTTTGTTATCAATTAGCTATTTTTTTGTAGCTTTGTTGATTGCTTATTGCGGGTGCAAAGATAGGCATAAATGTGAGATAAACAAGCAAAAAATAACATTAAATTAAAAAAAAATGAAGATTGAAAATTATGTGCGTGATATTCAGGGATTTCCGAAAGAAGGAATTTTGTTTAAAGATATAACTCCACTGTTAAATGACCCTGATGCAAGGAAAAAATGCTTATCTATTTTAGTCGAATCTTTAAAAGGACAGAAAATTGATAAAGTAGTTGGAGCAGAATCTCGCGGTTTTTTCTTCGGAATGTTATTGGCGCAGGAGTTAAATGCTGGTTTTGTCCCTGTACGTAAGCCTAAAAAGTTACCTTATGATACAATTTCGGCTTCATATGAATTAGAATATGGCACAGATACTTTAGAAATGCATAAAGATGCTATACAAAAAGGAGATCGTGTTTTAATTCATGATGACGTATTGGCAACAGGTGGTACAGCGAAAGCTGTTTGTGATCTTGTTACTGAATTGGGCGGCGAGATTGTGCAGTGTAATTTCTTAATGGAACTTTCTTTCTTGAACGGAAGGGAAAAATTAAAGGATAATCCTATATTTGCGGCTATAACTTATTAGCCTTTTGCAAATGAAATTATTTTACCCTCTGGCATTACTTGTTTTACTTTCTTCTTGTAATAAAAATGAAAAAACAGAAAAATTACCAAGTAAATCACTGTCAAAAGAAAAAATAGTCGAGAAAACTAGTGATAAATCTTTAAATCAAAAATTCAAAAGTACTTTAAGACCGAATCAGGATTTAGAATTGCATAAGGTATACACCGATACGGTTCAATTTATTGAATACAATACCGATTTTGATTATTTTTTTATTGATGTAAAAAAGGGAAATGATATTGCTGGTTTGAATACCAATAGCGACAACATAAATTTTAATCGCGGTGATGTGCTAGAGGTGAAATGGAAAATAGACAGCATTTTTATAGCTGGTGATGGAGAAAGGCTCGATTTTGCAGAATGGCTTGTTAGTGCAAAGAAAATTAAAGATGGCAACGTAACACTCTTTAAAAAGAAATACAAAAAACCAATAAAGTTTTATTTTAGCGATGAGAATATGTCTGATTGGTATAAAGACCATTTATATACTCTTGTTGAATATTATGTAGCAAATTCTAAAAATGAGCTTTTAAAATCACATATCGAAAATCCTTCGCCAGACGAAGAATTGAGTTATTCTATAGAAGATCGCGAACGCAACGGAAGATCATATACCGTATTAGGTTTGGCTAATGAATTTGAACACAGAACAAGCGTATTTCAATGGTTGTATGTTGATAAAGAAACTAAAAAACTCTATGAGTATGATTTAGGAAACGACAAATTAATAGAGTTTCCTTAAAAAGGTTTTACATCGGTCAAACAAAAACAATTTTGTGTTTAATGGCATAGAGTACCAATCCGATTCGGGTTTTTATTTCAAGTTTGTCAAAAAGTGATTCTCTGTAACCGTCTATCGTTTTTGGGCTTAGGCACATTCGCGAAGCGATTTCTTTGTAAGTCATTTCGGTGCAGGCGTGTTTTATAAACACAATTTCTTTTTCTTTTAAACCGATTTTTTTATTGTCGCCGCCTACTTTGTTAATAAGCATTCCAGAAACCAATTCGGTAAAATAAAATCCCTTTTCGAGAACGCATTCTATGGCATCTTTAAATATTTCTGGTGAAGTGTCTTTTAGTAGATAGCCTTTAGCACCGTTGGTAATCATTTTTATAATGATTTCTTCATCATCATTTACGGATAATGCTATTACTTTCAAATCGGGTCTGTTGTCTTTAAGCCATTGCATCGTGCTTAAACCGTCAAAAACGGGCATATTGACATCGAGTAAAATAAGATCTATTACTGCAGAAGGATTTTCTTCGAGATAATCAATAAATACTTTTCCATTTTCAAAACGTTCTATGACTTCGTGATCACCAAAACTTTTAATCAGCAATTCTAATGACTGCGAAAAAAGCAGATGATCATCAACAATTATAATTTTACTTTTAGAGTTAGTCTTCATCACATTGAGTTAAAGGGTATTCAATAGTTACGCTTGTTCCAGTTTCGTCCGATTCCATAATTAATTTAGCTCCAATTAGTTTGGTTCTTAATTTCATGTTATTTAAGCCCAAACCTGAATTCGATTTATTGAGATCGTATCCGATTCCGAAATCTTTTAATCTTAATCTAAAAACCTTAGCCGTAGTTTCTATATGAACATCAAATAAATCACTTCTCGAATGTTTTAAGCTATTATGAAGTGCTTCTTGAAAAATTCTATAAATAATTAATTCATGTTCTTCATGTATAGTTGGTACAATTCCGATTTGATTAAAATGGTATTTGATTTTCTTTAGTTTTTTAATTCTCTCCAGATCCTGTTGAATTGCTTCCAGAAAATTGTTTTGAAGCAAATTATCTTTATTAATGATTCTAGAAAGAATTCTAAGTTCGTCTAATGATTTGGCTAAGACTTCTTTAAGGTCTTTTAATTCTTTTATCTGCACCGTTTTATTGTTGATAGAAATATTAAGTTGCATAATAGCCACAGAAATAATCTGACCAATATTATCGTGCAGTTCTTTACTGATTTCAGAGAGCGTTTGGTCCTTAATTTCAATTCGTGTTTTAATTAATTCGGATTGAAAATAAAGCTCAGATTCCATTTTATCGACCAAATATCGATTCTTCTTCTTTAAAAAATAAAAAAAAAGGATCAACAGCGTAACCAGTAAAGTAAAAAAAACAATACCAAGTGAAATAACTAATAATTGTATTTCTTTTCGCTCCATAAAAATCCAATAATGTAGCAGGCGTATGCCAGAAAATTTAAAATAAACAAAACAAGACTAAAAACAGATTCGTCTTGTTTGATTAAGAACCAGTCAATGGCAAGCATAAAAGGAGTAAAAGGTACATGAAACACCAATATTCCTAAAACGTACCAGAAAAAAACAGATCGTTTAAAATTTAAAATTTTGTCCGAATTAAAAATCTCAATTAAATACAAGCAAGATAAAATTACGATCAGTACAACGCCTATTGCAAAGCTGTAAGTAAAGGATCGATTGGTGTTCTCTTTAAAATAAATCATATTTAAAAAGAAGGCGATGATAAATAGAAGGAGGCAGAAAATCGCAGCCGTTCTATAATTTATTTTTTGTAATAAACTGCGAATAAGTAAGATGTAGGCGATAAAAGATACAAACATATAAAAATTATAGACATAATAGTTTAATAGTCCTGTCCAATATGTAAAATAATATCCTACAATTTCTATAAGAATCGAAAACCAGATAAAAAGCACTAAAAATCTGGCTTTATAACCAGGAAGTTTTGGCAATGAGAGTAAACCAACGATTCCTGATAATAAAGCCAGATAAAGAATATAAGATCTTAAAAATTCAAACATAGTTTTTAATATGATAAGCTAGGTGGTCTTCCGATGTTTCCGTAATTCATTGGTTCTAAACTTTGAATATCAGAAGATGATTCTTGGGCCATAGCAAAACTTTGAATTTTTGCAGTGTCTGTTTGGGCTTTTTTTCCAGTCGGAACCAGAAATAAAGTCGTTAGACCTGCTTTTTCGCCATGTTTTTCATCATCTGGATAAACTCCAAAATAAAAACGAATTCCGTCTACATTGTAACCATCTTTCGCGCCGTTAGTTTTAATATAATGAATGTAATTTTCTAATTCTTCCAAAGAATACCAGATTGCGTTGGCATCTTCTTTTTGTCCTTTTGCTGTTGCAAGTGAAGCTCTTTTTTTGTTGTAATTCACATTTAGCTGTCTTGCAAACTCTTTTGTGATTAACTGATTTGGTTTTGATGGAGGATTTTTCATGGTTTATTTGGTAATTAATTGGTTATGATTTTAGTTAACTGTCGTTTTTTGACTGATGCGGTGACAAAATTATTTGAAACCTAAAATCGGAACAAGGGGAAATATACCCTTTTTTGTAGCGGTAAATTTATTAATTAAATTGGGTTAAAATACTGTTATTTAATGTTTTTGTTTTTATATAGCTTTGTGTATCAGTTTGTAAACAAAAAAAATCATGAGAACAATTAAGCTAGGAGTGAAGTCGCCGGAAGTTTATTATTTGAATGAGCTTCTTTCAAAATTGAAATATAATGTAGTAGTTTCAGATTATTTTGGAACCGAAACCGACAAGGCTGTAAAAGATTTTCAATTAAAAAACAGTCTGGTCGTAGATGGAGTTGTGGGAATAAAAAGCTGGTCTGCGCTTCTTGAAAAAAGCAAAAACGGGTTTGCCTCAAATGTTAAATTACTTTCAGAACAAGATTTGATCGATTTTGCAAAGCAGTTTGGTTTAGAACTAGCCGTTGTAAAAGCGGTTAACGAAGTAGAAAGTAATGGAAAAGGATTTTTGATTGATGGTCGTCCGAAGATTTTATTTGAAGGACATATTTTTTGGAAAGAATTGGAGAAAAGAAGTATCAATCCAAAAACGTATGTTAACTCGAATACGCAGGACATATTATTCGAAAAATATACTAAGAAATATTATGTTGGTGGTACTGCAGAATATACAAGACTAAATAAGGCTCAAAATCTGGCTCAGGATAAAAGATTTGTCGACGCGGCAAATAGTTCGGCTTCTTGGGGTCTTTTTCAAATTATGGGCTTTAATGCAGTTTCAATCGGTTACAAAACAGTAGATGAATTTGTAGAAAAAATGAATCTAAACGAAGGAGAACAATTAAAAGCTTTTGGACTATTTCTTCAAAAAAACAATCTTATTCCGCTTTTAAAAAGTAAAAATTGGGCTTCGTTTGCTTTAAAATATAACGGACCTGCATATAAAACCAATAAATACGACGAGAAACTGGCAAAAGCATATGCTAAATATGTACGATAGCGCTTTTGCTTCAGGTTTTGAAGTTTCATGTTTGAAGCTTCCGGTAAAACCAGCTTAAACGCAATATCGATAGATTTTTTACAGCATAATCTATAAAAACAAAGTTCGCAAAGCTTTGTAAAAAAAACTTTGCGAACGTTGCGTAATCCTTAGCGTTCCTAGCGGTTAAACATGAAACATGAAACATGAAACAAAAAAAAACTATCTTAAACTTGCACCAAGTTCTGTCTCGAAAGTCTGTTGCAATTTAGACATGATTTTGTCAATTTGAGAATCAGTCAATGTTTTTGTATTATCTTGAATCGTAAAACTTAAAGCATACGATTTTTTACCCTTTGGAAGTTTGTCTCCTTGATACACATCGAATAAATTAACGTCTTTTAAAAGCGCTTTTTCACTTTGTTTTGCCAAGTTGAAAATACTTTCGTAAGTCGTGCTTTCGTCAATTAATAAAGCTAAATCTCTACGAACTTCTGGGTATTTCGGAATTTCGGTGTATTTGATTTTTCCTGTAATGATTTTTAAAACCAAGTCCCAGTTAAAATCAGCATAATAAACATCTTGTTTAATTCCGAAGTGTTTTAAAATCGGTTTTTTAACAACACCAATTTCAACCAAAATATCATTATTGTAAGTAATCGCAGTTCCCTCAGAGAAAACATCAGATTGAACAGGAGCGTTAGAGATTTTCTCAATTCCTAAACGACCTAAAATTGCTTTTACATATCCTTTCAATAAGAAGAAATCAGTTGTTTTTTGTGCGCTTGTCCAGCTTTCCTTATTTCTGTTTCCAGAAATTGTAAGCGAAAGATGTTTGTGCTCTTCGTACCCGTTTAGATATTTATGATATGTTTTTCCGAATTCAAATAATTTTAAATCCGAATTTTTTCTGTTGATGTTATATGAAACCGCTTCTAAAGCAGAAAACAATAAAGACTGACGAAGCGTTGCTAAATCACTGCTCAACGGATTCAACATTGATACGTTGTGCTCTTCTTTTAATGAAGCTGATAATTTAGCGTAAGCTGCAGTAGTAAGCGAATTGGCCATCATTTCATGAAAACCTTGTGAGTTCAATTGAGAGGCAATTACATTTTGTACTTTATAATCTTCTGTTCTTGGTGAGTTGGCAACAGTCGCATTAAATTTCTTAGAGAAGTTAATGTTGTTGTAACCATAAACTCTTAATATTTCCTCGATTACGTCAATTTCGCGCTGTACATCAACACGGTAAGCAGGAATTGTTAAACCTAAACCAGTGTCAGAAACGCTGTTTACTTTAATGTCTAAAGAAACTAAAATCTTTTTGATGGTATCTTTTGGAATTTCCTGACCAATAATTTTAGAGACATGACTAAAATTCAATAAAACAGAAAAATCTTCAACCTTTTTAGGGTAAACTTCTACAACGTCAGAAGTAATTTTTCCGCCGGCAACTTCCTGAATTAAAAGTGCAGCACGTTTTAAAGCATATTCTGTAATTGTTGGATCAATTCCTCTTTCAAATCTGAAAGAAGCGTCAGTGCTTAATGAATGTCTTTTTGCTGTTTTACGAATGCTTACCGGATCAAAATAAGCGCTTTCTAAGAAAATAGTAGTAGTTCCTTCTGAAACTCCTGATTTTTTTCCGCCAAAAACACCCGCAATACAAAGCGGTCCTTTTTCGTCGCAAATCATTAAATCTTCTTTGTGTAATGTTCTTTCAACATCATCCAAAGTCACAAATTTTGTTCCTTCTTCAACAGTTTTCACAATGATTTTCCCGTTGATTTTTGCAGCGTCAAAAGCATGCAAAGGTTGTCCTAATTCGTGTAATACATAATTAGTAACGTCAACAATATTGTTTTTTGGAGTTAATCCGATTGCTTTTAAACGATCTTGTAACCAGCTTGGAGATTCGTGAACAGAAATTCCAGAAATGGTTACACCGCAATATCTTGGCGCCAAATGAGAATCTTCAACATTTACGTCAATTTTTAACGTACGCATATCTACTCTAAAGTTGCTTACAGAAGGTGTAATCAACTCTACGTTTACGCCGCGTTGTAACATTCCAGCTCTTAAATCACGTGCAGTTCCAAAATGACTCATAGCGTCGGCACGGTTTGGAGTTAATCCAATTTCAAAAACTTCATCATTAGTAATCTGAAAAACTTCTGCTGCTGGAGTTCCAGGAACAAGATCTTCCGCCAAAACCATAATTCCGTCATGACTGCTTCCTAAGCCTAATTCATCTTCAGCACAGATCATTCCGTGACTTTCCTGTCCACGGATTTTTCCTTTTTTAATGGTAAATTCGCCGCCGTCTTTATCATATAATATAGTACCAATTGTTGCAACAGGAACTTTTTGTCCCGCAGCAACGTTAGCAGCACCGCATACAATTTGTATAGGAGCTTCAAGACCAATGTTTACAGTAGTAACTTTTAGTCTATCAGCATCTGGATGTTTTTCGCAAGTAAGTACATGTCCTACAACAACTCCTTCTAAGCCTCCTTTTATCGATTGGTATTTTTCGACAACTTCAACTTCCAAACCTAAATCTGTTAGTAATTCTGAAGTCTGCTCAGATGTC
Source organism: Flavobacterium artemisiae (assembly GCF_042678225.1). Classification (NCBI taxonomy): domain Bacteria; kingdom Pseudomonadati; phylum Bacteroidota; class Flavobacteriia; order Flavobacteriales; family Flavobacteriaceae; genus Flavobacterium; species Flavobacterium artemisiae. The sequence continues at coordinate 264,761 of NZ_JBHUDZ010000018.1, read as the reverse complement.
CAATCTGTTTTAATAAATTGTTTTAACCAGTTGTAAGATATTTTCATTGTAACTTTTTTATTCTTAAATAAGTTTACAAATATAAGGATTGCGCCTTGTAGAAAGAAAAAATTATTTGGTTTTTTCGTGCTGATTTTTATTTGTAAAAAAATCCTCATCACTAAATTTTTAATAATTTATTTACCAAAATTTTGTCAATAAAATATTATAAGAAGGTTAAAAAAGTAAATGTGTAATTTTTGTGCTACAAGATGAACGAAAAGTGCTATTCTGTTTCTTTTTATGAAACTAAATTTGGTTTAAATCAAAAAAGGAATATTATGAGTACCACAGCAAAAAGACCTGAATTTAAGGCTAAATACGATAATTATATTGGCGGAAAATTTACCGCACCAATAAAAGGAGAGTACTTTGATGTACTTTCTCCAATTGATGGAAAAGTATTTACTAAAGCAGCGCATTCTGGAAAAGAAGATCTGGAATTAGCAGTAGATACAGCTTATGAAGCATTTAAGACATGGGGAAAAACTTCTGTTACAGAAAGAAGTATTTTACTAAATAAGATTGCTCAAAAAATCGAAGACAATTTAGAATACATTGCAACTGTAGAAACAATTGATAACGGAAAACCGATTAGAGAAACCCTTGCTGCAGATATTCCGCTGGCGATAGATCATTTTAGATATTTTGCAGGCGTAATCCGTGCAGAAGAAAGTTCAATTGCAGAATTAGATTCACAAACTGTTTCAATTGCTTTAAGCGAACCTCTTGGTGTTGTAGCGCAGATTATTCCGTGGAATTTCCCGATTCTAATGGCCGTTTGGAAAATTGCTCCAGCACTTGCGGCAGGAAATACAATAGTTTTAAAACCAGCCGAAAGTACGCCGATTTCTATTTTAGTTTTAATGGAATTAATAGGAGACATTCTTCCTCCGGGAGTTTTGAATATCGTAAACGGTTTTGGTGCAGAATTAGGGCGTCCGTTAGTAACCAATAAAAAAGTGGCGAAAGCTGCATTTACAGGTTCTACTACAACAGGACGTTTGGTAATGCAGTATGCTACCGAAAATATTATTCCAGTTACCTTAGAATTAGGAGGGAAATCTCCAAACATTTTCTTCCCTTCGGTTGCAGATCACGATGATGATTTCTTTGATAAAGCGGTAGAAGGCGCCGTATTATTTGCCTTAAATCAAGGGGAAATCTGTACTTGCCCGTCAAGATTGCTGATTCATGAAGATATCTATGACAAGTTTATTGCAAAAGTTATCGAAAGAACCGAAGCAATTGTAGCTGGAAATCCTTTAGATAAATCGACTATGATTGGTGCGCAGACTTCAATTGTTCAGAAAGAAAAAATCATGTCCTACATCAAATTAGGAAAAGAAGAAGGGGCAGAATTATTAACAGGAGGTGACGAAAATAATTTGGGCGGAGAACTAGAAGGCGGTTATTACATCAAACCAACTTTGTTTAAAGGTCATAATAAAATGCGCATTTTTCAGGAAGAAATTTTCGGACCTGTTTTGGCTGTAACTACTTTTAAAACTACTGAAGAAGCCATCGAAATCGCCAACGATACGATGTACGGATTAGGTGCAGGTGTCTGGACGCGTGATGCACACGAAATTTATCAAGTTCCGAGAGCAATTCAATCGGGTCGTGTATGGGTTAATCAATATCATTCTTATCCTGCGGGAGCTCCGTTTGGAGGTTATAAACAATCTGGAATTGGCCGTGAAAATCATAAAATGATGTTGAGTCAATACCGTCAAACCAAAAACATGCTGATATCTTACGATAAAAAGAAGTTGGGGTTCTTTTAAATAGTTAATATGTTGGTTATAAAAGGCAAGTTCCGGCTTGCCTTTTTTTGTAAATTTTAATTAAAACAATTATGATAAAGAGAATTGATGCCACAGAAAAAGCGATTGAACTGATTAATATTCTAAAAGAAAAACACGGTGATTTAATGTTTTATCAAGCTGGAGGATGTTGTGAAGGAACGCAGCCACAGTGTTTTGAAAAAGGCGGCTATTATCAGCGTACAGGCGATGTTTGTATCGGAACAATCGAAGACACAGAGTTTTGGGTAGACAAAGATTTATTCGAATATTGGAAACACGCACATTTTACTTTAACGGTAATTGATGCATTTGGTGTAGGGGGATTTTCGCTGGAAACGCCTTTAAAGAAAACCTTTCAAATTGAATACAGAATTTTTACAGAAGAGGAAGAGAAGGATTTAGAGCCTGTAACTTATATTTGAGGTTCAAAGGAACATAGTTACAAAGCTTCAGAGGTTTTCAAAGCTTTGTTCCTTTGCATCTTAGAACCTTTGAACTTCTCAATTAACATATAAAAGCTGATACTGTTTCGGCGTAATTCCTTCGTGTTTTTTAAACAATCTAATAAAATAATTGGCATCTTCAAATCCTGATAAAAAGCAAACTTCATTAATTTGCAAAGTTGGATTTTTTAATAAATTCTTCGCGCATTTTATTTTTTCATTCAAAATATATTCAATTGGACTCATTCCGAGTTCGCGTTTAAAGAATCTGTAGAAAGAAGTTGTACTCATGCAAGCTTTTTCGCTCAGTGATTTTAAGCTCATGTTTTCTTTTAAATTCTGCTTGATATATTCAGTAACTTCTTTTATGGGATTATTGGTATCTAGAAGATTTCCGTCATTAATAGATTTTACCGTTTGAGTCTGGATAATTCTAATCAGCAATTCTTTCAAAGTCAAATCGGCCAAAATATCTTTCGTAATCGATGTACTCATGCATTCTTTGATGAGTTTGTTGATAGTTGCCGCCATTTCGACATTATTGTAAAAGAAATAGTTATCGTAATTTAACTGCCAAAACAAGTTACTGCCTTCTTTTGGATATTGTTCGTTTAAGAAATTGAGAGTTTCAGTAATTTTATCATGATCTATTGCTAAAGCCAGACATTGGGTAGGATTGCTTTTGGACGCTTCAGGAAAATCGATTTTCATTTCGACATTGGATGGAACAATTACAGTTTCTCCTGGAAGATATTCAAATTCTGGATCGTCAAAAAGATGCATGATTTTTTTACCTCGAAGCATGCTGGTCACAACCAAATCATTAAATTTTAAAGGAACAAGTTTAGTTGATTCGTAGGTTTCAAATAAATTTAATTCGCAATGATTTAGATTGTAAATGGTTCTGTTTTCTACAAGAGTTTTTAACGATTTCTCTTGAGAAAGCTGTAACGGATTAACTAAAACTCTTTGATTATTCATTAAATTTAAGCTTAATTGTGAAGACTTTAAATTTAATGAAAATAATAGTAGCCGCGACAGATTTAACGTTTAATTATAGCAATTCTTCTACGTGTTTTTTGATATTTTCGGAGATTTTTTTGGTAGGAAGATCATTTTCATCATCTCCAAACGGATCTTCGATTTCTTCAGCAATAAGTTCCAAACTTGCTAAAACATAAAAAATGAAAACTACTACCGGCGCAACGAAATATCCAAGACTAACAGAATAACCAAACGGAAGTGTCATGGTGTAAAAGAAAATGAATTTTTTGATAAAAGCGCTGTAAGAGTAGGGAATGGGCGTGTTTTTAATACGTTCGCACGCACCGCAAATATCAGTAAAAGCAACCAGCTCATCATTTATCGTAATCAGCTGATCGCCTGTAATTTTACCTGCATCATACAAATCGTTGATTTTATGATACATTATTTTTTTTAACTGATTTGGTTTGTGTTTATGATGATCAATTTCCAAATCAACATCTTCAAAAAGCTGTTTGCTTGTTTCTTGGTCTTTTAAGTGTTTATAAAGAATATCAGCATACATCGGAATGTATTTTCTAAAAAACTTTCTATCATTTTCCTCTTTTAGAATAGCAGAAAGCTTTATAGCAAAATTACGGCTGTTATTTACCAAACCTCCCCAAAGTTTACGGCCTTCCCACCAGCGGTCATAGGCAGTATTTGTTCTAAAAACAAGTAAAAGTGAAATCACAAAGCCAAGCATTCCGTGCATAATCGGAATATTGTGAATGTAATCGTTCTTGGTAACTTTAAAATAATGAATCTCTAAATATCCAATCACAGCGGCATAAAATCCAATCGCTAACATTATTGGAAGCAATTTCCTAACGGTATCCGATTTGTGAAAAAGAAAAATAAATGTAAACCAGTCTTTGGTATTATACGAGATCATTTGTATTTGTTTTGAAACAAATTTAGATTAAAAATTAATATTTCCTGCTAATTCTTTCAACGCAATTTCAGATAATTTTGCTTCATATTGTGCATTGCTGTAACGTACTTTTGCGTTTACATAATTGAGCTGAGCGGTTCTAAAATCAAGGGTTGTAATAGTTCCGATTCTAAATTTATCCAATGTAATATCAAGATTTTGTTTCGCGATAGCTTCGTTATCTTCTTCTAAATCAATCAATTCTAAATTTGTTAGATACGTCTGATAGGCAGTGCTTAATTGTGTGTTTAATATCAAATTCTGCTGTTCGATTGCAATTTGCGTGTTTTCAATCTGCAATTTGGCAACTTTCTCATTTCGATGCTGATTGAATCCGTCAAAAATGTTCATTGAAGCATTAAATCCGTAATTTAAACCTTTATTAGATGTTGCACTTGTAAAACCTAAACTAGACTCACTTTCAGAAAAATTATAACCTGTGGTTAATCTCAAAACAGGATAACGGTCTGCTTTTACTTGTTTCAACTGTAATTCGGCAATTCTTTTATTAATTACTTGCGCTTCAAGAGCTGGATTTTGTTTTTGCGCCAATTCCATTAAATCAACCAAAACCAATTTATTGTCAACTGTTACTTCGTCGGTAACTTTGAAATCAATTTTAGGATCACGAGCCAAATATTGATTCAATAAAATCTTCGCATTAGCATATGATTCTTTTTGTCTCAACAAAGCAACTTGATCTGAGTTTAAATCAACCTGAGCATTTAAAACTTCTAATTTTGAAGCTTTTCCAATACTGAAACGATTTTGTGCCAAGGTCAATCTTTGTTTAGAAATTACAATTGTAGTATCTAAAGCCGATAGTTGCTGCTGCTGTTGTACAAGATCATAATACGCAGAATTTACCTGGCCAATTTTTACTAAAATAGTTCTTTTAAGTTCAGCATCACCAAGTTTTTGAAGCTCTTTTAATTGGTCAAATCTGGCAAACATTTTCATACCGTCAAAAACTGTCCAGCCTAAACTTACGCCATAAGTTAAACTGTTGTTTTTTGCATTATTTAGCTTCGTTGTTGTACCGTCCTGACGTGTCTGAGACGAGTTTGTAATATTGTTATTATCAACAACATTTGCCGTAGCAGTTGGCAGCATTCCAGCATTTCCAACAGTTACATTTGTTTCGCTGATAACAGTGTTGTTTTTAGCGATTTTGATTTCGAAATTATTTTCCAAAGCTATTTTCATAGCATCTTCAATAGTCAGAACCTCTTGTGCGCTCAAATGTGATGCAAAGAAGAAGTTTATTAGTAAACTAAAGAATAAAAATTTAGTATTCATATATTTTTCTTTTACCTTAAATTCGCTGATTCATAAAAAGATAGAGCGAATTTAAGGTTTATAAATTATTTACTGTCTCTTTCGTATTCGTCAATTTTGTCAAATTCCGGATAGTGTTTTCTGGCTTTTGACCACATGAAATAAATTGCCGGAATAACGAAAAGTGTTAATGCTAACGAGAAAATGGTTCCGCCAACAATGACAACCCCCATACCAATTCTACTGGTTGACGCTGCACCAAGTGACATTGCGATAGGAAGTGCTCCTAATGCAATCGCCAAACTCGTCATTAAAATTGGACGTAAACGCGCTTCTGAAGCTTCTAAAATAGCTTCCATTTTTGGTTTTCCTTGTTCTCGAAGCTGGTTCGCAAATTCGACAATCAAAATACCATTTTTGGTTACAAGACCAATCAACATTACGGTTCCAATCTGGCTGAAAATATTCCAGGTCTGATTGAATAACCATAGTGAAAATAATGCTCCAGCTACTGCCATAGGAACTGTCAGGATAATAATAAGCGGATCGATGAAACTTTCGAATTGTGCTGCTAAAATCAAGAAAATCAATAGCAAAGCTAATCCGAATGCAAAAGAGGTATTGGAAGAACTCTCCACAAAATCTCTTGATTCTCCGCTCAAATCGGTTGTAAATGTTTCGTCTAGAACTTTAGCTTTAATTTGATCCATTGCCTCAATTCCGTCACTTATGCTTTTCCCAGGCGCCAAACCTGCAGAAACAGTCGCCGACATATAACGATTGTTATGGTACAATTGTGGTGGATTGCTTTGTTCTTCAACATTGACCACATTATCCATTTGGATAAGTTCTCCTTTATTATTTTTTACAAACATCGAAGTTAAATCCAACGGTTTAGAACGGTCTTTTTGATCAAATTGACCAATAACTTGATATTGTTTTCCGTTTTTAATGAAATATCCAAAGCGCTGTCCGCTTAAAGAAAGCTGTAAGGTCTGTGCAATATCAATAATTGAAATGCCCAAACTTTCTGCTTTTTCTCGGTCAATACTTACATTGATTTCAGGTTTGTTGAATTTTAAATTCACATCAGTGATCGAGAATACATCGCTTTTACCAACTTCATCCATAAAAAGTGGAATTTTTTCTCTCAATTTTTCAAAAGTCGGAGCCTGAATAATATATTGGATAGGCAAACCTCCACGTCTGTTTACTGCAATTGTAGGTTGTTGAATAACAGATGTTTTAGCATCAGGATATTTTTTAGTCCATTTTGATAATTGGTCTGCAATATCTTTTTGAGATTTTTCTCGTTCGTCAGGCTGTTTCAGCGAAAGTCTGATGAATCCAGAATTTGTTGCTGAACCTCCAGAACCACCAGCCGTAATTACCAAACTAACTTTTTTTTCTGGAATAGAATCATCAACAAGCTTTGAGATTTCCTGCATAAAGCGGTTTGTGTATTCGTATGAAGAACCTTCTGGTGTTGTCATACGCATTGTAACCGAGCTTCGGTCATCTAATGGTGCAGTTTCTTTTGGCAATATGGTAAAGAATAAATAAATCAAACCAAAACAAGCAATTAAGATTGGAAAACTGATCCATTTTTTATTCATAAAACCAGCTAATGCATCTGCGTAGCCGCTATTTAATTTTTCAAAGAAAGGCTCCGTCTTAATGTAGAATTTCGATTTTTTCTGTTCACCGCCTTTCATTAAATAGGCGTTTAACATCGGTGTTAATGTTAATGATACAAAAGCGGAAATTAACACGGCAGCACCAATAACGACACCAAATTCCCTAAAGAGTCGGCCCACAAAACCTTCTAAGAAAATTACGGGTAAAAATACCGCGGCCAAAGTCACAGAAATAGAGATTACAGCGTAAAAAATTTCATTAGATCCTTTTATAGCAGCTTCTATAGGAGACATTCCTTCTTCGACTTTTTTAAAGATATTTTCGGTAACAACAATTCCATCATCCACAACTAAACCAGTAGCAAGTACAATGGCTAAAAGTGTTAGTACATTTATAGAAAAACCTAAAAGCCACATAATAAAGAAAGTAGCAATTAACGATACAGGAATATCAATTAAAGGTCTGAAGGCAATTGCCCAGTCTCTAAAGAATAGGTAAATAATAATGATTACAAGTACAATAGAGATCCCTAACGTTTCGGCAACTTCTAAAACCGATTTCTTTACAAATTGTGTATTGTCAAGAGCAATATTCAGCTTAATATCTTTAGGTAAATCTTTTTGTAAAGCTTCGTATTTTTTATAAAATTCTGATGAAATATCCAAATAATTGGCTCCTGGCATCGGCACAATAGCAAGACCAATCATAGGAAGCCCAGAAGATGTTAAAGAGGTTTCGATGTTTTCTGGTCCCAGCTCAGCGCCGCCAATATCGCTTAGACGAACAATCTTGTCTCCATCTGTGCGAATGATGATATTATTAAACTCTTCTGGTTTGGAGAGATTTCCAATTGTTTTTACGGTCAATTCGGTATTATTTCCTGTAAGTTTACCAGACGGTAATTCTACGTTCTGTGCGTTTAAGGCATTTCGAACATCAGAAACGGTACATTTGTAGGCATTTAATTTTACCGGGTCGATCCATAAACGCATTGCGTAACGTTTTTGCCCCCAGATTTGTACAGCACTAACGCCGGGAATTGTTTCTAAACGCTGCGAAATGACATTTTCTGCATAATCACTTAATTCCAAAGAGCTTCTGGTGTCGCTCTGTACCGTCATCGAAATGATCGATTCGCTGTCAGCATCTGCTTTTGAAACAACTGGCGGCGCATCAATATCTTGGGGTAAATTGCGGACAGCCTGCGAAACCTTGTCACGGACGTCGTTTGCCGCTTCTTCAAGGTTTTTGTCAAGGTTAAACTCTATAGTAATATTACTGCTTCCTTGGTTACTAGAAGAAGTAATGTTTCTGATTCCGTCAATAGCATTTACAGCTTTTTCAAGAGGTTCAGTAATTTGTGATTCGATAATATCGGAGTTCGCACCTGTATAATTGGTACGAATAGAAACCTGAGCAGGGTCGATAGAAGGAAACTCTCGAACACCCAAAAAAGTATAACCAATAAAACCGAATAATATAATTAAAAGATTCAGTACAATGGTTAAAACAGGTCTTCTTATGCTGGTAGTAGATAAACTCATGTGTGATTTATGATTTTAGAATTCAGATTTTAGGTTTTAGATTCAGGAAAAAATATAAAGTCTACCATCTAAAGTCTGCAATTACTTAACTTTAACAATAATTGGGGCGTCGTTTTTCAAAGTCATGACACCGCTTGTAATTAAAGTGTCTCCAGCTTTTAATCCAGATAATACAAGAATAGAAGCATCAGTTCTTGTTGTTGCTTCTACCATTACTTCTTTGGCTTTGCCTATATTAGCAATGTATACTTTTTTTCCGCTTTGTACCGGAATAATCGCTTCTGTAGGAACTACAATTGCATCTTTAATGATATTCAGCGGTAATTTTACATCAGCAAAAGTTCCAGGGAAAAGTTTTCCGTCAACATTATCAGCAATCGCACGAATTTGCAGTGTTCTAGTTTCAATAGCAACTTCTGGTTCAATTGCATAAATCTTAGCATTATATGTTTTGTTTGAACCTGAAACCGTAAAATCTATAGTTGAACCATTTTTTACTTGCGCAGCATATTTTTCAGGAATAGAAAAAGTTATTTTTAATTTTGATGTATTAACGAGTTTAGCTACTAAAACGGTTGGTGTAATATAAGTTCCAGGAGAAATAGAACGAAGACCAATTTTTCCAGAAAAAGGTGCTTTTACAGAAGTTTTAGCAATCTGCGCTCTAATTAATTGGCTTTGTGCTTGTGCAGATGCATTATCGGCTCTTGCAATATCGTATTCTTCTTGACTTATGGCTTCTTTTTGTAAAAGTAATTTTGCTCTTCTTTCGTTTTCAGTAGTTAAACCTTCTCTGGTTGCAGCTTGTCTTAACTGAGCTTTTAATTCAATATCATTAACTTTAAAAAGTACCTGACCTTTTGTTACATTGGTGCCTTCTGTAAAGAAAATACCTTCTACAATTCCAGAAACCTCACTATGAATTTCTACCTGCTCATTTGCTTCAATAGAACCAGAAAGTGATAAATTATTGTCAAAGGTTGAAGTTTTGACCACAATGCCATTAACAGTTGTTGGTTTGCCTTTGTCATTAAACTTTTTTGAATCGTCGTTTTTGCTTTTATTCGAAACGATTCTATAAGCAATGAAACTTCCTATTCCAACTATTAATAGGGTGTAAATGAGGTGTTTTACTTTCATAAAATTGAGGTAAAATGGTTTTTAGTTTTTTGTTTTGGGTAAGCTTGCAAATTTAACTTTTTGGGGCGAAATCGAAAGAGCTTATTGTTTATTTAACATTTGTATGTACAAAGGTTTGCATTAGACTGTATAGACGCGAAAAGGTTTAATTTAAAATTAATTTTTTTTTATCTTTTTTTTATAAAGAAAGTTGTTTCGCTCTTTATTTTGCTTGTTATCAGGAATGTCACAAAAATATAATGAAAAAAAATATTCATTTTGTCTGATTTTTTTTGCAGTTTGTCGATTTTATTTCGTAACATTGATATGTTAAACAAAACAAAAAATTTTAAAGTTAAATTTAGAGTTTTAAATATTTTTATTGTTAAAAAAGAATACTTGAAGTTGTTTTTTGAGTTTTATTTCAATTATAATTGATAATTTTATTAACAATTGTTTATCTTTTTTAGATTGCTCTATTAATTGAAAAATGTTTTTTTATGAGAAAAAAAATACTTCTTTCATTATGGTTTATTGCACTACTACTTGCAATCAGTTGTTTGTTTTGGCAGAATGAATTTAAATACAGCCTTCCGACTCCAGTTCCACAAAACTATAAAAACATCGCAATGGGATCTAAAATAGATTTGGACCAATGCTGTGCTTACGATAATAAACCCATTTTTGTCCATTTTTTTAATCCAGATTGTCCCTGTTCAAGGTTTAATGTGCCTCATGTAAGTGGTTTGATCAAAAAGTACGGCGATAAAATCAACTTTAAAATTGTGGTTTTAAACAAAAATAAAAATTATACGATTGAAGAAATTCAGCAAAAGTTTGACGCCAAAATTCCTGTATATTTTGAAGAATCTATTGCGAAAAAATGTGGTGTTTTCTCTACGCCTCAAGCGGTTTTAATGGATGCTTCTCATAATCTCTATTATCGAGGCAATTACAACAAAACCAGATATTGTACCGACTCTCAGAGCAATTATGCTCAAATGGCAATTGACTCCTTGTTAAATAAAAATACAGCCCCTTTGTTTAACGCTTTAGCTCTTCGAGCTTACGGATGTTCTTTACCAAAATGCACTAAATAATCTATCAACTACCTAAATCTATTAACCTATGAAAACAAAAGCAAGTTTGAATGAACAAGATTATCTGCACAGTTTTATGGCGACCATGACGCAGAAATCAGATTCGATTATTAATTATGTTTTAGCCGCTTATTTTCTTTTGGGTGTTGGACTTTCTTTTAAGTACGACACTTTTGAAATTGGAGTGGGAGTGGGAACTTTAAATCTTTTAGCGTATTATTCTGCTAAGTTTTTTGTCAAAAACTCCAAATTTTATCAATACGTTTTGTCTGTTGTATTAGCCATTTTTATGGCGCAGTATATTTATCAAATGCACGGAATGTTTGAGATGCATTTTACAGTATTTATTGCTAGTACAATTTTGATTATTTATCAAAATTGGAAGCTTCAGATTCCGCTTACTTTATTAGTTGTACTGCATCATGCGGGTTTGGCTTATCTTCAAAACTTTATCTACAGTGATGCAAACGGACTTCAGGTTTATTTTTCGCAAGTCAATTTTGATCTTGAAACGCTTATTATGCATATAGTCTTGGCCGCAGTTGTGTTTCTTATGAATGGTTATTGGGCTTATTATTTTAAGGAACATAGTGAAAATCATATTTCTAAAATTTCTGATGAATACGAAATTGAGAACATGAAACTGGCTTCGGCAAAATTCAGTTCTATGTCGGCTAGAAAAGAGTATAACGATTTTATTCATAGAACTACATTAGACTTAAAACTGCCGGTAAATTCAGTTTTAAAATTAATTGATGTTTCAAAAGGACATACCGACAATGATAAACTGTTGACTTATCTTGAAATGATGCGCGAAAGTGCTAAAAAGATTGATGATTTGGTGAATGATATTCATGTAAAGTCAACAAATAACAGAAACTAGAATTTTACAAAAACCAACTTCCCAATCCGTTACCTGTTATGTTCAAAAATGATTTACCAACCGCAATGCCTACACTGCATAATTTGAAAACAACATTCGATGCCTTCATGTCAGAAAGCATTACTTTAAATTCTATTGAAAAAATTGGTGCAGAAACCGAATTTGCACAAGAAGTGGCTGAAATTTTAAAAGGATACAGAAATAATCCGCAAGTACATAATTTAGATTACCAATATCAAAAACTAATTCGGATTACAAGCGATATTCATCATTTGAATCTGGCTGTAAATAATGAGCTTCCGTATTGGCTGCAAGGAGAATTGGAAACCGTTTTCCGTAAAATAAAAAATACCCTGCTCATTTTAGAAATTGAATTAAATTAAAAATCAAAGAATTCATTTAAGACACGAATTGTATATTAATTTAAATACAAATATCTATGGATACCAGAATTACTCGACCAACGCCTTCTGATAGGGAAGTTGATTGGAATAAGAATAAAGTACTGCTAAGTAAAACCGATAAAAAGGGAACTATTTTGTATGCCAATGAAGACTTTATTGACGTTTCTGGTTATGATGAATTTGAACTTGTGGGACAGCCGCACAATATTATACGTCATCCGGATATGCCAAAAGTAATTTTTAAGTTCTTATGGGATAGTATTAAATCGAGTGAAAATATTCATGTAATCATAAAAAATATGGCTAAAACAGGCCGTTATTACTGGGTTGTAACCGATTTTAAAATTATCGCAGATACTGATGGTGATATAATCGGTTTTTTTGGAACCAGAAAATCAGTTCCAAACGAGATCATCGTAAAGTTTATCGAACCATTGTACAAAAAACTGCTTCAGATAGAAGAAACCAGCGGAATACAAGCTTCTGAAGAGTATTTAGTAGGTTTTTTAGAAGAACGTAAAAAAACATATATGGAATATGTAGACCATCTTATCTCAACAGGAAAAGATGATAAAAATAAAATAAGCAAAGGCTTGTTTAGCGGTTTTTTTGAAAAGAAAGACACCTCAAAAAAATAATTGATATATTCTTCATTGCATCAGCTGAGATACTCACAAAATTATATTTGCCCCCCAACAAATTTAATCAAGTTAATAATATTGAGTATTTGGTGCAATGGAGGATATTTTTTTTGAAGTTTGAAGTTTCAAGTTTCAGGTTTCAGGTTTCAAGTTAAGAGTTAAGAGTTAAGAGTTAAGAGTTAAGAGTTAAGAGTTAAGAGTTAAGAGTTAAGAGTTAAGAGTTAAGAGTTAAGAGTTAAGAGTTAGGTGTTAAGAATTTCAAGTTTCAAGAAAAAAACTTTGCCTCTATGTCCCTTTGCGCCTTTGTACCTAAGTGTCTCAGCATCTCAGAACCTTAGCATTAGCTAATATAATTCCAAATATTTTTCTTTTTGGTTAATTCAATAAAAACAGCTTTTAAGACAGCGTGTTCAGGCTTTTGCATTGCCGAATCTTCTTTAAGCAATTTCATCGCATAATTTCTTGCCAAAGACAAAATTTCTTTATCTTTTACAATATCAGCAATTTGAAGATTTAAAACACCACTTTGCTGTGTTCCCATCATGTCACCGGGACCACGAAGTTTAAGATCGACCTCGGCAAGTTCGAAACCGTCGTTGGTACGAACCATGGTTTCCATTCTGGTTTTACTGTCGGCACTCAATTTATGACTGGTCATCAAAATGCAATAACTCTGTTCGGCACCTCGACCCACGCGTCCACGAAGCTGATGCAGCTGCGAAAGACCAAAACGTTCGGCACTTTCAATAATCATTACACTGGCATTCGGTACATTTACTCCAACTTCAATAACCGTTGTAGCCACCATAATATTGGTTTTCCCTTCAGAGAAACGTTTCATTTCGGAATCTTTATCAGCAGGTTTCATTTTGCCATGCAGAATTGAAATGGAATATTGCGGTAACGGAAAATCACGAGAAATACTTTCGTAACCGTCCATTAAATCCTTATAATCCATTTTTTCAGATTCCTGAATCAGCGGATATACAATATAAATCTGTCTTCCTTTTGCAATTTCGTCGCGAAGGAATTTCCATACTTTCAAACGATTGGTATCAAAACGATGTGCTGTTTCAATTGGTTTTCTTCCTGGAGGCAATTCATCAATAACTGAAATATCCAAATCGCCGTACAAACTCATTGCCAAAGTTCTTGGAATTGGTGTCGCGGTCATCACCAAGACGTGTGGCGGAATCTCATTTTTCTTCCACAATTTAGAACGTTGTTCAACACCAAATCGATGTTGTTCATCAATTACAGCCAAGCCAAGATTCTGAAACTTAACTTTATCCTCCAGCAAAGCATGCGTTCCGATTAAAATCTGCAAACTGCCATTTTCAAGTTCTTCATGAATGATTTTTCGAGCGGCTATTTTTGTAGAACCCGTTAATATTTTGATATTTATATTTAAAGTCTGAGCCAGTTCTGATAAACCCAAAAAATGCTGATTGGCCAAAATCTCTGTCGGAGCCATTAAACACGCTTGAAAACCGTTATCAATTGCCAAAAGAATACTCATAAAAGCGACAATTGTTTTTCCAGATCCAACATCACCTTGCAAAAGACGGTTCATTTGGGCGTTACTTCCCATATCAGTCCTAATTTCTTTAATTACTCTTTTTTGAGCATTTGTCAAAGCAAAAGGAAGGTGATTCTGGTAAAAATCATTAAAAAGTTCGCCCACTTTGGTAAACGGATGCCCTTTTATTTTGTGTTTTCTAATTAAGTTTTTTGTAATTAACTGCAATTGAATAAAAAACAACTCTTCAAATTTCAATCGGAATTGTGCTTTCGCTAAAATTTCGGCGCTTTTTGGAAAATGAATATTAAATAAAGCCGCTTTTTTTGGCATCAATTTTAATTCTTCGATCAAATAAGCAGGGAAAGTTTCGGTAAACAAAGCCTGAGTTTCTAGAAAAAGCTGTTCCATTAATTTGTTAATGGTTCGGTTAGAAATTCCTTTATTTGTCAAAGCTTCTGTAGAAGGATAAACTGGCTGCATGGCCGAACGAAGACTTTTTTCGTGTTCGCTTAAAAGTTCAATTTCGGGATGCGCCATACTAAACTGGCTTCCATACAAAGAACATTTTCCAAAAATTACCAAAGGTTCGTTTATTTTTAAACTTTCGCGAATCCATTTATGACCTTGAAACCAATTAAGGTCAATTTGTCCCGTTTCATCTACAAAAGAAGCAACAAGACGTTTTTTGTTTTTTGCAAATTCAACCGTTTTTATATTGATTATTTTTCCAATAATCTGAACTTCAGCACCTGTATTCTGTAATTCGTTAATCTTATAAAATCGTGTACGATCGATATATCGATTCGGAAAAAAATTGACTAAATCGCCATATTTATGAATCCCCAATTCCTTACGAAGCAACTGACCGCGACTCGGGCCAACACCTTTTAAGTATTCAATAGGAGTTTCTAAGAGATTATTAGACATTTTTTAATTGTAGAATTTAGAATTTAGATTTTTTGGATCTTGGAATTTGGAATTTGTATTTTGGAATTTGTCTCTTTTTTTGGAGTAGCGAATATAAACCTTAATTGGCAATTTTGAAAATCAAAATGAATCGTCAATTTTATTATTTGTAAAACCTTAATCAAATAAAATATTTTTAATAAAACTGAATTTTTATATTTGATTAGTTAAAATTAAAGCCAAATACCTTACATAAATTATAACCAACTGATGAAAGAAGAAAAAGTTCCTTTTGAAAAAATGAAATTTAACGGCATCGAATTCAAAGTAATAAACAGAAAAAATGCCCATGAAATTATTGGAGATCTAACTGATTTTGAAAACGAAAAAATTTACGATGTTTTTGAAGATTCCTGGCGTTTTCCTGACGATGAAGATAATGCAATATTTTTATTAGCAGAAAATGATGTTGAAATGGATGTTTTTGAAATGGATTATAATACAGAAGAACATCAGAATATCTTTATTTTAGGTTTTATTTTTAAAGGAAATCTAACCGTTAAAAAATGTATAAGTTCTTTTGATACAGATAATTCACCTGCATTAATTGTATTAGGAAAAACAACTTCACTAAATATAATTTTGTTTGGAAACATACACTATTTAGGCGGCGGTTTAGAATGTGAAACCATTATGGGTGAATATAATCACGGAGAACTTTTAGTAAAAGGCGACACCACTACAAAGCTTATTTACAGCGATGATATGCGTATGCGTTTCGAGAATTTTACTTCTGTACAGGCAATTTTCAATTTAAATCGTCCAGATGTGTCAATCTGCAGCAGATTAAGTGATGGAGAAGGATCAATCGTAATATTAGAAAATTATTTTCCATCAACACACAAATTATCAGATATAGTTTCAGATTCGTATATCGAACATTCTGATGATTACGATAGTGAATATTTGGTTGATGATTATTACGAAAAGGTTTTTAAAAAAGGTCTTTCGCTTATTGATGAAAGTAAATCGGAAAAATATTTGTACAAAAATTTCCGCGAGAGATTTAAAAACATGATTAAGGAATTGACTGATAAAGAATATGCTGCAAGTGACGGAAGTTTGTATTGTGAAGACGCTTATGCAAATTACAGTTTTGTTCATTTTGATTATGAAGGTCAAAAATACAATCAAATCTCAACAACAATAATAAACGGATTCAATATTAGAATGAGAGGATTTTTATGTATTGATACAGATGAAATTTCGCTTCTTTTAGAATATTTACACGATGATGAAAGCACAAAATGTCAATGGATGGACAACGAAAATGCTTTAGGAATTGAATATTTTGCAGTAAAAAATGCTATAGTTGAAGCTTTTGAAATCTTAAATGATGAAAAATCGTTTGAAGATAATGATGATGATGATGATGATGATGATGATGACTCAGAATACGATAATAGTTTTTCGTTAGAAGAATTTTCGGCACAGTTTGGCACTTATGCTTTACCAGAAGATTTAGTAAAATTATATGAATTTGATCAGGAATACGGATCTGAAACTTATTCAGAATGTTTCGGTTTAACCATTACAGACAATAAAACCGGAATAAAAACTTGGTCTGAGGAAGAAGAATTCTACAATAGTTTTATTGAATTTGCCGGCGCAAACGGTTCGGGAAGTTCTTATGCGTATTGGTTGATCGATCAAGATTTAAATAATTGCCCGATCGTAGTTTTTGGTGATGAAGGCGGTATACATGTCGTGGCAGAAAACACAAAAGATTTGATTAGACTTATGAGTTATGATACTGAAATTTCTGTAGATCACGAAAATGCCTATTTCTACAAAGATGAAGATTATTATGAAGAAAGCGAAAACAAAGAAATTTATGCAGATTGGATAAAAAGTACATTTGGTTTTGAGGCTTTAGAAAATGACGAAGAGACGGATGATATTATGGATAATGCCAAAGAAAAATACAAAAAGAAATTCAATGCGTTTTTAGAAAAGTTTGATATTGAGACTTTTGAATAAATAAAGAAAACTAAAAAGTAGTATATTCCGTATATAGTTCAAGAAGGTAGTCAGATTAAGTTAATGTTAAGTTATAGATTGGCAACGCAACTGTTCTCATAAATAGTAATCTTTATAGTATTAACTTAAAACTATAAAAATGAAAAAAATTGGATTATTAGTTGTATTGATGATTTCGCTGATTGCGTGTTCTAGTGATGATAATGATAAAGAAACAGGATTTACTACAATATACGAAGGAAAATGGGAGCTTACTCAAATGATTACTAATTTTAATCCCGCAGCAAACAGTGTTGATACGCCGCAGTGGAAAGAAACGTATTCTTTTAGTAATGGAAAATTTACCAAAACAAGAATAAAAGATAATAAGACTACAACCGTATCAGGAACTTATACGGAAGTAGTTACTTCTTCTGAATTTGGTTTGGAGTTGGTATATAAGGAATCTAGTGATATCGTTGGGAGCTGCACAAGTTTAAAAGAAAATTTATCTGTTAATTCTTTGGGGAAATTAAATAATTCATTGAGAAATTGTGATGGACCTATGTTTGTTTACACCAAAATAAAGTAAAGGATAGGTAAAAAAAATAAAATAAAATAAAAATGATTTGACGCATAATATATTTTGATTTTTGACGTTTGCATTAGCAAAGCCATTTGTTAAAATATAAGTATATTGGCTTAAACAATAAAACCAAACCGACCAAAACCACCAAATGAAAAGAATAGTAACTTTATTTATTCTAGTATTAACGCTAGTTTCTTGCTCCAATGACGAAGCAATTGCAACTGGCGATGTGGATTATTTTGGAAATTGGAAATTGACAAAAATGTCATCTGCTTTTACACCTGCAATTAGTTTTTCTAGTGGTTTAGAATGGGAGGAATCTTATGATTTTAACGAAAACGGAACTTTTACAAAGACGAGATTGAGAGATAATAAATCGATCACTGTTTCAGGAACCTATTCGATTACTATAACACAGAAAGAAATTCAATTTGAGCTGGTTTATGAAAAAGACAATGATATAATAGGAAGCTGTTCTTCAGATCCAAAAGAGATACTTTATATCAATTCTTCGAAAAAAATGTACAGCACTTGGCAAAATTGTGACGGACCAGAATTGGTTTATGAAAAAGAGAAATAAAAATTCTATAAATTTGTAAAACAAAAAGCATTCAAAACTGAATGCTTTTTTGTTTTTAAAATCTACTTATACATGATAACACATTTGGCTTTATTGCGCGGTATCAACGTTTCGGGACATAACATGATCAAAATGGAAGCCCTGAAAACGATGCTCGAAAATTTAGGATTTCAAAATATTAGAACTTATCTTCAATCTGGGAATGTGTTTGTTGATTCAGAAGAAGAAAATGCAGCTAAAGTTGGTTTTATGATCAAACAGGAAATCTTTAAAGTTTTCGGACATGAAGTTCCTGTGATTGTGATTAATAAAGAAGATCTTGAATTGTGTTTTAAAAACAATCCTTATTTGAATGAAAAGGATGCCGATACCAAAAAGCTATACGTTTCTTTTGTTTCGATTCCGTTGAAAAAAGAAAGTATAAATGATTTGAAAATAAGTCAGTTTAAGCCAGACGAAGCAAGTATAGATGCCAACAGAATATTTATTAAATATGCCGTGGGAGCTGGAAAAACAAGATTTGACCAAAAATATATTGAAAAAAAATTAAACGTTACAGCAACAATGCGAAACTGGAATACGGTTACGAACTTGCTTAAAATCTACGAAGAATAATGAAAAAAATAATTGCAGTCCTTTTTATAATTTGTTTTTGCCAGTTATCAACAGCACAGCAAAACACCAAAGCTAAAAGTGAAAATTTTAATTCTTTTCTGAAGAAGTTTAATGAAGATAAAGATTTTCAATTAAGCCGCGTAAAATTCCCTTTAACAATCAAAACAATTGATGATAATCTGCAAGATATAACCGTTACAATAACGCAGAAGAATTATAGAATCCTAAAGCTGGATGATAAAAATATGGATTTTAGACAAAAAAATGTCCTAAAACAAAAATCTGCAATTGTTCAACAACGCGGTATTGATACCGGCATCTACGCAGATTATATTTTTGAATTAAAAGACAATAAATGGTTCCTTAAAACCTGGATTGATCAATCGACCTAATATTGATTTAAGTTAGTCTCGCAGCCATTTTTGCATCGCAGGAAAAGGAGATTTTTTTTCTTTTTCTGCGCGCTCATTTCCAAGACATAATCCCATCCATTCTAGAAGCGGCAACCCCATGTAGTTTCCTTTGTCGAAATTTGAAATAAACCAACCAGAAGCATTTTTATAACCAGCAGGATGAAATACAAATTCTAAAGGAAGTTGTAAGTGACGCAAAGCAGCATACGACCATAAAATAGCAGTGATTTCGTCTCCTTGTGTTGGCCAGTCTGGAGAAATTTGGTCTGTACCAACTAATTTTCTTTCCTCAGAAGTTGTTACAGCAAGGTGTCCGGCTTCGTGCAGTAAATCGCCCGGATATAAAAGTTTGTCATAATCAATATAAATACAATTTGGCCCCAATTCTAAACCAGGTAAAAAAGAAGGTTCTATTTGTTTTTCGATAACCTCGATTCCTATTTCTTTTAGAAACTGCACTACTTTTTTGACTTCAATACTTTCTTTCGCAATCATAATTGGTTGATTTTTATTGTATTCTATTTTCAAATAAATATATTTATTATTTAGGAATTAAATCACAATACCAAAAACCAAAATCAAAAGCGGTCGAATCTGTTGTATCACAAGCTTTATTAGAAGATTCTTTTGTTTTTGGTTTTTCATACTTTCGATATACAATTTCACCAATTTCAAAATCAATTGGTTTAGAAAAAATAGGTCCATCAAAGGTAAAAGTATGAAATTCGCCATTTTCACCACAGACATCTACATTTTCAGGCAAATCATCAATAAAATCCTGATCGATAACTCTGCCGACAAAACTCTTGTCTAAATATTTTTCGTTTACACAAACAACAATAGTTTTGAATCCCAGCAATATAAATTCCTGAATTAAATCTTGAGTCGGAATTTTCCAAATCGGGAAAACACCTTTAAAACCTATTCGTGATAATTGCTCTTCACGATATTTTCGCAGATCTTCAAGAAAAATATCGCCAAAAATAGAATGTGTAATACCTTGATTTTTAAATTCGTTTAAAGTCTCCAGCATGACATCTTCGTAAATTTCCATTGAAGGCATTTCTGGAATCTGCATGATTTTCAGCGGAAGATTTAAACTTTCTGCCTGAGCCTGCAGTAATTCAACACGAACACCGTGCATTGAAATACGCTGGTATTTTTCGTTAATGCTCGTCAATAAAGATTCAATTTTAACATC
Source organism: Flavobacterium artemisiae (assembly GCF_042678225.1). Classification (NCBI taxonomy): domain Bacteria; kingdom Pseudomonadati; phylum Bacteroidota; class Flavobacteriia; order Flavobacteriales; family Flavobacteriaceae; genus Flavobacterium; species Flavobacterium artemisiae. The sequence goes on along the minus strand of NZ_JBHUDZ010000018.1, from coordinate 244,062 downwards.
CGGATTTTGTAATGTTTTATATAAAGCAAGAGCAGAATCTTTTCCGCTGCTCCAATTAAATATGGCTTTTTGAGGTGTAGACACTATTTTGATTTTTAAAGTAAACATACAAATTTCCTACGATTTGTTCGTGAAAGGTTTGTAACTTTGGAAACTTACACGCCAGAAAATGACATTATTCAAGGAAAAGTATAAAATTGATTCAAGTAGGCTTAAAGACTGGGACTATTCCAGCCAAGGTATATATTTTATTACAATAGTTACTCAAAACAGAAAATGCATTTTCGGCTCGATTGAAAATGATAAAATGATTCTGAATAAAAATGGACAGATAGTTGAGACAGAATTATTAAAATCGATTAAAATTCGAAAGAATTGGTTTTTTCATAATTGGGTAATAATGCCAAATCATGTCCATTTATTAATCGAAATTCAAGACATAGAAAATCACAACCCGTATATCGTAGAGACGCACAGCAGTGCGTCTGCACAAAGTTTGTCGACAACAGAGCACGGAATATCTATGGAGAATATCGCACGTGATGTCGATAAATCTGAAACAAAATTATCTCGAAAACCTAATTCTATTTCTTCATTTGTTGCTATATTTAAAGCTGTTACAACAAAAAAGATTAGTGAAACGGAATCGATTTGGCAATCAAATTATCATGATCATATTGTTCGTAATTATAAAAGATTTGAAATAATTTATAATTATATCAAAACTAATCCGCAATCTTGGGATAAAGATTCAATAAATTCTAAAGTTTAAATGAAATACATTCTTCTTCTTTTTACCGGTTTTATATTCGCACAACAAACTCAAAACGTTGATTTTAAATCTGTTTCGGGGCAATTATCATTAAATCCAAAAGAAAAATCTATTTCTGGTTTGGTCGATTATCAATTTGATGTTTTAAAAGAATGTGATACTATTTCGCTTGATGCAAAAAACATGGAATTTTCTAATGTGAAAATCAACGAAAAAGAGGTTATTTATCTCAATACTGCCAAACAGATAAAAATTGTATTTCCTTTTACAAAAGGGCAATATCACTTGACATTTAATTACACAGGAAAACCAAAACAAGCGCTGTATTTTGTTGATATTAAAAACACTGACGTTCAAATCTGGACGCAGGGGCAGGGAAGATACACAAGTAATTGGTTTCCTAGTTTTGATGATGTAAACGAAAAACTCATTTTTAATCTCGGAATTTCATATGACAAAGATTATGAAGTAGTTTCAAATGGCGTTTTAAAAGAAAAAACACCAAACGGAGATAAAATGCATTGGCAGTATCAAATGGAAAAACCAATGAGTTCTTATTTGCTAATGCTTGCCGTGGGAAAATATGAGAAGCGCGAATTTAAATCAAAATCTAAAATTCCTTTAGAATACTATTACGAATCAAAAGATGCAGATCGTTTTGAGCCGACTTATCGATATTCTAAGCGTATTTTTGATTTTCTTGAAAAAGAAATTGGCATAAAATATCCGTGGCAGATTAACAGGCAGATTCCAGTTCGTGATTTTCTTTATGCTGGAATGGAAAATACAACAACTACATTATTTACTACACGTTATGTTGTCGATTCAATTGGTTTTATAGATCGAAATTATACCAATGTCGATGCACACGAATTGGCGCATCATTGGTTTGGGGACTTAATCACGGCAGAAAGCAGCACCCATCATTGGCTTCAGGAAGGTTTTGCGACCTATTATGCATTGCTGGCCGAAAGAGAAATTTATGGAGAGGATTACTTTTATTCCAAATTATATGACACAGCGCAACAGATAAAATTTGCTTCGCGAACAGATACGATTCCTGTTTTAAATCCTAAAGCCAGTTCGCTTACTTTTTATGAAAAAGGTGCTTGGGCATTGTTTGTTCTTCATGAATCTATTGGTGATAAAGCGTTTAAAAAAGCTATAAAAAGTTATCTTACGAAATATGCTTATCAAAATGTAAACACACAGAATTTCTTTGACGAAATTAAAAAAGTATCCGATTTTGATTTGGATAAATTTCAAAAAACCTGGCTGGAATCGACTGCTTTTGATACTCCTACAGCAAATGCTTTGTTGAGTAAAAACAACACAATACAAAAACGTCTTGAAATTGATAAGCTTAAGAAAACACCGCTTGAAGAAAAGAAAGAAATTTTAAAGAAAACGTTAGAATCGGATGTTCATTTTTCTGTGAAAGAAGCTGTGGTAGATCAATTAGAAAATGAAAAATATGATGCTAAAAAAGCGCTTTTGCTTTTGGCTTTAGACATTAAAAGTCTTGAAGTTCGTCAGAATGTGGCTGAGACAATGACAAAGATTCCAGAAGATTTTAGAGTTAATTACGAAAGTTTGTTAGACGACAAATCGTATCAAACTCAAGAAATTGCTTTATATTGGCTTTGGAGAAATTTCCCTGCACATAGAAAAGAATATCTAGATAAATCGCAGAACTGGATTGGTTTTAACGATTTTAATCTTCGTACTTTATGGCTGTCGCTGGCTTTATCTACTCCAAATTATACACAAGAACCAGAAGCTTTAGTAAATGAACTTATCAGTTTTTCTTCCACAAAATATGAAGCCACTACAAGACAAAATGCATTAGAAAAACTCATTGCGTTTAAAATAATTAACGATCAGGTTTTGAGTAATTTAGTCGGAGCTACAACGCATCATATGTGGCAGTTTTCAAAGTTTGGAAGAGATACGATTCGACTTTTATTAAAAAATCCTGAAATGCGTGCTTCATTTGAAAGAATTTTAATTAATTTGACCCCCGATGAACAGTTTCAACTGAATCGACTTTTAAAAGAATAATTTGATTTTAAAATGTAGATTTTAGATTGAAAAAATGAGATTATAGAATTTAGAAATAGATTTATTGGAATCTAAAATCTACATTCTAAAATCTAAAAGAAAAAATAAAACCCCCAAATATAAATGAGAGCATTAGTTATTTCTGGCGGTGGCAGTAAAGGCGCATTTGCCGGCGGTGTTGCCCAGTATTTAATCGAAGAAAAAAGACATGAATACGATCTTTATCTAGGAACATCAACAGGAAGTCTTTTGATTCCGCATTTGGCTCTCGGACACATTAAAAAAATACATTCTGTATATACTAATGTTACAATGAGCAGCATTTTTAATATTTGTCCGTTTGTGGTCAAAAACAAAAATGGTGTTGATATTGTGACGATTAATCACTTCAATGTTATCAGACAATTTTTTAAGGGAAAAAGAACTTTTGGCGAAAGCAAAGGTTTGAAAAAATACATTCAGAATAATTTTTCGCTTTCCGATTTTAATAAATTGAAGAAACTCAAAACAGATGTTGTTGTTACCGTAACCAATTTTACTAAAAACGAATCCGAATACAAGTCTGTAAAAGACTGTACTTATGAAGAGTTTTGCGAATGGTCTTGGATTTCGAGTAATTATGTACCATTTATGAGTTTGGTAGAAAAAAATAATTCGGAGTATGGTGATGGAGGTTTTTCGAGCTTAGTCCCAATTCGTGAGGCAATCAATCGCGGTGCTACAGAAATTGATGTAATTGTTTTGGAAACAGAGGTAAATACGACGAAAACAGTTATTGGTAAAAATCCATTTTCACTAATGATAGACTTGTTTCGAATTGCTTTAGATCAAGTAGAAAAACACGATATTGCTATAGGAAAACTTATGGCAAACAATAAAGATGTCAAATTAAATTTATATTATACTCCTATAAAATTGACCGATAATGCGCTTATTTTTAATAAGGATGTAATGAAAGAATGGTGGGAACAAGGTTATGAATACGCTCAGAATAAATCTGAAGTGATGAGTGATAATAGAAAAATGTAGTAACAAATATTTTAATAAATGAAACAATATTACGGCATTTTCTTTTCGGTTATCTATGCACTGTTTTTTAGGTTTTTATCAGATTTTAATATAATCGAAATTAACTCATATGATTATTTTCTTGTCGTTCCAATTGTCTTAGGATATATTCCTTTTTTGTTTGATCAACAGACGTTTGTTAATAGCATTTATAAAACTTTCTTCTTTTCCTGGATTAGTTCTTTTTTGTTTTTATTAATTGCATTTATTTTTCATTTAGAAGATATAGGTTGTCTGATAATTTTAATTCCCACATACTTTATAGTTTCTCCTTTAGTAGGAATTATTATTCGTTCAATTTTGAAATATTCGAATAAAGAAAGAATTGGGAATTTGAAGAGCAATGGATTTCTTTTACTCATTATTCCAATAATTATAGGGAATATTGAGAAACGTATCGAGAAAAAAGAAACCCATTTTGTAGTCGAACAATCTGTAATAATAAATACTCCGAATAAGGTTATCTGGGGTAATTTATTTGCTGTTCCAGTTTTAACAAACTATATGAATAGTTCAGCATATAATTTTTTAGGTTTTCCAAACCCCGTAAGATCTGATTATAATCCTAAAACGAATGTAAGATTGGGATATTTTGACAACGGGATTATTCTGCACGAAAAAGTAATTGATCGGGAAGAATACAAAAAACTGTCTTTTGCTATTAATGTTCAAAAATCAAAACTTGATAATAGTCAGACATTTATGCATGTTATAAAAAAGGAGAGTATGATTTTTAATTCTATTACTTATAAATTACAAAGTATGAATGAATCAAAAACCAGATTAACACTTTTGTGTGATTATAAAGTTAGAACAAACATTCCCCTATATGGAGAATTTTGTTCTAAAAATATAATAGTTGATTTTGAGAGTAAACTCTTAAATGCTTTAAAGAAAAAAATTGAAAATTAGTACCAAAGATCAGCAACTTCAGTTTTAATAAAGCTTAAAGCAGCATTGCTTGGTGATTGTTTTTCTAATAAATCATTTAAAATAACTTCACGAAGCTTATCAGCGTTTTCAACTTTGTCACTCATAGCAGCTTTACGAATTACCTGAATAGTTGCATTTTTTGCAGTAGTAATAATCGTCCAGCATTCTTCTGAGATATAAATCTGCTGGGTTAAATTATGTTCAAATTCCTGCTCGATCTGGTCTATTAAGAAGTTTTCATAATCTTGTTTTGCAGGTGAAATAGGAGCAACTCTAATTAAAAGTTTTGTCAAATTAATACGTTCTAAAAAAAGAGTCATGCGCTCGTAAGCTTGCAAACGAATAGGAAGTGATTCTGAATGAGCTTGTTTGTTTAATAAAAAAGCACGTTTTCTGTCATTGTTTTTAATATGCAGTTCAAAAAAACGATACGCTACAACTCCAGTTACTAAAGCAGGTAGTGTATAGCTGGCAAGTTCAATTATTTTGTTAAAATCCATTTTATAATTTTTCAACAAAAATATACTTTTTGAGGAGAATTCCACTTTAAATTTATGCGAATAAACAAAAAGGAAGCTGTACTTTTGCGACTTGTTTTTATTGTGCCTAAAATATATTTTTAATGGATTCTTATATACTATTTTTTCTTTGTTTAGCGGCTTTTGCTGCCGGTTTTATAGATGCAATTGTTGGTGGCGGCGGTTTAATCCAGACTCCGATGGGATTAATTTTACTGCCAAATCTTCCTGTTTCAACAGTGATTGGAACTTTAAAAATACCGGCTTTTTCAGGAACGGCATTTGCAGCTTTTCAGTATTTGAAGAAAGTAGTAATTCAATGGAAATTGTTGATTATCATGATGTGTCTGGCGGTACCGTCAGCATTTTTGGGATCAACAATATTAACACTTGTGAGCAATGATTTTATGAAACCGCTTTTGCTGGTGGTTTTGTCGTTATTGTTTGTTTATACGTACGCAAAAAAGAATTTTGGACAACATGTTGCAAAAGATCATTCTGCAACGACACAAATAATTTACGCTGTTGTAATTAGTATTATCGTCGGATTTTATGACGGATTTATTGGTCCCGGAACGGGAAGCTTTTTTGTAGTTGCTTTTATAGCGCTTTTAGGTTTCGATTTTCTTCACGCTTCCGCGAATGCTAAAATGGTAAATCTGGCGACAAATTTTGGTTCGATTTGTTTGTTTATGATTAAAGGAAAAATTATTTGGACAATAGCAATCCCGATGGCAGTAAGCAATGGTCTTGGCGGATGGCTTGGCGCGAAATTGGCAATCAATAAAGGAAACGGTTTTATTCGAATTTTCTTTTTGGTAGTTGTGGTTGGTACTTTAATTCGATTTGCTTACGATGTGTTTTATAAATAGTTTTATAAACCATATAAGTCATATAAGTAATTATAAGTAGGATTTAAAATTTTTAAAATCATATAAGAATTCAAGCAGTGGAATAAATGAACTTATTTACTTGTATGGTTAATATTTAAAAAAGTCCAATTGTTTGACTCTAGCCCCGATTGAGGCGATATCCTCGCATCCCGATGATAATCGGGAGGAGAGATATAGCCGAAAGCGGGAAACCATGTTTAAAAAAATGCCTTTTGTCTGGCTTCTAGTTTTTAAAAAAACTTAGTATGTTAGAACCTTAGTAACTTAGGAACTTTCTTTTTTAATTCTTATTTTTGCATAAAAGGAGAAAATTTCATGCAAAAATATATTGACCAGCTCAACGAAGCGCAGAGGGCGCCTGTTTTAAAGAAAGACGGGCCAATGATTATTATAGCTGGTGCAGGTTCGGGAAAGACTAGGGTTTTAACTATTAGAATTGCTTATTTAATGCATCAAGGTGTTGATGCTTTTAATATTTTGTCGCTGACTTTTACCAATAAAGCAGCGCGTGAGATGAAGCACAGGATTTCGGATATTGTGGGTGCGTCTGAGGCTAAAAACCTATGGATGGGAACATTTCACTCAATATTCGCGCGTATCCTTCGTGCAGAATCGGATCATTTAGGATACCCTTCCAATTTTACTATTTATGATTCTCAGGATTCAGCGAGATTGATTTCTTCTATTATTAAAGAAATGCAGCTGGATCGTGATATTTATAAACCAAAGCAAATTTTAGGTCGTATATCAAGTTATAAAAATAGCTTGATTACGGTTAAAGCTTATTTTAATAATCCTGAATTGGTTGAAGCCGATGCAATGGCTAAACGACCAAGATTAGGAGAAATTTACCAACAGTATGTAGAACGCTGTTTTAAAGCCGGCGCAATGGATTTTGATGATTTGTTGTTGAAAACCAATGAATTATTAACACGTTTTCCAGAGGTTTTGGCCAAGTATCAAAACCGTTTCCGTTACATTCTGGTAGATGAGTACCAAGATACCAATCACTCTCAGTATTTGATTGTTAGGGCTTTGTCTGATAAATTTCAGAATATTTGTGTGGTTGGAGATGATGCGCAGAGTATTTATGCTTTCCGTGGAGCGAACATTAATAACATTTTGAATTTCCAGAAGGATTATGAAGGTGTAATAATGTTTAGATTGGAGCAAAATTACCGTTCAACCCGAAACATTGTTGAAGCGGCAAATACCGTAATGGAGCACAATAAAACCAAGCTGGATAAAGTAGTTTGGACGGCTAATGAATTTGGACCAAGAATTAAAGTTCACAGAAGTTTGACAGATGCAGAAGAAGGTCGTTTTGTAGCAAGCACTATTTTTGAACAAAAAATGCAAAACCAGCTTCATAACGGATCTTTTGCAATTTTATACCGTACCAATGCGCAGTCACGTGCGATGGAGGACGCTTTAAGAAAACGCGACATTCCGTATAGAATTTATGGAGGTTTGTCTTTCTATCAGCGTAAAGAAATTAAAGACGTTTTATGTTATCTGCGTTTGGTTCTGAATCCGAAAGACGAGGAAGCTTTGATTCGTGTGATTAATTATCCTGCACGTGGAATTGGAGACACAACCGTTGAAAAATTAACTATTGCAGCCAATCATTACAAACGTTCGATTTGGGAAGTAATGGTGAATATTGATAAAATTGACTTGAAACTGAATACGGGTACAAAAAACAAATTGAAAGATTTTGTAACCATGGTTCAGAGTTTTCAAGTAATAGATCAAAATCATGATGCTTTTTATGTAACAGATCACGTTGCAAAAAAGACAGGTTTGGTTCAGGAATTAAAGAAAGATGCTACGCCAGAGGGAATGGCAAAAATTCAGAATATAGAAGAACTTTTAAACGGTCTTAAAGATTTTATTGAAGGTCAAAAAGAAATCGACGGTGCAAGAGGTGCTCTTTCTGAATTTATGGAAGATGTTGCATTGGCCACCGATTTGGATAAAGATACAAATGATGATGATCGTGTCGCTTTAATGACCATTCACTTAGCAAAAGGATTGGAATTTCCGCACGTTTTTGTTGTCGGAATGGAGGAAGATTTATTTCCTTCTGCCATGAGTATGAGTACAAGAAGTGAATTGGAAGAGGAGAGACGATTGTTTTATGTGGCATTGACAAGAGCTGAACATCAGGCTTATTTAACTTATGCGCAATCTCGTTACCGATGGGGTAAATTGACAGATAGTGAACCTTCTCGTTTTATTGAAGATATTGCAGGGGAATATTTGGAATATCTTACGCCTTCTGAAACAAATTATCGTTACAAATCTCCTATTGATGGCGATATTTTTGGTGATGTAGATAAATCAAAATTAAGATTGAATAAACCAGTTGGAGGAACTCCACCAGTACATGTTACTAGTAATCAGCCAAGCCCGGATTTAAATATTCGAAAATTAAAACCTGTTTCTGGAAATGCTCCAAGCAGTGGTAATTCTAATCTATTTGACAGCAAACTGACTGTAGGGAATATTGTAATGCACGAACGTTTCGGAAAAGGTGAAGTGATTAATCTTGAAGGAGTAGGACCAGATAAAAAAGCCGAAATTAAATTTGAAGTCGGCGGCATTAAAAAGTTGTTATTAAGATTTGCTAAACTTGATGTAGTGGGATAAATGTAATTTTTGATGCGAAGTATTTCGTAACTTTAATTAACATGAAACTTGAAACAAATAAAACTTGAAACCAAACGATGGCAGAATTTATAAAAATATATCCCGATAAACCGAGTGAAGCAGCAATCGCAAAAGTGGTTAAAGTTTTACAGAATGGAGGTTTGGTAATTTATCCGACTGATACCGTTTATGGTTTAGGCTGCGATATTACAAACTCTAGAGCATTAGAAAAAATTGCTAAAATTAAAGGCGTGAAATTAGAAAAAGCTAATTTTTCTTTTATTTGTCATGATTTGAGTAATCTCTCAGATTATGTGCGTCAGATTGATACTTCTACTTTTAAGATTCTTAAAAGAGCGCTTCCTGGGCCTTATACATTTATTCTTCCAGGAAATAACAATCTCCCAAAAGAATTTAAGAAGAAAACAACCGTCGGAATTCGTGTTCCAGATAATAACATCATTTTAGAGATTGTACGTCAGTTAGGAAATCCTGTAGTTTCAACTTCTATTCGTGATGAAGATGATGTAATTGAGTATACAACTGATCCGGAATTAATATTCGAAAAATGGCAGAATCTTGTTGATTTAGTTATTGATGGAGGGTATGGAGACAACGTAGGTTCTACAATTATAGATTTGTCAGAACATGAGCCAGTTATTGTCAGAGAAGGAAAAGGAGATATTGACATTTTGTAAATAAATACTCTAATTGTGTAAATTTCTTAAAATATTTGCCTAACTTTATTAAAGTTAAAATTTAGTTAGTTAATTTACGATAATGCTATTCTTGATTTATATTTAATTGGTTATTAAAAAAATTAAGGATACATAAAAGCAGGTCATTAGACCTGCTTTTTCTGTTTTATAAGTATGTAAACAAGGATTATTTAGCTTGTTTTTTCATTTCTTTTTCAATCATATCATAGAATTGATCGATTTTTGGCATAACAACGATACGAGTTCTTCTGTTACGTGCTTTGTTTTCTGGAGTGTCATTTGCTACTAAAGGAACGTAAGAACTTCTACCAGCTGCAATTAATTTCGCAGGATTAACCCCTAAGTCATTAGATAATACACGAACAATAGATGTAGAACGTTTAACACTTAAATCCCAGTTGTCTAATAAAACACCATTACTTCTGTAAGGAACGTCATCTGTATGACCTTCAACCATACATTCGAAATCTGGTTTGTCGTTTACAACCTTAGCAACTTTTGCTAAAACAGATTTAGCTTTGTCACTTACGTCATAGCTTCCGCTTTTAAATAACAATTTATCAGCGATTGAGATAAATACAACTCCTTTTTCAACATTGATTTCGATGTCTGGATCGTTTATTCCAACTGCTCCTTTTAAACTTGTAACTAATGCTAGAGTAACACTGTCTTTTTTAGTTAAAGCATCTTGAAGTCTAGAAATTTTTAAATCTTTTTCTTTTAAACTTTCAAGAGATTTTTCAAGATTTTCAGCACCTTTAGTTGTTAGGATAGTTAAATCTTTAGAACTATTGATTAAGTCTTGATTATGTTGTTTGTAGCTGTCAGCAGTTGCTGCTAATCCAGCTTTTTCTTCTAAGCACGTGTTTAATTTTACAGTACAAGAGTTTAACAAATCTTGGATTTCTTTGTTTTTAGCTTCTAATGCAGCATATTCCTTTTTTGAAACACACGATGTTAAAGCCATTAATACTGATAGTGCGATAACTATTTTTCTCATAATTTAAATTTAATTAGACGTTGATTACAAATTTAGTTTTTAATATTTTGAATACTGTTAAAGATTTCTTTAAATCGCTTCATTTTCTTGATATAATAAAGGAAAACGATACTTTTTACGGTATAGTATTGCTGTATCTGAAAATCTTTTCGTTTTTTCAAATAGCTTAAAGATAAACAATAAAAAGAAAAATGAGCTTTTAAAATGGCAATGGTATGGCCTAATTTTCCCTGTATAAGAAAATGGATACCGGCAATACCGTCTAAAACCATTCTGAAGAAAATCACAAAAAACAATCCTCTTTTTGGCAGGTTTTTGACAAGCATTAACAAAGAATTTCTAAAATTCAGAAAAGTTTTCCTTGGATTTCCCTGTTGTAAAGTTGCTCCTCCAACATGATAAACTGTAGAAGCCGAATTATATTTTATAATGTGCCCCTCATTTGCAGCTCGCCAGCATAAATCTATTTCTTCTTGGTGTGCAAAAAAGCTTTCATCAAAACCGCCTAATTCACGATAGACATTTTTTCTGATAAAAAAACACGCACCAGAAGCCCAGAACAATTCACAATTGTCATCGTATTGACCATTGTCTTTTTCAACGGTATCAAAAATACGTCCTCGGCAAAACGGGAAGCCAAATTTATCAATAAAACCACCAGCTCCTCCAGCATATTCAAAATACTCTTTATTCTTAAAATCGAGTATTTTAGGCTGAATTATTGCCGTTTGTTTCTCATTATCAAAAGTTTCAATTATAGGTTTTAACCAATTTTCTGTAACTTCGATATCAGAATTTACCAATGCGTAAATTTCTGCGTCAATATGTTTTAAAGCATCATTGTAACCTTTTGCAAAGCCATGATTGCCCGAGTTTTCGACAATTTTAATTGTAGGGAAATTTTCCTTAACGAATGCAACAGAAGTATCTGTAGAGGCATTATCAGCAACGTATATTGTTGCTCCTTCTGAAAACTGAATAACAGATGGTAAAAACTGCTCCAGCAATTTTACCCCGTTCCAATTTAAAATGACAACTGCTATTTTATCCAAAAGTATTCTAATTATTAATTTTAATGGTTTTCTTTATAGTCAGGCAAGTTTCTCAAAAACTCATATTTTTCGTTTTCAAAATCCATTTGACAATAAAAATGGTTTAGTCCGTTTGTGACATTCAAAAACCGTGCCTGCATTGTCATATTATAACGTGCAATTTGATCAAAAGTTGCCTGAGAGATTTTAACTTCTGGTGCTTTGCATTCTACTAATATATGTATACTGCCATCTGAATTAAAGACCACTACATCATATCGTTTACGTAATCCGTTGACAGTTAAGACTTTCTCTACGTTTATTAACGATTTTGGATATTTTTTTTCATGCATCAGATAATGAACTACGTGCTGGCGAACCCATTCTTCAGGAGTAAGAATTATAAATTTTTTCCTGATTTCGTCAAAAATAGACACTTTATTTTCGCTATTTTTGAATCGGAAAGCGTAGACGGGGAAATTAAGTTTAAGCATAAAGCAAAAATATAAAAATGGTTTCAGGTTTCAAGTTTAAAGTTTCAAGATGTTGAAACGATAAACTTGAAACCTAAAACTTGAAACAAAATTTTAATGGACGAAGTAATAAAAATCGTTAACGATATAAAAGCCGGAAATATTAAACCGATTTACTTTTTAATGGGGGAAGAACCTTATTATATAGATAAGTTATCGGAATATATTGAAGAGAATGTTTTAGCCGAGGAAGAAAAAGGATTCAATCAAACCGTTTTGTACGGAAGAGATGTTTCTGTTGATGATATTGTTTCAACGGCCAAGCGCTATCCGATGATGGCTGATCGTCAGGTTGTTATTGTGAAAGAAGCGCAAGATTTGTCTCGAACAATTGATAAAATTGAATCGTATGTAAACAATCCGATGGAGACTACTGTTCTAGTTTTTTGTTACAAATATAAAACGCTGGATAAACGTAAAAAGGTTACCAAAGTGCTGGCTCAAAAAGGTGTCGTTTTTGAAAGTAAAAAATTATACGAAAATCAGGTTGGAGATTGGATTAAGCGTATTCTTGCAGGAAAGAAATATACAATTGACCCAAAAGCAAACGCCATGCTGGTAGAGTTTTTAGGAACAGATTTGAGTAAAATCAATAATGAATTGGAAAAACTTCAAATTATTCTGCCGCAAGGAACCATGATTACGCCGAACCACATTGAAGAAAATATAGGTTTCAGTAAAGATTATAATGTTTTTGAATTAAGAAAAGCAATTGGAGAACGTAATCAATTGAAAGCCTATAAAATTGCAGAAAATTTTGCCCATAATCCAAAAGAATACCCGCTTGTAATGACCACAGGATTAGTTTTTGGTTTTTTTGTACAACTTCTTAAATATCATGGATTAAAAGATAAAAATCCAAAAAACGTTGCGGCGGCTATTGGAGTAAATCCGTACTTTTTAAAAGAATATGATTTGGCTGTAAAAAACTACCCGATGCGTAAAGTGAGTCAGATTGTGGGAGCTCTTCGGGATATAGATATAAAAAGTAAGGGTGTGGGAGCCAACGCATTACCACAAGCTGATTTGCTAAAAGAAATGCTCTACAAAATATTTAATTAAATAGCCAAAAATTCACGATATTTGCATTTCGCAAAAAATTGAACACTAAAAATATTACGCAATTATGGGAATGAATAAAAATACCGTTTTAGGATGGGCTACTTTTATAATGGTACTTATGGGATTTTTACTAATAGGTCTTGGTGCTTTTAGATACAGTGAAGTTTCTGGATGGGGTTTTGCAGCAGCAGGAGTTGGTTTTTTAGCTAATGCTTGGGTTTTTAATGCTTTAAAAGGAAGAGTTTAATTCAATTTCATTAAAAAATAAATAATAATAAAATTTAAAACATAAAAAATGTCAGACGATAAGAAAGTAATTTTCTCAATGCAAAAATTGAGTAAAACCTATCAGGGAGCAGACAAACCAGTACTTAAAAATATTTACTTAAGTTTCTTCTATGGAGCTAAGATTGGTATTTTAGGTCTTAACGGTTCAGGAAAATCTTCTCTTTTAAAAATTATTGCAGGTGTAGATAAAAACTATCAAGGAGATGTAGTTTTTCAGCCAGGATATACAGTAGGTTATTTAGAGCAGGAACCAATTCTTGATGATTCTAAAACAGTTATCGAAATTGTCCGCGAAGGAGCTGCAGAAACTATGGCAGTTTTAGAAGAATACAATCAAATCAATGATTTATTTGGTCTTGAAGAAAATTATTCTGATCCAGATAAAATGGATAAATTGATGGATCGTCAAGCAGCATTACAAGATAAAATTGATGCGCTTGGAGCTTGGGAAATCGATACAAAATTAGAAATCGCAATGGATGCGCTTCGTACTCCAGACGGAGATACGCCAATTAAAAACCTTTCTGGTGGAGAGCGTCGTCGTGTAGCTTTATGTCGTTTGTTATTGCAGCAACCAGATGTATTGCTTTTAGATGAGCCTACCAACCACCTTGATGCTGAGTCTGTACTTTGGTTAGAGCAGCATTTAGCACAATACGCAGGAACGGTAATTGCAGTAACGCACGACCGTTATTTCCTTGATAATGTGGCTGGTTGGATTCTTGAGTTGGATAGAGGAGAAGGTATTCCATGGAAAGGAAATTATTCTTCTTGGTTAGATCAAAAATCAAACCGTATGGCTCAGGAAGAAAAAGTAGCTTCTAAACGTAGAAAAACCTTAGAGCGTGAGCTAGAATGGGTTCGTCAAGGAGCAAAAGGCCGTCAGACAAAACAAAAAGCACGTTTACAGAACTACGATAAATTGTTAAATGAAGATCAAAAACAATTAGATGAAAATCTAGAGATCTACATTCCGAATGGTCCGCGTTTAGGAACAAATGTTATTGAAGCTAAAAATGTTGCGAAAGCTTTTGGTGAAAAATTATTGTATGATAATTTGAACTTCACGTTGCCACAAGCCGGAATTGTTGGAATTATTGGACCAAATGGTGCTGGTAAATCGACTATTTTCAAAATGATTATGGGCGAGCAGGCTACGGATAGTGGAGAATTTTCTGTTGGAGAAACAGTTAAAATCGCTTACGTAGATCAGTCGCACTCTAACATTGATCCTAATAAATCAATCTGGGAAAATTTCGCAGACGGTCAGGAATTGATTATGATGGGAGGAAAACAAGTAAACTCTAGAGCTTACTTATCTCGTTTTAACTTTGGCGGCGGCGAGCAAAACAAAAAAGTTTCAATGCTTTCTGGTGGAGAGCGTAACAGACTTCACTTGGCAATGACTTTGAAAGAAGAAGGAAACGTTCTTTTACTGGATGAGCCTACGAATGACCTTGACGTTAATACACTTCGTGCTCTTGAAGAAGGCTTGGAGAATTTTGCCGGTTGTGCCGTAATTATTTCGCACGACAGATGGTTTTTAGATAGAATTTGTACGCACATTCTAGCTTTTGAAGGAGATTCTGAAGTTTATTTCTTCGAAGGAAGTTTTACAGATTATGAAGAAAATAAAAAGAAACGTCTTGGTGGTGATTTAACTCCAAAACGTTTGAAATACAGAAAATTGATTAGATAATATTTTAATTTTCAAATTTTTAAAATCCCAAATTCCAAATTTATCGGAGTTTGGGATTTTTTGTTTTATTTTTACTGCGTTTAGTTTGTCATTTCGACGAAGGAGAAATCTCCACGAGAAGCTCGACAAAGATTGGGCATATGGCAACGGAGTTTCTTGCGAAGATTTCTCCTTCGTCTAAATGACAATATTGCGCAAATTGAAGTTTTGCTTTAATTTATAAATTTTTAAAATCCCAAACTCCAATACATTTGGAATTTGGGATTTTTATTTGGATTTGAATTGTTTATATAAAGTAAACCCGACAGGTTTTTAAAATCTGTCGGGTTTGAATTCAATAGATTTTAATTTGGAGTTCTCAGTTTGGAATTCTAAAGAAATTTAGCTTTCAATTCCGGAGTTGGAATCATGCAGCTTTCTTTTTTGCCATACCAATTGTATCTATTTTTTGCTACATAATCATAAATTCTATCACTGATGAAAATAGGTATTATTCTGAAGATCAAAAGCGACTTCCAAAGACCTCCAAAATCTCTTGCAATTTCTATTACGGCAGAGGATTTGTAAAAATAAGCGACGCCTGGATTAAACAAAATGATGCTGTCCATTTTTGCAAAACTGATTCCAAGATGTTTGCAAATTGAAATTCCTAATTCAGACTGCAGCGCTACAAATCTAAAAATATCTTTTTTATCGTGTTTGATAATAAATTGAACAGCAGAATCACAGAGATTGCAGACTCCGTCAAAAAGAATTATTTTTTTATTTAATGGTAAATCAATCATTACTCTTGTAAAGTTTTGAAATTTAATAAATTGATGTTTTAATGTAGATAGTAGCAATGCCTAATAAAGCAATAATGATAAAAGATATAAAAGTTAATTTAATTAACTCCTTGCACAAAACATACCTTTCGTACAGATCAATCATTTTTAAATCATCTAAATCTTTATCATTAAATTGATAGATGTCAACAATTAATCCTTTGTTATAACTGCTAAAGCTGCCTGAACCAGATACATGTTTAGTAAATAACCCAGAATTTTTTATTTTGAGATCGCGACTAAAGTCCATTAATTTGTTAAAAAAGTTAAATGCAAATACAGGAAATGTAGGTACAGCAAAAATAATTGGAGCAAAATTTTTTAAAGGTTTTGGAAAAAACAAAAGCCAAACTACGCTAATAAAAAGAATAGTATAAAAGTATATAAGTATTCTTAATTTATTCATTTTGCTTTTTTTATTAATTTCCAAAGTTTACTATCTTTTTAAATGTATCTTTTTATAAGTTAAAAAGTGCACATTATGATCATTATGTTTTTCTATTAAAAATCAAAAAAATATAAATTTTACTAATCAAAAAAGGCTTTCATAAATTGTTTTTAAAGCGATTTAAAAAATTGTTGATCTTTATTTGCGTCAAACTAAATATCATTTCTTAAAACGCGTTATTTTAATTTTGCACTTTCTAACCTTGTTTTTGTCCGAAAAATAGTAACTGCGACTGAAAATTATTTTTTTACCGCTTCCACCAATTCCAATTCCTCCAAACTTACTTTTGATGTAAAAATTCCATAATTTACTGTTGCTTTATTTTTTTCTATGGAATCGATGCTACCAACAGATCTTCCGTCAAGCATTCGTACTCGGTCACCAACTTTTAAAATGGGTTTTGGTTTTTCTACAACAGGCTTAAGTTTCTTTTCTTTTTTCTCTTTTCGAATTTCTTCAACTTTTACAGTAACTTCGGCAATAATTTCTTTTTGCTTTTCAACTTTTGCTTTTACTTCTTTCGGAGTTGCTTTTTTGCGTTTTGAATTTTCGATCTCAACAATTTTCAAAAATTCCCCAATCAGTTCTTTTTTGTTTTTGTTGTTGAAATATTTCTCAGCAATATCATCAATCTTTTGTCCGATATAAATAATTTTCTGATTGCTGTCGTATAATTCCTGATAGCTTTCTAATTTTTGCTGGATTTTTGTATTGATGTTTTCCATCTTTTTACTTTCCTCACGAGCACGTGTTTCTTCTTCTTTTAAATTCAAAGAAGTTTTTTCTAGCTTGGAACGTTCTTTTTGAAGCGTTGCGATGGTCTTATCAAAGCGCACTTTTCCAACTTCGATTTTCTTTTTCGCACGATTAATCAATCCAAACGGAATTCCGTTTTTTTGTGCGACTTCAAAAGTAAAAGAACTTCCTGCCTGACCCAAAGCCAGTTTGTACATTGGTTCCAGAGATTTTTCATCGAACATCATATTCGCATTTGTTGCGAATGGAAGCTCATTCGCTAAAATCTTTAAATTGGAATAATGCGTAGTGATAATTCCGAAAGCTTCACGATGATAAAATTCTTCCAAGAAAATTTCAGCTAAAGCGCCTCCCAATTCTGGATCGGAACCCGTACCGAATTCATCAATTAAAAACATGGTTTTGTTGTTGCATTTCTTCAAGAAATAATTCATGTTTTTAAGACGATACGAATAAGTACTTAGGTGATTTTCAATAGATTGATTATCTCCAATATCCGTTAATATTCTATCAAATAAGAAAGTTTCACTTCTTTCATGTACTGGAATTAAAATTCCAGATTGAAGCATCAATTGTAATAACCCAACTGTTTTTAACGAAATAGTTTTTCCTCCAGCATTTGGACCAGAAATTACAATAATTCTATTTTCTTGTTTAAGTTCAATAGTTTGCGGATAAGTAACTTCCTTTTTTTGTTTGTTGTTTAAATACAAAATAGGATGATAGGCTTCTCTGAAAAATAATCTTCTCTCTTCTGTAATTGTTGGAAGAATTCCGTTGATGCGATTAGCGTATTTTGCTTTTCCGGCAACAACGTCAACGTCACTCAAAAAGTCCTGATATTCAATTAACAACGAAAGATATGGACGAATTACATTAGATAGATTCTTTAAGATTCTCGTAATTTCTTCTTTCTCTTCGTATTCTAAATTGGCTAACTCTCTAGAGTATTTTAAAGTTGCTTCTGGTTCAATGTAAGCAATACTTCCAGTTTTAGAGCTTCCTAAAATAGAGCCTTTTACCTTACGGCGATACATAGCTAAGACCGCCAAAACCCTGCGGTTTTGTACAAAACTTTCTTTAATATCGTCCAGATATCCTAAACCATTATACTGAGTTAAAGCTACACCAAAACTTTGATTCACTTTACCGCGAACCAAATTCATATTTTGACGAATCCCTGCTAAAGCAGGAGAAGCATTGTCTTTTATTTCTCCGTATTTATCGACAATAGCATCGATCGAAGTTATAATGTCTTTAGTCAATTCTACGCGAGAAGCTCTTGCATTTAGATTAGGGTAATAATCATCGAACTTTTTTAGGAAATTCAATAAGACATTTACCGTTGAAGAAAGATTAGCAATTTTTCTAAAACTTCCTACTTCAAGGAAACTATCTTCGATTGCTAAAAACTTAATTTCGTGAGTTATGGCATCAAATCCGTGATTCGGAATGGCGTTATTATTTTGAAAAGAAGATACATATTCTGATGTCTGCATCAGGGATTGCATTAATTCTTCTTTGTTTCTAAATGGTTTTATTTGTAAAGCTTTTTCTTTTCCAATGTCGGTGTTGCAGCCATCTGAAATGGTTTCTAGAACTGTTGGAAATTGTAAGTCTTGTAATGTTTTTTCTGTAATACTGATCATTTAATTTCTTTATGAAAGCAAAAAACAAAAGTACGAAAACAATATGATTGAAATCTATAACTATTGCCTAATTTTATGATTAAGTAAATATGATTTTAGGTAATTATTTCTGAAATTCGCATAAAAAAAATTATGGACGTAAAAATGCATTCTTCTTGGAAACCAGTTTTGAACGAAGAATTCGAAAAACCATATTTCAAGGAATTAATAGATTTCGTAAAATCTGAATATACTGCTAAGGTTTGTTATCCAAAAGGGAGCCAGATTTTTTCGGCTTTTGACCATTGTCATTTTGATCAGGTAAAAGTGGTGATTATAGGGCAGGATCCTTATCATGGTCCAAATCAAGCAAATGGTTTGTGTTTTTCTGTGAATGATGGAATTCCGTTTCCGCCGTCTCTTCAAAATATTTTTAAAGAAGTAGAAACAGATTTGAATAAACCTTTACCGAAAACAGGAAATTTGGAGCGTTGGGCAGATCAGGGAGTTTTTCTTTTAAATGCTACTTTGACAGTTAGACAATCTGAAGCGGGAAGTCACCAAGGAAAAGGCTGGGAAAAATTTACAGACGCCGTAATCAAGAAAATTTCTGAAGAATCTGAAAACGTGGTTTTTTTACTTTGGGGTGGTTTTGCTCAGAAAAAATCTGCTTTAATTGATGCTAAAAAACATCATATTTTAAAATCAGGACATCCTTCGCCATTAAGTGCAAATAGAGGTTTTTGGTTTGGAAATAAACATTTTAGCCAAACAAATGATTTCTTGAAATCGAAAGGTTTACAAGAAATTGAGTGGTAACTTTTTTAAGTTACAAAGTTTCAGAGGGGCAAAGGGGCAAAGGGACGAACTTTGTGTCTTTTGAGATAAATAGAATTTAATTCAGTTTTGTCATTTCGACCGAAGGGAGAAATCACACAAGAGACTCGACATAGATTGTTGAAATTTCTGTTCTTGTACGTGTGTGATTTCTCCCTTCGGTCGAAATGATAAAAAATTATTTTTTTACAATTTCTTCTAAAACAGCTTTATTCTCGTAGTTCACTACTTTTAGAATAATCTCCTGATTTTTTACTGTTTTTCCTTCAATGATATATAATTTTCCTCCTTTTGTTGGAACATTACTTTGGTCAAAATCGACATCTCCGTAAGTTAAAGTATTTTTGACATCTGCAGTATCAACCCATTTTTCATTTAGAGTTTGAACGGCTTTAGGAGAATATTGAAAAGGTTTTGTTCTAAGATTGTTTAAAACTCTGGCGTTTGGGAAATAATTACATCTTGTATCTTTTCCGATAAAAAATCCTGATACAATAAAACATCCCATTATGAGACCAATCAAATAATATGCAAAACGGTGTACGAACTTCATGAAATAAATTTTTTGCAAAGGTACATTAATCTTACCTTAAAATACAAGTAAATTAATGTCGTTATCAGGAAGATCAAACCAATCGCCAATAGCTTTATTTGTTAAGATTCCGTGGTATAAATAAATTCCGTTTTTTAGACCTTTATTGCATCTGATAGCGCTTTCGATACCGCCGTCTTCTGCAATTTGGTGAAGATAAGGGGTTAAAATATTACTGATTGATAACGAAGCCGTTTTAGAATATCTAGACGGAATATTTGGTACGCAATAATGTAAAACGTTACTTTTTATAAAAGTTGGTTTTTCGTGAGTTGTAACTTCTGAAGTTTCAAAACAACCGCCTGTATCGATACTAACATCAACAATCACGGCGCCTTTTTTCATGTGCTCAACCATTGTTTCTGTCACGATAATCGGACAGCGTTCTTTTCCTCGCATCGCGCCAATCGCTACATCGCAACGGCGTAAAGCTTTTAGTAATCCTTTTTGCTGTACAGTGGAAGTGAAAATTCTTTGGCTTAAATTATTTTGTAAGCGACGCAATTTTGTAATAGAATTATCAAAAACTTTTACGTTTGCACCAAGACCAATTGCAGTTTTAGCGGCAAATTCACCAACAGTTCCAGCTCCAAGAATGACAACTTCGGTAGGGGGAACGCCAGTAATATTTCCAAACAAAAGTCCTTTTCCGAATTCATTTGTAATCATTAATTCGGCAGCGATTAAGATAGAAGCTGTTCCTGCAATTTCGCTAAGCGATTTTACAGCAGGATAAGAACCGTCTTCATCTTTAATATATTCAAAAGCAAGTGCTGTGATTTTTTTCTGAGCTAAAGCTTCAAAATAAGATTTCTTTTTTGTTTTTAGCTGAATAGCAGAAATAATTACTGTTTCTGGATTTATCATTTCGATTTCTGCAAGAGTCGGTGGTTCTACTTTTAATAGAAACGGACAGCCAAAAACTCTTTTGGTATCTTTAGTAATTTCTGCTCCGGCATCACTGTATTCTTTGTCTGTGTAACTCGAACTTTCTCCTGCTCCAGATTCGATCATTACGCGATGTCCTGCGTATGTTAACGAATTTACGGCGTCTGGAGTCAAACAAATACGACGTTCTTGATAACTAGTTTCCTTCGGAATCCCAATGAAAAGTTCTCTTTTAAAACGGCCGACTTCAAGTTTTTCTTCTTGTGGCAGCAATTGTTGCTTTGTAAATGGAGTTAAGGTAATTGACATGGGATGCTTAAAAAATTAAGAATACAAATTACGTAAAAAGTTTTAAAATTAGTGCAAATTTTCTGCTAATACTAGAACAATATTAGGTTAATATTTTCTCCATTTTTATATCGGCTCTTTCATAAACTCCATCTTCTAACGGAATCTCAATAAAACCAAATTTTTTATACAAATGAATTGCTGGAAGTAATCTGGTATTTGAATATAAAAACAGTCTTTTAATATTGTTTTCTTTAGCAAATTCAATGCAAAAATCTAGAAATTTGTTTCCTATTCCGAGTCCTTGTGCTTTATCTGAAACAGCCATTTTGCTTAATTCAAAAGTTTCATTATCGGCTTTTAAAAGAGAAAAAGTTCCTAAAATTTCATCGTTGTATTTTGCATAGAAAATAAAACCACCTCTATCAATAATTTCTTCCTGCGGATTTGAAAGTGTTAGTTCGTCTTTTCTTCCACTTTGAAATATTTTTCGAGCCAAGCTTTATTCAGAATTTTTATGTGATCTTTTAAGTCTTCAGAAAATGGAATTATTTCTACATAATTATTCTTCGTCATCGTCATATTCAGTTTTATTTCTTTTCCAATGTCAATTTATTACTATTACTTCAATTGAAATTGTAGAATATTTGTAGGATTTAATTATTTGTATTTTATATCTCGGGTAGTATAACTTGAAATTTCTTTCTTATTATCAATTACCCTTTTTTTAGTTCTTTTAATCCAATTTCCTTGTTTATCATATTTGTATTCAAATATTATTACGACTTTGTTTTTAGATAGTGGCCAAAACATTTTCGTTATATCATTGAATTCATTTCTTTCAATAATAAAATTAGGATTATAAGATTCTGATTTTTCTAATATTATTTCTCCTAAATAATTGTAAACTTTATAAACATAAGTGTTGGCGATGTAATTATAATCTGCAGTTTCTTTTGACTGAATCTCATTATCTGAACTTAAGTTGGTTATTTTGATTGGGGAATGGAGGGAATCTTCTTCGACAATTATTTTTGTGCGCAATTTTGAATTTATATCTAAAAGGTAAAGTAGTTTTAAATTTTTATCTTTTTCAAATTTAATATGTGAAAAATCATTTCGAACTGACTTATTATAAAAAGAAACTTTTTGTTCCTTTATATTCTTTTCCTTATCCAAATAGTATTCAAATATAGATTTTAGTTCATCATTTTTAAATAATTTACCGCTAACTATTGTATCTGAATTATATGTGAAAATCCATTTATTTATATATGTTTCACTCTTAAGGTAGTTTGTTTCGTTAACAATTATATTGTTAATGTTGTTTTCTTTTGTTTTATAAAAATCATCTGTATCCGGTTTATTCATTAATTCTGAAGGAATTGATGTCTGCGATAAAACAAAAGAAGTCTTCAGTATAAAAATAAATTGAAAAAGGTTCCTTAATTTCATTAGTCTAATGTCAATTTTCTTTTTCCATCTTCCAACAATTCAATAGAAATTGTAGAATGTTCTTCAGGAATTAGATTTTCAATTTTTTCTGACCATTCTATAAAACACCAATTTCCAGAATACAAATAATCATCAACCCCCATATCTAAAGCTTCTGTTTCTTGTTTAATTCTGTAAAAATCAAAATGATAGACTTTTTTACCGTCAGGGATTTGATATTCATTTACTAAAGAAAAAGTGGGACTGCTTGTGGCATCCGTAACTCCAAGTGTTTTACACAATTGCTTGATCAAAGTAGTTTTACCAACACCCATTTCACCATTAAAAAGTATGATTTTTTTAGGATTTGAAGCTAAAATTTGTTCTGCAACTTCTTGAATTTGATCTAAAGTAAAAATGATGTTCATTGTTGAGTTTATTTTTGCCACGAATTTCACAAATTTTCACGAATTAAAATATAATTTTTAAGTTAAAAATGAATTAGTGAAAATTTGTGAAATTCGTGGCGATATTTTATTTAGGATTAAATACCAAAAACGGAATAATCATTTCCTCTAATGAAATTCCTCCGTGTTGATAGGTATTTTTATAGTAACTTACGTAATGATTATAGTTGTTTACGTATGCCAGAAAGAAATCATTTTTGGCAAATATAAACGAACTGCTCATATTTATTGCGGGTAAGCCAATCGTTTTAGGCTCTTTTACAACATAAACATCTTTTTGTTCGTATGTCAAACTACGACCTGTTTTGTAACGTAAATTTAGACTTGTATTTTTATCTCCAACGACTTTAGATGGATTTTTTACATTTATAGTTCCGTGATCGGTTGTCAAAATTAATTTAAAACCTAACAACTGTGCCTGCTGAATAATTTCTAATAATGGAGAGTTTTTAAACCAGCTTAAAGTTAAAGAACGATACGCTTTATCGTCAGAAGCTAATTCTTTTACAACTTCCATTTCTGTTTTTGCGTGCGAAAGCATATCTACAAAGTTGTAAACTACTGTAACAAGATCATTTCCTTTTAAAGCTTTGAAGTTTTCGGCTAGTTTTTTTCCGCCAGCGTAATTTGTGATTTTAAAATAATCTTCCTTGATATTTAGTCCCAAACGCTTTAATTGTGCAGATAAAAACTCAGCTTCATAAAGGTTTTTTCCACCGTCTTCAACATCGTTTTTCCAATATTCAGGATGTTTTTTTTCCATTTCCAAAGGCATTAATCCGGAGAAAATAGAGTTTCTAGCATATTGTGTAGCGGTTGGAAGAATAGAGTAGTACGGAACTTCTTTTTCTAATTTATAATAGTTGGAAATTACAGTTTCAAAAGATTTCCATTGATCGTAACGTAAGTTATCAATCACAACAAAAAGAATTGGTTTGTCTTTCTTTTTAATTTCAGGAACAACTAATTCTTTAAATAATGTATTCGACATAATTGGCTTTTCCGCTTTTGGATCAAACCAATCTTCGTAATTACGCTCTATATATTTTCCGAATTGCGAATTGGCTTCGACCTTTTGAGATTCCAAAATTTCGATCATCGCGGTATCGTTAATATCTTCAAGTTTTAATTCCCAAAAAATAAGCTTTTTGTATAATTCGATCCAATCTTCATAAGAATTGACCATTGCCAATTCCATTGATATTTTTCTAAATTCTTTCTGATAATCTAAAGTCGTTTTTTCAGTAATTAATCTAGAATCATCAAGGTTTTTCTTTAAACTTAAAAGAATCTGATTCGGATTTACGGGTTTAATCAAATAATCGGCGATTTTAGAACCAATCGCTTCTTCCATAATATATTCTTCTTCACTTTTGGTAATCATAATCATCGGAATGGCTGATTTTTTTTCTTTCATTTCAGAAAGAGTTTCCAAACCGCTCATTCCAGGCATATTTTCGTCCAAAAAGACAATGTCAAAATTATCTTCTTCAAACAAAGCAATAGCATCCAGACCGTTGTTGCAAGTAGTAACGGCGTAATTTTTCTTTTCGAGAAATAATATGTGTGGCTTTAAAAGATCGATCTCATCATCGACCCAAAGTATTTTTATCTTATCCATAAACAAATTTAATTTTACTGCAATTTAAAGCTATAGAACTTAAAAAGTATTAAAAATAGTATAAAATTATCAAAGATAAATCACGAATTTCAGCAGAATTTTTAGTTTCAGAGGTGCAGTTTATTGATTATCATCATACTTCGATACTTGATTTTTAAATTAAAAACTCCCAACACTTTATGGTTATTTACTTATATTTGTTGACCTAAAAAATAACCACAGAGTGAGTCAAATCAATAAGTTAAAAATATTCAACGATCCTATATACGGCTTTATAACAATTCCGAACGAGCTGATTTATGATTTAATTCAGCATCCTTATTTTCAGCGTTTACGTCGTATTTCGCAAATGGGATTGTCCTATTTAGTATATCCAGGTGCAAATCATACCCGTTTTCATCATGCATTAGGCTGCATGCATTTAATGCAGAAAACAATTAATACACTTCGTTTTAAGGAAGTTGTGATTTCGCCAGAAGAAGAAAATGCATTATTGATCGCTATTTTATTGCACGATATCGGTCACGGACCATTTTCACACGCTATGGAAAGAAGCATTGTTGAAGATGTGCATCATGAAGCAATTTCATTATTATTTATGAATCAGCTTAATGAAGAATTTGATGGAAGACTGAGTTTGGCGATTCAGGTTTTTAAAGGTGAATATCATAGAAAATTCATGCTCCAATTGATTTCAAGTCAATTGGATATGGATAGAATGGATTATTTGAAACGTGATAGTTTTTACACTGGAGTTGCAGAAGGAAATGTAAATTCTGAACGTTTGATTCAGATGATGAATGTTGTAGACGATGTTTTGGTAATTGAAGAAAAAGGAATTTATTCTGTAGAGAAATTCCTTTTATCAAGACGATTGATGTATTGGCAGGCGTATCTTCATAAAACAAGTCTGGTTGCCGAGTTGATTTTGATGAAAGTTTTAAAAAGAGCCAAAGAATTGACTTTAAAAGGAGTTAATCTTCCTTGCAGTGAACCGCTTTCCTATTTTATGCATAATAAAATTTCTCTAGAAGATTTTGATGCTCAAAATTTAGATTTGTTTTCGCAATTGGATGATTTTGATATTATCAGCGCCTTAAAAGCTTGGCAGAGACAAGATGATTTTGTTTTAAGGACTTTGAGTAAAATGATCATTAACAGAGATTTACTTAAAATAAAAATGAGTGCCGAGAAAGTTTCTGCGGAAGAATCTCAGGCATTGAAAGAAGAATTTGCCGAAGAACATAAAATTTCGCAATTAGAAGCTGGATATTTTATTTTTAGAGGAAAAATAAAGAATCAGGCCTATAGTAAAGAAGCTGAACCGATACGAATTTTGAAAAAAGATAAAACAATTGAGGATGTTGTTGAAGCATCTGATCAGCTGAACCTGAAATCTTTATCTAAATTGGTAACAAAATATTACATCTGTTTTCCAAAACAACTTATCTAAAATTAACATTTAAAACCTATTTTTTATATTTTTGTCGCGATGAAATTTACAGCAGAACAAATAGCAGGAATTTTAGAAGGAGAAGTTGTTGGAAATCCCAATGCAGAAGTTTCTCGACTTTCTAAGATCGAAGAAGGTGAGGAAGGATCTCTTACCTTTTTAGCAAATCCGAAATATATAAACCATATATATACCACAAAAGCGACCGTAACAATTGTTAACGACAGCTTTATTCCAGAAGCAGAAATTACAACTACCTTAATAAAAGTTGAAGATGCTTATAAGTCTTTTTCTAAACTTTTAGAGTTTTACAATCAAGTAAAATTAAATAAGAACGGAATTGAAGCTAATTCTTTTATTTCTGAAGGAACTAAATATGGAGAAAATCTGTATTTAGGAAGCTTTAGTTATATAGGACAAAATGTGGTTTTAGGTGATAATGTAAAAATTTATCCAAACAGTTTTATTGGTGACAATGTTGTTATTGGTGATAATGTTTTTGTATTTGCGGGAGCAAAAATTTATTCAGAGACAGTAATCGGTAACAATTGCACCATTCATTCTGGTACTATTATAGGCGCAGACGGTTTTGGTTTTGCACCAAATGAAGACGGAGAATATAATAAGGTACCTCAGATTGGGAATGTTATAATAGAAGATAATGTTGATATTGGTGCCAATACAACTGTAGATAGAGCAACTCTTGGTTCTACGATTATTAGAAAGGGAGTTAAATTAGACAATCAGATTCAGATTGCTCATAATGTAGAAGTGGGAAAAAATACTGTAATTGCCGCACAGACTGGGGTAGCAGGTTCTACAAAAATTGGAGAAAACTGTATGATTGGAGGACAGGTTGGTATTGCAGGCCACTTAACAATAGGTAACAATGTTCGAGTTCAGGCACAGTCAGGAATTGCAAGAAACATCAAAGATGATGAAGTATTGCAGGGAAGTCCGACATTTGGTTTGAGCGATTTTAGTAAATCTTATGTTCATTTTAAGAATTTACCAAAAATTGTTGCGGAGCTAGAAGAATTAAAAAAACAAATAATAAACCCAAAAAATGGAAATAATGGTTAAACAGAAGACCATCAAAAATGAAATTTCACTAACTGGAGTTGGATTGCATACTGGAAAAGAAGTTACAATGACTTTTAAACCTGCTCCTATTAATAATGGTTTCACTTTTGTTAGAGTAGATTTGCAAGGTCAACCGGTCATTGAGGCTGATGCTAATTATGTTGTAAACACTCAAAGAGGTACTAATCTTGAGAAACTTGGAGTAAAAATACAAACTCCTGAGCACGTTTTAGCGGCAGTTGTTGGATGCGATTTGGATAATATTATTATTGAATTAAATGCCTCTGAACTTCCTATCATGGATGGTTCATCAAAATATTTTGTTGAAGCAATAGAAAAAGCTGGAATAGAAGAACAAGACGCTACTCGTAATGTTTATGTAGTAAAAGAAGTAATTTCTTTTACAGATGAAGCAACAGGAAGCGAAATCTTGGTAATGCCTAGCGATGAATATCAAGTTACCACAATGGTAGATTTTGGTACAAAAGTTTTAGGTACTCAAAATGCTACTCTTAAAAGTTTAGCTGATTTTAAAGACGAAATTGCAAGTTCAAGAACGTTTAGTTTCTTGCATGAATTAGAATCATTGTTAGAACACGGACTTATTAAAGGAGGTGATTTAAACAATGCAATTGTATATGTAGATAAAGAAATCTCTGAGTCTACAATGGAAAACCTAAAGAAAGCTTTTGGTAAAGAAGAGATTTCTGTAAAACCAAATGGTGTATTAGATAATTTAACTTTACATTATCCAAACGAAGCGGCAAGACACAAATTGCTTGACGTAATTGGAGATTTATCTCTTATTGGAGTTCGTATTCAAGGAAAAATTATTGCAAATAAACCAGGCCATTTTGTAAATACTCAGTTTGCTAAGAAATTGGCAAAAATTATCAAAATTGAGCAGAGAAATCACGTTCCTACTTATGATTTGAATCAAGAGCCTTTGATGGATATTCATAAGATTATGGCAATGCTTCCTCACAGACCTCCATTTTTGTTAATTGATAGAATTATCGAAATGTCTGATCGTCATGTTGTTGGATTGAAAAATGTTACAATGAATGAAAATTTCTTTGTAGGGCATTTTCCAGAAGCACCAGTAATGCCAGGAGTTTTGATTGTTGAAGCAATGGCACAGACAGGAGGAATTTTGGTGTTAAGCACTGTACCAGATCCAGAAAATTATTTGACTTACTTTATGAAAATTGATAATGTAAAATTCAAACATAAAGTGCTGCCGGGTGATACATTAATTTTTAAATGTGAATTGATTTCTCCAATCAGAAGAGGAATTTGTCATATGCAGGCAAATGCTTACGCAAATGGTAAATTAGTAACTGAGGCAGAATTAATGGCACAAATTGCAAGAAAACAATAATAAATTATCAAATTTATTGTTTAGGTTTGTTGCCCAAAAACTGACTATTTTAATTAAAATATAAAACATACAGATGAATCAACCACTAGCATATGTTCATCCAGGCGCTAAAATCGCTAAAAATGTTGTAATCGAGCCATTTACGACAATTCACAATAATGTTGTTATTGGTGACGGTACTTGGATTGGTTCAAACGTAACCATCATGGAAGGTGCTCGAATTGGTAAAAATTGTAATATTTTTCCAGGAGCAGTAATTTCTGCAGTACCACAAGATTTAAAATTTGGAGGTGAAGATTCTCTTGCTATTATTGGAGACAATTGTACTATTAGAGAATGTGTTACAATAAATAGAGGTACAGTAGCTTCTGGCCAGACTACTATTGGTAATAATTGTTTAGTGATGGCTTACGCTCACATTGCACACGATTGCGAGATCGGAAACAATGCAATTATTGTAAACGGTGTTGCACTTGCAGGGCACGTTGTAGTAGGAAATCATGCGGTAATTGGAGGTTTGGCAGCTATTCATCAATTTATTCATATTGGTGATCACGCGATGATCTCTGGAGGATCTTTGGTAAGAAAAGATGTTCCTCCATATACAAAAGCAGCTAAAGAGCCTTTATCATATGTTGGTATTAACTCAGTTGGTTTAAGAAGAAGAGGATTTAGTACTGAAAAAATAAGAGAAATTCAAGAAATTTATAGAATTCTATACCAAAAGAATTATAATACAACACAAGCTTTGAGTATTATTGAAGCAGAAATGGAAGCAACTCCAGAAAGAGATGAAATTCTTGATTTCATTAGAAATTCATCTCGTGGAATTATGAAAGGTTATTCAGGAAATTATTAAATTTGAGTTTAGAAGACTGATTTTTAGTTTTCTAAATGTAAAATGAATAATTTTGAATAAATAATAAAAAATAAAGTTTGGAATTTTAGAGTGATCTAAAATGTTCATTCTAAAAAATCTAAAATAAAAAAAACAAATGGCATCTACATCAGATATTAGAAACGGATTGTGTATTAAATTTAATCACGATATTTATAAAATTATCGAATTTCTTCACGTAAAGCCTGGAAAAGGTCCAGCTTTCGTAAGAACTAAATTAAAAAGTTTAACTTCAGGTAAAGTATTAGACAATACTTTTTCTGCAGGTCATAAAATTGATGTTATCCGTGTTGAAACACATACATTCCAGTACTTATATCCAGAAGGCGATGAATTTCACTTTATGAATGCTGAAACTTTTGAGCAGATTTCTTTAAACAAAAACATCTTGGATGCTCCAGATTTGTTAAAAGAAGGAACAAATGTAATGGTTCAGATTAATACAGAAACAGATTTACCTTTATCAGTAGATATGCCGACATCTGTAATTCTTGAAGTTACTTACGCTGAGCCGGGAGTAAAAGGAAATACAGCTACAAACGCTACAAAAAATGCAACAGTAGAAACTGGAGCATCTGTAAACGTTCCGTTGTTCATCAACGAAGGCGATAAAATTAAAATCGATACAGCTTCAGGTTCTTACATGGAGCGCGTAAAAGAGTAGTTTTTTAATTAAGATAATTTGACAATGAGTCAATTAGATAATTTGTGAATGAACAAAAAATTGTATATTCATATTCTAATTGACTCATTTTCTAATTGACAAATTTTCTAATTATAATATATGAAATTTCCAAAGAGTCATTCTTTACAAGAAATTGCTGATTTGCTTCAATGCGAATTTATAGGAGACAAAGATTTTCAAGTTTTAGGTATGAACGAAATACATGTCGTTGAACCTGGTGACATCGTTTTTGTTGACCATCCAAAATATTACGACAAAGCTTTACAGTCGGCAGCTACGATTGTTTTAATAAATAAAAAAGTAGAATGTCCAGAAGGTAAAGCACTTTTAATCTCTGATGATCCTTTTAGAGATTTTAACATCTTAACCAGACACTTTAAACCTTTTCAATTTGCAAACGTTGCTATAGCGGCTTCAGCAGAAATAGGAGAGGGGACTGTAATACAGCCTAATACATTTGTTGGTAATCATGTTAAAATTGGAAAGAATTGTTTAATTCATTCTAATGTTTCCATTTACGATCATACAATTATTGGAGATAATGTAATCATTCACGCCGGAACTATTCTTGGCGCAGATGCTTTTTATTATAAAAAACGTCCAGAAGGTTTTGATCAGCTTATTTCTGGCGGAAGGGTTGTCATTGAAGATAATGTTGGTATTGGTGCACTTTGTACTATTGATAAAGGAGTTACAGGAGATACAACAATTGGTGCTGGAACAAAGCTTGATAATCAAGTGCATGTTGGTCATGATACTGTAATTGGTAAAAAATGTTTAATAGCTTCTCAAACTGGAATTGCAGGTTGTGTTGTTATTGAAGATGAAGTTACCATGTGGGGGCAAGTTGGTACTACAAGTGGTATTACTATTGGAAGTAAAGCTGTTGTGATGGGGCAGACTGGTGTAACTAAATCTGTTGAAGGCGGAAAATCGTACTTCGGTACTCCAATTGAAGAGTCTAGAGAAAAGTTAAAACAATTGGCCAATATCAAAAAGATTCCTGAGATTTTAAGTAAATTGAAGTAATATGTCGATAAAAGAATTTGTTCAGAAATTTTATAAGTCAGATGCCTTAATTGATAGCGAAATTTTAAAAACATATCTGCATCCTGACGTTTTGTTGGATTGGAACAGTAGTACAGGTTTCATCCAGATGGATTATAATGGAATGCTGCAAATGGCCAACGAATTGAGTCGTGCTTATGTACGTTCTAAAGTTAGAATCAGTCATATAATTTCTGAAGAAGATTTAGTATCAGTACGTTACTCTCATTTTGTAAAAACAATCGAGAACCCAAGAGAAGAGATGCTTTTGGCTCATTTTGTAACAATTTGGCAGATAAAAGATGATAAACTTTATAGAGGTTATCAGATGAGTCAATTTTCTTAATATTTTTTTGACAATAAAAGAGGCAAAATACATTACAAAACCTTATTTTTGCAACACAAATTTAAAAACTACATAAAATATATATCATGAGTGTTTTAGTTAATAAAGATTCCAAAATAATTGTTCAGGGATTTACAGGAAGCGAAGGAACTTTCCATGCTTCTCAAATGATTGAGTACGGTACTAATGTTGTTGGAGGTGTAACTCCAGGAAAAGGTGGTACAAGCCATTTAGACCGCCCAGTTTTTAATACAGTAAAAGACGCTGTTGACCAAGCTGGAGCTGATACTTCTATCATTTTTGTTCCGCCAGCTTTTGCTGCTGATGCAATTATGGAAGCTGCTGATGCTGGAATTAAAGTAATTATTGCTATTACAGAAGGAATTCCTGTAGCAGATATGATTAAAGCAAATAATTATGTTAAAGAAAGAAATTCTAGATTAATCGGACCAAACTGCCCAGGTGTAATCACTCCAGGAGAAGCTAAAGTTGGTATCATGCCAGGTTTCGTTTTCAAAAAAGGTAATGTTGGTATCGTTTCTAAATCTGGAACTTTAACTTACGAAGCTGCTGACCAAGTTGTAAAACAAGGTTTAGGAATCACTACAGCTATTGGTATTGGTGGAGATCCAATCATTGGAACTACAACTAAAGAAGCTGTTGAATTGTTAATGAACGATCCAGAAACTGAAGCTATCATCATGATTGGTGAAATTGGAGGTCAATTAGAAGCTGATGCTGCTAAATGGGTTAAAGCTGATGGTAACCGTAAACCAGTTATTGGTTTTATCGCTGGAGAAACTGCTCCTGCTGGTAGAACAATGGGTCACGCGGGTGCTATTGTTGGAGGTTCTGACGATACAGCTGCAGCTAAAAAACAAATCATGAGAGACAACGGAATTCACGTTGTTGATTCACCAGCTGAAATTGGTAAAAAAGTAAAAGAAGTATTAGGATAATAAATTCTAATCTTTAAAATAACAAATTCTAAAAAGTCTCAATATTTGTTGAGACTTTTTTCCATTTAAAAAAAAGGATAAAACCTTAGCGACTTAGATTCTTAGAAACTTAGAAGCTTTAAAGAAAAAATATGAGTAAAGAATTAGAGAAGTTTAAAGTAAGCAATAGTTTTACTTTTACAGTAGAAGATAGTTTAGAACAAGCTTGCAATGCTCCAGAAGGAGGCGCTGGAATTTTTGTTGTTTATGCTGTTGAAGGAGGAGATAAAGAATTGATTATGGTTGGTTCAACAGGAACAGTTCAAAATGACGGAACTTTGAAAAGTAAAAATGGTGGCTTGTACGATAAAATCGTAAACGGACATCAGTTTGCAAAAACAGGAAGAAAATATTCTTGGCCTGCACAAATGAAGTTAGAAAATATTGCAGCTCTTGAAGTAGTTTGGTACGAAACTTTTAATGCCAATACAAAAGGAATTCCAACTACTGTTGAAGGACAAGTTTTGCAAAACTTTTTAGATGAGAATGGCAAATTACCTAGATGGAATGTAGCTTTCTAAAAAGCGATTTTTAATAATTACTATTTTAAGCCTTACTTACAGTAAGGCTTTTTTGTTTTTGAACAGGTAATTAATTGCCTCTTTATTGAATTAAAAAATTGCTATGGGTAAAATTAAGATTAAGAAAAAAAATGAAGCTGATAATGTTAAATTTTAAAATCTATCGGTTTTTTTGATGTTTAATTGGGTTATGAAGCAAAGCTTTTATATATTTATCGCACAAAAACAAAAAAAAATGTTAAATTAGACTGTTTTTGTCAAAATGACTATTTGCTTTTAAATGTGAATTTAAAGTTAATAAATAGGTTTTGGCAGAAATTTTTTATTTGAACTGTGAAGTTTTAAAAAGATTTTTTCAAAACCTTATTTCCAAAGTTATAAATTATGAGCCATATTGTAAAGAATAAACTTATTGATGATGCTGCGCTTTGGAGTAACTTAAAAGCAGGCGACGAAAAATCTTTTTCACTGCTATTTGAAAAATATTATGGAGACTTAATAAGTTACGGTAATTCGCTTTCTCCTTATTCTGAAAAAGTACAAGATTGTGTGCAGGATGTTTTTGCAGATATCTGGCTTTATAGAAATTCACTTCAAGAATACGTTACTGTAAAGGCTTACTTATTATCAAGTGTTCGCAAAAGAATTGCTCGTTTGTTTGAACGAGATCATATTTTTAGAAAAACAACATCTACAGAAAAACTAGAATTTTTATTTGATTTTTCAATTGAAAATGATTTGGTAGAAGACGAGCTTACTGCCGAAAGAGTTTTATATCTTAATAAATTACTAAACGAACTTCCAGCGCGTCAAAAAGAAGCATTATACCTGCGTTATCATCAAGGTTTAAATGTTGAGCAGATAGCAGAAATGCTTGATGTCAATTATCAGTCGGCAAACAATCTTCTTTATCGCGGATTATTAAGTTTACGCAAAGAATGGAAAGGCAGTATTCCCCTTATTTTACTGCTATCTACAAACGTTTTATGATTTTTTTTTGAAATTATCTAAAAAAAATCATAATTAAGTGAGTATATAATTAAAAAAGTGTCCTCTATGTTTTTGTAACCTTAATGATAAGATGCAAAAACGTAATAATTATACCGAAATAGAAGACTTCTTAGCTGATGAATCCTTCCAGAAATGGATTTTATTAAAAGTTGATGAACAAGGCTGGGAAGAGTGGACTCTAGAAAATCGCCAAAGAGCTAAACTTGTTGAAGATGCAAGGCTTTTACTTTTGGCGATGAAAGTTCCTCAAAAACAATTAACCGAAACCGAGATACGAAATGCTTTAAGTTCGACTTGGAAAAAAATTGCAGATAGAGAAACTAGTTTTCAAAAAAGTGTAATATCATTCAATCGTGGTATTTCTAGAAACTGGCTTTTTGGCGCTGCAGCTGCAATTCTAATATGTTTTTTTTCTGTTTGGTTTTATCAAAAAAATAATTTGTCTGCTAATGATGCCGTTGTCAGTTATAAAGAATTAATTGAAGAAAACAACGAAGGATTGGTAGAACAAACCAATAATACCGAAAAATCTCAGATTATAACTTTATCAGATGGGAGCTCGGTGCTTTTACAGCCAAATAGTAAATTAAGTTATCCAAAAATCTTTACCGGAAACGAAAGAAAGGTTTATTTGTCCGGCGAAGGTTTCTTTGAAATTAGTAAAAATCCTAAAAAACCATTTTTTGTTTATGCAAACGAAATTGTAACGAGGGTTGTTGGAACTAGTTTTAGAATTAAAGCTTATCCAGATCAACAAGACGTTGAAGTTTTGGTTCGCACCGGTAAAGTGAGGGTAAAGCCGAATGATCTTCTTAAAGAAATCAAAAATGAAGAAGTAGTATTACTGCCGAATCAAGCACTTCGATTTACTCGTAAAGAAATGGTATTCAATAAAATTTTAAACATTACGGAAGATCAAATCTTAACCAGCAGTACACGTAATATTGAGCAGCTAAGTTTTGAGTTTACAGATATTCCGGTAGAACAAATTTTAAAAACGATTGAGCAGGCTTATCAAGTAGAAATTGACTATCCAAAAGATAAACTGCAAGAATGCCGATTGACGACTTCATTAAGTGATCAGCCATTGCCAGAAAAACTTAAAATTATCTGTAAAAGCCTTGGTAATGAAACGAATTATGAAATGAACGGCAACCAGATTGTGATAACCTCGTTAGGTTGTAATTAATTTAGAATCCAAAACCAAAAAGATAATGTTCAAAGCTAGAAAACCGTAAAATGCCTATGTAAAAAAGTAGAATGCCAAAAAAAAGTGCCGAAAATGCTGTAACATTCTCGACACTTAAAAGTAGTAAATCACTCTCTGTAAAGGGTAATTTATGAATGTTTCTTAAAATACACTCGAATAGTATTAATCAAAACAAACCAAAATTATGAAAAAACCAGTTGTCAAGCAACGATTACTCCACCAAATCATGAAAATAACGCTATTTCAGTTTGTCTTAGCACTTGTATTTTCAAGTGTTACGATGGCAAATAATGTGAATGGGCAAAAAAAGTTAGATACTAAAGTTACAATTACAGTTGAAAATTTAACTTTAGACAATGCTTTGTCTAAAATCGAAAAATCTGCCCATGTAAAATTTTCTTACAACTCAAGACTGCCGCAATTGGCGCAGAAAGTCAGCATAGAGGCTAATCAGGAAACTTTATCAAGTATATTGAGCAGAATTTTAGTTCCATTTAATATCACTTTTTCAGAAGTAAGCAATCAAATTGTACTTCAAAAAAGTACTGCAGATCCTTTTTCAAATATGAATAATCATGATTCAGTATTTGAAGTTTTAACTGCTGGACCTATTATTAAAGGTAAAGTTACAGATCAATCAGGAAGCCCGCTTCCGGGTGCTACTGTTATGGCAAAAGGAACAAAAGTGGCTGTTTTAACTGATTTTGATGGAAATTTCGTTTTAGAAATGCCTTCAAATACAGATAGAATTGTTATTTCTTATGTTGGTATGGAGACAAAAGAAATAGGGATCACGAATGTTACACCCACAATAGTTTTAACAGAAGCTGGTCAAAACCTTAAAGAAGTTGTGGTAACTACAGGTTACGAAAAAACTTCAAAAAGAACATTTACTGGAGCGATCAGTAAAATCTCTGGAACTGAATTAAAAGTAGATGGAGTTGTTGATGTCAGCAGAATGATCGAAGGAAAAGCAGCAGGGGTTACTGTGCAAAACGTTACAGGAACATTTGGTACTGCACCAAAAATTACGGTTCGTGGATCTTCTTCAATCTTTGGAGATACTAAACCTTTATGGGTTATTGATGGTGTGGTTCAAGAAGATATTATCAATATGTCATTTGCAGATTTAGCTTCTGGTAACTCTGAGACATTATTGAGTTCTTCTGTTGCAGGATTAAATGCAAATGATATTCAAAGTATTGAAATCCTGAAAGATGCATCTGCTACCTCAATTTATGGTTCAAGATCGTTAAATGGGGTTGTTGTTGTTACAACGAAGCAAGGAAGAAGAGATTCTCCATTAAAAATTACTTATGGTTTAGAGCAGACTGTAAGAGCTGTACCAAATTACAGTCAATATGATATTTTGAATTCTCAGGAAACAATGAGTATTCTTAAAGAGATGGAATCTAAAGGATATTTGGATCTTCCAACCACTGTAAACGGAAGATATGGTGGTGTATACAACATTATGGGGAGAGCTATTAACACCTACAATCCTGAAACAGGAACGTATTTGCTTAATAATGATCCAGTAAGCAGAAATAACTTTTTGAAAAAATATGAATTAGCAAATACAGATTGGTTCAAAGTTTTATTCAGACCTTCAATTACACAAAATCACTCTTTAAGTTTTTCTGGTGGAGGAAAAAACAATACGTTTTATGCTTCTTTAGGATATTATACAGATCCAGGATGGACAATTGCTGATGATGTAAAACAAATTTCATCTAACATTAAAGGAACTTTTTATGTTAATGACAGATTAAATATTACACTTTCTACACTTGCATCTGTTCGTGATCAAGGAGCTCCAGGAACTTATGAAAGTGAAAAAGATGTTGTTTTTGGTAAAGTTACTCGTGACTTTGATATCAACCCATTTAATTATGTTTTAAATACTAGTAGAACTTTAAGACCTTATGATGAAAATGGAAATTTAGAATATTACAGAAATAACTGGGCTAAGATGAATATCATCAACGAATTAGCAAATAACTACATGGAAATTGAAGTTAAGGATATTCGTTTTCAATTGGATTTAGATTATAAAATCAGTAAAAATTGGAATTATAATTTAACCGGTTCTGCTCGTTATGCTAATACAAGCCGTCAGCATAAAATTCTAGAAGCTTCGAACGTTGCTGCCGCATATAGAGCAGGAACACCAGAAGGTGATGATGGTGTAAATACATTAGTAAGAGATCAAAATATCTTTTTATACCAAGATCCAAATGATTTAACAGCTCCAAAAGTTTCTGTTTTACCAAATGGAGGTTTCTTGAGAAAGTTTACAAATGATATGACTTCTTATAATGTTAGAAATAGTGTAACTTATAGAAATACATTTAATGATAAACATGAATTAGAAGGATTATTTGGAACTGAGTTAAGAGTTGTAGACAGAAATAGCGATAATTTTACAGCTGCTGGTTTACAGTACGATAGAGGATTAACAGCTTTTACAGATCCAAGATTAATTGAAAAAATCATTAATGGAGGAGATTCTTACTACGGATTTAATGTAGAAAAAGAAAGAACTGTTGGTTTCTTTGGTAAAGTAGGATACACTTACGATCGTCGTTATACAGCTTCTGTAACAGGTCGTTATGATGGCTCTAACAGACAAGGAAATAGTGATTCTTCTAGATGGCTTCCGACTTATACTTTTAGTGGGAAATGGAATGTTGCTGAAGAAAATTTTATGAAAAATATAGAGTCAGTAAACACTCTAGCCGTTAGAGCTTCTTATGGTTTGACAGCTACTGCGGGTCCAGCTACTAACTCTTTGGCTATCTACAAAAGTTACATTACTGATCGTTTTAATCTAGATGATAGAGAATCTGGAATTAATATCGAAGAATTACAAAATGCAGATCTTACTTGGGAAAAACAATTTGAAACCAACATTGGAGTTGATTTGGGAATGTTTAATAACAGAGTGCAGTTAACAACAGATGTTTATAGACGTAAAGCGTTTGATTTGGTTGATTATGTGATTACATCAGGAATTGGAGGACAAAGAGTAAGACAAGGAAATAATGCCGACATGGAAACCAAAGGTATTGAGGTTGGTTTTACAACTAAAAACATTGATGCAAAAGATTTCAAATGGTCTACAACATTGAATTTCTCTGTTTATGATCAGAAAATTACAAAATTGCAAAATACACCGACTGCTTTTGATTTAATCGATGCAAATGGTGGAAATACAGTTGGACACCCACGTAACTCTTTATATTCTTATCAGTTTACGGGATTAAACTACCAAGGTCTGCCAACTTTTATTATGCAAGATGGTGCAGACAGTAATATTACTGGTGCAGATTTTCAAGACAATATCGATGTTACAAAATATTTAAAGTACGAAGGGTCAATTGAACCTAATAAATCAATAGGTTTATCAAATACTTTTACCTATAAAAATTGGTCATTATATGTATTTATTGTAGGTTCTGGAGGAAACAAAGTTCGTTTGAACCCAGTTTATGATAGTACTTATGACGATTTAACAGTTTTTACTAAAGACTTTACCAATCGTTGGATTAATCCAGGAGATGAACAATACACTAACATTCCAGTAATTGCTGACAAGCGTTTAAATACAGATTATGGAGGT
This sequence comes from Flavobacterium artemisiae, assembly GCF_042678225.1. NCBI lineage: Bacteria > Pseudomonadati > Bacteroidota > Flavobacteriia > Flavobacteriales > Flavobacteriaceae > Flavobacterium > Flavobacterium artemisiae. The sequence continues at coordinate 204,795 of NZ_JBHUDZ010000018.1, read as the reverse complement.
GCACGTACTTTAGCAAGAGCTTATAATACTTACAACTATTCAGATGTTCGTATTGCTGATGGTGATTTTGTGAGATTGAAAAACATTTCATTAAGCTGGGAATTTCCTAAAGATTTTAAGAGAAAACTGGGACTTAGCACATTTACTTTAAAAGGATCTGCAGTAAATCCATGGTTGATTTATTCTGACAAAAGATTAAATGGTCAAGATCCTGAGTTCCGTAATTCTGGTGGTGTTGCAATGCCGGTTACTTCTCAATATACGTTTACTTTAAATGTTTCATTATAATATTTAAAAATATGAAAAAACTTAAAATAGCTTTATCCCTTTTAATACTTATTAGTATTGTAAGCTGCGATGATTTTCTTTCTGAAAAGCCAGATAATAGAACCGAAATAGATACACCAGAAAAAATCTCTGAATTATTAGTAAGTGCTTATCCACAGATGAGTTACTTTGATATTGCTGAGACCATGTCTGATAACGTATTTGACAGCCAGCTGCCAGAAACAATTTTAAAAAATGAGCAGAGTTACAATTGGGAAATTCAAACAGAAAATTCTCAAATTGATACACAAGCTTATTATTGGGATGCTTGCTACAAAGCAATTGCTCATGCCAACAAAGCTTTAGAGGCTATAGAAGAATTAGGAAGTCCAGCGACTTTAAATCCTCAAAAAGGAGAGGCGCTTTTAGCAAGAGCATATTCACATTTTATGCTGGTTTCTTTTTGGTCACAACGTTACAACCCAGCAACTGCAACAACAGATCTTGGAATTCCGTATGTAACAAAACCAGAAAAGGAATTAGTTGCAAAGTACAAGCGTAATACAGTAGCAGAAGTATTTCAATTTATAGAAAAAGATCTTGTAGAAGGTTTGAAATATGTAACAAATGATTACAAGGAGCCAAAATTTCATTTTAATAAAAATGCAGCTAAAGCTTTTGCCAGCCGTTTTTACTTGATTAAAGGAGATTGGGACAAAGTAATTGAAATGTCAGATGATTTTGCAGCAAGACCAGTAGGAAAACTAAGAGATTATGCTGCTTACAAGCTTTTAGCGCTTGATAACCAAAGAATTGCTTATGCTGGTGTAGGTGAAGAAACCAATTTATTAATCGTTTCTCCAAATTCAATCGTTCGCAGATCGTCATATCAAAATAGATTTTACCTTTCTGCAGCAAGATATCCTGAAATTTTCGGATCTGCTACGAGTCTTTTTAACAAAACATGGCTGTATAGCTTTTATTCTTCGAACAATAGTATAACTGTATATGTACCAAAGTTTTATGAGTATTTTAAATATACTAACGTTACAGCAGGAATTGGAGAGCCTTATACAGCAGAAGTTTTATTGAGTAATGATGAGTTTTTCTTAAACAGAATCGAGGCTCACGTAATGAAAGGACAAATTGCTTTGGCTAACGACGAATTAGAGTATTTCTTATCTACAAGAACGACAGGTTATGTTGCGACAGACAAAGTTACTGAAGCTAAAGTTGTAGCAAAATATCCAGTAATAGCAGACGAATACACACCTTTTTATGCTATGACACCAGTACAAACATCTTATGTAAAAGCTATTGCAGAAACAAGACGAAGAGATTTTGTACACGAAGGGATGAGATGGTTTGATGTGAAACGTTTTAATATCGTAGTTACACATGAGACGTACAATAAACCAGTTAATATTTTAGTGAAAGATGATAAACGCCGCGCTTTGCAGATTCCGCTTCATGCATCAGCGACTGGTGTTGAGTTAAATCCTAGATAATCTTTAAAAATCAATTCTTATGAAACTTTTAAAATACAATAAAATAGCTGTTCTGGCATTGGTTTCTGTACTTTCATTTTCATGTGCTCACGAAGATCAGCCTACTGAAAGTCAGTTAGATTTTAATCAACCTGCAAAAACGGCATTAGATAATTGGATTGATACTAATTATTTAAATCCATATAATATTAACGTACAGTACAAATGGAATCAAAACACGGTTGACAACAGTCGATTTTTGTTTCCGCCTACATTAGAAAAGGTACAGCCGGCATTAGAAATTGTACAAACAATTTGGTTAAAAAGTTATGCCACAATTGGTGGATCAGATTTTGTAAAAAAAATTGCTCCAAGAGAAATTGTCTTAGTTGGTGGGGTAAACTTAAACAGTGTTGGAACAAGAACACTTGGTTTGGCCGAAGGTGGCCAGCGAGTAACATTGTTTGAAACAGATTATATCAACAAAAGTAATCGTGCCAATGTGACGGAGTTTATTCATACTATTCAACATGAATATATTCACATTTTGAATCAGAATAAACCGTTTGACGAAAAAGCATGGTCTGCAATTACTCCTGTAGGTTATACAGCAGATTGGTACAATTATACAATTCCAGTTTCTAATGAGATTGGTTTTATTACCAGTTATGCAAGATCAAACATCAATGAAGATTTTGCAGAAACAGCAGCAATGATTTTGATTTATTCTAAGGCAGAATATGCTACTTTTTTAGCCAACATTAAAAGTGCAACTGCTTTGGCAGCTTTAAAAGCAAAAGAGGCATTGGTTGTGAAATATTTTAAAGAGGCTTATAATATGGATTTTTATGCTCTTCGTGATGAAGCGGAAAAAAATACAACTGCAGTAGTAAACAATTAAAAAACAGTGTTATGAAAGTAAAAAATATAATTAAATACTTATTTGCAGCTTTTTTAATGTTGCAAATAACTGCTTGTAATAATGATAGTACAGAGGCAGATCCTTTATTTGATAAATCTCCGACCGAACGTTTAAATGCAAGAAAATCTGAATTGAATGATGCTCTTTTATCTTCTGAGTTTGGGTGGAAAGCGGTTTATTTTACAGACAATACTGTTCTAGGAGGTTATACACACTTATTTAAATTCAGTGCTGATGGAAAAGTAGAGATGGCATCCGATTTTGATAGTGATTCTAAGGTTTACAAAAGTGAATATGATATTCAGCTTGGAAGTACTGTAAGCTTAGTTTTTACAACAGCTAACAGAATACATTTATTATCAGAATCAGATAATTATCCAATTCCTGCTTTAAGAGCGAAAGGATATTTAGGCGATTTTCAGTTTTTGTATTATGGACAGGAAGACGGACAAATCATTTTTAAAGCCAATAGGAATGGTATGGAAATTCGTTTTGTAAAAGCAACTCCACAAGATTGGATCGATTTGACTAAAAACCTGCTAATGGAGCAAAATGTAATTGGAGCAGCATCAAGACCATTGTTCAGATTATTGGAAACTAATGATGGTACAACAAAACACCAATTTGATTTCTCATTTTCAGCTGTTACTCGTTTTGCAGAAGCAAATTCTTTAGAAACAGGCTTCTCGTTTAGTTATGAATTAGGAATTGGCTATTCGCCAACAGGAATCGTAGTTAGTCCAGCTGTAGAAGTTGGAGGACAAAAATTAAGTGTATTTACATACAATGATGCTGACGGAAGTTTTACAGCTACTGGAACAGGTGGTGTAAGTGCAACTATAAGATATTCAACCAAGCCTCTAGTAATAACTGATGATTATAAAAACTTGCTGCCAGGAAAACCACAGCTAGTTTTAGGTTATATAGCTGCAAATCTTTATACTGCGCCAACAACTTCTACTTTATGTAAGGCTTTATTGGATAAAGCAAATGCAACCTTGCCAGCAAATCAAAAAATAAGCAGAATTCAGATTTATTTCAATTCCGCTTTTGGAAATTATATCGAGTACCGTTTTAATGGAGGAAGACCAAGTGTTTATCACAATTTTACGACTAGTGAAAACGCAACGAATAAAACACTTGTATTTACTCATGATTCTTGGGATAATGGTTCGGCTTATATACCAGCTCCAGCATTTTTGAAAGAACTTGATGATGAGTTTTTTAACCCTAATGGTATGTATATTAAGAAAGAAAACTTCACAATTACATTTAGTAATCCAGTTTGGACTATTACAAGTTTTAGTACTAATTTCAGGATAACTACTTATCAATTGTAAAGATTTGTTTTAATTTCAAAAGAAAACAGCTCGTTAAGCGGGCTGTTTTCAAAACTAAAATAATTATGGCAAACAAAATTACTTTTAAAAAATTTTAGTTTTATTTTTTTATTTTGGAGAAGGCGGTTCAATTATGAATCGCTTTTCTTGTTATTATAAAATAAGAAAGTGTGCTTTTTTAAATAAAAACCTACATAATTTAAATTTATTTAAATATATTTATCCTGGAAAAAGTTAATCATAATAGTTTTTCTAGGTCTGAAACTCATCAGACATAAAACGTATGAGTATATGAAAAATTTTTAAAAACCTATTTACTATGCTAAAGAAAATTTTAAATTTTGAAAAAATTGAATTACTTACTACTCAACAATTAAAAAGTATTGCTGGTGGGAATATTCAACCGAGGTGCGTCGTTTTTGCTCCTCCACTCAGTTCACCTTCTTCATATCCTTTTTATCCATGTGCTCATAATCCAGCAATTGTACCCACGTTGTGTCCAGATCCTAACGATGAGTTTGCACCGCCAATAATTTGTTAAATTACCCTTTTATTTATAATTTTTTAAACAGCTATCGAATTTTTGATAGCTGTTTTAAGTTTATATTGTATGCTTAACTTTTAAAGTTTTATATTAACATAATAATAGAATATTCAATATTTCAAAACCTTTTTTTCTGTTGTAAATTTTATAGAATGACCAAATACTCTATATTTGTATTTCAAAAATAAAAACGAATACCTTAATATGAAATTACTAGAAGGAAAAGTAGCAATTATTACCGGCGCTAGTCGCGGAATCGGAAAAGGAATTGCTGAAGTTTTTGCTAAACACGGAGCAAACGTTGCGTTTACATATAGTTCATCTGCAGCATCTGCAGAAGCACTTGAAACAGAATTGAATGCTTTGGGTATAAAAGCAAAAGGTTACCAATCTAATGCAGCTGACTTTGACCAAGCACAAACTTTTGTAGATGCAGTTTTAGCTGATTTTGGAACTGTTGATATCTTAATCAATAATGCCGGAATTACAAAAGATAATTTGTTAATGCGTATGTCAGAAGCAGATTTCGATGAAGTAATTGCTGTTAACTTGAAATCAGTTTTTAATATGACAAAAGCGATTCAGAAAACATTCTTAAAACAAAGAGCTGGTTCAATCATTAACATTAGTTCTGTGGTTGGAGTTTCTGGAAATGCAGGTCAAACGAACTATGCAGCTTCAAAAGCTGGTGCAATCGGATTTACAAAATCAGTAGCCTTAGAATTAGGTTCTCGTAATATTCGCTGCAATGCAATCGCTCCAGGTTTTATTGAAACCGAAATGACTGCAAAACTATCTGAAGATGTAGTAAAAGGATGGAGAGAAGGTATTCCGTTAAAACGCGGCGGAAGTACAGAAGATGTAGCAAACGCTTGTCTTTTCCTAGCTTCAGACTTAAGCGGTTACATTACAGGACAAGTTCTTAATGTTTGCGGAGGAATGCTTACCTAAGATACTAAGGTTCTAAGTTGCAAAGATTCAAAGGTTTTGCTTTTGAATTAATTTCTTCCAATCATTAAATTACAAATATGACTACAAACACGATTCTTTTATTATTGCTTTCTTTAGTAATTGCTGGTGGTTTGTCGTATTTTCAATATTTTTTTAAAGCCAAAAGTAAATCCAATGTGATGATACTTTTGGCTTTTTTACGTTTTCTGGCCATTTTCGGATTGTTGGTTTTATTGATAAATCCGATAATTACAAAGAATTCGCTCGAAATTACCAAAACCCCATTAGCGGTTGTGGTAGATAATTCTAGTTCTATTACCGCTTTAAATTCAGATAAAAAAGTTGTAGAATTATATCAAAAAATAGTTTCAAATCCAGCTTTAAAAGAGAAATTTGAAATTCAGTCTTATCAATTTGATGCCGATTTTAAACCTTCTGAACAATTTGATTTCAAGGGAAATCAAACCAATTTAGACGAAGCGGCAAAAAATCTAAAAAGCATCAACAAAAACCTGACTTTCCCAACTGTAATTATTACAGACGGAAACCAGACTACAGGAAACGATTATGTATATCGTTTTGATCCTGTCAATAAAGTTTATCCTTTGGTTGTGGGAGATACAACCACCTTTTTTGATTTAAAAATCAATCAGCTAAACGTAAATAAATACGCTTTTCATAAAAATAAATTTCCTGTAGAAGTTTTTCTGCAATATGCCGGAGATAAAACCACCAATGCAGAATTTACTATTTCACAAGGAAATACTATCGTAGCCAAAGAAAAACTTTCTTTTTCGCCTTCCAAAAAAACAGCTTCTTTAAATATGTTATTACCTGCAGACAAAGTAGGTTTACAGATTTATAAAGCCAGTATTCAATCTGCGGCAAAAGAAAAAAACAGCTATAATAATATCAAGAATTTTGCTGTCGAAATAATCGATCAAAAATCTACAATTGCAATTGTTTCTTCTATAAATCACCCAGATATTGCGTCGTTAAAACGTTCAATCGAAGTTAATGCACAACGTAAAGTAATTTTGGTTAAGCCAAATCAAATTAACGAGTTACAAGATGTTTCGGTTTTGGTTTTATATCAGCCGACAACTGCTTTTAATGCAATTTTCGACAATAATAAATTAGCAGGCACCAACACCTTTATTATAACAGGAAACAACACCGATTTCAATTTTTTAAATCAGCAGCAAAATAATCTGGTTTTTAAAATGAGCGGACAAAGAGAAGATTTTCTAACAGAATTCCATTCTGATTTTAATCTTTTTGCAATTGATAATATCGGTTTCGAAAATTTCCCGCCAGTTCAGAATCCATTTGGGACTATTTCTACTAACGGAAATGTTTCCGTTTTACTTTCATCAAAAATCAGAAACGTTTCTACCAATTCGCCTTTATTGGCTTTCACTGAAAATCAAGGAAAAAGAACTGCCTTTCTGTTAGGAGAAAACAGCTGGAAATGGCGTTTGCAAAGTCATGTCGACAATCAGTCATTTGAGAAATACGATGTTTTTATTGATAAAATAATTCAATATTTAGCTTCTGCAGCAACGAAAAAATCATTGGTAGTAACACACGAGAATTTTTATAATTCTGGAGAAGAAATAATTATCAATGCACAGTATTTTAATAAAAATTATGAGTTTGACGAAAAAGCGAGACTTACAATTAATGTTGTAAATGCAGCAACAAAACAAACTAAAAATTATGATTTGCTAAAAGGAAGTAACTCTTTCTCTGCCAATTTAGAAGGACTTCCGGCAGGTAAATATAATTTTGTAGTTAAAGAATTAAATTCAAACACCTCTTACGCAAGTCATTTTGAAATTTTAGATTTTGATATCGAAAAGCAATTTGTAAATCCTGATGTTTTGAAACTGCAGCAATTAGCACAGCAGACAAACGGAAAAGCATTTTTTGAAAATCAGGCAGATCAATTAATCAATACACTTTTAGAAAGCAAAGAATACAAATCCATAGAAAAAAATATTTCAAGCAAAACTCCAATTATTGATTGGGTTTGGTTGTTAATTTTGATTGCTGTTTTATTGGCAACGGAATGGTTTGTTAGAAAATATAACGGATTGTTGTGATGAAATAATAATCGAATTCCTTCTGGCATTTTGTAATCTCATGGTTATAAATTAAAAGTCTAAAATTATGAAAGCTAAATTCTTTTTTATTGTATCAATTTTGATGATAATTTTTTGTTTTTTTTCATTTTCAAAGACAAATAATACCAACAAAAACAATCTTTTGGGGAACACGATTGAGCAACGTTTTCAACTGCCTCAGGGTTTTGTAAGAGAAGGAGAACCTAAAACGTCATTTGATTTTTTTTTGCGTAATCTTCCATTAAAACCTTCGGGTTCAAATGTTTTATATTTTGATGGAACTGTAAAACCAAATCGAAACGTTTATGAAGCGGTTGTAGATTTACCCATTGGAAAACGCGATCTGCATCAATGTGCTGATGCCGTGATGCGTTTACGAGCCGATTATTTTTACAGCCAAAAACAGTACGATAAGATACATTTTAATTTTACAAATGGTTTTCGAGCTGATTTTAGTAAATGGGCTGAAGGTTACAGAATTGCAATTAAAGGCAACAAAACTAGTTGGGTTAAAACTGCAAAACCATCTGAGAGTTATGAAACTTATTGGAAATACTTAGAGACAGTTTTTATGTATGCAGGAACGGCTTCGTTAGAAAAAGAACTGAAATCAATTAATGTTTCAGACATAAAAATAGGGGATGTTTTTATAAAAGGAGGCTTTCCAGGTCACGCTGTTATTGTAGTTGATATTGCTGTGAATCCAAAAAATAATCAAAAAATCATGCTTTTGGCGCAAAGTTATATGCCGGCACAGGAAATTCAAATATTGAAAAATCCAAATAATAGTTCGTTGAGTCCTTGGTACGCTGTTGATTTTGGAACTTCTCTGAAAACTCCCGAATGGACTTTCAGTTCTTCACAATTAAAACGTTTTTAAATGAAACGATTCTTTTTTTTAGTCCTTATATTTCAAAATGCTTTTGCTCAAGAAATCCCATTGAATGTTCAAAAATTAATTAAAGCATATCCAGATCAAATTTTTGGTTATAAAGACAATAAAATTATTTTTAATGATAAATCAAGTTTAATTTATGATGATTTTAAAAATAAAACGAATCAAGAATTATTAGATAATCCTGATATTGAGGATCAATTTAAGTTTGTTTATAATAAAGCAGAGAAAAATTTAATTCCAAAGGAAGATGCAGGAAGAATTCGAAATGAAGCTTTTTTTAAGAAAATTTACGGAAAATCAAAATCAGAAGTTGAGTCAAAAATGACTGAAATTGTTTGGTGTCCGAAATTAGTCAATCAGAAAATAAAAGTAACAACTGTAAATGGAATTGATAAAATAGTAAAAAAACTCTCTGCAGAATTAGATAGTAATCCAGAATTTAAAAAATACATTACTGCTATTGGAGGTACATTTAGTTGGAGAAAAATTTCAGGAACAAACCGATTGAGCATGCATAGTTATGGAATGACAATAGATATTAATGTCAAGAATTCTAATTATTGGCAATGGGATTGTAAATGTAAAAATGAAGAAGTTACTCTTTCGTATAGAAATCAAATCCCGCTCAAGCTAGTTTCAATTTTTGAAAAATATGGCTTTATTTGGGGAGGAAATTGGAAACATTACGACACAATGCATTTTGAGTATCGACCTGAACTTTTGTTATAAATTTTAAAATTATTTTATTGCAAAAAAAATACTACTGAGGAAAGTGGATTACGAATTAAAAATTTATGATTATGGATTTCAGGCTTAAAGTATTTTACACCGTTGCGCTACGCCTTAATTTTACGAAAGCGGCTACAGAATTATACATCTCACAGCCAGCTGTTTCCAAACATATTCAAGAACTCGAAGAAACCTACAAAACCAAGCTTTTTGAAAGAAATGGTTCTAAAATTGCCTTAACACCAGCAGGAAAACTACTTCTGAAATACACTAAAAATATATTCGAAATATATCGCCAAATAGATTTTGAAATGAGTTCTTTTAGCAAAGAACGCCAAGGATTATTGCGATTGGGATCAAGCACAACCATTTCGCAATATATTATTTCTCCTATTTTGGCTCGTTTTCATCAAAAACAAAAAGATATAAAAGTCAATTTGCTGAATGGAAATACAGAACAAATTGAAAGTGCCTTAATCAATAAAGAAATTGAAATCGGAATTGTAGAAGGACAATCTAAAAATCAGTCTATAAAATACATTCCGTTTTTGAAAGACGAATTGGTTTTAGTCTGTAGAAGTGAAAATCCATTGGCAAAGCAAAATGAAATTTCAGTAAATGATTTAAAATCAATGAAATTCATAACGCGCGAACGTGGCTCTGGCACACTTGAAGTTATCGAATTTGCGCTTAAAAAAGCAGGATTAAAATTCGCTGATCTTCAAATCGAAATGCAGTTAGGAAGTACAGAAAGCATAAAATCATATCTTTTAAATTCTGATTGTTTTGCTTTTATGTCTATTCATGCTGTAAGTAAGGAATTGTTGAATAAAGAGTTGATTGTTTTGGATGTTGAAAAATTAGATATCGAAAGATATTTTTATATCATAACACTTTTAGGAAAATCCGATCCTTTATCGGAATTATTTATTCAGAATATTTCAGACAATTATAACCTTAAGTTATAGTCAATTGTTATTAACGATTGGCATAATTTGAAGAAAGAACAGAACTTTGCAGGGTAAATATTTAAATACCCTTTGTTTTGAAAACCAATCAGCATACCGCTTCACAATTATTCGAAATTAATCATTATTTGCAGCAGGCTATTTTTGTTGCTGTAGTTGCATTGTGTTTACTTTCGGTAATTTCGCCTCCGATTGCATTATTAATTGGAGTTGTTTTGGTCAATGTTTTTGGAAATCCATTTATAGCTTTTAATCATAAAGCAATCACCTTTTTACTTCAATTTTCTGTAGTTGGTTTAGGATTCGGAATGAATGCTTCAAGCGCATTAGCTGCGGGAAAAGAAGGTTTTGTGTTAACCGTTTTTTCAATTTTCAGCACTTTAGTTTTCGGTTTCTTATTGGGCAAATGGCTTAAAACCGATAAAAAAACATCGCATTTAATTTCTTGCGGAACAGCGATCTGCGGCGGAAGTGCCATTGCAGCGATTTCACCTGTAATAAAATCAAACGAAAATCAGACTTCAATTGCTTTAGGTGTAATTTTTATTTTAAATTCTATTGCCTTATTTGCTTTTCCGTATATCGGTCATCAATTCGATCTCTCTCAAAAAGATTTTGGTTTGTGGTGCGCCATTGCCATTCATGATACAAGTTCTGTCGTTGGCGCTGCTAATAAATATGGTGCCGAAGCTTTGCAGGTTGCGACAACTGTAAAATTAGCCAGAGCACTATGGATTATTCCGATCTCTCTTTTGACACTATTATTCTTTAATAAGCAATCCCGAAGCGCTGGAACAAAAATCAAAATTCCTTATTTCATCGGGTTATTTGTTTTAGCAATGCTTTTAAATTCTTATGTGCCAAGTATTTCAGTTTTAGCGCCTCATATTGTTAGTATTTCTAAAAGCGGATTGACTATTACTTTGTTTTTAATTGGTGCCACATTAAACTTCGATACTTTAAAAAAAGTAGGTGTAAAGCCACTATTACAAGGTGTTTTTCTTTGGATATTTATTTCAACATTAAGTTTAGCGACAATACTTTATCTAGGCTGATTTATTTTATTTTCGAAAACTTCACAACGGGTTTGCCAACAAGAGTGTATTTTTTGCCTTTAAAAGAAAAACGCTTTTCGATCACAAAATCAAATTCTTTTTTGGTTTTTGCCATTGCTGCAATTTCTTCGGGAACGCCGACTTCATAATCATCTTCCGTGTTTTTTGCCTGTCTGTAAGTGCCTGTGGTTGTGATTATAAAATCGCGGAAAAACTTTTTACCATTATCGGTAACAACGGTATAAGAACTTGACCAATCGGAATTAGGACTATTCGAAAGTGAATAACCATCTACTTGCATTATAGGCTGATATCTGCCTTCAAATCCAGCAATAAGATACAATATTCCATAGTAAGGAGCACCTGGCCCGCCATTAGAATGTCTTATGGTAAATGCATATTGATCTTCGCCAATCTGTACCAATTCTGGTTTAGGAGATTGAGAAAAAGAACCAAATGCAGTAATCGCAGGTTGAAAAGACTTCATTTCCCAAATAGTTCCATTTTTAGCGAATTTAGCCAAACCTACCAATCCACCCGTAAAACGGCTGACTTGCAAGCCATCTTCGTCGCCAGCTGAATGATTGAAAAACAATAACTTAAATTGATTTCCTTTTGAATCTGAATAATCAATGTTTTTAAGTATTCTTGTCGCCACGCCTTCTGAGTAAGGAAATGATTGATCGCCATCCATCTCATTAGCATCAGGATAGTCTTGCGGTTTGCAGGTTTTACAAATCCAGTTTATAAACGTATTTTTATCAGGATAATGAAATATTTTACCAGGAAACAATTTTAGAGTAGTTTTTTCAGCATTAAAAGGATCTGGAACTTTTAATGTTCTTGAAGTATTTAATATCGTATCGCTGACTTTTTTGAGGAAAGTTTCTTGACTTTGTGAAAAAATAGAATTCGAAAATATCAGGACAAAAATAAAGGTGTATATAAAGCGCATCGGTGTATATTAAAGTAAAAGTTGTACAAAAATAGCGATTTGTTTTGAAGTACAATTTAGAAAAAACAGCAATGAAATTGCCTGAATGCATTAAAAGTGAAAATATGATAATATTCGCTGTTATATTTTTGAATTATGTATATAAATAAGGTAAATTTGCCCCCTCAAATAAAAACAAATGAAAAACTTTAGAATTAAACCAAGACTAATCACTTTATTAGTATTAGCAGTTGGTTTTTTAACCTTATCGTGGGGAATTGTTGGCCACGAACGTATTAACAAAGCAGCTGTAATGGCTTTACCAAAACAATTACAGATGTTTTTTTACAATCACATTGATTTTATTACACAAGAAGCATCGGTTCCAGATATCCGTAAGTATGCTTTAAATTATAAAGAAGAAGGTCCGAGACATTATTTTGACATGGAAAACTTCGGTGCAGCTGATACTTATCCACAGACATTAGAAGAAGCAAAACAAAAATACGAGGCTAAATTCTTAAGTGATAACGGAATTTTACCTTGGTATATTGAAGATATGATGGCAAAGCTGACTAAAGCTTTTAAGGACAAAAACAGAGCTGAAATCTTATTTCTTGCCGCAGATTTAGGCCATTACATTGGTGATGCGCACATGCCATTGCATACATCTGCAAATCATGATGGTCAATTGACTGATCAAAAAGGAATTCATTCACTTTGGGAAAGCAGATTGCCAGAATTATACGTTAAAAATTATAAATTAAATGTTCCTGAAGCACAGTATTATACAGATGTTCACAAAGCAATTTGGGACATGATTAATGATACGCACACCTTGGCACAGCCGTTATTGGATATTGATAAAAAGCTGAGAACTGCAACTCCACAGGATAAAGTATTTAAAATGGACGCAGAAGGAAAAGTATTGAAAACGAAATACAATACTGCTGTCTTTTCTGATGAGTATGCTAAAAAACTGCATGAACAATTAAACGGAATGGTAGAGGGCCAAATGAGAAAAGCTATTACTGCAACGGCAAGTTTTTGGTATACTGCATGGGTAAATGCTGGAAAACCAGATTTGAGTGATTTGGACGCGCCATCGGTTACACAAAGAAATTATCCATCTTTGCAGGAAGATTTAAAATTATTCCAAAAAGGAGATTTATTTGGAATGAAAAATCAAAATGACTAATTTTTGTTTGAAGTTTAAGGTTTCAAACTAGAAATACAGACTTTAAAAAAAGCCTCAAATTCATTGAATTTGAGGCTTTTTTATTTTTAACTTTTAACGAACTTTAGCATAAAGCTTGGCATTCTTTGACGTTAAATCTTTAAATTGATATTCTTTTTCTTTTAATAAATAAGAAGCCGATTGATAATAAGAAATGGTCTGATTGACCAAAGTTTTATTTTCTGATTTCATTGGAATTTCATCATAATGTATTTGAAATTCAGGTGCAATTCCAGCTTTTTCATTATGTCTTAAAGCAAACTGTTTGATTTGCTGTTTTGGTGAGATAATCGTTAAAACATTATCTTTTATTAAACCTAAATCCTGATAAGTTGCAATTAAAGCTCTAGGTTTATAATCAGGTTTTAATACATCTTGCCCGAAAAATTTACTTTCATAATCAAAATGAAGCAAGCCAAAAAGAGTCGGCATTAAATCAATTTGTGACATTAATTTATCGCATTTTTCAGGTTGATTCCCGGGTGTATAAATAAAAGCAGGAATTCTATATTTGTCTAAAGGCAATTCTGTTTTGCCAGCGCTGGACGCACAATGATCTGCTACGATTACAAATACTGTATTTTTATACCAAGGTTGTTTTTCAGCCTGTTTAAAAAATTGGCTTAAAGCATAATCCGTATATTTTACACCGCCATCGCGAGATTTAATATTTCCTGGAATATCAATTTTATTATTCGGATACGTAAAAGGCCTGTGGTTGCTTACAGTCATAATATGGTTAAAAAACGGTTTGTTTTCTTTCGCCTCCGCATTCATAACCTTTATCGCTTTATTGTACATATCTTCGTCACAAACACCCCAAACATTAGAAAAAGTAATTTCGTTTTCACTAAAGTTAGACTTATCAATAATCTGATAACCATTTCCAGTGAAGAAATCTTGCATGTTATCAAAAAAAGCGTCACCTCCGTACATAAATTTCACATTGTATCCCTTTTGAAGAAAAACAGATCCTGTCGAAAATTTATTTTTATTGTCTTCTCTTTTTACAACACTTTCGCCTGCGGTAGGAGGCAGACATAAAGTTACTGCTTCAAGACCGCGAACGGTACGGTTTCCTGCTGCATAGGTATTCGTAAAAATTAAACTCTTTTGAGCAAGACTATCTAGAAAAGGAGTAATATTTTGTTTGTTGCCGTACATTTTCATAAAGTCGGCACTTAAACTTTCTATCGTGATCAAAACCACATTTTTACGTGTTTCCAACGAATCATTGCTGATATTTTGCAAAGTATTTTTTCCAGATATTGAAGGCATTTGTTGTTTTAAAATAGCAAATGCTTTCTGATTCGGAATGGTTTTGTAGAATTTATAATAATCAAGTTTGTTGTTCTGAAAAGCTAAGTAAAATTTATACAATCCGTTTGATTGTAGTTCATTAACAAACATATTTCTAGAATTTTCTGTTTTAGACAAATTGGGAACTGCAAAAAGTGACATTGTAAATAAAGCGATATAAATGCCGCTGATCTTGATTTTTTCAGATATACTCGGAATTTCCTGAAGGTAATTTTTTGATCTTTTTACAATGAAAAAAGTAATGGCCGCAGTAATCAAAAATAATCCTGAAAACAACTGTATTACGGGATAAGACTGCATAATGTTTCCGATAACTTCATTGGTATAAATCAGATAATTAACAGCGATGAAGTTGTATTTTACGCCAAATTCATTCCAAAAGAAAAACTCACTTAATCCGTTTTGAAGTATTATTAAAACATATAAAAAGATCACAAAAGTAAAAAGCCAGAATCTGATTTTGTCACGATATTTTGGGATAAAGAGAAACAATCCAAACAAGAATGTTTTTAAACCCACAAAAATGGTCACAATTTTAGGTAAAGCGCCTCCATACTCATCAAAAATGCTTTTTCCTGATGCTGTATAAATCAAAAGAGAAACAAAAGCAGCCAAAATAATATACCCCCAAGGCTTGTTATATTTGGAATTGGAGATAAAAATGAGATACAGCCAAAGAAAAACAGAAGCTATAACAAATACAAAAAAGTCTGAAAAAAGACCTAGAGTGTAGATTTTCAACGATTCAATGAATGTAAATGTGCTTTGAGTTATGGGATGAAAGAATAATACTGTTCTAAGCACAAAACTTACTATAAAGTACAGTATAGCAAGATTATAAAGAGGTGAAAGTTTTTTGTAAAAGCTCATTCAGTTTGTTTTTTTACAAAATTAATTCTGAATCATTAATTGCAGATTAAGTTCGACTTTTACCTTGCTTAATGTTAACTTAAAGTTTGCTTAAGATGTTGATTTTCTTGGTTACATAGCTTTTTCGATGCACTTCAAAACTCTAAAAATAGCTACCTTTGATCTACAAAATAAACAGAAACCTTAATATTCTACGATAAATGCATATTTTAATAATTGAAGACGAGTTAGGCATTGTGCAGTTTTTAAAACAAGGTTTACAAGAAGAAGGCTATCAGGTTACAACCGCAAATGATGGTTCTAAAGGTTTTGAACTCCTTCAAAATCAGAAATTTGATTTGATTTTATTGGACTGGATGATTCCTAAAATAAACGGATTGGATTTATGCAAGGCAATCAGGATTAAAGATCAAACTACGCCAATTATATTTTTAACAGCAAAAGATACGGTTCAGGAAACTATAGAAGGTTTAAAAGCCGGTGCAAACGATTATATTAAAAAGCCTTTTAGTTTTGAAGAATTGGTTGAGCGCATAAAAGTACATTTTAGAAGTAAAAAGCAAACCGAAACTTTAACCTTAGGAACTATTACAATGGATTTGTCCAAACACATTGTTCTTAAAGGCGAAGAAGAAATAGCATTGACACAGCGAGAATTTGAATTATTGGCTTATTTAATTCAGAACAAAGAAAAAGTTTGTACACGTAATCAGATTCTGCGCGATGTCTGGGCAATTAATTTTGAATATGATACAGGTGTAATTGATGTTTTTATGAATGCCATTCGTAAAAAACTAAACTTGAAGATTGAAGAAGATTATATAAAAACGATTCGCGGCATCGGATATATCGCTCAAGATTAAAATGACATCACTTTCTTTTAAAAATAGAATTGCATTAAATTATATTATCACGACGGGATTGCTGATTCTGGTAGTGTTTTCTGCAATTTATTTTATTGTAAAATTGACAGTTTACAATCATATTGATGAAAATTTAAGGATTGAAATTAATGATCATTTAAGGGAAATTAAAATAGAAAATAAAGTCGTAATCCTTATGGATGCTGAAGAATGGGAGGAAAGAGAACATAATTCTGTAGATGTAAATCCTGTTTTTGTACAGTTTTTAGATTTGAACAAAAAGATAATCGAGAAATCGCCCAATCTTAAAAATGAAAAATTGATTTTTCATGAAAACAAAGAACATTTTCAGCTTTTTGACACCCAATTATTAGGAAACAAAATAAGGCAGATTCAGGTACCGCTTCACATTAAAGAAAAGAAAATTGGTTATTTGATTATTGCGATGTCACTTTCTGATTCTTCAAAAGTATTGGAGAATTTATTGGACACACTTTTGATTGCTTTTCCCATTATTCTTCTTCTTTTGTTTTTTATAGCTCGTTTTTTTGCTGGACGAAGTATTAAGCCTATTAATGATATTATCCATACTTCGAAAGCAATAACAAAAGATAATTTAAAAACCAGAATTCCGCTGCCAAAAATGCGCGATGAATTGTTTATACTTTCTAAGACCATTAACAATTTATTAAACCGAATTGAAGATGCAATTGAACGTGAAAAACAGTTCACTTCTGATGCTTCTCACGAGTTAAGAACGCCGCTTACCGTTATTAAAGGAACACTTGAAGTACTCATTCGTAAACCTAGAGACAGCAAAGAATACGAAGAAAAAATTAATTATTGTATTAATGAAGTAGATCATTTAAATTCACTTGTAGATCAACTGCTTTTAATGGCTCGTTTTGAGAACCAAAAACAGAATATTAATAAAGAAAATATTTATTTGAATGCTGTTGTTTTAGATGTTCTAACTTTAAATTCTGATAAAATTAAAGCAGGAAATCTAAATGTTGTTTTAGATGCAAAAGAAGAGTTTTCTATCTATTCGGATAATTATTTAGTTGTGACCATTCTTCGAAATATTATTTCAAACGCGATAAAATATTCGAATAATGAAGGAGAAATATTGATTTCATTATTTAAAGAAAAAAACAAAATAATCTGTACCATTTCTGATAAAGGAATCGGAATTGTAAAAGAAGATTTGGAATCGATTTTAAACCCATTTTTTAGATCAGATTCTTTAAATCATTCAGAAATTAAAGGAACAGGTTTGGGATTATTTATTGTAAAAAGAATGACAGATTTATTGCAAATCAAATTTAAGATTGAAAGCGAAATCGGAAAAGGAACCAAAGTTTTATTAGCTTTTGACGAATATGATAGTACTTTAAGCTGATTTGTAAATTATCAAGACAAAATGCTTAAGTAATGTTTTTTAACAATAAACTCTCGTTAAGTTAAAATAAAAATTGCTTTTTAAAGAAATTATCTAGTATATTTGCAACCGAATCAAAGAAGTAAAAAATAAAACAAATCATGATTTCAATTCAATTACATCATCATCATCTACATTATTGCTCTCAAGCGATGTGTTAATGATATGCGTGTAAATCATCATATTTTAAAACCCGTTTGAGTACATCAAACGGGTTTTTTAATTCACAACTCTTTGTACTCAAACTATTAATTCAACAAACAACTAAAAAATGAGTACTTTAAAAATTGCAATTCAAAAATCAGGTCGTTTAAACGAAGACAGCATTCAAATCCTAAAAGACTGCGGTATTTCTATCAACAACGGAATCGACCAGTTAAAAGCCGAAGCTTCTAATTTTCCTCTTGAAGTTTTATACCTTAGAAATTCCGATATTCCACAATATTTAATTGATGGAGTTGTAGATTTAGCCATTGTAGGCGATAATTTATTAGTAGAAAAAGGAAAAGGAATCGAAGTCGTTCAGAAATTAGGATTCTCAAAATGCAAAGTTTCTGTAGCCGTTCCAAAAACTTTCGAGTACAATTCGGTTCAGGATTTAGCAGGTCTGCGTATTGCGACTTCTTATCCAAATACAGTAAACGATTTCTTCGGACAATTTGGGATAACAGTAGATATTCACCAAATTTCGGGTTCTGTAGAAATTGCACCAAATATTGGTCTTGCAGATGCTATTGTAGATATTGTTTCAAGCGGCAGTACTTTATTCAAAAACAACTTAAAAGAAGTTGAAGTAATTCTGAAAAGTGAAGCCGTTTTAGCAGTTTCACCAAAAGTTTCTCCAGAAATTCAAAAACACATTGACACTTTAAAATTTAGAATTCAAGCAGTTTTAAGAGCTAGAAATTCAAAATATATTCTAATGAACGTTCCAAATGACAAAATTGAAGCTGTTGGTAAAATCCTTCCAGTTTTAAGAAGCTTAACGGTTTTGCCATTAGCGCAAGAAGGCTGGAGCAGTGTGCACTCCGTTATTGATAAAGACACTTTTTGGGACGTTATTGATCAATTAAAAGAAGTTGGAGCAGAAGGAATTTTAGTTTGTCCAATTGAGAAAATGGTACTATAAAACAGAAATTCCAATTAAAAAACTCCAAATTCCAAACCTCCAGCTTTGCGAACTTAGCGTTTTATAGTCAAAGTGAATAAATAAAACCTTGCGTCCTTTGCGTTAAATTTTTAGACAAAGAATTGGAATTTGGGATTTAAAGCTTTGGAATTTAATATGAAATATTATGAATAAAATAGACAATCCAAAACAAGATACTTGGTCAGAAATACTAAAAAGGCCAACAAAAACCATTGATGACATTGAAGTTACGGTAAAAGAAATCTTCAAAGAAGTTCAGAAAAAGGGGGATGAAGCCGTAGCAAAATATACTTCAATTTTTGACGGAATTACTCTTGATGATTATGAAGTTACGTCAGAAGAAATTCACGAAGCCGTAAATTCAATTTCAAGCGAATTAAAAGAAGCAATTCAATTAGCAAAAAATAATATTTATAAATTTCACGCTGCTCAAAAAACAGATAGAGTTGAAATTGAAACAATTGAAGGTGTAAACTGCTGGCAGGAAAAAAGACCGATTCAGAAAATTGGCTTGTATATCCCAGGCGGAACGGCGCCTTTATTTTCAACCGTTTTAATGCTTGCTGTTCCTGCTGAAATTGCAGGCTGCAAAGAAATCGTATTGTGTTCGCCACCAGATAAAAAAGGAAAAATTAATCCAGCGATTTTATACGCTGCTAATTTATGCGGCGTAACTAAAATCCTGAAAGTTGGCGGCATTCAGGCTATTGCAGGAATGACTTTCGGAACAAAATCAATTCCGCAGGTTTACAAGATTTTCGGACCTGGAAATCAATTTGTAACGGTAGCAAAACAATTGGCAACACAATTTGGAGTTGCTATTGATATGCCGGCTGGACCTTCAGAATTATTAATTGTAGCCGACAATACTGCGGTTCCTGCTTTTGTAGCTTCAGATTTATTGTCTCAAGCCGAACACGGAACTGATAGTCAGGTAATTTTGGTCTCGACTTCAAAAAAGTTAATTGATGAAGTAGAAAAGGAAATTCAAATTCAGATCGAAGAACTTCCAAGAAAAGAAATTGCTAAAAAAGCAATAGAAAATTCAAAATTGATTTTTGTTGAAAATGATCAAATCGCTTTAGATTTAATCAATGATTACGGTCCAGAACACTTTATTATCAATTCAGAATTTGATGATTTTTACTGCAACGGAATCGTAAATGCGGGCTCGATTTTCATCGGAAATTATACGCCGGAAAGCGCTGGAGATTACGCATCAGGAACTAATCACACATTGCCGACAAACGGTTACGCTAAAAATTACAGCGGTGTAAATCTAGACAGTTTTATGAAATCGATGACCTTTCAAAAAATAACACAAAAAGGAATTCAAAACATCGGTAAAGCAATAGAATTGATGGCCGAAGCCGAAGGTTTGCAGGCACATAAAAATGCTGTGACATTACGTCTGCAATCCTGCGAGGTTTCCAAAACCTCGTAGGTTTAAATCGATTTGTGATTTTTAGTTTAAATTAATAATACCTACGAGGTTTTGGAAACCTCGCAGGAATAAAAATAAAACAATGAGTATCTTCGATATAAATACAATAACACGTGAAAACGTAAAATCTTTAAAGCCATATTCGTCTGCACGAGATGAGTTTGAAGATTTTGACACCGCCGAAATGATTTTTTTGGATGCCAATGAAAATCCGTTTCAAAATGGCGTAAACCGTTATCCAGATCCACAGCAAATGTCTGTAAAAGCGATTTTGGCTAAAAATAATTTGGTAAAACAAAGTCAGATTTTATTAGGAAACGGAAGTGATGAAGTCTTAGACCTGCTTTTCAGAGCATTTTGCGAACCAAAAACGGATAATATTATTTCGCTTCCACCAACATATGGTATGTACAGCGTTTTGGCAAATATAAATAATGTAGAAAACAGAGAAGTTTTGCTTTCTACAGATTTTCAGCCACAAGTTGAAAAGATTTTGGAAGCGGTTGATGAAAACACTAAAATCATCTTTTTATGTTCGCCAAATAACCCGACAGGAAATTCTTTTTCTGATGAAAGCGTGGTGAAACTGCTTCAAAACTTTAATGGTTTGGTTGTAATTGATGAAGCTTATATTGATTTTTCGGACAAAGAAAGCTGGCTGACAGAAATTGATGAATATCCGAATTTGATTATTACGCAGACGCTTTCTAAGGCTTATGGTTTGGCAGGAATTCGTTTGGGAATTTGTTATGCATCTGAAGTGGTTATTTCAATTTTAAATAAAATTAAACCGCCTTATAATGTAAACGAATTGACGCAGCAAAGAGCAATTGAACGTTTAAAAGATTCAGATAAAATAAAAAGTGAAATTTCTTCTATTATTGAGCAAAGAGAAGAGTTACTTAAAGTTTTACTTGAAATTGATTTTGTTGAAAAAGTTTATCCAACGGAAGCAAATTTTATCTTAGCTAAAGTAGATGATGCTAACAAAAGATACGATCAGTTAATTAAGAAAGGAATCGTAATTCGCAACAGAACAACGCAACCTTTATGCGAAAACTGTCTTCGTTTTACCATCGGAACAAAAGAGGAAAATGCGTTTGTAATTAAAGAATTGAAATCGTTGAGTTAAAAAAAAGATATAGCCACAGATTATAGAGATTAAAAGGATTTTTACTCTGTTTGTGTATAATTCTTTTGCCATTAATTACACAAATGTACACGAATTAAATTAGTGAAATTTGTGTAATTCGTGGCAAAAAGAAAAATCCTTTAAATCAGTGTAATCTGTGGCAGAACAAAAAAATATTATGAAAAAAGTACTTTTTATAGATCGTGACGGAACTATTGTTCTGGAACCTGAAAATTACCAATTAGACAGTTTAGATAAATTAGAGTTTTATCCAAAAGCCTTTCAATATTTAGCAAAAATTGCATCTGAATTGGATTATGAATTAGCAATGGTAACCAATCAGGACGGATTAGGGACAGATAGTTTTCCTGAAAATACGTTCTGGCCAACGCAGAATTTCATTCTTAAAGCCTTTGAAAATGAAGGAGTAAAGTTTGACGAGATTTTTGTAGATCGTTCTTTTCCAGAAGAAAATGCGCCAACACGCAAACCAAGAACCGGAATGCTGACGAAATATTTAAACAATCCAGCGTACGATTTAGCAAATTCATTTGTTTTAGGAGATCGTTTAACAGATGTAGAATTGGCTAAAAATCTTGGTGCTAAAGCCATTTTCATGAATAATACGGATGGAATTGGAAGCAATGAAATTTCGTCTAAACGTGAGGAATTAAACGGAACAATCGTTTTACAATCAATGGATTGGAAAACAATTTATGAGTTTTTGAAATTAGAAGCGCGTTCTGCATCGATTACCAGAAAAACAAACGAAACTGATATTTTTATCAATTTAAATCTTGACGGAACAGGAAAAAGTAAAATCGAAACCGGAATTGCATTTTTCGATCATATGTTGGATCAAATCGCACGTCATGGCCAAATGGATTTAGAAATTTTGGTGAAAGGAGATTTAGAAGTTGACGAACATCATACAATCGAAGACACAGCGATTGCTCTCGGCGAAGTTTTCGCGAAAGCGTTAGGAAACAAATTAGGAATCGAGCGTTACGGATTCTGTCTTCCGATGGATGATTGTTTAGCACAGGCTGCAATTGACTTTGGAGGAAGAAACTGGCTGGTTTGGGAAACGGAATTCAAACGTGAAATGGTTGGTAAAATGCCAACAGAAATGTTTTACCATTTCTTCAAATCATTTACAGACGGCGCAAAAGCGAACTTAAACATAAAAGCAGAAGGAATCAACGAGCATCATAAAATTGAAGCGATTTTTAAAGCTTTCGCGAAAGCGATAAAAGTCGCGGTAAAACGTGATACCGAAAAAATGATTTTGCCTAGTACAAAGGGTATGTTGTAAAAAGTTTAACCGCAAAGCTCGCAAAGATTTGCGCAAAGCACACAAGTTTTTCTGCGTTCTTAGCGTAGTACCTTGCGAACATTGCGGTCAAATAAAAAGTATTAATGATTTTATGTTGAAGAGAAATCTAAAATCTAAAGTCTAAAATCTAAAATAATTTTGAAAATAGTTATCATAAATTATGGCGCAGGAAACATTCAGAGCATTATGTTTGCTATTGAAAGATTAGGTTTTAAAGCCGTTTTGAGTAATAATCCGGAAGAAATTCAATCAGCAGATAAAGTGATTTTTCCTGGTGTGGGCGAGGCAAGTTCTGCAATGACCAAACTTCAAGAAAGCGGTTTGGATAATTTGATTCCGCAATTGGAACAGCCTGTTTTAGGAATTTGTCTTGGAATGCAGTTAATGTGTAATTCTACAGAAGAAGGAAATGCAAAAGGTTTAGGGATTTTTGATGTTGATGTAATTAAATTTACTCAAAACGTAAAAGTGCCTCAAATGGGCTGGAATCAGATTTATGATTTAAAGTCGGATTTATTTAAAGGTATTTCAGAAAATGAATTTATGTATTTGGTTCACAGTTTTTACGCGCCAGATTGCGAATATGCGGTTGCTAAAACCAATTATGATATTGAATATGCATCAGCTTTACAAAAAGATAATTTTTACGGAACTCAGTTTCACCCAGAAAAAAGCGGAGATGTTGGTGAGAAAATCCTTGGAAACTTTTTGAAAATGTAAAATTCAATTTCAATATCAAAAATCAATCAAATATCAATCTTCAGTTTTAGAATCTAAAATCTAAAATCAGAAATCTAAAATATCAAAACATGAGAATAATACCAGCCATAGATATCATTGAAGGAAAATGCGTTCGTTTGTCCAAAGGTGATTATGACACCAAAATCATTTACAATGAAAATCCATTGGAAGTGGCGAAATCATTTGAAGCGCACGGAATCGAGTATTTACATTTAGTAGATCTTGATGGCGCAAAATCAAGCAAAATTGTCAATTATAAAATCTTAGAGCTAATCGCAACGCAAACGAGTTTAAAAATTGATTTTGGAGGCGGATTAAAATCGGATGATGATTTGAGAATTGCTTTTGAAAGTGGTGCCAATCAAATTACAGGCGGCAGTATTGCCGTAAAAAACAGATCAATTTTCGAAATATGGATTTCAGAATACGGAACTGAAAAAATCATTTTAGGAGCCGACGCAAAAGACGAAAAAATTGCAGTTTCGGGCTGGTTAGAAGAATCAAATGAAGATTTAATTCCGTTTATTCAAGACTATCAATCAAAAGGAATTCAATATGTAATTTGTACCGATATTGCAAAAGATGGAATGTTGCAAGGTCCAAGTTTTGATTTGTATAGCAAAATTTTAGCGGAAGCAAACGGAATAAAATTAATCGCTTCTGGAGGAATTTCAACTTTCGACGAATTACCAAAATTAGCGGAATTAGGCTGTGAAGGAACGATTATAGGAAAAGCAATTTACGAAGGAAGAATAACGCTGAAACAACTGGAGAACTATATAATTAGTAAATAAAACAATTGAGGTAATGTGTCAATTAGAAAATTAGTCAATTATGTAACATATGATTAAAATTATCTAATTATCTCATTTTCAAATTATCTAATTGTGCAATTGACACATTAAAAAAATGTTAGCAAAAAGAATCATACCTTGTTTAGATATAAAAAACGGAAGAACCGTAAAAGGCGTAAATTTTGTAGATTTACGTGACGCGGGAGATCCTGTAGAATTGGCAGCAATTTATTCTGCTGAAGGAGCAGATGAATTGGTTTTTCTAGATATCTCGGCAACCGAAGAAAGACGTAAAACGCTTGTAAATATGGTACGGAGCGTTGCAGAAAAAATTAATATTCCGTTTACAGTCGGCGGCGGCATTTCGTCTGTAGAAGATGTAGAAATCCTTTTGAATAATGGGGCAGATAAAGTTTCGATCAATTCATCGGCAGTAAAAAATCCGCAGTTGATTAATGATTTGGCTCAGAAATTTGGAAGTCAGTGCGTTGTTGTGGCAATTGATGCTAAACAAATTGACGGACAATGGATTGTTCATTTAGTTGGCGGAAAAGTTCCAACCGAATTAAATCTTTTCGATTGGGCTGTTGAAGTTGCAGAGCGTGGCGCTGGCGAGATTTTATTCACATCAATGGACAACGACGGAACTAAAAACGGATTCGCAAATGAGGCTTTGGCTAAATTATCAACTTTAATTAATATTCCGATTATTGCTTCTGGTGGAGCAGGGAATATAAAGCATTTCGTTGATTCATTTAAAGAAGGAAAAGCAGATGCAGCTTTAGCAGCAAGTGTTTTTCATTTTAAAGAAATTGAAATTAAAGTTTTAAAGCAAGAACTTAGAAATAACGGAATTGAAGTAAGGTTGTAAAATTCCAATTACAATATCAAAAATCAATCAAAATATCAATATTTTCAGTTTTTAAAAATCTGAAATTTAAACTCTAAAATCTAAAATGGACATAGATATCAAAAGCGCACACGGATTAATTCCGGCAATAATTCAGGATTCAGAAACTAAAAACGTTCTGATGCTGGGTTATATGAACGAAGAATCGCTTCAAAAAACAATAGAAACTCAAAAGGTAACTTTTTTTAGCCGTTCCAAACAAAGACTTTGGACAAAAGGGGAGGAAAGCGGTAATTTTTTAAATTTAGTTAGTATAAAAAATGATTGCGATGGCGATACACTTTTGATTCAAGCAAGACCTGTTGGCCCAACGTGTCACACGGGTGCAGATACTTGTTGGCAGGAACCAAATGATGCTAGTTACGGTTTTATTTCTCATTTAGAAAACACAATCAAAACCAGAAGAGAAAATGCTGATTCTGAACAAAGTTACGTAGCTTCTTTGTTCGCAAAAGGAATCAATAAAATCGCTCAGAAAGTTGGAGAAGAAGCTGTAGAAGTAGTTATAGAATCTAAAGATGATAACGACGATTTATTCCTTAGCGAAAGCGCCGATTTGTTATTTCACTATCTAATTCTTTTACAAGCCAAAGGTTATCAATTAAATGACGTTGTAGAAGTTTTGAAGAAGCGTCAGAAGTAGAGGGGGGTAGTTTTTTTAGTTTCAGGTTTCAAGTTTCACGTTCGCTACAGAACTTGAAACCTGAAACCTGAAACCTGAAACAATTCAACCTACTCCACAAACTCAAAAACAGCAAATTCTTTTGGTTGGTGAAAACCAAAAACAGCACTCTTATAAGGTTGTAAGGCAAGGTATTCGGTGGTGTTACCGTAATCAATTCTAAAAGCATTTCCTTTCCATTTTGTTCCTGCTTTTGGTTTTGCAAAATGACCATTTTCTATTTTTTCTAAACTCGAAAACGGGATTTTGATTTCGACAATGTACCCTTCGGTAGTAGTTTTACTGATGGCTTTAATTCCTTTAATATCAAAATCCATTGCCATATTCCAGCCTCCGCATTCAGGAGAAATACATTTTAAAAGGACATCATAATAAGTAGAAAAGGCATTTACGCCGACTTCTAGATAATTCTTTCCGTCTCCGTCTGGATCAAGGAAAATTTCTGCAAGATCATCAGTCTCAAAAATCTTTGAATCTTTTTTTTGCTGTGATCCTAGTATTTGAGAATCTTGACATTTGTAAGCCAAGTAGAGATTTTCGTCATTCCACGAAAGTGAAACAAAAGTTTCCTGAGTTGCTTTTCCGCTGGTGTTATGAATCAAAAATGGACCAAGAAAAGGATTTTTCCAATCAGATAAATTTCCATCAATTGTAATTTCAGATTTTACCTTATAAACAGGAAAAGTTTGAGCGTTCAGTTTTAAAATAGAAATCAATAAACAAATAGAGAATAAAAATTTTGGCTTCATATAAGATAACTGATTTTAAAACTGCTAAAATAGAGAACTTTATGAACTTTAACATTAAAACCAATAAATCAAAAATGTTAATTTCTTAAAAAATTGACGGGATTGTTTACATTTGTTCTGTTTCAATACTTTAAAAATACATCTTTTTTAAAATTATAAATAATGAAAAAATATTTTGGCAGTGCTTTTATTGCTCTTTTAGTTGGTCTAAATACTAATGCTCAAGGGCTTTTAAATAAGTCAGAAACCGTTTTTACACATCAGGACACTTTACGCGGTAGTATTACAAAAGAAAGAGCTTGGTGGGATTTAAAATATTATCATTTGGATATTAAAGTTAATCCGTCTGAGAAAACTATTACGGGTTTTAATACCGTTCGTTACACTGTTTTAACAGAAAACAATATAATGCAGATTGATTTGCAGGAGCCGATGAATATTACGAAAGTAACTCAAAATGGCAAAGATTTGAAGTTTGAAAGAGATGGAAATGCTTTCTTTATTACTTTGAATGAAAAACAAAAAGTTGGTGATACTAAAGAAATTGTAATTTCTTTTGGAGGAAAACCTAAAGAAGCAGTAAGAGCGCCTTGGGATGGAGGACTTTCTTGGAAAAAAGATAAAAATGGAAAAGATTTTATTGCAACATCTTGTCAGGGTTTAGGCGCGAGTGTTTGGTGGCCGTGTAAAGACCATATGTATGATGAAGTAGAAAATATGTTGATTAGTGTGAATGTTCCTGGAGATTTGACAGATGTTTCTAACGGAAGATTACAAAGCGTTAAGAAAGAAAAAGACGGAACTAAAACCTTTAATTGGTATGTTGCCAACCCAATTAATAATTATGGTGTCAATATTAATATCGGAGATTATGTAAATTTCTCTGAAGTTTTTAAAGGAGAAAAAGGAGATTTAGATTGTAACTATTATGTTTTAAAAGACAATCTGGCTTTGGCAAAAGAACATTTTAAAGATGCTCCAAAAATGCTCAAAGCTTTTGAAGATTGGTTCGGACCTTATCCTTTTTATGAAGACAGCTATAAATTGGTAGAAGTTCCGTATTTAGGAATGGAGCATCAGAGCTCTGTGACGTATGGGAATCAATATAAAAAAGGATATTTAGGACGTGATTTAAGCGGCACTGGCTGGGGATTAAAGTTTGATTTTATCATCATTCACGAATCTGGACACGAATGGTTTGCCAACAACATTACCTATAAAGATATTGCAGATATGTGGATTCATGAGAGCTTTACCAATTACTCGGAAAGTCTTTTTGTAGAATATTATTATGGAAAAGAGGCCGGTGCAGAATATGTAAGAGGTGTTAGAAAAAACATTCAGAATGACAAACCAATTATCGGGCATTATGATGTAAATAATGAGGGATCTGGAGATATGTATCCAAAAGGAGCAAATATGCTTCATACGATTCGTCAGGTTATTAATGATGATGCAAAATGGAAATCGATTTTAAGAGGTTTAAATAAAACTTTTTATCATCAAACCGTAACTTCAAAACAAATTGAGGATTATATCAACGAACAATCTGGAATTAACTTTAATAGAGTTTACGCGCAATATTTAACAACAACTAAAATTCCGGTTTTTGAATACATGTTTAAAAATGGAACTTTGGGCTATCACTGGACAAATTGCGTTTCTAAGTTTGATATGCCTGTAAAAGTTACAATTAACGGACAGGAAACTTGGTTAAAACCAACAACAGAATGGCAGTCGGTAAAAACAACAAATGAAGATAGAAAGCTTGAAGTAGATAAAAACTTCTATGTGACGATGTCTAATATTGTAGAATAAAGTTTTTTAAACCCCACTATAAAAATCTCAAATTCCAAGTTGTTGGAGTTTGGGATTTTTTTTAAAATTCTGTTTTTGTGTATGTTAATTTTAATTATTGTACGAATAGTATGATTTTATTTCTTTAATTTAGATTATAAATATTTTATAATCAATTGATTAAAGCGTAATCCGAAAAGCTTAAGAGTAGGAATAATTCAAACTATTACAACAATGAAAAACTTAAAAAACCTAAAAAACATTGAAACATTAAGCAGAGACACCCAAAAAAACATTTTGGAGGCGGGCTTCCGTATGTAAATCCAACAATTGGTTTATGCGATCGATTATGTGGTGAAGCTGGAGGTGTGCTTTCAAACACTCCAGGAAGAGGGGATGTTTGTCTTGCAGGAACATCAACTTGCTGTTATTGCAGATAAAATTTCACACCATTAAAAAAGCGCTAGAACATAATGCTTTAGCGCTTTTGTTTTGGAATTTTAAAAAATTGGAATTTAAATTATTTATCTACTATTTAATTTTGCTTTTTCTCTAATAATATCAGCAATTTTTCGGTTTTCAATTTTGCTTTCAAGCCACGAAATAATATCCAGATAAAGAAAAGCTCTCTTTTCATAAGTACTTTTTTCAAGTTCTACAAAACGGGCGTGCATTTTTTTGAATTCATTTTTGATATCAGCAGGATAAAAGTTGTTCAGGTTTCTTAAGAACTTAATAATTTCCTTTTGAACTTCATGCAAGTCGTTCATTTTAATCAAAAACTTATAGGTGCTTTTTAGGTGATTTTCTAAGTAATAATCTTTACCTATTTCATAATGCGCGATCAAAGATAAAAGTCGTGCAAAACACATTAAATCTTCTCGCATCGTTAAGTTCTTGTTATTGATGATTTTATCTAAATATAAAATACATTCATTATACTTTTCATTTCCAAAATAAATAGAAGCAATTTTGTAGAAAAACAACATTTCGTGATGTTCATCTAAATGATCACTGTGAATTTTTAATTTGTCTAAAATTTCAGGAATCAAATATTCGCTTTCTGCGAAAGTTCCTTCCAGAATATGCAGGTTTAGTTTGTTGTTATAAACATATAGAAAGGAAAGCGATGCAATATTATCATTTGCAGGGAATTTTGGATCAGCAATCGTTTCTTCTAACAAATTCAAATACTTCTTGAAATTCGACTTATATTTTAACATGTAAAGTGATTCTAAGAAATAATGATTTCCTTTCAAGAAAAATACAGGATTCAAGTAAATCATATTTGGGTTGTCATAAAATAAAGTCACCCATTTGTAAGCAAATTTATAACTCGCCAAGAAATCCTGAACCAAAAAGCTTCGCCAAAGACTCGCATTGTAAAACCAATACTTTTCTCGGAAGCCAAATTTACTTTCGTCTAGTTTTGCAATATGTCGGTTGAAATAATCGTCTATATATTTGTATTCGGCATCGCTTTTTACATAACCCGTTTTCAGCATGATTCCGTATAACTGTAGCGAAAGATTTGATAATTTACTTGAAATTGTATTTCTGTAGTTTAATTCTTTGGCCTGAATAACCAATTCGTCAGCGCGGCCTTGAATACTTCTGGTAATATATTGCGATTCGATAAGTTTTTCGAACTCTACAATTTCATAAGCCATATATTTTTCGTCATTTTCAAGAGCCTGCTGTTTGGTCTTGTCCAAAATCTTCAAACTCTGCTTGTACAATCCTTTATTATAAAGAATAACAGCAAAATCCATTTGCTCGCGTAATTGATAACGAATGTTTTGGCTGGGAATATTCAAACGAATACTAACCAAAATCTGCTTGTATAGGTATGACTTTAAGTTAGATAACTGTACTTTTTGAATAACGCCGCTTTTTAAAATTAGCTTCTCATCATAGTTTTCAGATTTATCCAAAATATTAAACAATTCGATAAATTTTGTGTTTGAACTCGTCTCTAAACGACTCGCAAAAATTTTAAATTGACGTTTTTCGGATTTTGAAAGTGATTTTATTAGTACAAATAAAAAATCTTTTTGATGGTTAGCCATTGTAAAAAATAATAATATAACTTGTTGAAAATTAAATTGTTATAGTGTTATAAATTGTGTTATGAACAGTATAATTTCATTAAAATGAATTTCGTACTGCGATAGTACAATATATATTTGTTATCAAGATGTGAAATTACATTAAATAAATGAATATGAATAGAGAGAAAGTTCAAATTTTTGACACCACTTTGCGCGATGGCGAGCAAGTTCCAGGATGTAAGTTAGATACTAAACAAAAGTTAGTTATCGCAGAACGACTAGATCAGATGGGAGTTGATATCATCGAGGCAGGCTTTCCTGTGTCAAGTCCAGGCGATTTTTTATCGGTTTCTGAGATTTGCAAAATTGTAGAAAATGCAACCGTCTGCGGATTGACAAGAGCTGTAAAAAATGATATTGATGTTGCTGCTGCGGCATTAAAACATGCAAAAAAACCTAGAATCCACACTGGAATCGGAACGTCAGAATCTCATATCCTCCACAAATTACAAACTACGCCAGAAGATATTATTGCAAGAGCAAAATATGCTGTTGCACACGCAAAATCGTATGTAGAAGACGTTGAGTTTTACGCAGAAGATGCTGGTAGAACAGACAATGCTTTCTTGGCAAAAGTTTGTGAAGAAGTAATTAAATCTGGAGCTACAGTATTAAATATTCCTGATACAACAGGATATTGTCTTCCAGAAGAATACGGAGCAAAAATCAAATATTTAAAAGAAAACGTAAAAGGAATCGAAAATGTAATCCTTTCATGTCACTGTCATAATGATTTAGGAATGGCAACTGCAAACTCAATCGCAGGAGCTATAAATGGAGCAAGACAAATAGAATGTACTATAAATGGTATTGGTGAAAGAGCTGGAAATACAGCACTTGAAGAAGTTGTAATGATTTTTAAACAACATCCTTACTTAAACTTAGATACTAATATCAATACAAAAGAATTAAACGCTATGAGCCGTTTGGTTTCTGAAAGTATGGGGATGATCGTGCAGCCAAACAAAGCAATTGTTGGAGCTAACGCATTTGCACATAGTTCAGGAATTCACCAAGATGGTGTAATTAAAAACAGAGCAACTTACGAAATCATGGATCCGCTTGATGTGGGTGTAAATGAATCGTCTATTATATTGACTGCTAGAAGCGGAAGAGCTGCATTGGCTTACCGTGCAAAAAAAGTGGGTTACGAGCTTACAAAAGTACAATTGGATATTGTATATGTTGAGTTCTTGAAATTTGCTGATATCAAAAAAGAAGTTGTAGACGCTGATATTCATCAAATTATCGAAGCTTCTAAAATCGAAGGAGATTTAATTAGAAGTTAATTAGTAATAAGGAACAATAAAGGATTTAAATACATAAAGAACGAGACGTTATGAATTTGAAAATTGCAGTTTTGCCAGGAGATGGAATTGGGCCTGAAGTTATTTTACAAGCTAAAAAAGCATTGTACGCTATTGCGGAAGTTTATAATCATGAATTTGTTTTTGAAGACGCACTGATGGGAGCTGTTGCGATTGATAAAACAGGGAGTCCTTTACCGGAACAAACCTTAAACCTGTGTTTGAACACAGACGCAGTTTTGCTTGGTGCTATTGGAGATCCAAAATATGATAATAATCCGAGTGCAAAAGTTCGTCCAGAACAAGGTTTGTTAAAACTTCGTAAAGAATTGGGCTTGTTTGCCAATATTCGTCCGATTAAACCATACAAAGCTTTAATTGAGTCTTCTCCATTAAAAAAAGAAATTATTGATGGGGCTGATTTTACAATTTTCAGAGAATTAACAGGCGGTGCTTATTTCGGAACTAAAACGCTGAATGAAGAAGGCACTCACGCTTCAGATTTATGTGAATATACAGAAGAAGAAATTACAAGAATTGCACATTTGGCTTTTAAATCTGCACAAAATCGTCGTAAAAAGCTAACGCTGGTTGACAAAGCAAATGTTTTGGAAACTTCAAGATTATGGAGAAAAGTAGTTCAGAAAGTGAGCGAAAATTATCCAGATGTTAAGCTTGATTTCTTATTTGTAGATAATGCAGCAATGCAGTTGATTTTAAATCCAAAACAATTTGACGTGATTTTGACTGAGAACTTGTTCGGAGATATTTTATCTGATGAAGCAAGTGTAATTACAGGATCTATTGGTTTATTGCCATCAGTTTCTTTAGGAGAAAAACACGCTTTATTTGAACCAATTCACGGATCATATCCGCAGGCAAAAGGAAAAAATATTGCGAATCCGATCGCTTCGATTTTAGCAGCAGCCTTGTTATTAGAACATTTTGGATTAACTAAAGAAGCGAATGTAGTTTTTCTGGCAGTTAAGAAAGCAATTGAATTTAATGTAGTAACTGTTGATTTAAAACCAGATTCTAAATTCGGAACAAATGAAGTAGGGGAGTTCGTTTCTAACTTTATTTTCAGCAAAGATGATCTGTTGTATTTTAATAATGACAACGTTAGTATCGGTCAATCGACAATTGTTTAAGTTTTTTATTAAAATAATGAAATAAATAACAAGAAGTATTGTAAATGTTGAGATTTTATTTTTTTAGTTCTTAAAGTTTCCGTACTTTTGTCACACTAAAAAAATAGAAAGATGCAAATCTCAATTATTATTACTTCTGTCGTTGTTGTCAATGTGTTTAGCACATCTGCATCGGGAATGGTATAAATATAATTGAAAAACTATATTACAAACCTTCCAAATACTGGAAGGTTTTTTTTTGAATAAAAATTAAAATAAATAATACAATAATGGAATTAAATAAGTACAGCAAGACCATCACTCAAGATCAAACACAGCCTGCGGCGCAAGCGATGTTGTACGGAATTGGTTTAACTGAAGAAGATTTGAAAAAAGCACAAGTTGGTATTGTGAGCATGGGTTACGATGGTAATACTTGCAACATGCACTTGAACGATTTAGCAAAAGATGTTAAAAAAGGTGTTTGGGATGTAGATCTTGTCGGACTTATTTTTAATACCATTGGTGTCAGTGACGGTATTTCTAACGGAACTGAAGGTATGCGTTATTCATTGGTTTCTAGAGATGTAATTGCAGATTCTATCGAAACAGTTGTAGGTGCACAATGGTACGATGGTGTAATTGCAATTCCGGGTTGTGATAAAAACATGCCGGGAGCCTTAATCGCAATGGGAAGATTAAACCGCCCATCTATGATGGTTTACGGAGGGTCTATTCACTCAGGAAAATGGAAAGGTGAATCACTTAATATTGTTTCTGCTTTTGAAGCTTTAGGAAAAAAAGTGAGAAACGAAATTACTCCAGAAGATTTTAAAGGTGTAATTCAGAATTCTTGCCCTGGACCAGGTGCTTGCGGCGGAATGTATACAGCAAATACAATGTCTTCTGCAATTGAAGCTTTAGGAATGAGTTTGCCATACAGCTCTTCAAATCCTGCTTTAAGTAAGGAAAAAAGAGAAGAATGTGCTGCTGCCGGAGCTGCGATCAAAATTTTATTAGAAAAAGATATTAAGCCCAGAGATATCATGACTCGCAAAGCTTTTGAAAATGCTATTACAATTGTAGCGGTTTTAGGAGGTTCTACAAATGCAGTTATGCACTTAATCGCAATGGCGCACTCTGTTGGAATTACAATTACTCTTGATGATTTTCAAGCTATTAACGACAGAACTCCTGTGTTAGCAGACATGAAGCCAAGTGGAAAATACATGATGGAAGATATTCACGAAGTTGGAGGAATTCCTTCTGTAATGAAATATTTGTTGAAAGTTGGATTGATCCACGGAGATTGTTTGACGGTAACAGGAAAAACAGTTGCAGAAAATTTAGCTTCTACGCCAGATTTACAAGACGGACAAGAAGTTATTCACGAAATACAAAAAGCATTAAAACCAACAGGAAATATTCAGGTTTTATACGGAAACCTTGCTTCTGAAGGTGCTGTAGCAAAAATCTCTGGAAAAGAAGGAGAATATTTCGAAGGTCCAGCTGTAGTATTTGAAGGAGAATTTGAAGT
Organism: Flavobacterium artemisiae; assembly: GCF_042678225.1. Taxonomy (NCBI): domain Bacteria; kingdom Pseudomonadati; phylum Bacteroidota; class Flavobacteriia; order Flavobacteriales; family Flavobacteriaceae; genus Flavobacterium; species Flavobacterium artemisiae. Next base: position 170,023 of record NZ_JBHUDZ010000018.1, on the reverse strand, counting down.
AATTCCAGGTCTACAGGCCGGAAAAATTAAACCAGGTAATGTAGTCGTCATCAGGTATTGCGGACCAAAAGGTGGTCCAGGGATGCCTGAAATGCTGAAGCCTACATCTGCTATTATCGGAGCTGGATTAGGAAGCAGTTGTGCTCTAATCACAGACGGTAGATTCTCTGGAGGTTCGCATGGTTTCGTGGTAGGACACGTAACACCAGAGGCTTATGATGGTGGTGGAATTGCACTTGTACAAGACGGCGATATAATTGCTATTGATGCAGTAAAAAACACTATCGATCTGAAGATATCTGATGAAGAATTTGCTGCGAGAAAAGCAAGTTGGATTCAGCCTCCTTTAAAAGTAGACAGAGGAGTTTTGCTTAAATATGCTAGAGCGGTATCAAGCGCTTCAACTGGTTGCGTTACCGACAATTAATCGACAAAAAAATGAATTTGATTAAAGACTTCAAATTCTAAAAAATAAATTACCACAAAATGGGAAAAATAAAAATATCAGGTGCTGAAGCCGTTATTAGATGCTTGCTTGAAGAAGGTGTAGATTTAATTTATGGTTATCCGGGAGGAGCTATAATGCCAGTTTACGACGAATTATATAAATTTCAAGACCAATTGCACCACGTTTTAGTTCGTCACGAACAAGGTGCAACCCATGCAGCTCAAGGTTATGCAAGAGCTACAGGAAAAGTCGGGGTAGCTATTGCTACTTCTGGCCCGGGAGCTACTAATTTAGTTACTGGAATTGCAGATGCGCAAATCGATTCAACTCCAATGGTTTGTATTACAGGTCAGGTTGGAAGACATTTATTAGGTTCTGATGCGTTTCAGGAAACAGATATTATCGGAATTTCAACTCCAGTTACCAAATGGAATTTTCAGGTTACAGAGGCTTCTCAAATTCCTGAAATTATTGCAAAAGCATTTTATATTGCTCGTTCTGGACGTCCAGGGCCGGTTTTAGTAGATATTACTAAAAATGCGCAGTTTGACGAATTTGAATTCAGCTACGAAAAATGTACAGGAATTAGAAGTTATGTTCCGGTTCCGAAATTAAACCAAGATAAAGTTGCCGAAGCTGCAGCTTTAATCAATAGCGCTAAAAAACCATTGATCGTTTTCGGTCAGGGAATTATTTTAGGAAAAGCGGAAGAAGAATTTAAAGCAATGGTTGAAAAATCAGGAATTCCAGCAGCTTGGACTATTTTAGGACTTTCTGCGCTTCCTACTGATCATCCATTAAATGTTGGTATGCTTGGAATGCACGGAAATTATGCTCCAAATCTTAAAACAAACGAATGTGATGTTTTAATTGCTTTGGGAATGCGATTTGATGACCGTGTAACAGGAAAATTAAGCACTTATGCTAAACAGGCAAAAGTAATTCACTTCGAGATAGATCCTGCTGAAGTTGATAAAAACGTTAAGACAGAAATTGCTGTTTTAGGCGATGTAAAAGAATCTCTTGCGGCACTTTTACCTTTATTAGATCAAAAATCTCATGATTCTTGGCACAATGAATTTAAAGAACTGCACCAAATAGAGTTTGATACGGTAATAAAAGAGGAGTTAAATCCGAGTACAGATAAAGGGATTTCGATGGGTGAAACTATTGAAATGATCAACAAACACTCAAAAGGTGATGCAATTATCGTAAGTGATGTTGGTCAACACCAGATGTTTGCGTGTCGATATGCAAAATTTAATTCTTCTAAAAGTAATATTACTTCTGGCGGTTTAGGAACAATGGGATTTGCGCTTCCAGCAGCAATTGGAGCGAAAATGGGTAAACCAGAGTGTGAAGTGGTTGCAATTATCGGAGATGGCGGATTCCAGATGACTATTCAGGAATTAGGAACTATTTTTCAGACACAAGTGCCAGTTAAAATTGTTATTCTTAATAATGAGTTTTTAGGAATGGTGCGTCAGTGGCAGGAATTATTCTTTGATAACAGATATGCTTCAACAAGAATGACAAATCCAAATTTTGTTGCCATTGCAGAAGGATATCACATTAAATCTAAAAAAGTAACACAAAGAGAAGATCTCGATGCTGCTGTAGCAGAAATGCTGGCTTCAAAAGATTCTTATTTCTTAGAAGTTATGATTGAAAAAGAGAATAACGTTTTCCCAATGATTCCAACGGGAGCCTGTGTTTCTGAAATTAGATTAAGCTAAAGAAAAAAAGTTTCAAGTTTTAAGTTTCAAGTTTCACGTTCTCAACAGAACTTGAAATTTGAAACCTGAAACAAAAACAAACTAAAAAAAATGGAAGAAAAAACATTCACCATATCGGTATATTCGGAAAATAATGTGGGTTTATTAAATAGAATATCCGGGATATTTTTAAAGCGTCACATTAATATATTAAGTCTAAATGTTTCAGAATCAGAAATAGAAAATGTTTCTAGATTTATCATTGTAGTAAACACTACAGAAAAATGGGTGCAGAATATTGTTGGTCAGATCGAAAAACAAATTGAAGTTATAAAAGCATTTTATCACACAGACGAAGAGACTATTTTTTTAGAAAATGCTTTGTTTAAAATCGCTTCAAATTTATTGTTTGACGAAAAACAGATTCAAAATATTATTAAAGAAAGTCAGTCAACAATTGTAACAGTATCTAGGGATTTTTTCGTGATTTCAAAATCAGGAAGACGTCAAGAAATTGAGGAATTGTATGAAAAGTTTAAGCCTTACGGAATCATGCAGTTTGTACGTTCTGGAAGGATCTCGGTTTCTAAACAAAAAATGGAGATTTCTGCATTGTTAGAAACCTTTAAGTAATCAACAAATATGTGATATAACGGTATCACAATCATTTATATACAAATTAATTATTAAATTTCATTTCATTAAATATTTTAAAACAAAATGGCAAATTATTTCAACACATTACCACTTAGATTACAATTAGAGCAGCTTGGAGTTTGCGAATTTATGGATCAATCAGAATTTGCAGACGGAATTGCAGCTTTAGCAGGAAAAAAAGTTGTAATTGTAGGCTGTGGAGCACAAGGTTTGAATCAAGGATTAAATATGAGAGATTCTGGTTTAGATATTTCTTATGCGTTACGTGCAGATGCGATAGCTGAAAAAAGAGCTTCATTTAAAAATGCTTCAGAAAACGGTTTCACTGTTGGGACTTATGAAGAATTGATTCCAACTGCAGATTTAGTTTGTAACCTTACACCAGACAAACAACATACTGCTGTGGTAAATGCAATTATGCCATTAATGAAAAAAGATGCAACTCTAGCATATTCTCACGGATTCAACATTGTTGAAGAAGGAATGCAGATTCGTAAAGACTTAACAGTTATTATGTGCGCACCTAAATGTCCAGGTTCTGAGGTACGTGAAGAATATAAAAGAGGTTTTGGTGTACCAACATTAATCGCCGTTCACCCAGAAAACGATCCAAACGGATTTGGTTTAGATCAAGCAAAGGCTTACGCAGTTGCAACTGGAGGACACAGAGCGGGAGTTTTAAGATCTTCTTTCGTTGCCGAAGTAAAATCAGATTTAATGGGAGAGCAGACTATCCTTTGCGGATTGCTTCAAACAGGATCTATTTTATGTTTTGATAAAATGATTGAAAAAGGAATTGATGCTGCATACGCTTCAAAATTAATTCAATACGGATGGGAAACTATCACTGAGGCTTTGAAACACGGTGGTATCACAAATATGATGGATCGTTTAAATAATCCTTCAAAAATCGAAGCTTACGAATTGGCTGAAGAATTGAAAGATATCATGCGTCCATTATTCCAAAAACACCAAGACGATATCATTTCTGGAGAATTCTCAAGAACGATGATGGCTGACTGGGCTAATGACGATGTTAACTTATTGAAATGGAGAGCTGCAACTGGAGAAACTAACTTCGAAAAAACTGCGCCGCAAGAAGCTCCAATTTCTGAGCAAGAATATTTTGATAACGGAGTATTGATGATTGCTATGGTTAAAGCTGGTGTTGAATTAGCTTTCGAAACGATGACAGAAGCTGGAATCATTGAAGAATCAGCGTATTACGAATCATTACACGAATTGCCTTTGATTGCTAATACAATTGCAAGAAAAAAATTATTCGAAATGAACCGTGTAATTTCTGATACAGCAGAATACGGATGTTACTTATTTGATCACGCTTGTAAGCCGTTGTTAACTGAGTTCATGAAAAAAGTAGAAACAAATATCATCGGAAAACCATTTTCAACTTCAAATGGTGTTGACAATGCAGTTTTAATTGCTGTTAATAAAGAAATTCGTCAGCATCCTATCGAAGAAGTAGGAGCTTGGTTGAGAGAGTCTATGACTGCAATGAAAAAAATCGGATAATAAAATTGGGAATTCCCGCGCTCTTCGAGAGTGCGGGATTTGCACTGTATCAATTTTTTGTAATATTTTGAATTAGTAAGCACTTATTAAGAAAATTTAAGATATAGATGCATATTGCATTCACTTAACTTCAAAGCAAGTTAAGTGAAGCTGATCCCTTAATTGGGGTATATTTTTAATGAAATATACTTGTTGAAATTTCTCTTTATATTAATAATACTGCTGCTTTTTCAAAATAGAGAAAAAAGATTGTAAATGCAGTTTGAAAAAAAATTAATTGTTATTGAAATTTGTTAAATTAAAAAAGGCATAATATCTCGTTATTATGCCTTTTTTGCCGTTACAATTGCTTAAAAAAGTGAAGTTTTAAAAAAACGCACACAATTATCATATTATATTAAATAAATGTTTTTTTTTGATAAAATTTATGAATTAAATTATTTCACGAATACATTCAGATTTAATACATTTATAAAAAAATTCAACAAACGATGAGCTATTACAAAATTGAAAATTTAGAACAATATTTCAAGCACTACAATAAGTCAATAAGGGAACCTAGAAAGTTTTGGGGAAAAATAGCAGAAGAGAATTTTACATGGTACCAGCAATGGGACAAAGTTGTTGATTTTAATATGGCCGATGCCGAAGTAAAATGGTTTACCGAAGCTAAAGTTAATATTACCAAAAACTGTATTGATAGACATTTAAGCAAAAGAGGAGAAAAAACGGCGATAATTTTTGAACCAAACGATCCTAATGAAGAAGCTTTACATATAACGTATAACGAATTATACGAAAGAGTATCAAAAATGGCAAACGTGCTTCGCGAACAAGGTGTTCGTAAAGGCGATAGAGTTTGTATTTATTTGCCAATGATTCCAGAATTGGCAGTTTCTGTTTTGGCTTGTGCTAGAATAGGGGCTATACATTCAGTTATTTTTGCTGGATTTTCTGCTTCTGCAGTTTCAGCAAGAATTAACGATTGCGAATGTAAAATGGTAATTACTTCTGATGGAGGTTACAGAGGAAATAAAACAATTGATTTAAAAGGAATTGTTGATGAAGCTTTAGAAACTTGCCCATCTGTAACAAAAGTTTTAGTTGCAAAAAGAACTAAAACAGAAGTTAAAATGAAAGAAGGTCGTGATATCTGGTTACAGCCATTATTAGACACAGCACTAGATAACAGTGTTGCTGAAATTATGGATTCCGAAGATCCGTTGTTTATTCTTTATACGTCTGGATCAACTGGAAAACCAAAAGGTATGGTTCATACGACGGCCGGTTACATGGTTTATACAGCTTATACTTTTAAAAACGTTTTCAGTTACGAAGAAAATGATATTTTCTGGTGTACTGCAGATATTGGCTGGATCACTGGTCACTCGTACATATTATATGGTCCGTTATTGAATGGGGCTACAACTGTAATATTTGAAGGAGTTCCATCTTATCCAGATTTTAGCCGTTTCTGGGATATTATCGAAAAACATAAAATTACGCAATTCTATACTGCGCCAACAGCAATCCGTTCGTTAGCGAAAGAAAGTTTAGATTACATTCAAAAATATCCTTTGAAGTCACTTAAAGTTATTGGATCTGTTGGAGAGCCAATCAACGAAGAAGCTTGGCACTGGTTTAATGACCACGTTGGCGATAAGAGATGTCCGGTTGTAGATACTTGGTGGCAGACAGAAACTGGTGGAATCATGATTTCGCCAATTGCATTTGTTACACCAACAAAACCAACTTATGCAACGTTGCCATTACCTGGAATTCAGCCGGTTTTAATGGATGAAAAAAGAAATGAAATTGAAGGAAACCAAGTAGTTGGAAGTTTATGTATTAAATTTCCGTGGCCGGGAATTGCCAGAACAATTTGGGGAAATCATGATCGTTATAAAGAAACATACTTCTCAGCTTTCCCTGGAAAATATTTTACTGGAGACGGTGCTTTAAGAGACGAAGTTGGATATTACAGAATTACAGGTAGAGTTGATGACGTTGTAATTGTTTCTGGACATAATTTAGGAACAGCACCAATTGAAGATGCAATCAACGAACACCCAGCTGTTGCAGAATCTGCAATCGTTGGATTCCCGCATGATATAAAAGGAAACGCTCTTTACGGATATGTAATTCTAAAAGAAACTGGAGAAGTTAGAAATAAAGAAAACTTATCTAAAGAGATCAATCAATATATTGCTGACCATATTGGACCAATCGCAAAATTAGACAAAATTCAGTTTGTGTCTGGTTTACCAAAAACACGTTCAGGAAAAATTATGCGTAGAATTTTACGTAAAATAGCAGAAGGAGATTTTTCTAATTTTGGAGATACTTCAACATTATTAAATCCTGAAGTTGTTGATCAAATTTCAAAAGAAAGAATTTCTTAAGGAAATTTGTAAATCTAGAATAAAAACAAAAATGCCTCTTAAATTTTTAAGAGGCATTTTTGTTATTTCAATTGGAATTTGGAATTTAAAATTTTGGAATTTTTAAAAACCTATTTAATTCCTAATCTAGATTTTAATTTCAAAAATAAAAGTCCAATTCTGTAAGCATCTTCAGAAGAAGAATTTCGATCACTTTTTGGAATTTTATAAATTTCGCATAAATCGTCAAGCGAAAATTGTTTGTCGTTTATATCAGTAAGTTTTCTGTACATAACGTCAACGTCAAGCGCTTCATTTTTAAGGCGTCCACAATCAAGACGTTCCAAAGCAGCGTTTAGCATTTCGATGTCAAAATTGATATGATGTCCAACCAAAATCGAATTTCCGATAAAATTAACCAAAGCCTCAAGCGCATCCGGCTCAGGCATTTTGTTCATTTTACTTTCGATGATAAACTCATTCGAAAGTCCATTATCCTGTAGATATTTGTATTGAAGTAAAACAGTTTCAAAATTTTCTTTGATTACAATACTGTCATCAATAACCGAAAATGCTCCCAGAGAAAGAATAACGTCTTTATTCGGATTCAATCCAGATGTTTCTGTCGATAAAACGACAAATTTATTTGGTTTGGTTTCGAATTTAGTTAAGTATTCTTTCCAGAATTCAGGATAATCTTTATTAATATTTTTCAGCCAGTCTAGCATATTTTTATGAGAATTGTGTCAATTGAAATTTACTCTTAATCAGTTCCTCAAGGTCTTTCATTGGGGTCAAAGCATTTTTTAATTTCTCTTTGTCAGTTTTCGACATTTCTCTTAAATTAATATATTGGCCAGAGTCGTCATTTTTTAATCCTTCAACAGTTCTAAATTTTGAAAGCGTTAAGAAAGCTTCAGCACAGCTTAAATAAATTTCTGCATTTTTAGAATCTGTTATGGCTAATTGTTTGAATCTTAGATAAGTATTTTGAATTCCTTTAATATTGGCATTCAAAATTAATAAACGTGCGCCATCAATTAAAGGCATTAAAGCACGAGTTTTAATATCAAATTTTCCTTTGTGCGGACCTTCTTCTTCGATGATGAATTTTTTGAAAAAACTTAAAGGAGAATTTCTCTTCAAAGCGTCATTTCCTAAAAAGTCAAAGAATAAAGTGTTGTTTACAGCATTCTTGAAAATGACATTTTCTATAGCTTCCTCAATTTTTGGTTCGCCAAATACAATTTCATAATCAAAGAAAATACTGCTCAAATCGTTACTATTTTCACCTGGAGTATTCATCCAGCTGTTGTATTGTTTTGTCCAGTCGCTCAGTGACTTACACCAAAGCATGTTACTACCCATATGTCCGTTAGGGCAATATTCGTAACCTACTTTTTCTAAGATTGCAGTTGTTCTTTTTGCCAATCTCAGGAAGTAATCTTTTACTTCACGATATTTTTCAGGGGTAACATCTTCAAAGATCAAGATGCTGTCTTGATCTGTTAGTAAATGCTGTTCCTTACGCCCTTGACTACCAATGCTTAACCATGCAAAACGTGCAGGAGGGGAGCCTAAATCTAAAATAGACAACTCCACTGCTCTTTTTATAATGGCTAAGTTAATTTCGCTTGCGATATTGCTCACATGTGAAATTGGAATATTTTTTTGAATCGAATTCTGAATCAAATCAGATAGACGATCACGAATTTGTTTTAGGTCTTTTGGAAGCTGTGAACGTTTAATTTCTTTAATTAATACACCAGGGTTACTAGCTTGAGCTACAATAAGATCGTGTTCAGAAATAATTCCTTTTACAACAGATTTACTTGTACCGTCTTTTGTTACACACAAGTGCGTAACATTATGTTTCAACATCAGCAATTGTGCTTCGGCTAAAGAAACATTTTCAATTACCGTAACCACCGGAGAAGACATAATTTTGTCAATCGTTTCGGTAATAGGATAGCGTCCGGTTGCAATTTTTGACGAAAGATCAGCATAAGTAACAATTCCGATCGGATGATTTTTTTCGCCGCAGATAACAATATTATCTACCATCGAATCGGTCATTAAAATCGCAACATCTTTAATTATATGATTCGCCTGAGTTGTTAAAGGTGAATTATTGTAGTTAAGTGACTGAATATATTGCATTTCTGTCTGCTGATCTAAATAATCAGTATCAGAAATTAATTTACCATTTGAGCTCACACTGTCTTTGGTGTGTCTTGAATTTACAGCAAAACTTTCTAATAAAAAGTTTAAAACGTCTGAATTATTAGCCACAAAAGGTCTAAATACAGCAATCGGAATAGCATAAATAATACTTTCTTCACGTGCTTTTGCTGTCATCATGTAGTTATTTTTAGCAAAAAACGGACGTAAACCAAAAATATCGCCTTCATGACATTTATTTATAATAGTTTCCTCAGCGTCTGCAATTGTTGTTAAATTAATAACACCAGAAGCAACCACATAAAAACTATCATGAAGTGCATCGTTATTTTGAAATAAGACGGCGTGCTTTTCTAAATTAATGACACGAATATTGGTAGCAATGTCAGATAATTCCTGAAAAGTTAAGTTGTCGAAAGGTTTATATTCTTTCAAAAAATCCGCAATATGTTCAGCAACTGTATTCATAGGTTTGATAAATTTTTTAAAATATCGAATGTAAAAATACTAAATTAAACTCTTAGAATGAAACCATCTTGATCAGATTATAGATATTTTAAAGAAATGTTAAGATTTACTGTTAATAAGGCTTTAAAACGTTTTTTTATAATTGAAAATATATAATTATTTAAGAATTGGATTCACAGAAATGTTTTCAATAAAATTTTAAAAATCTGCTTTTCATTGATTTAAGTTTCAAATGAATTCCAAAAAATGTTTTTATTTTTCTATAATGAGAATTGTATGGGGAGGACATAACGTCGATAAAATCAAAAACAAGATTTATTTGTCCAAATATTAAAATCTCAGACAATACGAATTATTGACAAGGGGATTTCTAAAATATTCTATTTTACATAATATAAATTATACTTCAAAAGATATATGTAGAAATAGAGCATAATTGTTTGTAAACGCTTAGCCAGATTCTTGTTCTGTATTGTACGCTTAGTGTTTTGCATATTTGAAAGAATAATTTTGATATTTTAAAGCAATAGATTTTTTACCTATTCTGTATCATGAATGACTTTAAAAATTATATCAAATATTCGAAGTCTGACATTCCCGTATTTCAGAAATAAAATTTATTATTTTCAAATAACGGATTTTTGATCATTGATCTAATATTTGTATTTTAAATAAAAACAATCTGATAACGATTATTATTAAAACTTACTGCAGAAATTCAAAGCTTCATAATTACCGTATTTAAAAAAATAAATTAATTTTTTTAAATATCGAATTTTTGAGCGTTCACCTTAGATTCGTTTTTTGATTAAAAAAGTATTGCAATTGTGGTGCTTTCAATTTCTCGTATTTGAAAAATTATTTTATTTTTTTCAAATAAACAGAAAATGAAAAATACAAACGTATGTTAATTGATAGATTGGAAAAGCTGATTCAAGAAAAGTAAAATTTAACAACTAATTCTATTAATATAATTTTTTCAAAACCAGTTCACTTGGCACTATGTCAGCGCCGCCACGTTTTGAAAATTGTAAAACACCATCGTAATAAATTAAAACGGCACTCGATCCGATTCCGTCTTTTCCTTTAAATTTTATTTGAGCTTTGTCGCCCATTGGATATACATATCCGGTTACGTCCAAAACTCCTGAATTTAATTCTTTATGATCACTTGTAATTTCTGCTGTGCCGTAAATTGAAGAATTAGACTGTGCGATAGTAATTGTGAATATATATTCTTTTTTACAATCTTTACATTTTTCATTTCCCCAAGTTCCAGAAAAATTATTCTGCGAATAAGATTTTGAAGCCAATAAAAGGAACAGCAAAAGAAATTTTTTCATTGTAGAAGTTTTTATTTAAGAATGATTCAAATATAAAACGAAAAAGCATCATAATTATGATATGATGCTTTTATAAAACTGAAAAAAATAAATTTATTTTAGTTTTTTCAAATAAACCGATTTTCCGTCCAGCGAAACTTCAATTTGATTGTTTTTCTCATTAAAAGTTGTTCTTAAAACGTGTCCGTTAAAAGAAGAAACGTCTCCATAAACTCTTCCAGTTTCATTTGAGATGTATTCAAAAGATAATTTTTTATTACCAGGTTCAACACCAATTTTATAACTTGAGAATTTTGTCCCTTTTATGTCAAATTCCTGCTGAGAATCTATTAGAGTTGTACCCGCATAAAAATTGGTAATTGATTTGTTTAAAGTAATATCAGGATAATACTGATTCACTTTTTTTAGAAGTTCATATTGTGCTGGACTTACATCTTCTATTTTAGATTCGATGTTTTGTGCAAAAGAAAATGATGTGAAAATAACTGTTAAGAGTAAAAATAATTTTTTCATAATTTTAAAGTTTAGATTAATAGTATTGTTATTCTTTTATTAAAATACATTTGATTATACTACAAGGTATGAAATCTTTACCTTTGCAGAAAATTAAACGCCGTATTTTAAGAAAATGACAACAAAAAAATATATTAAACTTATCCTTATTTTAGGTTCTTTAACTGCTCTTGGTCCTTTCTCAATTGACATGTATCTACCTGGTTTCTCAGGAATTGCAAAAGATTTACATACTACAGTCGCCAAAGTTTCGATGAGTTTATCGTCCTATTTTATCGGAATTTCTGCTGGACAATTATTATACGGACCATTATTAGACCGTTTTGGACGTAAAAAACCTTTATTTATTGGTTTACTCGTTTATATTTTAGCTTCTCTAGGCTGTATTTATGTAGCTGATATTGACGCTTTTATTTTGCTTCGATTTATTCAGGCGATCGGAAGTTGCGCCGCAACGGTTGCTTCTGTGGCAATGGTTCGAGATTTATTTCCTGTAAAAGATATTCCCAAAGTATTTTCTCTTTTAATGCTTGTAGTTGGACTTTCGCCAATGTTAGCACCGACAGTTGGCGGTTACGTAACCGAAGATTTGGGCTGGCACGCTGTATTCTTTATACTAATGTGTATGGGAATTTTAATTTTAGTCGCTTCACAAATGGGATTGCCAAATACCTATAAACCAGATACTTCAATTTCGTTAAAACCAAAACCAATCATTGCTAATTTTTGGAGTGTTTTAAAAGAACCTCAATTTTTTACCTATGCATTTACCGGATCTATCGCTTTTTCGGGATTGTTTTCTTATGTAGCGGCCTCTCCGATTATTTTTATGGATATTTATAAAGTTGATGCTAAAATTTACGGGTGGATTTTTGCTTTTATGTCTGTGAGTTTTATTGGTTCAAGTCAGTTAAATTCTATTTTATTAAAGAGATTTTCCAGCGAACAAATGATTTTTGGTGCTTTGATTTCACAATCTGTCATCAGCATTATTTTCTTGTTTTTAGCAATGAACGATCTTTTAGGATTATACGAAACTATCGGAATGTTATTTCTGTTTTTAGCATGTTTGGGAATCTCAAATCCAAATACTGCAGGATTAACGCTTGCGCCATTTGCTAAAAATACCGGAAGCGCATCTGCATTAATGGGTGCTATCCAACTAGGATTAGGCGCGTTAGCTTCTTTTGCAATTGGAGTTTTTGTAAAAGATTCTGTAACGCCAATGGTTGCTATTATGACAACGACGACTATTACAGCATTTATCATTCTAATTATTGGAAAGAAATTTATAAAGAACAAATTCAGTTTATCTGATAGTGATGATATTATGATTGGGCACTAAATGAATTAAATTCCAATTTTTTAAAATTCCAAATTCCAACAAAAAAGCCAAAATCATTAGATTTTGGCTTTTTTTATTTGTTCTAATATCCTCAATGCATTTGGAATTTGGAATTTAAAAATTTGGAATTTTACGTATTCTTGCTGCTTTTATCAGGTCTGATAATCATTCTAAGAGATTGGTCTCTTGCAAAATAAGCGACCATCCAGTTCCAGAAAGTATTTAGTCTGTTTCTGTATGTAATTAATGATATCAAGTGAATGAACAACCAGATTATCCAAGCAAAAAATCCTTTAAAATGCCATTTCGGACTTGGTAAATCTACAACTGCTTTTGCTTTTCCAATAATAGCCATCGAACCTTTGTCTTTGTAAGCGAATGGTTTAAGCGGATTGTTTGCTGTCATTGCTTTAAAGTTTTTAGCCAGATTTAATCCTTGCTGAATCGCAACCTGCGCTACTTGAGGGTGTCCGTCAGGAAAATTTTTATCTCCAGCTAAAATTGCAGTGTCACCAATTGCATAAATATTATCTACAGCATTAACTTTATTGTACGCATCTGTTGCCATTCTGCGGCCGCGGCCGTAGCTTTCTTTTGGCATTCCTTCAAATATTTTTGCAGAAACTCCGGCAGCCCAGATTAAGTTTTTAGTTTTGATTGTCTCTCCATTTTCAAAATGAACAGTATCATCAACATAATCAACAACTTTGGTGTGTAATTTTACAACAACTCCAAGTTTCGTTAATGCTTCTAAAGTATCTTTTTGCGATTCTTTACTCATTGGCGCCAGAAGAGCATCTCCTCCATCAACCAAATAAACATTACTTGCAGACGTGTCTAATTCTGGATACTCTTTTAAAAGGATATTTTTACGCATTTCAGCAAACATTCCAGAAACTTCAACTCCTGTTGGTCCGCCTCCGGCAACTACAATTGTTAAAAGTTTTCTACGCTTACGCATATCTTTGCAGATTGCTGCTTTTTCGAGATTTTTCAGCAATGTATTACGCATTTCGATGGCATCATTTAAGGTTTTCATCGGAATTGCGTTTTTCATCACATTTTCCATTCCAAAATAACTAGTTTCTGCTCCAGTTGCAAAAACTAACTGATCGTATGTCAATTCTCCGTTATTCAGCGTAATTTTCTTTTCGGCAGGATTAACAGATAATAATTCGCCCAGACGAAACTGCAGGTTCTTTTTACCCGCAAAAAATTTTCTGAACGGATAACTAATGCTAGAAGGTTCTAAAAACGCTGTAGCAACCTGATATATAAGGGGTGGAAAAAAGTTATAATTATTTTTATCTACAAGGGTTACTTGTATTTGAGGATGATTTACAAGCTCTTTCGCTAGATTGATTCCTGCAAATCCTCCTCCTACAATGACTATCTTCATATAGCTGTTATTTGGTAGGTTTTTGAATAAAATACCTTATAAATATACAACTTTAATATGCAATGACAATAATCATATTTGTTACTTTTTATTTTTTTTAACAGGTTTTTCAACTATATCGTTTTTGTTCTGTAAGATATAATTAGCCATTAATTTTTCAATTAATTCATCTTTAGTTAAATGATGAAAAACGGTTTTAATTCTCGTTTTTTGTTCAGCAGAAAGTTCGTGATTTGGTTTTGTTTTGAAAATTTGTTTGGCCCACAAAAGCATATTATTTTCTTCAAGACTTGCTGCGGATGGTTTTTTGAATTCCGAAAATTTAATTCCCAATTCACGTTCAAAATCAGCGATTTCAAAAACTTCTTCTTGCTGTAAAACAGTCAAAGAAAGTCCTTTAGCCCCTGCTCTCGCCGTTCTTCCACTTCTGTGAACATAGTTTTCGTAAGTGTCAGGTAAGTGATAATTAACTACATACGAAATTTCTTTTACGTCAATTCCTCTAGCAGCCAAATCGGTTGCAACCAAAATATTGATATGTCCTTCGCGGAACTGTTCCATAATTCTGTCACGAATTCCCTGTGTCAGACTTCCGTGTAAGGCTCCGGACGAAAATTTATTGATCGCTAAGTTTTTAGCCAATTTATTTACGGCAGCTTTTGTTTTACAGAAAATAATGCCGCGTTCGCCATCGTGAGAATTTAAGAAATGCATTAAAACTTCCAACTTCTCAATCGGATCTACGACAATATATTCGTGATCAATTCCTTCGTTACCAACTGTTTCCATATTGGCACTGATCTGAACTACATTTTTATTTAAATAATTCTGAACCAGTTGTTTTATAGCACCAGGTAAAGTTGCAGAAAATAATAATGTACGACGTTTTTTAGGAAGTTCAGCTACAATTTCGTCCAAGCCTTCTTTTAGAATCGCAATCATTTCGTCTGCTTCATCTAAAACTAAATATTGGGTTTGTTTTAAATCAATCGCTTTACGCTGAATCAAATCGATCAAACGACCCGGAGTTGCTACAACAACTTGTGCACCTTCTTTTAGTCTTTCGATTTGTGGTTTTATTGGAGTACCGCCGCAGATTGAAGCGATAGATATATTCTCAATATATTTTGAAAAATCTTCTAAGTTTCTAAAAATCTGTTGTCCCAGTTCTCTTGTCGGAACCAAAATAACAGCTTGAACCGCAGCAGATTCTGGATTAACCAATTGTAATAACGGAAGCCCAAAAGCGGCAGTTTTTCCTGTTCCTGTTTTAGCCAAACCAACGATGTCGTGATCTTCGCTAAGAAATAAAGGAATTGTTTTTTGCTGAATTTCTGTTGGTTCAACAATGTTTAATTCGCTTAAAGCTTTTAAAATTGAAGCAGAAAGTCCTAATGTTGAGAATGGTTTAGACATGTTTTTTAGTTTTTGTTTCAAGTTTCAGGTTTCAAGTTACACAGAAACTTAGTAAGTTGAAAGGAGAAATTACATTTCTTCTGAAATGCGATTTCTCCTCTTATAATTTATGATGATGTTTTAGATTTCAACAACTTGAAACATGAAACCTGAAACAAAAAAAAATAAAAAATTTATCAATCTGGTTCGTTCATGATTTTCTCACGATATTTTTTCCCGATTAATAACGTTAATCTTTGTTTGTAATCGTCTACAAGCCATTCGCGGTAGTTTTTACTACATTGGCTTAGACATTTAGAATAACGTTTAATACGGTCTTCAATATCATCTTCAAGCTCTCTAGCAAGCATTTTTGCTTCTTGCAATGTCTCTGTATTGTCTACACACATTGCAGCATGTTGATCCAATGATTTGTCTAAAACTACTTTTGAACGCAGATTTTGTTTGATAATTAATTTGTGTTCTTCATCAACATCAAAAGAAACATCTGCAGTTTTGCTGAATTTAGCGCGTAATTCTGCCGGCATACTGTATTTAAAATACAATTCAATTTCGTGGTCATCACGCAGATTTTCAAGATAAAACTCTGGAGATTTAAAAATATGCTGCCAGTTTACCGGATCGCTCCACAAACCAAAACGTGCCGCATTATTACCTAAATCGATAACTGTAAATTCATCTTTTCCAGGCAGTTTACGAGAACCACGTCCGATCATCTGGAAATATAATGTCAACGATTTCGTTGCTCTGTTCAAAATAATAGTTTCTACAGTTGGCTCATCAAAACCAGTAGTCAAAATTCCGACTGAAGTCAAAATTGCGTCTGGTGTTTTCTTAAACCATTGCAGAATATCTTTACGTTCCTCAGAACTGCTTGTATTATCAAGGTGGCGAATATCGTAACCTGCTTCTCTAAAAGTTTCATACACATATAATGAAGTATGAATACCGTTATTGAAGATCAATGTTTTTTTGCCTAACGAACGCTCTGTATAGGCATGTAAAAGCTTTTCTTGCATCAAAGTATTGGTATACAAATCGTCTGAAGATTTAACCGTATAATCTCCATTGATACCCACTTTTAACGAAGTCAAACCAACATCGTAGCTGTAAGTTGTTGCTTTTGCCAAAAATCCTTTGTCAATTAATGAACCAATTGTGTCTCCCACAATAAGTTCATTGTAACTTTGGTGCATTGGTAATTTTATATTAGAACTCAAAGGTGTTGCAGTTACTCCAAGAATAAAAGCGTTTTTGAATGAGTTTAATAATTTTCTAAATGAATTGTAATGTGCCTCATCAATAATTACCAAACCAATATTATCCAGATGAAGTTTTTCATCATTAATACGGTTTTTTAAAGTTTCGACCATCGCCACAAAACAAGAAAAATCGTTTTGATCCGGAAGTTCTTTTACTTTACTATTAATTATTTTGTTTGTTACACCAAAACCAGTTAACATTTTTGATGTTTGTTTACAAAGTTCGATACGGTGCGTTAAAACAACCACTTTTTTATCATTGTGTGATAAATAGCGACGAACGATTTCTGAAAAGATTACAGTTTTCCCTCCACCTGTAGGTAATTGGTACAGTAAGTGGTGTTTTGGAGGCGCATTGTCTAAACGGTCAAAAATGGCGTCAATGTCGCCTTTTTGGTATGCATAAAGTTCTTTTTTCTCTTCTCTTTGTATTTCTAATGTGTTTTGAGACATTGTTTATTTTTGGATTTTTGCAAAAATACGTCGAAAAAACAGTTATTCATCTTATTTTAATCGAAAATAAATGTTTTTTTTAAACTAAGATTTTTTATGAGAAGTGTTTTTTTTAGTCAATTTTATCGAAAATTGTCTCGAAATCGTACTTATTCTTCCATTTTTGCTGCATCGTTTCATTTAAAATTGACTCAATTCTTGATTTAAAATCGCTTAAAATTCCATTTGCGATAACAAAATTTATGACTTGCTCGAAAGAATTAAAAATACTTTTGTAGAATAATTCCTGCTTAATTAAATTTTGAGAAGAATAGGTTTGAGCAATTTCGATATTATACAACATTATATCGGCAACAACATACGAGTCAACTCCAAGCATTATAAAATGTTTGATCAATTTTTGAGCAACAGATCGTCTCATTTTGGCTTTTGGACGCCATCTTGCACCTGGTTTTTTAATTGGAAAATATTCATGCGAAATTTTCACTTTCGCTTCCTGAAGCAGTTTGTCTTCTTTCGGATTAAAAACAAAATCGTAATAGGTTTTTACAGGAGCGAATTTTTCATACAATTCAATTAATTGTTCTTCTAATTGCTCTTTTGTCAATTCGCCTAAATATTTTTTTAAATCTCTTTTGCTCATAATTTAAAGATAGTTTTCCATTTTTTAAAATCCAAATTCCACATCGCGAAATCTAAATTTTCTAATCTTAAAGGCGGTTTGACTTTTCAGTTAAAAGGAAAAAAGATGTAGAAAAAACAAATTTAAAACTAATTTATTTTTCATTTTTTAAATCTTGAAATCAATAGAGAATCCTTAATTTTGCGGGCATAAACTTAAAAAATATATACATGCTCAAGATTTTCAAAGTTACAGCAATTTTAGAGGGAATCTCTTATTTAGTTTTATTTGCAAATATGCTTCTTATCAAAAATAATAATCCAGAACTTTATCATACATTATTACGTCCGCTTGGAATGACGCATGGAGTTTTGTTTATCGGATATATTATTTTGGCTTTTTTATTGAAAAAAACAATGAATTGGGATTTAAAAACCTTTGCTATCATTTTAATTGCTTCCCTTGTTCCGTTTGGAACTTTCTACGTTGAGAAAAAATATCTAGAAAATGCATAACTTTTTAGATAAAATCTTTAATTTTTTATATCCCATTTTTAGAGATTGGGGAATGAGCCGCAATTTTGCGTCTTATACCAGTTTAGTCTTTAATATTATAATTTTAATTGCGTTAGCATACGTTATTTATTATGCTGCCAAATTTGTTCTGGTAACGCTTACTGCAATTTTTGCACAAAAAACCAAAACAAAATTTGACGATTATTTAATTCAGAATAAAACCACAAGATATACCGCTTATTTAATTCCGTTTTTCTTTATTTATAAAGCGGTTCCTGTAATCTTAGACAAATACGAATATTGGGAATCGATTTTCGGAAAAATAGTCGGCGTATATATTGTAATTCTTGGTCTTTGGATCGTTCGTACTGTTTTTAATTCATTACGAGATTATTTAAAACAAAAGCCGGAATACAGCGATAAACCAATAGACAGTTTTGTTCAGGTAATCATGATCGTACTCTGGATTTTGGGCGTTGCATTGATTATTTCAACTTTGTTCGGAATTAAGAAAGGGGAATTGCTGGCTATTTTAGGAACACTTTCGGCAATTATTATCTTGATTTTCAGAGATACAATTCTGGGTTTTGTTTCAAGTGTTCAGGTTGCGATTAACGATATGGTTCGTATTGGCGATTGGATTACAATGGACAAGTTTGGTGCTGATGGAGACGTTATCGAAATCAATTTGACAACTGTAAAAGTTCGAAATTTTGACAATACGATTACAACGATTCCAACTTATGCTTTGAGTTCAGATTCTTTTCAGAACTGGCGCGGGATGCAGAAATCTGACGGAAGACGTATTAAAAGGCATGTTTTAATTAAAAGCAGCAGTATTCGTTTTCTTAATGAGCACGATTTAAATCACATGAAAAAAGTCCAGCTTATAACTTCGTATATTGAAACGAGGCAAGCTGAAATTGAAAAATATAACGATCTGCGCGGTATTGATAAGTCGTTGGCTTTAAACGGCCGAAATATGACTAATCTTGGATTGTTCAGAAAATATATTATGCAGTATCTACAGGATCATCCAGGTTTGAATAAAGATATGCATATTATGTGCAGGCAATTACAATCGTCTGCGCACGGAGTTCCGTTAGAGATTTATGTTTTTTCGAGCGATAAACGCTGGGCAAATTACGAATATATCATGGCCGATATTTTTGATCATGTAATGGCGTCTGTTATCTACTTTGATCTTGAAATATTTGAATTGCCGTCTCAGATTGGGCGATTTGATTAAAGTTCTTTTGTTTTAGGTTATTTATGTTGTGTTTTTTAACCGCAAAGTTCGCTAAGATTTAACGCAAAGAGCGCTAAGTTTTAGTTAGATTTAAAAATTAAAAAGTTCGCAAAGCTATTTCCATACAGCCTTGCGAACTTTGCGTTTTTACAAAACATGTAAATATAAAAACCTTGCGAACTTTGCCGTTAAATCTCAATGTATATAACCTGAACTTGAAACTTGAAACAAAAAACTACTTCTTCACTTCATCAAATATAAAATCGGGCTCTTTGTATGAAAGGGTACCGTTTATAAAACAAGGCAGATTCATATAAATTCCGATTACTCCTTTTCCTTGTATCAGTTTATTTTGTTTTTTCAGCAAAGCTAATGGCACTCTTTTCCAAGTTCCTCCATTAGAGATATAATGAAAATCGCCTCTTAAAGTATCTCCGTTGATATTACCTCGAACATCGCCAGAATCCTTACCAAATTTGGGATAAATTATTTCGTAACGACCAAAAAAACGCTTTTCACTCATTTTTAAAGCAAGAATTGCAGTATCATTTCCGTTTACAGATTTATAATAAACATCTTTATAGACATCTTCTTTTTTAGTGCACGAAATTATCAAAATCAATAAGACGAAAGCAGGAAGTATTTTCATTTAATTTTACTTTTTTGAATTATAAATCTAAACAGAAACTTTAAAATGTTATATAACTTATATGATTTAATTAAAAAAAGCGGTTTATAAGTATTTTACATTTTAAACAAAAATAAACTATTAGTATTTTATTTTTTGCTAAATTTAAATAAAAACCCCATGGAAGATAGAGACACTTTTTTAAGAGAATTCAGAGGCGAAACTTTAGGAACTGTAAGTGCTCAATCTTCTCCAGATGAGATCTTTCAAAACCAGACGATTAGGCCGATTCTAAAACTTCAAAACGATTTGTTTATTGCGGTTTTCATTAATTATATCAATAAAAACAAAAGAGATTTCTATTCGTATTCAATAGAAAAAAAACTTCAGACTATCGAAAACTCCATTCAAAAAGATATTAAATTCAGAAATTCGCTTAAAGGAATTGTAATGGCGCTTTTTACAATTGATGAATATGATACTTATATTCAAAATTCTTCTAATCTAAACAAACGTATGATGAATTTAGTTATTGAAAGATTAAAAAGTCAAGTACAATTATTTGAAGTAGAATCGAATTAAAATAAAAGCATATAATTTATTAAAATGAAATTTAGTTTAGATTTTATAACAGATTATGGTCAGTTCTATTTAAATGAAAAAGACGAAGAAGGAGATACTGGAAGTGAATATTTTTGGTCTAATGAAGCTTTTAATGATAAACTAGCTGTAGAAAAAGGGATTTTAGGAATTTCAATTGAAAACAGTGAAGGAATTGTAAAATGTGAACTTGAAATCTTAGATTCTAAAAGTTTAATTTCTGATTTTAGTGATTTTGATCATGTTGTAGAAGCGAGTTTAGAAATAAAAACTGGTTTTATACAAATTAATGATTGTCCGTTCACAGTTCTTGTTCTAGAAGAAAAAGTCGAAACTGGAAATTATCGAGTTCGTGTTTACTACAGTAATTTAGAATCATCATATTCTGAATATCCAAAGGATTTTTATAAAATTGAAATGTGGAAAGATGTTTTTTTAGATAGATATGTTTTAAAGAGATTTGAAAATAAATTCTAATACAATAAACTTACATTAAAGATAAATGTTTAACCAATTCCGAAGTAAATTCCCCATCTCCGATGACAAATGGAACGAATATATCGGTTATTTTAATCAAATAGAAGTTCCTTCAAAAACTACTCTTTTGGAAGAAGGCGAAATTTCTAAAAAGCTTTATATCATAGAAAAAGGCTGTATTAGAGTTTGGTTCAATAATAACGGAAAAGATTTGACGACTCAATTCTTTTTTGAAAATCAGAGTGTAGCTTCTATCGAAAGTTTCATGAAGAAACTTCCGAGTCCGACAAATATAGAAACGATTGAACCTTCAGTATTATGGTGGATTCATAAAAATGATTTGGATAAAATTCTTGAAGAAATCAAAGAAATTCCAGAATTAAGGGATACGCTAATTAATATGCTTTTTGAGCGTACTTTCGATTATATGAAATATTTTGTTTCGTTTATAAAAGACTCCCCTATCCAGCGTTACGCTAATTTAATTAAAGAAAGACCTCAAATCGTATTGCGTGTTCCGCAGCATTATATCGCCTCTTATTTGGGAATAACTACTGTACATTTAAGCAGAATAAAAAGTAAATTAGCTAATAAAAAATAATTGACAAGCCAAACTTAAATTAGCTTATATAACTTATATGATTTGAGAAAAATTTGATAACAAATGTTATCGTCTACCCATAAGCGGCTTTATAATTTTGCTTCATAAAATTTAATAATTATGAAAGCAGCAGTAGTTTATAAAAAAGGCGAATTGCCAAAATGTGGAGAGTTTAAAGATCCAATTGCATCAAATGAAAATGAAGTTTTAGTAACTGTAAAAGCAGTTGCAATTACCAATCTGGATAAAGGAAAAGCAAGCGGAAAACATTATTCTTCCGAAGAAAATAATCAAAACGGTTTTATAGTTGGAAGTGATGGAATTGGTGTTTTAGAAAACGGAACAAGAGTTTATGCTCGCGGCATTTCTGGAACAATTGCCGAAAAAGCATTGGTAGAGAAAAATAGAATGGTTGTTTTGCCAGACGGCATTGATGATGCAACAGCAGCAGCAATGCCAAATGCGGTTGCCGGTTCTGCAATGGCGCTTCGTTTTAGGGCTGAAATTAAAGAAGGAGAAACCGTTTTAATAAACGGAGCAACTGGTTTTACAGGTCAAATGGCGATTCAGATTGCGAAACATTATGGAGCAAAAAAAATAATCGCAACAGGAAGAAATGATAAAACACTTCAAAGTCTTTTAGAATTAGGCGCTGACGAAATTATTTCTTTAAAACAAGATGATGAAAGCATTATTTCAAAACTTAAAGAAATTCATCAAAGTACACCAATCGATATTGTTTTGGATTATTTATGGGGACATTCGGCAGAACTTATTCTTTCTATTTTAAAAGGAAACGGAAACTTTACGCCTAAAACACGCTACGTTTCTGTGGGTTCGATGTCGGGAGATTTTATTCAATTATCAGCTCAAATTTTGCGAAGTGTAGATCTTCAATTATCTGGTTCAGGTCTAGGAAGCTGGTCAAAAGAAGAAGTGAAACTATTGTTTTCGGAAATACTTCCTGAAATGTTTCTCTTGGCTTCTCAAAATAAATTAAAAGTAAATATCGAAACATTTGATTTAACTGCTATTGAAAAAATGTGGGATAGTGACGTTTCAGACGGAAAGAGACTTGTAGTTGTAATATAAAAAAAGAAGGTTTGATCTTATAAAGTCAAACCTTCTTTTTTACTAATATATTTTAAAAAATTACTTTTCAGTCAACATTAACTCTTTAATATATTTTACTGGAGCACTTCCAAAACTTAAAAATTTCTCGTGAAATTGTTTTAAATTGAATTTATCTCCTTGCTTCTTTTTAAGCTCTTCACGCAGATTATAAATTTCTGTATAACCTGTAAAATAAGAACATAACTGCACTTGAGATAAAGTTACACGTTTCCATTTTCCGTCTGCTTCTGCCTGCTGCTGAAACGCTTCTTTAGTTAAAAGACTGATTGCATCTTCTTTAGACATATTTTTGGTATGAACACTAATATCCAAAATAGTATTGCAAGTCGTTCTCAAATTCCACTTATAATACATGAGCCACATTTCGTCAGAGTTTTTGTAACCGCTTTCAAGCATCATTTTTTCAGCGTAAACAGCCCATCCTTCGATCATTGCGCCATTTCCTAAAATAGATTTGATAATACTTGGCGATTGATTACTGTAAACCAATTGTGTATAATGTCCCGGAATTGCTTCGTGAATATTTAAAATCTGTAGAATATAATCGTTGTATTCTCTTAAATAACTTTCTGCATTTTCTTTTGTCCAGCCCGACATACTTCCAACATTATAATAAGTGTTGCCATTTTTATCATAAGGTCCTGGAGCAGAAATTGATGCGCCTGCAACACCCGCCATGTATGCAGGTTCTTTACGAACAACCAAAGGTTTTGATGGATCGATGTACAATAAATCTTTCGCTTTTACATAAGCGGTTAACTCTGGAATTTGTTTTTCAATTTCAGATTGAAATTTTTCCGGCGTAGTATGTTTTAGCGAAATTACATCAATAACTTGTTTGATTAATTCTAATTTGTCTGTCGGTTTTACAGCGTTTCCTTTGTATTTTGTCCAAAGTTTATCAGCCAAAACAAACATTTTATCGTGCAGGTCTTTCTTGTGATCTACAGCAATTTTGAAAATTTCGTCTACCGAATATCCTGATTGAATATCGCAGTCAAACTTTTTAGCATACAAAGCGCTTCCTAATCTAAAAGAACGCGGCGTTTTGTTTGATAATTTTTTAAGCCAGTCTGCATAATCAGTAATCGCCTTTACAGAAACGGCAGCTTTGTTTAAAATAGCTTCTTTTTCTGTTTTGCTTAATTTACTTTTCTCTAAAGCATTTTTTAAATCATCCTGAAAAACAGTAGAACCGCCAAGATTTTGAGCGATTGCCAATTCTGTATGCTCTACAGTAGGATTTTTAATGTTTTGTTTAGCAGCTTCGTAATAAGCTGGAATATTGTTCATTTTAGCATTAAAAGCTTTTAAACGAACTTCTAAACTATCGTAATTTCCGTTTAGTATTTCAGCAAATGCACCGCAGACATTATATTCGGCAGGATTCCACTGAGAAGATTTTAATTCTTTAATACTGAAAATAATTCCGTCCAATTGATTTTTAATCATATGATAATCCGTCTTGTTTTTATCAGACAAATTATCAATGCTGTACGATTTTAAAGAATCTAATTGTGCATTGGCAAAATCAAGTTGTTTTTGATCTTCTTCGCTGTTTGGAACAAGGAGAATACTGTCGTATTTATGAAACCCGACACCAGAAGCCCAGCCTGGATATGTTTTCCATAAATTGTTTACAAAGTTATCTTTGTAGCCGTCAAACTTTTTGTTTAAGTCTTGATCTTCGGCCGTTTTAGCGTTTTTATTGCAAGAAACCAAAAGGAAAATTGCAAAAAACGGAACGCAGATTTTTTTCATAAGTTAAATTTTAGGTTTTTTGGATCAGAATGAATTAATATTCTAATAATTCTTTTAAAGCAGTTTCAAATCGGTCTCTTGGTAAAAATTGATCTTCTAAAGCTTTTGTAAACGGAATTGGCGAATCTAAACTCGCAACTCTTTTTACAGGAGCGTCAAGATATTCAAAACAATTTTCCATAATCAAAGCAGAGATATCACTTGCAATGCCGCCAAATAAAGTATCTTCTTGATAGATAATCGCTTTTCCTGTTTTCTTAACCGAAGCAAAAATTGTTTCTGTGTCCAACGGCTGCAACGTCCTTAAATCAATTAAATCAGCTTCGATTTCTGGATTTTGCGCTAAAGTTTCTAAAGCCCAATGTACAGGAGCTCCAAACGAAATAATGGTAACAGCATTTCCTTCTTTCACCAAAGCCGCTTTTCCTAAAGGAATAGTGTAATAATCTGTTGGAACATCCTGATAAATACTTCTGTACAATAATTTATGTTCGAAGAATAATACCGGATTCGGATCGAGTATTGAAGTGTTTAAAAGCCCTTTTGCATCGTAAGGAAACGCTGGATAAACGACTTTTAAACCTGGAGTTTTAGTAAACCAAGCTTCGTTTGTTTGTGAGTGAAACGGTCCAGCCTGAGTGCCGCCGCCACAAGGCATTCTTACTACGACATCGGCATTTTCGCCCCATCTATAATGTGATTTAGCCAAAAGATTTACAATCGGGTTAAAACCTGTAGAAACAAAATCAGCAAACTGCATTTCTACAATTGCTTTATGTTTGTTTATTGATAATCCCATTGCTGTCGAAACAACCGCGCTTTCACAAATCGGCGTATTTCGAATTCGGTCTTTTCCAAAAGCATCTACAAAACCTTCCGTTATTTTAAAAGCACCACCATATTCAGCAATATCCTGGCCCATAATAACTAAGTTCTTATGTCGCCACATAGACTGCTCTAAACCATTTCTAATGGCGTCTATAAAGCGAATGTTTTTAACCTCTTCTCCATGAGTATATTCTTCATAATCAAAAGTTTTGTAAACATCATCTAATTCACCGCTGTAAGTCGGAACAATTTCTGGTTCTTCATTTGCAATGACAAGATTTTCATCAATTTCTTTTTTGATTTCTTCTTTCCATTGCTGATCCAGCTCTTCAGTTAAAATTTTATTTTCAATTAAATAATCTTTATAATTATTCACTGGATCTCTCAAAAACCATTGGTTCATTAGTTCCTGAGGAACGTATTTTGTACCACTCGCCTCTTCATGCCCGCGCATCCTGAAAGTTTTAAATTCTAGTAAAACTGGATGCGGGTTTTCCTCCATTTCTTCTTTTAATTTCTGGATCTTATTATATACTTCAAGTATATTATTTCCATCAATAATATAGCTTTCGATTCCATAACCGATTCCTTTATCGGCAAGGTTTTCACAGTAATATTGCTCGTTTGTAGGCGTCGAAAGTCCGTAACCATTATTTTCGATCACAAACATAACCGGTAACTGCCAAACAGCAGCGATATTAAGCGCTTCGTGAAAATCGCCTTCACTTGTTGCACCTTCGCCCGTAAAAACAGCTGTTACTTTCTTGTTTTTCTGTAGTTTATCTGCCAAAGCAATTCCGTCAGCAATTCCCAATTGAGGGCCAAGATGCGAAATCATACCTATTATATTATAGTCTTGAGTTCCGAAATGAAAACTACGATCTCTTCCTTTTGTAAAACCGCTCGCTTTGCCCTGCCATTGTGAGAACAAACGATGCAGCGGAATTTCTCTTGTTGTAAAAACGCCAAGATTTCTGTGCATTGGCAAAATGTATTCTGATTGGTTTAAAGCAGCTGTAATTCCTACCGAAATAGCTTCTTGCCCTATTCCAGAAAACCATTTAGAAACTTTTCCCTGACGAATCAAGATCAGCATCTTTTCTTCGATCAAACGGGGTTTTAGCAGTTTTTTATATAAATCTAATAATTGATTATCTGTTAAGTTTTGTCTGTAAAAAATCATTTATTTTGTTGGTTTTAGTGTTTCAAATATAACAAATTAGAATAATCTTCAAGATTCTTGTCACATATAATTTTCTATTTTGTTAATTATTAATACCTAAGATTAAATAAAATTTCATAAAATATTCTCTACCTTTGTTTATGAAAGGCTTTTATGACGCCTTTCTTCTTTTAAATAAAAATGTAAAGTATGCAAAACATTCCTAGTGTAGACTTACGTGATTTCCTTTCGGACGACCCGAAACGTAAACAAAAATTTGTAAATGAAATCGGCAGTGCATTTGAAAACATTGGCTTCGTAGCCTTAAAAGGTCATTTTCTTGATGATCAATTGGTAGACGAACTTTATGGCGAAATAAGAAACTTTTTCGCTTTGCCAATAGAAACTAAGCATAAATATGAAATTCCTGGAATTGGCGGACAAAGAGGCTATGTTTCTTTTGGAAAAGAACATGCTAAAGGCCGTAAAGAGGGAGATTTAAAGGAATTCTGGCATTTTGGTCAATACGTTGACAAAGATTCAAAATGGGCTTCTGAATATCCAGACAATGTAGAAGTTACCGAATTACCTCGTTTTAATGTTGTAGGTAAAGAAGCGTATCAAAAATTAGAAAAAACAGGTGTTTATGTGTTAAGAGCTTTAGCTTTGCACTTGGGTCTTGATGAGTTTTATTTTGATAATTATGCAAAAGAAGGAAACTCAATTTTAAGACCAATTCATTATCCTCCAATTACTTCTGAGCCAGAAAATGCAATTCGTGCAGCAGCTCATGGAGACATCAATTTAATTACTTTATTGATGGGAGCTCAAGGTAAAGGATTACAAGTTCAAAATCACAACGGCGACTGGATTGACGCTATTGCTGCTGATGACGAATTGGTTATCAATGTTGGTGATATGTTATCTAGACATACAAACAACAAATTAAAATCTACGATTCATCAAGTGGTAAATCCGCCGAGAGAATTATGGGGAACTTCACGTTACTCTATTCCGTTTTTCATGCACCCAGTAAGCGATATGCGTTTGGATTGCCTTGAAAGCTGTATAGACGAAGAAAATCCTAAGAAATACGAAGATATTTCGGCTGGAGAATTTTTACACGAACGTTTAGTAGAATTAGGTTTAATCAAAAAATAACCTTTTTTACTTCAATATTATAAATTCCAAATTCCAAAACTATTTTTTGGGATTTGGAATTTAATTTTTATGTATTTTTAAATATTGGAATTTTATAAAAATATGGACTTAAAAGATCAATTAAAAAATTTGTTTCCAGAACATGTAGAAACAAATGAACCAGATCAAGTTGAAGAACAAGAACACGTTCTTTACGTTCAGAAAGAACCGATGATCTGTAAATTTGAAAAACGAAAAGGAAAACCAACAACCATAATTGAAGGTTACGAAGGATCTGACGAAGATTTTAAAATCCTAGCCAAAGAAATTAAAACAAAATTGAGTGTCGGCGGGACTTTTAAAGACGATTCGATCATCATTCAAGGTGATTACCGCGACAAAATAATGGCAATTTTAAAAGAAAAAGGCTTTAAAACCAAGCGTGTCGGAGGATAAAAATCGAAAAAATAAAATTTCCAAATTCCAGTTTAGGAAACAAGAAGACACACTGCCGTGTGTCTCTACTTTGAACCTTTGTAACTTAGAACCTTAGCAACTTAAAAAAAAAATGATCCAATCTTCAGAATTAATATTAAATCCAGATGGAAGTGTTTACCACTTAAACCTTCGTCCAGAACATATTGCGCATGACATTATATTTGTCGGCGACCAAAATAGAGTTGAAAAAATTACCCAGTTTTTTGATAAAATTGAATATTCAACTCAAAAAAGAGAATTTAAAACCCAGACGGGAATTTACAAAGGAAAACGTATTTCTGTAATTTCTACAGGAATTGGTCCTGATAATATTGATATTGTGTTAAACGAACTTGACGCTTTAGTAAATATTGACTTAAATACTCGTCAGCCAAAAGAAGAATTAACTTCATTAAACATCATCAGAATCGGAACTTCTGGCTCTTTACAGGCAGATATTCCCGTTGACAGTTTTGTATTGTCTAAATTCGGTTTAGGATTGGATAATATGCTTCGCTCCTATTTGATTGATGATGTTTCGATTACTGAAATTGAAGATGCTTTTGTAAAGCATACTAATTGGGATCCTAAAAAAGGAAAACCATATGTAACCCAATGTTCTGAAAAATTAGAGAAACTAATTGAATCTAATCAAATTTTTAAAGGAATTACGGCAACAGCTGGTGGATTTTACGGTCCACAAGGGCGCGTATTGCGTTTAAACATTCAGGACGAAGAATTAAATAATAAAATGGATAATTTTAGTTTTAATGAAACTAAAATCACTAATTTAGAAATGGAAACAGCAGCAATTTATGGACTTTCAGCGCTTTTAGGACACAATGCTTTGTCGTTGAATGCTATAATCGCCAATCGTGCTTCTGGAACTTTTAGTGCAGATCCGTATAAAGCGGTTGATGAGTTAATTGCTTATACTTTGGATAAATTGGCTGGAAAATAATTTTAATTAGATAATTGGATAATTCGTCAATTAGATAATTATTAAAATATAATAAATTATAAATGCATTTAAGAGTTGCAAGGCATACAAATAATTTAAAAGAAATTGAAAACTTCTATGTGAATATTTTAGGTTTTGAACTATTAGGAGGTTTTGAAAATCATAACAATTACGATGGTGTGTTTATTGGACAAGCAGATTTAGACTGGCATTTTGAGTTTACACAATCCGAAACAAAAGCTGTTCACGTTTTTGATGAAGATGATCTAATAGTGCTTTATCCTGATACTGTTAGAAAATATAATGTGTTATACAGTAAAATTGAGGATAACGGAATTAAATTTATTGAAGCTGTAAATCCTTATTGGAATGAAAATGGAAAAATGTTTCTAGATCCAGATGGATATCGCATTGTAATATCGCCTTTAAAAGCAACAAAATTAAATTAAAAAATGGAGCAGGAAACTCATAAAAAAATACTTTTTAAATATTTCAGCGATTATCTTGATGAAGTTGTTTCTGAAACCATGTGGGCGGAAATAATAGATTTAGAAAAAGGGCTTTTCAAATTGGATAACATTCCGTTTTTCGGGCCATTGATTGCAACAGATGATATTTTTTATGCAGAATACGATGAAACTGAAGGGAAGTTCATGCATAAGAAAACAATTCAAAATTCTGGCAATTCTATTGTGCAGATTGCGGTTTTAGAAAAAGATTTTGATAAAGAAATAATCCGCGAGCAGTTAAAAGCAATTAATTGTGTGTCAGAAGGATTAAACGAAACTTTTTTTGCAGCAGAAATCGCAAAAGACGTTGATTATTCGCTGGTAAGAAATCTTTTAAGCGAATACGAATCAAAAGAAATAATTGAATTTGCTGAGCCGTGTCTTTCAGAAAAACACCGAACAGATTTATTAAAAAACTAAACTTAAGAATACGCATACCAAACAACACTTAACTTAAACTTTAAATTAATGAAAACTGTAAAAATTGCGGGTGTTCCGGAACACTTCAATCTGCCATGGCATTTATGCATCGAAAATGGCGAATTTGAAGCCGAAAACATTGATTTGCAATGGAAAGATATTCCTGAGGGAACGGGTAAAATGTGTCAGATGCTTCAAGATGGAGAAACTGATTTGGCTGTTATTTTAACCGAAGGAATTCTAAAAGATATTGCAGCAGGAAACCCAAGTAAAATTGTGCAGATTTATGTGCAGTCTCCTTTAATATGGGGAATTCACGTAGATGCAAATTCAGATTACCAAACTTTAAAAGATCTTAAAAATAAAAAAGCCGCTATTTCTAGAATTGGTTCAGGATCACAATTAATGGCCTACGTAAATGCAAATGAACAAGGCTGGGAAATTGATGATTTAGAATTTGAAATCGTTAACACTATAGATGGAGCTGTAGAAGCTTTGGGTGCTAAAAAAGCAGATTATTTTATGTGGGAACGTTTCATGACGAAACCGCTTGTTGATCGCGGTGTTTTTAGACGCGTTGGCGACTGCCCTACTCCTTGGCCGTCTTTTGTGATTGCTGTTCGTGAAGAATTTTTAAAGAAAAACGCCAAAACCGTTGAAAAAATTCTGGAAATCATCAATAAAACAACTGTTGATTTTAAAGGAATTCCAGAAATAGATAAAACATTAGCAGAACTTTTTAACCAAAAAGCCGAAGATATTCAAGAATGGCTGCAGCTGACACAATGGTCACAAAAAAATCTTACAGAAAAAGCCTTTGATAAAATTCAAAATCAATTATTTGATCTGGGAATTATTGATAAAAAAAGTATTTTTGTAGAAACTGTAAAAGCTTTATAGTATTGCTTTTTGATTCGTATGATGAAATTCCCTAAAATTGACTTACCGTACTTAAAATCCAAACTACAGGTGAAATCGCCTTGGGACAGGATTATTATTATGCTGTTGAGTCTTTTGATCACGATTCCGATTTTCATCATACTGCATCAAAATTTAATAGACCTCGAATGGCCGTTCAATTTAGATCGTATTTTTATTTTTATTTTCGTTTTTACGGCCATCTTTTTTCTGTTAATGTACCTTAGAACCATCATTATTCTTTGTATTGCGGTTTATATATTGGTGCTTTTTTACGGAAGTGTAATCGGAAATTATGGATTCAGCGAAATATCTGAAGACTATAATTCGATGATTTATACCATGTCTGATAATCCTTTTCCTCAGGATATTGTCGTTGCAAAATTGCTTCCGTTTCCTAACAAATCAAAGATTATAAATGCAATCGAATATCAGAATCCAAAGGTTCGAAATTTTGCCATTATGGCGACTACAAAGCATTTTAAGAGAATTAGAGGGTATTCAGATTATAGAACTATAATTCAATGTTTTGCTGTTTTTAAAGAAATCAACGGCCGTTGGAACTACGTTAACGATCCTAAAGATGGCGATTACATTGCAACAGCCAGCGAATCTTTAGATTATTTTTCTGGAGACTGCGACGATCATTCTATTTTAATGGCCGCCGCAATTCGTTCTATTGGCGGCACTCCAAGGTTAATTCATACCAAAGGACATATTTACCCAGAAATTTTAATTGGTTCGATGATTGACCTTGAAAAAGTGAATTATTTGATTAAAAATGTACTTTTTGTAAAAGAAAGTTACGGCAAAAAAATACATTATCATATAGACGAACGCGGACAAGTCTGGATGAATCTTGACTACACGGCGACCTATCCAGGCGGACCTTTTATGTACGAAGAAATTTTAGGTGCCTTAACACTTAATTAGATTATCGATATTGACACCTCATTTTTGTGTTTAAAATTAGAAAAAGACATTTCTGCCAAATAGTATTAAAGCGAAAACTATTTTGAGAATTGATTAACAATTGATACTTATAAATATTTGATTACTAATATTTTAATATTGTTTTTTTTTGTACCTTTTCCTAGTTTAACTTTAATCACAAAATCATGAAAAACTCTAAATTATTTACCTTCGTAATTGCAATTGCTGTCGTATTAATGGTTTCATGTAGTAAAAGAAACAAACTAGTGAATTCATGGAAAGTAAGCGCTGTTGAGGCTAAAATGCCACTTACAGATTCTGCAAAAAATGCAATTCTAACCAATGGAATGCTGACTTTTACCGCAGATGGACACGTAACAGGTTATTTACTTCGTGAAATAACAGATGGTACTTATGCACTGACAAAAGGAGGAAAAAGTCTGGTTATTAAAGATGAAACCGGTACTCCATATCCCTGTGAAAGTACTATAACTGCCGATAAACTGATTTTAGATACTAAAGAAGTTAAATTAACCTTAGATAAAATCTAAAAAAAAATACTAACGATTTAACCTTTGAAAAAATATTAAAAAAGCCATTCTTTACTCTAGAAAAGAATGGCTTTTGATTTTTAAAACAAAAATAAATATCTTTGCACTACTTCAAAACACAATAAGAGTATGTGAAAAATAATTTCTTTCGGACATTTTAGAGCCTAACTGCAACTTTGCGGTGCTCCATTTATTTATCTCAAAAGAAAGAAATTATGCTTATTCTTCAAAATCTCTCATATCTGCATGAGAATAAAAACATGCTGTTTGAAAACATCAGTTTTACTATAAATAAACACGAAAAGACGGCTTTAGTCGGAAATAATGGTGTTGGAAAATCGACTTTGCTTAAAATTATTGCAGGCGAATTGCTGCCTTTTTCTGGACAGCTTATTCAGAATTCGAAAGCCTATTTTGTGCCTCAGTTATTCGGGCAGTTTAACAATATTTCAATCGCTGAAGCCTTACAAATAAAAGAAAAACTAAATGCACTTAAAGAAATACTTGAAGGTGATGTTACAGAACAAAACCTAGAAATTTTAAGTGATGATTGGTCAATTGAAGATCGCTGTGACGAAGCGCTTTTATATTGGCAGCTGCACAACTTAGATCTGAATCAAAAAATGGAAACACTAAGCGGCGGACAAAAAACAAAAGTCTTTTTAGCCGGAATTATGATTCATGAACCAGATTTGGTTTTACTCGATGAACCTAGTAATCATTTAGATTTCGCCGGACGAGAGTTATTATACGATTTTATTCAAAATACTTCAAGTACCGTATTAGTTGTAAGTCACGATCGGACTTTATTGAATTGTTTGAATAAGGTTCTAGAAATGACCAAAAACGGTATTTCAGTTTACGGCGGGAATTATGATTTTTACAGTGAACAGAAAAAAATAGAAAATAATGCTTTGGAGAACGATGTACAGAGCAAAGAAAAAGCATTGCGAAAGGCTAAAGAAAAAGAGCGTGAAACAATAGAACGCCAGCAAAAGCTTGATGCAAGAGGAAAAAAGAAACAAGAAAAATCGGGTGTTGCCAGAATCATGATGAATACGCTGCGAAATAAAGCCGAAAACAGCAGTTCGAAAATCAAAGATGTTCACGCAGAAAAAATAAACGGTATTGCAGATGATTTACGCGAACTGCGATCTTCTATTTCTTCATTGGATCAGATGAAATTTGGTTTTAATACGCTTCATTTCCATAAAGGAAAAGTGATTTTTAAAGCAGAAAATATCAATTATAGTTATGAAAATCAATTGATTTGGAAGCAATGTCTCAATTTTGAAATTGTAAGCGGAGATCGTGTGGTTATAAAAGGTTTAAACGGTTCTGGTAAAACAACCTTGATAAAAATTATACTTCAAAAAATAAATCCTATCGAAGAAGGAAATATTACAGCATCCATAAAAAAATCAATTTATATCGATCAGGATTATTCGCTGCTTGATAATAATTTGAAGATTTATGAGCAAGCGCAGGTTTTTAACGATTCGGGTTTAGAAGAACATGAAGTAAAAATGAGGCTTAACCGATTTTTGTTTTCACAAAAAGCTTGGGATAAACCTTGCAGCTCTTTAAGCGGCGGTGAAAGAATGCGACTGATGCTATGCTGTCTTACGATTAGTAACGAGTCACCTGAGGTTATTATTTTGGATGAGCCAACAAATAATCTGGATATTCAAAATATTGAAATTCTGACTCAAGCTATTAACGAATATCAAGGAACTTTGATTGTTGTTTCGCATGATACACATTTTCTGGAGAGCATTCATATCAATAAAACAATTTTGCTGTAATAAAAATGTAAGAAAAAGTATTAATTTATTGTTTTGATAATCAAGTGAATAGTAAATTTTTGTAATTTGCATAGTCAAGATTCTTAATAAATATTGTCAGAAGACTGCTTTAATCTCAAAACAAAAAAATTATGAAATCAAAAACTACAATTGCAGCTTTTTTACTTGCTTTAAATTTATTGATAAGTCAAACTGTTTTACCTTGTACAAGAGTCGTTTATGAAGGTTTAAACGGTACTGTAATTACAGCCCGATCGATGGATTGGCGAAGTGAAATTCCAGCAAACTTATGGATTTTTCCGCGTGGAATTAATCGATTTGGAGAAGCAGGAACAAGTTCTATTAAATGGAAATCAAAATACGGAAGTGTTATTACGAGTTCGTGGGACATTGCATCATCTGACGGAATGAACGAAAAAGGACTGGCAGGCAATCTTTTATGGCTGGTAGAGTCACAGTATCCAAAATTTGAAAAAGACGGAAAAGTAAAAGGTCTGGCGGTTTCGTTGTGGCTTCAATATGTTTTGGATAATTATGCGACTGTTGCAGAAGCGGTTGAAGCATTAGAAAAGAAAGACTTTGTGGTTGTTTCGTCTCATATTCCAGGAACAAATATTTTTGCAACCGTACACTTATCGCTTTCAGATGCATCTGGGGATAATGCTATTTTTGAATACATAAATGAGAAATTGGTTATTCATCATGATCGAAAATATGTTACAATGACCAACTCTCCTATTTTCAATGATCAATTAGCGATAAATACGTATTGGAAAAGTATTCCAGGAACCGTTATGCTGCCTGGAACCAACCGAGCAGCCGATCGCTTCGTGAGAGCTTCGTATTATATCGATGCGATTCCAAAAACAGATAATGTGCGCAGTGCTTTGGCAAGTGTTTTTGGTGTCATTCGTAATTGTTCAGTTCCGTTAGGAATTGCTTCTGAAACCGAACCAAATATCTCTTCTACTCGCTGGAGAACAGTTGCAGACCATAAAAATTTAGTTTACTATTTTGATAATGTCTTGAATCCGAATGTTATTTGGGTCGAATTCAGTAAAGTTGATTTTAGTGAAAAAGGGAAAATAAAGAAACTGAGTTTGGCTAACAATGAAAATTATTCTGGAGAGTCACTTATTAATTTTAAAGTAACGAAATCTTTTCAGTTTGCAGGACTTGATTAGAAATTCAAATTATCATAAAAAAAACCTTCAAATAAATAGTTTGAAGGTTTTTGTTTTCTATGGTTTTTAATGAAAAAAAAGAATCATTTTTTTGACATTTTTTCAAATGCTTTAGCGGTCATTACAGCTAATTCGTCATTTTTACAATTCCAAATAGAAACATATTCCTGCGACATTACCATTACAGATTCCCAACCTGTAAATTTTTCATAAAGCATTGTAGTACAAATGTCTGTTGGGGTAATAAGTTCTCCTGTACTTGGTAAATGACTGTGAACAGCAGTCAAAATAATATTTTTTTCATCTCCGTAATTTACAGGAATAATATTGGCATGAATTGATTTTCTGCTTATTAGATTATTGTTCTCATCAAATTTTATAAGATAATCATTCCCGTAGATCACAACTCCAGTTTTGCTTGGTCCTGTTAAAACATATACTTTTTTTTCTCCATTTGATATAATTGGAATCAAGTTAGGGCTTGTATTTTCATACATTTTAAAAATGGTATCATTCTGCAAAAGACTCAAGGCTTTTTGGCGAATGATATATAAGTCATTTTCATTTTTAGTAAAACTTCTTTCTTCAAGATCTATTTTGGCCGATTTGATATTATACGTTTTATCAAAGGTAATAGTACCAATTACAGCTGCTTTCTCACCTTTTGAAAAAAAGATACATTTAGAAATATCATCTTCTGAATAAGAAACGTAACCGCCAATATTTTCTCTGTTTTGGTATTTTTCTAAAAACAAATCAGTTCCGTACCAAGAAGCCATTTCCGATCGATACAGTCTTTTACCTTCTTGAACGGTTTCTTCAATTTTTGAATCTAATCTTTTTTGGGAATAGCAGTTAGCTGTTAAAAGCAGTAAAATAAGTAATGTTTTCTTCATGGTTGCGTACGTTTTTTTGGTTATCTAAAATAATAGTTTTTTAAGAATTTCTTTGTTATTTTAAAAATTATTCGAATAAAATATTGTGCAGTCAAATGACTTCGCTATATTTGCAGTCAAATAACTGCGTAATGGAAATTAGAAGAGATGTTTTTCAAGCTATAGCCGACCCTACTCGTCGTGCCATTTTAAGTTTAGTAGCGATTCAAGCAATGACTCCGGGTGCGATTGCTGCCAATTTTGATTCGTCTAGACAAACGATTTCAAAACACATTCAAATTTTAAGCGAATGTGAATTACTAAGTCAGACTCAAAATGGACGTGAAATTTATTATCATTTAAATCCACAAAAAATGAAGGAAATAGACAATTTTATTGAACCCTTTAGAAAAATGTGGGACGATCGCTTTAATAAACTGGAAACCATTATGAAAAACTATAAAAAATAAAACCATGGAAAAGAAAACAAAAATTCATGCAGAAGATGACAGGCAGGATCTTACCATTACAAGAGAATTTGACCTGCCGGTAGAATTATTATTCAAAGCGTATACAGAGCCGGAAATTGTCGAGCAATGGATGGGAACAAAAGTTTTGAAACTGGAAAATAATAAGTATGGCGGCTGGGAATTTGAAACCAGCGATCCAAACGGAAATGTAGTTTTTAAAGCAAGCGGTGTTATTCATGATTTTGTGCCAAACGAAAAAATAGTACGCACTTTTGAAATGGAAAATATTCTTTTTGCACCGCAGTTAGAGTTTCTGGAATTTGAAAAATTAAGTGAAGATACCAGCAAATTGACCATGCAGATTATCTATAAATCTATAGAACATAGATTAACACAGTTAAAACTGCCGTTTGCTCAAGGTTTAAATATGGCACACAATAGATTAGAAGAAATTGTAAAAAAACTAAAATAAGAATCATGACAAAACGAAACAAGATTATTTACTCGATTGCCACGCTTTGGCTGGCATTGGGAATGACTGCAACGGGAATTGTGCAAATTCTGCAGATTAAAGAAGAAGTTGACATGATGAATCATCTTGGATATCCCCTGTATTTTTACCACTTTTAGGTATTTGGAAACTTTTGGGTGTTATTGCAATATTGATTCCTAAATTTGGTTTATTAAAAGAATGGGCTTATGCTGGTTTTTTCTTTGCAATGAGTGGCGCTGTCGTATCACATTTGGCCTGTGGAGATGACCTTATTGCGCTTTTTGGACCAACATTATTGATTGTACTTACAGTTGTTTCCTGGTATTTTAGACCAGAAAGCAGAAAAGTAGCAGCTGTTAATTAAAAAGAAGAAAAATGAAAAAAGAATTGACAACAGAACAACAAGAAGAATTACTGAAAGTCTTAGAAATTCGTTTTGAGAAAAATATGTCTCGCCATAAAGAAATAAAATGGGATAAAGTGGAAGCAAAACTAAAAGCAAACCCACAAAAATTATGGTCGCTTGACGAAATGGAAAGCACGGAAGGTGAACCAGACGTAATTGGCTACGATAATAAAACAGATGAATATCTTTTTGCAGACTGCTCGCCAGAAAGCCCAAAAGGGCGCAGAAGTGTTTGTTACGATCACGAAGCGCTCGAAAAAAGAAAAGAACACAAACCGTTAAACAGCGCCATCAATATGGCAGAAGAAATAGGAATTGAAATTCTTGATGAAGAACAATACCGAGAATTGCAAAAGCTTGGAAAATTTGATGCTAAAACTTCCAGCTGGATTAAAACGCCTGCAGAAATTAGAAAGCTTGGCGGTGCTGTATTCTCAGATTTTCGTTATAATACTGTTTTTGTTTATCATAACGGTGCCGATTCTTATTATGCTGCGAGAGGATTTCGTGGTATATTGAAAGTATAATAGCAATACTTGCTAGATTAAACGCTGATTAAATAAATTTGCTTTCGCAAAAGTGCTGATAAAAACGAATATTTACAAAATTAAAAATTCGTTTAAATCCGTGTTTTCGTGATAACGAATCTGTTTAATCAGTGTCATTTAATACAGTTTGTTCCCACAAATTATTAAAAATTTAAAACTTCGTCATTTTGGCTAATAGATCTTCCAAAACGACTAATTCACCGCTCCCCTTTCTCTACAACTTTGCATTATAATTTTAAAACAATAAAAAAATGCAAAAAACAATCTTTATCACAGGAGCATCTACAGGTTTAGGAAAAGCAACAGCAAAATTATTTCACAGCAAAGGCTGGCAGGTAATCGCCACAATGCGTAATCCAGAAAAAGAAACCGAATTAAATCAATTACAGAATATTGTATTACTTCCGTTAGACGTTACAAACTCAGATCAAATCATTCAAACTATTAAAAATGTAACCAATCACTTTTCAATTGATGTTGTTTTGAATAATGCGGGTTATGGATTAATCGGCGCGTTGGAATCATTAACAGACGAACAAATCCTTCGTCAGATCGAAACCAATTTAATGGGCGTTATTAGGGTTTCTAAAGCTTTTACGCCGCACTTTCGTGAAAACAAAAAAGGACTTTTTCTTAACATCACTTCTACTTTTGGGTTAATTGGATTTCCGACTTGCTCTGTTTACAGTGCCACTAAATTTGCTGTCGACGGTTTTTCTGAAAGTCTCGCTTCAGAACTAGTTCAATTCGGAATTCAGGTAAAAATTATTGCCCCTGGCGGTATGCAGACCGATTTTGCTGTTCGTTCTATGGATGTTGGACAGCATGAAGCGTATACTCAATTAGTTGCCGAAGTCAGCAAAGGTTACAGTGCTGAAGCATTAGCAAATTATACAAAGGTAGAAGACGTTGCTCAAATTGTTTACGAAGCGGCCAGAGATAATAAAAATCAATTGCGTTATGTTGCTGGAAATGATGCCAATGCATTATATAATGAACGTATTAGTTCTGGAGCAGAGACACAAGTTGAAAACATCAAAAAAATGTTTACTTTTTAATTATTAGAAAAATGAAAAATCAAGCGATAGAACTTACTACCTTTAAACTAAAAGGTTTTACAACACAGGAATTTATTGAAGCCAACGCTGCAATTGATGCTTTTTTAAAACGTCAACAAGGTTTTCGTTCGCGAACAATTTTCGAATTGAAAAAAGGTATTGTTTACGATATGTTATTGTGGGACAGTGTTGAAGAAGGAACAGATGCGATGCATTTGCTCATGAGCGAACTCAGCGATTCTGTAGTACACGATATGATCGATCAAAGCACCGTAAGCTGGAATATTGCGCCAATAGAACATTTCGTAAGTTTGTAATAAATTGAATAAAATGAAAAAGCAACCCAAAATATTTCATTCTCTCTCAGAACTGCATAAAGCTATGGGGCAGCCAAAACCTTTGCATCCGCTTATCAGTATTATCAATTATGGCGAAGCTGTATTTGATCCTAAAGATTTTGAAAATGGAATTATTCTGGATTTTTATAAAATTTCTTTTAAAACCAGTTTTAACGGGAAAATAAAGTACGGTCACGGCTTTTATGATTTTGAAGAAGGCGGCATGTCATTTGTCGGTCCTGGACAGGTTTTAAAAATGCAGGAAGAAGAAGCCGATTACAGCGGTATGTCACTGCATATTCATCCTGATTTTATTCGGCCTTATGCTTTAAATAGCAATATAAAACAATACGGATTTTTTGGCTACACGGCTTCTGAGGGTTTGTATTTGTCTGAAAAGGAAAAAGAAACGATTTTGGACGTTTATAAAAATATTCAAAATGAATTGAATGAACGTATTGATAATTTCAGCCAAGATGTAATGATTTCGCAGATTGAACTTTTGCTGAATTACAGCAATCGTTTTTACAACCGCCAGTTTATTACCAGAAAAGCCATTAATAATGATGTTTTGGTAAAACTGGAAAACCTTTTAAGTAATTATTTTAATGATGAAAAAGCGCTTTTAAACGGTATTCCAACTGTGGCTTTTGTTGCAGAACAATTAAATCTTTCGTCACGATATTTAAGCGATTTGCTTCGGAATTTAAGCGGTCAAAATACACAGCAGTTAATTCATGATAAATTAATTGAAAAAGCAAAAGAATATATTGCAAAAGGAACTTTTTCTATTTCTGAGATTGCTTATAAATTAGGTTTTGAACATCCGCAGTCGTTTAATAAATTATTCAAGAAAAAAACGAATTATACGCCTATTGAATTTCAAGAGGCGTTTCATAAAAATTAAAAAAAATGTCAAAATTAACTATAGAAGAACTGAAAAATCGTTCATTAGAAGTAAGAAAAAAATACCACGAACTAGAGCTTGCCTATCATGGCAGCGAATGGACGGTAGAAGAAGATGCATTAGCATTTTTGACCGATGCCGGTTTAGTAGGACGATTAACCATGTCACAGCAAGGCAGATGGCCAAAAGCAGATACAGACGAAGAACTAAGACACAAACTTGGAGAATCTATTTGGTGGCTCACAGTATTGGCAGCAAGAATGAATATTGATATTGAAGAAGCAACAGAAAATTTTCTGAGTAAAACTGAAAAAATGCTCGGAAATTAAACTGAAAATACGTTTAAAAATCTTCTTAACCCGTCAGGTTTTCAAAACCTGACGGGTTTGCTGTTTTAATAAACTCTTGAAGGAGTATAAAGTCTTTTTTCTAATTCATTTTTTTCAATAAAATTGAAACCCAAATCTACGGTTATTAGTTTGCCGTTTTTTGCAGGGATTAAAAAAAACCGGCCGTCAGTTTCATATTGATATGTTTTGGAACTTCTATTATTAATATGAATTCTATATTTTGGTTTAAAAGATTGTTCTGTCCTATTTGCTTCACTCAATAGATTAGAGAG
Source organism: Flavobacterium artemisiae (assembly GCF_042678225.1). NCBI lineage: Bacteria > Pseudomonadati > Bacteroidota > Flavobacteriia > Flavobacteriales > Flavobacteriaceae > Flavobacterium > Flavobacterium artemisiae. The sequence continues at coordinate 128,717 of NZ_JBHUDZ010000018.1, read as the reverse complement.
ATAAAATATTTCTGACCTTACCAATCGTATGGTTCCATCTCCTTTGCTGAAATAATAAAATTCATTCTGAAATTTTTGCACAGTTTCGGTTGGCTGCAATTTTAGCTGTTGGTATAAATTAGTTATTGGATTTAATGTTATTCTAAACAACTTTGGAGATTTGCTACCGTAATCTTTTACGGTTTTAATGATTTTATTATCTTTTACAAAAGTTACTGAAACCTCTATTTGGTCAGTCACGTCTGATTTATAAGTATCTTCAAGATTCAAAAAGTTTGTTTTCTTAAAATCGCTCACAATTTCATTAAATTCATTAGATGAAATTTTAGCTGTAAAAAAGCCGTTTTTTAAATTATAATCTTCTCCATAATAATAAACTAAACCATTTTTATTAATTTGAATATCGTTTATTGGGCATGGACCAAGACAAGGAGATTGTGAAATTATTACTTTATCAAAGTTCTCCTCATCATTTTCGCTGTATTTTACTTTAGACAAGTCAAGTGTTATGTCTTTTTCATAACTCAATTTTAAATACTTCGAATCTATTGAAACTATTTTAGAAGCGTCCCATTTTTTTGTAATTAAGTTCAAAATATAAAGACTGTCTCCATTTATTTTATACTTTGTTTTAGTTCCTAGAAAAAACGTTTTTTGCTCTTCTTTTCTAGTTCTTTCTTTTTTGTCATAATAACCTGGTTTGCTTATGCAAATGCCATTTTCTAGAAAAGTGTAACCAAAATCAGAATAGAAATAGTTTTTTCTTTTTGGATTTTCTTTTTCAAAAACCCAATCTCCCAGAATTAAATCTTTATAATCATTAGATGATTTCTTTTCACATGAAGTAAACAGGTTGGAAATAAATAAGAAATAAAGAAAAAACAAACACTTAATTTTAGTCATATTTTTTGTTTTTAAAGGAATACTAAATATATATTTTTTCTAAATGAAATAACATTTTAAAACCATAATTAAAAAGAAAAAGCTCCAAAATCATTTGACTTTGGAGCTTTGTTTCTAAATATAATTTTTGATTACCAAGGGCTTTCTTCGCTTTCGTTTTGAATATCGGGACTAAAGAATTTTCCTGTTGGGCCGTTTTCGTCTGTATCAGTATGTTTAACGATGAAAGTTGCTGCACTTTCTACACTCTGCGGTCCGCTGTGGTGGTTAAAATCTGTTGCAGTATAACCTGGGTCAATTGAATTTACTTTAAATGGTAAATCTCTTAATTCGTGAGCCAAAGTAACTGTATAAGCATTTAAAGCTGCTTTTGAAGTTACGTACGAAACAGCCTTGAAATCATAATATTTCCATGTTGGATCACTATGTAATGTAAGCGAACCCAAGCCAGATGTAATATTACTGATTCTTGGACTTTCTGATTTTTTAAGTAAATCGACAAATCCTTGAGTAACGTTGATTACGCCAAAGAAATTGGTATCAAATGTTTCTCTGATTCCGTCAATATTTGCAATCGAAGCATTCTGTGGCAAAGTACCTAAAATACCGGCATTATTAATTAAAATATCCAATTTTCCCTGTTCCTTTTCTACAATATTTTTTGCTTCTTGAATACTTTCAAGATTCGTAACATCAATCTGAATGGCTTTGATATTTTCAAATCCATCTTTTGATAATTGATTTACCGTTTCTTCGCCTTTTGCAAGATCACGGCTTCCTAAATACACAAAAAATCCCTTTTTTGAAAGTTGTTTTGCTGTTTCTAAACCTATGCTTCTATTTGCGCCTGTAATTAATACTGATTTCATTTTTATTGTTTTATAAATTTTACAATGCAAAGTTGCGTCGATAAAAAATGAAAACATTTGCCATTTGGCAAAAAGCGATTTTATCGTATATTTTTTCGAATTCGGCTTAAAGAAGATTGCGTGATTCCGAGATAAGAAGCCAAATACGAAAGCGGAATTCTGTTAAGTATTTTAGGATATTTCTCTAGAAAAGACAAATAACGAGTCGTTGCATCTTCAGAAACCAACGGACTTCTGCGTTCTATTTTCTGCATCAAAGCTCTTGCAATAATTTTGTGTACAATGGCGTCCCAGCCTACAATTGTATTGAGAAGTTCTTCCCAATCTTGTTTAGAAAAGGTCAAAAGTTTACAATCTGTAACCGCCTGAACGTAGGCAGAAGAACAAATACTGTTTTGAAAACTTTCTAAATCTACCACAAGATTGTTTTCATCAATAAAATATTTGGTGATTTCTTCGCCTTTATTATCGTAGTAACAAACGCGCATAACGCCGTTTAAAACAAAGCCGACCTGCGTAGAAACTTTTCCAGCTTCAGAGAAATATTCGTCTTTAGGAAGCTCCAATTCTGAAGCTTTACTTGTAATTAAATCAATTTGCTGCTGGTTTAAATTGCCGTATTGCAATATAAAATTTACTAATTCTTTCATGCGGGAAAGTTACATAATGATATTCTGAAATTATTTGTCATTTGACAAAAGATAAAATAATTTCATTTTATTTTATTTTCTATTTTTCCTAAAAGATTTGGAATTAGTTTTTCCGAAAATGAGGCAATTATGACGATTATAATTATTTTCCAATAATCAGTAATTTCTATTTGGGGAAATATAAACTTGGATCTGATTAGACAATATACTATAGCTCCAGCTACACAACTAAGAAATATACGTTCAATACCTATGAGACTATAATAAAAATAATAAGTGCTTTCTTCAAAATTAATTTTACCAATACTTGATAGTACTGAAATTGAATTTCCTAAAAGTGAACCTAAAAGTACAATCAAAACATGCCAGTTTTGATAATCGTCAATCCTAGTCTCTGAAAAAAAGAAACACAACAATGAAAAAATGAATGTAAAAATAATTGAAGGTGAGAGATAGAAAAGCCTATTTATTGAAGTACGTTTAATTTCAGTTTTAATTTCTTCTATTAATGAATCAAATTCATCTCCTTCTGGAATTTCATCGTTATGAAAACATGCTGATAAAATATGAGAAATTCTATTTTTCATCATGCCATAGTTCTGAGAACGATATAAAAGACCTTTGGCGACAGTATAACCTCGTTTGACAATATTAAATCTGTTAACTAGTTCTCTTTCTGAATCATCAGTATATCCGTCTATTTGAACACGTAATCTATAATTAATATCATGATGTTCAATTTCATATATACAGAATTCATTTCCTTTAGATAATATATGAATTACCTTATTACCTGCGCCATCAATTTCTCCTGGTTTTATATTAGCGATTTCTGGATTTGGTACAATTTTATTCATCAATTACATTATTAATTTTCAATAGTTTGATTTTTCATATTGAGAAATAAATAACAAACTTACAGAATTAAAACTATTATTAATACGGTAAAAACACCTGATTATCAATGTTTTATTTTAAAAAAAAAAAAAAATGATAGAGGGTCAAACTCTCAAAATCTTCTCCATTTTCTTGCCTTTTGCCAATTCATCTACCAATTTATCAAGATAACGAAGCTTTTGAATAAGAGGATCTTCAATATCTTCTACTCGATAACCACAGATTACACCCGTAATTTTTGACGCATTTGGGTTTAATTCTGGAGCTTCTGCAAAAAAGGTTTCAAATGTTACTTTCTTTTCAATTTGTGCTTTAAACTGTTCTTCATTATATCCTGTAAGCCAAGAGATTACTTCGTCTAATTCTTCTTTTGTTCTTCCTTTCTTTTCTACTTTCTGAATGTATAATGGATATACACTTGAAAATAACAATTTATAGATTCTTTCATTATTCATTTTCGTTGTTTTTTTTAGAAATCATTATTTTAGAAATTCTATTCTTCAATCGGATCATAGTTAATAAATCGAATCATAAAATCGCTTGAACCTTTATAAGTTTCAGAATGCAGTTTTGTTTCTACATTATTTCGAATGAGATAGCTCTCTACTTTTCCATCATCAAAATCTACCTTTGCAAATTCGGTCAAAGTATTTTTATTGAGTTTCAAAAAAGTTGTTGTTGTACCCCCGTAAACACTTAAAGCATCAATACAATTTAATTTTTCGTTGTACGCTAGATTCGGATAATCGTCTGAATTTTTTATTTCTATAAATTTATTCTCTTTTTTAGAAAAAATAAACAATTTTCGAATTTCATTTGCTCCTCGGGCAGCAGCAAAATAATTGATTGTAAAATCATTTAGACCATCGTTATTAAAATCTTTAATTTCTGTAAGCAACGGAATCGCGCTTTCTTTGCTCAAAGCATAATTTTGAGTGAGCTTCCATTTATTATTTTCTTTCTGAAAAAGCTTGAAATAAACCGTCATAAGTGTGTCATTTTCAGTTTGCTCAATTTCTATTTTATATTTTCCAGGCAAAGCAATTTTGGTACTGTCTGCAAAAGTTTCTGTATATGAATAAACTTCTTTTGATTCAGCTGTTTTAGGATTACTGTTCTTTTTTAAAGGTTTCTTAGTCAAATCTGTTTTGACAGTTTCAGAGCTTCTGATTTCCGTTTTTTTATCGATGCAGCTTATCATCGAAAGAAAAATAATAAAGAATAGATAATTTCTCATTTATATATTTTAATTTGGATTAAAATTAGAAAATAATTTATCTTAGTTACAGCAATTCAACTATTTAAATTCGAAATAATATGTCAGATTCAACCAATAATAATTCCGGTGATAAAACGCCAAAAGTAACTGGAATTGGCGGTATTTTCTTTTTCACGAATGATCCAAAAGAGACCAAAGATTGGTATTCTAAAAATTTAGGATTAGATACAAACGATTGGGGGTCGACTTTTGAATCTCGAAAACTCAATAATCCAGACGAAATTGAATCATTGCAATGGAGCCCTTTTAAAAAAGACGACAAGTACTTTTCGCCTTCCAAAAAAGAATTCATGATCAATTATCGCGTACAGAACATTGAAGGTCTTGTAGAGCAATTAAAACAGAATGGCGTAACTGTTCTAGATAACATCGAAACTTATGATTACGGAAAATTTGTGCATATAATGGACAATGACGGTAATAAAATTGAGCTTTGGGAACCAGCGTAGTTTTTGAATTATAAATTATGAGTTAAAGAGGATTTCATTTCTTACTCATAATTTATAATTTGTTTTAGTTCCAAATTTCATTCATTTCAGTCAAAATAATCGGTTTTCCATCTGTTACGACAATTGTATGCTCGTGCTGCGCCATAAAACCGCCTTTATTTCCAACCATCGTCCAGCCATCTTGCAGTGTTTCTGCATAAGTAGAAGTTGTCGAAATAAACGTTTCTATAGCAACGACAGAATTTTTCTTAAATCGGTTTTGGTTAAAACGATCTCTGTAATTGGCAATTTCGTGCGGTGCTTCGTGCAGGCTTCTCCCTACTCCATGTCCGGTCAGGTTTTTAATTACTTTGTAGCCCCTTTTTTTGGCTTCAGTTTCCATTATAAAACCAATATCAGAAATGCGAACACCGCCTTTGATATTATAAATCGCTTTATGCAGAATTTCTTTAGAAGCTTCAATTAATTTTTGATGTTCGTTGATGTCTTCACCAATCACAAAAGAACCGCCGTTATCCGACCAAAATCCGTTTAATTCTGCCGAAACATCAATATTAATTAAATCGCCTTCTTTTAAAATTCTGGTTTCAGACGGAATTCCGTGGCAAAATTCGTTGTTTACGCTGATGCAAGTCTAGCCTGGAAAACCATAAGTCAGATACGGCGCTGATTTTGCTCCAAGATCATTAAGAATTTTTCCGCCGTAATCGTCTAATTCTTTTGTAGAGATTCCTGCTTTTGCAAAATTTCTCATTTTTTTTAAAGTAAAAGCAACGGCTTCACTTATCTGCTGCATTCCAATTAATTCGGATTCTGTTGTAATTGACATGATTTTTATTTTTATATTGCTTAAAATCTAATTCTTAGGCAATTGTTATTTACTAAACTTCTCTTCCAAAAAGCTCAAATTATTATCCAATAAAGCTTTTAGAATTTCGGTTGTATCATTTTCGTTTTGATTCCAAAGTTCTGACAAGTAATTCTGATCTAATTTCGAACTTAATCCAAACCAGGTTTTTCTTGTTTTGGGTCTTTTGTAAAAAATATAAAATTCGTAATTATCTGGTTTTCCGATAGCAGAAATTGCTATGCCGTTTTTATTGGTTAGATTTTCAAATTCAAGTGAAGGCGAAAAATAAACCTCTTTTAAACGTTCAGATTCTTCTAACTTTTGTTTCCACTGAAATGTTTTAAAAATCGTCATTATTTCAGAAGAATCGATTCTTCCTTTCTCAATAATTTGGGGATTTGCTGGTTCGCAAATACTGTATCTAAAGTTGCTCATCTTAATTTAATAAACGGATTAAGGTTTGAGATTTTCTCGTTTCTGCTAAAATAACTTTTTTTTGAAATGTTTGTCTAAAGTAAACATTAAAATGTATAAAAACTTTAGAACCAAAGCTTTTGAAGTTTCCCAATTTTACTTACTTTTCAATCACCAAAACAAAACAAATGGATTTAGAAAAAGCTCAAAAAATTATTGATGAAGCAATTGGTTCAGAATATGTAATTTTTAAAACAGAAGATAGCGAAAGGTACACTTTTGCCTATTACAAACATCGAAATTATGATCTTGATGATGAAAGAGGTCATTTAGTAGGTTCTGGTCCTGTGGTTTTTAAAAAGGAAACCAGTGAACATGTGTTACTTAGTTCAAGTGACTGTATTTATGGCGATTATTTTGATTTTAGAGAACCTGTTGAAGAAGAACCGTTTCAAAATCCTAGTTTCGAGCAAATAAAAAAGGATATTTTAAGGCGAAATTATGTCAATTCTGATGATGTACATTCGATCGAATTCAATTGGAAAGAACAATTTGAGGATCCGTTTATGAGATTGCATTGGAATAAAGAAATCGATTTTAATCGATTTTTGATTGTAAACTCAAAAAACAGCTCTTTTTTGGACTTCTTAAAGAATTTTGGAGCGAATTAAATTTAGGTTTTGAAATAACTGCAGAAGATGAACTGATGTTGTGCCGAATAAATGAAAAGCTTTAAACAAAATATTTTACCTTAGATTTTAATTAAATAAAACTTCAAAAATGCCTGAGACAAATCAATTTCAAGAAACAATTAAAAAAGCGTATAAAGCTTTTAATGAAAGAAATATCGATAATGCACTTTCGACTATGCAGAAAGATGTACAATGGTCTAAAGCTTGGGAAGGTGGTTACATTGTAGGTCACGAAGAAATTAGATCGTATTGGACGCGACAATGGAGCGAAATAAATCCAAAGGTTGAACCTGTAGGTTTTGATGAAAGAGAAAATGGAAGTCTGGAAGTAAAAGTGCAACAAAATGTAAAAGACCTGCAAGGCGGTTTAATTTTTGACGGATTGGTAAAACATGTATACACTTTTCAAAACGGACTTATTAAAACAATGGATATTGAACTTGTTGAGAATCTTTAGCTTAAAAACAAACTTAATTAGAATTACTTTATGGGATTTGATATTGATTTTTACCGTTTAAATAGGGAAACTTTAAAAGAAAGATTTCAAAAACTGGAAGAATCTGATGAATGTCTTTCGTTTGCAAACTATATTGAACAGGTAAATATAGCGGAAAAAAGAACCTATTTTAAAACAGATGCCGATTTAATTATTCAGAAAATAAAAGAAGATTCACTTTTATTAAAAAGCTATGAATTGGATGATCTCTTAGATTATATTTATGAAACAGCAGTAGGTAAAGGTTTTAGTAGTTACGAAACTGATGATGAAAGATTTGTAAGCTTATCGAAACAATTTGGTTTTGAATTGATTCATGAAATCTCTCGCGGTTGTGCCAGTGTTTTTGCTTTAAATATGGGCGATTCTGATGTTTTAAAAGGTTATGAATTTTGGGATAAAGGGAATAGACATTCTGTCAACCTTAAAAAAGATGAGTTTTTAAACAAACTTGATTACATTATTCTGCTTCATGCCAAATTACAATTGCTAGATGCCGAAAGTGAAGCTGATAAAAACGAATTTTCAGCCATAATTGATACTCTTGAGAATAATGAATTACTAAAAAAAGTTGTTGAAAACGACTTGGAATCTGCATTGAGAGATGAGAAGCAAAAAGATAACAGCTGGTCGATATTTTACAACGTGAATGAGCTCAAAAGTAAATTCGGAAAAATTGACGATGATGTTGCAATTTTTTATTATTAAAACAAAATAACTCATTGGTTATCTATGTATTACTTAGAATTATTGGGAATTTCGAATAAAATGTTGCTCAGCACGAACTTACTTAAATCAAAATTTTAATTGCAATAAAATGGAATCAACTCTTACAGCTCAATTTATAGCTGCTTTTAAGTCAAAACTTGATATTTTTGATCAGTTCATGAATACAGGCGCTACGGCTAATGAAATTAATGAATTGGAAGGTTTTATTGAAGCCAAGTTACCCGAATCTCACAAAGAATTGCTTAAAAAATATAACGGTGAAAAACAGTTCATCGGTTTTATGGGTGGATTTGCTTTTCTGGGAGTTGAAGAAATTAAAATCCAATGGAATTTCTTTAAAGAAGCTCCCGAAATGGAAGCGGAAGCAATTAATCAAGTAGAAAAGATTAAAAATACGTTGTATTGCCCGAAAAGAATTCCATTTGCTCATGACGGTTCCGGCAATTTTTTAAGTATCGATTTTAATCCGAATACAAAAGGAATCTCTGGTCAAATTTTATATCTCCCAACGGGTGATGCTGAACCAATTGCGGTTATAGCGGATAGTTTTGATGAGTTTTTACTTTTAATAATCGAAAAATTAGATTCTGAAAAGTTAGAATTAATAGACGAGAGAGACGATTGGGACGAAGAAGATTGGGATAAAGCAGAAATTTATTTCCAAAACACATGGGAAGATGACTGGAGCGATATTGCTGCCGAGTATAACAATAAATAAACTCCTTCTATGTGAAGGAGTTTATTCTTAAATTGTTTTATAATTTTTCTAGTTTGTCAAGCAATGCCACGCTGCTTTTTCCTCCGCAGGAAGAGGCAATTACTTTCCCTGTTTTGTCAATTAATATTTTTGCGGGTGTGCAAGATATATTGTGTATTAGTTTTTCTTCTTTATTTGGAGATACCGTATTATCAATCTGATCAAACGCCAATTTTGAGTTTTTAATATAATCCTGCAGCTCTGCGTCATTATCTGAAAAACCTTCTATGATACCAATAAACTGAACTTTGTCTTTATGAGAATTGTAAATTTCATTTAATTCTGCAGTCATATCATACGTGTCGCTTTTCTTCAAATACGATTTATCGTAGACAAAAATCACAAGATCTTTTCCTTTATAATCTTCAGAATTAAACTGTTTTCCGCTAACAGTTTTTGCCGAAAAATATTTAGGCGTTGCATTAAGCATTAAATCAATTTTATTTTTATTAAATTCCTCAGACATTGCTTTAAGATCAGATTTTAAATCTTTATCGTCTTGAGTTTTTTTATTTTCGCACGAAATCATAATTGGCAGTATAAATAATAGTAATAAATGTTTCATATAGTTATTAGTTAATGATTTATATCTAAATTAATGATTTTTAAAATATAAAGCCTAAAAAGAAATCCTTAACTAGGATTTCTTTATATTGTAAGAGAATATTTTTGTCAAAGTTTAAACTTTTACAAAGTTCTGAATGAGGTTTTAAAAGCTTTTCAAGTCAAAAAATAATAATTATAAGGTGTAGTTTTTTAAAATGAAAAATAAATTTTTCTGGCGGTTGTTCCTCCTTTTTTTGCCTTTCTTAATGCAGGCGCAAAAAGACTCAATAAATGTTGAAGAACTCAATCAAAGATTCATGTATAGTATTTTTGATGTTCTGGTAAAGAATGATCGAATGTTCTGTATTGTGGTGCCGCAAGAGTTTAAACTTGCTTCTCGCGATTACAAAATTGATACTGCCTACATTTATTTAGAGAATCACAAATACTTACAGCAAACTTATACATCAGGAAAACTAAAATTTAAAACGCTTGTAAATGAAAAGAAAACCAGTTTTTATATTGAAAACCTGATTACTAAAAGAAAAGAAAAAATTGTTTTTATGGAGCCTTGCGAAATTCTATTTTTAGGCATCTTATACGATCCTAAAAATAAAAATACAGGGTTTGTTTTTAGAGGAAAAATTAATGATTATGAGCAGGATTTTAGTTTAAGATTTGCGAGATTAAGAAATAAAAATATGATTGTACTCAATGGTAGTCGTCCATTTTAATAATTCCTATCATGATTCAAAACCAAACAAAAACTATTTTAAGTCTCTTCTTCCTCTTTTTTTCTTTCTTAATGCAGGCGCAAAAAGATACCGTTTACACGAACGGAAAATGGCTTTGTGCAAAAAATGTTACAGATATTATTAAAGAGAATAAAAAAGTGATCACTTATTTTTTGCCCGAAGATTTTGAAAGTGATTCTACAATCTACAAAATGGACAGTGCTTATATTTATTTAGGCAAAAGCAAATATTTACAACGAACCTATACATCAAAAAAAATAAAGTTTAAAACGCTTGTAGATGAACAAAAGAGAACTTTTTATCTTGAAGACCTAATTTCTAAAGAAAAAACAAAAATTAATTTTACAGAATCTTGCGAAATGGTTTTTACTGGAACAAACTATTATCCATACAAAAAAGTAAGATTTTTGTTTAGAGCAAAATATGATGGATATGATCAAGAATGCAGTTTGAGATTCGGAAGATTTGGAGAAAAAGAAGGAATTATAGTGAATCGCGGGTTTCCGATATATAAAAAATGTAAGCCTTAGAAGAAATATAAGGCTCATAAATAATTTATTTTTTGAGAACTAAAATTTAAGCAAACAATTTATAATGTTATAGCTTTTCTGCAGTTGTTGTAAAACCTTTATTGGGTTTTGGTATTTTTCATTGCAACTTGTATTTGGTCTATTTGATTAAAATGCCTAATAATGTGATTGATGAAAAATTGAAAAGTGTCTCCCAGCCTTAGCCTAATTAAAAATGAAATTGAAGTCTTAATCTTTACTTTATTTAAGCTTACATTTCTTGATTTATTTAACAAATCCAAAAGTTTAATTTGCTGGTTTATAAATCGATCAATTACCGATTTTTCAAGTTTACTGTTCAATGGATTTTTATCTTTAAAAGTCTTCATTTTGTTTAGCTTTTCTTTGGGAAGCATACTTTTAGCAAAGTAATTTCCTAAAATTCCACTGTTAAATTCAATGTCAGCTTTAGTGGTTGAATTTTGTATTTCGTTTTCTATTTGCTGCAAATAAAAATCACCATATAAATTCAAATGCTCCAAACACTCCAAAATGCTCCACGAAATTTCATTTTCCCTCCACGTTAAGATATTCAAATCATAACTTTGTAGTTTTTCTGCTTGGTGTATAATTTGTCGTGAATGCTCTAAAAGCATTTGTGTTAGTTTTTCAGATTGCATAATTTAATTTTTATACAAAATTGTAAAAAGTATTTTCTGCAAATCTTGATTGAAGTCAAGACTTTTTTAGTCGTGATAAAGTTTCGGGACTCATTCTTAAATAATTCGCAATATGTCTATTTGGGATTTCCTGAAAAAGTTGCGGGCTTCTTTTTAAAACTCTTTCATATCTTTCTTTTGGTGAATTTGTCAAGATATCAATTTCACGCTCCATTTGTTGCAATACCAAATTTTCTAAAATTTTTATCCATAGATTTCTATTGCTTTCTATTTCTAAAAATTTGTCTATTTGCTGTTTGCTTACAACCTTTATAACTGTTTTTTTTATCGCTTGAATAAATAAGTCTGAAGGCTTGCCTGTCAAAAAAGAGTCCAGTGAAACAATTAAATTTTCTTTGTATCCAAATCTGATTGTTTGCTCTTGATATTCATCTAAAACAAAAATCCTTACGCTTCCACTTTCTATATAATACAAATTGGTGTCAATGCTCCCTTTCACTTTTAGAAATTTGTTTCTTTCAATGAGCATTTTGTTGTCCGAAAGTTCAATAATTTCTTTCATCGCTTATAGGGCTTGGGTTTCTGTATTTTTGCAGACTTTATTGTGAGTTATATTTGCTAGCTTATCAAGTAAAAGATTTTACAATAATACGTAAAAACAAAATACTAAGATTGATGTATTTACTAAATTGAGATTTGTTGAAATAATAAAATTAGGCTAAGCGATTTGTGAAGTATTGTAAAAAAACAACGTCATTGGAATCCAATAGCCTTGTTTGTCTTTGTGTTGGCGATGAGTCTTTCTTCTAAATTGGAAGTGAATCCGATATATAATTTATTCTTGCTATCGCTAAATAAAATGTATATAAAGCAAAAAACTCCAAAGTCTTATGATTTTGGAGTTTTTTGAATTTTGTGGGCGATGAGGGGTTCGAACCCCCGACCCCCTCGGTGTAAACGAGGTGCTCTGAACCAGCTGAGCTAATCGCCCTATTTTACTAGGCTGCTATCGTTTGTGATTGCGAGTGCAAATATACGACTAGATTTTATATTTACAAGTCTTTTAGAGAGAAAATATAAATATTTTTGCGAAGTAAAATTTAGTTGACTATTTTTCAATTTATTAGCCATTAAAAAAATATTCCTTTTAATTCTGATTCCAGAAAAATTGAGCTTAGACAACATTAATTCTAACTCCAACTAATATTTATTTTGACATTATTGCCCGTAATCTCTACTTTTCCGCCCATTGCTCCATCTTCACCAGGATAGATTTCAAAAATTTCGGTATTGGCTTTAATCTTTGGTATTTTATTTTTTAGTCGTTTGCTTAGGGATTTCCATTTTTCGATATCCTCTCTTTTAGAAGTAAATTCAATAATAAATTGTCTTGTAAACATACTTCCTCTTTTTTCCATATTTGTGAATTCGGCATTTTTTGGAAGCTTATCTAAACCTCCCCATAAAAGTGTTGTTTTAATTACTTCTTCTTTCTGCCAAGGCATTACAAGGGTTGAAAAGTAGTTTAGATAAATGCTTAACATTGCAAAAACTAAAAGAATGCATGCTATTTTTGTTGTGGTTAGCTTCATGGTATTTTAAAATTTAATCTCCTTACAGATATAACCTCGTTCTTTAAAAGAGTCTTTTGGAAAATCCATTAAAAAACTCCCTTTTAATTCCCATAATATAAAAGTTCCGTCTTTAAGAAAAATCCATCGTGAAAAACTTCTTTCAGAGCCTCTATTTTCTGTTAATTCATAAAAAATAGCATCTTTATATCTTCCGTTATATTTATTCCTATCTATGTCTTGCTCTTCTAGGTATTCTTTGAAATTTTTCTTTGCTTCTTGACTAAAAGACTTAGATTTCACCCAATGAATTTCTCCTAAGCAATCCTTACAGTTTAAAGTATATTTATATACAGGGTTTTCTTTTAATAAACTTATCAAATATTTTTTCTTCGAAATAATGGATCTTTTGGTGCTAAAGACTTCATTTACTCCCGAAATTGTATTGAATTGAATGTTTTCGAAATAGTTGTATCTTTTAGATACATATCAAGACACTCACGACCTGAGGATCTCCCCCATTCTATTGAGGACATGGCTATAATTTCTGCTCTAGTTATTTCAAATTCTTTCTCTAATAATTTGAAAGTTTTGGGATATTTATTTTTAGCTTCTAAATAATTTTCTTTTTCAGCAATAAAAAGTTCATATGTTTTCCCAATGAAAGAAGAATTAAAGCCCTCTCCACTCATTCTTTCTTTGTTACTAGGAATTGCATCAGGTAATAATTGAGAAATTAATTCTGAAATTTTAGAATCGTAAATTCTCCTTTTTTTAGTATACCAGGGCAGCATATAAGGATATTGCCCGTTTGAATGCACTGTTATGGTGTCATTGTCTTTAATTATACCAATAACAACGAATGGATAGTCGTCTGTCCAATTTGAGCCTTCAAAAAAAGACGCGGCTTTATTTGCCTTTTGATAATTCTTAATAGTGCTGATTGCAATTGAATCTATTTCTTTGGGGATTTCTCTATTTCTTATGTGTTCCTTCCAAAGTTTTTCTGCATTATTAATCAGCCACAATGAATCCCTTCCAAAAGAAATCAATGGCTCTTTTTGGAAGGAAGTAGAATCATAATTTGTTCTTTTGATGAGTTTAACCAAATCATTGACCAATTTAGGATCAATTTTTTTAATTATTGAGTCAGGTTTCTCTAAAGGCGTAACCCACAAATCTTGTTTTTTAATTTGAAGTTTGTTTTCGAAACTAGACCAGCCGTGATAAGCATCAATTATAATTATCTTATCCCAGTCATTTAAAGTATTATTACTATTTTGCCCAATTAAAAACTGGATTCCTAGTAGAAAAATTAAGATGGATAAAAAGTTTTTTTTCACAAGTTATAGATAGCTGATGGTTTAATTTGTGTAAAAGAAATAAGCTTTTAACTGAAACGAATATAAGAAATATAATGACTTTAATACGGTAATTTTCTGATTTAGAACTAACCTGATTTTAGAATTATTTAATATATTTTTGTTTACTTCTACAAAACCGGCTTAATTCTGAACCGCTTTTTTTGGAATATTCTAAATGAAAAATAAATTAAAAATAGTTTTACTTTTTATTCCGTTTGTATTTTTTGCGAATTGCAAAAAATCATCACAAAATTTACCTGCGAAAGAAATCTTAGCGAAAGATCCTACTGTAACTAAAAATGGGGCGTTAATCGAAAAAAATTACATTGTTGTCAAAACAAGTAAACTACTTAAAGTAAAGCTACGGAAGTAAGCCGACTACTGATTTGACAAATATCTATATTCAATCCAAAGACAAGTGTTTTACACATTCAGAAGAATTATCAGATAATAATATAGAACAAAGAGATAGTATTAATAAAGTACTAATAACCACTGATTACAATATAGATGGAAATACTATTTACAAAAAACACTCTTTTGATAAAAAAGGAAAAATCATAGCAACCAATTGAAATTGATAGTATTAAGTAAGACTTTCTTAAAAACATTCAAAAATCTAAATTCAGAAAAACGATGGAAAACAATTTTACCGATGTTATGTCTCGTAAAACTGACAACGAATTAATTAAAATTGTTACGATAGATATTAAAAAATACCAAAACGCTGCTCTTGAAGCAGCTGAAAAAGAAATCTCTTCAAGAAATTTGGATATATCGGAAAAACTTGAAGAATATAAGATTCTCAATGAAAAGGAAAATTTAAGACGTGAAAAAGAGGAATCTGAATTAAAACAAAAAACGAGTGCTCTAAATAAAAGTATTGCAAGTACAACTTTACGTAGTATAAACTTTATAATCGATTTATTTGCTGTTTTAGCAATATATGTTTGCATCATTTTTGTGATAAAAAGCGCAACCAATATTGTAAGTCCAAGAGAAATTATATTAATAAACAGAACAACCATTTTTTGTGCTTTTCTCTTTTATTTTATAGTAACAGAAAGTATTTTTCAAAAAACGCTTGGTAAACTATTGACAAAAACGAAAGTGGTAGATTTAAATGGAGAAAAACCTAGTATCCTGAATATCATTATTAGAACCTTTAGCCGATTAATTCCTTTTGATTCTCTTTCTTATTTGTATAGCCTTAGTGGTTTTCACGACAAAATATCGAAAACGCTTGTTATTGTTGATAAGCATATAGATCAATAAATATAAACAGAATTAAAAAAAACAAAATTTTATAAATAAATGGAAATACTAATTATAACCGGCCCTCCCTATTCAGGAAAAGGTACACAATGCGAGATTTTAAAAGAAGAACTTAAATTTGAGCATATTTCGACTGGAGACAGATGTCGGTTAGAAAAACAAAATGAAACTGAAATCGGAAAAATAATGTCTCAATATGAAGAAAAAGGTGATCTTGTTCCCGACTCTATCATGAAAGATCTTTTCAGTAAAATTTTGGATGAAAACAAATCTTCTAAAGGAATCATCTTAGACGGCTATCCTCGAACAGAACCGCAAGTAAATGATTTAATGCAACTAGTTGAATCGAAAAACCTGAAAATTGGAAAGGTAATTAATATTGAGGTTCCAAAATCTGAACTTTTGGCAAGAGCCCAGAAAAGAGCCGAAACCTCTAATCGAAAAGATGATAAAGATGCCGCGATTCATCTTAAAAGAATTGAAGTTTTTGAAAACGCAACCCGTCCAGCAATCGAATATATGAAGTCTAAAATTAAAGTTTTAACTTTTGACGGATTGGGGACTATTGATGAAATTACAAACCGTATTAAAGACAGCTTGTAATTAATAGATAAAAATCATTTCAAAACTCCTTAAATACATTTTAAGGAGTTTTTTATTTTTATTACTTAAAAAAATCATCAAAACTTTTCTTTTTAGATTTTTGGTACTTTTCTATGTAGGTGTTGAGAAAGCCACTTTCTTTTAAAAACTGAAGTGGATCTTTTATATTTAATATTTCTTGAATCGCTTTTTGTTTGTCTTTCTGTTTATTAAAATAGGATTCTATTATTTTATAACCAATCCAATATCCTAAATCATTGGGTCTGTCATCTTTTTTAGAAGTTCCGTACAACCAATCTTGATGATCAGGATTTTTTAATCTCGCTATAAATTCTGTACATAATTTATCAATGTTTTGTTCTCCATATTTATAAGAATCCTGATTTATTGATTCTCCAGAAGTAAGTTCGCCAATAAAATCTGCACCTCCTTCAAGCAGACACCATTTTAACAGCATATCTTTACCTATTATGTTTTGTTGATAATGCACTAACTCATGGGCAATTAAGCCCGAAATTCCGTCCAGATTTGTAAGCTTTTCAGTTCCAATAATAATTCCTTCTGGTGCTGAAGTCCCGCCCGAATTAAATCTTCCGTAAACAAAGTAGATTGGAGGGAATTTTGCATTTGGATACCAATATTTTAATGCGCTGTAGATTGCTCTTACTCTTTTAGCCTTTGATGAAATACCTTCTAGGACATTTCGAGAAAGCTCATAATCGGCTTTTCTTTTCTTTACAACAGCAAAAAGAGAGTCTGCATTGATTATTCTGTTTTCTGTAAATGCTTTTACGCCAGGAGAACCTTTCTGCATATATTCAACAAACGGATTTTGTTTTGTTTTGTCCATTTTATCAAATGCTTCCCAGAAATTTTTAGAATCTTTTGTTTCAAAAACTGCGTCTAAAGGATTGTCAGAGAAATTATTTTGTGCAAAGGAAGTATTTTGAATACTGATTAATACAAATAGGATAATCAATTTTAGCTTCATAGTTTCTTTAAAGAATTTGATTGAATGTTAATTAAAATGAATGTTATACTTTTGAAATGTAAAGTCTTTTTGTCTTAGTTTTTAAATTCAACTCCACTATTCCACCGCGAATTCCCATAAAAACTTTTTCTTCGTTTTTTATTGCAATTGAGTTTGGATATAAACTTCTCCAAAAATCATTCTTATAAAGAATCTCCATTTTTAGATTTTTGATTTTATAAAAATTTTGATAAGATGCTACATAGATATTGTCTTTAAATATTGTGTATGCTCCTGGACAATCTCCAAAATCGATTATTTTTTTATAGCTAAATTTATCTCCATCAATTTGTAACTCATATAAAAATCCCTCATTAACAGATAAATGAGCTAAACCTTCGATAAAATAAATTTTGTTGTTATAATTAAATAAAAAGAGAATATTGCCCTCTTTTATTTCAATTTCCTTTTTTGTCTTATCATTAGGCTCAAATAACAATTTTCCTCCCCATTCACCGTGATTATAACCTTTTAGAACTCCGTTATTTATCTTTAGCTCACTATTTCTGCTTGAACTATAGTTTTCTACTTTTAATTTATTATTTTCAAAACTTACTTTGTATTCATTTCGAGAATAGTTAAGTTTTCTAGTTTGTTCACTATTCTTTTGAGGTATTTTTATTTCTTTAAAGTTTTTTGGAATCTCTGATTGAGCGCAGCTTATTAAGTTTCCTGCCAGCATTATTAAAGTTATGTAAGCTGTTTTATAGTTCATTTTTAAGTCTTTAATTTTGAATAAATAATTAAGATTTAAAGTTTAATTTTTACGAATATAACAAATATCTTTTACTATCAATTGTAAATTATATCTGTCTTTTTTCATTCTTATTTATAATTTTAATGACTTTGTTTGATCTAAACTCTATAATAATATTTTACTATATTTGGCCTAGATATTGCTAGACATTACAGAATTCAAAATGTTGAATTTTATGATCTTGACAAATATTTAATCAACTGTTTTTAATTTAAATAGCTGTTTCTATTTCAATTATCAAACCCAATCTTGAAAATGAAAAAAAATCTAATGCCCCTTTTATTTGTATTTACTTTTATAAATATGTTTGGGCAAACGCCGGAAGTTTCAAAATCTACTAAAGCCAATACTTCTAACAAAGCCTTACCTCCTAGCGAAATGGTCACCAATAAAGCCGTTAGTTCGCTGACAAAGGTTCCGTTAGACAAAGAATCAATGCTGATTTATGATTATGACGGTTCTCTTTTTTCATTTGATTTGGATGCCGAGAAAATTAACTGGACTGTAAAACCTTCAGATGCCAATAACGAAATGTGCGCCAATAAGGTCACATTACTTGATGGTGTTGTGTATGTTCCGTTTGTAAATGGTGAAATTTTTGCAGTTGACAACCAAAGCGGTGACATTTTCTGGAAATCAAGATTAGGAAATATCAAAGATCAAATTGTTTTAAAAGATCAGACTCCTGTTATCTATAATGGAAAACTTTTTATAACGGCTCAAAATCAAAGTGAAGGCAGTAATTTATACGCTCTTGATATAAAAGACGGAAGTTTGGTTTGGAATTACAAACTTGATACTGCAGCAAATGACATTTCGCCGCTTTTCTTTGATAATAAGATTTTTACTCAAAGCGGTTCTACAGTTTATAGTTTTGATGCGAATACAGGAAAAGTACTTAACCAAAAAAGTTTTGACACTGTTATGTCTGGAAAACCGGTAACAGATGGCGAAAGTATCTTTGTAGCTAACGAAAAAGATGTTCTTTATGCTTTAAGTCCGGACAAACTGGATATTTTATGGCAGTTTAAATTAGATGAAAATCAATACAATATCAAGGATCGTATATTTTGCAAAGACAGAAAAGTATATTTTGCATCTCAAGGTTCTGAGGTTTCGTCTGTGTACGCTTTAGATGCAAAGACTGGAATTAAGTTATGGAAAACTGATTTTACAGGAGATAACATTTTATACATCCGTCAAGAGGGCGAAAATCTTTGGAGTTATACCAAAAAAGCAAAAATGTTTGAATTGGATTTATCAAATGGAGAAATTGCTTTTGAGTTGAAGTTAACCACTTTGCCTATTTCAAATTTTGAATTTCCTGATAATGACAATCTACTTTATTATTATTGTGATGCTGGCTTGATCGAGTTCGATTTAACCGAAAAAGACGAAAATGTATACTATATGCGAACCTCTATAAGTGATAATATTTATAGCGCTTACCTAAAAATAATTCGATAACAAAAAAGCTGTCTTAATTAGGACAGCTTTTTTGTTTTATAATGTTTTTCTAGCTGATCCAGCCATCAAGCATTTTAATCATTTTCCATTTTCCGTCTATTTTTTTGTACAAATAGGTTCCACTTTGCCCACCGAGCATGCAATTGCAGTCTTCTGTTATTTTTATAATTGCGGTTTCTTTATTAGGAGAAACAATAGGCATCGAAATTTTATAAAAAATATCTTTTTCCTTATCGCATTCTGGAATAATTTTAGAATATTGAAGTTTTGAATCACTATTAAAATACTGAATTTTATTAGGTTTGAAATCTATTGAACTTTGATTGATTTTCTGGTAGTTTACCCAGAGTTGTTCTATAAAAGTAAAGTCGCTCAAATTGTCTTCAAAAATTTCAATTTTAGAAGATTTAGAGCAAATTTTTGGCAGCCAAATTTTATTGTCTTGAATAATTTCATTTAAAATTTTATACTTTTCATTCTCGCTTGTGTACGAATAGAAAAAGTAGCCGGAGAATAACATTAAAACTAAAATCAGGATTTTTTTCTTCATATAAAGAATTAAGATTGAGGTTATGGAAAACAAGCTATAAGCTAATTTATAAAATTTAGTTAAAAAATACTTTTCTAAAATTCTAATAAGGAATAATACTTTGTAGTAACTTTCCATAGTCATACATTTGCATACCTTAATATAAACACACCAATGGCAAGATTTAAAGAAAATGATTTACCAAAATCAAAAATAACTGCTACTTCCCTTAATAAAGCAAAAATAATATTCAAATACGCCGGACAGCACCAATGGAAATTTTTTGTTGGTTTAATTTTTCTGCTGCTTACAGGCGCTACTGCCCTTGCCTTTCCTAAATTAATGGGAATGCTTGTAGACTGCGTTAAAAACAAAGACAATGATCAAGCAAATCAAATTGCATTGGGATTAATTATCATTTTGTTTTTACAATCTTTCTTTTCATTTTTCAGACTTTCATTGTTTGTCAATTTTACCGAAAATACCTTGGCTAATCTTAGATTATCGTTATATACCAATTTGGTAAAATTGCCAATGACGTTCTTTTCGCAAAAAAGAGTCGGCGAATTAAACAGCAGAATCAGTGCAGATATTACACAGATCCAAGATACTTTAACGAGCACGATTGCAGAATTTTTACGTCAGTTTATTTTAATTATCGGTGGAATTATTCTTTTAGCAACCGAAAGTTTTAAATTGACTTTGTTAATGCTGGCAGTTGTGCCGCTTGTAGCCGTTGCTGCTGTAATATTCGGAAGATTTATTAGAAAATATTCGAAACAAGTTCAAGACCAAGTTGCCGAAAGTCAGGTAATTGTGGAAGAAACCATGCAGGGAATTAGTATTGTAAAAGCTTTTGCTAACGAATGGTACGAAATTGCACGTTATAAAGGTAAAATCAGCGAAGTGGTAAAACTGGCTATTAAAGGCGGAAAATATCGTGGTTATTTTGCTTCATTTATCATTTTCTGTTTGTTTGGAGCTATTGTAGCGGTTGTTTGGTACGGTGTACGTTTGAGTATTGCCGGCGAAATGAGTGTTGGTCAATTGATTTCTTTTGTATTGTATTCAACATTTGTAGGGGCTTCTTTTGGTGGAATTGCCGAATTATATGCGCAAATTCAGAAAGCCATTGGTGCAACCGAAAGAGTTTTTGAACTTTTAGACGAAAGTCCAGAAAAAATTAATGAAGAAACAAAAGGAGCGCACGAAAAAATAAAAGGAAATGTAACTTTCAAAAATGTTGCTTTCAGTTATCCGACACGTCAGGAAATTCAGGTTTTAAAAGACGTTAACTTTACGGCAGCCTTTGGACAGAAAATTGCCATTGTCGGACCAAGCGGTGCCGGAAAATCGACTATTTCTTCTTTATTACTTCGTTTTTACGATATTAATTCTGGAGAAATCACTGTTGACGGAAAAAATATCTACGATTATGATTTAGAAAATCTTCGTGGCAACATGAGTATCGTTCCTCAGGATGTTATTTTGTTTGGAGGAACTATCAAAGAAAATATCGCATACGGAAAACCAGATGCAACTGACGAAGAGATCATTCAAGCTGCAAAACAAGCCAATGCCTATAATTTTGTTGACGGATTTCCAGAGAAATTTGAAACAGTTGTTGGAGAGCGCGGCGTAAAACTTTCAGGCGGGCAGCGCCAACGTATTGCAATCGCGAGAGCGTTACTTAAAAACCCAAGTATTTTGATTCTAGATGAAGCGACATCATCATTAGACAGTGAAAGCGAAAAACTGGTTCAGGAAGCTTTAGAAGTTTTAATGGAAGGAAGAACCAGCATTATCATCGCACACCGACTTTCGACTATTAGAAACGCTGATAAAATCCTGGTTTTAGACAGCGGAAAAATTACCGAAGAAGGAACCCATCACGAATTAATTAATTTAGAAAACGGAATTTATAAAAACTTAAGCAACTTACAATTTAGCAATTCTTAAAATAGAAATTCCAATTTTTAAATTCCAAATTCCAATAAAAAACTCCAATCGAAAGATTGGAGTTTTTTATTGGCAAACTGAATACTAAGAAACTGTGTACTGACTACTATTTTTCTTTTCTCCTTTTACGTTCCGCTTTAATCATCGATAATTCACGGCTTGTCTGCCCAGCAACCGACGTATTTTCTTCAGCACGACGAATCAAGTATGGCATAACGTCTTTTACTGGTCCAAAAGGAAGATATTTTGCAACATTATAACCATTTTCAGCCAAGTTGTAACTAATATTGTCGCTCATACCATACAATTGACCGAACCAAATTCTAGAATCGTTTTTAGCAATTCCTCTCTCTTGCATCATTTCCATCAATTTATAAGAGCTCAATTCGTTATGAGTTCCTGCGAAAATGGCCATTTTCTCAATATGATCTAACATATAATGTACAGCACTGTCGTAGTTTTCGTCTGTAGCTTCTTTAGAAACACAAATTGGCGAAACATATCCTTTTTCTTCAGCACGTTTATTTTCTTTTTCCATGTAGGCACCGCGAACCAATTTCATTCCGATATAGAAACCTTCGTTTTTGGCAATTTCATGTAATTTTTTTAAATAATCCAGACGATCCCAACGATACATTTGTAAGGTATTAAAAACGATAGCTTTGTCTTTATTGTATTTACGCATCATCTCGGTAACCAAATCATCAGCAGCATCCTGCATCCAGCTTTCTTCACCATCAATCAATAAAGCAACATCTTTTTTATGCGCTTCGCTGCAGATTTTATCAAATCGAGCTACTACTCTATCCCATTCTGCTTGTTCTGCAGGAGTCAAAGTTTGTTTTTCGCCCAATTTCTCATACAATTCAAAACGACCTAAACCAGTTGGTTTAAAAACCGCAAACGGAATTGCTAAACGTTCTTTGGCAAAATCAACCGTTCTTAATGTCATTTCCAGAGCAGCATCAAACTGTTCTTCTTCTTCTTTTCCTTCAACAGAATAATCCAATACAGAAGAAACTCCTTTTGTAAACATTTTATCTACTACAGTAAGGCAGTCATTTTCGTTAACTCCACCGCAAAAATGATCAAAAACCGTAGCACGAATTAATCCTTCTACAGGCAAATGTGCTTTTAGAGCAAAATTAGTTACTGCTGTTCCAATTCTCACAAGAGGTTCGCTGTCAATCATTTTAAAAAGAAAGTAAGCTCTGTCTAGTTCTGTATCACTCTTTAGCGCAAATGCGGCTTGAGTGTTATCGAATATTTTTTCCATTAAGTATAGTTTTTCTGCAAATATATAGAGAGTTTTGAATATTATTCACCAAAACATATCCATTTTTTTAATATCTTTAATAGCAGGATAAGATATGTTCAATTATTCAGTAAATGTTTATTGATTACATATGGTAATTCATAAAAGATATAAACTATCTTTTTAAACAAATTAGAAGTAAAGTTTGAATATTATTTAGCTAAAATTGCTTTATTTTTGCGCTTTCAATTAACACAAGAACTATGCAGTCTATTCAAGCCAATAATTACCTCGTACATTTTAACCACAATGCTTACGAAGCTTTAAATAAACATTTAAAAGAAAATAAGTACTCAAACTTATTTATTATTGTTGATGATCAAACTAATGAACATTGTCTTCCAAAATTCCTGCCGCTTTTAGAAACTGATTTAACAATCGAAATTATCGAATTTGAAGCGGGCGAAGCGAATAAAAATATAGAAACCTGTATTGAAATCTGGAACGTTTTAACCGAATTAGGAGCAGATAGAAAATCGCTTGTCATTAATCTTGGCGGCGGTGTTGTAACTGATTTAGGCGGATTCGTAGCTTCTACCTTTAAAAGAGGTTTAGATTTCATAAATATTCCTACTACCTTATTATCTATGGTTGATGCTTCTGTTGGAGGAAAAACCGGAGTAGATTTAGGTAATCTTAAAAACCAGATTGGTGTAATTAACGTACCGCAAATGGTATTAATTGATACTGATTATCTGGAAACATTACCGCAAAGCGAAATGCGTTCTGGTCTTGCAGAAATGCTAAAACATGGCTTAATATACGATGCACCTTATTGGAGACAGTTCTCAGATTTAAAGTCAATCATTTTTGATGATTTAGATGAATTAATTTATCGCTCTGTTGAAATTAAGAATGAAATCGTAATACAAGACCCGACGGAGAAAAATATTCGTAAGGCGTTAAATTTCGGGCATACGTTAGGTCACGCTATCGAAGGTTACTTTTTAGAAAGCGAAACTAAAAAGACATTACTTCATGGTGAAGCCATTGCAGTTGGAATGATTTTGGAAAGTTATATTTCATGGAAGAAAAATTTAATATCTCAAGAAGAATACAACGAAATTAAAATTGTCATACAAGGTATTTATGATCAAATAATTTTTGAAGAAGAAGACATTGATCCGATCTTAGAATTGCTTGTTCACGACAAAAAAAATGAATACGGATTAATTCAATTTGCATTAATTGAAGCAATCGGAAAGATAAAAATTAACCAATCCGTTGAAAATAAATTGATTCTAGACGCGTTTCAAGATTATAAATCTTAAACTTTTTTTAATCAAAAGCATTGCATTAGGTATATATTATTTTTTACATTTGCCCCCATGAAAACAAACAGTAAACAAAGACACTTCAGCTCTTATCGAAACCGCCTCAACAGTTCGCTGCTTAGAATGTTGAACCGTTTTTATAATAGTAAAAGCCCGCTCTGTTTTGATGTTTTCTTGTGTTCAAAAGCGGAGCATGAAAAACTGCCGATTATATTTGCCAATATTAGAGTTTGAATTTAAGATTTAGCACCCAAATCGTTACTAAATAATACATTCAAAAATTCTAAACACAGACAAATAAATGAATACAAAATATTCTGATCTTATAAACCAGACATACTACTTCCCACAAGAGGAATTTAAACTAAACAAAGACAACCTATTGTTTCATAATATCGATTTGATGAAATTGGTAGAACAATACGGCACACCTTTAAAGTTTACTTATTTACCACAGATTTCTGAAAATATCAACAAAGCAAAAGCTTGGTTCAGAAAATCAATGGAGAAGAACAAATACGACGCTAAATATTACTATTGTTATTGTACAAAAAGCTCTCATTTTGAATACATTATGAATGAAGCTTTCAAGAATAACATTCATATAGAAACCTCTTCTGCATTTGACGTTAATATTGTTGAAAATCTATTAGAAAATGGAAAAATCAACAAAAGCACTTATGTAATCTGCAATGGTTTTAAAAGAGACGAGTACATTAGTAACATAGCGAGATTAATCAATAGCGGACATAAAAATACTATTCCGATTATTGATAACTATGAAGAGTTAGATTTACTTCAAGCTGAAATAAAAGGAAAATTCAAAATCGGAATCCGTATTGCAGCTGAGGAAGAGCCAAAATTCGAGTTTTATACTTCAAGACTTGGAATTGGTTATAAAAATATCGTTTCGTTCTACAAAAAACAAATTCAGGAAAATGATAAATTAGAGCTTAAAATGCTTCACTTTTTTATCAATACCGGAATTAATGATACTTCTTATTATTGGAACGAATTAGTAAAATGTATTAAAGTATACATCGCACTTAAAAAAGAATGCCCTACTCTAGACGGCTTAAACATCGGAGGTGGTTTTCCAATTAAAAACTCATTGGCATTTGAGTACGATTATCAATATATGATTGATGAAATCATTAATCAAATTAAAATTGCCTGTGACGAAGCTGAAGTTGATGTTCCTAATATCTTTACAGAATTTGGATCGTTTACAGTTGGCGAAAGCGGTGGCGCTATCTATCAGATTTTGTATCAAAAACAACAAAATGATAGAGAGAAATGGAACATGATTGATTCTTCATTCATTACCACTTTGCCAGATACTTGGGCTATAAATAAGCGTTTTATCATGCTTGCGGTAAACCGTTGGAATGATACTTACGAACGGGTTCTGTTGGGCGGACTTACATGTGATAGTGACGACTATTACAATTCTGAACAAAACATGAACGCGATTTATCTGCCTAAATACAGCAAAGAAAAGCCATTATATATTGGTTTCTTTAATACAGGTGCATATCAGGAAACTATTGGTGGATATGGAGGTCTTCACCACTGTTTAATTCCGCAGCCTAAACATATTTTAATTGATCGTGACGAAAACGGAATTCTTGCAACTGAAGTTTTCTCAGAACAACAGACTTCTGACGATGTTTTAAAAATTTTAGGTTACAAAAAAAAGTTATAAAAAAACGGTAGATTAAGTAATAGAAATAGTTAAAAAATTCTTAATTTGCATTAACATCCAAAAAGGTTACACTTTTTAATTCAAAAAAAACAAAAAAAATGAAAGGACCAATCAGTCAATTTATTGAAAAGCATTATTTGCATTTTAATTCTGCTTCTTTGGTGGATGCTGCAAAAGCATATGAAGAGCAGTTAGCTAATGGTGCAAAGATGCTTGTAAGTATGGCTGGCGCAATGAGTACAGCAGAAATCGGTAAAATTTTTGCAGAAGTAATTAGACAAGACAAAGTACAAATCATTTCATGTACCGGAGCCAATCTAGAAGAAGACATCATGAATTTAGTAGCACATTCTCACTACGAAAGAGTGCCTAACTATCGTGATTTAACACCAGAAGACGAATGGGCTTTGCTAGAAAGAGGATTAAATCGTGTTACAGACACATGTATTCCTGAACATGAAGCATTCCGTCGTTTACAAAAACACATTTACAAAATTTGGAAAGATGCTGATGATAATGGTGAGCGTTATTTCCCGCATGAATTCATGTATAAAATGTTGTTATCTGGGGTTTTAGAAGAATATTATGAAATTGATCTAAAAGATAGCTGGATGTATGCAGCTGCAGAGAAAAATTTACCTATTATCGTTCCAGGATGGGAAGATAGTACAATGGGAAATATCTTTGCTTCATACGTAATCAAAGGAGATTTAAAAGCATCTACCATGAAATCTGGAATTGAATACATGACTTTCTTAGCAGATTGGTATTCTAAAAACAGTTCTAACGGAATTGGTTTCTTCCAAATTGGTGGTGGTATTGCGGGTGACTTCCCTATCTGTGTTGTACCAATGTTGTACCAAGATATGGAGATGCACGATGTGCCGTTTTGGAGTTATTTCTGCCAAATTTCAGATTCTACAACCAGTTATGGTTCGTATTCTGGAGCAGTTCCAAACGAAAAAATCACTTGGGGTAAATTAGATATCAAAACCCCTAAATTTATTATTGAGTCGGATGCTACAATCGTTGCTCCGTTAATTTTTGCATATTTATTAGATTTATAAAATAATTTATGAAAAGAGTTATAGTAGACTACGCTAAACTTACCAATGAAATTTTAAACCTTTTGGTAGAAAAATTTCCTGATGGTTATGATGATTCGGATGTAATCCGTTTTAGAAATGCTAAAAATGAATTGGTTGAAGCTGTTGAAGTTCGTACTGAAGACACTATTTACTTAGTAAAAATTAGTACTAAATTGGCTGACAGAATTGAAAACTACGATGAAGATGACGATTTAGATGTTGATGTTGATGCAATTGCACCAGTAAAAGGTATCGATCTTGACGACGATATCAGCGATGACGATGATGACGACGATAACCTAGACAAACCAGATTCTGATGGCGGCGACAGCGACGGAGATGATGATGACGATGATGACGACAAAGCAGATACTGATTATGACGAAGATGAAGAAGATGATGAAGATTAATTCATCTCTTTAAAATATCAAAAAGGAACTTCTATTGGAGTTCCTTTTTTGTTTTTTTGATAGAATTAGAAAAACCCAAAAAATAAAATTTGTAAGATTATTTTTAAATTTATATTTTTAAGTCCTTTTAAAACTTAAAAATATCTGCCTTTATGACTTCAGAAATACTACATGCCACGTTAAAAGAAAATTTTGGTTTCGAAAAATTCAGACCGAATCAAGAAAACATTATTAATACCATTTTATCTGGTCAAGATACATTGGCTATTATGCCGACTGGCGGCGGAAAATCAATATGTTTTCAGCTTCCGGCTTTAATCTTACCAGGAATTACGATTGTTATTTCTCCTCTTATTGCTTTGATGAAAGATCAAGTCGATAGTTTGAAAACCAACGGAATCACAGCTTGTTATATCAACAGTTCTCAATCTGCACAAGAACAGCAGTATTATATAGATAACTTAAAATCGAATACTTTTAAACTTGTTTATATTGCGCCTGAAAGTCTTTCGTATTTAGATGCTGTTTTTAATGAATTGAAAATCAGTTTAATTACAATAGACGAAGCGCACTGTATATCTTCATGGGGTCATGATTTTAGACCGGCTTATACCAATTTAGGGTATCTAAAAAACCGCTTCCCTTCTACTCCAGTTTTAGCTTTAACTGCAACTGCGGATAAAGCAACACGAACTGATATTACAAAACAACTAAAATTAAGAAACCCTAAAACATTTATCGCTTCTTTTGATCGTAAAAATCTAAGTTTAGAAGTAAGACCAGCTTTAGATCGTGTCAAGCAAATTATTGATTTTATTGAAGACAAACCAAACGAATCTGGAATCATCTACTGTTTAAGCCGAAAAACCACAGAAGAACTTGCTGATAAATTAAAGAAAAACGGAATTACAGCCAAAGCATATCATGCAGGCTTAGATAATGCAACACGTGCAAAAACTCAGGATGAATTTATTAATGATGATTGTCAAGTAGTTTGTGCAACCATTGCTTTTGGAATGGGAATTGATAAATCGAATGTTCGCTGGGTTATTCACTATAATCTTCCAAAAAATATTGAGGGGTATTATCAGGAAATTGGACGCGCCGGACGTGACGGACTTCCCGCTGAAACAGTTTTGTTTGAAAGTTACGCCGATGTAATTCAGTTGCAAAAATTTGCATCTGATGGATTAAATGCAGATGTACAGCTTGCAAAATTAGAACGTATGAAACAATACGCCGATGCTCTAAGCTGCCGTAGAAAAATTTTGCTTTCTTATTTCGGGGAATTAGTTACAGAAAATTGCGGTAACTGCGATATTTGCAAAAATCCGCCAACATTTTTTGATGGAACGATTCTGGCTCAAAAAGCTTTGTCTGCCATATCACGGTTAAAAGAATCTGAACCTCTCGCCGTAATCGTAGATTTTTTAAGAGGCTCGAGAAACGCGTATATCTACGAAAAAAATTATCAAACGTTAAAAACGTACGGAATCGGCGATGACGTTTCTTGGTACGACTGGAATCAATATTTAATACAGCTGATTAATTTAGGATATTGCGAAATTGCTTTTCATCAGCATAATAAAATTTTGCTTACTCCTTTTGCAAAGAAAGTCTTATTTGAAAATGAAAAGGTAAAATTAACGACCGTTGTTAAGAAAGTAATTGATAAGAATGAAATAAAACAAGAAAAGACAAAAGCAGTTAAAAATTCTCTTTTTGAAACACTTAGAAAATTACGTTACGAAATTGCACAAGAAGAAGAAGTTCCTGCATACGTAATTTTTAGCGATGCTGCGTTAAGACAAATGGAAACGCTAAGGCCAATGAGTGACGAAGAATTCCTAGCAGTCGAAGGAGTTGGAAAAGCAAAATTAGAAAAATACGGTTCTGAATTTATCAATGCAATTATTGCATTTCATAAAAACAAAAAAGAGAAAGTAAAAAATAAAAAAGAAAGCAATACTTATAAAGTAACTTTAGAATTATATCAAAACGGTAGTAGTGTCGAAGAAATTGCTGAAAGCAGAAATTTAGGCGTCACTACAATTATTTCGCATTTAGCCAAATTATATACAGAAGGTTTTGATATTGATGTTACAAAATTTGTTTCTGATGAAGAAGTAAATCAAATTGAAAAAGCAAAAATCGAATTAGAGAATCCAAATGCGTTAAGGACTTATTTTGAGTATTTTGAAGAAAAAATGGGTTATGACAAAATTCGCTTTGGATTGGCTGTAATCGAAAGATCTAAAGAAAAGGCATAATGCTATAGAAAATATACGTGAAGTATATTCTAAAGCATACAAAAAATGGAATAACGAAGAAGATTCTAAACTTAGAATTTTGCATAAAGAAAGAAAGAAAATAGAAGCAATTGCTTCAAGATTGAAAAAACTAGAATTAAAATAATTTCTCGGTTTTTCCCATTTTATCGAAATTGTTATTAAAATATAAAACCCGACAGGTTTTTAAAACTTGTCGGGTTTGCTATATATACTTACAATTTCAAACTTTACAAATATCTTTCTTCAAAAACTTTTTGATGATGTCTTTGATGTCCAATAATTACAAATCCTAAAGCACGAACTGAAATTCTGTTGTTTGAAGCAGTTCCTAATCTTTTAAGTTGTTCTTCAGATAAACTCTTATAAAATAACAAATTTGAATGTCTTAACGCAGAAAGTTCTGTTAGTAAATCCTGAATACTTCGTTTATTTGAATCTGTGCTGTTTGCATAATCATCTTCTTCAAAACTTGGAAGAGGTGTTTGATCATTTCTCGAAAAACGTAAAGCACGATAAGCAAAAATTCGCTCACAATCCATAATATGCTGGATAATATCTTTGATTGTCCATTTGCCCGGAGCATAACGATAATCAAATTTATCCATTGGAATATTTTGAACAAAACGGATGAATTCGTGAAGTGAAATTTCTAGCTCTTCGATTAAATCTCCTTCTCCAGCTTCTTTAATGTAAGTACCAAAGTTACCGGCATATTCATTTTCTAATAATTCAGAACCTTTCATAACATATTATTTTTAAGCAGAATTTCTACTCGCGTTAGTATTTCCGAAAAGTGATCTTGTTACAATTTTTTCGTAAACTTTGATCAATTCTTCGTTTATATTTTCTTGTTTGTTGAGTTCATTAATTCTCAACAAAGCATATTGCTGAATCGTTAACAATGGTAAAACAATGCGTTCTCTAATTTGAATTGACGCAATACCATCAGGATAATTTTCCATCAATGTTTTGTGATCCGCAATTTTTAAAAGCAAACGTTTTGTTTCTTGAAATTCATCATTAATAATCTGCCAGAATTCTCCAAATTCAGGATCTTTTTGCATATAAGCTGTCAACGGTAAAAATGATTTTGCCAAAGACATCATACTATTTTCCAGTAATGTTTTGAAAAATAATGAATTATGATACAAATCACTTACTTTATCCCATTGTCCAGATTCTTCAAAATGTTTTAAAGCAGATCCTACACCAAAAAATCCAGGAACATTTTGTTTCAATTGACTCCAAGAACCTACGAACGGAATCGCTCTAAGATCTGCAAAATCTAATGATTCTGATTTGCTTCTTTTAGAAGGTCTACTTCCAATATTAGTTTTTGAGTAATATTTAAGCGTACTCATTTTTTCCAAATAAGGAATAAACTTTTCATGATTCTTCAGATTCAGATATTTGTTATAACCTAATTCAGCCAATTCTGTCAAAATTTGAGTTTCATCTGCAGTCAACTCATTTTTTTCTTTGCTAAAAACTTGATTAGTAACACCTGCACTTAATAAGTTTTCAATATTATAGCGGCAAGAATCTAAAGTTCCAAAATTTGAACTAATAGTTTGTCCTTGAACAGTAATTTGAATTTCGTTATTTTCGATTTTTGGTCCTAAAGAAGCGTAGAATTTATGTGTTTTTCCGCCTCCACGTGCAGGAGGTCCGCCGCGTCCGTCAAAGAAAATTGCTTTTACACCGTATTTTCTAGAAATTTCAGTTAGCGAAATTTTAGCCTGATAAATACTCCAGTTTGCCATTAAATAACCGCCATCTTTGGTTCCGTCAGAGAAACCAAGCATAATAGTTTGTTTATTACCTCGAGCTTTTAGATGTTTAGAATATTCTGGATTTGTATATAACTGCTCCATAACATCATGCGCATTTTGCAAATCATCTACAGATTCAAAAAGCGGGATAATATCTACCGTTGGATTTTCCCAATTATTCAAACGAATCATTGCAAAAGTTTCCATCACATTCAGCGCACTTTCGTTATTACTGATGATGTAGCGGTTTGCTCCCTCTTCTCCATTGTTTTCCTGAATCGTTTTAATAGCCTGAACAGATTCTAACGTTGATCTTGTAATTTCATTTTCGAAATCTGCCGGATTTAAATCGCCTTGTACTTTAGATAAAACAACTAATTTTTCTTCTTCCGTCAAATCAAAATAATTAGAAGGGAAAATTGTTGAGCCAGAATTTAAATAGTAATTAACTACATCCTTGAAAACGCTATTATGAATTTTACTATTTTGACGAATATCTAAAGTAGCAAAGTGGAAACCAAATAAATTGATTTTTACCAAAAATGCTTCCAATTCATCTAAATATAATGACTGATGTTTTTCGATAATAATCGCTCTAATTTTATTTAACTGCGTCAATAATTCGTCTAAAGTGATAAAAATTTCACCTTTAGAATAGAAAACAGAACGATAAAGTTTATGTTCAAGATCGGCTACCAAAGTATCTACATCTGAGAAAGTTAACTTACGTTTTAAATTTCTCATTTCAATATAATAACACTTCAAAATTGAAGTTCTCAAACGATCTGCAACTTTCAAAGTAATCTCTGTAGTTACAAAAGGATTTCCGTCACGGTCACCGCCTGGCCAGAATCCTAATTTGATTAATTGGTTTTGGATTGCATTTCCATTCAAAATATTTTTTTGCAGGTAATGAACAATTTCTCCAGAAGTCTCATAAAAAACATTCTCCAAATACCAGATCAAACTCACCGCTTCATCATAAGGATTTGGTTTTTCTTTCTGGATAAAAGGAGTTTTTCCTAACTGCGCCAATAATTGTTTAATTTTCAGCAAGTCATTAGAACGAATAGCTTCAGTCAAATCATTGATAATTCCTAAAACTGGCCCAGGATAAAATTGAGTCGGGTGCGCCGTTAAAACCGTACGAACATTAAAGTTTTCTAAAAACTCAATAAGTTCGTCGTCCTTTTCTTTTGCATCCGATTTCTCTTTAATATCTCTAAGAGAACCACGTCCTTCCATGTTGTTTACAGCGGGAAAGGCGGCGTCTTCTATGGCATCAAATAATACAATTTGACGTTCGATATATTGAATAAATCGAAACATTAACTCAATTTTTTCCTCTTCTGATGCGTTGTTCAGAAATTTATTAGAGAAAAAATCGACTATTTCTTTTGGTGTTTCTTGTTTTTTAAATCCAGTTTCGCAAGTTTCTGTAAATAAGGGCAGTAAAACTCCCGTATTATCTATAGAATCAAAAGGTAATGTTATAAAAACACTATTATAAATGTGGTATTTCGAGAGAACGTCTTGATTAAAACGTTCAATTTTTGGCAACGTATACATAATTGTGTTGTAGTTGGTTGGTTAATTAGTCATAAAAAAACCCCAAGAATAAACTTGAGGTTATATTTTTGATATAGCATTCAAGAAAAGTTCTTACATATTTTTGAAAATAGTATGCATCAAACGCTTCTTATCGTTTATACTTTCCTCTAATGAGATCATCGTTTCGGTTCTGTAAACACCCTCGATATCATCAATCATGAAGATAACTTCTTTTGCGTGTTTTGTATCTTTTGCTCTAATTTTGCAAAAAATGTTGAATTTACCTGTAGTTACAGAAGCTACGGTAACGAATGGAATCTGATTAATTCGCTCTAATACAAATTTTGTTTGAGACGTATTATTCAAGAATACACCTACATAAGCAATAAATGAATACCCTAATTTATCGTAATCCAAGGCTAAAGAAGACCCCATTATTATACCTGCGTCTTCCATCTTTTTTACTCTAACATGTACTGTTCCAGCAGATATCAATAATTTTTTTGCAATGTCAGTAAACGGAACTCTCGTATTGTCTATTAACATATCTAAAATCTGGTGATCTACTTCATCTAAACGAAATTTACTCATAATTCTTTAATTAATATTACTAATTGCTATTACAAAGTATAAAATTATATATAAAAAACAACAAATTCACATAAAAATTAACTTTTTATTAATCCGTTAACAAATTTAACATTTTTATTTAAATAAAAATTTGCTTTTTCACCCATTTTCGGAATATTCCCGGCATCGTCAGAATATTCTGCGCCTTTTGCGTCATATTCATAATGTCCGAAATAATTTTCCAATTCGCCTACTTCGGTAATATAAGCGTTAAAATGAATCTTATTTTCGATTAATTCTTCTTTGTATTGAGCGACAAAATTCGTAATAATTTCGATACCATCATAATTTATTTTGACATTTTTATACATAAAATCATAAAAAACCACATTATTTTGTGAAATATTCAAATATTCACCAAATCGATTATCAACTAAATCGTTTTCGGATATAATCTTAAAGCTCAAAATTAACGAGAAAAAGATGAATTTTCTTGTAATTTCCCTGTCGTAGTCGCCTGGGTAATGACCTGCCTCAAATAAAATAGTTGGAGCGCCTAAATATTGAAAAGTGTCTCCAATACAATTAATATTGAAAGAATCATCAAATCTACCTATTTGTCCAGGAATATATTCTTGAAGGGTTTCATTAATACCTGCGATAATATTAATCGCTTTTAATCTATTTTCATTTACTTCACGTTCTTCATTATAAGAAGGTGCTAAAAACGATACTGTTGCAGGTTTTCCTGTGGTTCCCGCGCCAAAAATAGTACGCTGGTCATGTAGGTTAAAGCAATAATGCGGTTTAAAATCTTCAAAAACAGCTCTTAAAACATTGCTTTCCGGCTGTGTCAAGTCTTGCGAATCACGGTTTAAGTCTATCTCATTAGCATTTACACGCGTATAAAGCCTCGCTCCATCTGGATTTAAAATAGGAATACTATAAAAGGTAAATGTATTGAGCATTTTCACTGCCAATTCTGATTCTCCATTTAGAAAATTGATAAAGTCGAATAATGCTTTGGTTGTGGTGCTTTCATTTCCATGCATTTGTGACCAAAGATAAATGCGGGTATCTCCGGTACCAATTTGATAACTATATATAGGTTCTCCTAAAACAGATTTGCCAATTTCTTTTACTTGATTATTGGTGTTTAGTTTATTTAATAATGGTTGAATGTGGTCTAAGGTCAAATAGCGACCAGAAATAGTTTGTTCTTTGTATTGCGTAAAAAGCGCTTCTAAATTCATTGTGTTGTGATTAGTTTACAAAAGTAAACATCTTTACTTTTACAATTGTAAACAATTAAAAATGATCCAAATTTAATTTTGTAAACATGATTTTATTAAAATAAGTTTAGAATTGTGAATGATACTAATTGTTAAAGTAGTTATAAACAAATAAATACGTAATAAACCTAAAAAGAGTAAGTTATGTGTTATTATTTAAAGTAAATTATAAACATTTAAATAGTTATTGTTTATTAAATAACATTCTAAAATTTGTGTACTCAAATGCTTTTTTTACATTTGTAAATCGAGTAATTAATTAAACTAATTTACAATGGTAAACATCGATGATTTTGTAAAAAGACTAGAAAATATACTTGAATATTACAGTTTGAATGCTTCTTCATTTGCAGACAAAATTGGCGTACAGCGATCAAGTATGTCTCATTTATTGTCTGGAAGAAACAAACCAAGTTTAGATTTTGTAATGAAAATAACAGAAGTTTTTCCTGAAGTTGATCTTTATTGGTTGCTAAATGGAACTGGAAATTTCCCTAAGAGTAATGAATTTTCTTCATCAGAAATTAAAAACGTCCTTCCTCCTGCTTCATACGAAATTTCAAATTCGCCTGATTTATTTTCTAGTTTTGAAAAAAATGAAAAATATGAATCAGCGAAAAAAGAAGTAACTCCAAAAAAAATCGATTTCCTCTCTGATGAAGAAGAAATCGAAAAAATTATCTTTTTTTATAAAAATGGTACTTTTAAAGTCTATAATTCCTGATTGAAAATTTAGACGATATTCAGGGATTGGTTCAGAAAATTTTCAAATATGCGATTCTCGCGCGTTAGGAAAAATATCAAATTTTAGAACTGAAAACCATTTTTCGGAATTTTACCTAAAACTCCTTTGTAGAATTCTTTAAATATTTTTATATCGGCATCATAATTTCCGGTTGGAAAAAATGGCATTCCAAATTTAACTTCTTTCTTTCCCCAATCAAAAGCAACCGGAACAATCGGAACATTCGCTTTAAGCGCAATAAAATAAAATCCGGTTTTAATTTCTTTAACCTCTTTTCTTGTTCCCTCTGGAGCAACGGCCAATCTAAAGACTTCTTTTCTGTCAAAAATAGCAGCGATAGAATCTACTTTGTTCAATCCGCCAGAGCGATCTAGAGGTTCACCGCCAACATTCCTAAAATAATAACCAAAAGGAAATTTGAATAATTCTTTCTTTCCGACCCAATTCATTTGTAAACCAGAGATTCCTCTAGTAAGAAGTCCGATATAAAAGTCATGATTACTTGTATGAGGCATTACCATTAATACACATTTTTTCACTTCGGCATTTTCCATTCCCACTATTTTCCAGCCCATTAGTCTAAAAAAGATGAATTTGTACAACAGTTTTTTCATTAAAGATTTTTTATTTAGTGCAAAATAAAAGATTTAATGCTAAATTTGAGTAAAACCGTAAAAAATGATTCAAAAATTTTTCAGCTATTTAATTCCCATTAAAATATATAAAAAGAAATCTGCGAGAAGCAAAACAATTGAGGTTACCTGGGCAAATGGCGAGTTAGTTCTAGATTCAGAAAACACCAATTATTCATACGGAAGTTTACAGCGAATATTAAGATACGGCCTTAGAAATATTGGTTATGATGAAATTCTTAAAATGGATCACATTTTGGTTCTTGGTGTCGCTGGCGGAAGTGTTATAAAAACATTAGTTGACGAGATTGAATTTAAAGGTAAGATTACTGGTGTTGAAATAGACTCTGAAATGATTCAGATTGCAAATCAATATTTTGATCTTGATAAAATAAAACAATTAAATCTTGTTATCGATGATGCTTTTGAATTTGTTTTAAAAACAAAAGATCAATACAACCTTATAATTGTAGATGTTTTTGAAGATACCAATATGCCGAATTTCTTGTTCGAAAAATTCTTTCTAGATAGAATTTGTATACTTCTAAAAAGCAATGGATATATTTTGTTTAATACCATGATTTTAGATGAAGCGCATAATGTTAGAAACCGAAAATATATTTCAGAATTAGATCCTGAATTATTTACTTCCAAGATGCTGCCCCGCATCGAGGTGCACAATGAATTAATAATTATTAAAAAAAATTGACAAAACTGCTATGAAACCTTTATCCTCTATTTTAAACGCCTTACCACCTACTAAAGTTATTGATGCATCTATTAATCTTTCGCAATATGTGCGGTTAGATTTATCGGTTACCAATCGTGAATTTGCTGATATAAGACCCGAAACGGCCGAGGATTTTGAAAAATACATTTCAAATTATCTTAAAAAAAATAATGCTAAAGTTGCTTTTGGCGGTTATATTGAGGGGCGTTTTTTATATAAAAGGAGTACCATTTTTAAAGATGATTCTAAGCCCGAAAGAAATATTCATATAGGTTTAGACCTTTGGGCAGAAGAAGGTACAAGTGTTTTAGCAGCTTTAGACGGAAAAGTTCACAGCTTTAAAAACAATGTTGGTTTAGGAGATTATGGGCCGACTATTATATTGGAACATGAAGTTCAAAAGAAGAAATTTTATACTTTATACGGACATTTATCGTTAGAAAGTATAGAAAACTTAAAGGTTGGAGACAATTTTAAAAAAGGAGATAAAATTGCAACGCTCGGAAATGCCTCTGTAAATGGAGATTACGCACCTCATGTGCATTTTCAAATTATTCATAATATCGAAAATTATTGGGGAGATTATCCTGGAGTCTGCAATACAAAAGATTTGAATTTTTATATTGAAAATTGTCCCGATCCAAACTTATTATTAAAAATTACTTAAATGATTATGAAGAAAGCAGGATTGATTATATGTTTGTTATTGCTAATTGGATGTAAGTCTAAAACGGTTAGCAGAAATACGGAAGACTTAAAAATTAAAAAAGTTTCGGGAGCCGAAGTAAATGCGGGTCAGCAGCAAAAAGCTTATGAATTAGGAAAAAGAGTTTTAGAAACTTGCAATACCTCGAAATTTAAACCATTTAATGAAACTGAAGTAACGCAGTCTGTTAGAGAGAACACTACAGAAGAGCGTTTAACTAAAACCTGCCAGAGATTTAGACAATATTATGGAAGTTTTATTGATCTAAAATTGGACGGTGTTTACAAAACAAAAAATGAAGTTATTTACCGCTACCATGCATTGTACACTAAAAAAGTAGCTAATAAAGAATTGAGAATTTTTGTAAACGATGAAAACCTTGTTTCTGCCATAAAATCTATGGATTGGGACGAAAAATTTGACGCTAAATTAGCCGAACAATAAATATAAAAAATATGAATTTAAAATTATCGCTTCTCTTATTACTGTTTATTTCAACCTTTACAAATGCACAGCAGACTATCAGTGTAAAAGGATCAGTTCCGTTTCCTGCGACACAGGATTATACTTTTATCTGCGAAAAATATGCTTTTACTGGTGAAGCAAATGTACAAATTGCAAAAACAGACAAAGGCGGAATTTTAAAAATCACGATTACAACAGCAAATGACAAAGCAAGAATTGCTGGAGGTTTGTATGTAGACCTTACAAATGCTGATGTTATTGCCTGCACGGATAAAAATGTAAAAGAATCTTCTGACGGAAAAACAACATCTTATTATTATTTTACACCGGCAGAATGGCAGAAGTTAAAGAAATCAGATATTTATGCTGTTCGATTTATAATTGCCGGAGGACCAAATACTTTTGGCAGCCAAACCGGATATTTTACGGCTTACAATAAAATGAATTACTTCTCTACAGCTTTTGATAAATCTAAAAAAACATACGACACTGCCAAAGAAATTAGCGTTTTATAATGATTTTTTAATCTTTAAAATATTATATTTAT
The DNA here is from genome assembly GCF_042678225.1 of Flavobacterium artemisiae. Classification (NCBI taxonomy): domain Bacteria; kingdom Pseudomonadati; phylum Bacteroidota; class Flavobacteriia; order Flavobacteriales; family Flavobacteriaceae; genus Flavobacterium; species Flavobacterium artemisiae. The sequence goes on along the minus strand of NZ_JBHUDZ010000018.1, from coordinate 89,594 downwards.
AGTTAAAAACCTCCTTATATGAACGCGAACGAAGCCTTAATTACCAAATTTTACAGTGCCTTTGCCAACGCAGATGCCAAAACGATGAGTGAATGTTATCATCCGAAAGTTCATTTTATTGATCCTGCATTTGGTCTGCTCAAAGAAGATCAAGTTTCTAAAATGTGGGAAATGCTGCTGTTAAAAAGCAAAGGAAACTTAAAAATAGAATTTTCAAATGTAAAAGCAGATGACACAACTGGTTCTGCCAGCTGGACTGCTACTTATAATTTTAGTAAAACAAACCGAAAAGTAATTAATAAAATTGTCGCCGAATTTGTTTTTCAAGATGGATTAATTATCAAACACACCGATAGTTTTGATGTTTGGAAATGGTCCAAGCAAGCTTTTGGAACAACTGGATATCTACTTGGCTGGACAGGTTTCTTCCAGAAAAAAGTACAAAAACAAGCACTATTATCGTTGCAAAAATTTCAAGAAACAAAATAAAATTATATGAAACTAAAAAATCCATTACTGAATAATTAGTAATGGATTTTTTAGTTTAAAACTTCTCCCATATAAAACTTTACTAAGTTTACATCAAAGAGTATATTTTCAGTTAAGATTTAAACCAGCTCTCAACTAATTCATCTTCAAAAGAAGTGGCATTTTTGTGAACAAACTCATTTGTTTGTTTGTTATAAGAATAATCCAAAGCCCAAGATTCATGATTTGCAGCTAGTTCTTTTATACTTTTGCATACATAAGCAATCTCTTCATCAGTTGTAGTTGGATGAATCGACATACGAATCCATCCTGGTTTTTTAATTAAATCGCCAATTGTAATTTCGTTAACCAATTTATTAGAAGTCTCTTGGTCAACATGTAACAAATAGTGTCCATAAGTTCCCGCGCAACTGCATCCTCCTCTTGTTTGGATTCCGAAACGATCATTTAAGATTTTTACGCCGAGATTAAAATGCAAATTTTCAATAAAAAAAGAAACTACACCAAGGCGTTCTTTGTGCTGTCCAGCTAAAATTTTAATATTCGAAACAGTTTCTAATTCAGAAAAAACAAAATCAACAATTTCGTGTTCACGCTCCATGATGTTTTCAATTCCCATTTCTTCTTTCAGCTCAATAGCCAAAGCGGTTTTTATAACCTGAAGAAAACCTGGAGTTCCACCGTCTTCGCGATCTTCAATATTATCAATGTATTTATGTTCACCCCAAGGATTTGTCCAGCTTACGGTACCACCGCCAGGACAATCGGGAATCATATTATTATAAAGTTTTTTATTAAAAATCAAAACCCCAGAAGTTCCAGGACCGCCAAGGAATTTGTGTGGAGACAAAAACACAGCGTCTAAATAAGCTTCTGGATCTGCTGGATGCATATCAATTTCTACATAAGGTCCAGAACAGGCAAAATCTACAAAACAAACTCCGTTATATTGGTGCATTAATTTTGCAGCTTCATGAAAAGGAGTTCTTAAACCCGTAACATTTGAACAAGCCGTAATTGAGGCAATTTTTATAGTTCTATCGCTGTATTTTTCTAATAAAGCTTCTAAATTTTCTAGATTAAAAAGTCCTTTTTCGCAAGACGGAATAATCTCAACATCGGCAATAGTCTCTAACCAAGAAGTTTGATTGGAGTGATGTTCCATATGCGAAATAAAAACAATCGGTTTTTTTTCTGCAGGAATAGTAGTAAAACTTTTTAAATTTTCTGGAATCTTTAATCCAAGAATACGCTGAAATTTATTGATAACGCCCGTCATTCCTGTTCCATCAGTAATCAAAACATCATCATTACTAGCGTTAGTATGACGCTTGATAATAGTTCTTGCGTGATGATATGCTTTGGTCATAGCAGTTCCAGATACAGTAGTTTCTGTATGTGTGTTTGCTACAAAAGGCCCAAACTGATTTAGTAACTTTTCTTCAATCGGACGATATAGTCTGCCACTGGCAGTCCAATCTGTATAAATAATTGATTTTCTGCCATAAGCAGAGTCAAATTCCTGATTTATACCGACAATATTCTGTCTAAATTGCTGAAAATACGTTTCTAAAGTGATGGTACTATTTTTGCTATTCATTGGTTGTGCCTTATGTTTGACTGCAAATATATTGCTTTTTTACAATATTGCGAATTTATCAATAGTAAACTTCAATCATTACAATACCGTTTAGTATCTTTAGTTAAAAGAACTTTTTTTTAATAAATTATCATAATATTCTATCGGATTAATAGGCATTAAACTTAAAACAAATAGTATTCATGGTAAATTTATCTACAGCCACGTTTGGTGGTGGATGTTTTTGGTGTATAGAAGCTGTAATCCAGCGTTTAAAAGGAGTAGAATCAATAAAATCAGGTTTCGCTGGCGGGTTTATAAAAAATCCACCTTATAGAGAAGTCTGCACAGGAAGAACAGGACATGCAGAAGTTGTTCAAGTAACTTTTAATCCTGACATAATTTCATATCATGACTTGATTTTTATCTTCATGACAAGCCACGATCCGACTACTTTAAATCGTCAGGGAGGCGACAATGGCACACAATATCGTTCTATTGTTTTGTATCATAATGAAGAACAAAAAGAAATTGCTCAACAGGTTTTTAATGAAGTGCACCCTGTTTATGCAGATCCGATTGTAACAGAGTTAAAACCTTTTGAAGTATTTTACAATGCAGAAGACGATCATCAGAATTATTATAATGAAAATCAAGATGCCAGATATTGTCAACTTGTAATTGATCCTAAAATACAAAATTTAAAGAAAATGTATGCTGATAAATTAGTGATTTAGTCCCTAGTTCTTAGTGTTTAGTGATTACTTTTTATTCTTTTAAATTTAAAATATAAATAACGACGACTAAATACTTTTGGGCTAAGTACTACACTAAAATAATAAACAAAAAAATGAAAAATCTAAAAGTAAATAATCGATTTACTGCTGAATTACCTGCTGATACTGATTTGACAAATGAAATTCGTCAAGTTAAAAACACGGTGTTTTCATATGTAAATCCAACTAAAACTTCAAATCCAAAACTCATTCATGCTTCAGAGGAAGTGGCTGAAATGGTTGGGATTTCTAAAGACGAAATTCAAACAGAAGAATTTTTAAATGTTTTTTCAGGAAATGACATTTTTCCGGAAACACGTCCGTTTGCGATGTGTTACGCCGGACACCAATTTGGAAATTGGGCCGGACAATTGGGAGATGGGCGTGCTATTAACCTGATGGAAGTTGAGCACAACAATCAGTTTTTTATGCTGCAGTTAAAAGGCGCCGGAAAAACACCATATTCTAGAACTGCAGATGGTTTGGCAGTTTTAAGATCTTCTATTCGTGAATATCTATGTGCCGAAGCAATGCATTATTTAGGTGTGCCTACTACTCGATCTGTTTCGCTAGCATTATCTGGTGATCAGGTTTTACGAGATGTTTTATACAACGGAAATCCTGCGTACGAAAAAGGTGCCATCGTTTGCCGTGTTGCCCCATCTTTTATTCGTTTTGGCAGTTTTGAAATGTTGACCGCAAGAAATGAATTGAAAAACTTAAAAAATCTGGTTGAGTTCACGATCAAACATTATTATCCTGAAATAAAAGGAGAACCTAAAGAACAATATATTCAATTTTTTCAAACAGTTGCAGATAAAACCCGCGAAATGATTTTGCATTGGCAGCGAGTTGGTTTTGTACATGGCGTGATGAATACAGACAATATGTCGATTCATGGAATCACAATTGATTATGGTCCTTATGGATGGTTGGAAAATTATGATCCAGATTGGACACCAAATACAACAGACAGTCAAAATAGAAGATATCGTTTTGGAAATCAGCCACAAGTCGCGCAGTGGAATTTGTTTCAATTAGCTAATGCACTTTATCCTTTAGTTAATGAAGCAGCACCATTAGAAAAGATATTAGATTCGTTTATAAATGATTTCGAAAGAGATTATAAAGTAATATTTTTAAGCAAATTAGGACTATTCACTTCAAGTGAAGCTGACGATAAAATTATAACTGGTTTAGAAGAAATACTGCAATTATCGGAAACCGATATGACTATATTTTTCCGAAATCTGAGTCAGATTACAAAAGAAGATTCTGTTGAAAGTGCTTTTGAAAAAATCGAATATTCGTTCTATAAATTCGACGAAATTAAAGAGAATATTTTAACGGCTTGGCAAAAATGGTTTGCGGTTTATTTGAAAAGACTTCAGTCTGAGAATCTTTCTGATGAAGAACGTGCACAAAAAATGAATCAAATTAATCCAAAATATGTACTGCGAAATTATATGGCACAATTAGCCATTGATGCTGCCGATAAAGAAGATTATTCATTAATTGATGAATTATTTCAACTTTTGAAAAATCCATATGATGAACAGCCGGAAGCTGAAAAATGGTTTGCTAAACGTCCCGATTGGGCAAGAACCAAAGTTGGCTGTTCTATGCTTTCTTGTAGTTCTTAAGTTTTTATTTGCCACGAATTGCGCGAATTTCCACGAATTTATTTTTGAATGGAAAACTTCATGTAATTCGTGGCAAACTTCTTTTTTATTTAGAAGAAATATAATCCATAATCATTGTCGCATGAATTCTAGAGTTTTCTATAAACCATTTGTGCGTCTGCATTCCGCCGCAGACAACACCAGCAAGAAATAATCCTTCTACATTAGTTTCCATCGTTTCGGCATTATAAATCGGAATTTTTAACTCGTCTTCCGAGAGCTTAATTCCAACTTTTTCAAGAAAGGGCAAATCTGGCTTGTATCCGGTTAAAGCCAGCACAAAATCATTTTCAATCGTAACTTTTCCGTTTGGCATTTCAATTTCAACTTCATTTTCACGGATTTCAGTTATATTAGATTCAAAATAGGCTTTGATACTTCCTTCTGCAATACGATTTTCAATATCAGGTTTTGCCCAGTATTTGACACGATTATTAATTTCGTTTTTACGAATAACCATTGTCACCTCCGCTCCTTTTCTCCAGCATTCTAATGCAGCATCTACAGAAGAATTATTGGCTCCCACAATCAAAATTTTTCTAAAGGCGTATTCATGAGCTTCCTTATAATAATGACGAACTTTTGGTAATTTTTCTCCAATAACATTCATCTCAATCGGAATATCATAAAAACCAGTTGCAATCACGACATTTAAAGCTTCGTAATGCGCTTTATTTGTTGTAATTTTAAAAGATTTTGAGGTTTGTTTTTGAATATCAAGTACTTTTTCAAACAAGTTAATATTGAATTTAAAATAGCGATGAATATTTCGATAATACTCCAAAGCTTCTTGACGTCCAGGTTTTGGAGTCAGACAGTTAAAAGGTATTTCGCCGATTTCTAGTCTTTCTGCCGTCGAGAAAAAAGTCATGTATAAAGGATAATTGAAAATCGAATTTACAATCGCACCTTTTTCTATAATTAAATAGTTAAGATTCTTTTTTTGTGCTTCAATTGCGCAGGCAAGACCAATTGGGCCTCCGCCTACAATGATAAGATCGTATTGTAATGCAGCCATTTTTTATTTTTGCCAGTCTTTAAACGGATTTTTACTCAAATAAGCATTATAATATCGCTCGTCATTTGTTACTTCTTCTCCTAGCCAATCGGGTTTTTCAAACACTTCGTTTTCCGAATTTAATTCGATTTCGGCCATTAATAAGCCTTCATTTTCGCCATAAAATTCATCAACTTCATAAATATGGTTTCCGAGTTTGATTTCGTAACGTGTTTTCTCAATCTTTCCTTTTTCGCATAACTTCAAAAGTTCTAAAGCCTCTTCAAGCGGAATTTCATTTTCCCATTCAAAACGCGACATACCGCTTTGCTGGCTTATTCCTTTTATGGTTATAAATCCTTTTTCTCCTTTAATCCTAACTCTTACAGTACGTTCTGGAACTGAACTTAGATAACCTTGGGCAATTTTATTCTGAATAAAAGCCTGTTCTTTAAAATCATTCGATTTTACCAGAAACTTTCTTTCTATTTCGATCATTTTATGCAATTTTTAGAACATGCAAGTTACTCATTTTAATCCGGTGATAAAAAATTGAACACACAAAAAAGAAAACAAAACAGAATTAATCATTTTAAATAAAAACACCAAAATATCTGATTATTAACAATTTACGTATTATTATTTTAGTTAAATTTGATAGAATCTTAATTTCATCATTTATGTCTAAAAAAGCACTTTATCTATTAGGCATTGCAGTAACGATTATTTTAGGTACTTTTTTGTATATGAAATTTTGCTGCGAATGTTGTGAAAAGATACCAGCGGATGATTCCCCAAAAATGGTTCAGACAACCGTTAACGAACCTAACTTTGTTCCGTTTGTATTAAATGGCCCAGGAATTGAATATCAAACTAATGATAATCTCAAGTTCCTTAAAAATAGTGCGATGCTCATTATGCCAGTTAGTGATTCTATAACATTGGGTATTGAAAAACTAAAAGCATTTTTGACCGCTAATCCGAAACAGAAAATCACTATTACGGGTTATGCTGCTTCTGACGAAAAAAACGCGACTACTTTTGAAAATCTCGGCTTAGCCAGAGCAAATGATGTCAAGAATTTCTTTGTTTCTAAAGGCTTATCAGAAAATCAATTTAACATTAAAGGACAAATTATCGGTACATGGAAAAGCAGCGCTGACACACTTCTCGGTCCTGCAGAGTATACTTTTGCAGATACTATAACTACAACAGTAACAGACGAATGGACGGTTTTGAAAGACAAAATAAATGCAGATCCCCTTATTCTTCATTTTAATACAAACCAATCAAGTGAAACGTTGAGTGACTTAGAAAAACAAAAAGTTACAGACATTGCAAAATACACAGAACATGTAAAAGAAGCTGTTATTCTGGTAGTTGGACATTCTGATAATGTTGGAAATCGCGATGCCAATATTGTTTTAGCACAAAAAAGGGCTGATTTTTCGAAAAAATACCTTTCTAAAAACAGTATAGATCCGGCGCGAATTGAAACGCAGTCCAAAGGTCCTGATGAACCAATAGGAGATAATAACACAACTGAAGGAAAAGCGTCGAATAGAAGAACTGTAATTACTATTAAATAAAAACATATCATCATGAATATACCTTGTATTTTAATACCAGTGCTGGCAGGGCTAATTTGCGGCATCTTAGGTTACCTGCTGGGAAAAATGAATTCTAAAAATGACGATTCGCTTTCTGCATCACTTCAAGCCGATTTAGATGCCTGCAAAGCTCATACTAAAAATTTAAACACCAGAATTTCAAATCTTGAAGCCGAGCTGGCTGCAAAACCTAAAGCTTCGCCTCAATCTTTTGCTGCAACAGCGCCGTTAATTCTATTTGACAGCGAATCGGCATTTGCTATTTTAGGCAAAAAAGTGAAAGAAAATGATCTTAAAATTGTGGAAGGAATCGGACCAAAAATTGAAGCATTACTTAATAGTGCAGGAATTACCAGCTGGCAGGCTCTATCTGAAGCTTCAACCGAAAAATTACAATCTATTTTGGATGCCGGCGGTGAAAATTACGCAATTCACAATCCAAGTACTTGGCCCAAACAAGCACTACTTGCTTATCAAGGAAAATGGCAGGAATTAAAAGACTGGCAGGAAAATCTTCTTGGAGGAAAAGAGTGAGTTTAGAGGTGCAAAGGTGGAGAGGAACAGAGGTTGAAATACTTTGCACCTTTGTTCCTTTGTAACTTTGTCCCTTTAAAAAAATATTTTCCCCCAATCTTTAGAAGTATTGTACCACAACTGGCCATTTTTTACTTCTAAAGGGCAATCCATGTTGTTTGTATAAAGCGCGCCGGTTCCTAAACCCTGAGGCATTTTTGAATTTAAAGTAAAAGTCCATTGTGCAATGGCATTGAGTCCGATATTGCTTTCTAAAGCCGAAGTAATCCACCAGCCTATATTGTATTTTTCAGCTAAAGAAATCCATTCTTGAGTTCCTTTAAAACCGCCAATAAAACTTGGTTTTAGAATAATATACTGCGGTTTGATTTCTTGTAATAATTTCTCTTTAGCTTGAAATGAAAAAACACCAATCAATTCTTCATCCAACGCGATTGGGAACGGAGTACTTTCGCATAAAGCAGCCATTTCTGTAATCTGTCCTTTCTTTATTGGCTGTTCAATACTATGAAGCTGAAATTGATTTAATTGATTTAGTTTATCTAAAGCTTCAGATGAAGTAAAAGCGCCATTTGCGTCTACACGGATCTCTATTTGATCGGCACTAAAATGACTCCTTATGGAATGCAGTAATTCTAATTCTTTATCAAAATCAATAGCTCCTATTTTAAGTTTAATACAACTAAATCCAGTAGCTAATTTGTCTTCAATCTGTTCTTTCATAAAAGAAGCCTCGCCCATCCAAACCAATCCATTTATATTGATCGATTTTAAATTTTGTGTAAAGTCTGAAGGAAACAACAGATACGGATTATCGCTTTTTAAGGATAGAAAAGCCATTTCAACTCCAAACTGAATAGAAGGAAATTCTAATAATTGCTCCCATAATTCTTTTTCACCTAAATGAATATTGTCACAAACCCATTGTAGTTTTTGTTCGTAATCATCTCGGTCATCGGCGCTCAAACCACGCAAAATACCACATTCTCCAATACCTTTTTTACCGTTTTTTTCAAGGACTAAAAACCAAGTTTCTTTTTCGGTCATAACGCCTCGAGAAGTTCCCGATGGACGTTTAAAATCAAGAAGATATTTATGATAAGATGCTTTCATTAGCGTTTTGTTTTTGAACCATATAAGTGATATAAGTTCATATTATAATTCTTTGTGTTTTGATAAAAACATATAAGTCATATAAATTCAATGTAGGTTATCTAAAATGAACTTATATGACTTATATGGTGAAATTTTTAGTTATTTAAACCACGCAAGTAATTTTTAAATTGGCTAAATTGAACTTATATCACTTATATGGTTTAATCTTTTTAATTAAACAGCTTTACTATTTTTTCAAAATCTTTTGAAGGAAGACCAGCTTTTTTAAACAGTTCAAAATCTGCTTTTGTTTTCTCTGTCCAGCTTAAACTGTCTGTAACATTTTGATTTTGATACTTTTTATAAATTGCTTTTGCACTGCTGTAATCATCACTTACTAAATAAGTATGAGCTAAATTCAGTTTCACCTGTAATTCTGTATCATCTAGTTTTTCGCCATCTTGCAGCGTTTTTAATGCTTTTGCATATTGCTTTGTCAAAATATAGCAATATCCTAAACTGCTGTGATCTAAAGCAGTTGCTTTTCCTTCGCTTAAAATTGTATTTAGTTTCGGAATCGCTTCGTTGTATTTTTGAAGTTTAATCAAAGACGCTGTCTGAGTTCTTAAATCATTAAATACATTTTTAGAAATATCATTGTCTCTATAACATTCATTTCCAAAATCTTTGTAAACTTTTGTTTTTTCTACAGCCAGCAGTTTTTGAAATTCATCATAACGATACTGCTTCATGATTTTATTTAAAATACAAACACAAAAATCATCTGAATTAGCCATCTTTTGTGCCATTGTAGATGTTTTACACAAACTGATGATTTCATTTTTATTCTCTTGATTCCAGCCGCGGTTTAGTTTTGTATCAACCCATGGAACTACTTCCAAAACCACTTTTTGACTTAAAAACCAGTTTTTACTTTCGAAACCAAACCAAATTGTTGTTGTATTTGGTTTTAAGCAAGAAGATTTATCTAAAGATAATCGCTTGGCATCTTTACTTACAGGCTCTGACTGAGAATAACATGCATTATCAATTTTAGCATCGTCAACGTATTTCTTGGCATTTTCGCTTGACGTAAAAATCGAATATGTACATTGATCGTCACCAGAAATTTTAGATAATAAAAAAACAGCTCCGGCTGATCCTTTACCAATTCCATAAGGATCTGGAATTGCTTTTAAGACCGAAACCAAACTATTGGTCATTTCCTGATTTTTGTCTAACAATGTAATTCTGTAGACAATTTCAGTTGTTCCAACCGGTAGATCTTCTGTCGAAACTGAAAGTCGGTTTCCTGCAGGAACCAATATTTCTTTAGTTGTTGCCCGATCTTTGTCCCAATATCCGTCTTTTTGAGCGAAAGAATTAATAGACGTTAAAACCGCTAGAAATAAGATGTTTTTTTTGAAAAAGCTGAATCTTGTTTTTTTATTTGCCACTGATTGAACAGATTAAAATGATTGCAGTTAATTATTTTAAAAATTATAAATTCTTCTTACACAGATTATGCCAAAGAATCTACTTATGAAAATGTTACTTTTTAAACTACAATTCTATAGATTGACCAATTTCTAAAAGCATCAAATCTTTTCCTTTATCGAAAAATTTGCGAATAGAATCGGCATGGTCAATTTTTATATAGCCAAATGTATCAAAATGGTATCCTAGAATTTTATCGCATTCAACAAAATCTGAAGCAATAATCGCATCTTCAACATCCATTGTAAAATTGTTTCCGATTGGAAGAATTGCTAAATCAAGTTTGGTACGAAGTGGAATCAATTTCATATCATACGTTAACGCTGTATCTCCAGCAATATAAATGTTTTTGTGCTCGCCTTCGATTACAAAACCTCCAGGATTTCCTCCGTATGAACCGTCAGGAAAACTGCTTGAGTGAATCGCGTTTACGTATTTTACTTTTCCGAAATCAAACTTCCAGCTTCCACCATGATTCATAGGGTGTGAATTGAATCCTTTTTTTGCATAATAAGTCGCAATTTCAGCGTTAGAAACAATAACTGCATTTGTGTTTTTAGCAATCGTTTCAACATCTAAAACGTGATCTTGATGCGCATGAGTCAATAAAATATAATCCGCTTTTAATCTATTAATATCGATTGAAGATGCTTCCGGATTTCCAGTAATAAAAGGGTCGACAATAATGTTTTTTCCCCCTACTTCAATTCCTAAAGCTGCGTGTCCGTAATATGTAATTTTCATTTTTTTAATTTAAAGTTGAACTTGATTTATCTTCCTCCTAAAAATAAGTTTACAATAATGTCTGAAATCAACGAAATCATACAAACCGTAAGTAATAGTGAAAGCAAGAAAGTACTTAATGCCAGTTTTTTTAATTCAGGATCCAATAACTTCGGATTCTCATTTTTATAAACCGTGATTAAATGTTTTGTCAGAGGAATATAAGCCAATAAAAATAAATATTGATCAAAATTGTAATCGCTTAAAACAGCAAATACAATAATTGACAACATGGCTGTAATTATTAATGTAAAATGGTAAATTTTTGCTTTTTGAGCTCCGATTTGCACCACAATAGTATTTTTTCCTGCTTTTTTATCCGATTCTTGATCGCGCATGTTGTTTAGGTTTAAAACTCCTACACTCAATAAACCTATTGAAACTGCAGGAAGTATTAAAAGCGGATCGACTTCTTTGGCATATAAAAAGTTAACACCAAGGGTACTTACTAAACCAAAGAAAATAAAAACGAAAACATCTCCAAAACCTCTGTATCCATAAGCAGAATTTCCTACTGTGTATCGAATTGCAGATACAATTGCCGCAATTCCAAGCAGTAAGAAAAAGATAGAATATCCAAAATTATCTTTTCCGAAAGCAAAATAAATTAATATTATAGACGACAAAAGTGTTAAAAGAGCAGTTATAATAATTGCCTTCTTCATAGCTTGCGGTGTAATAACACCACTTTGTATAGCACGCTGCGGCCCTACTCGATCTTCGTTATCGGTACCTTTTACACCGTCACCATAATCATTTGCAAAGTTTGACAAAACCTGCAATCCTAGAGTTGTTAAAAGTGCAAAACCAAAAACTTTCCAGCTGAATACTTCGGTTGGTGTATTGATGGTTTCTGTTGGGTTTGATAAGGCATATATACTGCCGACTATGATTCCAGAAACTGATAAAGGTAATGTACGTAGTCTTGCGGCTTCTATCCAGTGTTTCATTCTTTTTTTTGTTAAGTTTGTTTGATGTTTCAGGTTTCAAGTTTCACGTTCAGAACCTGAAACATGAAACTTAAAACATTAAACTATATTTAAGGCAACCATTTGTTTTCTCCAAAGTTTGGTTTTCTTTTTTCTAAGAAAGCATTTCTTCCTTCTTTGGCTTCTTCTGTCATATAAGCTAGACGTGTAGCTTCTCCGGCAAAAACTTGTTGACCAACCATTCCGTCGTCTGTTAAGTTCATAGCAAATTTCAGCATTTTGATAGAAGTTGGTGATTTTTGAAGGATTTCCTGCGCCCATTCGTAAGCAGTAGCTTCTAATTCGTCATGTGGAATAACGGCATTTACCATTCCCATTTCAAAAGCTTCCTGTGCAGAATAATTACGTCCTAAGAAGAATATTTCACGCGCTTTTTTCTGACCTACCATTTTAGCTAAATAAGCAGATCCGTAACCACCGTCAAAGCTTGTTACATCAGCATCAGTTTGTTTAAAGATAGCGTGTTCTTTACTTGCAAGCGTCATATCGCAAACCACGTGTAAACTGTGCCCGCCTCCAACTGCCCAGCCTGGAACAACTGCAATAACTACTTTTGGCATAAAACGGATTAAACGCTGTACTTCTAGTATATTTAAACGATGCTGACCATCTTCTCCAACATATCCTTGGTGTCCGCGGGCATTTTGATCGCCTCCGCTGCAAAAAGAATAAACTCCGTCTTTTGTAGATGGGCCTTCTGCAGAAAGTAATACAACTCCAATCGAAGTATCTTCTTGTGCATCGTAAAAAGCCTGGTATAATTCTGAAGTTGTTTTAGGACGAAATGCATTTCTAACATTTGGTCTGTTAAAAGCAATTCTGGCAACTCCGTTACATTTTTTATATGTTATATCTTCAAATTCTCTGGCTGTAATCCAATCCATTTTGATTTTTTTATTTTATTAAATTTAAGCGTAAAAATAAAGCATTTTTACAATTTTACCTACTTAAATAATGCTAAGTCTTGCCCAAAAAAAGTTTCTGTGTTAACAATTGGTATTTACTTACAAAAAATAACATTTTTTAACATTCGTTTTAAAATATAATGAGTAATTTTACAACCTAGAAATCAATGAGATACATTTTATTTCTCAGATTTCAGATTGATTTTCTTTCACTGATTTATTAACCTAAAAAATGATTTTTTTGAGAAACTTTAAAAAATTTGTCGCTCATATTTTTTCGGTTTTGTTTAATAAACCTCAAAACAATGGGCAAATGATTTATGTATTTGTCAAGAATTCAAGAAAGAAATAGTAACACCTAAGGTTAAATGTTAGAATAGTATTTATAATTAGTATCAAAATTGATTGCGAAAAGGAAAATATACTAATTCACACTTTCTAAAAGTTATTTTATACAACCAATGGAGCAGCCGTGAAATTATTTTTTTGCTTTTGAAATGAATGCATCAAATTGTTTAAAAGACATACCTTCTGAATGATTTCTAAAATTTGTAAAGCTATTATTCGTAGAAGGATTCGAATTATTTTATTTCTGTTTTTTTTTAATTACAATTTTTTTTAAAACTAGAATAAAAAGCGAAAGGCTGCTTGTAATGAGCAGCCTTTCGTGTTATAATAAGTTTAAACTTCAAATTTTTTAAATTCCAAATTCCAATTTGTACGTTTTCAATTGAATTTGGAATTTAATTATTCTCCTTTACTAAATAAATTCCGTCTTCTTTTATCTCAATTAATTTTTCTTTGTATAAAGAACCAATTGCTTTCTTAAATGATTTTTTACTCATTTTCAAAACCGTTTTAATGTCTTCTGGATGTGAATCGTCGTTTAGACGTAAAAATCCTCTGCTGGCTCTTAGCTCGTTTAGGATTTTCTCTGCATTTGGTTCAATACTATTAACTCCTTGTTCCTGAAGCGCAACATCAATTTTGTTGTCAGGACGAATATTTTTAATAAAACCACGCATTCTGTCGCCTGTACGAATCGAATCATCATAAACTTCGTCTTTATACAAAAGACCTTTATGTTTTTCGTTGATAATTACATTGATTCCCATATCTGTAATATGCGAAACAATCAAATCTACTTCTTCTCCTTTTTCTACCGTCAAAGAATCATTACTCAAGAATTGATTGGTTTTACTAGAAGCAACCAAACGATTTGTTTTTTGATCCATATAAAGATAAACTAAATAACGCTTACCTTTCTCCATCGGACGCGCCTGCTCTTTAAACGGAACCAGAATATCTTTTTCCATTCCCCAATCCATAAAAGCGCCGACATTATTGATGTAATTTACACGCAAAAGTGAAAATTCATTCAATAAAATATAAGGTTCAAGCGTTGTCGCAACAGGTCTTTGTTCGTGATCTAAATAAACAAAAACGATCAGTTCCTCGCCAATTTCAAATTCATTTGGCACATATTTATTTGGCAGTAAAACATCGTGAGTTCCTTCTGGATCGTTTTCTGGATTCCCTAAAAACAAACCAACTTTGGTGTCACGTAATATAGTCAGTGTATTGTATTTTCCTATTTCAAGCATTTTCTTTAATTTCTAAGATGTGTTACATCTAAGTTTTTCAGTTGCAAAGGTACGAAGTTTGAAAATGTGAAAGCGAAAAAATATTTTGGATAAAAAACAGTTTATCGACTTTCTTTTTTTGATTACATTTGAGAATCTATAATTAATCACAGATCAATGAAAAAGACGCTGTTTTATTCTATCATTTCCTTTTTATTTTTTAGCCAATTATCTATTTCTCAAGTTTCAGAAGATCCTGAAATAAGAAAAATGATCAGCGAAATCAAAACAGAAAACCTAGAAGCAACCATTCATAAATTAGTTTCCTTTGGAACAAGACACACTTTAAGTGATACTAAAAGTAAAACAAAAGGTGTCGGAGCTGCACAGCAATGGGTTAAATCGGAATTTGATAAAGCGGCTTTAGAATCTGGCGGAAGATTAACAGCTGCCATAGATTATTTTACTGTTAAAGCAGACGGAAAACGAATCCCTGTTGACAGTCAGCTTGGCAATGTTATGGCAACTTTAAAAGGGACTGATCCAACTGACAACCGCGTATTAATTATCAGCGGGCATTTGGATTCTAGGGTTTCTGATGTGATGAACGTAAAATCTACTGCACCGGGAGCCAATGATGATGGTTCTGGAGTGGCTGCTGTAATAGAATTAGCAAAAGTAATGAGCAAAAGATCTTTTCCTGCGACTATTATCTTTGTTGCTGTAGTCGGCGAAGAACAAGGTTTGTATGGAGCTCGTCATTTGGCAGAATTAGCAAAAGCATCTAATTGGAATATCATTGCAATGTTAAATAATGATATGATTGGAAACAGTTTATCAAGCGGCACTAATTTACGTGACAATACTCAATTGCGTGTATTTAGTGAAACTATCCCGTATTTAGAAACTGAGGATGAAGCCAAAATGCGTAAATCTATTAATAGAGATAATGACAGTCCGTCGAGATTATTGGCTCGTTATATTAAAACGGTTACAGAACAATATGTAGATCAACTTACGGTAAAATTGGTATACAGAAACGATCGATTTTTACGTGGCGGCGACCACACTCCTTTTAGCCAAAACGGATTCACAGCCGTTCGTTTATGCGAAATGAATGAAAATTTCGATCACCAGCATCAAGATTTAAGAACCGAAAACAATATTGTATACGGTGATCTGCCTGAATTTATGGATTTTGAATATTTAAGAAAAAATACCTGTGCCAATTTAGCTGCTTTAGCAAACTTAGCTTGGTCGTCAAAAGCTCCTGTAAATGTTGGGATTGAAGTAAAAAAGCTTTCTAACTCTTCCACTCTAATCTGGTCTGCTCCTGAAGGAAATAAACCATTTGGATATCAGGTACTAATGAGAGAAACTGCTTCTTCACATTGGGAAAAAACATTTTTCACAAAAGATACTCAAATTGAAATTCCGTATTCGAAAGACAATTATTTCTTTGCTGTGCAAGCAGTTGATGCTTTAGGACATACAAGTTTACCGGTTTTTCCTATTCCAATTCGATAGAAATATATTCAAAATAAAAAGCGCCAATTAAGGCGCTTTCTTTTTTTTACAAAACTCTGATTATTTATAAAGGCTTTCTTTTTTAAAGTGTACCGTCAATAAATAATATACAACTGCTCTATACTTGTGCTTGTTCGATTTTCCGTATTTTTCTATTACAGTTTCAATTGCTTTATCTAATTCTGGGCCATCTTTTAAGCCTAATTTCTTGATAAGAAAATTGTTTTTTACAGTCTCTAATTCAGACTGTTGTGTTGAAGCAACTGTAGAAGCATCTGCATTATAAATAGACGGCCCGCATCCTATTGTCACTTTCGTTAACAAATCCATGTCAGGCGTTACGTTGCATTTGTCTTTTAAATCTTCTGAATACTTCTTGATTAATTCTTCTCTTGTGCTCATAATAAAAATTTAATATTGGTTACTATAATTTATTTAGAACCAAAAATAAAGAATTATCTTATAAATAGAATGTAATTTAAAAATTTAACAAGTTTTTATTTAAATAAAATTTACAGTTATAATCAAATCCTTAAAATGCTTTATTTTTATAAGAAATGTTTTAAATAATCAAAACAAAAAAATCCACCTTAAAGTGGATTTTTTTTTAAATATATATCTAAACATTAATAGTTTAAACTAACTCTTTAAAATACTGCTTCAAAATTTTATCGTTTTCTGCCGTTGGTGTAAAAATCTCTAAAATTGACGGAAACTCATTCTGGCTGTACATTTCATTCAAATTCTCATTCAGACTTTTTTCGTCAAAAGCTTTATAATAATTAAAATGATACATTTTTGCCAAATGTTCTGCCGTTAATTGATGCGAAGTTTCAAAATAAGTGTTGAAAACAGGTTTCTCTTCGTGTCCAGGAAGAATTCTAAAGATGCCTCCTCCTCCATTATTAACTAAAATAATTTTAAAATTCGTCGGAATATAAGCATTCCAAAGTGCATTACTATCATATAAGAAGCTGATATCTCCAGTAATAAAAACGGTTTGTTTACTGTTTCCAACAGAAGCTCCAATGGCCGTAGAAGTACTGCCATCTATACCGCTTGTACCTCTATTACAGAACACTTCGATAGTTGGATCAATATCGATTAATTGAGCATAACGAATAGCAGAACTGTTGCTTATTTGCAGCTGACTGTTTTTTGGAAGAGATTCGATTACTCTTTCGAAAACTTTAAAGTCTGAAAAATCTATTTTATTTAAATATCTCTTTTTCTTCGTTTTTCTTTCATTGTAAACGGCATCTATATTTTTAAAATAATTGCTTGCTGTAAAATTTGTCTTTGAAAACAAATCGGTAAAGAAATCATTTGGCTCCATTACAACATGTTTGGTCAAAGCACCAAAAGTATCGTATGCTCTTAACGTATCAATATGCCAATGTTGTTTTGGTTTGTATTTTCTTAAAAACCCTTTGATTCTTTTTGAAACTACCATTCCTCCAAAAGTCACTAAAACTTCTGGATTAAACTCTTTAAAATCAGAATCATCAAATGGTGTAATTAAAGTATCAATGCTATTAATAAAGTTTGGATGATGCAGATTTGAAGTTGTTTCTGTCAGCACCACAATTGAAGGATCTGATGCTAAAGAATCAATGATATTTTGATCTAAAATATTGGTATCGTTTACGCCGACTAAAACTAATTTACGTTTAGCTTTGTTCCAAACTGAAATGAATTCTTCACTGTCTTCAATTGTTTTTGAAAACAACTCTTTCTCTAAAAAAGTAATTTTTGGCTGTACAGAAAGTTCTTCTGTGGTCTCGTACAAAGGTTCTTCAAAAGGTGCATTGATATGAACTGGACCTTTTTTGATAATAGCTGTTTCGATTGCTTGATTAATTTTTAAATCATTTTCGGCTGAAACTTCCTCTGTTAGATTGGCATTAAAAACAGAATGATTTAAAAATACATTTTCCTGACGAATAGTCTGCCCGTCACCAATATCGATTTTACTCTGCGGACGATCTGCAGAAATCACAATTAACGGAATCTGACTATAAAAAGCTTCTGCAAAAGCAGGATAATAATTAAGAAGAGCTGAGCCCGAAGTACAAACAATCGCTGTTGGCTGTTTGGTCTGCTGTGCGATTCCTAAAGCAAAAAAAGCGGCACAGCGTTCGTCTGCGATACTATAACATTTAAAATTAGGATTTTGTGCAAAACCAATGGTCAAGGGAGCGTTTCTAGACCCTGGAGAAATAATAATATTGGTAATGCCTTTGGCTGATAAAATCTCGATAATGCTTTGTGCAAGCGCTATTTTGGGGTAAATCATTCTGATCTTGTATTACTTTTTTGTGAAGAAAATCTTTGATTAGATTTTTCTTAATCTTAGATACAAAGTTACAAACTTAGCAGTTCATTTAAATTATAATTAGGAATATATTAAGTATGTTTCTCGAAAAAGGAAATATATTTGTAAAATCGAATTATTAATAAAAGCCATAACAAAAATGCGTTTCTTACTTATTCTTCTGTTCTCTTTAACACTTCATACGGTAAATGCTCAAAATCAATTTGTTCCTGTTGATATTCCGTACAAAACAGCTTTAGAAACTGCTAAAAAAGAAGGAAAACCATTATTTGTTATGCTTTATGCAGATTGGTGTCCGCATTGTAATTTGATGAAAAGCCAAGTTTTGAGCGATCCTGCATTTATTGATTTTTTGAATAAAAATTATATCTGTACGTATAAAAACATTGAAAAAGAAGAAGGAATTGCTTTAAAGAATAAATTCAATACCAAATCACTGCCTACATTTTTATTTCTGGACAGCAGCGAAACGCTTTTGTATGCCTTAAAAGGCGAAATGAAAAAACCTGAATTTTTAAACGAAATTAGATATGCATTGAATCCAAAAATGCAGCTGCCCGCTTTGGAGAAAGATTTTATGGCTGATCCCAGTAATTCTGATAAATTCTTTACTTATTTGAATGCTTTAAAAAAAGGAAAAGACAGAACAGAATTATCGCCGGCAACTCATATTTATTTAAATACACAATCTGATGCGCAATTGGTAAGCGAAACGAATTGGAGAATTATTGCCAATGGTGTTACAGATATTAAATCTAGAGAATTTCAATATGTTTTAAACCATCAAAAAGAATTTGCCGCTGTGGCTTCTCAAAATAGAATTGACAGAAAGATTGAAAGTATCGTAAATGAATTACTTCGTCCGCTGGTTGATAATCTGGATACTATAAATTATTACAAACAGAGAGAAGTTGCAAAATCTATTCGCTTGCAAAAAACAGATTCGCTGGTTTTTAAGTTTGATTTGACTTTAGCAGAAAGAACTGAAAAATGGGATTTTTACAAAAAAGTTACATTAGAGGACACTCAAAAACTGGTTTGGAATGATGCTAGTTTTCTAAAAGATATCGGAAATACGTATTTTAAACATATTAAAGACACTGAAAGCTTGAAAAAAGCTATTTTATGGGTAAATCATTCCTTAGAATTAAATGATTCTTATGACGGAAATCTGCTTGAAGCTAAACTTTACAATAAAATAAAAGACCGGAAGAAAGCTTTAGAATATGCAAAAAAAGCAAAAGCCATTGCCAAAGAAATGGATTGGAATGCTAAAGAAGTCGATGCTTTATTGACCGAATTAAATACAAAATAAACTATTAACCAAAACCATGAACATAATTTTAAGACCAGCAACTGAGAACGATTTAGAAGCTATTTTATCAATTGTAAATCATTCTATTCTTCATACAACTGCCAATTACAGCTACGAAATCCAGACTTTAGAAGTACAAAAAAAATGGTTTGATGATAAAACCGCTAAAAATATACCGATTGTTGTTGCTGATTTAGACGGCGAAGTAGTTGGTTTTGGAAGCTACGGACAATTTCGAGAGAAAATCGGCTATCAATACACCGTGGAGCATTCTGTTTATGTAGTTGATCATGTGATCGGAAAAGGCATTGGTTCTAAATTATTGGCAGAATTAATTCGTTTGGCAAAAGAACAAGGTTATCACGTAATGATTGGCGCCATTGACGCTGATAATGCAGGAAGTATCGCTTTTCACGAACGATTCGGATTTGTAGCCACAGGAACTTTAAGAGAAGTTGGCTATAAATTCGATCATTGGCTGGATTTGGTTTTTATGCAGTTGATTTTGAAATAACTTTTTTTTATAACCGCAAGGTGCGCAAAGATTTACGCAAGGAACGCTAAATTGCTTTTTGTTCCTCAAAAAAAAAGCAGACAAATAATTTTGTCTGCTTTTTACTTTTACACTATATTTTGAATTAACTCTTAATCCAGTTAATAACCTCTGGCTCTGTTACCAATGTTCTTGGTTTAATTACTTTTACCAATTCTCCTTTTTCATTGATTAAGTATTTTTGAAAATTCCATTCAACTTCAGAATCTTGTAAACCATTTTTAGATTTTTGAGTAAGGAATTTATAAACTTCGCACATATCATTTCCTTTAACAGAAACTTTATTCATCATTGGGAAAGTTACTCCATAATTCTGCTGGCAGAACGTTTCGATTTCTTTAGCAGTTCCAGGTTCTTGAGAAGCAAAATTGTTTGCCGGAAAACCAATAATCACAAATCCTTTATCTTTATATTCTTTGTAAACAGCTTCTAAATCTTTGTATTGAGGCGTCAAACCGCATTTTGATGCTGTATTAACAATCATGATTTTTTTTCCTTTAAGCGAAGCGAAATCAAAAGTATCTCCTGATAAATCTTCTACTTTAAACTGATAAATTGTTTCTTTTGCCATAGTTTTATCTGTTTTAGACAGTTTAGCTTTGCTCGTCTGAGCATTTGCTGGAATGCTTAATAGAGCTGCTCCAAGCATTATAAAAAGTATTTTTTTCATCTTGCAATTTTTTATAAAATTAGGTAAAAATCATTTCACACAAATTTAAATTTTGCTAATCAAAAGTTAAATAAAAAAATGAAGCCTAACGTTAATCAGACGTTAGGCTTCCCCCCATACAAACAAATCAAACCATGAATTAATTATTATGCAATTTTTTATTTTATATAAATCAGCTGAGATACTTTAGGCTAAGTCTCCCATTTTATTTTAAAATTATAGTTGATGTCTCGGTTATAATGAGTTTTTTTTGCTATCCATCAGTGTCAAACTAACTTTCAAAATATTTTAATGGCTTGTATGTGTAAAACTTCAGTTTGTATATAATTTTTGACACTTCAAAAAATCATCGGCTTGGAAGTCCGAGAACATCAACTATTACTATTTCAAAAATTTAAAGAACTCGTATTCTTATTAAACCTTATAAATTGTAATAAACAATACTGTAAAAACAAGCAAGACAAATATTTTCAAAATTCTCATACGCTAAACAGTTTAAAATTTATTACTCAATTATAGATTCTAATCTATTATTTCTTTCAATTAATTCGTGACGAAAATAACTTTGATAAAAAACCGTTAAAGCTAAAACACTTGTTAATCCTACAATTAAAATTGTAATTACGTTTTTACTGCTTCTCATCATGATTTCATTTTCGCTCTATAAAATCATTTACGTAATTGGATTTATTTTGGTTTTAAAAAAAAGTAAAAAAAATCACATTTTTTTTTAAACCCTTGATTTTTCTAGGGTTCGGACTACAAAAAAAAATAAAAAAAATCACGAAAAAATAATTTACCTTTATAACATATACCAATTAACGTCTAACATTTTTGTTTAAACCTTAAAAATCCAAATCTATGAGTCAAGAAGAATTGCTAGTTTTAATTTACAAAAAAGACGAAAAAGCTTTTACTCATTTGTACGATATGTACTCTAAAAGTTTATTTTCGGTCATTCACGTTTTAATCAAAAATCGAGAAGAAGCTGAAGATGTTTTGCAAGATGTTTTTGTCAAAATCTGGAAAAACATCGATTCTTATAACGAAAGTAAAGGACGATTTTACACCTGGATCCTTAATATAGCGCGTAATACGTCTATTGATAAGCTTAGATCTAAAAATTTTAATAACAGCCAAAAAAACCTTTCCTCAGATAATTTCGTAAATCTGTTAGATGACAGTAATAAATTAAGCAATAAACTTGATGCAATTGGAATTCAGGAGTTCGTAAAGAAGCTCAAACCAAAATGTATTGAAATTATAAATTTATTATTCTTTAAAGGATATACCCAGCAAGAAGCTTCAGAAGAATTGGCACTGCCACTGGGAACTATCAAGACACAAAACAGAAACTGTATTAATGATTTACGTAATTATTTAAAAATATAATGGAAGCACAAGAATATATAGAATCAGGAATTCTAGAGTTGTACGTTTACGGCTTATTAAGCGAAAAAGAAAACCTAGAAATAGCTGAGTTGGCCAAAAACAATGCAGAGGTAGAAAAGGAAATTATTTCGATAGAAAAAGCTGTTATAGCACTTTCTTCAAGTTTCTCTCCTTTCCACTCTGTTGCGAATTTTGAGAAAATTAAAGCCCGTTTAGAACTTAAACACGGAAAAGTAGTCGATATGAAACCTGCCTCAAACTGGTCACAATATGTGGGCTGGGCAGCTGCAGTATTATTATTGTTAGGTTTAGGTTATCAGACTTTAGAATTGACAAAAACAAAAGAAGCAATCTCTACAGTTGGAAATGAAAAAAATAAAATTCAACGCGAATATGCTTTTTTAGATCAACAAAATAAGGAAACCGAGAAAAACCTTAGTATCGTTAGAGATATTAAAAATACAGGTGTAACACTTGGCGGTCAGGCTGTTTCTCCAACATCTTTTGCAAAAGTGTATTGGAACAAAGAAACCAAAACCACTTATATAGATGCTGCCGGTTTACCAGCACCTCCAAAAGGAATGGTGTATCAGGTTTGGTCTTTAAAGTTAAGTCCGGTACTTACACCGACAAGTATTGGTTTACTTGATAATTTTGAAGGAAATACGCAAAAGATTTTTGCTGTAAGTCAAACCGATTCTGCAGAAGCATTTGGAATTACTCTTGAACCTGCTGGTGGAAGTTTAACTCCGACTATGGAACAACTTTATACTTTAGGAAAAGTTTAAAAATCAAAACTATACAGTTTTCAAAACGCATATCAAGCTATCTTGATATGCGTTTTTTTATTAATTTTATTTAAATGAAAAGCTACAAATATGAATGGAAATTTACTTTTAAGAATCGCCGTTGGTATAATTCTTCTGACACATTCTGTTTTCGGAATTTTCAATAACGGAATAAATGATTTTGGCAATCTCTATCTCAATCAAGTCGGATTTGCTCCTTTTGGACTTTATTTGGCTTGGCTCATCAAAATATCCCACATTATAGCTGCTGTTCTTTTATTATTAAATAAGTATATAAAAATGGCTGGATTTATAACAATTTTTATCCTTATCATGGGAATTATAATGGTTCATTTTCCTGAAGGATGGTTTGTTGTCGGCGGCGGCAGAAATGGCTGTGAATACAATTTTCTGCTGATTTGTGTTTTGTTGGCTGTTATGTATCCAAATGGTTTTAAAATAAACTCAAAGAGTAAGAATGATTAGAAAATAAAAAGTTAGCCGCCTTGACGAATCTTTTCTCGTTGAGCTTTCATTTACTTAAAAACATCCATAGTTAAATCTTAAATGAACTAATAAAGAAATTGCTATTCTATTTTTGGAAAAAAAATAAAATGAAAAAAGCGTTATTTATTATGATTCTGCTCGCAAACTTGCAGTTTAGAGCTCAAAGCCTTAAGATGATTTCAAGTTCTACAAAAACAAAAGTTATGGAAGTTTTAAAAACTGAAAGCCGCGTTCCTGGTTTAAAAATTGCAATTAGTCATGTTGCACCTAAAACAATTTTGAATGATTCTCCTATCCTATTACTCCATGGTTCTTCATTTCCATCTGATCTCTCTTTTGGTTTTCGAATGGACAATTCTTCATGGATGAGTAATTTATCTGAAAATGGATATGATGTTTATGCATTAGATTTTCTTGGATATGGCAATTCAGACAGATATCCAGAGATGAAAACTACATCTTCTAAAATAGTAGGCAGGGCATCTGAAGTTTATTTGGATGTAGATAAGGCTGTAAATTATATTTTAGCCAAAACTGGTAAAAAAAAGATTTATTTATTAGGGCATTCTTGGGGTGGCTCTGTGGCCGCACTTTATGCTTCTAAAATGTCCGAAAAAGTAGAAAAACTAGTTTTGTTCGCTACAATTACTGCTAGAAATGAAAATTCAGAGTACGAAACCGTAGACCAGTCATTTGAAGTGATGACACCGTTGCAGCGCATAAATGCAATGAAAAGCTTAACTCCAGAAGGAAAAAAATGCCAATTGGAACCCGAAATTTTTACAAACTGGGCTGAAATTTGGAAAAAAAGCGATCCTTTAACAACAGATTCAAAGAATTCTTTCGTTCGATATCCATCTGGGCCTTCAGCTGACGTTCAAGATTTGCTGCACAATAATTCATATTATGATCCAAAAAAGATTACGGCTAAAACAATGATCATAAGAGGTGAATGGGATATATATCCAGATAATAATGATGCAGAAGGTTTGTTTATTGCTCTAGAAAATACAGTATCAATAAAATATGTCGTTCTTCAAAAGGGAACTCATGTAATGCAGCTCGAAAAAGGCAGAAAAGATCTTTATAGGGAAACTTTAAATTTTCTAAAAGAATAATAAATACAGCTTATAAAAAAAAGGTTCAACATCATGTCGAACCTTTTTTATGAATTAATAATTACAACGAATTATTTATTTTTTAATCTTTTTTGTTTTATAATATTTGTGATATTTCGGGTAAGTAACCAATCCTATTATTGAAGTCACTGCGAAACAGTAGTAAACCCAGTCTAATGATTGTGCTTCTCCGCTTGCGTAAGAGTGTAAACCAACTAAATGGAAGTTTACCCCATAATAGGTAAACAAGATCGAAATAAAAGCATACATACTCATTAAATTGAAGAACCATTTTCCTCTTAACGCTGGAACAAATCTTGCATGAATTACAAAAGCGTAAATCATAATCGAAATTAAAGCCCAAGTTTCTTTTGGATCCCATCCCCAATAACGGCCCCAGCTTTCATTTGCCCATTGTCCACCAAGGAAGTTTCCAATACTAAGCATAATCAAACCAATAGTTAAAGCCATCTCGTTAATGTAACTTATCTCTTTAATATGTAAATCCATTTTGGCTTTGTTTTTCTCGTTTGTAAAGAAAATCAAAACTAAAGCAACAAAACCTAAAATCATACCTAAGGCAGTCGGTCCGTAACTTCCAACAATTACTGCAACGTGAA
This sequence comes from Flavobacterium artemisiae, assembly GCF_042678225.1. Classification (NCBI taxonomy): domain Bacteria; kingdom Pseudomonadati; phylum Bacteroidota; class Flavobacteriia; order Flavobacteriales; family Flavobacteriaceae; genus Flavobacterium; species Flavobacterium artemisiae. The sequence goes on along the minus strand of NZ_JBHUDZ010000018.1, from coordinate 64,250 downwards.
TCATTAACCAATAAGAATTAAGAACAGGCTGTAAGTTTGCGATTTCTGGATCGATCCAGTTCATATAAGCTGCCATTAAGATCATCGCTGTTACGAAAGCTGATGAAGCGATCGTTAATTTTGATTTTCTATCGAATGCCAATCCAAAGAACATTGTTGACCATGCAACATAAACTATAGCCTCATAAGCATTACTCCAAGGAGCGTGACCCGAAATATACCAACGTGCAATTAATCCTAAGGTGTGAATGACAAATAATAAACCAATAATGATATGAAAACCATTTATAGTAATACGAAGCCATTTTTTCTCAAAAAAGATGTTAACGATAACAAACATCAACATCAATATTGAAGCTGTAATATACCAATAAGGCAATACTTTGAAAACATCGTATTTATTGTATGCAATTTCTGCATTAATTTTTTGCTCGCTTGGTCTTACTTTACTTCCAAATTTCTTTTGAAAACCATTAATACTTTCTACTAAATTATCTGCTGAAGAAAAGTTTTTCTCAATAGCACCATTGTTTAATGCACTAAAGTATAATGGAAGTATTGAATTTACATAAGTAGAATCCATTCCTTTAAAACCTGCATTTTGACGTTCTAAATAAGAAACCCATTTGTTTCCTGGATCGTTAGGAACTGGAAATATTTTTAAGATACGTCCACTCAAAGCAGATTCCATTAGGTTTACTTTTTTATCTGTTTCAACAAAATCTTTCTCAAAACTATTTGGATTTGCAGCTTTATATGCAGCATCTAAATAGGGAGATAATTTATAATTTCCCTGTTCGTCAAAGAATTTAACAAAAGGTGCAAATTTATCTTTAGAATCAATTCCGATTATTTTACGAATACTGTCGTTTCCAGCTTTAATATAAATCAGCGGAACTTGAATCCAAACCTGAGCATATTGCGTCATAGAAAGGAAAACCTGATCAGAATTCATTCCGTTATAAGTATCACTATGACTTACTTTTCGAAGTAATTCAGATGAAAACGTATTGATTGGCTTCATTCTACCGCCTGCATCCTGAATAATCAAACGGCCAAATTTTGCTGCGTGAGCTTCCGGCGCTTTATAAATATTCAATAACGAATCCAATTGTTTTTGACTTGGCGGCGCTGTAACGTGATTTGCATGATCGTTCGGATCTGTAGAATGTACGTGATTATGATCGTGAGAATGAACATGAGGCGTCTGCTGCGCAAAACCACTCAAACTGATCATTAAAACTAAAATCGTGATCAGTGTTTCTTTTTTCTTTTGAATTTTTTCTAATTTACTTTTTAAATCTCCAAAACGAGAATGTTTCGTAAACATAATTGCCATCAAACCAATGTATAATAGAAAATAGCCAAAGTAAGTAATATTTGTTCCCCAGAAATCATGATTCACAGAAAGAACAGTTCCTTTTTCATCTGGATCAAATGAAGATTGGAAGAAACGGTAACCTTTATAATCTAAAACGTGATTCATATAAATATCCGCATCAAAAGTTTCTGTAGAATCCTGAACGGTTACTTTACTTTTAAAAGCCGAATAACTTTTTTCTGTTCCAGGATATTTATCGGCAATAAAATCATTCAATCTTACTTTAAATGGTAAAACATAGGCTTTACTTCCGTAAAATAATGAGTATTCAAGATTACCAATTTTAACCGTTTTTGCTTCGCCAACTTGGCCTTTAGACCCTGTCAGCATTACTTCTTTCTCCTGCCCTTCTGCTCTAACTTTTACAACAAGTGCATCTGTATGTGATTTTGCTTTAAAGTCATTATTAGATTCGTAAGTAATACTTCCTTTCATTGCAGGATCTGGGAAAACAATTCGAATATCGCCAATGCTGTACAAAGAACGCATCATAAGCGGTTGTACATTGTCTTTGGTCACATCACCTTTTAACTGATCTGCCATTCGCATAAAAGTTCCTTCAAATGGAGTTTGAATAGTATACTTCTCGCCTTTTGTATTAATATTGATTGCTCCCTCAGTTGGTTTATTTAAAGCAAATAACACGTTGTGAATGTTCTGTACTTCACCTTCTTTAAGATAATGCTCCTCTCTCCCGCCCGAACCAGCTTCAACCATTTTAAGGTAAATTGTTCCGTTTGGATCTGCTTTCACCACTTCTTTCGCTCCCATAATATAGTTTGAATAGGATACTTCAAATGGAGTTTCGTCAAACTTTCCTGGAATCGTAAAATTATTGTTGGTTACCGGAGATAATAAAAGACTTTTTTCAAAGACTCTTCTTCTCGGCTGTCCTTTATATTCACCATCAACAAAAATGGTTAAAAATGTTTTGTCTGAATAAATTTGATTTTCTGCAGCACCTTCGCGAATAGGCATCATTCCTTCATAACTGATGTATCTTGTAATAAAAGCTCCCAAAAGGATAAAAACAAAAGCTAAGTGAAGTAAAAGCGTTGCCCACTTTTCTTTTTTTAGTAATTGGTAGCGTTTAATGTTTCCAAAGAAATTGATCATAAAAATGACCATTATCGCTTCAAACCACCAAGTGTTGTAAATTAAAATTCTGGCTGTATCGGTATTGTATTTACTTTCGATAAAAGTTCCAACACCCATTGCAATTGCAAATGTTAAAAAAAGAACGGCCATTAATCGTGTAGAAAACAAAAAAGAGAATATTTTTTTATCCATTTCTTAGGAATTACATTGTATAAAAGTGGCACAAAAGTACTTAAAAAATGTTGATTAGCAGTTGCTGTCTTTTGTTAATAAAAACCAAAAATAAATGCCATTTTTTAAACGAATTGATAATGAAGAAAGTTTATACCTACAAATCAAATAGATATATAATTAATTTATTTTGTCAGAGATTAAAACGACTAAAGAGGATTTTTCAACTTGATTTCTAAAAATTTAAAATAAATCGACCATAAGAGAAATCATTTTAATCCTTAAAAATGTACGGCTAAAGTTTTCGTGCAACTATTTTCCTTAAAAAAATAATACTAATTTTGCTTTTATGATTCAGATAACAATAATTGGTTCGGGAAATGTCGCGCAGCATTTGATAAAAGCTTTTTCAGCTAGTAAATTTATTGAGATAAAACAGGCTTTTTCTCGTAAAAAAGAGGCTTTACTTCATTTATTAGACGCTACTAAAATTGTAACCAGTTTTGATGATTTAGAAACTGCTGATTTATATATCATTTCTGTTTCTGACAATGCTATTTTAGAAGTTTCTTCTCTGCTTCCATTTAACAATCAGCTTGTTGTACACACTTCTGGGACTTCTTCTATTGAACTTTTAGACAGCAAAAACCGACGTGGTGTTTTTTATCCGCTGCAAACTTTTTCGAAGAATAAAAAGGTTGATTTTTCGGTTATTCCGTTTTGTTTAGAAGCTGAAAATACTGCCGATTATAAAGTTTTAGAAACTGCCGCAAAAAGCATTTCAACAGCTGTATATTCTATAAATTCTGAACAACGAAAAGCACTTCATGTCGCGGCTGTTTTTGTGAATAATTTTACGAATCATCTCTATCAAATCGGACAGGAAATCTGCGAAGAAAATCAAGTTTCTTTTGATATTCTAAAACCTTTAATCTTAGAAACAGCTGATAAAATAAAAACTTTAAATCCAGTTGACGCACAGACTGGACCAGCCAAACGTCACGATTCTATAACAACTGACGCGCATTTGGCTTTTATTCAAAATGAAAATCAAAAAAATATTTATAAAATTCTAACACAATCTATACAAGATAATGGCAAAAAGTTATAAGGAAATAATGAACGACATCACCACATTTGTTTTTGATGTTGACGGCGTGCTTACAGACAGTTCTGTTTTTGTAACCAACGAAGGCGAAATGTTAAGAACAATGAACATTCGCGACGGTTATGCACTAAAAGCAGCAGTTGAAAGCGGTTATAACGTTTGCATTATTTCTGGCGGAAGCAATGATGGAGTTCGTATTCGTCTGAGTAATTTAGGTGTAAAAGACATCCATTTAGGAACACATGATAAGGTAAAAACTTTTAAAGCATACACTGAACTTTACAATATAAATCCAGAAAATGTTTTGTACATGGGCGATGACATTCCTGATTTTCATGTTATGAAGCTGGTTGGACTTCCAACTTGTCCGCAAGATGCAAGTCCGGAAATTAAAAATATCTGTCGCTATATTTCGCACGTAAAAGGCGGACGCGGCACGGTAAGAGACGTTATTGAGCAAGTCATGAAAGTACAGGGAAAATGGATGGAATATTTTGATGCTAAATACGATTAATGTTTGTAGCTTTTTGTTAATAATCTCAATTTAATTCGAATCACATCATGCTTATCAATACATTTTGGAAAATTTTTCTTAAGATAATTGGTTTATGGATCTTGTTTGGAGCTTTTTCTGTAATTCCTCAATTATCAACTACTGTATCTTTTATGGACGGAAACTTAAATGTTACCGCTTTAATAGAGATTTGGGGATTGTTGCTTTTAAGTTTATTCCTTTATTTTATCGTAGTTCGTTTTTTTATATTTAAAACAGATTGGATTATTGACAGATTAAAATTAGATAAAAATTTTAAGGAAGAGAAAATTGCTATCAACTACAATGCAGAAACTATCCTAAGTATTGCTATAATTGTAATGGGAGGTTTAATTTTAGCTGAAGCACTTCCGAGTTTTATCTCACGTCTTTATACTTTTTTGATTCAAAAAGAACAATTTAAAGATTATACTGCAGCTCCTTGGTTAATCTATTATTTTTTTAAATTAATTCTAGGATATATACTTTTGACAAACGGAAAAACATTTTCTGAATATATCGAAAGAAAAAGCCAATAATTTAACGGCCTATCTTTGTCAAAGTTTAAAACTTTGACAAAGATTATAAAACTTTGCCCCTCTGTCTCTCTGAACCTTTGAACCTTAAAAAAAATGAAATACCTAAAACTCATTCGTTATCAAAATCTACTAATGCTTGCTTTTATGCAGCTGCTTTTTCGTTATGCCTTTTTAAAACAGCAAGACGTTCCTTTGGCATTGGCTGACTGGCAATATGGTTTATTGGTTTTAAGCACCATTTTATTGGCTGCTGCGGGTTACGTAATTAATAATATTTATGATGTTGCAACTGACAGCATTAACAAACCAAACGATGTGGTAGTCGGAAAAGGTATTAGCGAAACTGCCGCTTATAATATTTATATCGGTTTAAATATCACGGGAGTAGCAATTGGTTTTCTTTTGTCTAATATCATTATGAGACCGATGTTTGCTTCGTTATTTATTTTAATTGCTTCACTTTTATACTTTTATGCAACGACATTAAAGCAAATCATGATTTTAGGCAATTTTGTTGTGGCACTTTTATTAGCGGTAAGCGTAATAATAATTGGCGTTTTTGATTTATTTCCTGCAACAACTTCAGAAAATCAAGCCCAAATGGCAAGTTTGTTTTCGATTTTGATTGATTATGCCTTGTTTGCTTTTATGATTAATTTTATTCGTGAAATAGTTAAAGATATAGAAGATGTAAATGGAGATTACAATCAAGGAATTAACACATTGCCAATTGCAATCGGAATTAGCAGAGCTGCAAAAATTGCTTTAGTATTTTCTGTAATTCCACTAATACTATTAGCAGTTTATATCAAAAAATATTTCGTCGAAAACCACCTTTTTATCGTAACATTATATGCTTTTATTTTTGTACTTGCGCCGCTTTTATATTTCATGGTAAAACTATTTAGTGCCAAAACCCAAAAAGAATTTAAACATTTAAGTACGGTTTTAAAACTTATTATTTTCTTCGGAATATTATCAATCCTTGTAATTGCTTTAAATATCAAATACAATGCTTAAAGAAAAATTAAAAAAATATAAAATCATTTTAGCTTCCGGTTCGCCGCGCAGACAACAGTTTTTCAAAGATTTAGATCTTGATTTTGAAATTCGTTTAAAAGACGTTGAAGAGATTTATCCCCCAGAATTAAAAGCCGTTGAGATCACCGATTTTCTTGCAGAATTAAAAGCAAATGCATTTGAAGGTGAATTAAAAGAAAATGAAATCCTTGTGACAAGCGACACTATTGTCTGGCATCAAGGTAAAGCTTTGGGAAAGCCTAAAAATGCTGAAGAGGCTTTTTCAATGATAAAATCAATGTCAAATACAACTCACGAAGTTTTTACTTCAGTTTGTTTTAAAACCAACACTTCTTCTACTCTTATTAATGATGTTACGAAAGTTACTTTTAATGATTTATCAGACGAAGCAATTTTATATTACATTCAAAACTACAAACCTTATGATAAAGCTGGCGCTTACGGAATTCAGGAATGGTTTGGTTTTATGGCAGTTGCAAAAGTTGAAGGTTCTTATACAAATGTTATGGGACTTCCGACAGCCAAAGTTTACGAATATTTGAGTACTTTAGAGTAAAAAATTTTAATTATGTTTTCTTTTAGAGAGTACAGCCGCGAAATATTAGCCACCATAATCCTTATTGGAGTATTGATTATACTTCGAATGGTAATTGCAAAATTAATAAGACGTTTTGCAGCTTCTAGTCATTTGTTTGAACACCGTACTAACTTGGTAATCAAATACATTAATGTTTTGATGAATATATTGGTTACCACCATTTTGATTGTTATTTGGGGAGTAAAAACAGAAGATATATTTATTACCATTTCTTCTATTGCCACTGTTATTGGCGTTGCCATGTTTGCTCAATGGTCTATTTTGAGTAATGTTACTTCGGGAATGATTTTGTTCTTCTCATTTCCTTTTCGAATTGGTGATACAATTAAAATTCATGATAAAGATTTTCCAATTGAAGCCGAAATTGAAGACATTAACACTTTTCACGTAAGTTTGAAAACCAAAGAAGGCGAAAAAATTATTTTTCCTAATAATTTATTACTTCAGAAAGGAATATCTATCATCACTGCCAAATTCGAAGAAAGAGAGTTTTTTGATTAAAATGTTAATGGGAATTTTATAACGACTTGAAGAAAAGCTGGAACAGAAAAACACAATTAAAGTGTAATATTTGTTTTATAAATTCAGCTTAATCTTCAATATATGATTCGGTCCATTACTCTGCCTTTTTATGCAAAACTAGCTTTTATACTTATTACGTTAATTGGTTTTGCTTTTATTTTTTGTTTAGGAAAAGATATTTTAACACCAGTTTTACTAGCATTTTTATTTGCTGTTTTATTGCTTCCAATTTTCACATTCTTAAATACTAGATTGAAATTCCCAAGACATCTCGCTGCGATTGTGTGTCTTGTTATTTTTCTGTCTTTTATTGTCGGAATTTTGGTTTTCATTTCCTATCAAGTCACCTATATGGCTAATGATTTTGACACGATAAAGAAAAATGCAAATTCTTTTATTATCGAAATTCATAAATTTATTAGAGAAAACTTTCAGGTAAGTATTGGCGATCAGAAAAAATACTTGGATTCTGTAACCAAAGATTCCGTAAAAACCGGTCAAGCAAAATTAGGCTCATTCATAATATCGGTTAGCGATGTTCTTTTAGACAGTATGATCATTATTGTTTACACTTTTTTGTTTTTAATTTATAAAGAACATTTTAAGTTATTCTTAGCTAAATTAATTAAAAAAGAAAATCATCCTGTTTTAGCCGATATACTTTCGCAAATAAAAGTTTCAATCAATAATTATATTGTAAGCTTAATTCTAGAAATGATTGTAGTTTCTGTACTTACAAGTTTAGGGCTCTGGATCATTGGTATTAAATACTTCATACTGTTAGGATTAATTACGGGTATCTTAAATCTTATTCCGTATATCGGAATTACAATTGCCGGAATTATTACAGTTTTAGCTTCATTAACAGGATCTGGCGAAACTTCGGTTATTCTAGGAATATTGATTGTAAATATTATAGTTCAATTTATTGATAACAATTTACTTGTGCCTTTAATTATTAATTCTAAAGTTGAAATTAATGCGTTTGTTTCTATTATGGGAATTATTGTTGGTGGTGCCGCGGCAGGAATTTCGGGAATGTTTTTGGCAATTCCGCTTTTGGCAATTCTGAAAATTATTTTTGACCGAATAGAATCTCTTGAACCCTGGGGCTATTTAATGGGAAATCACGTGCCCCGAAAATTTACTTGGAGAATGCGCAGAGTCAAAACTGAAAGTTAATTTTTGTAAAGCTTTCTATTAATTCCTTAAATTCATACAATAAATCATTACTAGTATTATAAAACTTCATGTCTGTAAACAAAAAAATATTATTTATTATTCTCTTATCCTTTTGTTTACAAGGTTTATATGCTCAGGTTAATCAAAAAGGAAAAGAGCCCAAAACTAAAAAAGACAGTGTTGAAATTTACAATAAGATTAAAGATTATTCGAAGAAAAATAAATTTACGCAGATAATGCATAAGTTACTTTTTAGATCCAGAAAACCTAAAAAGAAACCCGAACTTTTAGTTCCTTTAGATTCTACACATTACGACGGAAAAATTATTAGAAACATTAATGTCATAACTTTAGACCCTTTTGGACACTCTGTAGCGGACACTGCACAAAAACCAAAAAACTGGGGAGAAAGAACAGGAAATAGGCTTCATTTAAAAACAAAAAGAATAGCTATCATGAATCTATTGCTTTTTAAGAAAAATGCACCTTATGATACTTACAAAATATTAGAGTCCGAACGTTTAATACGTGCGCAGCGTTATGTAACTGCTGTGAGAATTTCAAATCAAACGGTTGGTGCGGCACGCGATTCTGTAGATGTTACTATTCGCGTTTTAGATTCCTGGAGTACCATTCCGAGATTTTCTATATCGAGCAGTCAAATTTCGGTTGGTTTTAAAGAAAAGGACTTTTTTGGTTCTGGTCAACAGCTTGAATATCGTTTTACAAATCGTTTTGATGACGGCAGAAACGGTAACGAAGCTACGTACACTATACCGAACATAAAAAATACCTACATCAGTACCATTCTTCATTATAGAAATGATATTGATAACAATTATATTAAAAGTGTTGATATTGAACGAGATTTTTATTCACCGCTGACCAAATGGGCAGGTGGTTTTTATATTGATGAAAGTTTTAGAAGAGATTCTCTTCAAATGCCCGGAGATACGATTTATGCCAAACAGCCATTTAAATATACTTCTCAAGACACTTGGGTCGGTCGTTCGTTTAAAATGTTTGAAGACGAAAATGACGCCAGAACCAATCTGATTATTACAGGACGCTTCTTAAATGTAAATTACAGTGAAAAACCAAGTGAGGTTTATGATCCTACCCATTTTTATTCTGATGAAAAACTAATTTTAAGTGGTATTGGACTAAATACGCGAAAATTCGTAAAAGACAGTTATATTTTTAGAATTGGACAAACCGAAGACGTCCCCATAGGAAGAATCTACGGAATCACATTTGGTTATCAGTATAAAAATACTTTTTGGAGACCTTATGTCGGTGCGCAATTTTCTTTTGGAAATTATTACAAATTTGGTTTTCTAAGTATGAATTTTGAAGCTGGTACTTTCTTTCAACAATCTAAGACTTATGACACTGCATTTTTATTAGAAGCAAATTATTTTACAAAACTATATAGTATTGGAAAATGGAAACTGAGACAATTCGTTAATCCGAAATTTGTTTTAGGAACGAACCGGGATAATATTATTGGAGATCTATTAAATATTAATGAACAAAATGGTATTGCAGGTTTTAACACTGCCATTTATGGAACCAGTAAAGCCGTTTTATCGCTGCAAACGCAAACGTACTCACCACATGCACTTTGGGGATTTCGTTTAAATCCGTTTTTTAATTATTCGATTGCGATGATGGGCAGTCCTGAGGTATCTATGGCAAAAAGTAAATCATATTCAAAAATCACCCTTGGTTTATTGGTAAGTAATGACTACTTGGTTTTCAGTTCCTTCCAGCTTTCTTTATCTTATTATCCGAGTATTCCGTTCCAAGGAGACAATGTTTTTAAAACCAATACTTTTGAAACAACCGATTACGGACTACAAAGTTTTGAATTGGCAAAGCCTAGAGTTGTCAATTACAAATAATTTTTTTTGCTTTTTTTTCATCTTTTTATGAATCTAAAAAGTAGCTATAAATCAAATATTTAAATAGAAAATACACTATAACAACCCGACGAAATATATTTTTTATCCGACCAAAAACATTGCTTTTTATTTTTTGGCACAGTATGTGAATATCCCTAAACAAGATTAACATTAAAAAATAAAAAAAGATGAAAACGATAAAATTAGCAATCGCCGGATTATTTCTAATGGTTGCAAATGCCACGCAAGCCCAAGTATCGGTTAACGTTAATATAGGAACTCCACCATCTTGGGGACCTGCAGGATACAGTGAGATGGAATATTACTATCTTCCAGATATTGAAGCTTATTACGATGTTCGTGCTTCACAATTTATTTATTATGGAAGAGGAAAATGGGTTAGAACAACTTATTTACCAAGACAATACAGAAATTATGATTTGTATGGAGGTTACAAAGTAGTGTTAACAGATTACCATGGTAGAACACCTTATACCTACTTTGATCGTCATAAAGTAAAATATTACAGAGGTTACCATGGTGCACCACAAAGACCATACAGACCAAGACCTGTATATGGATATAATGAACGACATGACCACAGAGATCACAAACATTACGATAAAAAACGCCATGACAGACATGACAGACATGATCATCACGATAGAGATGATCACCGTGGTCCAGGCGGTAGAAGATAAATATTGCTAAATCATTAGTTTTCAACACAAAAGAGCATCTATAAATAGATGCTCTTTTTATTTTAACATGTTTTTTACCATAAACAGTTGTTAAATCTTTGTATTATTCAAATAAATCACTGTATAGCAGTAAGTTCGTCACAAAAATGTCGTATTTTAGTATAAATATAACTTATCTTTGCAGCGAATTTTTAAAATCCTTTATCTACTCACTATGAAAAAGTATGCTTATTTACTATCGTTATTAACTGTCTCACTTTTAATAAGCTGTGATGACAACAATGATTCAAATGACAATCAGTCAAGAAATAACATTACAATTACTTCAGATCAAACCACATTAAATCAAAGACTAGATTTGACAAATGCTGGGGTAATTTCATTAGAAAACAGTTCTGCAACAGGAAAATTTGCAGCTGACGCAACGACAACTTCTTTTCCATTAGTACAAATTGCAGAAGTAAAACCACCAGTTGACAGTAATGGAAAAACATTACAAGCAAGTCACGTGGCAGTAAACGGAAACTATGCTTATGTATCTTACATTATGAGAGGCGAAACGTATTCTGGAGCTATCGATGTTATTGACGTTACAGATCCGTATAAGCCAAAATTACTTTCATCTGCATTAATTGCAAATACTGATATTACATCGCTTACTTATTTAAATGGAAATTTAATTATTGGGGCTGCTAAAGATGTAGATAAAGATTCATCATTAAAAAACCCTGCAATTGTGATCAATATGCAGTTAAGCTCAGGTTTACTTACAGATAAATATACAGTTAACGCATTAGAAAGCAGAGTTACTACAGATGTTGCAGCAAACTCTTCTTCTTATTTTGCCGTAACTGGAGATGCTGGAAGTTTATTTAAAATAAACAGTTCTACAAAAGCAGTTGAAAGCAAAGCAACTGTAGCAGATTTACGTTCTATTGCCTTAAGCTCTGATAAAGTAGTTACTTTAAGCGGTACTAAAGGAGTAAATGTTTACAACCCTTCTACTCTAGCACTTCAAAAAAGCTTTACGACATCAAATGATATCAGCGGTGCAAAAAGAACAATGGATTTTGACGGAACTAAACTTTTAGTATCTGAAGGTGCTAACGGACTTGGTATTTATGATGTAAACACTGGAACAAAATTGCAAACTATTGCAATTGCAACAGCTGGAGAAGATAACGTAACAAATGCTGTTTCTGTAAACGATGGTTATGCATTTGCTGCCAACGGAGCTTTAGGATTAAATGTTTACAAATATGGTACTCAATACAATCTATTAGGAGCTTTAGGAATTGCAGGTTCTACAAACTACGTAAAATCTAGCGGTAACTATATTTATGTAGCAAGTGGAACAGGTGGTTTGAAAATTATCAAAATGGAAAAACCAAATACTACTTTTGCAAGCTGCTTAACTTATGGTGTATACAATCAAGGTGCTAATTTAATTTTAAATTCAAATGAAATTAAATCGTATCAAGGTGCTACCGCAATTAACTCAGCTATTGTAAATTCTGGTGCAGTTTTAACTCATTGTGGTTCTATTGCAATACTTAGCGATTTGACTTTAAACAGCAAAGGAACATTTAACATGAGAGGAAGTTTATCTCAAGGTAAATATTTACAGTCTAATCCAACAAGACTTATTATCAATAGTGAATCAGTATTAAATATTGAAGGTTCTGTTGTAATCTGGGGTGATTTAGTATTAAACAGTGGTGCAAAAATTAATTTCATCGGAAATGATTCTACTATCACTATTTACGGAAAAGTTACAAAAGGAAGTAATGTAACTATTACTGGTACTTATAAAGATACTGAAAATAAATTGAAATAATAAACTGATTTATTGCAGTTTACACAAAAGGAGAATATCATAAAGATATTCTCCTTTTTTATTCACTCAAATTTATTTTACAAATAGTTTTAAAATTTGTCTTATTTTGATATAAATTTGCCCTATCTTTGCCAAGAACAATTCTTACAAATTTTATTTGTATTTAAAATAGATCTCATTCGATAAAATATATAAAGCACAGAAAACAAATAATTCTGTAATCCTAAGAATACCACACTTAAAAAAACTGCCTGATTTATTCAGGCAGTTTTTTTTTATGTTTGAACTTTATTAAAGAACATTAACATTTCATTTAAATACTGTTAAAAGATATAATTAGTATTTTTGAACCACTTTCAAAAATACTAATTAACCTATGCAAAAAATTCCAGCAAAAATTCTCCTTTTATTTTTAATAAGTGTTTCCGTTTCATTTGCGCAGCAGCCTCAAAAACTGAACTCGGTAGAAATTTATAACCAAATAAAAAAACTAAATTTCTTAGGCTCTGTTTTATACCTGGCAGCACATCCAGATGACGAAAATACACGCTTAATTTCTTATTTAGCGAATGATATGAATGCGAGAACTGGATATTTATCGCTGACACGCGGCGACGGCGGACAGAATTTAATTGGTCCGCAATTGCGCGAACTTCTAGGTGTAATTAGAACACAAGAACTTATAGAAGCCAGAAAAATAGACGGAGGAGAACAATTCTTTTCGCGTGCTAATGATTTTGGTTTTTCTAAAAACCCAGACGAGACTCTTGAAATCTGGGATAAAGACAAAGTTTTGGCCGATGTCGTTTGGACAATTAGAAATTTTCAGCCGGATATTATCATCAACCGTTTTGACCACCGCTCGCCAGGAACTACTCACGGACATCATACATCATCTGCGATGTTAAGTGTAGAAAGTTTTAAACTTACAAACGATCCTAAAGTTTATCCTGAACAATTAAAATATGTAAAACCTTGGCAGGTAAAAAGACAGTTTTTTAATCCGTCTTGGTGGTTTTACGGAAGTCAGGAAAAATTTGATGCTGCTAATAAATCAAAATTCACGAAACTTGAAACTGGAGTTTATTATACTGGAATCGGAAAATCGAATCAGGAAATTGCTGCTTTGAGTCGAAGCCGTCATCAATCGCAAGGGTTTGGAAGTACAGGTGTTCGTGGTCTAGAAACTGAATATTTAGAATTGATTAATGGTGATACTCCTAAAGACCGTGATCAATTATTTGATGGAATTGATACTTCTTGGAACCGTGTTAAAAACGGAAAACCAATTGGTGAATTGATTTCGACAATTATCGCAAAATACAACTTCAGTAATCCATCTGCCAGCATTCCAGATTTGATTAAAGTTTATACAATGATTGAAAGCTTAGAAGATGATCATTGGAAAAAATTAAAATCTGAAGCGGTTAAAAACATAATTGCTTCTGCTTCTGGATTGTATCTTGAAGCTGTTGCAAATGAACAAGAAGTAACTCCGGGAAGTTCTTTAAAATTAAGTCTTGAAGCGATTAACAGATGTACTATTGACATGCAGTTAACGAGCATTACAACACTTCCTGATCAAAAAACAATTGTTCAAAACAGCGTTTTAAAAAATAATAACGACGAAAAAATCAATCTGGAAATTAAACTTCCAGAAAATTTAGAGTACACACAGCCGTATTGGTTAAAAGAAAAAGCAACGGTTGGAATGTACACTGTTTCAAATCAAGAACAAATTGGAATTGCAGATATTATAAGACAAGTAAAAGTTGTTTTTAATGTAAAAATTAATGGAGTTGAATTTCCGTTTGAACGAACCGTTGTTTATAAATATAATGATGGTGTAAAAGGCGAAATGTACAATTTCTTAGACATTGTTCCAGAAGTTACAACTTCAATCCTAGAAAGAGTTTTAATCTTTAGAGATACCAAAAGCAAGATGGTTCCTGTAAAAGTTCGTGCAGGAAAAGATAATGTCAGCGGCAATCTACAGTTAGAATTGCCAAAAAACTGGATCATTTCTCCAAAACAAATTCCGTTTGTATTAAGTAAAAAAGGAAATGAGCAGACATTTTATTTTGAAGTTACACCGCCTGTAAATCCAGAAGAATCTACTTTAAAAAGTGTTGCAGTGGTTGATGGTAAACGTTTTGATAAAGACGAAACGATTATCGATTTTAATCATATTACAAAACAAATGGTTTTAAAACCAGCCGAATCAAAAGCAATTCGTATTGATTTAAAAACAAACGGAGACGCGATTGCTTACATTATGGGTGCTGGTGACGAAGTTCCAGAAAGTCTGGCACAAATGGGTTACAAAGTTACCATTTTGAAACCAGAAGAAATTACGCCAGAAAGACTTGACTCTTTTAATGTTGTAATTACTGGTGTTCGTGCTTACAACACAGTGAATGCTTTAGCAAACAAGCAAAACATTCTTTTCAATTTTGTAAAAAGCGGTAAAAATATGATTGTACAGTACAATACATATGGAAAAACGGTTACTAATCAGCTGGCGCCGTATCCGTTAAAAATCTCGAACGACCGCGTTACGGAAGAAAATGCAAAAGTTACTTTTTTAGCGCCAAATCATCCTATTTTGAACACGCCAAATAAAATCTCAACAAAAGATTTTGAAGGCTGGAAACAAGAACAAGGACTTTATTATCCTAATGAATACGACGATGCCTTTACTCCTATTTTATCCTCTCATGACAAAGGAGAATCTGCCAAAAAAGGAGCCTTGTTAGTAGCTCCATACGGGAAAGGATATTACATTTATACCGGTTTGAGTTTCTTTAGAGAATTACCAGAAGGCGTTGCCGGCGCTTACAGACTATTATCAAACATGATTTCGTTGAAACAGCCAATCGAAGCTAACCAAGATTTAAAACAATAAAAATGGAACCTAAAAAGCAAAAAAAATGGAAAAAAAGCTACACCTATGTCTTAGTAGCTAATGCCGTCTATATTGTTATTTTCTTCTTAATCATGCAATTATACTCCTAAATTATGCAGTTATTTGATTGGATCGTACTTATTGTTACGCTTTTGTTTATTGTTGGATATGGTTCCTGGAAAACCCGAGGCAGTAAAAATGTCGAAGATTTTATTTTAGGAAACAACGAAACACCTTGGTATACTGTTGGACTTTCTGTAATGGCAACGCAAGCCAGCGCCATTACTTTTCTATCGACTCCAGGGCAGGCATATCATGACGGAATGGGATTTGTGCAATTCTATTTTGGTCTGCCAATTGCGATGATTGTGATTTGTGTGACATTTATTCCGCTTTACCATAAAAGCAAAGTTTTTACAGCTTACGAATTCTTAGAAAGACGTTTTGATATTAAAACACGTTCTCTTGCTGCTATTTTGTTTTTGGTACAAAGAGGTTTAGGAACTGGTTTAACTATTTATGCACCAGCGATTATTCTATCGGCTTTATTAGGATGGAATTTAACGATAATGAATATCATTATTGGTCTTTTGGTAATTATCTATACTTTTTCAGGTGGAACAAAAGCAGTAAACGTAACGCAGAAACAACAAATGTTTGTAATCATGTCTGGAATGTTTATTACCTTTTTCTTGATTCTGCATTATCTGCCAAACGACATGACTTTTACGAGTGCACTGCACATTGCAGGAGCAAACGACAAAATGAATATTGTAGATTTTTCTTTTGATCCAGAAGAGAAATATACATTTTGGAGCGGTATTACCGGCGGTTTCTTTTTGGCACTCGCCTATTTTGGAACCGATCAATCTCAGGTTGGACGTTATTTGTCTGGAAAATCCGTAAAAGAAAGTCAGATGGGATTAATTATGAATGGACTTTTAAAAGTACCCATGCAGTTTTTTATCCTTTTGACAGGAGTTATGGTTTTTGTCTTTTTTCAGTTCAATCCAGTGCCGTTAAATTTTAATCCTAATAATAAAATTATAATCGAAAAATCGGCTTATAAAGAAGAATACAAGACTTTAGAAAATAAATTGACCAAACTTTCTGAAGACAAAAAAGTAATTAATCTGCTTTATATTGATCAGTTAAATCAAGATTACGACAATCCTATTCTAAGAAAAGAATTGGTAACCTTATCTAACAAAGAAAAAGATTTACGCGAAAAAGCAAAAGAAATTATATCGAGAGCCGACAGCAATTCAGAAACTAATGATAAAGATTACGTGTTTTTTCACTTTATCCTGCATTATCTTCCAAAAGGTCTAATCGGACTTTTATTGGCTGTAATTCTTTCTGCAGCGATGTCATCAACAGCTTCTGGACTTACTGCATTGGCATCTACAACGGCTATAGATATTTATAAGCGAAATCTTAAAACAGAGAAATCTGAGAAACATTATTTGAATGCTACTAAATTTTTTACGCTTTTCTGGGGAATTGTGGCCATACTTTTTGCGTGTGTCGGAACTTTGTTTGAAAATTTGATTCAGCTCGTAAATATTATTGGTTCTATTTTCTACGGAACGGTTTTAGGTATTTTCCTTGTTGGTTTTTATTTGAAACGAGTTCGAGCAAAATCAATGTTTATAAGTGCTATAATAAGTCAGCTGACGATTTTTGTGATTTATTATTTCATGATTTATACTCAGGAAAAACTAGGTTATTTATGGCTGAATTTTATCGGAGCCATTTTGACAATTGTTCTGGCGTTGTTGATTCAGATTATATTTTTTAGAGGAAAAAATGACGAAGAAAGTATAATTTTAGAATAATGATTTTGAGAATAATACTTCTTCTGTTTTTGATTAACAGCTTTACAATGAAAAGCCAAGAAGTTTTAGATATTGGAGAAGTAAAAGACACTTTGGTTGCTGCCCAATTAGAAACAAAATGTTTTGAAAATCTAAACCAGGGAAATGAAATATTTGAGAAATATCCAGCCTTAAAAAGTGTAAAATTTTGTTCTTTGCTTGAATGTATGTTTTTATTGTCTTACAAAGAAGAAGACATACAATTTGCAGCCGAAAAAAGATTGATTGGAATTGCAACGCAGTTATATAAAGAAGGAAATCCTGTGTATTTATTTAGCGGTATGGACAGCTATCTCACACAAAAACAGAAAAACGAAAATCTGGAAGACGATAATCACACCGTTTACATTAGGTATGGAGAATGTGTTTCGCCAAGTTTTCTACACAAAGCAGCAGAAATCGTAAACAAACAAACTCAGTTATTGATAAATCAAAATGCTGCTAAATAATCTTGATGCCTGTCTTAGTAAACTTTGACAGGTATTTTTTTTAACAAAGGAATCCAGACTTTAGGATTTATTTCTAATTCTTTTCATCGTTGTAAGTAAAATCACTATTTTAGTCTTCCAAAAACAGATTTAATTAAGGCGAAAATTCTCATAGAATATTTGTTTTTATATTGATCTCTAACCGAAAACTAAATGAATTTCTCTGTAGACATTGAAAAACTACTGCCACTAGGCTATCTCTATCTAGTTGTATTAGGAATTTTAAAAGAAAGCCTTTATTATTATCAATTTGGAATCAATATTTTGAATTATTCTTCGATAATGGATATTCTGATTAGTCCAATTGCTTACATAACTTCAAGCCCAATTATATTAGTTACTATTATCGGAATGTTTGTTTATCACTATTATCTTCCCAGAATTTTATTGAAACATAATCAGAATAAGTTCCTTCAAAAAATGCTTGAACTAAAATCTATTGAAGGTTTATCTACTGAACAAGCAAAAAAATATTATAATGAAGTTGCTTTAAAAACACTTGCAATGACTCTTTTATCCTTTTTTATCGGAACAGGAATTGCAGGAGGTTATTTTACAAATGAAAGAATTGCCGCAAACAAGTTAAAATACGATCATACTATTTATTTTAGTGATGATCAATCTAGGCAGGTCAGCATACTTGGTACAAATAGTATGTATTATTTTTATATTGCGAAAGGGCAGAAAAATATTGAGATAACTCCAATTGGTTCAATTAAAAATGTAGAAGTTCTCACCAAATTAAAATATTTTAGTAATTAAATTTTATTTGCATTACTCGACATTTAGCTTTGTTAAAGTTTTAAACTTTGGCAAAGCTTATTTTTTAAATATAAGAGTCAAAATCTCTATCTTTGAGTGAGTTACTTTTTATATAAAGCTTTATGAAAGATCAAAAAAAATACAGCAACAAAACTAAAGCGGCTTTTATATTGTTGGTTGTAATGCTTATCATATTGCTTGGTAACTTTAATACACTGCAGAATTCTAAAAACGTAAACGAAAATATCAATGCGATTTACAAAGATCGACTGGTCGTAGCGCATTATATTTTTCAATATTCAAAACAGTTGCATTTTATTAAATCTGAAGCCGAGAAACTAGATTTAAGTGACAATATTAAAAAGAATGAAATTATACATACACTCGATATCGTTCATGACATCGATAATTTGTATGCTAAAACAGTTTTAACCAATAAAGAAAAAGAGTATTTTGATAATTTTTTGCTTTCCTGCAAAGAAATAAATACCCAAGCAGCTAATAAAAACTGGAGTAAAATTGCATTTTCAAGCGGCGAAGCTTTAAAAACTTTAGAAAACCTGTCACAGATTCAGATTGAAGAAGGAAAATTGAAACTTGCTGCTGCAAACGCTTTATACAATAAAAATAATAGTATCGCCCAGCTTCAGATTGCTTTACTGATTATTCTGGGCGGTATTACATTTTATTTGCTGATTGTAAAGAAAATCAAACGAACGATCAAGATTCCTGAACCGCCGAGCATGAATTAGTTAACCCGTTGGGTGAAATTATTCAACACATAGAAACATAGTTTTTTTGAGTCTAAAAAAGGCGTTTCGTTTTGACTTAATTCACATAGTTATATATATGTGAAACAAGTTTCTTTCGAATTATCTTTTTTTATTATGCTAAAATCTATATTTCTATGTGTTGAAATTTAGTCATTGAGATTATTTTAATTTTCTGTCTTCTTCTTTTATTTGAAGATCATTAATACTTGCAAATCTTTTTTGCATTAAGCCATTTTCGTCAAATTCCCAGTTTTCATTTCCATAAGCTCTAAACCATTTCCCCTCAAGATCTTGATATTCATACTCAAATCTTACCGCAATTCTATTATCAGTATGAGCCCAATATTCTTTTTTCAATTTATAATTACGCTCTTTTTTCCATTTTTCAGTCAAAAACGGTACAATTTCCTCACGTCCGTTTACAAATTTATCTCTGTTTCTCCATTCGCTGTCAATAGTGTACGCTTTTGAAACTCTTTCAGGATCTTGACTATTCCAGGCATCTTCTGCCAATTGGATTTTTTCTAATGCCGTTTCTAAAGTGAAAGGCGGCAATGGTAATTTCTGTTCCATTATTTTAAAATTAAAGTTTGAATTATTTTTTTTGATTGTTCTATTAACTGATTTGATTTAAACAATTGACTTTCGATTATACAGCTTTCAAAAAGCAGATAAATATGATCTGATACTAATTCATCTGTTACAATTTCCAGAAAATAAGCACGTAAATCATTTTTATGACTTTGAATAACGTTAAGTATTTTAGTATTATCGGACGGAATTTCTGAAAGTATATTTAAAAAGCTGCATCCTCTAAAATTTTCCTTTTTATTCATGAAGACTAAAAAATCAAATGATGCGACAACCTTTGCATTTAAATCTTCTGCATTCACGGTGAATTTTAATAATTCGTCAAACCAAAAAGAATGTCGTTTTTCTAAAAAAGCAACACACAAATCTTCTTTTGATTTAAAGTGCTGATAAAAACTCGCTTTTGCCACTTTAGCCTCTTCAATAATCTGATTGATTCCTGTGGCATTATAACCTTGCTTATGAAATAAAGTAAATGTCTTTTCTAAAATTCTTTCTTTTGGCTGCATCTCTTCTATAATTAGAATACAAATGTAAATAATTATTTAAACATACAGACAAGTCTGTCTGTATTTATTTCAAAAAAAATTCCAAAACTCGAAAGTCTTGGAATTTTGAATTATAAAATTGAATTTTAAAAGTTTATCTGCTCCATTCAGCGATGCTGTCTTTGTTCAATTTAACGTAATCAGCATTGTTTGCAGCTTCTGCAGCAGCTAAAGAAGCTTTTGCAGTTTCTAGCGCTCCTTTTTTATCGCCTTGTTTTGCTTGAATCAATGATTTTAATCTTGTTACATAATATGGTTTATCTGCACTCATATCCAACGCTTTGTCTACGTAAGTTCTTGCAGTTTCCATGTTTCCGTTTGATTGAAATAAGTATTGAGAAGCCGCATAATAATCATTCCAACTTGGACCTGCCAAAGTTTTCTCGATACTTGCTACAGCAGTTTTTGCAGTTGGAACTTCAAATTTCAATGCAACATGAGAGTTTTCCCAAGCCATTTCTAAATATCCATAATTTGGATCTAAACCATTGATGCCGATTGTAAAAGTTTCAACAGGAGTTGGAAGTGCATCTTCTTTTACAGTAGTTTTTAAAACTACATAATTTTCATTCCAGCTTTCTGGCAATCCCCAGTTATCAGTAGAAAGATAAAAAATTACATCCCAGCTTTCAATTCTAGGAACTGTATAAATTGCATATTTCCCTTTTTTCAACGTTTTTCCATCAATAATAACATCATCACTGAAATTGATAATTGTATTTTCGTTTGCACCCGTTCTCCATAATTTTCCAAATGGAACCAAATTACCAAAAACTGCTCTCCCTCTTGCACCTGGCCTAGAGTAAGTAACTTCTACATCAGTTAAACCAACTGTTTGTTTTATATATCCTTTTGGACTTGCCTGAGGTGTTTTCACTTGTGCATCTGCTGCTAATGGCGCTATAATAAGGGCTAACGCAATAAGTAGTTTTTTCATTCTTCTGTCTTTTTTTGTTTGTTCAAATTTACAAATTCAATTAGGGAACAAATGTTAAATATTACATAATTCAAGCAGGCAGCTGTGATATTTTTTCAGCATTTAACTCGCTAAAATGATCTATGACCAAATCTGCTTGATTATAGTCCTGTAAATTTGAATGTTCGCTTCGATACCCTACACAATAAATTCCGGCTGCTTTTGCTGCTTTTATACCATTCGTACTGTCTTCGATAATGATACAATTTTCTTTTGGCGCGATCGACAATGATGCGGCATGAAGAAAAATAGCTGGATCAGGTTTTGACTGAGGAAAATCTTCCCCGCTCACAATATGCGAAAAGTATTGATGAAGATTAAATCTTGTAAAAACGCGTTCTATAGTTACTTTTGATGCAGAAGAAGCTAATATTAACTGTATTTTATTGTGATACAAATCTTTAATTAAATCTTCAACACCTTCTAAAAGATACAAATCTTCTTTCGTATCAAAAGCATCATTAAAAATATTTCTTTTTCGCTGAATCAGATCTTCAACTTCATGTTCGATCGAAGGAAAATTGTTTTTTAATGTTTGAAATGTATTTCGCGTCGAAAATCCTGTAAATGAGGTATACATTTCCTCAGGAACTTCAATATTCAATTCTGAGAATTGTAAATAATATGCATAACGATGAACCGGTTCTGTGTCTACAATAACACCGTCCATATCAAAAATTACTGTTTTAATCATTTTTTTTTAAGGTTCTGAGGTACTAAGGTTCAAAGGGAAAAAGGTTGTAGGTTACTAGAATTTCATTGACATTTAAAACTTTGAAACTCTGTCCCTTTGCAACTTAGAACCTTTGTAACTATTTAGCTAACAAATATCTAATCACTGTTTCTGCGGCGTGTAAACCAAATAATCCTGGCATATAGCTGTTTGTACCATAGAAAGATTTTTTGAAGTTTTTTCCGTCGGTTAATTTTAAGCTTTTTTCGTCTTGGATTTCTGAAGAAAAAACTACTTTCAATTTATTGATTTTAAACTCTCTTAAACGTTTACGAATCGTTTTAGAGAAATAACAGTTAACCGTTTTAGAAATATCGGCCACTTTTACTTTAGAAGCCAGCATTTTTCCGCCCGCTCCCATACTGCTTATGATTTTTACTCTTTTACGTTTTGCAGCAATAATCAAATTCAATTTTGGAGTTATACTGTCGATACAATCTAAAACATAATCAAATTCTGAAGAAACGATCTCAAAAGCTCTTTCTGGAGATAGAAATTCCTGTACGCGCGTCAGATTCAATTCTGGATTGATATCCATTAAACGATCTCCTACAATTTTAATTTTTGGCTCTCCAACAGTCGAATGCAACGCTGGTAATTGTCTGTTAATATTGGTAATATCTACAACATCTCCGTCTACAATTGTCATGTTCCCTACTCCCGCTCTCGCTAAAAATTCAGCTGCAAAAGATCCAACACCACCTAATCCGACAACTAATACATTAGATTTTTTTAGATTTTCTAATCCTTCTTTAGTAAATAAAAGCTCAGCTCTTTCTGTCCATTCTGCCATATTCTCTATTTTGTTTTTCTTGTTTTTTGTTTCAGGTTTCAAGTTTCAGGTTTTAGCTATGAATTGCAATAAATCATAATTCATATTTAAAAACCTCCATTATATTACTTGAAATAACCTCTTCTAACTCTTTTACACTTAATTTTTTATATTTCGAAGCCAATTCATAAACTTCTTTTATTGTTTCTTCTATTGTGTCTGTTTCTAGAAAAAAACGATCATTTGGAACATTGATAAAAACGGTTTTTAAATCTGGATTTTTCAATAAATATTTCCCAAACGACAGATAAAATCCTTCTTTAATTAATTGTTCGGCAACTTGATTATTTTTTGCAAAACCATGAATAATCATCGGAACCGAGATATTCATTCTTTTTTTAATTGCAGCAACTTCCTGATACGCCGCTACGCAATGTATTACAACAGGTTTTTTATATTTTTCTGCTAAAATCAATTGTTTTTCAAAAACAGAAACTTGGAAATCAAACGGAATTTCAATTCTTTTATCCAATCCGCATTCTCCAATTGCCAGACAATTTTGCGTCTGTAATTTTTCTTCTATAATTTTCAAATCGATTTCTAAACGATTTTCGTCAATATACCAAGGATGTATTCCAATAGAATAGTATGGAATAGCTTCATCAAAATCTTTTGGATATTGATTGACCAATTCTAAAATATCTGATTGATTGGTAAATTGATGAGTATGAAAATTAAAGTATTTCATTAATGAAAAGTTTTCACTCCTGCTTTAATTTCTACTTTCAGATCATTTTCAAGCGGCACAAGCGGACAAGAATATTTATGATTATAAGCACAATACGGATTATACGCCTGATTAAAATCAACTGCAATGGTATTGCTTTTCGGAATTTCTAAATCAATATATCGCCCGCCTATATAACTTTCTTTACCGCTTGTTAAGTCCGAAAACGGCAGGAAAAGATGATTTTTATATTTTTCTTGTTTAGAAAGTTCGATATTTCTATACACATTCAACTGCAAGTCTTTTCCGTTAATTTTAAAATACAATGTTCCGTATTTAATGTATTGCGGTGTTCTGGTTCCAGTGGTTTTCATTTCAAAAACCTTTTCGTTTTTTGCTTTCACCAATTTAGCATTTACAAAAAAAGCTTTATTTATAGGATAAAAATCTAAAGTTTTAAAAGTCTTTAAATCCTCTTCCATCAACGGACTTGTCTTAGGATCAGCATATTCAGAATTAATTGTTTTCTGAAATTTTTCGGCGTCGGCTTTATTAAATTGTTTTTGTGCAAAACCAAAGTTAACAGCCAGTAATAAAACTATGGCGTTTAGAGTTTTCATCTTAGAAATTTTATGCAAAAATAGTTCAAAAGTAACAAAACAACAACCGGTTAGCTGCACAAAGTTTCCTAACTTTGCACCGATAATCTATCACCAAAAATGTTCAAAACCGCTTTTACCCATTACATTAATAATTTCAGAGGATTTTCCCGTGAAATTTGGATTCTTGCCATTATTACTTTTATCAACCGCGCCGGTACCATGGTGCTTCCTTTTTTATCAAAATATTTAAAGGAAGATCTACAATTCAGCTACAATCAAGTCGGATGGATTATGGTCGCATTTGGTTTAGGGTCTATGCTTGGTTCTTGGCTTGGCGGTAAATTATCCGATAAAATTGGGTTTTATAAAATAATGATTTTCAGTCTTTTTACAAGTGGAGTCTCGTTGTTTTTTATACAATATATTACGACTTTTTGGGCACTTTGTATTGCCATGTTTTTATTAATGGTTATTGCAGATATGTTTAGACCAGCAATGTTTGTGTCTTTGGGTGCTTACGCAAAACCTGAAAATAGAACACGTGCCTTAACTTTGGTTCGTTTAGCGGTAAATTTAGGATTTGCAGCTGGACCTGCACTTGGCGGTTTGATTATTATGGGAATCGGATATCCTGGTTTGTTCTGGGTTGACGGCGCTTCTTGTATTGTGTCCATCTCCATTTTTGCATTTTTAGTGAAAGAAAAGAAAAAAGAAAAACTAGAAGATAAAATCGAAAGTGCTCCAGAAGTAAAATCGGTTTTTCATGACAAGATCTTCTGGGTTTTCTTGTTTGTGAGTTTTGTTACGGCAATGATTTTCTTTCAACTTTTTACCACTTTACCTTTATATCATAATGAAAAATTTGGTTTAAGCGAATTTCAAACAGGACTTTTAATGACACTCAACGGACTTTTGATTTTTGCCCTTGAAATGCCTACAGTCGGCTTTATAGAGCGAAAAGGTTTTCCTAAAATAAGAGTCATTATTCTTGGTTCTTTTATAATGGCGCTAAGTTTCTTTTTATTGCTCATTAATTTCTGGGCAGGAATATTGGTTGTCAGTATGATTTGTATTTCTATCGGAGAGATTTTGACTTTCCCATTTTCAAATGCTTTTGCGCTGAGCCGTGCGCCACACGGTCAAGAAGGTCGTTATATGGCCCTGTATACTATGAGTTTTAGCCTTGCCCATATCATCAGTTCAAAAGTTGGATTTGAAATTATTACTCGTTTGGGCTATCAAATCAATTGGTTATTTATGGCTATTATTGGTGTAATTGCTACGATCTGTTGTTTCTGGATCAAAAAAGCTTTGGTGACAGAGAAAGCTCAATAAAACACTATTTTCATTTTAAACTATTGTAATTCAATTTATTAAATATAAATTTGAATAGCAATTTTGTGCTCTAAAACCAAATCAAACTTAATTTTTAGTTAAATAACTATTTTTTTAGTTGCGTAACTAGAAAAATAGTTGTAGGTTTGATTAAAATTAAAGGAGATGCAAAAGTTAACAAACAAAGAAGAAGAAATCATGATGATTTTATGGAAGCTGAAAAAAGCTTTTGTAAAAGAAATTCAAGCAGAAATTACTGAAGATCAGCCGCACTATAATACGTTATCTACTATCGTTCGCAATCTTGAAGAAAAAGGATATGTTGGCCATAATGCATTTGGAAACACACACCAATATTTTCCGGTTGTAAAAATCGAAGATTACAGAAAAGGATTTATGAAAACTGCAATCGATAATTACTTTAATAGTTCTTATAAAAGTATGGTTTCGTTTTTTGCTAAAGAAGAAAAAATCTCTGCAGCCGAATTACGCGAAATCTTAGACGCAATCGAAAATCCTAAAGAAGAAAAGTAACAACTTAAAAAATAATTGGTTATGGAAGCACTTTTTATTTTTATCCTAAAATCATCCGCTTTATTGGCGTTGTTTTATACAGCTTATCATTTTCTGCTAAGAAAAGAAACCTTTTTTAATGCCAACAGATGGTTCTTATTAATGGGATTAGGAATTTCAGTTTTGCTTCCGTTTATGGTTTATACCAAAACTGTCTGGATAGATCCTACTCCAGCTTCGGATTTAAATTTTCATGAAATTTATAATACAGAAGGAATTCAAAAAGAAAATCCATTACAATTAAATTACATATTGTTATTTCTGTACGGAATCGGACTTTTGACGCTTCTAATCAAATTTGCTTTAGATTTCTACAAATTAAATTCAATCATAAAAGGAAAAAAGATTCAGCAGCAGGCCGATTTTAAGTTTATTGATTTAAACGAAAACATTGCTCCTTTCTCTTATTTTGAATATATCGTATACAACTCATCACTGTATAGTTCATCAGAATTAGAGAATATTTTGGAACACGAAAAAGTTCACAGCGATCAAAATCATACTGTAGACGTCTTAATTTCAAGAGTGTTCTGTATACTTTTTTGGTTTAATCCGATCATCTGGTTATACAAAAAAGCAATTACACAAAACCTGGAATTTATTGCCGACAGTGAAGCTTTCAAAAAAATAGAAGACAAAAAAGCGTATCAATACACGCTTTTAAAAATAACAACACATCAAAGTTGTGTTGCGATCACCAATCATTTTTATCAATCATTAATCAAAAAACGAATCGTTATGTTAAACAAAAATCAATCAAACAAGAAAAGTATTTGGAAACATTTTGTAATTGTACCAGCTCTAGGCGCTTTTGTACTTTTATTTCAAGTTGAAGTAATTGCTAAAGAAAAACAGCAGACAACAAAAGAAATTAATGGAGAAATTGCCTCTGTAGACGTTTACAAAATCAAGAAAAGTTCTACCGATGCAGAACTAAAAAAAATTAAAGAGAATTTAAAATCATTACACAACATAGATTTTGAAGCTTCTGAAATTAAACGAAATTCGAACAACGACTTAACGTCACTTAGAATTGACATTAAAAATGGAAAACAAGTGGCACAATCTATCCAAACTCGTGACAATTCTGTTATTGATGACTTTGGAGTTATTGTGACTACAGACAAAGACGGAAGCAAAAAAGTCGGAATTCAAACTGCTGATTCAAAAGGCGAACCAAAAATTGTGAAGAGCAAAAAACTAACTACTAAAACAGAAAACAATGTTAACTCTAATTCTAATACTAGTACAAAAACTAATAGCGATACTAATACAAGTGTTAGCACTACTGTAATTACAAATAATGACAATACTACTACAAAAGTAATTACTACTAAAGGAAGTTCTACTATTGCAATTTCTAATGGTGGAAAAGCTAAACACGGAGAGCAGCTAGTTATCGTTAACGGTGAAGAAATGCCTGCTGGTTTTGATTATAACGAAATTAATGCAAAAGATATTGAGTCTGTAAATGTACTTAAAGGAGAATCTGCAACAAGTAAATACGGCGAAAAAGGAAAAGACGGTGTTCTAATTATCCAGACTCGTAACTAATCCTGTCTTTAAATTAAAAAAACGTAAAATGCAAAAGCTAACTAATAAAGAAGAAGAAATCATGCATATTTTATGGAAGCTGGAAAAAGCTTTTGTAAAAGAAATTCAAGCAGAGATTTTAGAAGACCAGCCGCATTACAATACGCTTTCGACTATTGTTCGCAATCTGGAAGAGAAAGGTTATGTTGCCCATAAAGCTTTTGGAAACACGCATCAGTATTATCCAAATGTAAGCATCGAAGATTACAGAAAAGGTTTTATGAGTACAGCAATTGACAATTATTTTAATAGCTCTTATAAAAGTATGGTTTCGTTTTTTGCTAAAGAAGAAAAAATTTCTGCTGATGAATTACGCGAAATCTTAGCGATGATCGAAAAAACACAAGAAGTAAACTAATCAAAACCATCATGGAAGCACTTTTTATTTTTATTCTAAAATCAAGCGGATTGCTGGCAACGTTTTATTTTGCTTACATTTTTCTACTTCGTAAAGAAACATTTTTTAACAGTAGCCGCTTTTTTCTTTTGGCTGGTTTAATTACTTCAGTTGTTCTGCCTTTTGTCGTTTACACTAAAATTATATGGATTGAGCCGGCTCCAGCGCCGGCTCCTATTCCAACCGTATCTACAACGGCAGCTGTTCAGACAGCATCAACGGCAGATGCGGTTCAGGATTATAATTATACACCAGTTTATAAACTGCAGATTGCCGCAGAAGAAAAAAGTTTCGAAATCAATTGGAATTTAGTTTCGTTAATCGTTTACGGAATCGGATTTGTTGCTTTTATGATCAAATTTGCTTTGGATTTCTACAGTTTAAATGCTGTTTTAAAAGGAAGAAAAATTCAACAGCAAGAAGATTTTAAATTTATTGATGTGAATGAAAACATTGCTCCTTTTTCTTATTTTGACTACATTGTATTTAACTCATCACTTTATACAGCGTCTGAATTAGAAAATATTCTGGAACACGAGAAAGTGCACAGCGATCAAAAGCATACAATTGATGTTTTGATTACCCGAATCTTCTGTATTTTATTCTGGTTTAACCCAATAATCTGGCTTTACAAAAAAGCAATTCTGCAGAATCTAGAATTTATTGCCGACAGCGAGGCTTCTAAAAAAATCACCGACAAAAAAGCGTATCAATACACGCTTTTAAAAATCACAACGCACGAAACCTGCGTTGCCATTACCAATCATTTTTATCAATCATTAATCAAAAAACGAATTGTCATGTTAAACAAAAATCAATCAAAAAAGAGAAATTACTGGAAATACTATGCCGTGATCCCTGCGTTAGGTGCTTTTGTATTGCTTTTTCAAATAGAAACTATTGCGCAGGAAAAGAAACAAAAAGAAACAGCAGCTGTTGTTCAAAAAGATACGATCAAAGAAACTAAAGAACTTGTTACCATCACAAAAAATACAACAGACAAGGAGTTAGATGATTTGAAAGGAAAATTAAAATCCAATCACAATCTTGATTTTAAAGCTTCTGATGTAAAAAGAAACGCTGAAAAAGAATTGACAGCAATACAAATTGAGTTAAAATCGGAATCAGGGAAAAAGCAAACTGTTTCTATGAATGGAAATAAGGCTATTAAAGATTTAACTTTCGCGATAGGAACAGACAATAATGGCGCTAAAACAATTAGCATTGAAGGACTTAATCCGCCAACACCGCCAAATGCACCAGTTGCCGTAAATTCTGAAAGAGTTGTGATAAGAAACTTTAATGATTCTGATGCACCAATACCTCCGACTCCACCCGTTCCACCTGTTTTTCCGCAGGGACCAATGCCAAAAACACCTGTAATGGATATGTCTAAAATGCCAAAAGCGCCAAAACCACCAAAAGATGCTGACGATAAAGTAGCGATGGCAAAATTTGAAAAAGATATGGCCGAGTTCGAGAAAAAAATGACAGCTTTTGAGCCAGATATGAGAGCTTTTGAAAAAGACATGGAAGAAACTATGGCAAAACGCGAGGCTATTTTTGAAAAAGAAATGGCTAAATATGAAATTGCCATGGATAAATACGCATCTGAAATGAATAAATATCAAAAAGATATGAATTTCAATTACAATTTTGATTTCAAGTTTGACGATAAAGACATGAAACTTCAAGAGAAAGAAATCAGACTCCAAGAAAGAGATATAAAGCTTCAAGAAAGAGAAATTAGAATACAAGCCATAGAAATGAAAAAGCAAGCGGCTGAAATGAAAAAGCAGGCTAAGGAAATGAAGAAAGAGGCTGATGAAATGAGAAAACAGGAAAAAAATTACAGCAGTAAATCTTAAATTAATTTAATTTTACTTTAAAAACCAGTGTTTTATGCACTGGTTTTTTTATCTCAAAAAATAAATTCACAATAAAAGTGAACTAAGGAAAAAATCATAACATTGAAATTAAAGCTGATAAAATGAAAAATATCTTTTTATTAAGTATAACCTTTTTTGCCTTTTCTATTTCAGCACAGCATAAAAATGCCGAAAAACAGATTTTAGAAGCAATGGATAAAACAGCTTCTAAACTAATCGAAAAGTCAAAAGCAAATTCGGTTTCTATTGGTGTTGTAAAAAATGGCAAAACTTATACGCGTCATTATGGCGAAATTGATAAAGGCAAATACAATACCGCCAATAATAATACTGTTTTTGAAGTCGCTTCGGTAACTAAATTATTTACAGGATTACTTATGGCACAAGCTGTAACAGAGGGAAAAGTAAATCCTGAAGATGATATTCGAAAATATATTACAGGATCTTATCCTAATTTAGAATATCAAGGAATTCCAATAAAAATAAAAGATTTAGTTTCTTTTCGGTCTGGTTTTGAAAAAGACCTGCCAGACAACTCTGAATTGCGAAAAAACAGAAACGACACCAGTTATTTAGCCTTCAAAAAAATGGACGATGATTACAGTCGAGAAAAGTTTTTTGAGGATTTAAAGAAAATGAAATTAGACACGGTTCCAGGAACTAAATTTAAATATTGCAACGGAAGTTTAAATCTTGCCGCGCATATGCTGGAAAATATTTATCAGAAAAGTTATGAAACACTTTTAAAAGAAAATATTCTCTCTAAACTCAATATGAATAACAGCGGTATTACTTTAAATAAAGAGGCGGTAATCGCAAACGGCTATAACAAAAAAGGAGTTTTAATGCCCAATATTTCAGATAATCTATGGATGGCAGCAGGAGGTTTAAAATCTACTTTAAGTGATTTGCTTAAATTCATTAATTATGAATTGAATACTAAAAATAAAATTATAAAAGAATCACAGCGTAATTTACTGAATAGCGCGACAGGATGGAATGGTTATTTCTGGGATTTTATTCAAGTAGACGATAACGGACAAAACTGCTGGAAACACGGCGGCGCATTCGGAACCCAAAATATGCTGATCGTTTATCCAGAACGTAATTTCGGACTTTCGATTATTGTAAATATCAGCGATGATGATACTGGAAATGCATTAGGCGAAGCAATTATATATATTACCAATGAATTATTAGCAGACACTCATAAACAAACTGGAATTTACGGTTATGAATTAAAAGACGAAAATGTTGTTTTTACCTATGAACACGATAAACTTTTGAATCCTGATTTGGTTAAAAGTGTTTCGATCGCAGGTTCTTTTGATAATTGGAATCCAGAGGATAAAGATTTTCAAATGATTCGAAAAAACAAAAATTCATTTGAATTGAAGATTCCGAAATCAAAATTTGAAAAAAATAAAACGTATATGTTCAAGTTTGTAATCAATAAAACGGGTTGGGTTGAAGCACCTAAAAATGTTGTAAATATTGAAAATGGTCCAGATAAAAACCTCCTTATGATCCTTCAATAAAACATTCTAAAAATCATGAGAAAAAGACTTTACTGCAACGTAAAGTCTTTTTTTTATATCTTTGAAAAAACAAATCTGCCATGTATAAAATTTTAGCCAAACTAAATAAAATCCTTTTGCCAAGTTTTACTAAACAAGGTTTAGATATTTCTAAAGCTAAAAAATGGCAAATGGCAATTATTGGATATCGTGCTTATGTCACGAAGCGTGCTTTGGATTAGTATTTTCATCCCTTCATAATCCTTCATAATACCTACTCGATTTAGAATGTTTTAAGAAGCATTTCTAACATTATTTCAATTTATTCATGAAAAATAAAAAAATCAATATACCTCCTATTCCGGCGGTACTTCTTGCTATTATAAGTGTCCAATGCGGTGCTGCAATTGCTAAAACCCTATTTCCTGCACTTGGTGCGGCTGCCGCAGCCTCTTTACGAATTGGAATTTCAGCTTTAATTTTACTTTTGGCCTATCGTCCTAATCTCAAAATGATTACACCAGCTCAATGGAAAATCGTTGTTCCGTACGGATTATCACTTGGCGCAATGAATCTCGTTTTTTATTATGCCATAGAAAGAATCCCAATCGGACTTGCAGTAACGCTGGAATTTATAGGCCCTTTATTAGTTGCTATTTTTGGTTCTAAAAGACTTGTAGATTATTGCTGGGTATTATTGGCAGCTTTAGGAATCATCTTAATTGCTCCTTGGAACAATACAAAAGTTGATTCGCTTGGTGTTTTATTCGCATTAGCTGCGGGAGGATTCTGGGCTGCTTATATTATTTTAGGAGGAAAAATTTCTAAAATAATGGATGATGGAAAAGCCGTTTCTACTGGAATGTTGTTTGCCGGAATTCTAATACTTCCGTTTGGTTTCTTCAGCAGCGGATTCTCTAACCTTACTCCTACGTTTTTAGGAATGGGAGTTGCTTTGGCTTTATTATCCAGTGCAATTCCGTTTACTTTAGAAATGAAAGCTTTAGGACAGCTTCCGCCAAGAACTTTTAGCATTTTAATGAGTTTAGAACCCGCTGCAGCTTCAATTTGCGCTTTTATATTTTTGCAGGAAAAACTAAGTTTATACGAAATATTAGCTGTAGTTTGTGTTGTAATCGCTTCTGCCGGAAGTACTTTAACTGCTAAAAAATAAATCTTAAGTGAAAGATTTTTGGCAATACTGCAAAGTGATAAACGGGCTTTTCAGTCTTTCATTTATTATATGGTTAATTAGTAATTTTATTGATGAGCGTGAAAAGGATGAAAGGAGCATTGTAATCATCTTAATAATTTTATTTGGATCATTATTTCTAGTTTTTCTTTCAAGTCTTGTCTTCTATCTTCTAACAAAGAATATTTTAACAACAAATGAACAGATTAGATATTCTCTTATAGTTTTAATTGTAATACTTAACTTTATCTGGTTAGTAGTGGCCGAAGGAAATAAAGATTTTATTGTTTTACCGATTTTCTTTACCGTTGCTTCTCTAATTTACATTTTTAAAGATCACATAACAAAAAAAAGCCCTGAGTAATTACAGGACTTTTCGATAGATAATTTGTATTTGGTAATTTATTTTTTAGGCAATAATACAGCGTCTACAACATGAATTACACCGTTTGACTGGTTTACATCTGCGATTGTTACTTTTGCTTTGTTACCATTTTCGTCAGAAATATATAAATCTTTTCCGTCCATCCAAGCAGTTAATGTACCACCGCTTACTGTTTTAATTGCAGCTTTACCTTTACCCGCTTTAATTGCTTTAGCAATATCAGATGCATTCCATTTTCCTGCTACCACATGATAGGTCAAGATCGTTTGCAGCATTTTTTTGTTTTCTGGTTTCAAAAGATTTTCTACCGTACCTTTTGGTAATTTGTCAAAAGCTTTATTTGTTGGAGCAAAAACAGTAAAAGGTCCTTTACCTTTTAAAGTTTCTACTAAATCTGCTGCTTTTACAGCTGCAACCAATGTTGTGTGGTCTTTTGAATTTACAGCATTCTCAATAATGTTTTTATTTGGATACATGGCAGCGCCACCAACCATTACAGTTTTTTGCGCATTAGATGTAAATGCAAATCCTAATGCTAAAAATGCCACTGCTAAAAATTTTCTAGTTTTCATATTTATTACTTTTTAAGTTATAAGCTCATTTACGCTGGAATAATTGTTTTGGTTTTAAAAGAATTGTAAAAAACTTCAAACATTATTAAAAAATCATCAAAAACAGCTTAGATACAAGACATTAACCTCAAAAAATATTTTAATTTATTTTTAATTTCTCAACACCGATTACATTACTTTTATTATTAACTTTAGTAAACCAAAAATATATTTCTATGCAAAATCTACCAAAAAAAGTAAGAAGTAAAAAATTGAGTTCAAGAGTTGATTTAACAGCAATGGTCAGCGTTTCCTTTCTCCTGATTATATTTTTTATGGTTGTTGGTGAATTATCGAAACCTAAAATTATGGATTTTGGAAATGGTGATAAAAGTTGTGGTGGACCAGAACCTGGATGCAATAATCCTGATGAAAAGCGTATTTTAACAATATTACTTGATAAAAACGATAAAATGATAACTTATAGGGGATTGCTATATGCACCAATTCAAAATCCAAAAGAAGTTCATTACGGAAAAGATGGAATAAGAAAGGAATTGATAAATATCAATAAAAAAGTACATGAATATTCTGCCGAAAATGGAAAACCTGAAAGAGGTGTAATGGTAATAATTAAACCAAGCAAAAAATCTAACTACGGTAATCTGATCAATATCCTTGATGAGATGCACATTACAGGAATTAGTTCTTACGCCGTTGTTGATTATTACACACCTGAAGAGACAAAGTTATTAGCTTCTAATTAAAAAAACATCATATGCAAAATCTACCCAAAAAAGTCAGAAGTAAAAAATTAAACTCAAGAGTCGATTTAACATCAATGGTAAGTGTTTCTTTTTTACTTATTTCATTTTTTATGGCTGTTAGCGAATTATCAAAACTACCTAAAAAGAATCTTTATTT
The DNA here is from genome assembly GCF_042678225.1 of Flavobacterium artemisiae. Classification (NCBI taxonomy): domain Bacteria; kingdom Pseudomonadati; phylum Bacteroidota; class Flavobacteriia; order Flavobacteriales; family Flavobacteriaceae; genus Flavobacterium; species Flavobacterium artemisiae. The sequence continues at coordinate 29,526 of NZ_JBHUDZ010000018.1, read as the reverse complement.
ACCCGAAAAATATGCGTGCATAGAAAATATTGGATGTGTCAAAGTCGGTCAGCTGTTTACAATATTGTTAGATAAAAACGGAAAGATGATTACTTATTCAGGCTTGTTAGAATTTCCGATGGAAAAACCAAAAGAATTTAAATTTCAGAAAAATGAAATAAGACAAGAAGTGTTCCGCAAAAAGAAAGAAGTTCGCGATTATATGATTTCTGAAGGAAGGCCAATGAGCGGAGTGGTCGTTATTATAAAACCAAGTAAGCACTCAAACTATGGTAGTTTAGTTAATATAGTAGATGAAATGAAAATTGCTAAAATTGAAAACTATTCAATAGTTGACGATTTTACTGTAGAAGAATCTAAATTACTAGCTTCAAATTAAAAAAATATTTTTATGAAAAACCTTCCTCAAAAAGTTAGAAGCAGAAAACTGAATTCAAGAGTTGATTTAACCGCAATGGTCAGTGTTTCTTTTCTGCTGATTATATTTTTTATGGTTGTTGGCGAATTATCAAAACCGAAACTTTTTGAATTCCCATCTCATGAAAGAGGTTGCGGACCAGATCTTGGATGTAATAAACCCGACGAAAATCGTACTATGACCATACTTTTAGATGATGACAACAAAATAATTACATATTCAGGATTATTGTTTTTTCCTATCGAAGCCCCAAAAGAGGTTAAATATGGCAAGAACGGAATAAGAGAAGAATTATTAAGAAGAGATCGAATGGTTTTAGATTATTCTTCGCAATTAGGTAGACCTGGAAAAGGAGTTGAAGTTATAATAAAACCAAGCAAAAAATCTAATTATGGTAATTTGGTTGATATTCTCGATGAGATAAAAATTACCAATATAAAAACATACGCTATTGTTGATTATTATACACCCGAAGAATCAGCATTATTAGCATCTAAATAATTTTATTTTAATAAAATCTCAAAACATGCGAAACTTTCCTCAAAAAGTAAGAAGTAAAAAATTAAGCTCACGAGTTGATTTAACTGCCATGGTTAGTGTTTCTTTTCTGCTGATTATATTTTTTATGGTTGTTGGTGAATTATCGAAACCAAAAACTACAGACTTTGCTCTTCCAGAAAAAGATGTGTGTAGAGGAGCTATCGCTTGCATTAAAGCTAATCGTTTGTATACAATACTTTTAGATAAAAATGACAAAATAATAACTTATTCTGGTTTATTAGAATTTCCGATGGAACTACCAAAAGAATTTAAATCCGGGGAAAAGGAAATCCGAAAAGAAGTATTAAGCAAGAAGAAAGAAGTAAACGATTTAATGACTTCTTTTGGAAAACCAAAAAGTGGCATAATTGTAATTATAAAACCAAGTAAAAAGTCAAATTATGGCAATTTAGTAGAAATATTGGATGAAATGAAAATTGCTAATATTGATACTTACGCAATAGTTGATGATTTTACTCCAGAAGAAACAAAACTATTAGCATCTAATTAGAAATTATCAAGTAACCAAAACACAAAAAATCATGAAAAACCTACCGCAAAAAGTGAGAAGTAAAAAATTAAACTCAAGGATTGATTTAACTGCAATGGTCAGTGTTTCCTTTCTCCTGATTATATTTTTTATGGTTGTTGGCGAATTATCAAAACCAAAAATTATGGATCTGAGTTTACCTGATTATGATGGTTCAACTTGTGGACGTTTCGGTGGTTGTGGAGCTGGTACAGAACATCGATTAATAACTGTCTTATTAGATAAAAATGATAAAATAATTATGTATAACGGTTTTCTAGACTATCCATTGCAAGCTCCTAAAGAAATTGAATACGGAAAAAATGGGATTCGTAAAGAACTTCAAAGTCAAAAAAGAAGGATATTTGATTTTTATGGAGACGCATCAAGGGGACCTATTGTAATGATAAAACCAAGCAAAAAATCTAATTTTAAAAATTTAGTAGATATTTTGGATGAAATGGCAATTTCGAGAATTGATACTTATGTTGTTGTTGATAATTTCAGTAATGAAGAAAAAAAATTGCTTGCCTCACAATAATCATAGTATTACCGAATAAAAAAGTCCCACATTTCTGTGGGACTTTCTATTTAGAGGAAACTAAGAATTATTTTTTCTCAGTTTTTTCCATTTTAGCTTTTAATGCAGCTAATACATCATTGTTATCTCCTAAAGTTGCAGCTGGTGCATTAGTAGTAGAGTTAGATGAAGTATTTTCAGTTGCAGCTTTCACGTTTTTCTCTTCTTCTTCACGGAAGATAGCAGTGTGAGAAGCAACTACTCTTTTGAATTCTTTGTTGAATTCGATTACTTTGAAATCAGCAGTATCACCTTTTTTCAATTTCTTTCCGTCTTCTTTTTCAAGGTGACGAGTAGGAATGAAAGCAACGATATCATCTCCGAATTCTACAGTAGCTCCTTTGTCAACGATTTCAGAAATCTCACCATTGTGGATAGTTCCTACAGCGAAAGAATCTTCGTATTGATCCCAAGGATTAGCAGTAGTTTGTTTGTGACCTAAAGATAATTTACGTCCTTCAACATCTAATTCTAATACAACAACATCAAGTTTTTCACCAACGTTTACAAACTCAGATGGGTGTTTAATTTTCTTAGTCCAAGAAAGGTCAGAAATGTAGATTAATCCATCAATTCCTTCTTCTAATTCTACGAAAATACCAAAGTTTGTAAAGTTTCTAACGATACCTGTATGTTTAGAACCTACTGGGTATTTAGAAGTAATGTCAGTCCATGGATCTTGAGATAATTGTTTGATACCTAATGACATCTTACGATCGTCTCTGTCAAGAGTTAAGATAACTGCCTCAACAACATCTCCAACTTTTACGAAATCTTGAGCAGAACGTAAGTGAGTAGACCATGACATTTCAGAAACGTGGATTAAACCTTCAACACCTTCAGCAACTTCGATGAAAGCACCGTAATCAGCGATTACAACTACTTTACCTTTAACTTTATCACCAACAGTTAAGTTAGCATCTAAAGCATCCCATGGGTGAGCGTTTAATTGTTTCAATCCTAATTGAATTCTTGTTTTCTCATCATCGAAATCAAGGATTACAACGTTTAATTTTTGGTCTAATTCAAGAACTTCACTTGGGTGGTTGATTCTGCTCCAAGAAAGGTCAGTAATGTGAATTAATCCGTCAACACCACCTAAGTCAATGAACACACCATAAGAAGTGATGTTTTTAACAACACCTTCTAATACTTGTCCTTTTTGTAATTGACCGATGATCTCTTTTTTCTGTACTTCAATATCAGCCTCGATAAGAGCTTTGTGAGATACAACAACATTTTTGAATTCGTGGTTGATTTTTACCACTTTGAATTCCATCATTTTGTTTACATATACATCGTAGTCTCTAATTGGCTTAACGTCAATTTGAGATCCTGGTAAGAACGCCTCGATACCGAATACGTCAACGATCATACCTCCTTTAGTTCTACATTTAACAAAACCGTTAACGATTTCTCCAGTTTCATTAGCTGCAATAACTCTATCCCAAGATTTGATAGTACGTGCTTTTCTGTGAGATAATACTAATTGACCTGTTTTGTCCTCACGGATGTCGATTAATACTTCTACTTTGTCACCTACTTTTAAGTTTGGGTTGTAACGGAATTCGTTTAAAGAAATAACACCTTCAGATTTAGCATTGATATCAACGATAACGTCTCTATCTGTAATTCTAACAACAACTCCTTCAACTACTTCTTCTTGATCTGTAGCGATGAAAGTTTTTGATACTAGTTCTTCAAACTCTTGTAAGTTTTTCTCATCTACTGCATCAATTCCTTCTTGGAAGTTATGCCAGTTAAAATTTGCTAAAAACTCTTCTTGTGATTTTAATTGTTCAGACATGCTGATAAAAAAATTTGTATTCTGTTTTTCTCGAGTTTCTCCATGCGATAGAAAATACAGAAGTTGTTTTACATAAATAGTTGATTCCTAATGGAAACTCTTCTCTGCCAAAAGGACTGCAAAATTACTACAAATTTCTGAATCTACAAAACAAAACCGCTATGATTATCAATATGATAATTAGAAGCAGCAAAATTTAGGTTTTTCAAGACGTTTAGTCCCGCTATCCGTTACAATCTTTTATGGTGAACCCCACCATAAAAGGATTTCCACTTCTATCGGGGCTAGATTAGAACGTTTTGTTTTCAGAAGACATAAATTGACAAACCAGACAGGTTTTAAAAAGCTGTCGGGTTTACTATATTTGCTATCAAGAAATTTATTCCCCATGAAACAAAAATCTCAAAATGATGGAAAAAGTTTTCTATCAGTTTTGCTCCTTGCAATATTAGGTTTTTCCTCTTTTACGGCTATACTTTTCATTATTGAGTTTTCTGACAATTATAAAGTTATCAAAAACGAAAAAGAGTTTACAAAAATTAAAGTAAAAATTGACTCTACAAAAATATCTTCGACCAGAAGCGGAAAAAGTTCATCATCTTTAAAATCAACAAACCATTACTTCAATAACGGAAATGTTCTAAATCATGAATCGCATGAATCTGAAATATCCGAATACATGGCCAAACATAATGATTCATTATACATATGGTACTTAGACAATAAAACTTCAAGATTTGCTTACGAAGATCAAAAGAATATAAATGTTTCACAAGAAATTGAGCGAAATAATAAACTTAAAATATATATAGCTATCTGTATTATTCCAATAGTGTTATTCTTAAGATTTAGAAAGAAATTTTAAAATCTACCCAAACAACAAACCCGACAGGTTTTAAAAACCTGTCGGGTTTGCTATACATAACTATCTTTTATCAAAATCTTAAACTTTTACAAAGATTTACTACTCTGTACTTTAGTATTAACTTTTGTTTTCACAAAAGAAGTTATATCTTCAAAATGTCCCGAACCCACTTCATCGATTCCCAAAATATAAGGCACATAATCTTTAGTAATAATTATTAAATTATCTTCTTTTACTACCCAAGTTATAAACTCATCCCAATTTATTCTTTTTGAACTACCCTCAGCAGTGATTATCAATGCTTCTTCATTAAGCTCCAAACTAACATCTTGATACTGCTTTAAAATTTCTATTTCTTCTATTTTAGCATTATTCAATTTTTTGTATTCTTTTTTTATTTTAAAAAAATAATATACAAAAGGCATGAAATTAGACAAGCCAAAAAAGAGAAACATATATCCAATTCCAAAAATATTTGGTCGTTTAAGAATGAGAAGAATCCCAACAACAATTAAAACAATACCTAAATATTGAGAATTTTTATAATAATCCTTTTTTCTTTGCCAAGCTATATCAAACAACAAATCCATTTGTTTATTATAACTATTTTCATCAAAACTTATCTTGAACTTCATAAACCAGAAAATTAAAAAGCTTTACCATGTCTAGAATTCTCACTTGCTTGAGTCCAAACTTCAGATTTAGAAAACTTACTATTTGAAAAATGCAATTCCAAATTTGGAAAAACTCCAAACGAACGTTGTGTCCCAATATCAAACCTCAAACATAAATAACGAGAACTAAAAGCATTACTTTCACCAGACCAAAATAAATATAAAGCTGAGAAGTGAATTTCAGGAATCTTTTTTAATTTTTCCTGAGGAACATACAAATTTTTCCCCTTAAAAGTTATTTTAAATAGACTCCAGTTTTTTCCATCAGATTCTACCGTTACTACTTCTCCCGTTTTATAAAACAATTGAACTCCTGAGATTTCTTTTTTTCTGCTAACAATATCATCACAAAAATCTTTTAGTTTTGAATCTGTAAATTCAAAACTAACAATTTCTTTATTCTTTAAGGTAAAGATTATTTTTTCTGGAACTTCGACTCTATCTTTATGAGCATGAATTATTCCAATAGTAAAAAGTGCAAAAATTAATAAAATTTGTTTCATATACTTCACAACAAATTAATCATAAACATCAATAAAAAGCAAACCCGACAGGTTAAAAAAACTGTCGGGTTTGCTTTTAAGAGTATATATTTTAATGACTCAAATTCTCAATTTCTTTCGGATCATGTTTATGTTTAAATAAAACAGCAAAGGCAATTGCGATAACCAAAGCATAAGCTGCAAAAGACAACCATATCGTATGCCAGTCTTTCATTAAAACTGGATTTGTAAAAATTCCATCAACAGAAACTGAATTTCCTTGTCCTTTTACAAATTCAAGCATTTTTGAATTTGTAGCATCCGTTTGCAAAAATCCTGATAATTCAGTTGTATTGGCGAATGATTTTGTAAAGAAACGGTCAATTGCCCAGCCAGAAGTTAAACTTCCTAAAACTGCTCCTACTCCATTGGTCATCATCATAAATAAACCTTGAGCCGAAGAACGAATTTTAGAATCGGTATTACTTTCTACAAATAAAGAGCCTGAAATATTAAAGAAATCAAATGCCATTCCGTAAACAATACAAGAAAGAATAATCATCCATAAACCTCCAACAGGATCTCCAAAAGCAAATAATCCGAAACGTAAAACCCAAGCCAGCATACTAATCAGCATAACTTGTTTGATTCCGAAACGTCTCAAGAAAAACGGAATTGCAAGAATAAATAACGTTTCAGAAACCTGAGAAATCGACATAATAATAGTCGAATATTTTATTACAAATGAATCAGCATATTTTGGAAAATGCTTGAATTCATCTAAAAATACATCTCCATAAGCATTTGTCAATTGAAGCGCTCCTCCTAAAAACATAGAAAAAACAAAAAACAATGCCATTTTGTAAGTACCAAATAATTTAAAAGATTCTAATCCTGTTGATTCAGCAAAAGTTGCATTTTCTTTAATTAATTTCTGTGGCACACATTTAGGAAGCGTAAAAGCGTAAATCCCCAAAACTAAAGCGCCAATTCCAGCAATATAAAACTGATATTCAGTCGCTTTACTACCACTTAAATTCGTAATCCACATCGCAGCAATAAAACCTATTGTACCCCAAACTCGAATTGGAGGAAAATCTTTTACAATATTCTTGTTGTTTAATTTTAGAGAAGTATATGAAATCGAATTACTTAAAGCAATTGTAGGCATATAACAACACATTGCAAGAAACATTACATATATAAAATTATCTGGTGTGGTTACTTGTGCAATTGCAAATAAAACAACTGCATATAAAATATGAAGTATACCGTAAAGTTTTTCTGCATTAACCCATCTATCAGCAATAATACCAGTAAGAGTAGGCATAAAAAGAGAAGCAATTCCCATGGTTCCAAAAACAAGTCCGAATTGAGTTCCTTCCCAATTCTTGGTGCCAAACCAATAATTTCCTATTGTGATAAGCCATGCTCCCCAAACAAAAAATTGAAGAAAGCTCATTAAGATCAATCTGTTTTTAATCCCCATAAAATGATTTTGTCTTTTTAATAAAAATGAAGTGGTAAAACTAACATTAAAAATATTATCTACAAAAAATTACTCAGTTTTAACAACATCCTGCACCAACTCTAAAACCGCCTGAAATTGTTCTTCTTTATTTAAGTAAGAATTATCTATTTCTATCGCATCTTCTGCAATTACAAGAGGCGAATCTTCACGATGCGTATCTAAATAATCTCTTTCTACAACATTTTTTAAAACTTCTTCATAAGTAACATTGTCTCCTTTTTGCTGTAATTCGTCAAAACGACGCTGTGCACGCGTTTCTGCACTTGCAGTCATAAAGATTTTCAATTCTGCGTTAGGAAAAACTACCGTACCAATATCTCTTCCGTCCATTACAATTGCTTTATTGGTTCCCATTTCCTGCTGTTGTTCTACTAATTTTGAACGCACTTCTGAAACTTCAGCAACTTTACTTACAAAACTAGAAACTTCAATTGTTCTAATTGGCTTTTCAACATTTTCACCATTCAAATACATTTCTGCAAAACCTAATTCTGCATTAAATTTAAACTCTAATTGAATATTTGGCAAGGCTTCGATTAAAGCTTTCTTATCAAACAAATCTACACTGATAAATTTATGCTGCATTGCAAAATAAGCAACGGCACGATACATAGCACCTGTGTCAACATAAACATATTCTAATTCTTTTGCGAGCTGTTTTGCTAAAGTGCTTTTTCCTGTCGATGAAAAGCCATCGATAGCAATGGTGATTTTTTTCAATTTTATATGATTTAATTTTAACTTTAAAGCCTTAACACATTGTAAATCAAATTAGTTTCTATAGCTAAATTTTCGATTACAAAGAATGTCTTAACACCTGCAAATATAACGAACTTGACTTTACTGCAAAGCATTGAGACAAAAATGAAAATAGATTTTACAACCAAAAAAATATGCTATTACTACGATATAGAGTAATAGCATATTTTAGAATTTTATATTTAAACCTTAATAATAAATATCCATTAAAATGTTCGATTTAGAACTATCAATAATCTTTTCAATCCTTTTAAAGAACTGTTCGTTTACCATAGGACAACCATGGCTGTTACTGATGTAATAATCTTGTTCTTCATACGGAACTGCAGAGTAATGATGCAATACGATTGCTCTCTTTACAGCATTATTATTACTTTCTTCTAATCCTGCAAGTTTATATGCTTTTCCAAATATTCCTTTATACGTTTTACCGATAGAATATCTTCCTAAAGCTGTACAATTTGAATTTGGCAAATTACTAAATTTAAGCATCCCTTTGATTCCGGTCTCAGATCCTGAGCCATGAGCGACAAGACCTTGATCTATGACCTCATTTTTCTCCAAATCATAAATAAAAAATCGATTTTTTCCAGAAGGAACCTTCATATCAATCAAAAAAGCGATTTTAGAATTGTACTTATGATCAATGTTGATTGTGTTTTTGATATCCAAAATCCTAGTATTGATTCTTTCCATTTCTATTGCCGAAATGGCATTTTCTTCTTCGAAATAGAGTTTTGAACCCGTAAAAAACCCTACAGTCATAAATAAAAACAAAGAGAATATCTTCATAGTAATTACTGAAAATTTAAAATTAGACCAAAAAGACTTGTATTAGCTGCCAATGTATATCTAGAATACGAATAGCTAAACTTTAACTTATTCATTTTTAAACCAAAACCTAATGAGACTCCCGAAAAATTACGTTGTTCCTCAACTCTTAATTCTTCTCCTCTTCTAAAATTATATCCTAAACGAAAATTAAATGCTTTCTGCGGAAAAAGTTCTACACCAAAAGCTACGTGTCTTAGTGCATTATTGACAAATGAAACTTTCTCATCACTTTTTGATCCATCGATGTTGGTTTCTCCCCGAACGGGGTTTGAAAAAGAGATATTCCATTGCTGTAGATTTTCTAACGAAAGATGCCAGCGAATAGGTACGTGCTCCAATTCTTGTGAAACACCAGCAACGATTTCAAATGGTAAATTCTCTTTTATTCCAGAGTATTTAGTAAATTGAGTACCTATATTGCGAATCACCAAGGCTAAATTTACATTGTTTTTTTCAATTAAATACAGAAAACCCAAATCTACCGCACCACCAATAGAATTATAACTTTCTAAAGTAGAAGTTATTAGCTTGGCATTAGCTCCAATAAAAAGATCTGTATAAGGAACATTGTAAGCATATCCTAAAGATAATGCACCTTCACTTCCTGTAAAGTTAGATGTAGCCTGACCATTTTCGTCATAACCCTCAAATGAACCATAATTCACGTAATTAACTCCTGCATAAAATGTCTGCACATGCCTGTCATAAGTGTATGCATAAGAAGCGGTACCGTAAGACGCTTCTCCGTAATAATTCCCATAATTGATAGCTAAATGATTGTCCATATCTGCATTTATAAGCGCTGGATTCGACATAGCCTGGTTAACATCTTCGTCATAAATTGTAATTACATCTCCACCTAAAGCTGCCTGTCTTGGTGAAGTAGTTAAATTTAAAAATTGATAGGTATAACGTCCTCCAACTTGCCCAAACGCAGTCGAATAGATTAGGATAATAAAAAATAAAACAAGTTGTTTTAGCATTCGTTTTTAGGCGTTCCAATATGGGAATAACGCAAATACAAATATAAAATTATATAACTTAAAAAATAATTTTTATAACTATCTCTTTTCAAGAATTATATAATAACTTCAAAGTTAAATTCCGGCAAATAAAATCCAGATTCCAACCTTAAATAAAACAATTTCAAAATAAAATTTAAGGATAAAAAAATCCCAAATTCCAACACTAAACCGGAATTTGGGATTTAAATTTTGAATTTTAGAGCTTAGACTTTCTTACTTACTAAAGTCTTAGCATTCTTAACCGGCTGATCTGTTAAAGCCAGAGTTAATACTTCGCTCATTTCTTTTACATAATAAAAAGTTAAGCCTTCTAAATATTCTGGTTTTATTTCATCAATATCACTTTTGTTTTCGTGACATAAAATGATTTCTTTAATATTTGCTCTTTTCGCTGCTAATATTTTCTCTTTAATACCTCCAACAGGCAACACTTTACCACGAAGAGTAATTTCTCCTGTCATTGCAACACTTTTCTTTACTTTCTTTTGAGTTAAAAGAGAAACCAAAGAAGTCAACATTGCAATACCAGCACTTGGTCCGTCTTTTGGAGTTGCACCTTCTGGAACATGTAAATGAATATTATATTTTTGAAAAATTTCTGTACTTAAACCTAATTTCTTAGCATTGGCTTTAATATACTCTAAAGCAATTGTTGCCGATTCTTTCATTACAGTTCCAAGATTTCCTGTAATTGTCAAAGCTCCTTTTCCTTCAGAAATTAATGATTCGATAAACAAAATATCACCGCCGACACTTGTCCAAGCCAAACCTGTAACTACACCAGCAATGTCATTATTTTCGTATTTATCTCTTTCTAATCTAGGTACGCCTAAAATAGCAACAATATCTTCGTCAGTAACTTTTTTGTTATACTCCTCTTCCATCGCTACAGATTTTGCAGCATTTCTGATTACTTGAGCAATTTTAGTTTCTAAATTACGTACACCAGATTCGCGTGTATAACCTTCTACTATTTTCTCTAATTGCTTTTTACCAATTGTCAAATCTTTTGCTGTTAAACCATGTGCTTCTAATTGCTTCGGAAACAAATGTCTTTTTGCGATTTCTACCTTTTCTTCTATAGTATAACCTGACATTTTGATCACTTCCATTCTATCGCGAAGAGCAGGCTGAATTGCCCCCATATTGTTTGAAGTTGCAATAAACATTACTTTAGATAAATCGTAACCCATTTCTAGGAAATTATCATAAAACGCACTGTTTTGCTCTGGATCTAAAACCTCTAATAAAGCTGAAGACGGGTCACCGCTGTTGCTGCTAGAAAGTTTATCAATTTCGTCTAAAATAAATACTGGATTTGAGGTTCCTGCTTTTTTCAAACTTTGAATGATTCTTCCTGGCATTGCTCCAATATAGGTTTTTCTGTGTCCGCGGATTTCCGCTTCATCACGTAAACCTCCTAAAGAAATACGAACATATTCACGTCCTAAAGCTTCTGCCACAGAACGACCGATAGAAGTTTTACCAACTCCTGGAGGCCCTGTTAAACATATAATTGGCGATTTCATGTCATTTCGCAATTTTAAAACTGCCAAATGCTCAATCATTCTTTTCTTCACTTCTTCAAGTCCGAAATGATCTTTGTCTAATATTTTTTGAGCCAATTTTAAATCAAATTTATCTTTAGAATATTCACCCCAAGGTAATTCTAAAAACAATTCAAGATAATTTCTTTGAATACCAAAATCTGGCGATTGCGGATTCATACGACGCATTTTTGACAATTCTTTTTCGAAGTGTTTCTGCGTTTTTTCATCCCATTTTTTGGTTTTGGCTTTCAAGCCCATTTCGTCCATTTCTTCTTCCTGCGAAACGCCTCCCAATTCTTCTTGAATGGTTTTCATTTGCTGATGAAGGAAATATTCACGTTGCTGCTGATCTAAGTCAAAACGTACTTTTGACTGAATATCGTTCTTCAATTCTAATTTTTGAAGTTCAACATTCATATAACGTAACGTTTCTAAAGCTCTTTCTTTTAAACCATTTATAGATAAAAGACCTTGTTTTTCTTTTACCGATAAATTCATATTAGAAGAAACAAAATTGATTAAAAACGATTGACTTTCAATGTTTTTAATGGCAAAAGTAGCTTCCGAAGGAATATTTGGACTTTCCTTAATAATTTGAATAGCCAATTCTTTTACAGAATCTAAAATCGCTGTAAACTCAGTATCATTTTCTTCTGGACGTTCTTCAGAAACTTCTTTTATAGTTGCTGTCATGTAAGGCTCCTCAGAAACAACTTCGTCAATTTCGAAACGTTTTTTTCCTTGAAGAATAACCGTTACATTTCCGTCAGGCATTTTTAATACACGAAGGATTCTTGCAACTGTTCCTATTTTATGAATATCATCTTTTGACGGATCTTCATCTTCTTCATTAATTTGAGAAACTACTCCAATAATTTTTCCGCCAGCATTGGCATCATTGATAAGCTTAATGGATTTATCTCTTCCTGCTGAAATCGGAATTACAACTCCTGGAAATAAAACAGTATTACGTAAAGGTAAAATTGGAAGCGAAACAGGAAGTTCTTCATTGTTCATTTCCTCCTCGTCTTCTGGAGTCAATAATGGAATTAATTCTGCCTCAGAGTCAAATTCTTGAAGTGACAGATTGTCAATAGTAAGTATTTTATGATTTGACATAATTGTATATAAGTCGTTTTGTCATTAAAAGTTTGAAACTATCTGTAAACATTTGTTCAAATACTATGTTTTCTATTCAGTATTGTATTTACAAGATAGGCCGTAAAAATAGACAATCATTATGCCAAAACCAAAAATAGTCAGCTTTGAAATTTCAGATTGACATGAATATTTAAATTCGAAAAGTAAAATCATAAAAAAAGCCGAAACTAATTTCGGCTTTAAAAACAAAAAAATGGTTATTTTAGTCTAGTTTAATTTATAAGAAGTTAATTCAGAAGAAACTCCAGTATATGAAAACTTAATAATACCTACACCTTTAGCAAGCCAGTACTCCGCTTCTGTTGTACCTGCAGATTGTCCTTGCAAAGAAGTTTCTAGTTTGAATTTAAACTTAATAACATCTTTATAAGTAACACTTTTTACAGTAGCTGTTGCTCCTTTTTCTGTAATAGTTCCAGTGTATTTTGTTGATGTTTTAATAGCTGGGAATCCTGAATAAGTAGTTTCTTGTGTGTAGTTTCCTGTCCAAGTTTTGTTTACTTCTAAATTATCTTTGAAGAATATAAACTCATACCCGCTGATTTTTCCTGACAAACCATTAGCACTAATATTAATGTCACTTAATTTGATAAGATAATCACCTCCAGTTTTTTTCAAAGATGCTGTAGCAGTTCCTCCAATATCAACACCAGAAGTTGGCGCTGCAAAAAACTTATCGAATTTATAATAAGTGCTTTCACCAATTTTTTCTGTACCGATAATTTTCATGGTAGTTTCTGTACCGCTTTGGTTTAAAACCCATTGATTTCCAACCGCAGCTGGCCAATAGTCACCTTGTGAAGCTTCTGGAGTTTCACTGTTGTCTTCAGAATCACTTGAACATGACGTTAATAATGATGTTGACACAAATAATGTCATTAACGCAAAGCTTTTTAATTTTTTCATAGTTTTAAATTTGTTATTGGTATTTGAAATTTTTTGTGAAATTATAGCAACGAATCTATAATACCTTACGGCATTACGTAAAAGCTAAAAAAAAATATTTTTTATTTTTTTTTGTAAAACTGTAACAAATCAAATTTTACCAAGTCCTTAATAAAAAAACCAAAAATTACTTGAGTATAACCAACCAAAATATCGAAGAACTAATTGCGCTTTGTAAAGAGAATAATCAAAAAGCGCAGTTTGAAATATACAATCGTTATAGTAAAGCGATGTATAACGTTGCTTATCGTATTGTAAAAGACGAACATTTTGCGCAGGACGTCATGCAGGAAGGTTTCTTGAAAGCTTTTACAAAGATTAACGATTATAAGCAAGAAGTTGCATTTGGAGCTTGGTTGAAGAAGATCATTGTGAATTACAGTATTGATTTTTACAAAAAAAACAATTCATTTCACGTTGAAGATTTAAGCAAATCACTTTATAAAATTGAGGAAGATGACAGCTTTTTTTCTGAAAAAATTGATCTGAATTCACTCAAAGTAAAACAGGTTTTAGATACCATTTTAGGCCTTAAAGATAATTATCGAATGGTATTGACGCTTTTTTTTATTGAAGGTTACGACCAAGAAGAAATCTGCGAAATTTTAAAAATCAGCTACGCCAACTGTCGAACCACATTAAGCCGAGCAAAAGAAAGTTTAAGAAAAAAATTAGAGGAAATATGAAAAAGGAGAATGACAATTTAGAGCAATTATTCGAAAAATTTGAAAATCGATGGGATATTCAGGAATTAAATCCTGATCATCAAATGGATTTTCTACAAAAATTAAATAAAAAACAGCCTAAGAAAAAATATTGGTTTGTAACCGCCATTGCTGCGTCAATTGTCTTGATGCTTGGAGTATCTATATTTTACAAAAACGAAAAACCAAAAGAATTCAAATTTGCTTCTAAAGAAACCAAAAGAACCGATTCGATTTTCAATATTTTGATCGATAATGAACTTGTAAAGCTTAAAGAAAAAAGCTCTCCAGAAAATGAGCAGATCATTAATGATGCATTAAAACAAATGAAAGTCTTTGATGCCGATTATCAAAAAATCATCAACGAACTGCAAAAAAACGGAGAAAACAAACAAATTATTTATGCAATGATCAGCAATCTTCAAACCCGTATTTCTTTTTTACAAACGGTTTTGAAACGAATTGAAGAAAACGAAAACTTTAAAAATAACAACGATGAAAAAACATTATAATCTTCTTATTTTATTCATGCTAATTCCGTTTTTAGGATTAGCAAATGATGATAGTTATATTTCTAAACAAAAAAATATTAAAAAAACGTATATCGTAAATTCTAACGCAGGAATTGACATTGACAACCGTTACGGTAATATCACTGTCTCTACTTGGGACGAAGATAAAATTGATCTTGATATCACAATAAAAGTGACAGGACCAAATGAAAATTGGGTAAACGAAAAATTAAATAGTATTGATGTAGATATCAATGCCTTAAAAGGATTGGTTTCTGCAGTTACGAATATTGGAAGTTCTTCTTTAAAAAGCAGAGGAAGCAATAACAGTTTCGAAATCAATTATATTATTAAAATTCCTAAAAACGGAGGTGCAAAGCTTTTTAATAAATACGGAAACATTACAACTCAAAACCTTGAAGGTCCTGTTAATGTTAGCTGCAAGTACGGAAAGATAAATTTAGGAAGACTAAACAGCCCTAATAATCAAATTGAAATCGCTTATTGCCAAAACTCTAATATCGATTATATCAAAAGTGGGAATGTTCACGCTCGTTATTCTGGACTGAAAATCAATGAATCTGGTAACTTGAATTTAGACACCAATTATACCGATTTAAATCTTAACGAAGGTGGTAATATTAAGTATGAATGCAGTTACGGAAATTTTAAATATCAAAAAATAAATTCACTTTCAGGATCAGGAAATTATATAACGGTTGCCGTGGGAGATATTTCAAGTAATATAAATGTAGATACCAATTATAGCAAAATAAGCGTCGCCAATATGTCTGATAAAGCAGGAAACGTAAGTATTAACTCTGGCTATACAGATGTATATCTAGGTTATAATGCCAATTATGCTTTTGACTTTGATATCTCAGCACGATATGCCGGAATAAAACATGATAATTCACTTGATATTTCTGTATCTGAAACAAAAAATACATCAAAAAGAATCAGCGGCTATTACAAGAAAAAAGGCCAAAACAAAGTCAATATTACTTCTAATTATGGAAATATCACTTTAGCAAAAAAATAAATCAAATCATCTTATTAATCAAAAAATCAAAACAATGAAAAAATCAATCTTACTGTTAGCTATAAGCGTATTATCTTTCAATAGCTTTATTAATGCGCAAGAAAATAATAAATTAAACGGAAATGGAAATGTTGTAACAGAAACCAGAACTACATCTGATTATGAAGGAATTAAAATTGCAGGTTCTTTTGATGTAGATTTAGTTGCCGGAAAAGAAGGAAAAATTATTCTTAAGGGAGAACAAAATTTATTAGCTGCTATAAAAGTGGAAGTTGAAGATAATTCTTTGAAAATTTATGTGGAGAAATCTACCAACATTCGACCAAGCAACGGTAAAAAGATTCAAATTACAGTTCCTTTTGAGAAAATCGCTGCATTAAGTTTGGCTGGATCTGGTGACGTTGTATCAAAAGATGCCATAAAAACGGATAATCTAACAATAAAATTGGCTGGTTCTGGAAATTTTACACTTCCAGTTGATACGAAAAATTTGGATTTAAAAGTGAGCGGTTCAGGAAATATTCATCTAAAAGGAAAAGCGGATACTTTCTCTACTAAACTTGCAGGTTCTGGAGATATTGATGCTTCTGATTTAAAATCAAAAATTGTTGACGCAAATGTTTCAGGTTCTGGAAACAGCAAAGTTACCTGCAACGAAAGCTTAACAGCAAGAGTATCTGGTTCTGGAAATATTAAATATGCAGGAAATCCAGAAAAAAGAGATGTAAAAGTTTCTGGATCGGGAACAATTTCAAAAAGTTAATTATTGAAAATAAAAAATCACGAATTACAAAAAACTATCATCAATCAAATAATTAGCTGCAATTCGTGATTTTGTTATCATTAAAGACGTTTCATTACTTTGAAACGTCTTTTTTATGTACTCTTCGTAAAAGGAAAATCGCTGTAACAAAGAAGATTCCTAAAATTACAATCGCAGAACGCGGACTTCCAGTAATTTGATCAATAATTCCATAAACACACATTCCGATTACAATTCCGATTTTTTCTGCAACGTCGTAAAAACTAAAAAATGATGCTGTATCTTCTGTATCAGGCAATAATTTTGAATAGGTTGATCGTGATAATGCTTGTATTCCACCCATAACTATTCCTGCCAGCGCAGCCATTGCATAAAAATGTATTGGCAAACTTATGAAGTAAACGATGATACAAAAAACCACCCAAATAAAGTTTATAGCAATCAACGTTGGAATATTACCCCATTTTGCAGATGCTCTAGAGGTTAAAATCGCACCCGCAACAGCAACTAATTGAATTAGTAAAATACATATAATAAGTCCAATCGTACTTTCTTCTTTAGAAGACCATTGAATTTCCTGTGCTCCAAAATAAGTTGCCACTAACATTACAGTTTGAACCGCCATGCTTGAAACAAAAAAACCTCCTAAATAACGTTTTAAGGGCACAATATTTTGTAGACTTGCCCAAACTTTTTTTAGTTCTTTAAATCCGTTAAAAACAACATTTTTAGTTAATTTCTGTCCGGTTTCTTTACTTCCTTTTGGAAGATAATAATAAGTATATTGACTAAAAAGAATCCACCAAACTCCAACCATTACAAAAGAATACCTCATGGCTTTCATTGCCGCTTCTCCATCTGTTCCTGTTATGCCAAAAAGTTTTGGCTTCATGATCATTGCTAAATTTATAATCAATAAAATCACGCTTCCAATATATCCTAACGAATATCCTTTTGCACTAATTCTATCTTGCTGCTCTTCAAAAGCAATATCAGGAAGATAAGAATTGTAGAAAACCAAACTTCCCCAGTATCCAAGCAATCCTAAAAAATAGAAAAACAATCCAACATAAATATTGTTAAGATCGAACCAATATAATCCCATGCACGACAAAGCTCCAACGTAACAGAAAAATTTCATGAATGCCTTTTTATTTCCTACATAATCGGCAATTCCAGACAATAATGGAGAAATAAAAGACACAACCATAAAAGCAAAAGCAGTAATAAAACTAATTAATGCAGAATTTTTAAGGTGCAAACCAAAAACATCGATATAATGATCGCGGTCAGTAAATAATGCTTCATAAAAAATAGGGAAAACTGCCGAAGCAATAGTAAGTGTATAAACTGAATTGGCCCAATCGTAAAATGCCCAGGCATTAAGGAGTTTTTTATCTCCTTTTTGTAGGTTTTTCATATTCTATTTTAGTTAAGAAGCTACGAATGTATTTAATTTTTCGGATAATTAAATTACTTTTTGTTAAATCGTTTATTAAAAAATCTTAAACAAGATCTAAATACAGAGTATAAAAAAAGCTATTCTCATTCGAATAGCTTTTATATCTTTTTTATCGTGGTTTTATTTGATAACTCCAACTTTTAATGCCGTCGCTCTTGCTTCTGGAATTAAAGATTTTAAATTAGCAATTCTTGTCGCATCAGACGGGTGCGTGCTCATGAATTCTGGTGTACCAGATCCTCCAGATTTTGCAGCCATTCTGCTCCAGAAAGAAATTGCATCATCTGGATTATAACCTGCAATAGCCATAAGAGTTAAACCAATTTTATCAGCTTCCGTCTCATTACTACGGCTAAATGGCAGCATCACTCCCACTTCTGTTCCCATTCCATATGCTTGAGAAAAAATCGCTTGCGTTTGAGCCGATTTACTGCTTGTTGCTGCATCTAAAACTGCTCCTCCAATTTGCTGCAATTGTGCGGCGCTCATTCTTTGTGCTCCGTGATTTGCCAAGGCGTGAGAAACCTCGTGTCCCATAACGGTTGCTAAACCTGCTTCATCTTGAGTAATCGGTAAAATTCCTGAATATACAACGATTTTACCTCCTGGGAGACACCATGCGTTTACTTCTTTATTATCAACTAATTTATATTCCCATCTGTAATCTTTCAAATATTGAGACTGACCTAAAAAAGTTAAATATTTTTCAGCCGCTGCTTTGATTCTAAAACCTACTGATTCTACTCTTTTAGCATCTGCGGTACCAGTAATAACTTTATTTTCAGACAAAAAAGTACTGTATTGCTGAAAAGAGGTTGGAAATAATTCACTGTTTGAAACAAAATTCAAGTTCTGTTTTCCTGTAATTGGATTCGTTGCACAGGCTAAAACAAGACTACTGAAAATCCCTAAAAACAAATATTTTTTCATAATTTAAGCTATTTTTATATAACAAAAATACAATTATTATGAATTATTCCCTTACACAATTTGTCAAAAAAGTATCAGAATTAGACTATTCAGCTATTAAATGAAGTTCATTAAACTCTTTATCAACTATTAAGAATTTATTTGCTTCAAAACTTATTTTATCAAATTCTATTTTCTCGTTATCAATTTCTATCTCGGTTACTTTAAAAGGAAGCCCAATTAAATTGATTTTATATTTTGAATAAGGAGTATCGTATTTTCCTTCTTTATGAAGCTGAATGATCAGTTCTTTTTCTTTTCCGATAATTCTAAACGATAAAAAGCTGTAACGTCCTTTTTTATAATCGTAACCATCTTGTGCATCTTCATAAACAACCGACTTTTCTTTGCCATTTTTAAAGTAAATATCAAGCGTTAATTCGTCAAATTCTAATTCGCCGACATATTGCTGTACTGGATATTTTGGAATGATCGCACCCGCTTTTACAAAAACCGGAATTTCGTCAAATTTACTATCAACCCAGATTTCTCTTCCACCAACAAAAAAATCATTCGTCCAATAGTTATACCACTCACCTCTTGGTATATACATACGTCTACCTACAGCATTAGGTTCAAGTATTGGACAAACCAAAATTTGATTTCCGAAGATAAATTCATCGTTTCTGTAATGCGTTTGCGTATCATCTTGATCATAATAAACAAGAGGTTTCAACATCGGAATTCCTTCTTCGATATACTGCCAGAACATCGTGTATAAGTACGGTAATAATTGATAACGAAGACTGACAAATTTTCTCGTAATATTAATCACTTCTTCATCAAAAGCCCAAGGTTCTTGATTTCCGTGATCACCAGAAGAATGTGTCCTGCAGAATGGATGAAAAACACCTAATTGAATCCATCTTGCGTATAATTCTCCAGTTGGTTGTTCGGCAAAACCTCCAATATCAGAACCTGTAAATCCCATTCCTGAAATTGACATTCTTTGTACTTGAATATTAGCAAGCCACAAATGTTCCCAAGTTGCGACATTATCTCCTGTCCAAGAAGAAGTATAACGTTGTGCACCAGAATAAGCCGATCTTGTAATCACGAATGGACGTTTCGGATAAACAAAACGTTTTACACCATGATAAGTCGCCCTCGCCATTTGTGTTCCATAAATATTATGTGCTTTTCTATGAGAACATGGATTTCCGTCATAAACGTGACGAACATCCATCGGAAAAGTTTTATTCGGAACCTCCATAACCGCAGGTTCATTCATATCATTCCATACACCTTTTACGCCTATATCTGAAATTAATTCTTTAAATAAACCAGCCCACCATTCTCTAACAACGGGATTTGTATAATCTGGAAAGTTACATTCCCCAGGCCATACTTTTCCTTTCATATAAGGACCATCGGCTCTTTTACAGAAATAATCTTTTTCTAAGGCTTCTTTATAAACCCAATAATCTTTATCAATTTTAATTCCCGGATCGATAATTACGACTGTTTTAAAACCGTCTTCGGCTAATTCTGCCACCATCTTTTTTGGATCAGGAAAGTAATTTTTGTTCCAAGTAAAACATCGAAATCCGTCCATATAATCGATATCCAAATAGATAGCGTCGCACGGAATTTGTAATTCCCTAAATTTTGAAGTAATCTCTTTGACTTTACTTTCTGGATAATAACTCCATTTACATTGATGATAGCCTAAAACCCAAAGCGGCGGTAATTCTGGTTTTCCTGTTAAATCAGTATAAGTGGTTACAACGTCTTGCATTTGAGGGCCGTAAACAAAATAATAATTCATTTCTCCTCCTTCTGCCCAAAAACTTGTAATATTTCTTCTTTCTTGACAAAAATCAAAAAAGGTTCTAAAAGTGTTGTCAAAAAATATTCCGTAAGATTGTTTATTATGAAGACCAATGTAAAACGGAACTACTTTATATAATGGCTCTTGATCTTTTTGATAAGCATATTGATCTGTAGCAAAATTTTCTACTCGTTTCCCTTTCAGGTTCATTTGAGTAGCTTTATCCCCAAGACCGTAATAACATTCACCGTCTTTAGAATATTTGCTCATTTTTACAATGTTTCCGCCATATTCATAACTTTCTTCCCAATGAAAACCTAGTTCATCTTCAAGAATTAAAAAATCATTTAAGTCATAAATTGAAAGACGAAGATCTGCTTTCTGTATTTTGCATTTTACTTTGCTGGTACGAATTAGAAAAAAAGTTTCTTCATCTGTAAGTTCTAAGAAATTATATCCGTGAAGCTGTGTTTTATCGATTGCGTATGAAAAGTCATTGCTAAAATACCCTTTTGTAGTAAACCGAAAACGAATTAAACTGTCTCTTAAAATAGTAACTTTTAGAATTACTTTATTATCCGTATTAAAAAAAATAGAATCGCCTTCGTGTTCAAAAGAGACAATTTTGGATGGATATAAATCGCCTTTATATTCTAATGATGTGTTTGTAATCATATCGCTTCTGAATTAATTATAGAACTTTTTCACTCTTTCAAACATACAAAAAAACTAGATAAACCTCTATGAATAAAAGGTTTATTAACGAAAACGTTTTTTCTGTATGTCTGTTAAATTTGATATTCAAAAAACAGCAATTCGATAATTTAAAAACCTTAAATTAACAAAATAGCATTCTTTAAAATAAGATTCTAATTTTTAAGTGAAAGAAAAAGCAACGACACTTAACGGAGGTAAAATTAATGCGACTGAATAATCTCTTCCGTCATAAGATATGGAATCTATGTGTAAATTTTCTGAATTTTGAATACCGCTTCCTCCATAAATTGTCGCGTCTGTATTAAAAATTTCTTTTAATTTTCCTTTATGAGGAACTCCAATTCTATAATTTTCCCTAACTACTGGAGTAAAATTACAAACTACAATTACATTTTCATTTTCATTATTACCTTTTCGGATATAAGACAAAACCGCATTTTGATGATCTAAATAATTTATCCATTCAAAACCTTCTCCTGAAAATTGTTTTTCATACAAGGCAGGCTGCGATTTATAAAACTGATTCAAATCTGTAATCAATTTTTTAATTCCAGAATGCAGATCATATTGCAATAAATGCCAGTCTAAACTTTGCTCAAAATTCCATTCACTAGTTTGTCCAAATTCAGCCCCCATGAACAATAATTTCGTTCCTGGATGCGTAAACATATAACCATAAAGCAGTCTTAAATTGGCAAAACGCTGCCATTCGTCGCCCGGCATTTTGTAAATTAAAGATTTTTTGCCGTACACCACTTCATCATGTGAAAACGGAAGCATAAAATTTTCAGTGAATGCATAAGTCATTGCAAAACTCAACTCGTTTTGATGGTATTTACGGTAAACAGTTTCTCTTTGAAAGTATTGTAAAGTATCGTGCATCCAGCCCATCATCCATTTCATTCCGAAACCTAAACCTCCAAAAGATGTAGGTCGCGAAACCATAGAAAAAGAAGTACTCTCTTCAGCAATAGTTTGTACACCAGAATAATTAGAATATATTACTTCGTTAAATTCTTTAAGAAAGCTAATAGTTTCGAGATTTTCATTTCCACCAAAAATATTCGCTTCCCATTCTCCTTCCTTTCGAGAATAATCCAAATATAACATCGAAGCAACAGCATCTACTCGTAAACCATCAACATGATAATGCTGGAGCCAAAAAAGAGCATTACTGATTAGAAAAGCACGAACTTCATTTCGTCCATAGTTAAAAACTAAACTTTTCCAATCCGGATGATATCCTTTTCTTCGATCGGGATGCTCGTATAAATTTGATCCGTCAAAGAATCCGAGTCCGTGAGCATCTTCTGGAAAATGAGACGGCACCCAATCCAAAATAACACCAATTCCAGCTTGATGTAATTTATCGATTAAAACCATAAGATCCTGTGGTTTACCAAATCGGGAAGTTGGCGCAAAATAGCCTGTTAACTGATATCCCCATGAAGGATCATAAGGATATTCCATAATGGGCATAAATTCAACATGCGTAAAACCAGTTTCTTTTACGTAAGCAACCAAATCATCTGCAAGCTCTAAATAGCTTAAAAAACGATTATGATCTGCACGTTTCCAAGATCCTAAATGCACTTCGTAAACCGAATAAGGTTTGTCTAAATCATTATGATTATGACGATTTTGCATCCAGTTTTCATCTTTCCACTTATAGTCTAAATCCCAAACTACAGAAGCAGTATGAGGAGGTTTTTCGCAGTATAAAGCAAACGGATCTGCTTTTTCTGTTGTAACTCCATTAATATTCGATTGAATTTTATATTTATAAAGTGCACCTTTCGAAACATCAGGAATAAATCCTTCCCAAATACCCGAAGAATCCCAGCGAACCTGCAGTTGATGTTCACCTTGAACCCAATAATTAAAATCGCCCACAACCGAAACCGAACTCGCTGTAGGCGCCCAAACAGCAAAATAAACGCCTTTTACTCCATTAACTTCAATTAAATGCGCACCAAGTTTTTCATATAATCTATAATGTTTTCCGGCTTTAAAAAGATCAATATCAAAATCGGTAAAAAGAGAATGGGTAATAACTTTATTCATATTTGTATTTTAGCAATATTGGAATTTATTTTTTTCTATTGGAATTTTAAAAAGTTATTCTATCCTGAAATTGTCTGAAAGTACAACACCTTTTTTGATTACAACAATTCCGTCTTTGATACTATATAATTCATTGGTAAAATTATCTAAATGTTTTCCTCCATTAATATGGACATTATTTCCTATTCTAACATTTTTATCAATCAAAGCATTTTTAATAAAGCAGTTTTCTCCAATTCCGACATGAATTTTATTGATACTGCTTTCATGGTTTAATTCATCCAAATCTTGGTAAAAATCGTTACCCATCACATAACAGTTTTCTAAAATTGTTCCCGCACCAACTCTGGAACGAATACCAATTACAGAACTTTTTATTTCTTTAGCATTAATAATACAGCCTTCAGAAATTAAAGATTGGTTGATAATTGAATTTCTGAATTTCGACGGAGGCAATAATCTGGGTCTTGTAAAAATCTTATTATCGTTATCGAACAAATTAAATTCTGGAATATCAGCAGTAAGCCCAATATTAGCTTCAAAAAATGATTCTATATTTCCGATATCAGTCCAATAACCTTCGTATTGATAACTTAGTATTTTATGTTTTCCAACGGCATGCGGAATTATTTCTTTTCCAAAATCTTTAGTCTCAGGGTTTGCCATTAACTCTTCAAGCAACGATTTATTAAAAATATAAATTCCCATAGAGGCCAGATATTTTTTCCCTTTTGCATGCATTTCTTCGCTTACTTCAGATTCCCATTCAGGCAAAAGTGAAGCATCAGGTTTTTCAATAAATGCTTCTATACAGTTCTCATGATTGGTTTTTAAAATCCCAAATTCTGGAGCGTCTTTTGCATTAACAGGAAGTGTTGCGATAGAAATTTCCGCGTTGCTGGCAATGTGTGCTTCAAGCATTTCATTAAAGTCCATTTGATACAATTGATCTCCGGATAGTATTAATGCATGGTCGAAGTCATGTTTAAGAAAATGAGACATACACTGGCGAACGGCATCTGCAGTTCCCTGAAACCATGTCGGATTATCTGGTGTTTGCTCTGCGGCCAAAATATCAACAAATGATTGGCTGAAAATGCTAAAATTAAAAGTGTTTTTAATATGTGCATTTAATGATGCTGAATTAAATTGAGTCAAGACAAATATTTTGAAAATGTCTGAATTAATACAATTTGAAATCGGAATATCGACCAGTCTATATTTTCCTCCAATAGGTACTGCAGGTTTTGATCTGGTTTCTGTCAATGGAAACAAACGGGATCCTTGCCCGCCTCCTAAAATAATGGCAACAACGTTTTTCTTTTTAAATTTCATTTTGCTGAATTATTAAGTTGTATATTTTGATATATTCCTCACATGCTTTTTCCCAGGAATGATCTGTTGTCATTCCTTTTTTAATTATTTTATTAAAACTTTCTTTATCAGCAAACAAACCAACTGCACGATTAATCGAATAACAAATATCACCTACCGAAGCCTGATCGTGGCAAATTCCATTTCCGTCGTCTCCAAAGTCAATAACAGTATCTCTTAACCCGCCAGTTCTTCTTACTATCGGAACGGTTCCATATCTAAGGGCATACATTTGGTTCAGCCCGCAAGGTTCTACTCGAGAAGGCATTAAAATAAAATCTGATCCTGCATAAATTAAATGCGCCAAATCTTCATTATAACCTATAAAAACATTGTAATTTCCTTTATAGTCATCTCGTAATTGTTGTAATTGCTTCTCAATCTCTGCATTTCCTGAACCAAGTATAAGTATATTTATATCCTCGAAATTCTCTGACAAAGCTAATGCCGAAGCTTGAGGAAGAAGATCACCACCTTTTTCTTCAAATAATCTTCCAATAAAACTAAAAAGAGGTTTTGAAGAATCTAACTCAAATTGTTCACATAATTTTTCTTTATTTTTCTGTTTTCCAACTTGAAAATTTTCAATCGAATAATTAGATGCAATTCCTTCATCCTTAGAAGGATCCCAGACTTCAAAATCAATTCCATTCAGAATTCCAATAGATTTATTTCGAACAGATTTAAACAATTCCTCCAAACCATTTGCAGAATAGTTAATTTCATTTAAATAACTTGGAGAAACAGTTGTTACTGCATTGGCACATTTAATGCCGACTGCTAATGAATTAATAGAATTATTCCATTCTAAAAAACCAATATGTCTCAGATCAAATTCTGGCAAATAATATAATTTATCGAAACCAAACCAGCCCTGATACAATCCGTTATGAATTGTTAAAACCGTTTTAACCTCTTTTAACGTCTCATATTTATAAGCAAATTGAAACAAAAACGGAATTACAGCCGTATGATGGTCATGGCAATTAATAATATTTGGAATTCCATTCCTTGCTATAATCCAGTCTAATGTCGCAATCTGAAAAGATAAAAATCTTTCGATATCATCTTCATATCCATAAACATTCGGGCGGTTGAATAATTCATTAATTTCTATTAGATATAATTCATACCCAAGCTTATCGGTAGTTTCTTTTAAAACGCTGAAAGGAAAATTAAAATTTCCGAGTTTAACCGTTCCCCAATGAACACATTCAAAATCATTTTCGCTTCTAAACTTGGTATCATAACAAGGAACTACAACTCTAACATCATGTCCTGCAGATTTTTGATATTTTGGTAGCGCTCCAACAACATCTGCCAAACCGCCAACCTTTGCCATAGGATAACATTCTGCACTAATATGAAATATTTCCATCAAGAAATTAATTTGTGATTATTTTTAGGAAGCAATTATTTATATGCTACTTTTATGTTCTTTAAATTTAGCAAAAAAATAAGCAAAGTGCAGCTTCAAAATAAATTTTAACGAAATGGCAAAAAAGGCAATTAATCCTACTAAATCATTAAAAATTCCAGCAATAATTATAATATCCGCGAAAATATGCGCGCTGTTCTCAACAAAGCTGGTTACAAAATTTGCTGCAAGAATATTTACAACTCCAATAAAACATAAAGTTCCTAAACGTGAACTAGAAATGGATGCGAAAAGCATACAAAAACAGATTTATGTTCCCGCAATAAATAAAAACATAGTTACCTATTTATACGGTCAAAGTGATCGCAAAATATTATTAGTGCACGGATGGTCAGGACGCGGAACACAATTATTTAAAATTGCTGACGAGCTTTTGCAAAATGGTTATTCAACTGTGAGTTTTGATGCTCCAGCACATGGAAAATCAGAGGGAAATACAACAATAATGTCTGAGTTTATAGCTTCAGTCTTAGAACTCGAAAAACAATTTGGACCTTTCGAAATAGCAATAGGTCATTCCCTTGGTGGCATGTCTGTTCTAAATGCGATAAAAGATGGTTTACAAGTAAATAAAGCGGTCATTATTGGAAGCGGTGATATTGTACAGGATATTCTAGATGAATTTATATTGAAGTTAAAATTAAAAAAAGACATTGGAAACCATTTAAAAGACCTTTTTGAGAAAAAGCACCAAGTAAAAATGGATGATTTTTCAGCATATCGAGCTGCTCAAAAAATTAAAATTCCTGTTTTAGTGATTCATGATAATGATGATCCAGAAGTTCCCGTAAAAGCTGGAGTACATATTCATCAAAATTTAGAAAATGGAAGTCTCTTTTTAACGGAAGGACTTGGGCATAGAAAAATTTTAGGAAATCATAATGTGATTAAAAAAATTCTTGCCTTTATCGAAAATTCGTAATTTTATATAAGTCACTAACCATCAAACATTAAAACATCACAAAAATGGATTTATTTGGAGAATCATTAGATTGGGAAACTAAATTAAAACCAATTTTAAAAAAATATAAAGGAAAGAAACATCCACTTGATTATCAAAATACGTATCAGTTATTAATCATGGTTATTCTTTCTGCGCAAGATTCTGATGCGAATATTAATGCCATTTCTCCATTATTATTTGAAAAATATCCAACTTTAAACAGCCTCTCAAAGATAGACTTTGAAGATTTGATTCCTTATATAAGCAAAGTACGTAATCACGCCACTAAGGCAAAATGGATTATCGAAATTGCAAAAACAATTAAACACGATAAAAATATTCCAGTGAAGATGTCTGAATTAACAGCTCTAAAAGGTATAGGAAGAAAATCTGCAAATGTTATTTTAAGAGAAACACATAAACCTGCGGAAGGAATAATTGCTGATTTACATGTAATTCGTGTTGCTCCAAGAATCGGAATTATAAAAGAAAGTAAAGACGGTAATAAAGTGGAAAAAGACTTAATGCAAGTTCTTCCAAAAAGCATTTGGTCAGAAATTGGAATGGCGATTTCTTTTCTAGGTAGAGAAACTTGTAGACCAAAGCCTAAATGTCCAGAATGTCTATTAACAGATATTTGTCTCTATTATAAAACAGAAATTCTTTCTAACTAACTATTTTCTTCTTGTATCAATCAAATAAATAATTTTCCAAGAATCTTTTTCTTTGAATAAAGTAAAGGTATTAACACCTGAATGACTAAGTTTTTCATTCAAATAAAACTCGTACGGTGCCCAAACACGTGCCATTGATCCATCAATTTGGATATTGTAATTCAAAATTTTTTCTTGAAATTTTACAGTTGAAGGAATCGAAGCTATTGATTTATAAAATTCTGCTGAATTCTCATTGTTTAATTTGTTTCCCTTAACTGCATTTTCACTGATTGATTGCAATATAATTTTATCAGAGCAAACAGATTTTATTTTTATTGAATCTTTTTGATGAAAACCTTCAAAAAATAATTCAATAGTTTTTTGAACTTCCTGTTTTTGTGCGCGTACTGTTAATGCTAAGCATAAAAAACATAAAATAAAACATATCTTCATACCTGAAATATTTTAATTAAACACCAAATTGGTTTAAATGATGATCCAAATGTTTAGCAAACATATTATTCCATTCTTTAGATGTCAATTGTCCAAAAGGAAGAGATTCTTTCCCTTCAAATTCATTTTCTCCTAAATTCTGAGTTTTGTTGATATAATTAACAAGCCTGTTTTTCTCAATATCAAAATCTTTATCTCCTTTTATAATAAATTGCGGAGCTGTTTTAATATTTCTTGTGTAAGGAGTATCACCAACAACCGTTTTCTTAGCTAGTACTTTTAAAATAAATCTCATAAAAGCATTTGGTTTTGGATGAATATTATCAAACACCATTTCATACGTCACATTGCAATGAGCCAGCATTTGATCAACAGACATTTTACCCCAAAGTGGTTGAGAGTCATTTTTTAACTGATTAATACGATTGATAAATTCGTCACAATCTTCTCGTTTAAAAACATTTTGCATAATCTAAATTTATAGTGACAGAAATAGATCAGTAAAAATATAAAAATACTCTGACAAACGATTACAACAAATATAATTTTATATAATAAATTTGAGTTTATTTCAAAAAAAAACTTCAATCAGCAAAAGCCAATTGAAGTTTTTAGTACTCAGAGCGGGACTTGAACCCGCACGAACATTGCTGTTCACTGGATTTTAAGTCCAGCGTGTCTACCAATTTCACCATCCGAGCATTATGTGGTACCTCCAGGGATCGAACCAGGGACACATGGATTTTCAGTCCATTGCTCTACCATCTGAGCTAAGGTACCTTTAAATCAACTCATAAAATAAGAAGATTAGAATAAAAAACCCCGTTAAAAAAAACAGGGTTTTTCAAAAGAAAGGCGACGACATACTCTCCCACAAAACTGCAGTACCATCTGCGCAGGCGGGCTTAACTTCTCTGTTCGGAATGGGAAGAGGTGAGCCCCGCCGCAATAACCACCT